>CAIOAT010000025.1 GCA_903856085.1 Candidatus Omnitrophota bacterium | reverse complement strand
CTCATCAATCGACGACCCGAGGATCGACACGCCCTTCGTCTTGGACGGAACAAAGGCGCCGTCCTTTTGGGTTTGAAAGAACTTCCTGATATCGACGAACGCGTTCTTCGATCCGCTGCCCTTGGAGATCCGGAATTGCTCCGTCTCAGAGAGCGGGATCTCGAGGATCTTCACGCTCCGGAACTGCTCTCCCTCCGGGCACTGGACCTCAGGCGCCTTCCGGGCCAAAATGAGCCCGGCGATAACGTCCTCGCGGATCTTTTCCGGGAAGCACACCCCTTTGGTCGTCGGGACGAGAAGGGACGCGTCTCCTTTGCTCCGGAAGAAGATCCTGAGGTCGACATACCTCTCCCCCTTGTAAACATTCCGGGAGATCCGGTAGACGTCATTTCCCGACCTCGGAACGTCACAGAGGACCACGTTTTCAGTTTTTTCGTTTTGAACTGCAGTTGCTGTTTCCATGTTAGTGTTCTCCTTGTTTGTGGTTAAAGTTGAATTGCACTGGGTAAAACGGTGTTGTGGCTGGATCACCTCCTTTTTTAAAATGAGCCCGGAAACGAAAAAAGGGGAAGACCCGGGCGACTGACCCAGGCCTTCCCCTTATCCGTTAAGGCTTCTGCGAAGTTATGTTTCTCTGTGGCTGTTACTTGTCTTTGAGACCCAAGCCGCGAACAGTGCTTAAAGGATCCTCGACATCCGGAGGTATGCCCTTTTCCGCTTGTGCCGCTGCTTCCCTAGCCTCCCTTATTTTTTCGATCTCTTCTCCCGTGAGAGGTTTAAAGATCCCCGGATATTCCGGGTGTCCGAAGAAATCCAGTTTAATGTGATCGGTAAGTAACCCCGGACTTTTCAAGATCACCACAGCCTCCCCGCGTTTAAGCTCGCGGATCAGGTCCGGCTCGATCTTGAACTCCTGCCCTTCCCGGACAGATCCCGTGCCGGTCATCCCTTTTCCCGTAAGACGCTCTTCGGTCTGATAGGTCGGGATCAGGGTCCTGCGCGTTCCCGCGATCTTCGAGAACTTTTCGATCGCGTCGGGGTCATCCTGTCTCAAGATGATCTTGATATTCGTGTTCTCGATCACCTGCTGCTGGAATTTCGGGGCTGACCGGAAGAAGAGATCGCCAAGCGACTGGTGAAAGAGCGCGATTGCGAGCTTCGAGGCCCGGGATTTATTTAAGAAATCCACGAACCCGAGATCCAAAAAGCTCGCGGCATCGTCAATAAAGACCGGGAAGAAATGCCGCTGGGACTCCTGAATATTCGACTGAATGTAGCTTGAAACGGTCTTCAGGTCCTGAAGGATCATCCTCCCCATGCGCCGGGCTGTATCCCCATACCCCTGAAGATCGAGCGCGAAGTAAACGATATTCTGCGCCTGATAGGCCTCCAGAAGATCGATATGTGGGTTGTCGGTATCGAGTTTTTCGGAAAACTCGCTCCGGGACGAAAGATAGAGATCGGCCATAAGCCCCGAGAGGAACTTCCGGTTGTCGTGGAAGTTATTGATCATGGCGACCAGGTCGAGCTGCAGGTTCTTGTCTTTGGCGCCCGTCAAGTCGGCGAGCGTTTTCAAGGACTCCAGGTCCGTTAGGCAGGAGTGGAGCGTCCTGAACCGGATCTTCTGCCCGGTGAGAAGGAGAGAGTTTAGGATCGCGAGAGCCGCCTGTTCCGCCATCCGCCGGTAGAACTCTTCGCTCCAGGCCATGCTGCCCACGATCTTGTCCTTCAGTTCCGTGGCATTGCCTCTGAGAAGCGGGTTATAGGTATTGGACTTTTTCGGATGAGCGAGCGAGAAGAAGTAAAAGTCATTGAGCCGGCCCTCGGCTTTAACGATCGCATGGATGCGGTCAAGGAGCTCAAGGTCCCCTTTGCCGTCGATCACGACCGCTCCCTTACCGTGATGGATGTCGTGGGCAAGCATGGGCAGAAGGACGGACTCCGTCTTTCCGGTCCCTGTGGAACCGATCACCTGCATGTGCATCTCGCGCTGATCGTTCATAAGAAAAAGCGGCCGGGGACTTAAGAAACTATCCCCGAGATAAACCTGTTGGTGCGTCGACTTGTACCTTTGATAGCGCATGCGTCCCTTCCCGGGCTCCCGCTTTGAGGAGCCGCCCTTAAAAAGCTTCTCATGACTTCCCAGATAGGCGACCACGAGAAATACCGGAAGCGACACAACGACGTAAAGGAGGTAGAAGAGTCCCAGTCTAAGGGCCGTTCCCTCCGCCTGATTATTTCCGTCACTTGAGAAAAACAGCTGCAACAGATCAAGAGCACGGTTAAACGATAGCGCGCTCGCAATCGAAACAGTAAACGAGCTCGCAAAAAGTGCCCGTTGGAACCAAGGATTTTTGACCTTTGAAACAAGCGCCAGAAGAAGATCCGCCAACCCCAGCGGGACCGTCGAAAAGACGCCCCCAAGCAGGCGCACCACCCAAGGCTCCCGTTTTTCTTGAATATTCGGCATAGCGCTTTCACTCCCTAAAGGAGCCGGCTAAGCTCAAACGATGCCCTCATGTTCTCGAATTGCGCTTTGCCTTTCTGCTCCATCAGATCCTCGTAATTGGCGAACCACACTTTTCTCGCGTCATACTTGAGGTCCAGAAGCCATTCCCGGATATCCTTGAGAATGATCACGAAAAGCAGGTTGTAACCCGCATGCTTGTCGTAATAATCGAACATCGCCGCGTAACGGGCCTTTCCCTTTGTGATCCTGTTCTCAAATTCAATGGCGATCTTCTGGCCGCGGACCGTAAGGACCCCGTCCGGCCGATGGTAATAATGATCCCGTTCCCGGAGAACCCTTTCGCTTGTCCACTCACGCCACCCCAATTCCCGGAAAAGCATCCGGAGATTAGTCACGTGCAGATCGTGCGAAATATACTGCTCGAAATCACGGGAAAACTTAAGCGCCGGTATCCCGGAATCAAGCGATCGGGACTTAAGCGCCTCCACGGCCTTTGCCGTGGCAAAATAGACATCCACTTTCTTTCTACCGCTGTACTGCTTCGACAAATAACCCGCCGTAACGAGTTTCGCCACGCGATGCTTGCAGGCTTTTGCGTCTTCAGAGCATCCCTTCCAGAACGTATCGCTGATCTGGTTGTAACAGAGGTAACGCTGTTCGTGCGCGAACTGCATGACCGCGATATCGCGCTCCGTCAAAACAACCGGACCCGCGTTTTCAATAACACCTTCTGGACCCTGAGTTTCCTTACTTTCGATCTCTTCTGTCAACACACCCCTCCTGACTCTTAGAGACACCACTTTCCGATGATCTATCCCGTTTCAGGGGAGAAGCATGCCTGCTTCTCCCCTGTCGTCAGATACTCAACGCGCCAGGCTGCTCAACGTCCGAGAGACATTATTCGAAAGGTCCGTCACAAAACGGGCCTTTTCGCGGAACATCCTGTAATCATCCTGGCTTTTCTGAACCGCAACCGTACTACGCACAACTCGAACCGGCGCCGCAGGGTCCGTCTTGGGGAGTACAGGGCTAAAACCCTGCCTCGGATCCCTTGACTGACCTTGCTTTGCCGATCCTTCGATCCAATTCGCACCATGGGACAGAACTGAAAAGGTGGTTAACGCTACAAATAGCATCAACCCAAGACCTAATCCCGCTCTAAACCACGCTACAAACTGCTGAAACACTCCTCTGGAAACCGTCTTGACGTTTGGAGCAATCGGACGTCTCTCTTGAATTTCCGTATTCTTCATCTTGATCTCCTTTTACCTCTTGGGCTTTAGCGCCGTTTTCGCAACCAGGTTTTAGACTGGTCTTTAAATTTATATCCTCATGGGAGGTCCGTTTAAGACAGGGGTGTGAACGGTTTGTGAAGGTTTTTATACTTGAAATAAATTTTATCGTTTTTGATTTTCCAATCTCCCCTTGGGAAACCCGTACCCGGGCATGCCGAGAACCCCGCTCGACCACGCTCTCGAGTACCAAATTTAAGATGAGAGAGTGTGGTCGAGCGGAAGGTAGACCCTGCAAAAGGTGTATAGGGTCGTCAAGGAGGCATGCCCGGGTGCGGGATCAAAGGCGGTGGTGTAAAACAGGCCGTCAGGCTTCTGCCGCTGTTTCCTGAATGCCTGGAATGCCGCCTGGAAGGGCCGGGGAGAGCAGGAAATAGATGTTTTGGTGAGTGTGGCAGCCCGTGCAGTATTTCCGGACCCCAACCATCGTTCTTTCAAAACAGAGCTCGCATTTGTGACACCCATATCGAACGATAAGCGCCCCGGCATCGTTTTCCGACTGGAGGCACGCGATAAACGAAGCCGAATGGCCGCATGTCGGACAAAGCATCCGCTCGAGACCGCCCACGTGCCAAAACCTTTTTGATGCCTCAAAAAGGACATAGTCACACTCCGGGTTTGGACATCGAATATGTCCGTACCCGCTGCGAAGACCTGTCTTCGCTTTAAGAATTCCAGCTTCGTTTGCACACATTTCACTCACCTCCGTAAGACCTGACGATAAAAGCATTCTGCAACCCCGATCGCTGTCTGCCCAGCATCCGCTACCGGCAAAGGGTTATATAAAAAAAAGCCCTGCAACAAGTCCCACCCTCGTTCGCGGGCAGTCTGCTCCCCCGCATGGGCTTGTCACAGGGCCAATGATACAAACGTACTATCTATGCTCTACTTTTGATCCTTCCGGAACACTACCTCCCAGTGAATGTTCTCCGAAGGTAATCTCCATCATAATGACCTCTATTATGAAGATCAAAAACACAATCGCCACCAACATCAGAAAATACCGGAAAAAACGGCGCATGACGCAAGAACAGGCGGCCGAGCGGGCCGAGATTACTACCGCTTATTGGCAGCGCCTTGAACTGATTTCTCAAACCAATCTGCCGTCCGTTCCAACAATTTGCAAAATAGCTAAAGCGTTGAATATTCATTCTTATCAGCTTTTGAAATAGCCCCCATCTTCCCTTCCGACCGGCTTCGTAAAGCTCCTATCAAGAGGCCGGTGCATAAGTAGCATGAACACTCGTCACAGGGCTGTTTATGTGAAAGTGCGCCGTGCCTCCCTAGGATGGCTGGGCATACCTTGATCAATAAACAACCGCATTTCATCTCTACCTAAGGCATACCCGTTTGAAGCGAATTGGGCAAGGGCTCAAGAGCCCCAAAGCGCGAAGGACACTACTGATAATAGATATATGTCTATTTTTATTTCCATCCGGAAAGTCAGATAATCTTCTGACGACGGAGAAATTTTGAGACACGCCACTTCTGATCTTCCGTGAGATCGGTAGCCCCCCGCTCAGCGTCTGCGATCTCTTTGCAGGTGACTCCGGTCCGCTCGAAGAGCTCGATCATCGTGATGCCGCGCTCTTTGCGGCGCCGCTTGAGGACCTCCCCGTAGTTCTTAACCATTCTTTCTTCCTCCTCCAACATCTCCATATATTCCTCTTTCACTTTCGTCACCTCCTAACAAGTTTCAAGTCTGCAGCCCAGTTCCGCCTCAACCATCCTCACGTGCTTGCGGTAACCAGTGAACCAGCGGCACAACGCCGAACAGCGCCGCAAAAACCTTTTAAACGGCCTTCTTTGTCTTTTCATTTTCATCTCCTCGCAGATTTGAATTTAGATGCACCCCAAAAACACCGTATAGATCCTGAACAAAACGGCCAGCCAACCTCCTCTGATCCGCCCGAACATTGGGCAGCCTAGTCAGAAATCTTTTAAGCCACAAAAACACTCTCCGATAACGTCCTTGTTTAGGACCTTCAAGCATATGATGGAAAAGATCATCGAGAAAAAGACACAAACTACTGATCACCTTCGCATCGGGTTTATGTTTTTGAACCTGCATGAGAAAGACGAGGACCGCCATCTTGTTGTTGAAGTAGCCCACAAACAACTTTCCGAGCATTTGCTCCTCCTCGACAAGATAACGGTCCCGCAGGTCCCGGATTGCCGTCCCTTTTTCTTGACCTGTTTTTCCATCACCCTCAATAATTTTGAGATCTTGCATTTTTTGCTCCCTATCCATTAATTTCGAATAATTGCTTCAGTGCACAATAATAAGAATCGGGAAAACATTTTTTATCCTCACCGTAGTGAGCCGCAACCTGATGAATGCTCGTCCAATTCTGAAACAAGAAATGACCCCATTCTTTGTGATCACAAGGCCTAGATTGAGATAACTTCCGCAGGAGCACATTCACAGCCTGTCCTAAGACCGTATCCTGCTCTACAAATTCCCTAAGACAATTCAAGTGCACTGAGACCCGATCTGCTTTATCTCCAGTGCACCAGGCCACTTTATGGTTAATGACGGAGTAGGTTCCAAAATAGAGAAAGTAAAGGGCGTGACGTGCATGATGGTATTCTTGCGCGGTAACAGGCTCTCCGGGCAAAGGATTGTAATTATCATTTTTTTCTTGCTTTTCATCATCCCTCACTTTCATCTCCTGTTTTTCCATTTCCATCACCTCCCTCTAATCTGAACATAGCATCCACTATTTAACAAAGCAAGAGCCTCCAGAAAGATAGTTTTTAGTATTAATTTTTCGATATTTGACATCTCGCATAACTGCATGTATACTCTATGTTTAGAGGGAGAATGTGGCGGTTTTTGATGTGAGATATGATGAATATTTTTATTTAGAATATACGCCGGGAGGCTGCGATGTATAAGGAAATCATAGAAAAATACAGGCTGGAGGGGCCGCAGACCCCCCTCTCAAGACGTCCCCTCGTAGGATCTGTCATCAAGAGGATCCGGGTGGACAAGGGAATCAGACAAATTGATTTCGCCAAGAAGGTTGGGATTAACGAGGCTACCCTTAAATCCATTGAAAACGACCACCAGCAAGCTACAACAGTAGATAACCTCGAACGAATGGCCGCCGTGCTCGGAACAACCGCCGACGAGCTCATTTTGCTAGGCCGCGAGCGAGACCCTGCAAATTTCTTTCCCTTAAAGCGTCAAACCCCGCAGAAAATTGCAGGCATTCGAAAACGGAAACGCTCCCCCCTTGAATGGCACGAAAGCATAAGGCTCCGCTTTAAGAACTTTGACATAACACCCATTTCCCCACCGCTCACGGCAACCCGTGATTTTTTCATTTGCCGGATCAACTTGCCGCCCAAAAGATCGGTTGATAACCTTTCGCTTGGCACTCACTTCCCCGTCATTGGTTTTGTCTCTTCCGGTTTCAACATCAAAATTACTTATGGAAATCGGTCTCACGGCGTTACAACTAATCAAGGTTTTGCTCTTGACGGTTTTTATAGACACAGCATTACAAATGAAGATGACGATGCCGCTGCCGTCATATATTTAATGACCAAGATTTCAAGCAAAATGACTTCCCCTCCAGGCCCGGAGGCAAAATCAGAAGCGACCATTAATGTCGCCAAGGGCATTGAAGCCTTACGCCGGGAACGTTCGGATCGTCCGGCCAGCATGCTCTCCGTCAAACACCTTGCGGATTTGACGGACAATTTGGACCACGAGCAAATTGCAAAAATGATGCGCCTTAAAAAAGGCTCTTCCGTTGTTTATTGGGAAAAGATTGAGGATCTTCTGGGAGGAACCCGCGTTTCGATGGATGATTTCTTAGGGTGGGCACATCAGCAGCCACAAAAACCTTTTGAATTGGCAAACGCAAAAACTCGTGCCTTAATCGATTTTTCCACATATTACGGCGTTAGCATTTATTCCTGTGTACCACCGTCAAAAAGCGATCTCTTTTGCGGAGAATTGAGAATTGAAGGACAGGGTTCTTTATCTAAAAAAAGCTGGGAAAGAAAGGATGCCGCAATGATTGCCCTTTATCTTGAGGATGGAGAACTTGAAATTACGGTTGGGAAAAGCAGAAGCACCCTCCCCTTAGGAAAGGGCGAAAGCATCTATTTCGATGGCAGTCTTGGCTACATCATCCGTAACCCAGGAAAGACAGCCGCAAAGTCTTTTATGGCAAGCTTCCCCGCGATTCAATTCTAATTAGAAGGCCCCAAAACTCCCGCCTCTACAGCAGCTACTTTGACGGTCTCAATCAAAAGCGGCACTTTAAACGGTTTGGTCACGAGTTTCGATACATCAAAACCGATATTCCGAAGCTCCTGCTCAACCTCGTCCGGGAATTTCGCCGACATAGGAATACACTTAATCTGCGGATTGATCCCCATGATTGCTTTAATAAGCTGGTCCCCCGCAATACGCGGCATCGCCATATCCACGAGTGCGACGTGACAGCTCTGGGGGTTCGCTTTGACATACTCCAGAGCGGTGTTGCCGTCCTTAAAAGTAACTACTTCGTATTTCCTTTCCACAAACATTTCCTTTAGATAATCGGTGATTTCTTCCTCATCATCAGCGATTAAAAGCTTGGTGCGATTGTCATAATAGATCTCGTCCTCGTATTCGCTGCAGACTTCCTCCGGGGCAACAATCCTGTTTAATTTCCGATTAATACTCGCTTCTATTTTTCCAAAATCCCGAAAAGGTTTTGGGATGACATCCGCTTCAGTGATCCCGATTTCTTTAAGTCTATCCTTCTCGTCGTCGTAGTAGGCCGTGATGATGAGTACCGGCGTCTTGATGCCTTTGCTCCGGAGGTTCTTTAAAACATCATAGCCATTCAGTCTCTCCATCCTTAGATCCAGAAGAATCAATTGCACTTCAAAATTCGCAAGAGTTTGTTCCACGATGGAAGGATTCGCGGTTGCAATAGGTTCATACCCTCGCCTTCGGAAATGGGTTACCAATTGCTCGATCACGATCTTGTCATCATCAACGATTAAAATAGTATTTGTTTTTTCCGACATACGGGTTTATCCCCTCCCCTTCGAAAGAACTTGTTCAATGAAACGGTTAAAATGATCCAAGCGTAAATCGCTTGGCTTTTCGAGGATCTTGTCAACGCGCTCAAGCAGCCCTTCTTTTTTTAAAATTTCCTCCAGTTGCTTTTTGGGAGTTGCCGATTCGACGACAACCGCTGGCTTAGGAGTTAAATCAACCGCCGTTTTAATTAGATCGATTCCAGAAATTCGCCCCTCAAGTCTGATATCGATCAGAACCAAATCGTATTTTTTCTCGTTCAGAAGCAGAAGAGCGGCAACGCCGGTATAACACACTTCGACTTCGTATCCCTCGCGATTCAAGTTCTCTTTCAATGCTTCACAAACATCTTTTTCATCATCGACTATCAGGATTTTTTCGTTCATTTGTTTTCACCATTTCCTTCCTTGTCTGCAGGAATCCAGAAAACAAACTTTGAACTGCATCCCTCTTTTTTTTCTAACCAGAGACGGCCCCCGTGAAAGTCCTCGATAAACTTTCGACAATAATAGAGCCCTTGGCCATACCCCGAATCTAACCCCATCGGACCTTGTGGCTTCGGCTTGGTTGTAAAGCCCTGCTCAAACACTTTTGCGAATAGCTCCTCAGGCACCCCGGGGCCGTCATCCCAGTATTCGGCCCAAGCCACCTGGCGGCCTTCAAAATCACGATAAGAAGCATCCAAATGGATACATCGCTCTCCGGCAATGGGAAGCATCGCATCTCTTGAATTGATAAACATATTGACCAACACCCTCGTTAATAGCGACGTATTCCCAAAAACAATAAAAGGGTCAGGCATTTGCCCATCGTAACGGACATCGTTAATATTCGCCTCTTTTTTCGCATGATTCCAGACGAACCTAAATGATATATCTTCCTTTTCAGACCGGTTATTTTTCAACCCCCCCGTAGCGGTTTTAATAATAACGCGAACTTTCTCGCTGTTCTGCTCGATGATTTTCGCGAAGCGTTCGATTTTGTCTGCGATCTCCTCATAACGTTTACGAAGAGTCGCATCCAACTTAGACTCACAATGCTTAATCAGCTTTCGAAGATCTTGGACAAGACCGCCGGAGATATTTTGCGATGTGCTCGTGATCCCCACCAAAGCATTCCCCGTCTCATGGGACAAGGATGATGCGTAATTGACCTGTTCAGCCTTATTCTGAGCGATGATTTTTTGCTCCCGCTCGCAAATAACATCATCCACAAGCTGCGCGTTTTTTAAGGCGATCGCTGTTTGACTTGCAACCGTTGGCAAATAGCCGATTTCTTCTTGAGTGAATTCCTGATCCGATTTTTTCTTACCCATTAAAAGCAATCCGGCAAGCCCGCTTTGCACAAAGAGCGGAACGGCAATCACGGTTTTCAGTGAATCCATCGCTGATTGAACCGCGAGAGGGTAATTCTTTTTTTCTTCTGGGTTCTCAGAATTGACTATCTGCCCTGGATCGGAAAAATAACGGATAAATTCGCTATCGCTTGAAAATTCTTTCCTCGGATCATCGCAATCAAAAGAGCTGAGAATACTGTACCCGCCGCCCTTTTCATTACGGATAAGAACGGCTCCCGTCTCCAGCCGCAGGGATTCTTGCAACGTAGTGAGGACCGTCTCCCCTACCGCATGAAGATCCAGAATGGTAACAATGTTTTTAGCCAGCCGATTCAGAATGATTTTAAAATCTTCTTTTCTTTGGAAGAGATATGAGTCGGTAAGATAAGTTAAATATTTCCTCGTCGGATCGAATAAAGCCATTGCAATTAAGACGCTTAGAATCTGACGGGTCATAGGGCCTATGCCCAGAACTTGCCCCAAATAACCCTGCGTTATAACCGTGATAATGCTAATAGCGGCCATGATGACTCCGAATAACCCGGCAAACACCAAAGTCTTCTTGATAATAACTTCAATATCAAGAAGGCGATATCGGATAATCGCCAAGCCAATCACAGCGACATAAAGCAAAACGCCAAGATTTCCGTACGGATACATTGGAAAAATCAAGAAGTCGTAATTAATAAAATAATTTGATAGGCCTCCCGAATAAGCGCTCACCGTTGCGATCAGGAAATATTGATTTTTCTTTCGCTCTGCACCCTTTGCGTGAATTAAGCCTCGAATTAGCTCAAAATAAACATAAAAAACACTCCCGACAAAGAAAAAAAGATGGATGGGATAAATCAACAATGGCTTAGTAACAAAAAAGTTGAATTTTTCGCGAAATACTGCGGTTAAGAACCAAGGCGTAAAATCTATGACAACAAGAATGGCAGAGGCTATGTAGAGCGCATACACCAGCGCTTGTTTTTTCTCGTATCTTCCGAGAAACAGTAATACAAAATGCACATAAACGGCTGGCAAGATAATGGCCCAGATATGCAGCGCATGGCACCACAAAGCAGCCATTTCCTGCGTCGGCGCCAGGATATTCAACACTAAGAAAAAGCTCCACAACCCGACGCACAAAGCCCATGCTGAATAAATGTAATTCAGCTTTTTCTTTGGCCCTTTAAAAAAGACAAACGCCGCCAGAAACAGAGTCGCAAAACTCGTTAATGCTGTCACAATAAGATATTCAGTTTTGTACACGCTCAACCCTCGATTATGGGCCAGTTGGATTCACAGGCTATTTTCTTCAAGGCCGCATCAGGATTAACAGCAACGGGGTGCCCAACAATTTTTAGCATGGGCAAATCTTGACAGTTATCAGCATAAGCGAAGCTCTCCGTCAGAGAGATCCCGTATTTTCCGGAGAGCGAATTTATCAACTTAGACTTACTTTCACCCTCCCAGATATCCCCTTCCCAAGCCCCCGTATAGCGATCATCCTTAAACAGCAATTGTGTTGCAAAAACATTGTTAATCTTGAATTCGTCACAGATGGGTTTAATCAAATCCACAAGACTCCCAGAGATTGCAAAAACAAGATCGCCGTTCGCTTGGTGCGTCCTAATGACGTCTCTCATTTTGTTGCAAATTAGTGAATTTGCGACCTTCGCGGCAGTTTCAGCGATGATTGTATCTATATCTCTTTTAGATCTGCTTTTAAAGGATGCGTAGATATTCTTACGAATGTTGAGGCTGCTTTTAATTAAGCCCATTTTGTAAAGCACGAACCAAAAACTCATTTGGAACATTTGAGCCATGGAAAGGATTTTTTCCTCCTTGAGTTTTTCACCAAGGATCTGCTGAGTCAAACCTTTGACCAATGTCCCATCGACATCAACAAACGCGGCTTTTTTCATGAAGGTATTTTTTCTCCCAAAAGCTCCTGCTTTCGGCTCACCACTTCTGCGGGAACCTCAAATTTCGGCCAAACAACACTTTCATCCCACTCTTCCATCGCGGCCACTCTTACCTTGTCCATTATACGAAAAGCGATTTCTTGAAGTTCTGCTTCATCTAAATCTCTATACCGACGATCTGGGCCCGCTTTTCTAAAGAAAATATCGTGAAATTCCGGGTTTTGAGGTGAAATATATATTTTATCTCCCACGAAAACATCACAACGTTTCAGCTTAGGAATATGTTTATGCGGAGGAAGAATCTCGTAGGTACCTCTCATGGCTATGGGAATAATTGGCACCCCGGCCTTGACCGCAAGTTTCACAAAACCTACCTTAGGAGTCAGCATTTTCCCTGTTCGCGAACGCGTACCTTCCGGATAAATCACAACAAGCCGCCTCTGTTCTTTCAAATACCATAAGATTTTTTTGAAAAAGGTAAGTCCCGGCTTGTCCCGATCAATAAAAATAATAGGGTTGAGCTTCATTGTCCAACCAACATGACCACGCACTGCTAGGTTTTTAACGGCCACAAAAACCGTTTGTTTCCTCAAGATGGCTGAAAGAATCCAAAAATCAAAGTAGCTCAAATGATTTGATGCGATTATGGCCGGTCCGTCTGTTGGAATCTTTTCTAATCCATACACATCGCGTAGCCAAAACCGCCAAACAAAAAATATAAACAACCTTAAATAACGAAATCGTAGTCGCCTTAAAAGACGATAGCGCAATGAAACAGAATACGCTGACACTCGCTTTATTCCGCTGACGGCTTTTCTCAAATAGCGGTATCTGATTTCCAAGAAAAAAAGAGTCACCCGTCGATAGCGATTAAGCACCCGCCTAGAAAAACGATACCAGAGCCATGTTGGGTACATTAGAAGTCAGTTGCTCCGCATGTATTTCACTTGCGTTCTATGGCCTGTTTTTCCAGAGAATTAATTGCGTCTTCAAGATTGTCAAAGAATTCACGCAGATTGGGGCTCGAGGACACTTCCTTCGCATTTTTGCCATAATAGTCACTGATTAATTTTTTAATTACTTTGTAGCGATCCGAAGAATCATCTTTTGCAGGAGAACACGGTGTCGGATTCAGGGCTTTTTGAATCGTTTCAAAGAAATGGTCATAATCGAACGGTTTTAAGATATACCCAACCGCCCCAAGCTCCATTGCTCCAAGCGGGGCATCTTGACTTGCATATCCCGTGATTACAATAAAGGGTGTTTGAGGACGATTGGTTCTCTTCTCGATATCCCGAATCTCTTTCATAACACTCAACCCGCTTTGCTCGGGCATCCGGATATCAGATACAACCAGATCGAATTGCCCAGCAGTAAATGCTTTGATCCCCTCAGAACCATTTTTAAATCCAACCGCTTCATATCCGCGAGAGTTAAGCAGCTTGACTACGCTTTTCAAAACCAACCCATCATCATCGATGACTAATATCTTCTTCATAAGCTACCTCGGTTTCTTTAAAATTGGTCCACGTCTGGCGATTATTTGAGTCTCCAAAATGCGCCCGTTTTCCAAAGCAACCCCACGATAACAATGGCTGCTAATGCGCTAATCCCTAAAAGCCAAATCAATACGTTTGAGGCAGTTTTTGATAACCCCTTTGCTTCTTTCTTTGAATCATTAGGCAACGCAAACTCGGCCGCAAAGCACATGATTAGAAAAACAACTGGGGGCAGCGCATAGCTCGGCGGATAAAAAGTTAGAACGATAATAATCGCCACCACAGCTATCGCAATCAGCATACGAACAATGATTTTCTCTATAGGCACAAACAGACCCCACCCATCGGTTATTTATCCTAGTCATAGATATCGGACATTTCGGGGATATCCTACAGTAGAAATCGGGGGCAAGAAGTCATAAAACGGGTGGGATGTGACATTATGGAATCGAGTCCATTTAGAAGCCTATTTGCATTTTTCCTACTCTACAAAAATATTTTTCCAGGCCTCGAAACAAGCGCTGTCCATAACGGAACCAGCGGACAGCCAAAAGTCTTCAATAATACTTTTTTAATCATAAATGATTTACACTTTTTTCTTTCGCCACCGGCTTCCCCTTTCGCAAACGGCTTATCCTTTATTTGCAGCCCTCCTGAGGGCCATAATCTTCATTTCTCAAATGAAAGTATTTTGTGACTCCTTGATGCAGAAGGGGCTTATTGGAACACCATTTCCAAAGGCCTTGCCGATCCTTTCGGATATCATTTTTCGGACAAAAATCATTCTCTACTAAAAGCCGATACCGTGAAATATAATTCCTATGCAAAACGCTGCCATGCCATAAATGGAGCAGGTGCCCAGGAAGATAACAGACGCTTTGGTCGATGATTTTTTGCGCCTTAATGAGCCATTGACACATTTCCAAAAGGTGCCTTTTACTGACCCTACTTTCATACTCGCAGGGGATTTTTTTGAACAATGCACCACCCATAATCACATCGCCGCCTCCAAGTATGTTCTTGTCATAAAATCCTCCTAGCTGGGCGATAATTTCTCTCCGTGCGGCCATTGCAAAACCCGTATGCGCCGTATTGAAATTCGAAGTTCCTGCATTATTGGCTAATAGTGCAAAATTAAGCCCTAGAGATCTCTGATTGTCTCCGTTCCCGAAAGGCAATAAACCAACGCGGATGTCCCTTGCGCCTTTTAAAAGTCTGGCCGCAACGGCATAGGGTTGCACCACTTTGTACATGGAAAGCAGCAGGCTCGTTTGCACAGCCCACGAACGATTCATAAAAATCACATCACAATCCAGCCATGCGACCTTGTCACAGATCTTTGGTAAATGTTTGAGTGCAATATTGAGCAGTGCCTCTTTCTGCCACATCGTTTGATGGCGAGTAGCCCGAAGTTGCACTAATATTTCCGCATCTTTTGAAGTAAGAACATAAGGCTCATCCCCAAAAGCCAGCTCCACCATCAAAAGCGGCACATGCTGCTCTGCTAGTTTTTCTCTAAACTGTTTAAAGTTCTCCGTCTTGCTTTTATACCCCTGGGGATTAAAAAGGCATGATATCGCCCACAACTCTCCGGGCATCCTTTTAAACGATGGGATTGATTGATCATTCACATGAATTGCCGGCATTTTCACTTTGAAGATATCGCCGTAACAAGCGATCAGCCTACAGCCATGATCCTTGACTATAAATTCCATCTGCGGCGACATTCCTAACCACTTCCTCACTTTTTCGCCGTCTATAAAATCATGCGCATGATTGTCTTTTGTGTCAGGCTGCCACTTATAGGGAACAGAGATAATCAGATTCCTCGACAGACCCTTGAGCTTGGCTATAAATTTCCCGACTTCCGGCACGCGTTCGAGAACCTGCGAGCATACGGCAAGATCGAACTTTTCTGCTGTCTCATATTTCAAGAAATCTTCTTTTATGGCAACAGCGCCATCGAGTTCTTTCGGCACGGCATCAAGATCAAGATAGACCCGTTTGGAGATCTTTTTTAATCCCTTGAAGAGCGGAATAGGCCCGCACCCAACATTGATCACGCTTTTTACGTCCTGCTCCACTAGAGAGATCAACGCTCTGAGTACTTTATAATAAGAATAATCTTTTCGCTGTCTCAGGTAATACTGCCCTTGACCGATTATTTCAAGATCATCATCTTCCACAAAACTTCCTCTCTTTAAAATCTAGAATTCCCCGCAGCAAACTCTGCGACCACATCCTCTTATCGGCGGCTAATCAAAACTTCTCATAGAACCGCTCCTGGTTAAAATGATCACTCTCTGACTTGAAGCTTCGGAAAAAGCGATTTGAGACCTTGACGAAGATTGGCGGAAATACCGGCAATAGGAACGGCGCTCTCGCGAAGCTCTTTATCGGTACAGTGATCGGGATGGAACATTTGAAAAGTATAATGCTTGCACCCCATCGACACAAGGTCGCGGGCCATTTCGAGGATATCGTCTTCCGAGAGGACCTCGGGATGGAACGTGGTGCGAAATTCATAAGCCACGCCGCTAGCGAGAACAAGTTCGGCGCTTCGGCGAGCCAGAGCACCACTTCCTGCGATCAGGGTCACTTTTTCATAAAGGCTGAACGGGGCTTTGATGTCAAGGCCGACCCAACTACAAAGCGGAAGAACTTTCTCGAGATACTCGGGAACCATACCCCCGGTATGAAGACCTATCTCAAAACCCATGTCCTTGACCGCCTTCATCCAGACCGGAAGACGCTCATGGATCGTGGGCTCGCCGCCTGAAAAAACAATCCCGTCGAGGTGCCCTTTCCGCGCGCTAAGAAATTGCAAAAGCTTATCCAGAGGAACGCGCGTCCCTGCCGGAGGCAGGTTCCAGAACTCAGCGTTATAACAATAGCGGCACCGCCACAGACACCCCTGAAGATAAAAAACCCCGGCCAGTCGGCCGGGGAAATCAATCGTTGTAAAGGGCGTGATACCTGCAACGCAAATATCTGTCAAATCCCCTACACCGCTTTTCATCTAATTGGATCGGTCACGGTGCAAACGCTGCAAACCCGTAAGATCATAAAGCACCCAATGCTAGGCGCAGCCACACCCGGCTTCTTTGGGTTCAACAAAACATTTCCGTTCATAGAATTCGCCTTTTTTCCCGACATTGAACCCGGCGACTGGACGGTGATACCCCATCACGCGTGTCCAAACTTCACAACGCGTCCGCTCTTCATCTTTTAAAACAATCTGGTCTTGGGTCATGGGCTTTCTCCTTTACAGCTTCGCTTCAGTCGTCGCAGTTGATTCAGCTTCCGCGGCGGCCTGGGAATGAAGCATTTTTTGATTGATGAGCTCTTGGTCACATTGTGTACAGAATTCATGTTCGCCGGAAAGATAGCCGTGCGTCGGACAGATTGAGAATGTCGGAGTGATGGTGATATACGGGATCCGATAGCCTTCCAGCGCCCGCTTGACAAGCTTCTTACAGGATTCCGCGCTCGACATACGCTCCCCCATATAGAGATGGAGTACGGTCCCGCCCGTGTAGCGACGCTGCAATTCTTCCTGGCGACCCAACGCTTCGAACGGATCGTCCGTGAAAGCGGCCGGAAGTTGCGAGGAATTCGTGTAATACGGACGTTCCGAGGTGCCGGCGTGAAGAATATCGGGAAAACGCTTGATATCTTCTTTCGCAAACCGATAGGTCGCACCCTCGGCAGGCGTCGCCTCCAGATTGTAAAGATGTCCCGTTTCCTCCTGGAACGCAACGATGCGGGCACGGATATGATCCAGCGTCTTGAGAGCAAATTCAAAACCTGCTGGGGTCGTGATGTTTTCGCTTCCGCCCGTAAAATTGCGAATACTCTCATTGATCCCATTGACACCGATCGTGGAGAAGTGATTACGCAGGGTCCCGAGATAGCGTTTGGTGTACGGGAAAAGCCCGGCATCCATATGACGCTGAATGATCTTCCGCTTCAGTTCCAAACTTGTCTTTGCGATCTGCAGAAGCGTATCGATTCGATTGAAGAATGCGCCTTCATCCCCTTTTGAGAGATAACCGATCCTCGCGCAGTTCAGAGTTACGACCCCGAGCGAACCGGTCTGTTCGGCAGATCCGAAAAGCCCGTTCCCACGCTTGAGAAGCTCACGCAAATCAAGCTGAAGCCGGCAGCACATCGATCGGACATGATTGGGCTTAAGATCCGAATTGAGGAAATTCTGAAAATACGGCAGCCCATATTTCGCGGTCATCTCAAAAAGCGGCACACAATTCGGATGATTCCAGTCAAAATCCGGTGTGATGTTGTAAGTAGGGATCGGGAATGTGAAAACGCGCCCTTTGGCATCGCCACGCATCATAACTTCAATGTAGGCCTTGTTAATCATCGCCATCTCGTCTTGAAGATCCCCGTAGACGAAATCCACTTCCTTGCCGCCAATGACCGGATGTTCGTTCCGAAGATCCTCGGGACAGGTCCAGTCGAACGTCACATTCGTAAAAGGCGTCTGAGTTCCCCATCGGGACGGTACGTTCAAGTTGTAGATGAACTCCTGAATACTCTGTTTCACGTCTTCATAAGGAAGCTTGTCGATCCGGATAAAAGGCGCGAGATAGGTATCAAACGAGGAGAACGCCTGAGCACCCGCCCATTCGTTTTGAAGCGTGCCAAGAAAATTCACCATCTGGCCGACCGCGGAGCTCAGATGCTTCGGCGGCGCAGATTCTACCTTATCGGGAACGCCGTTAAACCCCTCACGGATCAGGGTCTTTAAGGACCAGCCGGCACAATAACCGGAGAGCATGTCCAGGTCATGAATGTGGATATCGCCATGGCGATGAGCGTTGGCGACCTCCTCGGGATAGACATGAGAAAGCCAGTAATTTGCGAGGACCTTGCCGGAAATATTAAGGATCATCCCGCCCAAAGAATAGCCCTGATTAGCGTTCGCGTTCACACGCCAATCGAGCTTATAGAGGTATTCATTCACCGAAGAGGTTACATCGACCACGGTCTTCTTGTCCCGGCGCAATTTCTTGTGCTGTTCACGATAGACGATGTACGCACGGGCAGTCTTGAGATGGTTGGAGGAAATCAGGACCTGTTCTACAATGTCCTGGATCTTTTCGATGTCGAGGAAGCCGGGAGAGTAACGGTTATCAATAACTTTTATAACTTCTAAGGTTAAAATTTGAGCTTCCGCGCCGTCATATTCCCCCGTCGCCTGCCCCGCCTTGACGATCGCGTTATAAATCTTGGCGCCATCGAATGGAACGATGGAACCGTCACGCTTGCGAATGCTGGTGATCTTCCTGGAAAGGAACTGCTCAGCCATGATGTCTCCCCTTTATTTACTTTTTCTTTATCGGCAATCGGACAACATATTGTAGCTTTTTATTAAACGGCCACCATATCTAGTGCAAAAGGTGACCGAGCACCTTAAAAGGTTCGCCGTTTGATTTTTCCGGTTTTTCGGAAATGAACTTTAATTTGCGGGGCACTTCAAAGGAAAAGCGCCGATTCTGTGAAAGATCTCCTGCCGTTCTAACAACACACTTCATTTCAAGACAGCGAGATAATATTCGCATCACAAAAAAGTTTCAAGAAGAATTATCTATTTTTTTAGAAATAATCTTAAGGGCAAAATATTTATTTAAAAAATAGCTTGAAAAATAAAAACTTGCGTGAAAAAAACGGCTTGTCAGACCCACGCCTCCCTAGCCCGGACCATTCTGGTCGAGACTTTATAACCGGCTTATGTTTATAACCTGATGGGAAACGGACATGACTTGAAAAAACACTTTGAAGGGACGTACCGGAGGGACACTTTTTCGCTGGGGTGGAGACTTCTGCCAATGATGTCACCCTTAAAACTCCAGACGCAAAATCTCTTCAGCCGTTACCATTTTCGGATGCTGGAAATCCACAATCCGGATCACCGACCTTCCTGAGCAGGATTTCAGGGATAACGCCGTTAAAAAATCTAAGGCGTTACTTCAAAATGATACGGGCGTCAATGACCCCAGCACCTTTCCCCTCGCCGTAGACCATGAGTGGATTAATATCGATTTCGTCGATCTCCGGGTGATCACAGGAAAGCTGAGAGAGCCGCTTAAGACAGTCCGCAATGGCCTCGAGGTCGGCCGGCGGTTCACCGCGCACTCCTTCCAGAAGCTTGAACGCACGGATACTCCGCAGCATATCGTGAGCGCTCAGTTCGCGGATCGGAGCCACACGGAACGTGACATCTTTGAGAGCTTCCACATAAATACCCCCTAATCCGAACATCAGGATCGGGCCAAAATGCGGATCGCGTTTCATCCCAAGGATCACTTCCCGTCCCTTGGGGGCCATGCGCTGCATGAATACGCCGTCGATCTTAGCCTTGAGTCTCTCACCCACCGCCATGATATCCCGGAATGCGTGCTGCACATCGTCCGCGGTATTCAAATTGAGCCGAACGCCACCTACATCGACCTTGTGAATGATCTGCTGAGAAACGACTTTCATCACAACCGGAAAACCGATCTTCACGGCCTGTTCCCACGCATCTTCCGCGGTCCTGACGAACGCCCACGGAATCACAGGAAATTCATAGGCGCTAAAAATATCCATAGACTGATTGATCGGAAGAAACTTTTGCTGATCCTTCAGGGCCTTTCCAATGACCAGGTCCGCGGCCTGCCGGTCCACTTTATAATGTTTTACACCTGTACGGGACCGATGGAGCCATTGTTGATATCTGTTCATAGCCGCTAACGTGCGCGCCGAATCTTCCGGGAAAGAACAGTGCGGGATCATGTGATCTTTAAGGACCTTCACGCCGGCTTCCACATCCGAATGCCCCATGAAGCAAGTGACTATGGTCTTGTCTGATTCTTTATCAAGATCCACGATTACCTTGGCCGTCGCTTCCGCCTCGGTCATGGCCTGCGGCGTCAAAAGCACCATCACGCCATCCACGTTAGGTTCCGCGATCACACAACGCAAGGCATGCTCATAGCGGTCATGCTGCGCGTCCCCGATCACATCGATCGGATTTGAAAAGTTGGAAGTCGGAGGAAGTTTTTCTTTGAGCTTTGCAACCGTAGCGGAACTCATCTCGGCCATTTGAAGACCGAACTTCACACAAGCATCCGTCGCCATGATCCCGGGGCCTCCGGCATTCGTCACGATCGCCACGCGGTTCCCCTTCATCAAAGGCTGATTCGCAAACACGATTGCAAGATCGAACATCTCCTGAGCCGATTCCATGCGCATCACGCCAGACTGGGCGAACACAGCATCATAAACCTCATCCGCACCCATCAACGATCCCGTATGAGAGCTTGCAGCCTTAGCGCCTTGCGCCGTCCGGCCTGACTTGATCACAAGGATCGGCTTGGCCTTGGCAATCTCCCCGGTAATCTCACGGGCTAGCTCAATGAATTCTTGTCCTTTGCCAATATCTTCGAGATACATCATGATGACATCGGTGTTCGGGTCATCTTTCAGATACTGAAGAATTTCAAGTTCCGTAACATCAACCTTATTCCCCAAACTCACGAACTTTGAAAAACCGACGTTCTCACCCTGCGCGTAATCCAAGAGCGCAGTCCCAAGCGCTCCGCTCTGAGAAATAAAAGCGATATTCCCATTCTTCGGGATCGTCCCGGCAAAGCTCGCGTTCAAAGCGAGCTGGGGATCATTGTTGATCAATCCTAAGCAATTGGGGCCGAGTACGGCCATTCCATAAGCATCCGAGATCCTTTTAATCTCACGCTCAAGCGCCACACCTTGGCCTCCGATCTCACGAAATCCTGCCGAGATCACAATGGCCGCCCTAGCACCTTTTTTCGCGCAGGCCTCAAGCTCCGCCGGCACCGAGGTGCTCGGAATAATAAAGATCGCCATATCAATCGTCTCAGGGATCTCGGCCACCGTCGGGATGCACTTCACACCCAAAACATCCGAAGCCTTGGGATTCACAGGATAGATCTTCCCCTTGTAACCGGTCTGAAGAAGATTCTTGAGAATGGCGTAACCCACCGCCTCGGTGCGCCGCGAAGCCCCCACCACTGCAATCACTTTGGGTTCAAAGAGGGCCTTCAGATCTTTTTTCTTGGGCGTCATAACAGCTTCTGCGCTCATGGTCATCTCTCCTTAAGCGATCGCCGGGTTAGGAGCTTCGATGTCGGACTTGCCCTGGGCCAGATATTCGAAACGCTTCCAGCGTGCTGACACATCCTTCTGCGCGATCTGGAAAAGTTTTTTGGCTTCTTCGGGATTGCTCTTCATGATCATCTTGAACCTGTTTTCCATCATTAAATATTGCTCGAGCGGGATCGTGGGCGCCTTGGAATCAATCATGAGAGGATTCTCTCCCTTTTCAGTGCGCCGAGGATCAAAACGATAAAGGATCCACTGCCCAGACGCGACAGCCGCCTTTTGGTCCTGAAGGCCATTGATCATATTGATACCATGCGCAATGCAATGACTGTAGGCGATGATGAGCGAAGGACCGTCATAGGACTCCGCCTCCTGGATCGCTTTAAGAGTTTGCTGGTCATTGGCCCCCATCGCAATCGTCGCCACATAAATATTCCCATAGGTCATGGCGATCATTCCGAGATCCTTCTTGCCGCCTGACTTTCCGCCCATCGCGAACTTCGCGGTCGCGCCACGCGGAGTGGATTTCGACGCTTGTCCGCCCGTGTTGGAATAAACTTCCGTATCGAGCACAAAAACATTCACATTCTTGCCCGAGGCAAGCACATGGTCAAGACCGCCATACCCGATATCGTAAGCCCATCCATCCCCGCCAAAGATCCAGACACTCTTTTTAACCAGTGTGTCCGCAAGACTTAAAAGCTGGACCGTATCCGCATCCGAACTCATTCCTGCCAATTTCTTTTTAAGAGCAGCAACGCGTTCCCGTTGATCATAAATCTCCGATTCGGTCTGTTGCACAGCACTCAGGATCGGCTGGACGAGATCCGCGCCGAGCTTGTCCTGGAGTTTCACGAGAAGCTCTGCGGCATATTCCTTTTGTTTATCGATCGCCATCCGGAACCCGAACCCGAATTCCGCGTTATCTTCGAAAAGCGAGTTCGACCAGGCCGGACCGCGCCCATTGGCATCCTTGGCCCATGGCGTCGTCGGCATGTTCCCGCCATAAATCGAAGAACAACCTGTGGCATTGGCAATGACCGCCCGATCCCCGAAAAGTTGGGAGACGATCTTCACATAAGGCGTTTCCCCGCAGCCCGCGCAAGCGCCCGAGAACTCAAAAAGTGGCCGCATGGCCTGCTGCTGGTTGATCATCGCCGTCTTCAATTTTCTCCGGTCATATTCCGGGATCGAAAGGAAATGATCCCATTTCGGCTTCTCGATGCAACGGAGCGGCATCTGAGGCGCCATATTGATCGCTTTTTTCTTGGGATCCGTCTTGCTCTTCGCGGGGCACACATCCACGCAAAGACCGCAGCCCGTACAATCCTCAGGCGCGGGTTGGATCGTAAACTTCTGGCCCTTAAAATCCGGCATCTTCGCATCCGCGGACTTGAACCCTTCAGGAGCTTTTTCCAGGCACTTCGGATCATAGACTTTCATACGAATCACGGCATGCGGACACACAAAATTACATTTTCCGCACTGGATGCAAAGTTCCGGTTCCCACACAGGGATCTCAAGCGCGATATTGCGCTTTTCCCATTGCGTCGTCGCGGTCGGAAATGTTCCATCCACCGGCATCGCACTCACAGGAATTTCATCGCCACGGCCTTGAATGATCAGACCTAGCACATCGCTCACAAACGCCGGAGATCCGGCAATCACGGGAGGCAATCTCCGGACCTTGCTATCCGCGACCGCCGGCACTTTAACCTCAAAAAGATGCGCAAGCGTCATGTCGACGGCCTGAAGATTCTGCTGGACCACGTCCTCGCCCTTTTTGCCGTAGGTTTTCTGAATGGATTTTTTGATCTCTCCAATCGCCCGTTCTCGGGGCAACACGCCCGAAATAGCAAAAAAACAGACTTGCATGATGGTGTTAATCCTCATCCCCATCCCGCTATCTGCCGCAACTTTATAAGCATCGATTACATGGAATTTCAACTTTTTCGCGAGGATTTGCTGCTGAACCTCGATCGGGATATTTGGCCATACTTCCTCGGCACTCCACGGCGCATTCAATAAAAAAGTGCCTCCCTGGACGAGATTGCGCAGCATGTCATATTTTTCAAGAAATACGGTTTGATGGCATGCCACAAAATGCGCCTTGCTGATCAAATACGGAGAGCGGATCGGTTCCGGACCAAAGCGAAGATGGGATACCGTAATAGCGCCGGATTTTTTGGAGTCATACACAAAATACCCCTGCGCATAATTCTCGGTATTCTCGCCGATGATCTTGATGGAGTTCTTGTTCGCGCCGACCGTTCCGTCCGCGCCAAGCCCGTAAAAAAGTGCGCGCACAACCTTTTCGGACTCAATCGAGTATTCCGCGTCATAAGGAAGGCTTGTGTGGGTCACGTCATCATTGATACCGATCGTAAAACCGTGCTTCGTCTTGCCGGAGGCGAAGAAATCAAAAACTCCTTTGACCATCGCCGGGGTGAATTCCTTAGAGGAAAGTCCATAGCGCCCGCCATAGATCTTTGGCGCCTGCTTAAACTTCGACCAGCCGTTCTGCGAAGCTTCCTGGATCGCTCCCACGACGTCCATATAAAGAGGCTCGCCGATCGCTCCTGGTTCCTTGGTGCGATCCAGCACGATCAGATTCTTGGTCGTCTGGGGTAAAAGGCTTACAAAACGCTTCACATCGAACGGACGATAAAGTGAAACTTTGAGGCAGCCGACCTTTGCGCCTTTCGCGGTGAGAACTTTCACGGTCTCATCCGTCACTTCCACACCCGAACCCATGATCACAATGACCTGCTCGGCATCCGGAGCGCCTTCATATTCAAACAGCTGGTACTTACGGCCGGTGATACTCGCAAACTTGTCCATCGCCTGCTGGACCTTGTCCGGACAAACATCATAGAACTTATTGACCGTCTCGCGACCTTGGAAATAAACGTCCGGATTCTGCGCGGTCCCACGAAGCACGGGACTGTCCGGTGAGAGCGCACGAGCACGATGCTCCAGCACTTTCGCCATGTCGATCATCGCACGGATCTGGTCATCGGAAAGAATGCTGATCTTCTGAACTTCATGGGAGGTACGGAATCCGTCAAAGAAATGAAGAAAAGGAATGCGGGAGTCAAGGCTCGCGGCCTGCGCGATGAGCGCGAAATCCATGGCTTCCTGAACGGAGATGGAAGCGAGCATGGCATAACCCGTCTGGCGTACTGACATGACGTCCGAATGATCACCGAAGATCGAAAGCGCCTGAGCGGCGAGAGAACGCGCGGAAACGTGCATGACCATTGAGGTGAGTTCGCCCGCGATCTTATACATGTTCGGGATCATCAAAAGAAGACCCTGGGACGCGGTAAAAGTCGTCGTCAACGCCCCGCGTTGCAACGCACCATGCACCGCACCGGCCGCTCCGCCTTCACTCTGCAACTCGGCAACAGACGGGACTGTTCCCCAAATATTCTTCTTTCCCTGGGAGGCCCATTCATCGGCCCATTCCCCCATTGTGGAGGAAGGCGTGATGGGATAAATGGCGATACATTCATTCACGCGATAGGCGACATGAGCGACCGCCTCACCGCCATCCATAGTCACAAAACGTTTGTCCATTTTTTTCGCTCCGGATTTTTCTTGTTCTAAAACTTGCTCGGCCATGGTAAGTATCCTTTTCGTTAAAAGTTCAAAATATCATTCGTGATATGAAAAAACCTG
>CAIOAT010000024.1 GCA_903856085.1 Candidatus Omnitrophota bacterium | reverse complement strand
TGACTGTTGAGAGCTTAAAATCCCTGTCAAAACGCTTTTTCTTGATGCCTTCGCCTTCCATTGGACACCCCCGTCTGATGAGCTGGCTTTCATGCTGTCACCAACTCTTCGTTGTGTCCACTTTTTCGGGGGAAGATCAGATCGGGTACGAGCACAAACGCAACATGCTTCAAGTGGAGTTTATTGTCGGTTCCATTTACCAGTATGAGAATGTCCCCGAGACGGTCTATCAGGAATTTCTGACAGCCCCTTCCCATGGCCGGTTTTTTGAGTCGAACATCAGGAATAAATATCAAGTCCGGAAGGTTCGTTAAGCTTACTTACCTTTTGAGGCCTTGATTCCATTTTATTATTGAATCCTGCTTTGTTTTTCGCTAACCTCTCTCCATGAATCAACCCAACCCGAAGCCTCGTGAACAATGGGGGACCCGCATGGGTCTCATTCTTGCGATGGCTGCAAATGCCGTGGGCCTTGGTAATTTCCTCCGTTTTCCCGTCCAATGCGCCAATAATGGGGGCGGTGCGTTCATGATCCCTTACTTTGTGGCGTTCATTCTTCTCGGCATTCCGCTCATGTGGATCGAATGGGGGATTGGCCGGTTCGGTGGCAAATATGGTCATGGGACTACGCCGGGAATGTTCCATTACCTCTGGAAGCACCCGCTCGCAAAATATGTTGGAGCGATCGGGCTCATGATCCCGTTTGCGCTCGTGATTTATTACAACTACATCGTTTCGTGGACGCTTGCTTACAGCGTGTTCTCTTTTACTGGAAAATACAGCAACATCCTGAATTTTCAGGGTATGGCCGATTTTTTGGCGGCCTATCAAGGAAAAGTTTCGAATAGCTATTTTCCCAGCGTCGCGACTGCCTTTCTTTTTTTCTGTATCACGCATTTTTGCATGATGTGGATCGTTTCGCACGGGGTCTCGAAGGGGATCGAGCAACTTGCCAAGATCGCGATGCCCCTCATTATTATTTTCGGGGTCCTTCTTCTCCTGCGTGTTCTTTTCCTGGGAACGCCTGATCCGAAATTTCCGGCCAATAATATCGCCAATGGGTTTGGTTTCATCTGGAACCCTGATTTCAGCATGCTCAAACAGAGCAAGGTATGGCTTGCGGCCACGGGTCAGATTTTCTTCACGCTGAGCGTCGGTTTTGGCGCGATCCAAACCTACGCAAGCTATTTGAAGCCGAAGGATGATGTGGTGCTCTCTGGCCTTGCGACATGTGCGACCAATGAATTTTGCGAGGTCATCCTGGGCGGTTCGATCGCGATCCCGGTCACGGTTGCTTTTTTCGGTTTGGCGTCGACCCAAGCGATTGCTGCAGGCGGTGCATTCGATCTCGGTTTCTTTGCCCTGCCGGTCATCTTCCAGAAAATGGCGATGGGAGGCTTGTTCGGGACGATCTGGTTTTTTCTCCTTTTTCTGGCCGGTATTACCTCGTCGGTGGCCATGGCACAGCCGATGATGGCATTTCTGCAGGAAGAGTTCAAAATGACGCGCAAGACTTCGGCCTGGATCCTAGGGACCATGACGTTCTTTTTTACATTGCCGGTAATTTTTTTTCTGAAGCATGGCTTCTTGAACGAGATCGATTTCTGGATCGGGACGTTCGGGCTTGTGGTATTTGCAATTATTGAAGTGATCCTTTTTATCTGGGTCTTTGGGGGAGAGAACGCCTGGACCGAGATCAATTCAGGCGCCGATATCCGTCTACCGAAATTTGTTCTCCCGATCATGAAATATGTCACGCTGGCTTATCTCGTGATCCTGATGATTTTCTGGTTTATTCAGGATGGCTGGAATGTGCTGACCATGAAGGGCGTCACGGCCGTGGATTATCCGTATATTTGGTTCGCGAGGTTCATGCTCGTCGGTATCGGTGCTTGTATGGTCTTCCTTGTCCGCATTGCTTGGCAGAAGCGACACGTCATCCAGCAGCGGGTGCCGCAATGAGACTTTCCGGATGGGTTTTTCTTATTCTCAGCTGGGCTTTTATCCTTGTCCTCATGATCGCCTCGTTCGTCCGCGTCCTGAAAAAAAAGTAGTTCTTCTGAATTTTCTTTAAGTCCCCATATCGGGTTGTTTCCTGCCCTAGTATTTTCCTCGAAGAGATTCCTCTATTGGTATGGCAATATATAGCAAATATAGCTAATAATAGCAAATTATAGCCAAAAAACATCAAATAAAAGCTTTTAAACCCTTGTAATAACTATAAATAGATGGCATATTTTTAATAGAGAAAGAACCCGGAGCCAATTGAATGGAATGGCGCATGTTCAAATGAGTTAGATCGTTTTTGGAAGAAAATTAAGCTGCAACTTTTGGAGTAAAAGAAGGCACATAAAATATGAATGTAAAAAGTGAACAAAAGCACAGACCGGGAATAAGACTCACAGCCTTCGCTGTGGCGTTCGTGTTCACGCTGACGAGCGTGACATGGACTTCTCCCGCCAGTGCGGCTCCTGCGGAAGTCCGAGCGACCGCTTTTCTCGGAATTGACAAACTTGCTATTCCTGCCGAAATAGGCACGGTCACAAAAACATTTTCCGCCTCACGAAATGCGGTCCTTGATTCGTCGTCCATGGAGAGATCCGTTATTTTAATTCAAGATGCTCACGCGGTCATTGATGCGCAGGAAAATATCAGGAAGATCCTTGGGTATCTTGGTAAGGAATACGGGATTCGCCTCACCGCGCTTGAAGGTGCCAAGGGGCTTCTCGAACCCATCCTGCTCAAGACCTTTCCCGAACCCGCGATCAAGCGCAAGGTCCTCGCCGGCTATGAGAACCGGGCCGAGCTTTCCGGGCCTGAGATGGAGTCGGTGTTCCAGGAAAATCCCGGCGAATTTTTCGGGATGGAGGATTGGGCGCTCTACGAGAAAAACTATGTCGCGTATCTTGCCGCACAGGAGCAAAAAGAAGCGTTGCTTGCTCAGTGGAATGTATTCAAGCAGAAGCTCGATGCCGAGCGTGCCAAAGTCTATGATGCGAAACTTAATGAGTTCGAGGAAGCCTCCGAAGGGTATGCCTCCGAGAAGTCTTCACTACTCGATCTTCTCATGTATCTTTCCCAGTTCGCAGGTCAGTTCAAAGCAGGTTCGGAATATCAAGAACTTCCTGCGCTGATAACCTCGATCGGTTACGAAAAGGCCGGGAAGCAGAGCGCTCTTGAGCCGCTTGTTCGCAAGATCGCCGACGAGTTCAAAACAAAATATCTTCGCGGTCTCGGCGTGAAAATTGAGATGAATTTTTACAACCGTTATCAGTCATTCATGACCGGGCAGATCACGGCCGGCCAGATGCTCCAGTACCTGGTTCAGCTCGGCGCCGAATGCGGGAAAAAGCCAAAGCTTACGCCCGCCCTGAAGCTGCTCCTGGGCCACACGGAGACCCTTTCTGAAATCAAAGGCAGCCGCCTCTATGACGAGCTACGGCGTTTCCTGCCTGAAGTGCAGGAAAGCCTTCTCAAGACGCCGGCCCAAAGGGAGCTCGCCGATAAATATCAGAAACTTTTTCTCTTGAAAGCCTTGATCAAACTCGAACTCACCCATGAAGATCTTGCGGAGTATCAAGAAGAGCCTGACGCCTATCTCATGCTGACGGGGAACGCGGCATTCAAGAAAAATCTAGCGCCCGCGCTGGAATTTTATCAGGTGGCGCTTGAGCGCGATCAGGCATTCTATGGGCGTATTGAGAAGATGATGAAAGACTCGAAACAGAAAATAGCGGTGGTCGTGGCCGGTGGTTTTCACACGAATGGCCTCGAACGGATCTTGAAGGAAAAAGGTATCGCCTGTGCGGTGGTAACACCGAAGATCGTCTCGCTCGCAGGCCAGGATAACTATTTCAAGGTCATGAAAGGCGACGTTTCGTTCAAGGAGTTTCTTAAGACCACCTATTTTGACGCTCTGATGCACCACGCCGCAAAAACGCTCACCGACGCCCTGCCGATTCAGGATCAAGCCAGGACGCTCAAGACCTGGCGCGACAATGTGATCCGCGAGCTCGCCAAAGAAGGTCGCATTACGGATGCCGGGAAATATCTGCCCTACATCGATGAGCTTCTCAAAACTCGTGGGGAGGTAGCAGCAGTCGGCTCCCAGCGCAGCAAGGAAGAGATTCTCGACATTGTCCGCAAAGAACTCGACAAGTTTAAAAAAGATTCATTCGGGAGTATCTGGAAAACCTTTGAATTCCAGCTCGGCATGTTTACCGATGGCCTCAAGCAACTTGTCACGAAAAAAGAACTCAACCTCCAAACTGTTACCGCCCTCCTCGACCGTTCCAGCCAAACAAAACCGTCTGTGTTGCAAGCTTGGGCGACGACGGGCGCCATGTTTCCCGATGTGCCAGGGCCGATGTCTTTGAAACACCCGGTCGAAGAAAATCGCACTCCGCCCAATTTAACGCCGGTTGTCGGGAAGACTTATCAGGAACGGTCCTTGGAGCTCCGGGACTCACTGGGAGCCCGGTATGCCGCGAATCTGGCTCGGGCGACAAAGGTGTGGATGAGTTTTGATCGGGTTCAAGCGAAATTACCGAAGGCCGAGCGGGAGCAAGTGCTTGGTTTTTTTAAGGAACTTTTCGATCTGGAAAAACAGCTTGAAGCTCAGCAGGCCGGATCAATGCTTCTTTTTCAGGACATGAGTGAGCTTCTTCAGAAATATCAAGAAGCGGTTGCTTCGGACAGTCCTCTGGCCAATTTTTTTGCGGACCGTATTGCTCCGGCTATGCCTGCTCTGGAAGATGACGCTCGCAGCGAATTGGATCGCAATGCGGCAATTGCCGGGGTCTTGGGCCGGATCGAACAGTCATTGAAGGATTTCCTGCCACAAGGGGTTCCTGCCGTTCAACCGGTGATGGGTGAGGGCCGGGCTCTTCTTGATTTTAAACGATTTCTTGAAAAGCTTTCCTCCGAGGATCTTGGAATACTCAAAAAAATGCCGGAAGTGCTCAGTGTTTTGGTCAAAGCGAAACCCCTTGCGATCCAAGTTGCTTATGACAAGGGCCCGAGTCTCAATGAGTGGGAACGCAAACTGGAACTTTTGGAGAGGATCAAGCCGGTTTTGCTTGAGATCTATGGCGATGATATGGTCGTTGGCAAAATCGACTGGACTGAGCTCGGATGGATTTACTCAAGGGCGCAGGTTTTGGACGCGTTTCGAAAAAATGGGTATCTCTTCGTGAAACACGGGCTTGAAAATGACTACCGAGCGATCATCAACGAAGAGGAGGGACCTGATACGTGGATCAAGATCCTCGAACGATACTGGCACGAGAATATTTCCGCTAACCACTGGAAGGCGGATTTCATTCATGGGGTAGCCCTCGGGTATCCTCCGGCGGATGTGGACTTATTTGCGCGTATCGGGAAAAACGGTGAGGGAATGAATCGTTACGGGGTGCGCCTTGCGAGCGAGGTGTCGAGTTTTGTTTGGGTAGGCTTGCCGGGAAATCTTGAGGAGTCCACCAAAACGCTTCACCAGGTCGACCAAGGGATCCGTAAGGCTCTCGATCTCATTGACCAATCACGAGCCTCCGCTCCGCTACGGTCTCAGCAATCCGTCCGGGCCGAAACTCGTGACGCAATGAGAGTTCAAACCACAGCCACGGGTCAAGATTTACTGGCGGCTTTTCAATCCATGGCAGACAATCCGATCCCGTATACCGGAAAAAATAATGTGCCTTACGAGTTGCGAACAACAGTGATAGATCGGCCGGGCTCGTCTTTGGATAAGATGGTTCGTGTGGAATATGTGCGTCTTTCGGATAGGACTGTGGCTGGATCCAGCGGAATGGAATTTGATTCGAATAGCGAGACCGGTGCGGAGATCCACAGCCTGGACACAAGTATTTTACCCCGGGATCAAGATGCCGGACTTAAAGCCCTCTTGAATAAGCATTTGAATGAACATCTTCCCCAAGGGGTGAGATTTTTGACTTCGATCGATAACGATCTGACGCTTTTTAGTATTCATGCGGCACTGGCAGAAAAGATCAAAGCCGCCCAAACTGCTCGATACGAAAGGATGGCCAGAATTACAAGTGTTTATCAGGCCAAAGTCGCGGCTCGAGACGGTACTTCGGGTTATTTCTTGAACGCTGATCACAAAAAAGAGATCTTAGAGGATCTGTTTAATCTTTATGGCGAAGGAGTCTCTTTGAACTCGGAGGAACTTGGAAAGATTCCTCCCGTTGGGAAATTAGGCGCGATATTAGGTCCCTACCAGTGGATCAAGCCGGTCAAGGATGCTGAGGGCGCTATCACCATCCAACATACGGTTCTTATTGGACTGGACAACCCTGCCAGTGAGACGGCCCCCGCTATCCGTACCGGAGCTCCTGAAGTTTCAGCCGCAGGGCGAGCAGAGTCGCGTGCATTGGGTGAAATGACGGCCGTGCTGCCGTCCGGAGTTTCCTCGCAAGATTTGGCTGTCAGAGAATTGAAGGAAGCCCTTGGCGCGTTCGTAAAGAATCCGGAGTCCGAAGATTTAAAACGGCGTCTGCAAGACGCAAAAAACGGGATACGAGCGTCCGACCTTGATGCTCCTGAGGCTGTGATACGGCGGCTTTACAGTGACACCTTGGCGGCCCCTCTATGGCGGCAGATGGCAGGGACCGTTATTTATGAGGAACGCACGGGGACCGATTCATCCGCGCGGGGATTTCGATCAATCAGGACCAATGTTTTAAAGAAAATGCAGGATCTCCTGCATGTAATCGCAGAGGATCCGTCGCCTAATCCGGAAATCCTCGCCGAGGTGATGAATCACGTCTTTTCAATCCTGTTGGTTAGCGAGAGATCGCGATTGGAAGATAAGGATCTCCGGGATAAGGACGAGAAATTGCGTGCTCAATTGGTGCAGGCGGCCGGGGACCTGCTGGATGTGATGGAGAGCAAGCTCGGTTCTACGGAAAAAAAGAGTGTTTACGCAAAGGCTCTCAGCCACCTCATCCGTCTCCAGTTCGATACGGCGAGTTACCCAAATGCCTCGGCGGCTGTCGAGAAGATCAGACTTCGTTTAAATAGTTTTATGACGCGCGAAGACGCGATGTTCTTTGCGTGGGACGCGTATGTTTCTTCTCTCCGCGAGAGCCTGAACAACACCTTGCTATTTTGTCGCCGTATTGCGGATCAGCCTACCTTGGACAATTCTCTGAGCTCCCTAAAGGTTGCCGCGGGCGTTGTTCGTGAGGAGCTTGAAAGGCTCCAGCCCGGGAATCAGGAAGTGGCCCGGATATTTTCTGCCGCGATCCCGCAGGTGGCGGACACCGTCAACGGGATCCTTGATGAAAAGGATTATTCCGGATCGCACTTTGGTCTTTCCAAGATCGAAACGCTGGTTGATTTTGCCGTGGACCATGCAAGCCCGGCGGCAGCGTCCGGAGTTCGTGCTGAATTTGACCGGCTCCTCATGAACGCCTACCGGGCGGCACTGACAGAAATCAGTTTGGAGCCGCTTGAAAATTATAGTCCCAGCGCCGAAAAATTAGCTCGCGAAGCTTCGTTGGAACGCGTCCGCAAGAAAATCACCGACCGGTTCGGCCCCGACGCGGCTCAGGCGCTTTCGGGCTTAAGTGCGCTCGAGTCGGATATGATCCAGGGACTGGCTCTCGATAAAACGGTCGCTCGAAAGATCTCCGATGGGATCCTGTCCCGTATGACGATGGAAGCTATTTCCAGGGCGATTGCTCAGACGAAGGAGAACGCTCCCACGAATGAGACGCCGGGCGAAAGGGCTTATCGGACCATGGCTGCTGTTCTTGATCAGCTGGACCCTGCGCATGTCGTTACGGGATCCCGAGTCGGCCGGAACTTGAATTCCCTCGAGATCTTTGCGCTCTGGGAACAGTTGTCCGGGCAGGATCTGAAACAGAAAATGACACCGGAGGAGGAAGAGTCGTTCTATAGCGGTCTTGTGCAGTCGCTTCAGGACGGCGGTTTGTGGAACTGGAGCGATGTGGTGGTGCCCGTTCGTCAATATGCAAAGACCTTCGGGTATCGCGCGATGTTTTTTTACGTTAATCCCAATGCCCGGCATGAAAGCTTGATCGGATTGGATTCCGCTGTCGAACTTTATAACAATAAGGGGCTGTCTGTAGAGCAGAAAGAGAATTTTTTTAAGAACGTGATGCCTCAGGTGAGAAACGATAAATCCGTCATTCACGGGAGAAACGGCTTTCAGCGTTTTGTTTGGATCGCTTCTCGATACAATTCCGGCTGGCGCGTTCAGTTGAACGAAAGTGCGGAATTATTCAGAGGGAATGAGAATTTTGAAAAACTCCTTGTGAGCGTTGACAGAGATCCTTTTTATGAATTCCGTTCTTTTACGAATTTTGAAAGCATTGAGTCAGTCGTGACCATTTTGAGCAACAAAGAATTGCTGGCGGCCATCGAGCCGTGGAAAAAGTCGGGCGATCCGGATTCGTTGAAAAAATATCAGTATGTGACGGATATCATCTTTAAGGGGACTGTGAGTAATACTCGGGCCATCATGGATTTTATTCTTGATCCTTATAAGTTCATGCAGGCAAAGGCTTCCTATACCAAAGACTCAGTTCAGCAGGCCCTGGGCGCTCATAATTGGGTGGTTCCTGACGTGGGACCCAGCCCAACCCCGGAAGCTGTGGCCGTTCAGGCGCAAGTTATCAAGGAGCATGGATATGTCGATCTGACGGCTTCTCAGTACCGGGATGCGATGATTCTCGGGAAAATGGATTCGCGCATGTCCTTTCAGCCGATGAAGGTTGTCCTCTACAGCAATCTTGACACTTGGGGTATGGAGAACCTGAAGAACAGTAATGAGTTTCAGGGACTTTGGCAGAGCCTGCTGCTTCAATCAGGGATTATGGATGGGGAGAAATTAGCGGTCTATATCAACAGTCTGAATTTAGTCGATCCGTTGACCCATCAAAAGGTGGTGGCGAATGCCGAAAATGCCGGGGCGTTGGCGGGTGAGATGTTGTGGAACCAAAAGATGTTTCGAAAATTCAATCTTAAATACCTTGTCACGAATCTGGCGATCCCGCTTAAGAAAGAGTACTCCGGAATGCGCGAATTTCTTGCCGAGAACAAATTCCCTCCCTACAGGCCGGTCGAGATCCAATTTCGGGATATCCTCGTTGCACGGTATGAATCGATCATGGCACGACCGGAGTCTGCGCGGGGTGAGGAGGACAACAAATTCCTCCTTTCGATGAAGAAAGCTCTTGATGGCAAGGGGCTCGGTGATCGTTTCACAGCTCAGATCTATCCCAAGTCGGATTACCGGTCCAGAACTGCAGGAGATGAGACGCCTAGTTGTATGGGGTTCGGAGATGGAAAGGAAGGGGTTTATTCCCATCCTGCGACGGCGATCTTTGCGCTGACAGTTCAAGTCAAAGATCAGCTTGGAAATCTTTATGATAAGAGCATCATCACGTCGGTGCTCACCCTGGACAGGCCCTTGGGAGAGAAATACCCCAAGTTGGATGCTGCGTTCCAGCGTCAACCCGATCACTTCAATCTTTTTGAGGCACTCAAGGACTCCCAGTTTGAGGCCGTGGGGCGTACGGGTGTGGTCATGGCGGCTGATAATATTGAAGCGGATCCGAACTTTATTCGGAAGATGAATGAAGGAAAAGACATCGGTAAAGGAAAAACGTGGAATGATTTCGTGACGGAAACTTACAGACAGTTTTTCGAGCGTTATATGGCGAAGTTTCCGACCAGTAAGAGCTATGCGCGGGATCAAAAGAGCCAGGGCTTGCCGCTTTTACCCAAGTTGAGGATTGGGGTGGATAACAGCGATTATCGTCTGGCGGGAAACACTGTCGAGAATGAAACTATGTCGGAATTGAAATTAAGTTACACGGATAAAAAAAGTGACGAGGTCACGGAAATTCCGCTGGATGTAAAAATGCCGCTAGCCCCAGCTCCTGCGACGGGAATTTATTCTCTCGATAACGAGGATATTTTGGATGTGAGCAGGTTGGAAGGGAAGGTCTACGGGAATCTCGCTCCCAGTCTTCTCCAGGGATTGTCCGGCATTCAAAACTCCTTGGCTCGCGCTGCGCTGAATGAAATGGCGCAAGGTGATCGCCGTAAGAATCTGAGCCGAGGTTATTACCGGGACGGTCAATTGATGGGGTATGTCATCGCTTATGTGGGGTATGACCCGGACACCAAGCGTGACATTATTTATGTCATGGATCTTGCCGTCGACCCGGAACAGCGTAAATCGGGGATCGGAGGGAAGCTCTTGTTGCAACTCATGGGCGAGATCCGCGATAAGTTTCCCGGTCTTCCTGTCTATGGGGAGATGCGAGAGGGGCAGGATGGCAGTTACGCCATGATCAAAGAGAACGCGGACCGGTTCGGGTTCAAGATCCCGACGGACAAAAAAATGAACGATAACACAGGACGGCATTTTATGGTGCTAGAACTCAAAACGGCCGCCACTCGCGCTGAAGTGAGATCCGAAATCCGGAAACCAGGGCTTGGTGAATCTGCGGAGCTTGTGGCGGGTCAGGCGTCGCTTGTTAATGTCCAAGCGACCCATATTAAAGGTGAGACACCCAAGGCGCTTCCGTTCCGGATGAAGCTCGCCGGAGTCGAGGCTTATGTGGATGTTAATCGCAGTCCATCGGGGAGTTTGCAAGTTACTGTTGCATCGAATGGAAAGGCTCGGACCTACTCGGTTCCTGAGGGGGTTGAAACAACCATCAAGATTGGACGCATCCATCAGGCCGAAGTGCTTTTAGATACCCGGATCTCTCGTGATCACATGATCGTCATGGTAGATAAAAAAGGCAATATTCAGCTTACATCTACGGGGTCCTACGGTACGGAGTTTGTTGAGCGGGAAGTCGTGGCGGTTGCCGGTAGTCAGAGCGCACGACAAAGAACGCCGCCGGCTCTACAGGACTTGGTGATCGAAGTGAAAATGAAAACAGGGGTTTGGAGATTAAGAGATCCGGCAACAGGTCTCGTTTGGTATTTGAAATATGTTCCTGCCGATACGAATGACGAATTGCGGGCCTATAAGCTCGCGGATGCTTTAGGGGTCAATGTTCCTCCTTGGGTTGAGATTTCTTCGTTGCAAAAAGATAATGTCCCCGGAAAGTTCAGCCAGGAATGGGATGAATTTTTAAAAGGCGCCGGCGTCAACGATCCAAAAACGGACAAAGTAAGGGCACTACTGGTTCGCGATGCAAAAACCCTGACGGCCGCAGAATTACCTGCCGAAACTACCGGATCCGGGATAGAAAATCTTATGGTTTTCCTCGCGTTGACCAAGGCTCATGATTTTGGGATTGACCATAACATGGAAACGCCCGTCATCGATGGCGTCAAACGCTACGTTCTTTATGACCTGGCTTCCGCAGGATTGAACAAGGTTTATGGAAGACTAGTTTCTTCCTCCATCATTTTTGATGCTCTCACAGGGCCGCAGGGGATCGATGGGGAAAAGATTTCGCGCGTTATGGAGCGGGTAAACTCCCTCGAGCCTGATCTGACCGGTCTTGATTCCGAGTCGGCACTAAGGATCTCGATCTTTTTTGAAGAGCAGAAGAGTCAGCTGAAGGATATTTTGGAATTATCTGTACGCGCATGCCGTGAAAATTGGCAGGATTGGGTCCAAGGTGATTTTGCGTCTTTAGGATCTTTCAACGATGAGCAGGGCATACGATTGTTAGAGGGAGAAAAATCCGGCACCAAAGAAGCGCGCTTTTTGAATGTCCTCGAATTGACACCGCTTCAGGTTCAGGCGTATTTCCTGAAGCGGGATATCATGGTTCGCGCGCGCTTGAATTATGACCGTCGGACAGTGGAGCGGGCGCTTAAGACAATCCAAGCAACGGGTGATGTCCGCAAAATCAGCGCTGCCGGAAAGATAGCCGGAGAGTTGCTTGCAAAAATCGACAGGCAGATCGCCGCGCTTCAGTCCATGCAGTTTGATGATACGGATTTCGCCAGGCGTAGCAGCGCGGTCCTTGATGCTTTGGAAGCCTCTTCTCCTGTCATTAAAGCGGTCCAATCCAAAACGCCCCAGAGCATTACTCTTGCGCCGGGCGCTTCCGTTGAAATGAATTACAGCGTACCGATTCAGATCAAATTCGGCGTAGATCAGGCTCTTGAGCTGCGGGCTTACGATCCCGATATTTATAGAGGCAATATCAACCTCGCTGTAAGGCTTGATCCTGCCATTAGTCGTGCGCGTCAGTATGTAAAAAATCCTTCGGACTTCTACCTCCTTGACCCGAGCATCTTTGAAAGAATAGCGATGAGTCCCTACATATTGGACAATCGTGATGCCGATGAAGTCTTGGACAAAATAAGAGGTATTGCAAGGGGTGAAAGTGTTTCGAATCCGGAAGGATTCGGGCTTAAGGATGGAGACCCCAGGAAATCCATAAAGATTACGCGGATCGGTGCAAGCCAGTTCAGGGTCGAGAATCTGAGCAGCGAGAATGCGAACCTTATCCAGGAGCCAGTTTCGGGAAAGAAGACGGAGGTATTAAAAGGCTTTTATCCTGAGGAGTTCGGTACGGGAGTTGGATGGAAATTCTGGTGGCATTCGTACGAGAATTTACAGTTTTACGATAAAGATCCTGGAAATAACTGGAGAATTTATCTTAATGTCGTGCCGACGCATTTTGACGATGCGGTCAGGATCGTGAAGGAAACGGCGGTTGCATCCAGCGGCGTGGGGATCAATTTTAAATATTTAAAACAAAGCATTCGCGACAAAACGTTCTCCTATGATCCCGATGAGATATCGCCGATCGTTATCAACTTTCTTTCCGAAGCGGATGCGCGTGCGTTCTATGACAAGATGAAAGCCCATGCTCTCTATCCTTCCCTTGAAGGGGTGGGGCCGACACTTTTCGCTGAACGGTTGGGTGAAAATAAAGAGGACGAAGTGGCTTCGATCGCGTTCGGACTTGCCGAAGGCAGGATCGAAGATGCCGCTTTAAAAGCGATCAAGGGTGGTTTGAGCGATCAATTTGTGAGCGAATTCAAAGGCCGGAAACCCGTATTGATCCGTCGGGTTATTGATCGCCTGGTGAAGTTGAAGGAGAGAAACGAAGATGACGCGGGGCTCACGGGAAACCTCGACCCGATGATTGAAAAGTTAACCGCTTTGGCAGCGACCCCTAAGAGAACCATCACCTCGCAAGGAATTACCGGAGATGTCCCTACGGAATTGCCGCTGCGTATGCAGCTTGCCGGCCAGGTTTATGTTGATGTGACGAGTACGACCGATGGAGTATTTGTTACGGCTCGTGCTGTGGATGGGTCGTGGGCATCAGAGAAGCCACTCTCCTTGAAAGAAGCGGAGTTGGTGATTGGGCGGTCTCCTAAGGCTGACCTTGTCGTGCCGGCGGGAGAGGAATTCAAGTCAGTATCCCGGACGCACATGACGATGAAAATGGACAAGGCCGGGAATATCCTTCTGAACAGTGTAGGCTCGTATGGCACAGTTTTTGTTCCTGTGCGCTCCGAGAGCCGCGTGAATCAATCCCGCCTTGAAGCACGTGCTGTTTGGGCAAGTGATGATGGGGTATTCCAAGGGCTGGAGCCTTCCTTTGTAAATGAAATTTATAATTTGTGGTCTGCTTTGGTTAAGAGGGAGACTCTTGAGCCGCACATTAAGGCGCTGAACGATTATGGAGCGGTTGCCTTGGAAATTCTTCGCACTCCGGATGTTCCGTACGGGAGACAGGATCGATGGAAGCGAAGCTCTGAAGTTGTTCAAAATCTTATGAAGCGGATTGGAAGTGACAAACTGCATCCTCAAGCTGCGCCAAGCTTATATAACTCGATGTTCTTTGCGGTTGAGAATGTGTTCCAACACGGACTTCCGCAAAGCGATAGTCTTGGGGTTGCTATTTTTGTAAAACATGGGCATGAAATTATTGGAATTACGATTGATGGCGGGGAAGGCATGAATGTTCAGGAGGCGCTATCAGGAAAAGTAAGGGGGAGTAATACTGTAGCTGGAGAAGGGTTGGATCAATTTTTGCATTTGGCCGAAAATTACGGGACAGCAGCTGTTTTTTCACGTCAGACGGGAGCGTCACAACAAGGTGGAACATATCATTGGACCCTTGCTATTTCTAAAACGCAGCCGGAAAAAGGTGTCTTAACGATCAGCCGGGCCTTGGCGGCATCGGCAACACCGAATGCCGCACGCGCCGAAACCCGCGCCGATGTACAAACCGAACCCGTCCGTGTCGATATCCAGCGCCTGCAAGAAATAGTCGCGAAGAATTATGGTTTGAAGGGTGATGTGACGATCCAGCCGACACCCAGGGCGAATGTCTATACGGTCCAGGATGCAACCGGGCGGTATGTCCTAAAAGCGCCCCTTTATCGAAACACCGAAGATTTGATCCAATGGGAGGCGGGTTTATTGGAGAATCTCAAGTCGGCCGGAATCCCCGTAAGCGTCATCCGCCCAACACTTCAAAATGAAAATTTTATCATGATCGATGGGAAACCCTTCGTTCTCTCTGATTATATAGACGGAAAAGAATATGACTGGGGGCAAGTGGAGGGTGGGGACTTGGAATTGGCTGCCCAATTGCTCGCCAAGATCCATATGGCGACGCGGAACTTGGATCTTCCCGGAAGATCCTATCAGGGGCATGAATGGCCGCCATTGATTCCCGTGACAGATTTTGAAGGGAGCTTAAAGAGACTCGAATCGATGCGCCAAGAGATTCAGCAACGCGGGCCGCCTCTGACGCCGACCGAGAAGATTTTTGTCGAAAATTTTGATCTGATCCAGCAGCAGGTCAAAGAGATCAGGACTCATTTAACCCCTCGAGTTCTCGATCAACTTCCGCGCACGATTGTCCACGGTGATTTCCATCAGGGGAACCTTCGATATGGGCAGAATCAAATAAACGGCGTTTTTGACTTCGAATATGCCCACCCCGATGCGCGAGTTGCGGATTTTGCCAGTGCCATACTCCTTCGCTATCAAAAAGACGGGACTTCCATAGCTTTGGACAAAGTCCGTCAGTTCTTTGTGGCATACCAAGGGGCGACAGGAGAGCCCATCACTGCCAAGGAAATGGAAATCCTTCCCGACGTTTTTCGTCTGGGTTATCTGCAGGTTATTCTTCTCCTCCTGACAGAAAAAAAGCGAAGTTCTGAAAGCACGGTCCCTACAATGAACGAGATGCTTGCGAATCTCAAAATATTGGGCTCGCTTGACTGGAAGAAATTGGCGCAAGATGTTTTGAAGCCCCGCGAGATTGTGTTGCAGGGGCGGAATGGTGCGAAGTTGACATTTGAAATGCAGGTAGAAGACAACGCTACAACAAAACGAATCGATCTTTTCTTTAAAAATCCGAATGAGAAAGAGAAACCCGCCTTTGCAGCAAGCGATATGTTCCTGTATGCCAAAGAGGTGGATGGTGTCATGGCCATCTACGGTACTTATATCAATCAAGATCTCGAATTAGGCCTGGGAGGTCAGGGTCTTCTCAAGCAACTCGTCGGGATTTTCGTTGGAAAGTTTAAAGACGTGAAATATGCATTTACCACCTCGAATCCTGCTCTGGTCGATGTCCTTTTGCGTGATTTTAATTTTCAGGCTTCCAAGGAAGAGCGTCCAAACGGTTACTGGCTCAATAAAGAGGGTTTGCCAAGGGAATTTTACACAACGACCCAAGTTTTAGGCTCGGCTCGACAGAGGGGGGCGGTAAACGTGCTCGAAGGTTTCGATCCAAAATATGTTCCCGATATTGAAGCGTGGGCTAAAGAGCTGGCTACAGATGAGAAGGTTCTCCGGAAGGAGTGGGCGCTCCGGCCTGTTTATCTTGGGGTTATGCTGGAACGAGAGCCTGGAATTCGTGCCGAGGCGCGGGCCGGTGGAACGCCTTGGGATGTGGAGGGTGACGTACTGCAGGCGCTGCAGGATTCTCTCGCCGGAGATTCTCGGGCAAAAGATTTGCTTCGTGGCCAGGGCTTTTCTTTAGGGTTCGAAGAAGTGAAGCGCCTTTTGAACCAAATCGGCTGGCTTAATGATCCGGCTCCTTTCCTCTACGTGGCGCATGCTGATTATAAAACTTACGATCAACGCACTTTGATCGAATTTATGATTAAAGAACTTATGGACAATATTGACCATCTGAAAGGGGCGCAGGCGTTTGACGAAGAACATTTGGCGAATCTTTTGGTTTCCTTGCAAGAGCATCAGCCGCTTCCGCCGAGAGCCGGAGAGATCCAGGGAATCCTGGTGGGCCGGGAAGTTCAGATTCAAGGTAATAAGGGGGTGGAGCTTTTTGTGTATGACAACGGACCTGGCATGCGGAATATACCGCTTATGCTTGAAAAAGGTGTTTCTACGTCAGGAAAACCGGGGCGCGGTCTGGGACTTTATGGCGTGGATAATGCATCGGGCTCGGAGAATAGAGGATTTTTGGAGATCAGTAGTCCTTTCGAAAGGTACCTCATGCTTCCGGGAGTCCCGGAGCCAGTCTCCCTCTCGCAAAATATTAAAAAAGGAACGTTGGTCCATCTCGCACGCTTCCAGCAGCCTGTTAATTTTAAGGCGATGCTTTCCAGTATTCGCTCCGAGGTGCGAGGGGGGATTGCGGGAGCGCAAGCTGAAGCTCCCGGAATCCAGCAATGGCTTCAAAGGGCTTTCGAGCTTGTAACATTTCAGACTAAAAAGGCAGCCGGGCCCATGAACATTCGTCCGGCGGGCGTTGGTGTCTATGATCCCCAGCCTCTCGTGGATCATCTCGTCGACTATTATTCCCGCAAGGAAACATGGACGATCGGAGAACTGGGGAAGATGGAATTTCTCCCGCCCAAGTCACTGTTGCCCCATGACCAAGACGGCCGACAGTATCCCCTGACCCGGCAAGAGATCGCTGCAGTCCTTCAGGGAGTTATTGGCAAATTAGGGTTAAGTGAAATCCAGGAAAATTTCCAGGAAAAAACAAAAGATTTCCTGGAGGGGAACGGCAGATTGAGACTTCCTTACGGCCTGGATAGCGGAGAAAAATGGTTCCTCCTCTATTTGCCCGCGATCCATAAGGAAATAAAATCGCGTTTTCCTGATCATCAACTCATGCCGGTGTGGAGGGATGGAGCGATCCTCCCAGTGAGTCAATATACGGACAAGACGGCGGTGGCTTTTTGGCGAGGGCAATTGCCCATCACGGTGGAACGAGGCCCCGCCGAATTCGAAGAGACCCACAAAGTTATTTACGCGGAATCCGAACGGATACTGCAAGAGGCCTACAAAAAATTTAAGAATATAAGAGATTTGCAAAGACGCGGGAATGAGATTCAGAAGTATTTTTTTAGCGAGTTCCTCAAACTGCAGAGCGATAGGGACAAAGGAACGGCTGTGGCGCAATTTATTGAAATGATCCGGAAACAGGCCGAAGGACAGTTGGACGTCAATAAGCCGATCTTGGTGTTTGACAATTTCGGGTCAGGGAAAACGGCGCTTGCCATAGGTGCCGCGCTTCATGCGTCTTTCCCTTCCACCCGCGTGGATGTCATGTTGGGGCTTTTGATAGGCCAAACTGGAATGCCGGATGTCGCGTCGGAACATAATTTGCCGTCAGGTTACGGTGAGGATTTTATTTGGCCGTTCATCCTTTCGGATCGTACTGCCGACGGAAATGTTACATTCAAAAAAGACGATCCGACGGCCATTATTTTTGCGCTAGGTCTATTTCTTTCAGCGTACAACTACTCGACTTTGACGGCTACTCAAGTAGGTGAAATTTATAAGGCAAGCCAGAGAGGATTCGGACGGCAGAATGAAGACAAGAAGCATCTGAGCGCTCTGTTATTTGAATACATCTATCCTGAGATTGCTATCAGTGATTCATCCATAAAGCGCGCCGAGGTGAGGGATGCGGGGAGTGAAAATTTAAGATTATTGAATGAAATGCAACAAGCAATGGCTACCGGTGATTTTATAGAAGCTAAAAAGTTATTGGATGACTTGAATGGCAAGAGGCCTTCAGCGTTGAGTGATTTGACGGTGAAAAGCTTGTCCCGATTTTTGGAGCCGTTCGACCGTGAATTTAATGCAAGGTCTTCTTTTGAAAAAGCATTTGCCGATGCGCGTTGGGAAATGCAGATCAGGACTGCGGCAGAAGCCGAGGAAGCTTTGACCCAGTCGGCTATTGAGAGTGTTGGCCTGATGGAGGGTCTGTATAACGGAAAAATGCCTGATCATAATGTGATTGTTGATACTCTGGCGCGTGTCCGAGCGGCCGAAAACCTGCTTCAGAGGGGGAATACAAGCCGTGGATATGCTGCCCATTCAATTTTAAACTTTTTATCAGCGATTACGGCACCTGTAGTTGATTTCAAGCTTGCGAGAGAGGCGGAAAACGAGTTTGAGGCCCATGGCCAAAATGCCTTGGATGAAGCTCGCTCTCAAGATGTCTTGAACAAAATGAACCGTTTCACGGCCATGTCGAAGGGACAAGACCCTGATTTTATTTGTGATATCAGTTTGCGGCTAATGGAAAGTGATGCGCTTAAGCCGGGGGCGGATATTTCTATCCGTGGCTTATTGGAAAAATCTGTTGAAGAAACAAATCGCATCGAAGGACGGAAAACGTCGCGTGGCGAACTGGCTTTTGCCATGCTGAAATTTGCGGCGATGGTGGCTGCCGGGGATCGAACAAATGCTCCGACGGCGTTCGAATCTTTAAGAGTTCTTGCTGAGAAATTTGGTGAGCCTGCGATTGATGTTATTGATGCGGCAACCGAAAAACATAACAGTCTCATGGCTCTCCCACCTCGTCCTGAATTGCGGGGGCAGATGGGGCGTCGCGGTTTCCTGGGGATATTTTTAGGCGCAGGTGCAGGCTTGGTCGCAGCGCCGTTTCAAACCGCTGGGCAAACGATAGCCGCCACCTTAGTGCAAACAAATGCCCCGGGATTGCAACCCCTGGCACCCGCAAAAGCTCAAGGCCTTATGTTCCATATCAGCGATGGAAAGGCATTCAAGCAAGGCGAAGGTGGTTTTAGTTTTGCTGAAGATGAGGCGGGAGTAATCAGTCGCGGGAAATTCACCGTCGAGCCAGCGCAGGGGAATCAATGCAATATTTTTATGCTCCCGACAACTGATAACCGGCTTGTGGCAGCACATTTCAGACCGTACGATGATCAGGGAGATCGAAAGACTCTCGGCGATCTTCGCAGCGATGTGGCCAATTTTGTAACGGCTTTGAAACTGCAGGGCGTAAAGCCTGCCGGAAAGGCGTATCTGTTCCGTACGGGGATGCCGGATGAATCTTTTGCGGCGGATCTTCGAGAGCTTCTCAATCGAGAATTCACCGATCTCAAAACAAAAAATTATATGGATGTCAGCACGTCAACATTTCAGAGAGGTTTCAGCATCCAGGGAGAGCTTAAGCGCAATACTCAGACGGGGCAGAATGTCTGGGATATGCAGGTTTTTGATGAGTACGGTGACTACTATATTGATCGCATTATCGCGGATTCTAAAAATGGCATCAAATTCTTCGAACCGATTCAACGAGTGCCGATCGAACAAGAAATCGTAGGCTATGCCTTTGGGGGTTTAGGGATCGTAGCGTCGGTCGCTTTGGCTTACCAAGTGGTGAAAGAAAAAAGAAAAGATCCATCCCAATCCTGGGCCAAGGCTGCGGGATCTGTCGTACGCATGATTCGAAAAGAGATGGGCGCTTCGCCTCGCTCCGAGATTCGGGGGCAGGATATTTTCTTTAATCTCGGGGAGCCGGTCGATCTTGTCATGGGCGCGGATGGCAGGGGCAATTATGCGTTTCAATGGCAGGGGGGCCGCCACTTTTTGATGGCGGAATTTGCTGACGGAAAGCCCTCTATCGCTACACGAAGCTCTTGGGATGTAAGGTGGCAGAATCATCCCATCAACAACGATAAGGTGACGTTTGGTAATACAACGTATTTTGCGACGGTGGATCTTGCGAATCGCGTGATCAAATTGAGTTTATCCAAGCCTGGAATTCAGGGGAGTGCGGCCAGCGAAACTCCGAGGGAGACGCTCAAACGCTATTTGACATCTCCGGCTGAAGATTTATCGACCTTTCTGAATCACAAAGAAACTGTTTCGTTCTATTTTGATGCATTGCTGGGTTGGATGGGGGGCCACCTGCACCAGCCCGGGCAGGAAAGTGCCCTGAAAAATATTTTAATACGTCCGGATCAAAGATTAGAAGGTACTTTGTTCGAGGCCGGGGTTTTTAACACCGAAGCGTTCAGAACGTTTGTGAAGGATCTAACGGATGGAACTGCCGGAGATCAGACGGTGGGACGGGCAGGGTCTGCGGCTCAACAAGTGATCGCGGCGTTTGAAAATGGTATGGTTGCGAGCAAGCTGATCAAAATCCCGAAGGGGCGAGAGTTCTCTTATCGCGCTGCCCGATTTTTAAGTTACTTGGTGATCGCGACTTTTGTATCTTCCCTGGTGGTCGGGATCTTAGATGTTTTGTGGAGCCGGCTCGCATCCACGTTCGCGGGATTAGCCGGTGTTGCAGGAGCGATCTATTTTGTGGTGACCCGTCTTATTAACCGGTCCGTGACGCGAGTGGTGAATCCGTATCGGGATAAATGGGTCAAAGATACGCGTTTTGGAGTCCGGAATCCGTGGCGGGAAGCCGAGTTCAAATTTATTGCACTCTCGGAAATCCCGGCAACTGTGAGCCGCCAGGAATTGCAATGGGATGAATTCAAAAAAACTGGCTACAGCTACAAACTGAATGAAAAGAAGGACGGCTCTGATGCGCCCCTTGAGATAACAGGAAATGTGTATGACGAAAAAGGGAAGCAACTGTTTTCCAATATGGCGACTTACAATTTCCGTCTCTTGGTTTTTCCGAAAGAAGAAGGTGAGGATCGCTCTGGCGTGGTGGTGATCACGTATTTCTTCACTCATTTTCCCCAAGGGATGTCCGGGATGGCAAACTATGGATTTCTTGCGCAGCGAGCATTTTTGAGGGAGATCCTCAAACCCTATGGGAGTTATGATGTGGTTGCTTTCGAAAGCGAGGGAGGGGATGTTTTTAGTTCGCTCATGGGGCTGAGTGAATATCAACCTAAGATGATCTCGCTCGGAAGAGGGCGTGCACCCGATGAACGTTTTGAAAAATTGATAGCGGGGGTTAAATTTGGTAAGCCGCGAGACTTTGATATTGCAAGAAGAATTGCAGAGCTCGGAACCGCTTATGGCACCATCCCCAATCAACCCGGAGTTGAAACAAATCGGGCGGAGGTGCGGAAACAAGTTGCGGCCTCAGCAGAGATCCTCCAGGTCCTTGTTGCGACGCAAAATCCGAGGAAGGTTGAAACTTGGAAAAAATATTTCAGTTCTTTTCCCTATATCCGGGTGATTACGCCCGCTGAAGCCGGTATCGATGCAAAAGCTCCTGAAGAAGTTTCACCCTCCTATGAGGACACTGCGCGGCGCAAAGCGGAATTTTACAGGAAACAGGCCGCGGGAAAGATCGCGGGACCGTTCTATGTGATGGCTGAAGATTCGGGTGTTGAGGTTGCGGCTTTAGCGGGGGCTCCCGGCATTTATACGAATCGTTATGCTGAAAGGGATGCCGCGTACCGGGAACTTTATAACCGTGACCCTCTGGCAGCGACCGCACAAAAGATCAAGGATGAACTCGACAAGCGTCACGGTGTGAGCCGGGATATCAAGACCCGCGGAGCTATGGTCATCCTCGATCCGGATGGCAGAGCCAATGTGTTGACCGGTGAAGGTCACTATAAAGTTCCCTCTGAACTCGCCAAGGTTCCGGCGGAGGAATCCGCACTGCACAGCATCCTTGTTCAGCCCGACACAAAGAAGAATTATCCCTCTATGACGCCGGGCGAAAAAGCCAAATACCCCACGGCCGATGTCCGTCTTGCCGCAGAAGCGGCGAGCTTTCTGAGTCGGCAGCATTTTCAGAATGCTGATCTCGTCACTCCGTATGCGAAAGCTTTGCAGGCGATGAGGGTTTATTTTGACGAAAATCACGTCGCGGTCTCGGCCGCAGACGCCGGTCGGGGAGGACGCGGAAATGTCGAAGGAAGAGTCGTTATGCAGGATCCCGACGATCCAACGCCTTCACCTTTTATTTATCTGGATTTTGCTGGTACCCCCAACCTTGTTTTTCATCTCGTTCCGCGTCTGGATGTACAAGTGATCGAGCTTCAAAGAATTGAGAATTCTGGTATCGATTATGAAGCCCTTGAAAAGACGATAGGCCCCAAGCTCAAAGAACTTGCGGCGGCGAACGGAATGCTCTTGATCCTTGCTTCAGAGCTTGCGGTCGGGGATTTGCCCCTGCTTGGATCGTTGGGACGAACGGATGGTGCACCGTACTACCATAAAGCGGCTCCGTTGGCTGATTTTGGCATATCCCTGAAGTTGGTTGACGAGATGAACGGTATCTATGACATTTTTGTGAACGGAAAATACTCAGGCTATACCCGCATCTTTGTGGATCCGAGCGGGCAGTGGATCATGGATCGTAAGTCATTTACCGCGGAGGCTGCTGCAAGCAATAACCTGCTTGATAGTCTTGTGAATTATCTGGACGGCTTGAATGCCAAATGGAGCGACAAACCCTACGATGGGCTGACGATCCAGGACGATTTGGGTGAAGGGCTTGACTCCTTGATTGATAAGGATGCGAGCGAATTTGGAAGCCGTATCCGGCAGTCACGGGACCAGCGGATCGAAACTTTACGCTCGCAAGGACATTGGTACGCGAATTATCAAAAATTCTTTTTGGTGGACGCAATCCTTGATTTTGTCGGTTACGGGATCGCGAGCGAAATTACGAGAGCCGAGTTTGCCTCAAGGGTCCAGACCGCGGCGAACTATTTCGAGGCGCTCAAGCGTCATCCTGAAGTGCAGAAGGAGTTTCTGGATTTTCTATCTCATTACACGGTCCAGATCACCGATAGGAACCGTAACTCGCCGCTCTTTGTTGCCGCGACGAATTTCCTGGCAGGGAAGTGGCTCAATGACACTCAAGTTATTGAGCAGATGGATCTTCGCAACGGTAACAGGGTGCTGAATGATCATCCTTGGTTCGGACCGGAGGCCCATCCCGAGAGTGATGCTTTGCTGAATCTTCCTTATCAGCCACGGAAAAAGATCAAGGTGCTTCTGATCGGCGCTGCTGAGAAGCCTGGTCGTAACAGCAAGGCGGTTCTTTTTCGCGATATGCTGCGCCAGGCATTGCCTTCAGGGACCGAGATCGAGCTGGTGGCGAACGATATCCAATTCCAGCCTGTTTATTTCGCATATGATGGAGCGAAGGATCAATTCCAGCGTAAGGAAATGTTCCAGTTTGATGCGAATGGGATGTGGCAGGATCCGGAAACGGGAGTCTGGTATCAGCGGATCAATATCCAGGATCCAAAGGCAAACATCACCGCGTCTCCGCAAGTCTTTGACGCGAGCCATCAATACGATGTCGTGATCAATGCTCGCTTGGCGGTGCAGTATTTCCGGGATCCGTCAGCGCTTGCGAACATCCTGCAGAATTCCCAGCGGCTCGTTAGGGACCAAGGCATGCTTCTTTATGATACGCACGATGCAGATCGAGCGGACGTTTATTATCGGGATGATGCCGGCGAAGTTGTGTATTCGGGCGCCGTGCCGTTCCGGGACGTTGATGTCGTGGCCCGGGATCTGAAGGTTTTCTTCAGCACACTGAATGCGTACAGTCCGGTTCTTGAGAGGGCCTACCGCTTTGCCCTGCGATCGATCGGGCAAAATGGCCGCCGGGTTCTGGCAAAACGAATTCTGCTCAATATGGCGGCGGAAGTTATTCGCGATCCTTATGCTCTTGCGGCACTGGCTTTGACGGGCATTGACTCTGAGAATTTTCCGGACGATCTTTTCCCGGGGATGATCCTGGGAAGAATCCGGGAAAAGTCTTTCATGTATCAGTGGGATCAGTTTGATCCTGATAGTTTGATCCAGACTGCCAATTCGAATGATGATGCAAAGCGGCTTTTTTATACGAAAGCCGGCGTCGAGCGGATTCCTTTCACGGAAACCACTCGCCAACCGGGATTTGATACTAAAGCGACGCTTTATCACGGTGAAGAGCTCGAGGCAACCTATGGAATGCTTGACGGCCGTCCGGCGATCCAGATCTGGAATTCAAAAGAGGGAAAAGGCGTGTTGCTGGTATTGCCAGCCCGCTCCGAGGTTCGGTCCGTGGAATCGCGTGCGGGAGCGAAGAAGATCAGCAAAGAGAATCCCATTCTGGAAGCTGCGACGATCGTAACGCGCATGTCCGATCTCGATCATCTGGTCGAGGGGCCGCTTTTGGAGGCGGCAAAATTCTTGTTCGAAAGGAATATCCGAACATTCCAGTCCTCCGCAAATATGGATGATGTGGCGTGGGGTCGTCCCGCGTATCTCTCCGGCGACTATGACACGTTATCGCTTGAAAATCAGCAGATCGTTCTGGCAAACCAATGGAGAATCGTAACGACTGAGACGGGTCATAAGAGTTTCGTGATCGAATGGCCTATCAAGAACAAGATGACGGTTGCGGATCTTCAGGATCTTAGTCTTAAGACGGTGAGTAGCCTCAAGCGGCAGCCGCTACTTTGGGGTACGATGACCCTAAAGGAAGTTGAGCGGGAAGCCAAAGAACTGAAAGAGAAGAAGTTGATCAATGTAGCGCGTCTCAGGCTGCAGCCGATGTTCTATGAAACTGAAAAATACGGTGCTCTGCCACCGGTAATTTTCGACAAAAAGACGCAGACGTTTTATGCATCCCAAGAGCTGAAGGATAATGCAGACAAATTTCTTGCAACCACGGGTGCTCAGCAGATTGGGAAGCTTCCGGCTCAGAACTCGGGGATGAAATCCTTCGAGGAACTTCGTGCGGAGGCGAGTTGGAATGTCCCGGATCTCCGGAAGTGGAATATTTTGAAAGGTTGGGGCGGTCAGCAATATGCGGCAAAAGTGACGGCGATGACAGACGAACAATTCGGGAAGGAATGGATGAAGTTCTTTGCCGATCCCCTTGCGATTGTTCCATTGAATAACGGGGAGAGACTGCTCGCGTCGAAGAACGGCCAGGAATTTCTGAGGGGATTTACTTCTTTCCTCGCGATTCCGGGAAATTCTAGTCATTATTTTAGCGGTGCAAAAGAATTGCCCGTGATCAAATACGGTTTGGCTTTATCGATCAAAAAGAAACAGCCGGGGATGGCCGAGCAGGCCGCGGAAAAAGAATACTATGAGCGCCTGGGTCGTTACCGCGTTCTGCTCCGTGAGACAATCCTTCGCTGGGACCGCCTCGTTTCTGCCTCGGCGCTTTCGCCTAATCGGGCAGAATCACGAATCGGTCTTAAACTCGAGACGCCGGATGATTTCGAAGATTTGATCGCTCTTTTGGGTTTCGTCCCCGATCCATGGGAGAGGATAGAAATGATCAGAAAATATGAAAATAGTCTGAAAATAGGGGGCGGACTGGCGAGCACATATTTGCATCGAGTACTCAAGCCGAGATTGTCAGATGGTGAGCTCAGCGTGCGGTTGGAAGCTATTCATGTTCTGAGCGGGTTTGGGCGCAATGGAACAGAGGATATTTTAATCGAAGCGCTTCAGAAGGTAATAGCCCGTCTTTCCAAAGATTTGAAAATAGAGGCCTTGCTCCTTTCGGATCACGGGGTGCTTTCAGAAGCAGATCAAGACAAGCTTCATATAATCAAGGTTCAAGTGGAGAGGGATCAAAAAGAACTGAGAGCGCTCGCAGAAGCTGCGGCCAATGTCGGTGTCAGATTCAAGACGGGCGAGAAAAGTGCGGGCAGTAAGCTGAAGGCGTTTTTTGAAGGTTTGAAAAGTCTCGAAGACGTTTCGAAGCCCAGTCTGGCTTTTCAGATTATTTCAGAATACATGGCGTACGTCCTTCCATCGATCGAACAAGAATTGGCAGCAGGTGTTACCCCTCGATCGGGCAAGTCCTCCAGAAAAGATCTGACGAGGAAAAGTGGAAAGGCCGAATCTGTTGTTTCACCGGCAAAGCCAGTTACCGCGCAGCCTAAAACCCCCGAAATCCCGGAGGGCAAGTCCAAGGCTGGTCCCAAAATCCGATCGGAAGTGCGATTAGCTAATATGCCGCTGATGGAGTTGCCGAAGATAGATGCTGCGGCGATCTTGGTGCTTATGCGTGATGGGGCGAATCCTGATAAGGTTCGGGCGAGGATGATGGAAGGGGGCTTGGCGGGATTTGAAAAAGAAAAATCATTATACGGGCAGATTGCCGATCAGTTCATGGCAAGCTTGCTGGGATTGGATGTCGAAGCACTTACAGGATTAACTTCTTCGAGGCCAGAATTACGGCTGCGCCTTGCAGGATTCGCAGGTTATGGGGATCCGGATATTTTGGCGGGGAACATCGTTGCGGGGGTCATGCTGGGTAGTTTTGTGGCTGTAAGGGGAGCGCGTGTCGGAGGCGAGGACGTTGGGAAAATTCAGAGATTTACGAGTGCTATCATTGACAGGATTAATGAAATGCCCGGCTCTGGAGTTCCGATGATCGTTGATAATGGACCCGACTCGGAACTCGTGATTAAGGCCTTGCGGGGGAAGATAAAAATCCCGAGCCTGGTTGTGCTTTATGATGAAAAACACCCGGTGGGGAGAGGCTGGAATGAAGTGGCTGATGTTGTCATGAAATACAGATACAGCGAAAGGAAATCAGCGGATGCGATTGTGGCCGGCGTGATCAATGCGAGTAAGGACGAAGCGCTTATGGCGTTTTTAACGACCGAGCTTGGGGTCAAGCAGAACGGAATACTTTCGATCTTGGCGGATTTTAATAGCGAAGACAACCCCGAACTTAAGAATCTTGTTTGTGCTGCGGTTGTTCTGATCAATAAGATCTTTGCCTCGGCGTCACCGATGGATCAAGGGCTTATGAAAGTGAATCCCGGGATGCTGATCACAAAATTAAAGGAAAAGGGCATTGATCTGTTAGGCCTTTCATCAAAAAATGGCGTTTTCGTAATGAATATGGAAGCCCTCGCTCTTGAATTTGCAGCTCAGCAAGATATCGAGAAATCGGCGTAATCCGATCGAAGTACGGCGAAAGACTTATAGAGTGCGCCGTCCGCAGCCACCTTGCGCCGTAGAACGTCAGCGGAGGAATATCAGGGTAATAAGGAGAAACAGCGGTATCAGGATACCTATCGACCAAAGCATATAACCAAAGAAACTCGGCATTTTCCATCCGGAGTGTTCGGCAATGGAGCGGACCATGAAGTTCGGTGCGTTCCCGATATAAGTAATGGCCCCGAAGAATACCGCACCCGCGCTGATAGCCAAAAGAAGAGTTTCAGGCATTCCCATGTACGGTCCACCCAGGTGCAAGCCTTGCGCCAGTGCCGCGAATGTCATATAAGTCGGCGCATTATCCAGAAAGGAAGAAAAGCCTCCGGCCGACCAAAAAAATTGCCATGGTTGTGTCACGCCCAGCTCTCCTCCATAGTTTCTCAGCAGTTCCAGCGCCGGAAGCATGGTGATAAAGATGCCCAGAAAGATGACTGCGACTTCCAAAATAGGGACATGGCTGAATCCATTCGCAGTGTGGTAACTTTTAGGAGTGATCCAGACGGAGACGATGGCTGCGACGATCATGAGTGCTTCGCGGTAGGGGATTGGCAAAAAGGTTGCGACGATGATCAACGCAAAACAGAAGAGATTCCTTTTTCCACGTACTTTTACGGGATCACCGGACACGAGGGCTTTGGGAGATGTTTTGTCCAGTGCGAGAATGGTTCGGTCGGTGAAATAAAAGACGAGCAGCAGGACCGATACAGACACGAGCCAAAGGGGGAAAAGCCTGAGCGTCCAAAAGAAAGGGACGCCGCTCAAAAATCCGAGGAAAAGCGGGGGATCGCCCAGCGGCGTCAGCGCGCCGCCGATATTACTTACAAGGAAAATGAAAAAAATTGGCAGGTGGGCGTGGTGTTTGCGGTGGGCGTTGGCGCGCAGCAGCGGACGGATCAGGACCATGCTCGCGCCGGTGGTCCCGATGAAATTGCTGATCACAGCGCCGAGGCCCAACAGGGCGGCGTTCGCGAGGGGCGAACTATTCAGTCCGCCGGCGATGTGGATGCCGCCGGATGCGATGTAAAGTGACGATAAGAGAAGGACGAACGAAAGATAATCACGAAGTTGTTCTCCGAGAAGGTGCGGGGAGTGTTGGGCGTAGATCATGACGATCGGTACCGCAAAGACTAGCGAGACTCCGGTCTGATTTTTGAGGCGGTTCCAAAAACGGTGAGCGACAAGGGGTAGAACGGCGATCGAGAACAGCAATCCGATGAAGGGAAATGCCATCCACAATTCCGGGGTCCAGTGCGGAGGCTCAAAAGGGGGCATGAGCGCTTCAGTCCGGTCGTTTTTCAATCATGAGATAGGATTCAAAATTGACTTTCCAGTCGAGGATGACGCGGATGTTAAGGAGGCTGTTTTCTTTGATCTCGAGGTCCGTGGGGAATGCGTGTTTATGCCAGCGGAAAAGAACGCTTGAGGTGATGGGTTCGATGTCCATGGGGGGCGTCTTTACGATGCGTCCGTCCTCGGTGGAGTACTCGATCACTTCTTTGTGGAACATTTTGTCCTTGCGCCAGCAGGTTACGGCGTAAAGTTTTTCGAAATGATAAGGAAAGGATGGAACGTGGAGATTGCTTCTCACGCGATTGGCCGTGTAGCAGTCCTGCTCGCCGATTTCAAAGTCTTTGCAGACCATAAATTGAAGAAGGCGGATCTTATCGTGTTCCATGCCGAGAATATTAATCAATGAGGCCTGAGAATGCAAGGATTGAACAGGCCGCAGGGGACAGGGCGTGGGGAACGGCGAACACAAAAATCCGAAAGTGGAATTTCATCATTTCCGCTCCTGATTTCGAGAGGATGGGTTCTCCGTGACCCCTTCCCGGGTCTTTCCCGTTCCTTCAAACAAAAACTTGGGAAAAAACGGTAATTTGGTATAATACGCCTCTTCTTTAAAAGTGGTTTTGGACCAGAAATTAAAGCGGTTTTGTCTTTTTTTAATCACCCGTTTTCAAGAACGCAAAAAAATTTTGAAAAGTTTTTAAACCCTTTAAAAATAGGACGGACGAAATGCCCTCTATTTTCAAAAACCTACGATCTTTTGCTTCAATCCCTGCTTGCGGAGTCTTGGCGGTCCTTCTCCTGAGCCTCACGGTCACAACCGGCGCTTGGGCGGCTTCCACGTTCAAGCTGCTTGACGCACGCGAGCGCGGAACGACGGTCACGGCAGAAGCCAAAGGCACGTTGACTCCGACTTTCGACGAAGCGATCAAAAAGGATATCCTGGAATTTGATTATTCAATTCCTCAGGGTGCCGTCGCCACGGCGTGGGTCAAGAGCTTTCCAGCAGAACTCACAGCTTCTTCGGCTAATCTGGTCAAGATCGGCATCAAGGCTTTTCTTGCAACGCAAATGACCGAAGTTTCCGTGACAATGGAGGTGCGCGGAGCTCAGGGGGTTCAAATAATCCCTCTTCGCCTCAAGAATGGATGGAATCCTCTGCAGGAGAAGCTCGATTGGACCAAAGTCGGCGTTTTGAAAGAAGTCGCTTTTGTGGTCAGCCCCCAGGGTGCCACCGCGACCGTTAAGGGAACTTTGGCATTTTCTTTGGAGTTCATTCAGCAAGTGGCGGTGGTCAAGCCCGTGACGCCTTCCGCCGTCCTGCCCGCAGCGGCGAAAACCGCTTCGAATACTGTGACAAAAAAAATGGCGACCGGTGTCGCAAAGACCGGTGCGACGTTTGCTCCCCGGACAACCGCAGTGCCTGCGGCAGTTCCTGAAGTCCAAGCTCCCGTGATTGCCAAGCTAGCACCCACCGCGCGTTCGGTCCAGGTTCCTGCGGCCGTGAAGGCATTGCCGGCCAGCCCCGCTCAAGTTTCAGTATCGCCCGCCCGGTCCTCGTTCGGTCTCTTAGATGCGGGAGAAAAGGGAGTGTCCAATGACGGAGAGGCCAAGGGCGTTATTACTTTTTCCTTTGATGAAGAATCGAAAAAAGATGTTTATGATCTGGGATATACATTGTCGTCAGGGTCTTCGATCACCGTCTGGACAAAAAAATTTCCCGCAGATCTAACCGGCGCACAAGTGAATACTCTGGAATTCGGTCTCCGGGCGCTTGAGGCATCTCAGCTTAACCAGCTCTCGATCAATGCAGAGGTGATCGGGTCGGCGAATACCCAGATGATTCCGCTCTGTCTGAAGCCGGGCTGGAATGCGATCCAGAAATCAATTCACTGGAAGGAGATCGGTGAACTCAAAGAAGTGAACTTCATTATCAGCCCCAAAGGTCACGCGAATTCCATCAAGGGAACCTTGTATCTTGGGTTTGATTTCTGTAAGACCACGTTTTTCAAGAAATACCTTATCGCTATAAAATTCGGATCGATCCTTATTCTCGCATTCCTTTTGGCGCTTTTGGCCGCGTTCGCGAGCAAACTCTCTGGCCAAAATCGGGTGGGGGTTCAGTCTCGGTCGGCAAGCGACAAAGGTCCTGATATTGTTTCCCCGAAAGAAACCTCGATCCTAGCGAGGCTTAAAAAGGATTTTCTCTACGGCGCTATCACCGTATTGATCCTGGGGACGGCGGTAGGGATTTATGCGCTAGGGGCCGCAGAGATTTTAAGCCTGGGTTCTATGACGGGCATTCTTATCGCGGGAGTGGTGGGGGCCTTGATCGCGGAATGTTTGAAGCATCAATTCACTGGAAAACATCTGACGCCGGTTGAGGTTTTCCAGAATGTCCTAGTGACTGGAATTCTCGCGGCATCCTCAAGCCGCTTGGAACTCTTGCAGGCTCCCACGATGTGGAGCCACCTGCTCATGATCAATAAGCTCACGGCCACGGTCGCGTTCTTGATCTATCAGATCTTCAATGCCCATGAGTTCGCTTCGTCCGGAAAAAATTTGAAGACGGTCCCCGGAGCTTTAATCGTGGGGACGCCGTACCTCGTAGGTTGGCTGCTTCTTTTGGAAAACGTGACTCTCTTGCAGAGCATGACCTACAGCGCTACGTTTGGACTTTTGGCCGCGTGGCCCGCGCTTCTCGAGGGCATTGGCAGGCTTTTGGTCGTGTTCGTCTTCAACGAACTTCTTGCCGCCGGGATCGGGTACGTGACAAAAGGGAAGTTACTTCAGACGGTCAAGGCTCATTTGTTCCTGCTGCTGATTTCTTTAGGGGTAGTGTTAGCTCCCTCCATTGCTAATTTGGGATCGCTCTCCGGGGTGGCCGGATTGCCGGAGGTATTGAGGGCTCTTATTTCTGTTCTGGCGACGGCGCTTTCTTTCGGCGGATTGTGGGGAGAAATTTATCTTATTACCGGGATCCTTCTGGATGGCGGCAAGCGTATCGCGCCTTCCGAGGACAACATTTTTAAGAATGTTACGACCGGCATGAAAAAAGGCATGGCCTACAGCGGCATCCTGATGGCAATCCTCTACGCGCTTTCCATGATCTTTGCAGCTCCTGCGGGGCTCAAATTCATGGCTTCCTTTCCTTATGTGATCGGGACCCTCGCTGGGGCTCTGGTGTTTCCGTTCGTGAAGACCATTATCGAGACCTTTGATGGCAGTCTCCCGTTCTTTGAACGGACGCGCTACAGCTATCGCAGCAAAACGCTTTATGCTCGAGGAGCCGTCGCCGGATTCGGTTTTGCCTATCTGCTCGCACAAGGTTACATCGGAAAAGCGATGCCGGAGCGGGTTCTCGTTGGCCTTTTGATCGGTCTGATGGCCTCGGGCGGCATAAGTTTTCTGAGGGATGTGTACTATGCCTCACGGGGCTGCGGGAAGGTTCAGTCCTGGCGGCTTTATTTTGTCGATTCACTTCTCGGCGTTTTTCTCGGGAGTGCCGTTGCTTTTTATATGGATGTTCCGCAGGTCGCGGTCATTCTCTATAAATTCAAGCTTTATGTCACCGCTCATTTTTCCGCGGCGCAATATGCGTCGTATCCCGCTTTCAATTCGCTGGGAGAAATGTCCACAACAACCTATCCCTATTTGAATTCCCTGGGACATTACGTCCAGCCGGTCTTGATCAGTAAATGGGGTCAAATGGACTTGGGGTATTGTCCGGGCGGCGTCAAATTGCTTTTTACCGAGTCGTTGGATGGCGTCATCAAATGGTCGGTGGCTACGTGGCTCTTTGCCGTGAACAAGGTGTTCATGCAGGCGTTCTTTGATAAAGATAAAACGCCGATCAAATTTTTCTTTTCGAAAGCGGGCCTGGCCCAGTTAAGCGAGCTGATGATCCATGTGCTGCGGTGGGGTCTCTGGATGTCTCCGATCATTTATACGTTCCTTCGCATGATGCCGAACCCGACTTGGTACAACCAGGACGGTGCGATCCGGACGCTTTTTGCCATTTACAACAATATCACGATGTCAGCGCCTGCGTTCGTGGCCTGGAGTCTCAAGATGTTCATCTGGATCCTGGCGTTCGATGCGTTCCGGATCCTGATCTGGATGGATCACATGGGACTGCGCGTCGCAACGCTGGTGAATTTGAGTTTTCTCGGCATGGATAAGCTGGATGAGAAAGTCTCGAAATTCATTGGCAAGGCGGCAGCACAACGGTACATCCCTGAAGGCGTGAAGCGGTTCGCGACATGGGCCCCGCTCTTGATCCCTTTTTACATCCCGCGCGGCGAGCAGTGGGATGAAGTGTGGAGTTCGGCCGAGAAGCTCCAAAATGCCGCAAGAGGAAAAGGGTTGATCCCATACTTACATTCTCTATCGTTGCCGCAAATGCTGGTTCTCATTGGTTTGTGTATCCTGGTTTGTACGGGATTTTCATTCGTGATCCGCTTGCTGCGGCGCAGGTCTCGCGCACGCCGCATCCAAAGTAGTGAATTGGCGAACCGCGAATACAAAGTAGTGGCCAAGGAAAACGGTGAAATTTACAGCGAACTCCTCGGCAAGGAATGTGATATCAGCCGCCGTTCATATGATCAGATTGATCCTTGCGGTCGAGTCCTCTTTCTCTTGGACACGGCGGCGGGTCCGGACGGAAAATCCCAGGCTTGGCCGGTCGCAGGAAATTTTCCAACCGAGCAGTTTGAGGCGTCCCGGGTGGAGCGTTGTGACGATGTCCTGAAAGTTACAAACACGAACCATGGCGTGAAGACCACGATCGAGATCAGTCTTCCGGATATGGACAGCACGGCAGAACTTTGGAAGATCACGATCGAGAACCTGACCGAAAGGTCGCGGCAACTCAAGGTCGTTCCGTACCTCGAGTGGGTTTTAAACGGCGGCCTGCATGATCGTTTCCACACGCAGTATGCGCGTTTGTACCCGGAAATGGAATACGTGGCCGGATCGAATGCGATCTTGTCGTGGCAGAAGAGCACGAAATCTATGGGGCTTTTGGCCTCGGATGTAGCACCGGAAGGTTTTCACTCCGGACGTGTGGATTTCATCGGCCGCGGTCAGAGTCTTTGGGCGCCGCGCAGTCTTGAAACGCTGGATTTTTTGCCGGCCAAAGATACGGCGGCCTATCCGACGTTCGATCCGATCGGCAGTTTGATGGTGAACGCTCTTGTCGCGCCCAAGGCGACCGCGACGGTGCGCCTGATGATCGGTTATTCCAAGAACAAGAAGGTGGCGCTTGAGATGATCGCGAAATATCTCAAACCGAACCCGGCGCAGGGCGCAGTGCTTTCGGAAAAGAAGCACCGATCGCTTTTGATCGGTCACGGAGAGATTCCGCCGGGAACGCCGCAACCTTATTACGAATATCTGGATAACGGCAACAAATTGAAGGTGTTGACGCCTTATACGCCGCGTCCTTTTGACCATGCGATGTCGAATGCGGTCCATTCGACGATGGTGACGAACCGTGGGCTTCACACCTCGTGCAACGGGAATTCCCAACAGAACCGTTTGACGCCGGATTGGCCGGATACGGTGACGAAGGAAACACCGACGGAAGCGATCTATCTTTATGATCCGGATCGTGACGAATGGTATTCGCCGACCTACCAGCCTTTGAATGACAATAATGCCAAGCACGAGTCGGAGTTCAGTGTGGACGGGACGGCGATCTTCCGCATGAAGGATGGGAATCTTTCTTCGCAGTTGACCGTTTATGTGCCGCCCGAGGATCCGCTCGGTGTGTATTTGCTGACGCTGAAAAATGACGAGGATAAGCCTCGCCGCATGAGGATCGCGCCATATTTTCAGATGGTGCTTTCCTTCCAGCCGGAGCGATCGGGACCGCTTGAAATGCGTCACGATAAGGCTTCGGATGCCTTGTATTTCGCGAATTGTCGCAATATCTTCCGTTCCGGATGGGCGTTCGCTTCCATGTCGATTCCCGCAGACTGTGTGGAGACAAAGCGCGGCCGTTTCTTCGGATCGGGTCGTGGCGTCAAACGTCCTTTCATGGTGGAAAATGCCGGACCGGATGCGACACAGTTGACCGATGACGGACAGATCGCGGGTTTTGTGGGGACCGTTGAGATCCCGGCTCATGGCGAATGTACAGTCGCCATCGTGCTGGGCCAGGCCGAAGATCACAAAAAAGCGGTCACCTTGGTTCAGAAGTATAAAAACCTCGAGACCGTTCGCAAGGAGCTTGAGGGAACCCGCCAGTGGTGGCTCGGGTTGATGGGAACGGTCAAGGTCGAAACCAATCAGCCGGAGTTCGACCGGTATCAGAACTGGCTAAAGTATCAGGCGTTGGCCGAGCGTATTTGGGCACGGCGCGGGTTCTATCAGACGAGCGGTGCTTTCGGTTTCCGCGACCAGCTCCAGGATACTGTGAACCTGATCTGGGTGGATCCGGCTCTGGCGCGCAAACAGATCCTTTTGCATGCGTCCCAGCAATTCGTGGAAGGCGATGTGAACCACTGGTTCTTCACGCTGACCGATGGACGCACGTCGTTCTCATGCCGGTCTCATGCTTCCGACAACCCGCTTTGGCTGGCGTGGGGCGCCGCCGAATATGTCCGGGCGACGGGGGACCAGACGATCCTGGATGAAATGGCGGCCTATCTGATCTCGGAGTTTCCATTTGCGCCTTTGCCGAAGAACAAACAAGGCTGGGGACATTTGTATCACCGGACGACGCGTGCGGATACACTCTATAAGCATTGCATGAAGTCGATCGATCTTGTGATCAAACAGCGTTCAGGCAAGAATGGCCTGCCGCTCATGGGGGTCGGCGACTGGAATGATGGATTGGATGAGATCGGGAGCGAAGGCCATGGCGAGAGCGTTTGGCTCGGCTTCTTCCTCTACTACATCTTGAAAGAGATGGTTGATATCATCGGCCAAAAAGAAGGCGATGCGAAAAAAGCGTATTACGTAAAAAAAATGGAAGCCCTGAAAGTGGCCCTTGAAAAAACGTGGCGCGGCGACCGGTATCTGCGTGCTTTTCACGATGACGGGACCGAGATCGGTGTGAAGGGCAGCGGGGTGTGGGAGATCGATGCCCTGACCGCGGCCTGGTCGGTCATGTCGGGTATCAATTTCGAGCGTGGCGTGACGATCTTCAACACGGCCTTGCAGGTTCTTGAGAAGGACAACGCAATCCTGCTCGGGTGGCCGGCCTTGCGCGAAGACACAAAACCGTATCTGGGACGCAGCAGCAAATATCCGGAAGGCGTTCGGGAGAACGGTATGTATTGTCACGGCGTGCAGTGGCTCGTAAGAGCGGCGCGTCTCTTGGCGGAAGAATACGAAAAGCGTGGGGATCAGGCGAACGCAGAGAAATATCGCGAGACCGCGTACCGGTTGTGGCTTAAGGTCTCGCCGATCGCGCATATGCATGAAATTGAGATCTATGGCGGTCAACCCAATAAGCAGTCGGCCGATATTTTGACCACGTTTGAACCGGGTCGTATGATCTGGCACGGATACACCGGAGCTGCCGGCTGGATGTTACGGCAGGCGATGGAAGGTGTGGTCGGAGCACTCGTCGTAAAAAACAAACTCGTGCTTCCGAATGATCTGGATAAACCTCGCGGCGCGCTTAAAGTGATCAGCGTGACTCGGGACGTGTCCAAGAGTCCGATCAGGCCCAAGCCTCTTTAATTTCCAGGCAGTGGGAACCTAAGGCGAATAAGGTAGAGCTCATAAGACCCGGTGACGAGGTGATCGTCGCCGGGTCTTTTTTATTTATAGCGGTTTAATGGAGCAGATGACTTTTGCGGCGATTTCGATAATCCCGAAAATAAAAAAGCGACCCCGGCGCGATTCGAACGCGCGACCCCCTGCTTAGAAGGCAGGTGCTCTATCCACCTGAGCTACGGGGTCTTGTATGTGGATATGACGCCAGCCCAAATACTTCGACCTTAGCTATGGAATTCCGAAATTCTTATTGTCTTGTCGTTCTTTAAGACGAAGCCGCTTTTACAATGACCTCTGAAACTCTGTCCCAGACTACGGATGGCTTATCTTAATGAGTGAAAACTTCCAGGTCACGATTGGCGATTTTATATCAGAATCATCGTTTCGTATAAAGAATTTAATGGGTGTTACGTACAAGTCTCTTTCAGAACCCCTTTTAAATATCTCGAGAACTTAGAGGATGTTTAAGAGCGCAGAATCTTTTGGATGGCCGGATTATCGGCCAGGGCGGGATTGAGACGGGCGGCTTTTGCCAGGTATTTTTTCATGTCCTGAGGACGTCCCAGATTGTCGCTGGCGCGTGCGAGATTGATGAAGGGCGTGGATTCGTTGGGGAAAATGCCGGCCATTTTCTGGTAGACCGCGAGGGCCTCTTCCGACCGGCCGCTTTTTTCTAAAAGATCACCCAACCATTCGTAGCCGCCCATGAAGCGGGGATATCGCAAGAGAATGTTGTTTGTCACCCTTGTTTTTTCTTCCAAAGTTCCCATATTCATGACGAGCATGGCTTTCTTGACCCAGCTGTCAAAATCATCGGGCCGGGCCGCCAGAGCTTTATTGAAACATTGAAGCGCCCGCAAATTTTGATCGGCCTTGAGGAGTGCGTTTGCGAGTGTGACCAGGTAGGGGATATTCTCGGGGGCAAGATCCGAAGCCTTTTGAAAAGCCTCGATCGCCCCGGGGATTTGCCCAAGATCCTGGAGTGCTGATCCAAAATACTCTTGTGTTTCAGCCGAAGAGGGGTTGATTGCGACCGCCTGCGTGAGGATCTCCTTGGCTTTGTCTTTGGCGCCGATCTGATAATAAAAAATGCCGCTTAAAAGTGCGGTTTCAAGGTTTGCCGGATCGATCTTGTCAGCTTTGCTCAGGGACCATTCGGCATTGGCGTTAAAACGTTTGGCAAGATATCCGCGAGTCAGGGCATTATAAAAAAGGACATTTTTTTCCTGCGGAGGTTCGAGATCCTTAACCTTGGGGAACTCTTCAAATTTGCGGAGTGTGTTCAGGAGCGTAAAGTTTTCGAGAAGGGTGTTTTTATAAAGGTTTCGCGGTGCAGAGAATTCAAGATAAGGATGATTGTCCGAGTTGATCTTGGCGTCTTGGGCTAGAAGCCGCAGGGCCGGATCAAAAAGCCAGGCGTTTGAAAGAAATCCCATCGGGCTTCGGATGCCGTTGGGTTCGAGGTCTTCGCGTACCGTTGGGATCTTGAAGGCCCTCTCGAAATTTTTCATGTCAAGTGTGAGAGGCTCATTCGATCCGATGAGCATCAGATCCGGATAATACGAGGTCCAAAGACTGATGTTCGGGTACACTTCCGAGAACGTCCGGATGATCATGCGAAGATCCTCGGGAGACATGCTGTAAGCGTGTAGCCATTGACAGACGATGCCGCCGGGGGCAAGTCGCTTTTTCATGGTCCTGTAATGTTCGATTGAAAAGAGGTTTGCGACACCGGCCATCCACGGGTTCGAAGGCTCGGAAATAATGACGTCGTATCGGGTGGGATCGAGGAGGAGGAAATTCCGGCCGTCATTGATATGGATTTTCAGGCGCGGGTCGGCGAGGACATTGCGGTTCAATTCCTTGAAATAACTTGCGGCCTTCACGACCTCTTTTTCAAGCTCGACGACGTCGATGTGCTCGACTGGATACGAAGCTACGGCCGCGGCCGTCGAACCACTCCCGAGACCAATCACGCATACATTTTTCGGATTCGGGTGAAGTGCCATCGGAAGATGCCCCAGCAGAAATTGTGTGAAGGTGTCTTTATTCGAGGCGTCGATCTTGCCGTTGACCGACATCGAAAGATCATCGCGGAGCCGTTTCACTGCGACCGTTGCACTCAGTCCTTCCTTGTAAAAGACCAACTCTTGTTCTTTCATGGAATTGAGCAGTTGGTTCTTTGTCATGCCGATGGCAGGGGCGGGTTTGACGGCCAGCTCGCTTGAGATGAAACCTTGGTTCCATGGGCGAATCGTGAGAATTCCGAAAGCAAGAAGTAGGACGGTCAGTGCGAGAATACTGTAACGCTTCCAATTAAGCCGCTCTTTTTGAAGAAAGAAGGCCAAGGCACCGATTGTGGCATTGAGCCCTGCGGCGATTAGAAGCGTATGCTGGATTCCCACGAGCGGAATGATACAAAATCCTGTTAGCACGGAACCGAGGATGGTGCCGATCGTGTTGGCAAAATAGGCTTCTCCGATCTCGCTTCCGAGAGGTCGTGAGCGGCGGAGGATGTGGATGAAGCACGAGAACATGGCGCCGATCATGAGGGTTGGCGGGAGCATGACAATCGAGCAGAGGAAGAACCTTCCGACTTGCAGTAAAAAGTCGGAGTTGTGGGAGGCGGCGAAGATCCTGACGAAATAATAAGGCATATCATTAAAGACGTTGATGCCCCCAAGACCAAAGAGCGCGGTTAGCAGTTGTAGGATCGCGAAGGTTTGCAGGTTCGTCCGGAAGAAATGCGAAAAGCGACTGAATAAATAACTGCCGATGGAAATGCCTAGAAGAAAAGTCGCGAGCATGAGCGAGAAGGCATAGACGGAACTACCCAGCGACATGGCGAGTACGCGCGTCCAGGCGATCTCGTACATCATGGAGACGGCGCCTGAGATCGCGAACGCGGCAAGCAAGATCCATGTGACAGCCGGTGAGAAAGAGGATTGCTCTGCGGCGGAAGGGGAGGGACTCACCGGATTTTTTAAAGGTGCTATTTTCTTGTTTATAACCGGGGGGTTCGCCTCGGGAGAAGCGAAGAAACGCCGGCAGAGACAAAAAATAACCAGATTGAAAAAACCGGTCAGGTAAACCGTTTGCCAGACGCCGAAGGTTTGAAGTGCAATGAATCCGCTGAAGAGTACGCCCAGGACGGCTCCCAAGGTATTAAGCCCGTAGAGAAGTCCCACTTGTTTTGCAATCTCATCGTCTTTGGTGACGAAGTATTTTGAGAGGACCGGGAGTGTCGCACCCATGAGAAACGTCGGGATGAGGAGGGCTGTGAACGCGAGCAGGAATTTGAATAAAAGAGCGGAAAAAAATGCGGGAGAAACGAACCGGTAAAAACCGATCGTTAAAAGGTCAATAAGTATCCAAATAAGCGGCGTGAGCAACGCGAAGACACCGATGCCAACCTCTAGATTTGCATAGATTCTGACCGGGTTGCCGCCCTTGTCAATCCGTTTACCCCACCAAAGTGCTCCGAGGCCGAGACCGGCCATGTAGCCGGCCAGTACCGTGCTCGTGGCGAACGTGGTATTGCCGAAAATGAGTCCCATGACACGGAGCCAGGCGACCTCGTAGACGAGCCCGCACGCTCCGGAGATAAAAAAGCAGGTGAGGATAAGTCTCTGCATCGACTTCGCGGGAATTTGCTTCGGCGTAAGCCAGGAGCTCCTGGGAAATTCCCTTGGGGAGGATGCGGCGTGCTGCATTTTCTGACTTGCAGGAGTTTGTTTCATAAATCCCAAGCAGTTTTATTGTGTCGGGTTCCAAAAAACGTTGCTATCATATCGGGCGTGGCGCCATTTGCATAGATAAAATGAAGGAGCTTGATTTTGAACAAGATCGTTCTCCCGTCCTCTGGAGAAGCTTCGTCGCGTTGCAGATCGTTTTTCAGAAGGTGACTTCGATTCGAAAGTCGAGATCGTTTCCCAGGATGAGTTCGGGTTGCTTGCCAGAGATTTTGAAGCGATGGCTCAAAATATTAAGAATAAAACTACTTCCATCGAAAATCTGGACAGGGAAATTCAAGAGCGCAAATTGATCGAGGCGGTGAGCTTGGAGAAATCCCTGTTCTTACAGAAACTCATGGATTCTATCCCCGTTCCGGTTTTCTATAAGGACGTCTCGGGGGTTTATATCGGCTGCAACAGGGCCTTCGAAGCGTTTTTTGGAATATCGCAAAAAGAGCTTATTGGGAAAAAAGTTGAGGAGCTTTTTTCGCCCGAGATCGCCAAAATTTATATTGAGAAAGATGCGAATCTTTTTGCTCTTCCGGGCATTCAAGTCTATGAGGCAGCGATCACGAATGCGGCGGGTGAGTCCAGAAGCATCATGTTTCATAAGGCAACTTTTACCGGGGCGTCCGGGGAAGTGCAAGGGATTGTTGGGGTTATTATGGACATGACCCTTCGAAAGCGTGCCGAGGAAGCAATCACGGCAAGCGAGATTCAGCTTAAGGACGCGCAGCGCGTTTCTCATGTGGGGAGTTGGGTGCTTGATCTTCAAACCGAACAGGTCTCCTTTTCCGATGAAATGTTTCGTATCTATGGCATGGATCCTGAGGGGGCAGTGCCAACTTTTCAGGAATGCGAAAAGAGGACGCATCCGGAGGACTGGAAAACAATGACGGCTGCGATCAAGAAATCCGAGCAGACGGGAGAAGATTATGAGTTGGAGTTGCGAATCACCCGGCAGGATGGAGAATCGCGCGTTATTTTATCCCGGGGGCATATCCAGCGAGACGTAAACAACAAGGCTGTGCGGCTCACAGGGATCTCCCAAGATATCACCGAGCGTAAGCGCGCGGAGGCAGCATTGCAGGAGAGTGAAAAGCGATTCATGGACGTTCTTTATGTTTCCCGAGATGCCATCCTTCTTATTGACGGTGAGAATTTTGTGGATTGCAACGAGGCCACAGCTCACATGCTCGGATATTCCACCCGGGCAGAATTTTTGATGAAGCATCCCGCGGAGCTGTCGCCTCCTGTCCAACCCGACGGGCAGAGTTCTTTTGTTAAGGCCAATGAGATGATGAAGCTTGCTTTTGAGCAGGGGTTTCACCGATTTGAGTGGGTTCACAGAAAAGCCGATGGGGAGGATTTTCCGGTGGAAGTTTCCCTCACACCCGTGGTTGTTCATGGCAAGAATATTCTCCATTGTCTCTGGAGAGATTTGACCGAGCTTAAGAAAATAGAAAGTAAGATCCGGCAACTGTCTGAGGCTGTGGAGCAAAGTCCGAGCTGTATCGTGATCACCGATAAGGACGGCAAGATCGAATACGTGAACCAGAAATTTTCTGAGGTCACGGGTTATTCTTCCGCGGAGGCTTTGGGCCAGAATCCAAGGATCTTAAAGAGCGGGGAACAGCCGGTGGAGTTTTATAGAGATCTTTGGGACACGCTTCTCCAGGGGAAAGATTGGCAAGGACAGTTTTCCAATAAAAAGAAGAACGGTGAGATATACACGGAATTGGCTCACATTGCCCCGATCCGTGATGATGAGGGTAAGATCGCGTACTTCGTCGCGGTCAAAGAGGACATCACCTACCGGCTCCAGCTCGAAGAGCAACTCCGGCATTCACTCAGAATGGAGGCGGTGGGTCGGTTGGCGGGCGGGATTGCACATGATTTTAACAATATGTTGACTGTGATCAATGGCTATAGCGGTTATCTCATGACAAAGATGAAGCCGGATGATCCTTATTTTGACAAAGTACACCAGATACGGGATGCGGGCGATTGTGCGGCGACGATCGTCAGGCAATTGCTCAATCTTAGCCGGAAAGAGGCTCCAAAGCCGCAGCTGATCAAGGTCTCAGAAGCGACCGTGAAAATGAAGAGTATGATCGCCCGATTGCTGGGGGACGATGTCGAGTTGAAGGTGGACCACGCGGCGGATGTTGGCTACGTGAAAATGGACCCTGGGCAGATGGAGCAGGTGTTTTTGAATCTTTTTGTGAATGCGCGGGAGTCGATGCCGAAAGGCGGGGTGTTGACGGTTACGACGGATCTTGTGCGTATGGAAGATATCCAGGAAGAACTCAGACCTTCTCGAAAAAGAGAAGGTGAGTTTATCAGGATAACGGTCAAAGATTCTGGCGTTGGGATCGATCCCGCTTTAAGGAAGCGTATTTTTGAACCTTTCTTTACCACTAAGAAAAAAGGGATGAACACAGGGTTGGGGCTTTCAATCGTTTATGGAATCGTGGAGCAGGCAGGTGGTGCGATTTCCTTTGAAAGTCAGCTTGAGAAAGGGACTACTTTTAGGATTTATCTTCCCAAAGCTAAGGCGGAGCCCGGCCTTGAGGAAAGATCGGTTTTGGAAGTACTGCCGCAGGGGCGGGGTAAGATCCTTCTCGTCGAAGATGAAAACCAGGTTCGAGAGTTCGCTCTGCAGGTTCTTCGCGAAAGAGGCTACGATGTCCGCGCGGCGCGCGGAGGGGATGAGGCGCTTGGAATGCTTGCGGAAGATCCGGGGAGGAAGTTTGATCTTTTGCTCACCGATTTGACCATGCCGAAAATGAATGGCAAAGATCTTGTGCTCCGAGTCCGGGAAATGTTCCCTGAATTGAAAGTGATCTTTATGTCCGGGTATTCAGAACAAATGATTGCGGACGTGGAAGGCGCGGATTTCCTTCAAAAACCCTTCAGTCACGGGCAACTTTCCGTGAAAGTTTGGTCCGTGTTGGGTCGTTAATCCCAGGGAGGTATTATGAGCGGAGAAAAAATACTGATTGTCGATGATGAACGAGCGATCGCAGATCTTCTGAAGCTCCATTTGGAGGAAGAAGGTTACGTGGTCCTGACGGCGCCGAGTGTGGATAAAGCTCTCAAGGCGTTAGAGCAGGGGTCTGTCAATCTGGTGATGCTGGATATTCGGATGCCGGGAAAAGACGGCTTCGATTTTCTGCGCGCCGTTTCTACAAAACATGGAAAACCCCGGATGCCGGTGATCGTCATGACGGGTCGCGGCGAGCTTGAGAGTCTGATGGAAGGGATTGCTGTGGACGGGTTTGTTAATAAACCGTTCGAAATGTCTCTTGTTCTTGGCGAAGTCAGGAAGGCGCTTTTGAAAAAGAGAAAGACTGTCTATCTCGCGGATTCCGAGGGAAGCCCGCTGGCGCAGGCGGTCGCCAAAGAATTGCGTGATGAGCGCTTTCAGGTTTTTTTTATCAAGGGCATGAGCGGTTTTAAGGAATATTGGGCGAAACAGCCTGCTGATTATATTGCCATGGAATATCAGCAGCATGCTGTCGAGGCGGAGGTACTGATCAAGGATATACGGAGTTGCACGACGGTTCCGCTGATCGTTTATACCTATTCCGGGATGGATTTTCGGGAAAAGAGTCTTGCCGCGGGGGCTTCCGTTTATCTTGGGAAGCCACAAAATCCTTCAGTGGTTGTGACCGCCATTCGTGAACTTGAAATGAAATGATGACCGACTTTTGAGAGTGGGGGCCTTCTGGCAGCGCGAAGGATTGCTGCCAAGGCTTGGATGGACCTGTCGGTGTTTTGCGGCGGGGAATCATGTCGGGGAGAATTTTTTTTGAAAAGTTTTCCCGGCGGTGTAATATGTAGCAGGTGTAACGGTTCAGTTTTTTAAAAAAAGGAGAACGAGGATGAAAAAAGTAATTTTGTGGGTGATGGTGCTATTGTGTATGGCGCCGGCGGTACTTCAAGCGGGATGGGGATGGGGCAATAAGCCGAAAGAAGAGAAAAAAGTGCAGCAAGCGGAGCCCAAGCAAGTAAAAACGGCACCTCTTCAAGCGGTAAAAGAAAAAACCCCTGAAGAAAAACAGGCAGCGATCAAGCAGTATCGCGAGAACCAAATTGCGAAGAGCAAAGCCTTTCAACAAGGCATTCGTGATAAGCAAATGGCCGAGTTGAAGGCCAAATTGGCGCTGAACACGAAGATGACAGATGCTCAGAAGAACGAGATTATTGCTGCCCGAGAGAAGCAGTATGAGCAGATCGCGGCTTTTGTGGATAAACGGCGTAGTGAGAATAACGCTTTTTTTCAGAAGCTCGCCAATGATCCCAGCATGACTGAGGAACAGAAACGTGAGGCGATCCGGGCGCATTTCCAATCCCAGAAGCCCTCCAGTCAGGCTTTCAAGCAACAGCAGACAACCGCGAACAAGACCGAAGGCGAGAAGATCCGCTCCGAGGTTCCTCCTGCAGCAAAGACCGCGGCATCGTAGGACCTTTTTTAGAAACAGATTTGAAGGGCGGGGATTTTTTCCCCGCCCTTTTTTTTGAGGGTTCGTCAGGATGAATGAAAAAAAGATCAGAGTGAGCATCGTGTCGCTTGGATGTCCCAAGACACTTGTGGATAGCGAGGTTATTCTCGGGAAAGTCCAGGGCGCCCGGTACGTGGTTACTCAGGATATCGAACAAAGCGATGTGGTGTTGCTTAATACCTGCGGGTTCATCCAAACCGCCAAAGAGGAGTCGATCGACGCGCTTCTGAAACTACTCGAGTTGAAGAAGGAAAAGAAACTGCTCGGGGTGGTCGTGGTGGGATGTTTGGTGCAGCGCTATGCGGAAGAACTCCAGAAAGAATTTCCAGAAGTTGATGCCTTCATCGGTTCCGGGGATTATATGCGGATTGCAGAAGTCCTGAAGAAGGTGACCGACGGACAGAAATTCGTCACGGTCCACAAGGCCGGTTATCTTGCTGAGGCTGATGAAACGCGAATCGCCCTGACGCCCAAACATTTTCGTTATCTTAAGATCTCGGAAGGTTGCGATCATGCCTGTTCGTTTTGTGTGATTCCAAAACTTCGCGGACGCTACCGTTCCCGTCACATTGCGGATCTTGTCCGTGAGGCGAAGCGGTTGGCCGAGGAGGGTGCCAAGGAACTCGTCGTGATCGGTCAGGATATTACAAGATTTGGATGGGACTATGCCGGCAAATCTCTTTTGCCGCAACTCCTGGAGGCGCTGGGGACCGTTCGGGAGATCAAATGGATCAGGCTTCTTTATACTTATCCTTCGACCTTGACGGATGAAATGATCAGGGCCTTTGGCGCGTCCCGAAAGATCTGCCGTTACATTGACTTACCGCTTCAGCATATTAGTGATAAAATACTCAAATCGATGAGGCGGGGCCATACGAAGGAACAGGCCGTGGAGCTCGTCCAAAAATTGCGGCTTATGATTCCTGAGGTGGTGATCCGGACGAGCTTTATTGTGGGTTTTCCGGGTGAGACTGGCGAGGATTTCGAAGAGCTTCTGACATTCATGCGCGAAATGAAGTTCGAGCGTCTCGGGATTTTTCAGTATTCCCAGGAAGAGGGTTCTGCAGCGGCGGAATTCCCGGACCAAGTTCCTGAAAAGGTCAAAGAGGAGCGTTATCACCGGGCCATGCAGTTGCAGCAGGAGATTGCGCGGGAAGTCAATCGCCGGTATCTGGGCAGGGAGCTGCGGGTGTTGGTCGAAACGCAGGATGAGAAAGATCCGAATTTATGGATTGGGCGTTCCTCCATGGACGCGCCGGAAGTGGATGGGAGTGTTCTTATTCGAACGCAAAGAGAAATAACGGCCGGGAAATTTTATACGGTCAAGATCACGGATACTCAAGACTATGACCTTGTGGGACAAATATAAATACTCCGTTCTGAACCCGAACGTGCTTAGCATTGCTCGGGGCTTCATCGGACTTTCCCTGCCGTTTTTGATCCTGCGGCCGAGTCCGTCGGCGCATCTCTGGGCCTTTATTTTGTTCATGGTTGGCGCGATCACCGATTATTTCGACGGCTGGATCGCCCGCCAGTACAAACTTGAATCGGCCTTTGGGCGATGGATCGACCCTTTTAATGACAAGATCCTGATCTTGGCGCCGATGGCCACCTTTGCCACGCTTCATTTTTATTCCATTTGGTGGGTGGTCCCGATCTTTATTCGTGAGATCCTGGTGACGTTTTGCCGGACGGGATGGCTTCTCGAAGGGAAGTCCTTGGGTGCGGAGATGATGGGGAAGCTGAAATTCGGTTTTCAGACGGTCACGGTTTGGATCGCGTTTGTGTATTTACTAATGAACCCTTATCCCTCGTTGGATGCGGTGACGGGTATTCTCCATTTTCTTCTTCCAATCCTCTTGATCACGACCGTCGCGTTGACGCTTATCTCCGGAGGCATGTTCCTCTGGAACCAACGGGCTCATTTTGGATCCGAAGCCTTCAATAAGTTCGTTCTCGCGGTGGGCGTTGGGTTGTTCCCGATTGCTCCCGGGACATGGGGAAGTTTGCTTGGCGTGTTTCTGGTTTTCCTGACGAGGTGGAGTGGCGGACTTTACGGGGCGGTTTTTGTGTTTTTGGTCGTGTGGGGCGCTTTGGCGTATGAGCGGATCACGGATCCGGATCCGGACCCGCAATACATCGTGGTCGACGAGGTCTGCGGTATTTTTATAACGTTCATGCTGATCCCGCTGACTTGGTATTCCGCGATTCTGGGTTTCGTGTTGTTTCGCGCTTTTGATGTGTTTAAACCTTTCCCCGTGCGGTCACTTGAACGTATCCCGCGTTACTGGGGTATTATGGCCGACGATCTGGGCGCCGGGCTCTACGCCTGGATCATTTTGTTCGCGATCTTTAAATGAAGCCTACCGCAGCGATCCTTTCGATCGGGAATGAAGTTTTGCGCGGGAGTGTAGTTAACACCAATGCCGCGTTTCTCGGACGTGAGCTCTCAAGTCTTGGGTTCGAGGTCATCTCTCACGGCGTTTGCGCGGATTCGCAGGAAGCGATCCGTTTCCGGCTTGGCGAAGTTCTCCGTCGCGTGGATCTCGTTATCATGATGGGTGGGCTCGGGCCGACGCCCGATGATGTGACCCGTGAAGGTATTGCCGCGCATTTTAAAGTCCCTCTTGTTTTTTCAGCCCAACAGTACAGACGCCTCCAAAAGGTCTACAAGCGTTACGGCAAGTGCGTGCCTCCGCTTGTGAAGCGCGAAGCGTTTTATCCCGAGAATGCGAAGCCCCTCATTAATCGTTTTGGGATCGCTCTTGGATTCTCGATCGAGATCGGGGCAAAGATCGCGATCGCGCTTCCCGGTGTTCCCTCAGAGCTTCAGAATATGTATTTTGATGTGGTGCTTCCGTTTCTAAAGAAGAAATATGGGGATCTTTTTAAGTGCCGGAGGCTGATCGTGCGGATGGCCGGTATTTCGGAGCCGGATGTGATGAAAAAACTCGGGAAAGATTTTTTTGAGGATCGGTTCGATTTTGGGATCTATCCCTCGGCCGGAGAAATCGCGATCCGAATTCTTGTGGATCAAGCGGATGTTCTCAGTCGGCTCAAAAAGAAGATCGCGACACGGCTCAAGGACCGGATCTACGGCTGGGATGAAACGCCTCTGTCTGTGGTAATCGGAAAGATCCTGACGAAAAAAAAGCAAACGCTTGCTGTCGCGGAAAGCTGCACGGGCGGGCTTTTGGCTTCGCGGATTACCGCCTGTCCAGGCGCTAGTTTCTTTTTTCGCGGGGGAGTGGTCGCGTATCATGCAACCGTGAAAACGAATCTTGGCGTTCCGGAAAAGCTCATTAAGAAACACGGAGAGGTTTCCGCTCAAGTCGCTCTCCAGCTCGCGAGATCGGTTCGTACTCGGATGGATTCAAGTTTCGGCCTTGGCATTACAGGAATCGCCGGGCCCGGCGGCGGCAGTTCCAAAAAGCCGATCGGTCTTGTTTATATAGGTCTTGCATCTCCCGACGGAACGGTCCGGACTTGGAAGCATACTTTTTGGGGAGAGCGCCATCAGGTCCAGGACAAGGCTGCAACGAAAGCGCTTGAATGTCTATGGCGGAAGATCCGTTAAAAAAAGCTCCGGCGCGGGTGTTTCTTGCGATCCCACTCCACGGGATCTACCGTCAAGAGATGGAGAATATTCTCCGCCCACTTCGTCGCGAGATCCCCGGTGTTCGATGGGTCGAGCCCCGGCAAGTTCATCTGACCCTTCATTTTTTCGGTCCCGTTTCTGCTGCTGAGATCGAGCTGATCCATCTTTCTTCAAGAAAAGTAGCGTCGCTTTTTTCGCCGCTCAAATTGCGCTTGGACCGGATCGGCGGATTTCCAAGTCTTGAAAGACCGGATCTTGTCTGGTTGGGTGTTGAGGAACCTACCGGCCGGCTTCTGTCTTTACAGAAGGCTCTTCAAGGGGAGGTTCGGACGCTTGGATTTAAAACCGAGGCAAGGCCGTTCCAACCGCATGTGACGATCGGGCGTGTTAAACGAAAGAGTCAGGATTTGAAGCCTCTCTTGGCGAAAGTCCCGTTTGCATGGCCGACTCCGGAGAAAATCGCAGACCATTTTGTTCTTTTTCAAAGTCACAACCTTCCGGAAGGCGTTCGCTATGAGATCCTCAGAACCTATCCTCTGTCAAAAAAAGAATCGGCTTAAAGCTTCACAGCTTCTTCGAGTCTATGCGGCATTGAGGAAGGCATACGGTCATCAGAAGTGGTGGCCGGGGGATACCCCTTTTGAGGTTATGGTCGGGGCGATCCTTACGCAGAACACGGCCTGGACGAACGTCGAAAAGGCTATTTTGAATCTCAAAAAAGCCAAGAAGCTTTCATTCGCTGCGCTGCGCCGCATTTCTAAAGAAAAACTTGCGCAGCTGATACGACCGGCTGGATATTTCAATATCAAAGCGGACCGGCTTAAATGTTTTATGGCTTTCCTGGATCGCGAATGTGGAGGCGATCTTTCGGAACTGAAACGGAGCACGATGCCGGTGCTTCGCGACAAACTTCTTGCCGTGAAAGGAGTAGGGCCGGAGACCGCGGATTCCATCCTTGTCTATGCTCTCGGCAAGACATCGTTTGTGATCGACGCTTACACCCAAAGAATCTTCTCAAGGCACGGATTGGTCAAGGGGCATGAAACTTACCATCGATGGCGTGAGATCTTTACATGGGCGTTGCCGAAAAGCCTGGACCTTTATAATGATTTTCATGCTCAGATCGTTCGGACGGGGAAGGAACATTGTCGGAAGGTTCCTCGGTGTGAAGGGTGTCCTCTCCAGAGATTTTTCTGACCTTCTGATTTATGGTTTGGCCACGGAGGACAAAAAACGCAAAATTCTTTGCAACATGTGCCGTTACTTATAGATAAGGAAATTAAACAAGGAACGAAATGATTCCAAAAATAAAGAGAAAAATCGGAGAGATCTTGATCGAAGATGGGCTTTTATCCAAAGCTCATCTGGAGGAAGCCCTTGCCTATCAGAAGGAAAAAGGCGGCTTGATCGGAAGGATCCTCATTGAGAAGAAGTTCGTGGACGAGGAGCATTTGATTGGTGCTCTCGGCAAACAGTTCAAAATCCCGTATCTTCCGCTCAAGAACTATGCGATCAATCCCGACATGGCTAGTATGCTGAATGCGGATTTCTGCCACGAGAATATGGTGGTGGCGTTCGATTGTGATGCGAAGAAGGTTTATGTCGCGGTGGCGGATCCCTTGGGGGACGCAGTTGTTGAAAAGATCCGGACGCTGACGGGCCGCATTCCCCAGGTGTTTCTTTCCCGGATCTCTGAGATCCTGAATGCAATCTATTTTATCTATCACGAGGCGCCCTGATGGATTTGTTTATTTCTCCAAGGGGCCATCAGGACTGCGCTGATTTCCCGGCATTTTTTTTAATAGAAAAATCAGGCGCCCTGATGGAAAAGTTCATTTTTAAAATAAGCCGTCAGGCAGCTCTGACGAGCAGGCGATCATGACAGAACCCATGCGAACGTCATTGCCGGATCTTAAAGAAGCTCTTCTGCGGGCGGGAGTCGTCAGCTCTGCCGATCTCCAACAAGCACTCCAGGAACAGGTCAAGAGCTCCAACAAACTGCATTTTCTAGACATACTTCAACAGGCCGGGAAATGCGACGAAAAAAAACTCGTGAGCGTTCTTTGTGAGGAATACGGTTATCGTCTCGTCAGTCTCAAAATGCTGATCATTGACAAAGAAGTTCTAAAGCTCGTTTCCAAGAAAACCGCAGAGGCTTATGGGTGCCTCCCGATATCCTTACTTGAAAAGACTTTGACGGTTGCGGTGGCGAATCCCACCAACATAAAAGTTTTGGATGAACTTCAGGCGATTACCGGAAAACGCATCAGGACTTCGGTGGCGGAATACTCTCAGCTCAAGGAATACATACAGAAATCCTATCAGGGAGAGGTCAGTGTCTCGGAAGAGCCTGTTTTGGATGAGGGTGCCGAAGATCTCGTAAGTCTTGCCAATATGGTTGAAAGTGAGGCGACCCTGGATAAGCAGCAGAAGGTCGCGGATCTCATGGAACAGGCCAATCAGGCGCCGGTCGTGAAACTTGTCAATATGGTGCTCGTGGAGGGGGTGCGTCGCCGGGCGAGTGATATTTTTATTGAACCCTGGGAAGGTTTTGTCCGGATCCGTATGCGCATTGACGGAATCCTTGAGGAGATCGTAAAACCGCAAAAGAGTTTTGGCGCCGCCATCGTTTCCCGCGTTAAGATCATGAGCCAGCTCAATATCGCGGAACACCGCGTTCCCCAGGATGGCCGTTTCAAAGTCAGGACGCAGGGTCGGGAAGTGGACATGCGCGTTTCTATCTTGCCGTCCAGCTTCGGCGAGAAAGTCTGCTTGCGCATTTTGGATACTGGGGCTCAGTCGCATGATATCCAAAAGCTCGGTTTTACAGAGACGGAGCAGAGCGTGATACGGGCTTCGGCCAAGAAGCCGCATGGGATGATCCTTGTGACCGGACCGACCGGAAGCGGAAAAACAACTACGCTTTATTCGGTCCTCAAATACTTGGATTCCCCGCAGGTAAATATTACAACGGTTGAGGATCCTGTGGAGTATCAGATGTCCGGGATCAATCAGGTCAATGTCCGCGAATCCATAGGGCTGACATTTCCCGCGGCTCTACGTTCGATCTTGCGCCAGGATCCCGACATTATTTTGATCGGAGAGATCCGTGATGCGGAAACGCTCGATATCGCCGTGAAGGCCGCGCTGACGGGCCACCTTGTTCTGAGCACGCTCCACACCAACGACGCGGTGAGTTCCGTGACCCGCATGGCGAATCTTGGACTTGAGCCGTTCCTGATCGCGTCGACCGTTCTAATGATCTCGGCCCAGCGGCTGGTGCGTCGTCTCTGCCCGCGTTGTCGCGTCGCATACGATCTCGAACCTGATATGTATAAATTCCTGAATTTAGACCCGAAAAAAAAGATACAGCTTTGGAAAGCCAAGGGCTGTTCGCAGTGTCGCCAGCTGGGCTATCAGGGCAGGAGCGTGATCACTGAGATCCTCGAAATGAAACCGGATATTCTGGATATGATCATGCAAGGAGCGTCCGCGGATCTCATTAAAGAGAGGGCCCGGGAGCACGGGATGAACACCTTGCGAGAATCAGCGATCCAAAAGGCGCTGGCGGGTGAAACATCGCTCGATGAGGTTTTTCGCGTCACGATCGCGGATGTCGGCGCGAAGCCCGGAGGCGGTGCCCCATGATCGACAAAAAGATCGTTCGGACGTGGGTGAAAAAACTGGGGCTTTCTGAAGAGGAGTGTGATCGCTTGGGCCAGGTCGCTCAGAAACGCAATGAAAGCACTATAAAAATTATTCTCGAAGAAAAGATCCTTCCGGAAGAAGAGGTTATGGATTTTTTGAGCGCTCAGCTTGAGATCCCCACGCTGAACCTTCACGGGATGCAGTTCGACAATGAAGTCCTGCGGATGCTTCCCCGGAAATTCATCGAACAGCATCAGGCTTTTCCGGTGGGGCGCATCGGAAAGCTTGTGACGGTGGCTACAAGCGATCCGTTTAAATTACGGACCTTCGATGATATCAAGCATCTGACAGGATGTGACGTGAACCTTGTGTTGGCCACTCCCGCCCGGATTGCTGCCGCCGTGGACGACTATTACGCAGAAAGTAAAAATTTTTCTGAATTTATCTCTGAGAAGGATGCCGATAGCCTGGAACTTGTGAATGAAGATGAGAAGGAGGCGTCCTCCGTCGTACAGGTCGGCGTGGATGACGCGCCGGTCATCAAGATGGTCAATTTTATTCTTGAAAAAGCGCTGAAAGCCCGCGCTTCCGATATTCACTTTGAGCCTTATGAAAAAGAATTTCGTATCCGGTACCGTGTCGATGGAGCTTTAAAAGAATCGTTCTCCCATACATTGGAGCTTTATCCGGCTCTCGTGGCGCGTACCAAGATCATTTCTCTCTTGGATATTACTGAAAAACGTCTGCCCCAGGATGGGCGGTTCCGGTTGCTGCTCAAGGACCGGCAGATTGATTTTCGTGTCTCTGTGTTGCCGACCTATTTCGGCGAGAAGCTGGTGCTGCGCGTCTTGGACCGAAGCGGGATCCGGGCGGGACTTGATAAGCTCGGCTTTACGGAGAAGCCGACCCGCGCTCTTGCCGAAGCGGTCAAGAAGCCTTATGGGATGATCCTGGTGACCGGGCCAACAGGTAGCGGAAAATCCACGACGCTTTATTCGATCCTGAATTCACTGAACACGCCGCAAAAGAATTTAATGACCGTGGAGGATCCTATCGAATATCAAGTCGAAGGGATTACTCAGACTCAGGTGCAGCCAGAGATCGGGCTGACGTTCGCGAGTGGTCTTCGTGCCTTGCTTCGACAAAGTCCGGACATCGTGTTGGTGGGGGAGATCCGCGACTCGGAGACTGCGGATATCGCGGTGAAGGCCGCGCTTACCGGGCATCTGGTGTTTAGCACGCTTCATACGAACAGCGCCGCCGGCGCGATGACGCGTCTTATGGATATGGGCGTGGAGCCTTTTTTGATCGCGTCCTCAGTGGTATGCGTCGGGGCGCAGCGTCTACTCAGAAAAATCTGCCCGAGCTGTCGGTCGCCGGCCACCATTCCGGCGGATGTGCTCCTTCGTTGTAAGCTTTCTAAATCGGAATTGGATAAGATCGCGCCCTTCCGTGGGAAGGGTTGTATCAAGTGCAACATGACTGGATATTTCGGAAGGACCGGTGCGAGTGAGGTGCTGCTCGTGGATCCGGATATCCGAGAGCTTGTGATCCAAAAAAAATCGAGTAATGTTATTCACCAGGTTGCCGTTGAAAAGGGTATGGAAACCCTCTTCGAGAACGCCCTAGGACTCTTCAAGTCTGGGGTGACCACGCTTGAGGAAGTGCTTCGCGTTTCAAGTCAGGAGTAAAATATATGCCATCGTTCGAATATTGGGTCAAGGATAAGTCGGGAAAAGATCTGAAGGGCGTTCAGGACGCCCAGGATGCTCAAGATCTTGTTCGTCAGCTGAAGGCGCAGGACTATCTGGTTGTTCGGGTGGAGCAGGTCAAAAAAGGATCTTCTATGCTGAGTGTTCAGAAGGGGACAGTCCCCAAGATTCGGCAGGGAAAATCCGGAGGCATCAAACTGGACGACCTCGTGATTTTTTCAAGGCAGATGGCTACGCTTGTCGCGGCGGGGATCCCTTTGATCCAGGCCCTAGACATCCTCGCCGGGCAGGTGGATAAGGAGAAATTTCGAAAGATTCTTTGGAGGATGCATAGTGACGTGCAGACTGGTAAAAGTTTTTCTGAGGCCATGCAGGCGCACCAAAAGGTTTTTTCGGCGCTTTTTATTCACATGGTGCGCGCGGGTGAGATGAGCGGGAAGTTGCAAGAGATCCTGGACCGCGTGGCCCAATATTTTGAAAAATCCAGCGCGCTTCAAAAAAAGGTTAAATCTGCGGTGATGTATCCGACGGCCGTTTCGATCATGGCTTTCATGATCACGTTCTTCATGCTGGCCTTTGTGATCCCGAAGTTCGCGACGATCTTTGAAGGCCTGGGGGCGAAGCTGCCCATGCCGACGCAGATCCTGATTACTATCAGCAATTATCTTGCGGTCAACTGGTGGTGGATTCTCGCTGTCCTGGGCGGAGGTGTTTTTCTGTTCCGGAAATTCATCAGCTCTCCGTTGGGCCGTTTGCCCTGGGATTCTTTTACTCTTCGCATGCCCATTTTTGGTCCGATTATTTTGAAGGTAGCGATCAGTAAATTTGCGCGCACGCTTTCCACGTTGTTGCGTAGCGGTGTGGCGATCCTTGCGGCTTTGGAGATCGTTTCTCGAACTTCAGGGAATGCTCGCATCGAAAAAGTCATCACGGATCTTATGGGCTCTGTCAAACGCGGGGAAAGCATCGCCGGCCCGCTTGAAAAAAACGAAATCTTTCCCTCGATGGTCGTTCGTATGATCGCGATTGGGGAGGAGACCGGAGAATTGGAAGAGATGCTCACAAAGATCGCGGACTTTTATGATACCCAGGTGGATACCGCGGTTTCCGGGCTGACTTCCTTAATTGAGCCGCTCATCGTTGCTTTTCTTGGGGTTGTGATCGGCGGCATTGTGATAGCCATGTTTCTTCCCATCCTTACGCTTACCCAGGCGATCAAATAAGGAAGCAGTCCTTGGCTGGACAATCCTGTGGAAAACTGTCTAAGGGTTCACATGAATGCTTGTTAAAGTTATAGGATGTGTAACTTGGATATCAAAAAAACTAGTTTAGTTCTTGTTGGGATTGTCGTATCATTTAAGGTAGTTTAAGCTAATAGTAGGCAGAAGCAAACATAGAAACAGGAGGAATAACATGTTTATCCAATTGAATAAAAGGGGTTTCACGCTTGTTGAGATCATGATCGTCGTTGCTATCATTGGGCTTTTGGCTGCTATTGCCATTCCCAATCTTATGCGTGCTCGTATGAACGCCAACGAAGGTGCGATTAAGTCGGATCTGAGAACGCTTAGCTCTGCTGCCGAAAGCTATCGTGCGGCGCAGGTTACGCCAACCTATCCTGCGGACATCGATGCTTTGGCTGATGCGACTCCTCCGTATGTGGATGCCACGTTTAAGGCAGCGAAGCATGGTTACAACATAGTGCTTACCGGTGCAGCGCAGACGTTCGCGGCGCTCGCAACCCCGATTGCAAACGCTGCGGTCAATTATTATTGTGTTGACCAGACCGGCGTCATTGTGATGAAGGCAACCGCTCTGACGGGTCCGGCGACAGGCTGTGCTGGTGGTGGTACTGCGATTGCTGGCTAGTTGATTCAGTGTTTTTTAAGTTTTTTCTGACCCACCCTGCCGGGAGCGGCAGGGTGGGTTTTTTATTTTAGGGGATCGCAGCGACTGCTTCATTCTACCTTGCTGAAAATGCTGCGGGGAATCGCAATTCTTGCCGTAAATTGTCTTGAGAATTGAATGTGCGCAGGCTTTTAAAATGGGAGATGCCATGTTTCTTGAGCGTACCCGACGGGGGTTTACTCTTGTTGAGATCATGATCGCAGTTGCGGTCATTGGGATTTTGGCCGCTATCGCCATTCCCAATCTCCTGCGGGCGAGGGTCAATGCTAATGAAGGTGCCGTCAAGTCAGAACTGAAAACATTCAGCCATGCTTGCGAAAGTTATCGTGCGGTGCAGAATCCTCCGGCCTTTCCGGCCAATATCCTAGCTTTGACAGGGGTGTCTCCTCCGTATCTGGACCCTTCTTGGGTCGAGGGCGGAACCAAGCATGGGTTCGTCTTGAGCTATCTTGTGGGTGACGGTACGTTTTCTTTGTTAGCCACACCTGTCGCGAATGCGGCAAACAATACGTATTGTATCGACCAGACCGGTGTTGTCACGGGCTCTACAGTTGATGGGACAGCGACCATTCCTGTGGCTGCTGCCGATGGCTGTTCGGCTGGAACTCCGATTACAGGATGACGATGAGAAATAGAAAAAGGTGTTTTCGAACCCGATTTGTTTCCACGATCAACGTAGATTTTTTTGCCTTTTTTTTTGAAGATTTTCTGCTAATCTCTCACCTATGAGTAACGATCCCAGCAAGCGGCTTCCATTGAGTCAACAGCTTTCCGGCCTTTTTAGAGGATTTTCATCGAAGCTCCTGCAGAAAAAAACGATCCCTACCAAGGTTACCGTGTGTGATCTTGGCCGGATGCAGACGGTCCTTTTGGAACTTGAAAAAGGACCTGACCACCTTTTTGTCCATCGCATCGATATTATTAAGAATGCTCCCAAGGATCAGAAACCTTCATTGGTTCTCAAGCCGTTTTTGGACGGAAAAAAATTCCGAAAAGATGGAGTTCGTGTGGCTCTCAAGGGGCATGGAGTCGTGATCCGATTCATCCGTTTTCCCAAGATGAAGGTTGAAGATCTCCGGAGCGCCATGAAATACGAAGCGGAACAATATATTCCTTTTGAGCTTAACGATGTAGTGCTCGATTTTGGAGTGGTGGAGGAAGGCATCAAAACCGATGATGGCGAGAAGATGGAAGTAATGCTTGTTGTCGTGAAGCGGCAGGAACTTGAGCCGACGCTTGAGATTTTTCGAAATCTGGAATGCCGCTTGTCGTTGGTGGATGTCAGCATTCTTTCGGTGATGGCCGCATTGGAATATTTCCATCCTGAAGATTTCGCGGGACATGTCGGCCTTTTAGATCTTGGCACTGAGACCTCGACCCTTGGGATCGTCCGTGATGGAAAACCCCGTTTTGTCCGTGATATTTCTTACGGGACTTTCGATCTTCACAAACGGCTCAAGACCCGTTCCGATCTTTTAGACGAAAAGATCGAAAAGCTTTTCGAGAAAAATGAAACTCTGACGCTTGATCAGACGCAAGCGATCAAGGAAAGTCTTGAAGGGTTGATCGGGGATCTGCGCGTTTCCTTCGACTACTACCATGATCAGTCCGGGCAAGCGAGGCCTGTCACAAAGCTTTTTCTTAGCGGCGGGGTGTCTCACCCCGTGGTTTTGAAGGCGCTGAGCGAAGGGCTGCAGATCCCGGTGGTGAGTATGGACATTCTTTCAAAGATAAAATGGGCTCCGGACGTGGATCCTGAACTTCTTAAAACCCATGAGTCGCTCTTGCCCGTGCCTCTGGGTCTGGGGCTTCGCGACGAATGATCAAGATCAACCTTTTGCCCCAGGAGCTCCGGAAAGGGAAAGCGACCGCGACGCGTATTCCGTATATTCCGTTCGCCCTTTTGGCAGGAGTGCTTTTTCTTCTTATGACGTTTTTTTTCTATGGGGACTATCTCAGGGCTCGCTCAGCTTATAAAAATGTGCAAAAGGAATGGGTGAAGCTGAATCCCTCCATGTCACAGCTGAAGGCCATGGAGACCAAGATCGAAATTGAAATGAAGGGTGAAAAAGATTTTCTGGAGAAGAACGTGCTCAATACGGAATCTATGACGCAGATGCTTTTCTGGGTGAGCGAGTTCTTGCCGCCGAAGGGATGGCTCACGGAACTCAAAGCGGAACGGGAAGGTGAGGGATGCCGGTTGACCTTGAAGGGCGTGGTGTTGGCATCCCGAACACAGACGGGCATTGAACAGATCGAGGAGTATTTCCAGAAACTGAGAACAAAATTGCCGCCTCAGACCTCGGTTGCGTTGACGACTTCCAAGGAATCCTCAGAAAAGATTGCAGGAACCGCTTTTGCCGCAAATCTTGAATGGGGAGTGACCCAAAAACCATGAAACCGTTCAACCAATGGACCTCTGCCGATGTTATAGCCTTCGTGAAAAGTGTCGATAAAAGAACATGGTTGATCGTCCTTTCGTGTGCGGTGGTTTTTTTTCTGATGGTTGTTTTTTTGATTATTCCGGCGTGGATTGAACGTCCTTTGCTACGGCGCGATATCCAAAGTATGGAAGCTCAGATCCGCCAGATCAATGCCCTGAACCAGAAGCGGTTGGGTTGGGAAGAGGACCAGAATGTATTCGGCTCGCTCATTGAAAAGACCCGCGCGCGTGTTTTTACAGCCCAGGATATGGGCCTTCTTTTAGGACGGGTTTCGAAAATGGCAAGTGAGTCGCGCGTGGATGTGCTGGCCTCCAAACCTTTGACTGAGAAAGCGGTTTTTGCAGCACCGTATCACTTGAAATATCAGCCGAGCGGTTATGAATTTACGGTGCAAGGCGGTTATCATGATCTTGGAAGTCTGGCGAGCCGTATCGAGTCCTACGGGAAACTTTTGAGGATTCGGAGCATTGAAATCATGCCGGCGGAAAAAACGCCGGATCGGCATGTCGCGGAGCTGAAGCTTTGGGCGATCCTCAAAGCACCGCCACAGGTCGCGTCGGCGACGGGAGCGGGACATGCCAAAAAGTGACGGCAAATATTGTGGAGCTCTAAAGTTCCTAGCCTTGTTTTTTTTGTTTTTGACGCTGTGTGGCTCGCTTCGGGCGGAAGAAATCGCTTATGATTCCGGTAAACGTCGAGACCCTTTCGTGCCGCTTACGGCAGAGGATGTTTCGGTGACGGCATCCTCTTTGGGAGTCAACCTCGAGGGCATCATTTATGATCCGGGAGCGCAATCGATGGCCATCCTGAACGGAAAGACCTATCAGACGGGTGAGGCCGTCGGAGACGCGAAAGTCGTCAAAATCCTAAGGGACCATGTCGTGATCTCGGCGAATGGAGAAGAAAAGACGCTTTGGATAAGGAAAGAGGAAAAAACATAGGTTTTATGATATGATGGAGGCCGAGTGAACTTCATGAAACGACCAATCTATAATCTTATTCTTTTGATGGGTGTGCTGTGTCTTTTGGGCGTGACGAGCGTTGTCTCTGCCGCAGACCCGACTCCGAACGCTGTGACACAGAAGGCTTCTGTGCCGCCCGCGCCATCCGCACCTGCCGCTAAGGCCGTCCTTGCCCCGGTCGTGATTGCACCTTCTGCCCCAGTAGTCGGGAATGATACGATCAGTCTTGATTTTAAGGACGCTGATATCGGGAGTGTGTTGCGCGTGCTGAGTCTGAAAAGCAATGTCAATATTGTGACCGGCCCGGAAGTCACCGGTCTTGTCACTGTGCGACTCGACAATGTGCCCTGGGAAAAGGCGCTCGAGGTGATCTTGAGGACCTACGATTACGTCTATGAGAGGGACGGCAATATCATCCGTGTGACGACCCGTGACAAAATGAAGCTTGAACCTGTCGAGACAAAGACCTTCATCCTGAATTATTCGAAAGCCACCGAGATCCAAGCCTCGATCATGGACATGTTGAGTGAACGCGGGAAGGTGAAGCCCTCGGAACGCACCAATATGGTCGTCGTGACCGATATTCCGACCAACCTTTACCGCATCGGAGAAGTGATCAAAAAACTCGATAAAGTTACCTCCCAAGCTTTTATTGATTCGAAAATCGTGAAGACGGATCTTTCCAATACGGAAAAACTTGGTATTGATTGGAATGTTGTAGGGGGGCTTACTAAGGGGGCTACGAGGCCAACGACATTTCCGTTTATGCAGGGTCCTACGAGCGATTATCGGAGCTTTTTCCCTGCGTTGTCTGGGAGCACTTCGACATCTGCAACAACTTCAGGCACGACTACAACTACTAGCACGACAAGTCCGTACCCTGGAGAAAACAGGACTTTTCCGATGCCGCCAGCAGAGGCAACCGGCGGGTCATTCGCTTTTGGAACATTGGACTTCTCAAGTTTTTCTGCGATATTGAGTCTCTTGGAAACAAGGGTCAATACGAAGGTGGTTTCCAACCCCCGAGTCGTTGTTTTGAATAATCAGACAGCGACGATCCAGGTCGGCCAGGAGATTCCCATCCCCAGCTTTGAGAGAAATGAGCAGACGGGGAGCATGGTGATCACAGGTTTTAATTATCGGAATACGGGAGTGGTGTTGAATGTAACGCCGCATATCAATTCCGCGGAAGAAATTTTAGTCGATCTGAGCCCAGAAGTGAGTTCTGTGGGGCTTAACCAGGATTTTGGTGCCGGTCAGATACAAGCGCCTCGATTTGATACGACTAAAGCAAAAACACAGGTATTGATTCAAAGCGGACAAACGATCGCTATCGGCGGTTTGTTGACGGATCAAACGGGTATTAAAGAAGATAAGGTTCCATTTTTCGGGGATATTCCGTTGGTGGGTAAATTGTTTAGATCGAAAAATCCATCCTCATCGGCGAATCCAAGTACTCAAAAAGTTGAAACGCTCTTTTTTGTAACAGTTACTACGGTGGATTCGCAGGGACAGCCTGCGGGTGCCAAAGTTGACGGGAAGAATAACCAGTCAAAAGACGATCAGTCCCAGAAAAAAACGGCTGCAACGGATGCCGCTCCGGGGTTGAAGGGTTCTGAGAAGGTAGTGTCATCGGAAAACACGAACAAGGACAAGCCCGCCTAGGGTTAATGTTAGGTCCGGTCTTTGGGTCCTTTTGGGAAGGCTCTTGCAGGCCTTAGGGTTCGTTAAGGTTCCGCCTCGGAATAAATTGACGTTTTTTCTTTCTCCCAAGCTTTACACCCGCCTGGATTCTCCAAGATTCCGCCTTCAACAATGAACACCTAATACACCTACGTGGTGGAAATGGTTTTAAGAAAGGAAATTCAGTTTATGGAACGGCAAATTTTGATTTCGCAGGATGCTAATGAAAAACAGGTCGCCATTCTCGAAGATGGCCGGCTTGAGGAATTCTATATCGAGCGCGGGGACTCGAAGAAGCTTTTCGGGAATATCTATGAAGGGATCGTGAAGACTGTGATCCCGGGGATCGATGCCGCTTTTGTGGATATCGGAACCGGGAAAGATGGTTTTCTTTATGTCGGCGACGCGCTTCGTTCGCCTCTGGATCTCGACGCCGAATTTGATGATGGCGAAGAGAAAAAAACTGAGGGGACAGCTACTGAGGTTAAGCCATCCGAAGGTGTCGTGATTGAAGGGAATGTCCAGGGACAGGGGCAAGCCCAAGGACAGCCGCAGGTTCAAGTCCCAGCTCCCGTGCAAGGACAGGGACAGCCTCAGGGGCAAGGACGAGGCCAGGGACGGCATGGGGGGCGGGATCGTGGACGCGGAAGGCATCAGCAAGGCGGACGGCAGGGTGGTCGAAATCAGCCCCCGCATCAGCAACATCATCAGCCGCGACCTAGGATCGAAGATGTCCTCAAAGTGGGGCAGAAGGTCATTGTGCAGGTTGTGAAGGAGCCTCTCGGAAACAAAGGTCCGCGTCTTACGACGCAATTTTCGATCCCAGCGCGTTATCTCGTGATGATGCCAGGCGAATCAAAAATTGGGATTTCGCGGCGTGTGGAGAGCCGCTCGGAGCGTGAACGTATCCGGGGTATTTTTAGAAGTCTTGAGATCCCTAAAGGCGTCGGGTTCATCGTGCGAACGAACGCTGAAGGCAAAAGTGATGCGGATTTCACGCGGGATATCCGTTATTTGATCAGGCTTTGGAAGAAGATCCACGGGATGATCTCGGCTAAGAAAGCACCGGTCATGATTCATCAAGAGCTCGGGCTCGTGGAACGCGTGGTCCGCGATTACGTGAACGAAGAAACGACCAAGGTTGTGGTGGACCATCCTGAGATTTTCAAGAAGCTCAAGCGGTTCACTTCAGTCTATATGCCGGGGCAGGATCTGAATATCGAGTTCGCGAAAGAAAAGGGAAGTCTTTTTGAACGTCACGGACTCGAAAAAGAGATCGAACGCACGTTTCAAAAGAATGTTCATCTTAAGTCAGGTGGTTCGATCGTCATCGAACAGACTGAAAGTCTTGTGGCGATCGACGTGAATACCGGGAAATTCACAGGCAATAACCGGGGGCTCGAGGAGACGGTGTATAAGAATAACGTCGAGGCTGCCCAGGAGATCGCGCGCCAGTTGCGACTGCGTGATGTCGGCGGGATCATCGTCATCGATTTTATCGATATGGAGCAAGGTCAACACCGTCGCAACCTCTTTAATATCTTCAAAGAGGCGGTGAGCAAGGATCGCGCCAAGACCCATTTGGTGCAGGTTTCCGAGCTTGGGCTGATTCAGATGACGCGTCAGAGAATGCGTCCCTCTCTTGAGAGTGCGGTCTATGACACCTGCCCCTATTGCGAGGGGAAGGGCAATATCAAGTCGACGGCAACGATGTCGATCCAGGTGATTCGGGAATTGCGCAAGTCCCTGAAGGATTCCAGGGATCGCATCGTCAATGCGTACGTGCATCCGGATGTCGCGGAAAGACTTCTCCAGCAAGAAAAGAAGGCGCTCCGATATCTCGAGAAAAGTACGGGGAGCCGCATCTCGATCTATTCCGAGCCGACCGCGCATCGCGAAGATATTAATATCACATTCATTAAGTAGGACGAGAGATCCGAGACTACAGGCTAGAGACGAAAGGGTTTGATTTTAGTCTTTAGTCTGTAGTCTTTGATCTGGCTTTCAGTTATAATCTCCCTATGAATGCCTCTTTGTTAGTTCTCATCACAGTGGCGGTGTCTTTCTTCGGTTTTACCGCGGTTTTCTGGGTTTTGCAACGTTTGTCTAAACGAACTGCTGCTGACGAGAAAACTTTTCAGCCATTTCTCCAGCTTCAGCAGGAACTCCATAATCTCAATACAGCTCTGCAGGACCAGATCCAAACGCTCTCCCGTCAGATGAACGACCAGATGAAACAGAATTCCCAGTTCCTTCAGGAGAACCAGCAGAGTTACCGGCAAGTCATGGGAGATGTGCAACACCGGCTTGGTGTCTTGCAGCACGCCACGCAGTCCATGATGGATATCGGGAAGGACATCTCATCCCTCCAGGACATTCTCCGTGCTCCGAAACTTCGCGGAGGGATGGCGGAGTTACTCCTCGCCGAACTTTTACGACAAATCCTTCCGGAAGATCATTTCGCGCTCCAGTACCGTTTCGCGAATGGTTCTCAGGTGGATGCTATTATCCGGCTTGGCGAAGGACTGATCCCCGTGGATGCGAAATTCCCCCTCGAGAATTTTAAGCGTATCCTGGAGGCTGGCAGTGATGAAAAACAGGCCGAAGCACGGAAGGGTTTCTGGAAGGACGTCAAAAAACACATCGATGACATTGGCTCAAAATACATTCTGCCTGAGGAAGGCACTTTCGAATTTGCGCTGATGTACATTCCATCCGAAAGTATTTATTATGAAACGATCATTAAGGACGATGCGCAGAACGAAAGTCTTTCTGCTTATGCCATGAAACGCAAGGTCATCCCGGTCTCGCCCAACAGTTTTTATGTGTATCTCCAGTCGATCGTGCGTGGGCTCAAGGGCATGAGGATCGAGCGCTCAGCGCAGATCATTCTTGAAAATTTGGGCCAGTTGGAAGTCGACCTGGAACAGTGCCTTACGGATTTTGAGAAGATCGGAGGACACCTGGCTCATGCGCGCACGGCATATGAAAAGACCGAGCAGAGGTTCCAGAAATTGCGGAACCGGCTGAATGTTTTGGAACAACATCAGGGGCAAGGGGCAGGGTCGGTGCCTCAAGAGATCGCTTTGGAAAAAGATTCTTAAACCGTATCGTCATTCCTCGGAGGAGAAAACCATGAAACTTTTCAAGAAGATTGGTAGAGCGCTTTTTGGTGCGTCCAAATCCAAGAAGGTCGCAAAACCCAAAGGGAAAAGTTCTAAGAAGAAAACGGCAGCGCCCGCTAAGAAAAAAGCACCCAAGCCTTCGAAGAAGAAAGTTTCCAGAAAAAGTCCGGTTAAAACTAAAAGCAAAACGAAGAAGAAAAAAGTTCTAGCAAAAAAACAGCCGAGGATGGTGCGAGCTGCGTTGGCGGCTATGCCGAATGCGGAGGTCACGCATTATTTTCCGCATGTGAATGCCGCGGTGCTCAAGATCAAGACTGGAGAGATCCGGATCGGGGATGAACTTCTGTTTAAAGGCCATACCACGGATTTTAAGCAAAAGGTTATTTCTATGCAAATCGACCACCAACCGGTCATGATTGCCAAGAAAGGCGATGATTTTGGCGTTGAAGTAAAGTCCCGAGTTCGCGCCGGCGATCTAGTCTTTAAGAAGTAACGAATAAGGAGTTTGTGCCGATGGGTCAACATTACTTGCGTACTTACAAAGCGTTTGTCCTCGAAGAGGTTAAAAAAAATCTTCTGATTATTGGGGACCTCACCGGGAATTGCGCTGCCTGCAACGAGCTTGGGATCAACGCTTATGATGCCAAGGCCTGCCCCCAATGCGGGACGGTGTTCAAGTATATCGCGAGCCGACGGCTTGAAACGCATCCGTCGGAGCGATTCCAGCTTGCCAGACGTCTTGCCGAAAAACGGCCGGACCTTTTGTTGATCGATTATTTGGATTATCAAAAAGCCGCAGGCGATAAAGCCGCTCGCGATTTTTTTAGCCTCTGAATGAGTGGAGTGATATGAATTCGGGACCGATGGATCTGAGCGAGCCGAAGGGCCGGCTGGCGCGCGTAATTGTTAAAATCCTGAAAGACAAAGGATATACCGCGTATTTCGCGGGCGGCTGCGTCCGGGACCACTTAAGAGGTCAAAAGCCCCAGGATTTTGATATTGCCACGACCGCGACCCCTAACGAAGTCGAAAAGATCTTTCGCCGGACGATCCCTGTTGGTAAGCAATTTGGCGTGATGATCGTGGTCGAAGAAGAGACCCCTTTTGAGGTTGCGACCTTCCGCTGTGAAGGGGGGTACCAGGACGGCCGGCATCCCACCCACGTTTCATTTACCCAGCCTGAAGAAGACGCCAAGCGCCGTGACTTTACGGTGAACGGCATGTTCTATGATCCGTTCGCGGAGAAGGTGATCGATTTTGTCGGAGGCATCGAGGATCTTCCCAAAAAAATCATACGCGCGATTGGTGATCCTAAGGAACGTTTCGAGGAGGATAAATTGAGGCTTCTTCGCGCGATCCGTTTTGCTTCGACGCTTGGTTTTGAGATTGAGTCAAAAACTTGGGAGGCACTTCGCAAGAACGCTTCCAAGATCCACGAAGTAAGTCCCGAACGGATTCGTGAAGAGCTGGTGAAGATCTTTACGCGCTCCGGTGCGGCGCGCGGGTTTGTGCTGCTTTCAGAATCCGGGCTTATGAAAGAGATCCTGCCGGAAGTGGAAGCGATGCGAGGAGTGGAACAGCCTGAGAAATTTCACCCCGAAGGCGACGTCTATGAGCATACCCGACTTCTTTTGCAATTCCTCCATCCTCCGGTCTCAACCGTCCTTGCTTTTTCGGCGCTTTTTCACGACATCGGAAAACCTAAAACGTCCGCGATTCGCAAAGGCCGGCTGACCTTTTATGAACATTCCGAAGCGGGGGTGAAGATTGCTGGCGAGATCATGCGACGGTTGCGTTTCTCCAACGAGGAGATTGAGGGGGTTTCGGAATGTGTGGCCAATCATATGAAATTTATGGATGTTCAGAAGATGCGGTCGGGGAAGCTCAAGCAATTTATCAGCCGTCCGCATTTTGAGGAGGAAATGGAGCTCCATCGTGTGGATTGCACCGCAAGCCATGGGATGCTGGACAATCTCACGTTTCTCCGGGACAAGCTTAAGGAATACGAGCACGAGGAATTAAAACCCAAGCCGCTTGTGAATGGTCACGACCTCATGGCGCTTGGTATGAAACCCGGTCGGATGATGAAACCTGTTTTAGAGGAGGCGTTTGTTTTACAGCTAGAAGGTCGTTTCAAAAACAGGGAAGATGCTCTAGAATGGCTCAAGAATGCAATTTCTAAGTCATAACACAATGAGGAGGATTGAGTGATGAATCATTTAATGAAATTAAATGCGTTGTTGATGCTGGTGCTGATGTTTTCGGGATGCATGTCTCTCACGCAATCCGAGAAGAATGCGGTGTATGAGCTTAAAGCTTACGGGGTCCATCCTTGCGGTGTGAAGATCAAGGACCCAGCGGTTGCTGCATGGCTGAACTTGCTGCCCGGTGTGGGGCATTTCTACCTCGCGTCAGGGTCTGAAGAGAAACAGTTATGGGGAATGGCTTTCTTTAATCTCTTCACCTATCCGCTGTCATGGTTTTGGGGCATTCCGGGTGCTTACAGTGACGCAGGGGTTTTGAATAAAAAAGAACTGGTTCGTTTCTACCAATATGAGCCTGTGGGGCAAAAACGACTGCAGGAGCTTCGGAAAAAATACCGGACCGTGGAGCTGGGATTAAGCGAGATTGATTATAGCGACGGGCGAGTAAGGGCCTCGTGAATTCACGAAATTGTTTGCCGATTTTTCTATTGATCGGCGCGTGCATTTTTTCTTCGCCGCTTTTTGCCGAGATCGTTAAAGAGGTCGGGCCCAACGGGACGTTGATTCTTGAGAGCGGCAAACAAGTGACTCTGGCCGGGGTTGAAATGGACCGGGAAGGAATTTCAGTTCTCCGGGTGCTTGTTCAGAAGCAGGACGTGAAGGTTCAATTACTTGCCAATTCTGCTTTGAGTGCTCAAGAATCTGCTTATGTGTATCTCCAGGCGAAATACTTGAGATTCCCCGCAAAGTTAAATGAGGTCCCCGATGAACACGAAGTTCTTATTAATGAATTCCTGGTGAGGATCGGCGCCGCGAAAGTGGCTTCGGCTCAGGACTTCAGCCACAAGGCCAAGTTCCTGAAAGTCCAGGAAGAAGCCAGGAAAAAAGGTGAGGGCGTATGGTCGTACGAGGTTTCCTGAAATTGCTCGGCGGGCTGTTCATTGCGTTTTTAATCCTTGGGATCGGCGTGGGAGTCGTTGGTTTTTTTGCGATACGGAACTTCGACCCCAATATGTTCCGGGCGGAATTAGAAAAACAGCTCACCCAGCAGACCGGTTTTCGTGTGGAACTCGGCTATATCAAACTGCAATGGATGCCCCAGCCGCAGCTCCAGGTTTCCGGGCTTAAGTTCTACCATCCTAAAAGTCTTGAAAAAATCCTGCAAAGCGACCAAGTCCGGATTGACGCGGATCTGTCTTCAATCTGGCAAAAGCATTTCAACATGGCTCAAGTCCTGATCCAGAGCCCCGAGATCTTTCTTAGGCGTAATCGGGATGGGGTCTGGAACTGGCAGGCTGACAAAGGATTGCTGACCCCTCCGCCGGTCGCTGCGCCCATGCTCTCTCAAGGCAGTTTCATCCCGACGGCCGAGGCTTCAGAAGGAGCCGAAAGTATTTCGCTGAAGAACCTGGGTGGTGTCGCCCAAGGTTGGGAATTTGGGGTGGGTAAGATTCTCGTGCGGGATGCGACAGTCCACTTCGAGGATGGGACAGTTCAGCCGGCCTATACACTTGAGATTAAAAATCTGAGCGTTGACGTTCGCCAAAAAGAAACCAATGCTCTCTTCCATTTTTCGGCAAGTGCGACTTTATTTAATGCCATGACAAGGAACCTGGAGGTGGAGGGGGATCTTGACTTGGCGTCGCGGTCGCTGGATCTTGTGCTTCGCTACGGTCCTGAAAAGGTGGTGTTCAAAGGCCGTCTCGAGGTGATTACCACGCTGCCGCATTTTGAGGGGACGCTTGAGGTTCATGATCTGGATATGGAATCGGTGATCCCGGAAACTTATAAGAAGGGCGATTATGTGGCGGGCCGTCTGAGTGCCAAGGCACAGCTTTCGTTCGATGGCGCAAATCCTGTCATGATCGAGCGATCTCTGAAGGGGCAGGGAACAATCGAGATCCTAGAGGGGGCCCTTAGGAACCGGAATCTTATCAAGGAGGTTTTTGACCGTCTTTCTCCGGTGTTGGCGATAACGAACTCTTTAGGTGGGGAGCTCCCGCCACAGTTGGGTGAGATGATGGCGGGCCGTGATACGCCTTTTCAGTCATTGCAAGTGACGTTTGGGGTGCAGGAGGGGATTGGGAGTGTCACTGAGTTCCGGTTAATGCATCCCAACTATCAATTGTCCGGCCAAGGGACCTATGGGATTCTAGATAAGCGTGTCGAGGGTTCTCTCCAGTTATTGTTATCCCAGTCTATCTCCGCATACTTGGTGAAAAAGATCCGAGAAATGGAATTGATCGCAGACCGGAACGGCCAAGTCATGATTCCGTTCCGTTATAGCGGTGTTTTCCCCGACGCCGCGGTCCAGCCGGACCTTAGCTACATCGGTTCGAGACTGCTGCAGGGCGGGACGGATCAGCTTCTCAATCGAGGGTTTGAACAACTATCCAAATATCTGGAGCGAAAGAAGAAAAAATGAAAAAAATACTGATTACGGTCAGCGGTAAAGATAAGCCCGGGATCATCGCCAAGGTGAGCGGCCTTTTGTTTGCTCGGGGATGCAATCTTGAGGACATCAGTATGACCCTTTTGGAAGGGCAATTCGCTATGATGATGACAGCCTGCTTGTCGTCGTCAGGGTCCCTAGTCCGTGTGTTGCAAGGTTTGGAACTTCTCAAAGGCAATCCTTGGTCCTTGGATTGTTATGTAACCGCGTTGGAAGGGACAATTCAGAATGGAAAAAAACACGCGCAGGGCTCGCTCCCTCATATGGTCACAGCCTTTGGCAAGGATCGAGCTGGAATTGTTTATGAGGTGAGCCGTGCTTTGGCGGGGGTGCGTGTCAATATTACGGATCTCGATAGCCGGATCTTGGGTAGGGGTACCAAGATCACTTACGCCATGCTTCTGGAGGTGGATGTTCCCGGTAAAGCAGTTTTGGCAAAACTCAAAACTCTTTTGGCAAGGGTCTCCAAGAAGTTGAAAATCGAGATCCAGATCAAGCCTTTGGAACGCGTTTCCCTGTAATTGCAGATGAAGCCTTCTTCCATCCGGACTTTTCCCGATCCGATTCTCAGAAAAAAAACGCAATCGGTCACAATATTCGATCGCTCACTCCTGAAGCTGGTAGCTTCTCTGGTCCGTGTCATGAAAAGCCAACCGCATGGGATCGGTATCGCTGCACCACAAATCGGAGTCGCTAAGTCTCTTGCGATCGTGGATGTCTCAAAGCGCGATCCAAAAGCAAAGCGTCTCATTCTTGTTAATCCCGTGATCCTCGAAAAAAAAGAGCCGGAAACGCGAAAAGAAGGGTGTATGAGCTTTCCGGATTACACAGCGTTTCTGAAACGTCATCGGTGGGTACGCTTGCGCTGGCAGAACGAGCGCGGGGAGTTGAACGAAAAAATCAGCACGGGGATTGAAGCGATTTGCGTGGAACACGAGGTCGACCATCTCAACGGAATTCTTTTCATCGATCACGTTACCTGCCTCAAGACGGATCTTTTTCCGCGATCTTTTTCTAAGTAAAACGGATTGATGGTTGGATGAGATCCTGTAGCGCCGCCTGGATCTCGAAATCATCAATGGACCTTTATCCCTTCGAAATAAAATAAATCCAAAAAAATACTCAAGTTTGAGAAAGTTTTTACGAGAGCTTAATAATTTTCAAGCCTTTCTATTGGGAAAACTAGCAGGAACTAGCAAAAAACAACATCGTAAAGTTTGACAAAAATCCTAAGTGCGGATATAATTTTTTTAGAGGCGCATTTAACGCGTGAACACTATATGTGGACATGAGATGCGAAAACTAGAGCATGGATAAAACCATGATCGAGTTTTTTGCTTTTTATTTTGTTTTTATAATTTTTAAAGTGAAGTGATGAGGGGAGTAGCGCGTATGTTTGAAGCGTATCACAACGAGAGAAAACCGTGGGGGGTTAAGGCGGTCAGCCTCTTTGTGATCTTCACTTTTCTGGTGACGCAGAGCGATGTTAAACTTGGTTTTGCCGCCATGGCGCCGAGTGCTCCCGTTGTAGCTCCTTCGCCTGATCTTAATAAATCCGACAAGATTCATTTTATGCAGGACCTGGATAAGCAACAGCATGATCTTCAAGGCCAGACAAATCAGAATCCTTTGAATGCTGTCGCACCGGATCAGAATCAGAAAAATCCTTTTGCTGGCGATGTTCCGCAGGGCCAGACACCTCAGATCTCCACTTCGTTTTTAAGTAGCATTAATCCGCTGCGTTCCGGCGATACCAAAGTTCTGGTGAGCGAAAATCCGAAGCCAGATGAAAAAGGCATCGTGTCTGTGGAGTATGCGGATCACACTTATTTTAAGTATAACAACGCGACCAGCAAGATTATTGAGATCTGCGATTTCACGAAGTCTGTTCTGGATCCTCAAACGGGTACGGCTCGTTATGATCTTGAGATTCGCCGGTTTGATTACGGTACGGATCTCGGAGGTTCCTACGTTCGCATTACCACATCGGATCCTAAGGATTCCGGTGCGTTAAGCGCCTATCAAAAATTTTCGGTGGAGCAAGACGGACAATTAGGGGGTTTCCTCGGGGATGGTTATCTTGTAAATAATGAATCGGGCGAAAATGTGGAAATTCCCATGACGATCTCTAAAGGAGATCTCGTGACGACTTACGATCGCAGCGGAGGGAATGCCTTCTATATAAAGAAGACCTATCAGAAGATTTCTGAAAGCTTGAATCGGCTTTTGAGCTATGAAAAGGTCCAGCGTGACGGAAATGATACGATCCTCGATATCAGCTATAACGATACGAAAGGTACGATTACGGTAATCGACCGGTCTCCAAGCGGTGGTTCAGCCCTGGAAACGGTTAATTTTTGGGAGTACAAGCTTGCGGAGGGAAACCAGCGCGGCGATCTTTTGGCTGTAGGAGAGATGGAAGGTAAGCTCGTGGATCCGAAGATCCTTTCCCGGGCGGATATTACCGCGTCAACCTATACGTTTACTTCTATGAAGGATCCGGGTCAGCTCACGATCATTGAACGTCTTAAGAATGGCGGTTTAGGCCGCATTCTGCGGTACCGCGTCGACGGCATTGATCTGGAATATGTCTATGAGAAGGACGCTTCTGGGAATGAGACGATTACGGTACTCAATTACACGACAAACACCTTTCTAAAGATGGGCTTTCTTCCAGGGACGGCACCGAGTACGTCGAGTGGTTTGATCGACAGTCCCCAGAATATCATCGAAGCCGGGACATTCACGATGACCGGGACCAATCCTCAATATAAGAAGCTTCTGACGAAGGTCCAGGGAGAGTGGATCGTTGCGGATCCGACCGACGGACGGATCTTTGACGTTTATGCGGCATTCCCGAGCAACGATTGGGGAGGATTGATACGGAGCCGGGGGCCGCCTCTTCTGGGAGAAACAACCCCCGTGGATTATCGTTATGAATACGATACCACGAACCGTCGGGTTTACGCCTTTGACCTTACCCACCAGACTTATTCCCTCTACCAATTAGAGACCCAGCCAGTTTCCTACAATCTCCTAGAACAAGGCACGTTTTCACTTACTTCTCAAGGAGAAATAAAAAATCTCAAGCCGACGTTAACGCCCTCTACCTACGTCTATGACGCGGTTCAGGCCCGTACTTTTGATTATGCCTATGACCTTTTAAACCAGGAGAATGTTTCCGCAGCGGTGATTGTTGACGATCTGACGGAATCCGATCTTAAGCGGCTCCTCTCTATTAATAAGGAGGTTGGGGTCTTAGTCCTTTATGGGCGCATTGTTCTGTTCACAACGAGCAATACCGAAGAACTCTATGTCTCCCCAGCTGTTGCCGAGCTTATTAAGGGAGCCGATTTTATTGCCCACACTCATCTCGTCAAGGCGACGGGGCCGAGTGCCTTGGATCTTGAGATGGCAGGAACGAATGCCGAATATGTGATTACCGACGAAAGTATTTATGCCTACAATCAAAGCGGGATCCTGTCTTCGGAAGATCCAAGAGCTGCTTTCTTTAAAGCTCTATTGACTGCGCAAATGAGCAGTCCCTCCACTCCGGTCGAAGAGGCCCGTGCTCGTGAGTCCCTTAGTCGCTTCATTAACGCTATGGATAACTACAATGCGCTCCCGGCGGAGGCACGTACTCTTTTCAGAGCCGGTGACCTGACGCCTGACGAGATCAAGGCGTTTACGCTGGCGGAGACCGATTTGACAAGGATGACCACGCTCGCTTCTTCCAACTTTACCAGAGAAGTGATCACGAGCCCGAGCGTGAATCTCTACCAGGTCAGCTTGATGTTGTTGAACAATCATTATCGGTATTCGGTGGATATCAATTTGAATACGGCGATCCTGACCCGCATTACTCAGCAGGACGGGACGATACAGAATTTGAACCCTGACGGGTCGCTGGCTTCGCTCGTTCATCCGGATGGAAGCCGCGAGGATTATATCTATGTGAGCGGCAGTTTAAATCAGCGTAAGTCTTTTAGCGCAGCGAATGTTCCTCTCACGATCGAGACGTTCAATGTCGCAGGGCGTGTGATCAAGTTCGAGGACCTCGTGCAGGGAACGGTGTCGAATTATGTTTATAACGATGCGACCAGTACCTACACCGTGACCATGATCGGACAGGTGCAGACCTGGTCCTACGGTGCTAACAACCAGCCGTTCACGGGAAGTGATGATTGGATGAAAGGTCTTTCGTTTACTCGGGACGGGGATCAGATCAACCAGACTTACAATCAGCAGGGTCGGCTCATCCAGGAAGCTAATGAGACGAAGGGGACGGTTGTCGGTTATGCCTATGACGATACAGCAAAGATCTACACCGTAACCATGACCGGGCAGGTGCAAACTTGGTCCTATGGTGCTAACAACCAGCCGTTCACGGGAAGCGATGATTGGCTGAAGGGGCTTTCGTTTACGCGGGACGGGGATCAGATTAGCCAGACTTACAATCAGCAGGGCCGGCTTATCCAGGAAGCCAATGAGACGAAGGGGACGATTGTTGGTTATGCCTATAACGATACGGCGAAGACCTATGGAGTGACCACGGGTGCGCAGATTCTCACCTATTCGTATGGCGGCGATCAAAAACCGCTAACGAATGATGACTTGTTGCTGAGTGCCAGTGGTATCGATGATAACGGGAAGGCGTACGTTCAGGAGTTCGATCCCCAGGGCCGGGTCATCAATACGGATTCGTATGAAGCACTCGGCACGACTCCTGAGACTTACGAGCGCCGGCTCGGGGTTTATGTGTACGCGGGGAACCAGGTATCGATCCAGACGAAGAAGCAATCGAATGGCGCATTGCTTTCGACGCAGGTGCTGGACCTTGGCGCGGATGGGAAGGTGGGTGGCGAGGGTGCGAATAAAGATATTTTGATCAGTTACTCGAGTCCTGGGGCGGCGCAGGAGATGTACACGGGGGCGGATTCCGGGAAGATCCATTTCTTGCGCGGGACGGATGATAGCGGGAAGGCGTACGTTCAGGAGTTTGATCTTCAGGGTCGGGTCATCAATACGGACACATTCGAAGCTCTCGGCACGACTCCCGAGACGTATGAACGGCGTCTTGGTGTTTACACGTATACCGGGAACCAGGTGTCGATCCAGACGAAGAAACAATCTAATAATGCGTTGCTTTCGACGCAAGTGTTGGATCTTGGCGCGGATGGTAGGCTTGGGGGTGGGGATGATTCCCTTATTCACTATGATTCTACGGATGGACACGGGCATTCCTCTATATATACGTATGACGCTCAGGGCCGGATCATTCTGGCGGATTACTACACGGATTTGGGGGAGCACCAGAAGCAGATTTATAACTGGGGGACCGCGGGCCAGGTAACGATCACAAGCGTGAATCCATTGAATGGTTCCGTTTTAAATTCGATCACGTACCAGCCCGGAGTGGACGGAAAGCTTCTGACGAGTGACGACGTCGTGAAATCCCAGACCGGCCGGTTCGATGGCGTGGATTCGAAAGAGAAACCGTATATTTATGAGTACGACGCTCAAGGCCGGATCGTTCTTGCTGATTATTTCACGGACG
>CAIOAT010000023.1 GCA_903856085.1 Candidatus Omnitrophota bacterium | reverse complement strand
CCCCAGCCGATCGTGCTAAACGTAAACTCGCCTTTATTAACAACATTAGACACTCCGCTAAAAGTCGTGGTCCCGGTCTGCGTCAAAGTTACGGTCGCGGCATCCGTTAAAACAGTCGTCCCGTGATTGGAACTGACGTCGGGATTCCCGGAAAAACTCGTGAGAGCGGTCTGGTTATAAGTCACTCCCCCGACAGGCGGGATGTAGCTTAACCCTTTAGTCTCAATTGCCACAGTCCCGCTCGAACCCATATTTTTTTTATCCGAAACGAAATTGACCATTGCAATCTTTGTAATATCAAAATCCGTCGGCTTGTTACTCCCCGTGAGAGACAAGGTGTAATTCTGAAGACTCCCGGTCAGAATAATGAAGAAGGATTCTTTTTTCCCGCTGGCGTCCAAAACTTCGACCTTGAGCCGTTTCCCTGCAGGTCCATTGGCCGCAAATGTCAAACCCCCGCTAAGATCCCCCGGCTTTCCCACCAAAGTCTTGTGCGACTGCGCAATTGAGGCGCGATACCAACGGCTATCCACACTCAGCGGACCTGGCGTCGTTGAACTTCCGTCATCAAGCCAAGTCGTCGTCCCGGTCTTGCTCACGGGCACTTTTACAGCCACATTATTCACTTGTGCCGTTTTCCAGTTTTGCCCCCCGTCATCACTATATTCGATATAGTACGAATCTATGCCTACAGGATCCGTCATCGTGAGCCTGTACCCGATGCCAGAGACATACTTGATGCCGCTGATGCGCGGCACTCCAGCATCCTGAAAATACCCCCAACCTATCTGGGAGTACACAAAATCGTCATCGTCCGCAAGGCTATAATTAAAACTAAACGCACCTTGTGATGCCTGCGTTTGGTTAATGGTTCCATTGGCCGTTCCACCATTTGCGGCACCCACATCGGAACTAATCGCAGGAGAGCCCGGCAAATTGGAAAACAGAGTTGTATTATAGAGGACACCACTAACCTCGGGAATATACTCCAACCCTCCCGTCGTTACGGTCACACTTCCTGCGGCAGTGTCTGAACCAGCGGTCAAATCGTCAATAACAACGCTAATGAATTTAATCGGGCTGTTAAAAAATTCGGCATATCCGGCCTGATCAACAATGGCCTTGGTAATCCGGTAGTATTGGGTGCTCGCGGTCACATTGCTGAGAATAAGGGTTACCTTTTTCTCATTGGCCCCGGTTCCGCTGACAAGATCGATCTTGACCTTGCTTGTACCCGTAGCACTGACCCCCAAAACCAGGTCTCTCGCGGCGAGATCAAAGCTTCCATCCGCTAAGTTGATAAGGCTTCCACCCCACTTTGTCCCATCCGTTTTTGAACCATTTCCGAGGTTATAGTCGAACAAAAACTGCTGGGGCGAACTTTGGCTAAAATTCGTGACCGTATTCACGATATTGGCGGACGGGCACGGTGAAGTCGTCGTTGTGCACGGTTCCATTTCAGAAACTGCCGGGAGAAGACCCAGGGTGCTGAAATCCGTCACAGGACCGATCCCCGGAGTCAGAGAGGGCTCAAAATAAAGGCCATTGGTTTTGATGCTCACAGTTGCGGCGGGATTTACGATCGCCCACTGATCAACAAACTTCTTCGCAAAAGTGTAATCCATTTCTTTGATATGAGTGAGATCCAGCAGAGGGAAATTGGTCTGAATGAAACTTTTGGAAAGAGTGATCTGCCGATAATCGGTGGTCAACGTATTAATGGCAAACTGTGCGCGATGGCCAAAAGTTGCGCGGTCGTTGCCATCATACTGCGTGTCTTTGATCTCGACGATCAAACAATGGGATGATCCGCTGGCCGAACAAGCAACACTGCTTTTCAATTCAAAGATGATCCCGGTCGACCCGCTCAAATCCTGAGAGCCGCCCGAAGTTGAAGCGAAATTAATAACGGCACCTGCATAACTCCCCGTAGCATTCACATCGTAAGCGATCGAGAATTCGCTGGGAGATGCCTGATTCAAAGTCGGCAAGGGAGCCCCGCCCCCATTAAAAACCCCGAGAGCCGGACGACCTGGAAGCACCGTATCAGGATCTGAGGAACGGAAAAGATCAGCATTTTCTTTTTGGGTATTGTACTCATCGATCGCGGAAATGAACTGGTTGAGAATCACGCGAGTCTCCGTGGAAGGAGCCTCGGGCGTCTGATTGGCTTTGAGAAGATCGGCGAGATCCTGCACGCTCAAGGGCTGATCGCTCACGAGGCCATCGTGGTTGTAGGCATATACCCCATCTGCACCAAGAACATATTCCACCGCCGTTCCCGCCAAAGAAAGATCGCTCAAACTGGGCTGGGTACGGCTTCCCACAGTGTGAGTGTGAACAATCACTGACGATTCACTGAGAAGGGATTGCGCTACGGCATTCGCACGAAGCTCCTCACCGCTGCCACTTGTAAAAAACACGATCTTTCCGCGAATCACCGCAATCCCGACCTCCACATTAAGCCGGACTAAACTACGAAGCTCTTCAGCCGTCACATCCTTCACGATCACCGCGGCCGCGTAATCCGGCCTCAAATAATCGGCGGCCTGATCAAAAGAATATTCTTCCACGTCCCGTACATTTTGGGGAGAAGTCTGCTGATCATTCTGGGATGCTGCGGATTGAGTTAATGAAAGTTGATTCTGTAAAAATGTCGCATTGGGATCCGTCGGGACTTCGGGTGTTTGGCTTGCCGGCGGAACGTTGGCCGACTCACCGGTCGCATCCGTCTCAGGCTGATACGGTATCGCGCCGACATCACGGCGAAGCGTAATATCCGCAAACACGGGAGAAATCGATTGGGAAAATAAAAATGCAAGAATAACAAATGAAGCCAAGGCCTTCTGGGAAACGGAATGTCCTCGCCGACTAAAAAAATTATTTTTTGTATTCATTTTTTCTCCCTTTCGCGACGGAATTTTCTGAGACCTCGCTCTGAGACCTAATGTATTTCAGAAGCTTGTTCGTCTGCTAAAGACTAGCATGTATTCCAAGTTCTGTCAATGTTCGCAACTCATTCAAAACAAACGACTTATGATTATTTATAGATGTTATTAAAGTATTTTTAATGGTAGATAACAAAATATTCTATCTGAAAATATTAAAAAAGCTTCATGTGAATGAATCGTCTGCGAAGAAAGAGGACGTGCGGCGGTCAGAAAAGCGGCATAAAAAAATGCCCGAGGGGAGACTTGAACTCCCACAGGGATTTAACTCCCCAACGGATTTTAAGTCCGGTGCGTCTGCCGATTCCGCCACCCGGGCACTTTAGAGGAAACCCCGCGTCAGCCGACGGCCATCGGGGGCGATTTTTTGCTTTAAAAAAAATGGAGGCGCGGGGCGGAATTGAACCGCCGATATCGGTTTTGCAGACCGATGCATTACCACTTTGCTACCGCGCCGAAATTTTCGCAACCCACCATTGTCAAAGCACTTACAACTTCGGTGTTTTCTTTGCTAATCGGTACCGATGGCTTTGGTGCCCATATGGTGCCCATTTGAACATCTAAACGGCTCATCGCATTAGCCTTGTGCTCAGACGATAAATGAGCATACCGCAAAACCATACTGAGGGATTTATGCCCCAAGATTTCCCGGATCGTATTCAAATCAACACCTGCCATAGCCAAATAGGAAGCTGCTGTATGTCTCAAATCATGAAAACGAAAACCTTTGATCTCCGCGTTCTTTAACGCAGTCAAGAATGAAGCTCCGAAATTATAAGGGATTCCTTCAGAATTGCAAAAGATATATGGGCTTTCAGGGTGCTTACGAATTGACAGAAGCGCTTCCCTTCCCGTCCTATTAAGCGGGACATTCCTCGTTTCCCCGTTCTTTGTTCTAAACAAAGTAATAAATCCTCTATGAAAATCCACTTCACGCCACTTCAAATTCTGAATTTCCGCTTTCCTCATGCCCGTATTAACCGCTAGAAGCACAATCGGTCTCAATCTTGAATCGCAGCACTCGAGTAATTTTTTCAGTTCTTCTTTTTCAAGGAAGCGAGTTCGGCTGTTGTTCTCTTTTTCAAATTTGACCTTTTTAACAGGGTTCTGAGCGACATAGTCCCCTTCCATAGCTAACCCAAACATGCATTTCAAACAAGCCAGCTCCCTAT
>CAIOAT010000022.1 GCA_903856085.1 Candidatus Omnitrophota bacterium | reverse complement strand
TTGACTGTTGAGAGCTTAAAATCCCTGTCAAAACGCTTTTTCTTGATGCCTTCGCCTTCCATTGGACACCCCCGTCTGATGAGCTGGCTTTCATGCTGTCACCAACTCTTCGTTGTGTCCACTTTTTCGGGGGAAGATCAATTTACGCATAACATCCTCCTTTTCGCCCCCCCCAAGACTCTCTTCAAAATCTAGGGCCATCATAAACAGCATTCAGATAACGAGAAGACTTTCAAACCGTTTCACAAACATGTTTGAGAGAACTTGGATTGTTGCCAGCATTTACGATTCAAACACTCCGGAAACTGTTGTGCAGCAAAACAAAGGGAACCCCCCATTTCGGGAAGCTCCCTTTGCCAAACATATTTCCTTATGGTTCTCGGAGCCGTCCAAGTCCCTAGTTTTATTTCCAAGAAGGTTGACTTGAACTGCCTCTAAGATACTTTCTTAGCTTTAACCACTGCGCCGCCTAGAGCCTTGCAGGCATCAACGGTCTTAACCAGTTTCGTTTTCCCCTTCACATCGCATTCCACATGCTTCGCAGGCATCGCGGCATAAGCAGCAGTCCCCGCAGCCAACAGCATGAGTGCTACCAATAGCATCTTTTTCATTTTGTTTCTCCTTTGTTAATTTTTTCATTCCCAATCGTCCGCTTGTTCTGAATAATTCCAGCGTCGATCCCTAATCCTGATAGGAAGTATAACTCCTCGCCATTACAGTAAGATGAATTTCAGATTACATTTCCTTCATCTCCTCCCCGCAGCCACTGAAACCTCGCTTTAAACAACGCGTAAGTGTTAAGAGGAAGTTCCGCCTAACATTTGAAGCCAATAAATTGACAATAAACGCCCATACTGACTGGGGGGGGGAATGGGTATTCGATTAGAAAAAACCAGCAGGATCATCTCAAAAATCCTGGGAAATAAAAAAGAGTAGCGCGGGGGTTCGAATTTTCAACCGCACGCACCCCGGCACCTTGGTTCTAGAAGCAGGTGAAAGGGTCAGCGGCCCGTCAGTCGTATTCCGCAACAACTCGTTTCAACAACGGTTGCGGCTTGGCAACCCGGCCAGGAGGGCGTACGCCCGGACCCTCGCCGGTCACACCAAGATCAGTGTCCATTTGACGGACGAATTTTTGGAGCCGGATAACGACATCCGGATGTTGTGCTGCCACGTCGGTTAACTCACCGATATCGGTATCCAGATTATAGAGACGCGGACCGGTATGTTTCACTGGCTTACCAGCACCTTTGGCCGGACCAATGGCTAGCTTCCAAGAACCTGAGCGGACGGCCTCCAGATTGAGATCATTGAAATAAAATAGTGCATCGTGCGGCGATGTTTTCGTTTGTCCAGAAAGAAGTGGCCAGATGTCTTTACCATCGATCGTGCGATCCCTTGGCACCTCACCACCCGCGAGCCTGACCAGAGTTGGCAACACGTCGATTTCGCCCGTCAGGGCATCGCATACGCTCCGGGTTGGAATTTTACCCGGCCACCACATGATCGTGGGTTCGCGCATACCGCCCTCCCAGGTCGTACCCTTGCCGCCCCGCAATGGCCCAGCAACTCCGCCCTCTGCGCCCTTCGTAAGCCAGGGACCGTTGTCGCTAGTGAATAGCACCAAAGTGCGTTTGGAGAGTTTGAGCTCCCGCAGCGTATCGAGCACGCGACCGACACTCCAGTCCACTTCCTCAACCCAGTCGCCATAAGTACCATTGGCGGATTTTCCCTTGAATGCCGCGCCGGGATGGAGTGGAACATGGACGGCAGTATGAGGGAGGTAGAGAAAAAACGGATGGTCTTTGTTGGCGGTAATAAACTTGACGGCTTCCTCAGTATAGCGGGAGGTAAGCGTATCCTGGTCGGCGGGCGCTTCGATAACCTCTTGATCGCGCATCAGGGGCAGCGGTGGACACGGTGTGGTTGCATCCTCGCCCTTCTTCTTGTGTGAATTTTTTGACGACGCGTCCACCGGACTTCCCATGTCATTGGAATACGGCAGACCGAAGTAGTGGTCGAAACCATACCGGGTGGGCAAGAATTCAGGCTGGTCACCGAGATGCCACTTCCCGATGGCCATCGTCGCATAGCCTTGTTTTTTCAACAGCTCAGCCACAGTATGTTCCCGGGAGTTCAGCCCTTTGGAGCAAACAGGGATGACAACTTGGGGCATTGAGACCCGTTTACCATAGCACCCGGTCAGCATTTGGGCTCGTGACGGTGTGCAGACCGGAGCGGCATAAAAGCTGGTAAATTTCATCCCCTCGTCGGCCATGCGATCGAGATTAGGCGTACGATTGAGTTTCGAATTGAAAGGTCCAATATCGCCATAGCCCATGTCATCCGCCAGAATAATAACAAAATTCGGTTTTGGTGTTTCGGCAGCCTGGGCGGAACCCGTAAAGGTGCTGGCCGCGAGCACTACGCCACCTGCAACGCCAAGCGTCTTGAGCCATCCCGTCGTCTTACCGAATTCCTCAGCCGCATTCCACATCGAGGCTTTCATCGTTAGTTTCACACTTTCTCCTGCTGTTCGCACTAATGTGTCCGTGGTTTTTCTGATTTCTTTTAGCCTATCGATAGCAACCACACCTTTATTAAGGATGATATCATGAGAGAAAAACCAGCCCGTTTAGCTTAAAGATTCTGCGAAACAAGAAATGAGCTGCGAATTTTTTTCTCGCAATCCATGATCGATGCCAGACGCGACTCCACCATAAAAGCACCGGCATTATAACGAGGACAAGGAAAACATAATCGGAAAGAAGGAGGATTCCTTACAATGAATCACCTCCCCAGTCGACGCCTTGTTTTAAAATCTTAGCAGGATTACCTCCGATCATCAAATGATCGCCCTCAAATGCTTTGTTCAGAAAGCTATTAGCGCCAATCACGCAGTGGTTGCCTATGCAGGTTCCTTTCAAAACAAGCGAGCGGCAACCTATCCAGACCTTATTTCCTAAACAAACTTCTCGATTTTCGTTTAAGACGACATTGTCTTTATCTGTAATCTGATGGAAATCCGTATCCATAATTAAAACATCCCAAGAAACCAGGCAATCACTTCCAAATTTTATTAATTTATAACAAACGATGGATGATTCTGCGGTGATAGCAAAATTATCCCCAAGTTCAAGAATACCGGTTTTGCCAACAGAAATCTTGGACCCGTGCCCTATGTTGGCACACCCGTTAAAAATAACTTGCCCGAAAACCTGCCAAAGCGTTCTGGATTTTTTTTGTCAAAAATTCCAACATCGCCAAATCCGATTCTGATCATTCCAGTTCTAAGATTGCTGGCAATCGAGACCTTCCCCGCCGCGCTCAGAAGACAGACTTCTCTTGAAACAAAAAACGGCAATTCTATCGCTTGGGAAAATTCCAAATACTTGAAATTAAAATAAAGCGTTTTAGGTAAGTTGGTAATTCCGACTTTAAAAACACCCTTAACGATTTTCGAAATTAGTGTCACGAATTGACGCGAAGAATTAACACCTTGCATTACTGATATCCCTCACATAAATAGCTTTTCATTGAGCGGACGTTATTCGAATAGCCTTGCTGATTGCCACGCCCTAGTTATCGGCTACTCCGAATGATGGATTAGGCAAATTCTAAGCAAAACATCAGGAAACAAAAAAGGCCTACAACGAATTGGTTGTAAGCCTTTTGCCTGCAAAGAGAAAAATGTCGGGGCGAAAGGATTTGGCACCCTCGGCACTTTCAACCCAGGCATCAGTCAGCTTTGCCTGGAAGTCCTCCCTTCGCTCTTTTCCTGCCCGCCGAAGTTTATGACGGAGGTTATAATAAAACCCCCTAAGAAGTTTTTTAGACCTTTAGGATTTCATCGCCTTCAACGACCTGCTGCACTGGATTCTCTTCGATGATGCTGGCAACAGAAAATCTGCTGGAAAACTTTTCAATACGGATCGTCGCCTTCTCCTGTCCTTGGCTGAAGACTTTCAGAAGATCTCCCACTCTGAGTCCATCCATACGGCCTTCATTAATGGTTACAAAATTGAACTCGCGGTTCACGCTCACAACTTTAAAAGACGGAACGGCCGTTGCAACGGGAGGGGGCGGCGCGTACCTTGGTTTAAAATCCGCATCCGAGGGTATGTTGGCACACGATGACCAAAGAACTGCCATAGCGAGCAAAAACATTATCATCTTTTTCATCTCTTGTTCTCCTTGGTCCTGCAGTTGCTGTTGCTCTTCAGCATATTGTCTAACTCCTTCACTGAAAGCATCTGTATTGTCGTAGTTGGGATCCGTAACACCGTTTTCCCTTGCTCACTCACGTCCGGCCTCATATCCTTCGTATTTCTATTCGATGATCGCCACGCCCTAGTTATCGGCTACGCTTGAGGGTAGGATTAGGCAAATTCTAAGCAAAACATCTAAAAATCAGAGCGAGGAAACAAAAAAGGCTCACAACGAATCCGTTGCAAGCCTTTTACCCGCATGGAGAAAAGAATCGGGACGAGAGAATTTGAGCCTTCAACCGCACGCACCCTTTTCTCCTATCAGGGCATCGAAATTAGCACGGCCCTAGAATAGAAAATCTCGGGAAAACAAAACTTACGAGAGTTTTTCCTTCAAATCTTTTTTCAAAGTAGAATACGCTGAATTTTTTTTCACGGGTTGCGCTGGTTGCACGGGCTGAAACGCCTGCGCACGTTTAACTTTATCTAACCCCGATGGTCCAGACGTGTGATGTACAAAAGGATTCTCCACCGTACCCCCTAACGTCTTACAGGCATCGGCAGTCTCAACCCACTGGATTGTCCCATTCACATTGCATTTCTCAGACTTTTTGTTCGTCGCAGCATAAGCAGTTCCCGCAACCAGCAACATAAGCAAAACCAATAGCATCCTTTTCATTGTGCGCCCCCTTTGTGAATGATGTGTTTTGCTACCTACCATCAATCGCCCGTCGGCGACGATTGACGAACCCCTGTGAGATATTATGCTAACAAACTCCCCTAAAAAAATCCATGAGTCAAAATTAATCAGACCTTGGTTGCATGTCCCCCGCAATTCCAGCATAGCCGCCTTGAGTGGAACAATTCGAACATCCCTGAACAACCTCCATAGCTACCTTGTTAAGAAAGGGCGCCTTTAAAGAATACTCTTGTCAATAAAAGCAGCATCTGATCTATTTCAAAAAAACTACAAAAGAGTCAAGCGTACGGGTAGAATAAAACGCATCGATTCACAGACTTGTTTTTAAAAGGCCCTGTTTATTTTCTGCGATTTCATGAGTAGTAGGCGGTTAGTGTTGCAAATTGAGTGTCGATTTTTTTTAGCCTACATAGGATTACCACGGGAGGTTCAAAAATGAATCGGTTTTTCAGACTTATGCGGGTTATCACGATCTTTTGCGCGGCAGCATATATCCTTATGACACCCAGCCAGACATCCGCCGAGACCTCCGGCAAACTAAAAGTCGGAGTCTATGAATCCGCCCCGTTCGCCTTCAAGAACGAACTGGGCCGTTGGCATGGCATCGCTGTTAATCTTTGGATAGCGGTAGCGAAAAATAATGGGTGGGATTTTGATTTCGTCGAAGTCGAAAAGAAAGACGCGGTTGCCCGACTGGCCGCCGGAAAACTGGATGTGATTGCCGCGGGTTTGCCAGTCACTGCCAAAAACGAACTGCTCATCGACTTCTCACAGCCTTTTTACGCTGCGGACTGGTCTATAGCCATCATGAGAAAGCCGATCCCCACCGTAGGAGGTGCTTTGGCCCGTGTCTTTTTTTCATGGCAGTTTTGGGTCTTTGTAGGCTGCCTTGTGCTAGCATTCATTTTGATAGCAGTCATCATGTGGCGTGTCGAGGTCGCCGACAACCCGGAGTATTCCGGGCCTCATCCGGCACACGGCATAGCCTATGGACTCTATTGGTCGGTGGCAATGATGACCAGAGCCGGTGAAAAGTCCCCGAAGTCCTTTTGGGGGCGCATCATTGCCATCGCGTGGCTGGCTACCGCATTTTTCGTGAGCGGTGCGTTTACCGCTTCGGTAACGACCGTGCTTAGTGTGGAACATCTTGGCCATAAAATTTCCAGCGAACGCGACTTGCCCAAGGCCTATGTGGCGGTCGTGCAGGGAAGTTGTGAGGCACTACTTGACCAGATGAACGTCAGATACGAGCGATGTGCCAGCGAGAAAGACTGCCTTCATGTGCTGGAAAAAGGCAAGGTCGATGCCGTAGTGGCGGGAGAGCCCTTTATTAAATACTGCGCAGCCAAGGATTATAAGGGCAAGCTGGATATTATTCCCATGGATTTCGACGAGGTGTTCTACGCCATCGGGCTGAAGCCCAAGAGCGAAATCACAGAACAGGTAAACCGCGAAGTCCTGAGTATTACATCCAGTTATGCGTGGACCGAGATTTTGAGGCGATACCTCAACAATTAATATTGGTAGCCACTAGTACCGCATACCGCAGTATCAAAATCAACTGAGTACGGCCTAGACTGATCCCGTAAGAACTCGGTGGAGAAGCATTATCAACCCGCAGATTCCATAAAAAAGGAGTTGCGAGATTTTTTCTCGCAACTCCCTTCGCACAAATCACAGTTTCACAAAATGCTCGGAACTGTCCTTGTTACTTCTTCTTCGCCTCAACCACCTTGCCCCCTAAAGCCTTGCAAGCATCGACGGTCTTAACCCGCTGTGTTTTTCCCTTCACGTTACATTCCACGTTCTTTTTAGACATCCATGCATAAGCATTTCCCGCGATCAACAGCATGAGCACAACCAAGAGCATCTTCTTCATTTTGTTTCTCCTCCGTGAATGACGTTTTTTGCTTCTTATCGTTAATCGTCCATCAGTAACTAGTGACGAACCACTACGAATTGACATGCTAGCAAACTCCCCTAGAAAAATCCACGCTTCATAATCAATCAGACTTTGCTACACGTACCTCATCGGGGTAAGGAAATAATCCAAAATTAGCAAAAATCTAGCATTATCAGCTCAAAATCTCAGAAAAACAAAAAAGGAGCTGCGAGACCTTTTCTCGTAACTCCTTTGTTTGCTTATAGAAAGAATCGGGGCGAAAGGATTTGAACCTTCGACCGCACGCACCCCAAG
>CAIOAT010000021.1 GCA_903856085.1 Candidatus Omnitrophota bacterium | reverse complement strand
GCTGCCGAGAATATGCGGCATGCTGACCTTGATGTTGGGCATGCCCGCGAGCGTCCAAAGATCGAGATGGTTGAGCGCGCACGCCGTGACTTTGACCAGGACGTCGCGCTTGCCGAGGTCCGGGACCGGAACATACGCTTCTTCGAGAGCTTCCGTGCCGCCGTGCTTTTTAAAAATAACCGCCTTCATTTTATCCATAAGGGGTCTCCTTTTGAGAATAGAGGTTCAGTCACTGCTGTCCCAACATTAGTTGAATAATAGCAACTGGTTACGACTTTCGCTGTGTTCAGTTCCGGGTTCAAAGTCTGTAAGTGCTTGCAGCATAGGCGTTTTCTCAAATAGCGTGACGCTTAAAATCTGTAAAATTGTGTAAAGGCTGTGGTCGAGGCCCATTCGCTTTTTGAGAATGGCCACCAGCACATAAACCGAGACGGCGGTCCAGACCTGAGTCTTGACCGCGTTTTCTGAGGTACCGTAAAAGGCTTTGATTCTCAGGTGCTGCTTGATCCATTTGAAAAACAGCTCCACCTGCCAGCGACATTTGTACAGTTGAGCGATGGTCAAAGCAGGCAGAAGGAAGTTGTTGGTCAGAAAGCATAAGTGCTTGTCTGTTTCGACATCGTAATAGCGGATGCGACGAAGTTTTTCCGGATAACCTTCGGCCGAATAAAAAATCGTGAGCATGATGGTTTGATCCGAGAGTATTCCCGTGGATTTGTCGACAGGGTGTGAATAGAGTCTTCGGAATTTGAAATTGGTTTTGGATCGAATCACAAAGAAAGCCAACGATTGATGGAACAGATAGAGACGCTCGAAGTCGAGATAGGCGCGGTCCATGATATAGAAGGAGCCAGGCTCCGGGATGAGATCGTCGAGGGCGTTGACGTCGTGGACTTTTCCCTCGGTAATCTGGATAAACGAAGGGATCGAGCCGCGCAGATCCAGAAGCGTATGGAGCTTGATGGCGGCTTTGTGTTTTCGGAACCTCGCCCACGGGAAAAGAGAAAGACACAGATCGATCGTCGTCGAGTCGAAGGCGTAAACGGTTTGATCCAGTTCGATGCCGAAGGAATCGTCGGCATACAAATGTCGAGCCGTGTGAATCAAGACTTGGGCAAAGTCGGCCCAGATGCGCCAGTCGCGGGTTTCGTTGGCATGAGCCAGATTGTTGCGGGAAACTCCGCCGCGAATTCCCATATGATAAAGTTTGTTGCGCATGGCCCAAAGGCAGGCTTCGATATCGCGCAGGCTTTCCCGATAACTCAGTTGGGCGAAGGCCATCACCAGAAATTGATCGAGGCATGAGAATGTTTTCACTTTGTAATTGCCGTCGTAGCGATGGACGCATTTTCGAAAATCCGGGAGAGGGAGATGCTCCATTACTTGAGCGAAAACAGTTTTGCCAGTATTCATAGGCCATCCCTTTCCTGGGTTGGGAAGGGCTAAAGCCTACTGGCGATTTCAAATCGATTACAGACATTTTGAGTGATAACATGTTAACCTTCAACGAGTTGCGAAAAAATCAAAGTCGAACGTTGGGACAGCAGTGATAGCCCCTCAATAATTCAGCTTTGTAGGAAAAGGAGACATTTATGGGGTGTTCAAAGCACCGCCCCCGTGGCAAAATTTCGCCCATGCGCACCCCCCCTGACCTGAACAAAGCGCTCGGGAGCCGGATAAGGACCGCGCGTATTCAATGCAATCTCACGCAGGAATTATTGGCGGAAATGTCCGGCATAAGCCTGAAACATGTTCAGCGCCTGGAGGGGAAAATCCCTGCGGATGCACCCTCGGCACCATCATGAATATTGCAACTGCTCTCAGGGTGCCGCTCGCCTTATTTTTGGAAGG
>CAIOAT010000020.1 GCA_903856085.1 Candidatus Omnitrophota bacterium | reverse complement strand
TCCCATGGGGCATGAGCGCCCATTTCAAAAAGTGACGCTGAAGTCGAAAAAGCTGTAAGCTCTTTTGCCTAATTAAGTTAGAGTTTTTGCGGGGATGGCGGAACTGGCAGACGCACTGGACTCAAAATCCAGCGGTAGCAATACCATGAGAGTTCGACTCTCTCTCTCCGCATGATTTCTCACTTCCAGGGGATAGCCCACTCATGGCCAGCGGTTTTAAAGCATATCCTTTCGATGAAATAGAAAAAAAATGGCAGACCTACTGGGCTGACCATCAGACTTTCCGCGCTCCCGACCCCGGAGAATCCGGCGGCGAAAAGCCCAAGTATTACGTCCTCGACATGTTTCCTTATCCTTCGGGTTCCGGCCTTCATGTGGGACATTTAGAAGGGTATACCGCGACCGATATCGTCAGCCGCTACAAACGGATGCGCGGATTCAATGTCCTGCATCCGATGGGTTGGGATGCTTTTGGACTTCCGGCTGAGCAATATGCCATCGAGACCGGGACGCATCCTCGCGAGACCACCCAAAGGAATATCCAGACTTTCAAACGCCAGATCCGCCAGGTTGGTTTCAGTTATGACTGGGACCGCGAAGTCGATACCACGGACCCGAATTACTACCGGTGGACCCAGTGGATTTTTATGAAGCTTTTTGAAAAAGGTCTGGCCTACGAAGCCGAGATCCCGGTGTGGTGGTGCGATGGCTGCAAGGCGGTTCTTGCGAACGAGGAAGTGGATGCGAACGGAACGTGCGAACGAAAAGGGCATTCAGGCGTTTATCGCCGGCCGCTCAGGCAATGGATCCTGAAGATCACGGCATACGCCGAACGGCTTTTGAAGGATCTTGAGATTTTGGATTGGTCGGAACCGATCAAGGAGATGCAGCGTAATTGGATCGGGAAGTCTACGGGCGCGGAAGTCGACTTCAAGCTTGAAAACAGCTCGGATGTTATCCGCGTTTTTACCACGCGGCCAGACACGCTTTTTGGAGCGACCTACATGGTTTTAGCACCTGAACATTCGATAGTGGCCAAGATCACGACGTCAGCTCAAAAGAAGGCTGTGGAGGATTATGTGGCCACCGCGACGCACAAATCCGATCTTGATCGCACTGATCTCGCCAAAGAAAAGACCGGCGTTTTTACCGGTGCCTACGCGATCAATCCGGTGAATGATAAAAAAATTCCTGTGTGGATTGCGGATTATGTGCTGATGGGTTATGGGACTGGCGCGATCATGGCCGTGCCGGGGCATGACACTCGCGACCTTGAATTTGCCAAAGTCTACGGACTCGCGGTTGAAATTGTGGTGCAGGCGCCGGAAGGGAAGGAATCACTAGGATTTGTGGGGGACGGCATCAGCGTGAACTCAGGGCTTATCACGGGGCTCTCCACGTCGGAAGCGAAGAAAAAGATCACGCACTGGCTTGAGGAAAAAAAGATCGGCAAAGAAGCGGTTCAGTACAAACTTCGAGACTGGCTCTTCAGTCGTCAACGTTATTGGGGCGAGCCGATCCCGGTTGTGCATTGCTCGAAATGCGGTCCCGTGCTTATTTCTGAAAGCGAATTGCCGCTCAGGCTTCCGGAAATGAAAGATTATTCGCCGACCGGAAATGCGGAGCCGCCGCTTGCCAAGGCAACGGATTGGTTGAAATGTTCGTGCGCGAAGTGCGGCGGTCCGGCTCTCCGCGAAACGAATACCATGCCGCAGTGGGCGGGTTCGTGCTGGTATTATCTCCGCTATCTCGATCCGAAGAACATGAAAGCTCCGATAGATCCCCAAAAAGAAAAGTACTGGATGAATGTGGATCTTTATGTCGGCGGCGCGGAACATGCAGTGCTTCATTTGCTTTATTCACGGTTCTGGCACAAAGTGCTTTATGATATCGGTGTTGTTTCCACGCTTGAACCGTTTCAAAAATTAACGAACCAGGGCATGATCCTCGGCGAGGACAGCCAGAAAATGTCCAAATCGCGCGGTAATGTGGTGAATCCCGACGATATGATCGCGCAGTATGGTGCCGACAGTCTCCGGTTGTACGAAATGTTCATGGGACCGTTGGAGATGACGAAGCCCTGGGCGAATTCAGGAGTGGAAGGCGTTTACCGGTTTCTCGGGAAGGTGTGGCGGCTTTTTATCGATAAAGACAACAGACTCCAGGCGAATATCGTTGAGCGTGCGCCCAACGCTACCGAGTTGAAGACGCTTCACAAGACGATTAAGAAAGTAACGGAAGATTTTGAAGGATTGCGCTTCAATACCGCGATCTCGGCCTTGATGATCTTTATGAACGAAATAACGCAGGAACAAGATCAATCGAGGGAAGTGCTTGAGAAATTCCTGCTTCTTTTAGCGCCCCTTGCGCCCCATGTGGCTGAAGAATTGTGGCAGCGGTCGGGTCATGGAAAGACGCTTGCTTACGAAAAATGGCCCGAGTATGATGAACGTTACCTTATCGAAGATCAGAGCGAGATGGCCATTCTGGTGGGCGGTAAAGTACGCGCGAAAATGGTCGTTTCTCGTAATCAGAGTGAAGAAGCAGTAAAACAACTGGCCCTTGACCATCCGCGGGTGAAAGAAATGCTCATGGGGAAAGTCCTCAAGAAGGTCATCATTGTTCCGGGGCGCACGATCAACCTAGTGGTGGCGGATGCCTAAAGTCGAGATCAGGAATCAAAAGATCTTTGTCGGGAAAAAAGAAGTCCCGCTTATTTCCGGAGAAATTCATTACTGGCGCCTCAATCCTCACGCTTGGCGCGAAGCCCTCAAGCGCACCCAGGAAATGGGCCTTAAGATCATTTCGACGTATGTCCCCTGGGATTTTCACGAATACAAACGCGGGCACTTTGATTTTACCGGAAAGACCGACGCTGCACGCAACCTTAAGGCTTTTCTTGAGCTGACCCGCAAAGAAGGTTTCTGGCTCATCATCCGCCCGGGGCCGTATATTTACAGCGAATGGCCTCATGATGGTGTTCCCAGCTACGCTTACAAATATCATCGTCTGCATCCCCAGTTTTTGTCCTACGCCAAAGAATATTTGAAACAAGTAAGCAAGGTCTTCATGCCCTATCTTGCATCGCGAAAGAACGGTCATATCCTGATGCTTCAGGCGGATAATGAAATCGATCCGTGGCCGGATGTGTTTGGACATCAGTATGGGCTTTCGAAAAAGCCGGGGCTTTTTCAGGATTTTATGCGCAATCTTTACAAGGAAGATCTTCCGGCTCTGAACGAGTGCTGGGGCACGAATTACGCGTCCTTTCGTGAAGCGTCACCCTTCATTGCGACCATGTTGCCCGGCGAACCGGGACTTCCGCTCAAAGGCGACAAGGAGCTCAAGCGGCATCTCGATTACTTCAAGTTCAAGTACTGGTATTCCCAGGAGGTCGCGAAGGGAAGCATCCAGATGTATCGCGATCTCGGCGTCGACATTCCGATCTATTTGAATACCTATCCGTTCTTTTACGCGCATGATTGGGCCTCTTTTCAAGAGGCCTCCGATCTGGTCGGGCTCGATCTTTATCCCTCCAATGAACTCAAAGAAGACGAGTTTGAGCATCGCAAGCTTTGCGACAAGATCCGTTACCTTTCGAGCGTTTCCAAGCTTCCGTTCATTGCAGAATTTCAGTCCGGAATTTGGCATGGACGTCATTATGAAACGAGCGTGCTTACGCCCAATCACTACCGGATGATCTGCCTTTCCGCGTTTCTGGCCGGGATCAAGGGATGGAATTGGTACATGCTTGTCAATCGCGACAATTGGTATATGTCCCCGATCAATGAGTGGGGGCGAGTGCGCGGCGAATTGTACGATGTTTTTAAGCAGATCGTTGCCGCTTTTAAACAGCTCAAGCCAACTTCGCTTACCAAGCTCACGGAGATCGGTGTCACCTTCAATCCGCTCCAGTATGCGGCTCGAACGCTGACGCATAATAGCCCCATCCTTGTGGCGCTTTATCAGGGCGATGTGGATTATGATATGTGCGATCCCCGGCGCAAAATTCCGTCTAAGAAAATCCTTTTTTATTCCGGGAATCAGTGGCTTGAGAAAGTCGCGCATCAGAATCTCCTCCGCTATGTGGAGGAGGGAGGGACGCTTGTGGCGTTTCGTTCGTTCCCGCGTAAGGATGACGACTTCAAGCCGTATCAAGTGGTGGGATTTGAGGAGCCCGAGCGTACACTTTTCGAGTTTAAAAGGCAATTCACTCTTACGCTTAGCAAGGGTGAGATGCCGATCGCCGTCAATAGTTCGGTCTATATTTTTAAAGCTGCAGGATGCGAAAAGATCCAAGCGGATCTCGGGACTTACGGAAAGCAAACAGTCGGGTATATCAAAAAGGTTGGCAAAGGCAAGATCATCCATCTGGGCATGGAGCCGGTCCCGGAGCTGGTGCTGGGAGTTTTGAACCATCTCAAGGTGCCCCTTGTTTGCTATTCACAGACGAAGGATGTGAAGACCGCGCTTTTTAGCCGTGGACGGCGTTATTTTCTGGTGCTGGTCAATAATGGTAATGAAGATAAGAGCGCGGCGATTTATCTTCCGGCGCTTGCCAAGATCAAGGGAAAGATGACCGTTCGCGATCTGATGAACGGGAAAAAGACGGTTTATTCGAAAGAGGGCCGGCATCCGCTTAATATTCCCGTTGCGCGTAAAGACGGTCGGGTTTTGGAGTTCGTGTTCTCCCGCGGTTAAGGGGTTTTTGGGAGCAGCGTTCCTCGGTTGCTGTTGCTTGATCGGGAGTGTCCCGCGATTCACTGGGAGGAATGATCATGTACGAAACATTTTTTGGATTGAACGAATCTCCGTTTAATGTCACGCCGGACCCGCGTTTTGTCTACCTGAGCAAACATCATCAGGCGGCTTTGTCGGCGATGCGCTACGGGGTAGACCGGCGATCGGGTTTCATCCAGATCACCGGCGAGATCGGAGCGGGGAAGACCACACTTTCGCGCATGTTCCTCCAGCAGTTGGGAGAAAATGTTCATAGTTCGCTTGTTTTTAACCCCAAACTTTCCGAGCTGGAACTTCTTCAAGGGATCGTCGAGGATTTTGGATTGAAGCCGAAAGCGAGACGGCGTAAGGAATATTTTGATTGTCTGAATCGTTTTCTTCTCGAGGAGAGCGCCAAGGGGTTCAACGCCGTCGTGATCATTGATGAGGCGCAGCTTCTGCCGCCGCGGGCTTTGGAACAGATCCGTCTTTTGTCGAATCTCGAGACCACGACGCAAAAACTTTTGCAGATCATTTTGATGGGACAGCCGGAGCTGAAAGACCTTTTAAAACGTCCCGACCTCAAGCAGCTTCGCCAACGCATCACCGTGCGGTGTCATTTACCGGAACTTAGCTTGGAAGAAGTCGGGTATTACATCGCGCATCGCTTGAGCGTGGCCGGCGCGCGTGAAAATTTTTTCTCACTGGAAGCCATGCGACGCATTTATGAACTTTCCTCGGGGATTCCGAGGGTTATTAACGTGCTGGCGGACCGGGCCCTGCTCGCCGCTTATGCCAAAAGTACTTTCGTGATCGATCCGGTGCTGGTGGAATGCGCCGAAGCCGATCTCCAAGGAGTAAGCGTATGAGCCTGATCCAACAAGCTTTGGATAAAACAAGCCGCGTGCAAGAAACGAGGACTGCGAATTCCGTTTCTCTTCCGAAGACGTGTGACCGTGACCCCATGGGCGCTGCTCTTGAGCGGGAACTCAGCCAGATCCAGCAGAAATATGCCCGTCGCCGGAGTTTCTACTGGAAGGTCGCATTGGGAGTGCTGCTTGTAGGATTTATTGCCGGACTTTCTTATATGGGGATACGGCAAATTCCTTTGGGCGTGAAGTCCTCGTCCGGGAAGTCTGAACCCGTGAAGGCCATAGTCCCGACGGCGCCTCAAATGCCGGTCAGGATCTACTCGGGAAATATCTACCGGCTTACGGGTATTACCGATCTTAGCGGCAAGGCCATTGCCGTGATCAACGGACGCCTTGTAGGCGTGGGGGATGCCCTTGACGGGAAGGCTGTTGTTCGAGCGATCGGTAGCGGAGAAGTCCGGCTGGATGTTCAGGGTAAAGAGATTAAGCTCACGCTTTAACGGAATCAAGATCCACATGTTTTCATCTCAGCGATTTCAATATACCCTCCTGATCGCGTTTCTTTTAGCCTTCGCCCTTTTTATCGCTTACCGGTATTGGACGCAGTAGAGGTCCGGTCGTCTATAGCCGGGCGGATACCATACGCCTTTCCACAAATCTTTTCTTGGAGCCGACCCATCCGTTCTGCGCATTCCGCGAGAGAAATTCCCGGATTTATAATATGTGTAATAATTAATATAATAATGTATAATAAATATTATGAAATTTCCTTTTCTTTGGATCGCCATGGGGTTTTCGTTAGGGATCGCTACGGAAAAGCATTGTAATCTTCCCGTCCTCTGGCTTGTGTGCGGACTTTTCGCGGGGATCATTTTTCTGTGGTTTTTGCGTGCGCGAAGGTGCTTTCTGGTGTTTTTCGTTCTGCTTGTGGGCTGCTCAGGAATTCTTTGGGCGCGTCTTGACGCCTATGTTCCCGCGAATGCGGTCCAGAATTTTACAGGCCCCGGGCGCGTAACGCTTAAGGGGATTGTGAGTTCTTTGCCGGAGATAAAATCGCGCGGAAAAAAGAAAACGGTTTCCTTCGTTCTTTCCGCGCAGTCGCTCACCCAAGAAGAAGGTGGTCGCCGGAAATTTTTTAAAGTGCGCGGGGATGTACAGACTTGCCTGTTACAGTCGTTCTCTCTTCCTCAAGTCGGAGACACACTCCGGATTTTTGGTGAGCTGAGTGCTCCGAAGCAGGTCTTGAATCCTGGAGAATTCGATTACGGAAGTTTTCTGGCCCAACAGAATATCCGCGCTGTTTTCCAGACGATCGGACAAAAAAGTGTTCGTGTCGTCCAAGTAGGATCGAGATTTTCCCCGGGGCGGATCTTAGCGGTAACTCGCCGGAGCCTGGCCGCGTTGATCGACAAACTTTATGTTGCGTCAGAAGCCGCGATTCTGAAGGCTCTGGTGCTTGGACTGAGGAGTGATGTGGCGCCAGAAGTCCGGAGCCAGTTTATGAAGACCGGGACGATCCATTTGCTTGCGATCAGTGGACTGAATATCACGATGATCGCAGGGACTTTTTACTTAATGTTTCTTTTTTCGGGACTCGGATATCGTAAGACCTCGTTTTTGACGATCCTGATCGTGATTGTTTACGTCGGGCTTGCGGGAGCTGGGATTCCGGTTCAACGCGCGGGGTATGGATCTGTGCTCGTGCTGTGCGGAGTCCTTCTCGGACGGCCGGCGAACCTTCTGAACGCGCTCTGCTTTGCTTTCTTTGTGCTTCTCCTGTGGAATCCCAAGAGCCTTTGGAATATCGGATTCCAGCTTTCATTTCTCTCTGTTTTCTCGCTTATACTGGTTCTGCCGCTTTTATCTCGTTTCAGCGCATGGACCTTGTCTATGGGCTCAAGTCTTGCGGTGCTTTTTGGGACCTTTCCCGTCGTTCTTTATCACTTCAATATTTTCTCCCCCATTAGCATTCTTGCGAATCTTGTCGCGATCCCGCTTTTCGATGCGGCGCTTTTCAGTGCACTTTTTGCGCTGATCGTAAGTGGTGTGCCGTTTGCGAATCTCCTTTTGATTCGAGTGTCAAGTTGGATCCTTGGGATCGGGCTTTTTTGGATCAAATATCTTTCCACGTGGTGGTGGGGGTACTGGTTTCTGGAACGGCCATCTCTCAGATTGCTGGCGGCTTATTACCTGAGCATGGCGATGATCTTGTTTTTTCATAAGAGGGCTTTTCATGGAAAGCGTTTTCTCATGACGGGTCTCCTCGGTTGTTGGCTAAGTCTTTCAACCGTATTTTTTATTGGATCTGGAGGAAAACGATTTGAGGTCACCCTGCTTGCGAGCGGCAGGAACCAGATCGTGCACGCGCATTTCTCCAACGAAGCTCACTGGTTACTTAATGCCGGAAGGAATTTTCCATCGGACCAGGGCGAGTGGTTGATCGCGCCCTATCTGAGGAACCGGGGGATCCAACGGCTGGAGGGGATGCTCTTTACCGATCTTTCCAAGAAGCACACGGGAGGTCTCGTAGCTGTCTTGCGGGATTTTCCGGTTCGTTATCTTCTCTATCCTGTCGCATCCTTGTGCGGACCGGATGAATTTTATAAAAATATCCGAAAGCTCGGTCGCAAGGCTAAAACCTTTCAGCAGGGGGACGAGGTGTCGATGGGGGAGGAGAAAATACGGATGATTGCACAGTCAAAAAAAGGCGCTGCTTTTCTGATGGAGTCGGGGCCTTGGCGTATCCTTCTCATCTCGCGATGGGATCCTGAACTTTTCAAGGAGCTTCTCCGGTGTCCTGGAGAGATGATTGAGATCCACGCGGTATTTTTACCGGAGTCTGGGCAAGGAATCCCTGGCGAATTTCAAGATTGGCTCGATCGAGTCCGGCCATTGCTTGTTGTTTTGCCGGACCTGCAGCAGGAACTTATTCCGTATTTGGTTTCCCGCCATGTCTCCTATCTTGATCTGAAGCATACCGGTGCGTTAAGTTTCAGGAAAAACGGTTCCCGACTTGAACTGACGTCATTCTTGAAAGGGCTCCTGGGTGTTTACTCGTATCCGTAAGTCTTTTTTTGGCCATTTTTAGGCCATTTCTATTGACAGTTTTTCTTGACCCATGATATAGTAACGCCTCGCAAATTTTCCTAACTTGAAGATCATAAACGACTTATGAAAATCTCGAAGGTTTTTGCCTTCATTTTTATATTGCTCCTTCCACACTCTTTTGCCTCCGCGGATTGGGTTTGGTCTCCCGAACAGGGGAAGTTCATCAACACCGAATCCGAGACTCAAAGCGGTGCTGATGACATCTTCGATAATGCCCTCGACCTTTACAAAGAAAAGAAGCTTGATAAGGCGGCCGAACAATTCAAAATAGTTCTCAAGCAATACCCGAAATCCCGAGTGGCCCCTGAATCGCAGTACCGGCTTGGGACGATTTTCGAAGAGACCGGCGATTATGTGGAGGCTCACAAGGCCTATCAGGCACTGATCAAATCCTATCCCCAGAGCGAGCGTTTTGAAGAGGTGATCGAGCGCGAGTATCAGATCGGGATCATGTTTCTTTCTGGGAAAAAAGGAAAGCTCTTGGGGCTTGATATTCGTCCGTCTCTGCCACTGGCCATCGAAGTGTTCCAAAAGATCGTGACGGCTGCGCCTTACGGGGCGTTTGGGGACAAATCCCAATTCAATCTCGGAGTTGCTTATCAGAAATCCGGGCAGTTTGACAATTCCGTGGAGGCTTTCCAGGCTTTGATCGATCAGTATCCGCAAAGTAATTTGGTTCAACAAGCCCGTTTACAGATGGCGGAAGTTTCGTACGCGAAGTCCGGAGGCCAGGCGCGTGACCAAGGTGCGCTTGATGAAGCGGCTCGCCAGGCGCAGGGCTATCTCAAGCGATATCCGGGCTCCCAAGAGGCCGAAGAAGCCGAAAAGATCAGCCTGAAAGTAGATGAGCTCAACGCCGAGAAGAACTATCGCATCGGTCTTTATTATGAAAAGGACAATTATCTCCAAAGTTCGTTGATCTATTACGCTGATACTGCGAAACGCTATCCGAATACGAGTTGGGGACAAAAGGCCGCGGAAAAGCTCCATTCGCTGCAAGAACCTGTGAAGTATCTTAATACCAAGACTGAGGAGCTGCAGAAAGAGTTAGGGGCGTTGGAGGCAAAATATCAAGCGCTGGGGGCGGGGCAGAAAGCCGAGCGAGAGCAGCTTAAAAAAGAGATCGCCCAGATAAAAAAACGTATGAAGGCGATCAATAAAAACAAGATTGAGAGCCTGGAGCGTCGTAAGCAAGATCTAAAGCGCCGCGAAAGTGAGCTGAACGAGAAGTTTAAAGAGATCGAGCGTAAAAAGAAGCGCTTCAAAAACAATACGTCTCCTGAATTCCAAAAGGCCATTGATCGCTGGCAGGCGTCACTTGAGGCCGAACGTGATGCGCTCGCCGAGGAGAAGGGCCGTCTTGAATCCTGGCGATCCGAGCTTGGTGTTTCGGACGAAAAGTTCTATGAGAACCTAATCCCGTTCATGGCACAGCCCGAGACGCCGCTTCAAAAGATCCAACGGATGGATGAAAAGGAACTTTACAAACTTTCAAAGAAGAAGAAAGAACTTCTCGAAAAAAAGGAAAAACTTTACAAGCGCTACAGCGAGCTACAGTCTTTGCTTGTTCCCGAGCGTTCCGAAAGTGGTTTGAAACGGAAGCGTCTCCGTGGTATTGCGCCTAAAGATTCTCGCAAACCCACCGACCCAAAACTTTTGGCGCGTGAAAAAGATATCGAAACTCTTGAGGCTAAGTTGGATGCGAAGATGGCGCTCTATGAAAAATATTTTGGCAAGTCCGCCCAGCAGGAGCTTGAAGCAATGATCGAAAGCAAAGCGGCTCAGAAGGCGGCTTTTAATCCTTTCACCGTCGAGGCCGGTGACCTTCAAAAAAAGAGCGTCGAAGAATTGCTCGAACTAAAAATGCATCTCAGCGAGCAAGTCCAGTCCCAGCAGGATATCGTTGATACGCTTTCTACCGCCTTTGATAAGGAGTTGGCCCTGAAGGAACAGCAAGTTATGATGAAGTCTCTCGACGACCATGAGAAAGTAGACGTACGTAAACTCCGCAAAGAGAGTAAGGCTGTGGAAAAAGAACTTCGCAAATGTTATCAGGACATTCAAGATCGTCAAAAAAACAAGAAGAAGCTTCTTGCCGAACTGGATGAGACGCTGAATTCTCAGGAGAAACAGGGGAAAGTTCTACGGACCCTCGCGAAACCGGTCACGGGTTCGGCCTATCTCGCTAAGGCATTTCTTTTTGGACTTCCGAACGAGGATGTTACGTTGACCGAGGCCGCGAAGAAACCAGGCGCTGACGAAAAAGCCAAAAAACTTCAAGAGGGGATCGAGCTGGAAAGTCTTATGATTCAGGCGCAAGCTGAAAAGATCAAGAAACTTGAAAAGGAGCTCGAGATTCTGAAGGCGAAAGCCTCGCTCAACGGAGGCATGAAGTTTCGAACTTCCTTCGTCAAGGTTCCGTATACGTTTATCGAAGAGGCGGTCCAAAGTGCCGGTCGAGTTGTCCCCCGAAAAAGCCGGAAGGACGTGCTTCTAAATCGCCTGGATAATCAGACTAAAGAACTCGATCGGTTCAAGTCTGAATTGGAAGCTACAGAGGCTTTGATCAAGAAAAAGACCCCGGTGGCTCCCCCGATCGATGTTGCGGCTCCAGGAACGGATGCCGAGAAAAAGGAAAAAGCGGAGCCGGCCCCGGATGAGAAGCAGCTCCGGGAAGATGCCATGAACTTGCGGGAGCAGCTTGAAATCTCCTATAGCATTTATGCCCAGGAACAAGAAGTCGCACTGGGGGATGCGGGAAAGCAAGAAGCTCCTAGTGATGCTCAGGGCGCTAAAAGATTTAAAGAATATAAGGAAGTGGGAGCGGAGCTCGTGGGTGTGATCGATCAAGAGCTCGCGATCGAACAGCAGGAGAGATCGATCCTCGAAAAAAGGATCGGGGAAGTTGACAAAGTGATGCCGACCGTGACTTCCAAGGCAATGCAGCAGGATCTCGAGACCGAAAAGGACCGTATCGGGCAGCGTCTTTCGGACCTGGTCACGCGCCATGATTTTCTTTCCAAGGAAAAAGAACGTTTCAGTGTCAAGTGACCAACGGGGACTTATGATGAAAAATCTGCGACAGGTGGGAGTATGGCTTCTGGTGACAGCGATGGTTTTGAGCGGTTGTGGTTATACCCGCAAGACCGTGCTTCCTCGCAATATCAAAACGATCTATGTTGAGACCGTGAAAAACAAAATCGATGTCGAGAAGATCTACGCTTATCAGCCCGGGCTTGAAATGGACATTACCAACGCGGTGATCCGCCGACTTCAGCAGGAAGGTATCGTGAAAGTCGTCTCGAAGGAACATGCGGATGCAATCCTCAAGACAGACCTTTTATCCTTTGTCCAGCAGGGGTTACGATTTACCAATCTTCAAAGTGTTCAAGAATACCAGCTTTTCATTGAGGTTCGCCTCAGGCTTGTGGATGCCAAGACCGGCGACCTGATATGGGAAGAACCGACCTTTACGGGAGACAATGAGTATTATGTGAGCAGTGTCAATTCGATTGGTGAGCAGAAGGCCGCCGTGGATGCTATCGATCGTCTTGCGCTCAACATCGTGGATCGCATTGTCCAGGACTGGTAATTCCTCCTCCCGGCCGTCTCTTGTGAATACCGACGTATTCCTCATCTCGGGCGACCCGTTCCTTAGAACACAAAAAGCCAAGGCCCTCGCTGCGGAGATTGAAAAAAAAACCGGAGGGTCTCTTACTCATCAATCTTTCGATCTCAGCGAAAAACCGCTCGAGGACGTTCTCGCTGCTGCGAAAACCCTACCATTTTTCTCATCCGGACAGATCTTGTATATTCAAGGGGCGGAATTGCTGAAGGAACCGGACCTTGTGGTCCTCACCGCTTACCTCGATCATCCCGCTCCGAAGACCACACTGATCCTAGAGGCAGATAATCTTAAGGGTGCTTCCGAACTTCAAAAAATAGTAAAAGCAAAAGGACAGCTGATCCTTTTGGCGAATGAAGAGGCCCGCGGGGTAGGCGCAACGTTCATCCAGCAAAAGCTCATGCAATATCATAAAACCATGGCTCCAGGGGCCAAATCTCGGGTTCTTGCGATGTGCGGGGAGGCGGTGATGTTTCTCGATACCATGCTTGAGAGGCTCGTGCAATTCGCGGGTGATCAGCAAGAGATCGATGAGGACATGGTCAACCGGTTCGAAGAGAACTGGACGGAGATGGATGTTTTCAAGCTTACGAACGCTTTGGTGGACCGTGATCCTGCCAGAGCTCTCAAGGTTTTTCGTGATTTGATGGGACTTTACGAGGCAGATCTTTTTTCATTGGTTGGGATCCTGCACTGGCAGCTTCGGCAATTATGGCAAGCGGCCATGCTTTTAACATCGGGAATTTCTGAGCGAGAGATCGGCTCCAAGCTTCGGATGTCTCCGAGTCGTTTGAATGCGCTACGGCGATTTCCCGTCGAGCGATTAGAATCAGCCGTGGAAGCACTCTATCAGATCGACCGGAAGTCCAAGAGCGGACAAATCGAGGGCGTTTCGGGATTGGAAGCGTGGCTTCTGGAGTATACGGCCTCGTGACATCCGATCCAAATCCGGGTTTCTGGCGTAACTAAAACCCGGTTTTGGAAGAGAAAGTTCGGAAGTTTTACTTTTTCTTGATTTTAGCGAGGAAAAGCGCGATGCGGGATTTTCTCCGGTCGGCGCGGCCGTGCGGGATAACACCCTTGCTGACCGCGTGGTCATAACGAGCGACCAGGGTCGATGCTACCGTCTGGGCCTTTTCGGGCTCGGAGGCGAGCTGGGCCAATCTCTTGCTGAGAGATTTCAACTCAGAGAGAACGGCCATGTTTTTCGCGCGTTTTTTGGCATCGCTTCGAATACGTTTTGCAGCGGAACGAATGTTGGGCATTTCAATGACTCCTTTTGGTGAAAAAAGTTGCGGCAATGTAACACGGGCCACCGGTTCTGTCAACGAGGTTCCCCCGTCGGAGGCAGCGCACAAGTCCGGAAATCGTCATCTTATGAAGGCGGTTGCCGTGGTGGCGGTCATGACCCTGATCGGTCGTATCTTGGGGCTTATCCGCGATATTGTAAGCGCCAAAAGCTTTGGAACGAACTGGCAATATGACGCGTTCCTCTATGCCTTCATGCTGCCGAATCTTTTTCGTCGCATCGTGGGAGAAGGCGGGCTTACGAGCGCCTTTATCCCGGTCTACAACGAGATCCGGGAAAAACAGAGTCACGCAGAGGCGTTCCGTTTTGCAAATATTACGATCAGCTTTCTAAGCCTTGCGCTTTTTGCTTTTATTTTGGTAGCGGAAGGTGTTCTTAATATTCTTTTAAAGATTGGTTTTCATTCTCAGACGGTCATGCTGACCCTGGAGCTTTCGCGTGTCCTTTTCCCTTATCTCTGGTTCCTGTCGCTTTACGCGCTCGGAATGGGGATCCTGAACAGCCACCGGCATTTTCTCGCACCGGCCATGGGCCCTGCGATTCTCGATCTTGTGTGGATCGGTGCTGTGCTTTGGGTTCCATCCTGGATGGGGCATGATTATCTTGCGAAAATTAGCTGGCTTTCTTATGTGATCCTTTTGGGCGGGTTCCTGCACGTGGCAGTCGAGTTGCCGCCTCTTCGCAAGATCGGTTTCAAGTTCCAGTGGATTTGGAATACCGGCTATGAAGGTCTTAAAAAGACATGGACTCTTTTGCTTCCCGTGGTTTTGAGCTTTGCGATCGTTCAGATCAATATTACCGTGGATATGACTCTCGGTATGGCGCTCGGGCCGGGGGCAAACTCAAGCCTTTGGTACGGGAACCGGCTCATGCAATTTCCGCTTGGGGTGTTTGCGCTGGCGATGGGCACCGCGCTGCTTCCGATGCTTGCGCAGCAGATCGCACGGGGTGAGAAGGATGCGTCGCGCAAAACGCTTTCGTTTGCGCTCCGGAGCATTTTCTTTATCATCATTCCGTCCTCGGTCGGGCTCATCGTGCTTCGCGAACCCATCATCCGGATGCTTTTTGAACGCGGTGAGTTCAATGCAATCTCGACTGCGCGTAGTTCGGCCGTATTATTGGGTTACACGATCGGCCTTTTTGCGTTTGCGGGTCAAAAGATCATGAATAGTGGCTATTATGCCGCCCAGGATTCCCGGACCCCCATGCGGACCTCGATCATCGCGCTTCTTTCAAATATCGTTCTGAATCTGATCCTGATGGTTCCGTTCAGGGAGGCGGGGTTGGCGGTCGCCACCTCGATCGCCGGTATTATCCAATTCGGACAGTTGATCTATTTCTACCCTAAAAAAGTCGGAGAATTTCCGTTTCGCGAAGTCGGCGCTTCCTTCCTGCGTATCCTGATTGCGTCTCTTGTGATGGGAGTGATCGGCCACTACAGCCTTGGACTTTTACAGTACGAGTTGCCGGGGCAGAGCACCAAAATGCGGCTTCTTCAGGTGTTGGGCAGCATCACGATCGCGACCGTCGCTTATCTTGCAATCTGTCTTTTGTGCCGCGTCCCCGAGGCCAAGGAGGCGTGGGAATGGTTCAGGAAAAAAAGGAAACCTGCCGCCAATCCGATCGATGTCGAAAACTTGATGGACGGAGCATAACAGATCGGGGAACGTCGAAGGGGGAATATGGAACGTAAAAGCTATTCGTTAAGCGTTTCCCGCCACCCACTTTCCTGGAGTGCTAAACACACGTGAAAATCAAAAATTCTCTTAAAGCCCTTCGTTTGCTCGCGGATAAATTGCCGTTGACCCCCGGTATTTATCTGATGCGCGATGTCCGAAGAGTGATCCTCTACATTGGCAAGGCTAAATCCCTTCGCAAAAGAGTCCGTTCGTATTTCAAAGTTCCGGCGCTGGTCCCCAAGATCACGGTTCTGATGAGCAAAGTGCGGGTGATCGATCATATCGAAACTCCGACCGAGGTGGACGCGCTGCTTTTAGAGGCGCATCTTGTCCGGAAGTACAAGCCCCGTTACAATCAGGAACTTAAAGACGATAAAAGCTTTCCGCTTCTCAAGATCACCCGTGAAAAATTCCCCCGTCTTTGTATTACGCGTCAAAAAACGGACCCGAAAGCCGTCCTAAGGCCTATCCATTCAAGCGAAGTTCAAATGGGGTCGGTCTTGACTGCCGTGAAGCAAAAGAAAATACAAGACAAGGCCGACTATTATGGTCCTTATACGGACGCGAAACTCCTGCGCCAGGCCGTAAATCTGATCCAAAGCCTTTTCCCGATCCGTAAATGCCAGACCCTGCCGAAGTCGTCATGTCTTTATCATCACCTTGGGCAGTGCATCGCTCCATGTATCAAGCCGGAGGTAAAGCCCGAATACGACCGTCTGGTTAATGAGGTGAAGCGGTTCCTCGGTGGTGGCAAAAAAACCATTGCACAATATCTGGAGGAGCGGATGGATCGAGCGAGCCGGGAGCTGCGGTTCGAAGACGCGCAATTTTTCAAGGAACAGGTCGATGCGCTCTCGAAATTGCGCAAAAAGCGTTTTCTTCCGAAAAATCCGGGGCAAGGTATCTCTCTTTCCGCGACGCTCGAACTCAAAGAGAATCTCAGACTTGAAAAAATCCCGGAGAGGATCGTCTGCTTCGATGTCTCCAACGTCCAGGGTGATCAGGCCGTGGCATCGAAGGTGAGTTTCTACCGCGAACTTCCGGACAAGTTCGGCTACCGGCGTTACAAAATCAAAAGTGTTGCCGGGATTAACGATTACGCCATGATTGCAGAGGCTTTGACGCGGATGCTTCGCGGCATCAAGGAGGGGCGGGAGGATTTCATGCCTGATCTCATCATGATCGACGGAGGGAAAGGGCATCTAAATACTGCGGTCAAAGTGCTCGTGCGGGAGGGGATGGAGCAGATCGATCTTATTTCCATCGCCAAGCAGTTCGAGTGGGTCCATTCGTCAAAATTTCGAGCGCCGCTTGTCATCGCCTCGGATTCTCCGGCCCTCTATCTCCTGAAGAAGGTCCGTGATGAGGCGCACCGGTTCGCCATCACCTATCACCGAAAACTCAAGTCGAAGTTGCTGGAGCGTTCTGTGCTCGATGACATCCCTGGCATCGGGGAGAAGCGTAAGCGCCTTCTGCTCCGGCATTTTAACTCCATCTATGAGATCCGGAGTGCCGATATCGAACAACTTTGTGCTGTCCCAGGGATCGAACGCGACATCGCCATCCGCATCTTTTCCTTTTTAAATTCCGCCAAAGGATCAGTTTCTTCTCCTCGGACGCCAACGTCCTGACGTAAGAGCCTTTGAAATTCAATTAAAGCTAGTTCTGCTAAGTTAAGCCTCTGGTGGTGTAAACCCTTCATGTCCTAAAGCGCATCCAGATTCTAAGTTCCTTGTTTTTCCTGCTGCGTTCGCGGTCCTTCTACGCTAGCCGTGTGATTTAAATAGCTATATCATGCTATTTATTGCTATTCGTATTTTAATGTAATTTATAGCATTAAGAATTGAAAATGATCTCCATATTCCTATTGATAAAATCATTCGATTGACGAAGTTTTATCAAATATAAATGTGCCACGCCCTTGTCGAAACTTAATTGTATGTTATCTTTTTATAAATCCTTTTAGAAATCAAGCAAGGCCGAGGCAAATGAACCAAAAAACATCTCTACACAAGGATCTTTTTTCACGTTTTTCCCTCAAGGCGATCAGCCTGTTCACAGCGGGCGTCTTCCTGTGTTCTAGCTTTCTTTCTTTTCCGGCCCAGGCCTTGGGCCAAACTCCGATTTCATCTAATGTTCAGGGAGGGACTGACACCAGCCTTCTTGCCTCGGCCTCCGCGACAAGCGGAAAAGTGCAGGAGCTCGTCATCCCTCCCGACATTGGGACGATAAACGATGTTTATCGCATCGCACGCGGAGCGGCCCCAATACAGTTCAATCCAAGCGAAGTCGTGCTCATTGAAGATGCGCACAGTGTTCCGGACGCCCAGCGGTCGCTTGAGAAACTGATCGAATATCTCCAGGAGGTCTACGGCGTTACGACCGTGGCGCTTGAAGGTGCGGAAGGGAAGCTTGACCCGCAACTTTTCAGGAATTTTCATGACCGGGAAAAACTCGTGAAAGTTTTCACGGAGTATCTTGATTCGGGGGAACTTTCCGGAGCTGTGGCCGCGAGCGTGCTTTCATCCCACAAAGCGGACTATGTCGGGATCGAAGATTGGAAGCTCTATCAAGAAGGTGTTGCCGCATTCCTTGGAGGGCTTAAGAAACAAGGCGAGCTCAATACGCAAAACGCAACGTTCAATAAAGAACTTCAAAAGCTCAAAACAAAATACTATTCCAAGGAAGCGATTGAATTCGATGCGAAGTTCCGGGCATGGCAGGCAGATCCTAGAAAGTTGATTTCATTCCTGGAGTTTCTTGCAAAGTACGAAGTGCCAAGTATCAAGCGCTTAGCACTCAGCGCATTGTTCAAGACCTTGGCGCAAGAAAAAACCAGAGATTCAAAGATTGAAGCGGAAGTGAAGAGGCTTGCCCAAGATGCCCACAAAATCGTTCCTAGTGCAGAGCTAAACGGGTTTGTGCAGGACTACAGGACCGGTCACCTCTCTCTCGCAGCTTTTGCCTACGAGGTTTCGAATTTGCTAAGAAAAGCTGGGAAGCAGGTTCCTTCGCTCTCAGAAAATCTTCAGAAGATGGTCACAGGACATGAAACCCTCGTGAGCATGAAAGGGCAGACGTTTTCAGCCGAGCTTGCTGGGTTCATCGAGTCGATCAAGGCAAAACTTCTCACCACTCCGGAAGCGAAAGCTGTCGATGAACTCGATGGGCGGGTGCAACGGATGGAGAAGCTCATTAAATTCGAACTGTCGCGAAGCGAATGGGAAACGCTCCGCGCTGGGAACGGGGAAGGGGGAACGACAAACGTAAAATTACCCGACACCCCAGACATTCAATCTCTCCGGGGCAAGTTTCTTGCCACCTATCGCTTAGCGCTAGTAACGGACTTCTTCCGTTTTTATGAAATTGCCATGGAGCGTGAAAAAATTTTTTATTCGCGACTCAAAGATCTTTTGGGCGTTAGTGCTTCACACCCGTCGTTTCCCGTTTCCCGTGACACAAACACCGTTGTGTTTGTGGCCGGGGGCTTCCACACGGAGGGTCTTGCGGCCAAGCTCAAGGAACAAGGTGTCTCGTATGTCGTAGTTTCGCCACGCATTGGAGAAATTCCAAACGACCATCGCTACCTCGACCAGATGCAGGGGAAAGTATCGTGGCAAAAATATTTCAGACCGAAGAACGGGAAGATCAATCTGTATGATGCTTTTGTCAACGCAACCGTTGAACGGCTTACGTTGCAGGGAACGGGATCGCGATATGCGACATACGATCTGTCGCGTACTGCCTTAAAGGAATGGCGCGACGATATTATTCGCACTCTTGCTGCTGAAGGCCGTGTTGCGGAGCACTCGAAATACACGCGTTTCATCGACCAGTCCCTTGCCGGGCATTCTGAGGAATTCCGGGCGTTGAAAGAAAAATGGACTGCCAAGCTCGAAAAATTCATCGAAGGACTGCGTTTCCTCAATGGGAAAAATCAGCTCAGTGAAGCCAATGTGATGAAGCTTTTTCAGCAGCCCGCGAATCAAACACCCTGTGCCGCGGCTTCATTGCGACCAGGCGCCGTGATGGACGTAAGGGGTTTTGGTCAGTGGGAAACAACGGCCTTGAAGCAAACGCTAGACGGGGAGCGAGGAGCGACCACGTTGGGCATTTCCAGTTCCACGCGTTCCGGGGGAGAGGAAGTTCCTCGCGAAGTTAATATTCCCAAAGCCGTTGGGTTACCAGAGCCGGCTCACGTTGCTCCGGAAATCGAAAACGTACGTGCCGAAGTTCGAAATGCAGATCGGCAGAAAAAGAGTTCCGGGGAAACCGTCAGGGCGGAGCAGGATTTTCGGGAGTGGTTCTGGGATGATCCAGAAATGACAGGGCAAATCAAATCTTTTCTCGCGGGAAAACAGCCGGGTTCATTGTCGATCACCCATTACCAAAGAAAGAGTGTGATCAGAGCAGGGAATGAGACGCGTGTTTTTCGTCATAATGTTACGTTCGAAGGACAGAAGCCTTTGGTTTTCTTTACCAAAGAGGTTCGTCGTAGCGTCTACGAAAAAGAAAAAAAACTTGCTGTTCTGTTTGGTTTTTTCTCGTTCCTTATGGAACAAGAATATCGATTGGCCCAAAAAGCTGCGGCGGTCAATCATTACCCGGAAGTGATGTTTATTTCAAGGAAAGATGGTGACAAGATCTTGGTGACGAGGCAAGTGGCCGGCCGGTCTTTGGCTTATTTCCGAAAGAAAAAAGACCTTTGGCCTGGTCTCATGCGATCATTCGGAAGCGCTCTCGCAAATCTTCACAAGAAAGCAGGGGTTCGACACGGCGAGCTGACTCATTCCTACTCTAACGATACTCGATGGACACTCCGTTTGGACCATATTTATGCCCAACCGCTGGAATCCAATCTGTTTCATGTTTCTTTTATTGATTTTGAATCAGGGAAAGAGATTATTCCTGGAAGTTCCGAGGGCCTGCGTGAGTTTCGAGACGTTCGTAGATCTGTGGAGAGTCTATTTAGTCCTGAAGCTGCTCAATGGTTTGAAGAAGGTTATCGTTCAGTAAAAAAGGGAACCGGAAAAAAAGAGGCTGCCGTGACAGGCAAACAACGTTCTGAGGTGAGGGTGACCATCCAAGGCGGGAATTTGGGAGCCCGGGTCAGGGAAGAGATCGCCGGACTCATTGGACGAAAGGCAAAGTCGAATCCCCAGTACGCTGCGGTGGCATCCATTGAGGCAAGCGTTGTTTCCGAAAAGCCGGCGATGGTTCACCGGCTGGTCTTTCGAAATGCTGCCGGCCGGGATCTTAAAGAATTTCTGGTTTCTGGAATGGTCAATAAAGCGCCGCCCGGAGATTATCTCGATCAGCTTTCTGGGTCATTCGAGCGTTCCGCGCTGCTTTCCCGTCTTGATTTATCAAACGAATCGTCGTTATTCAAAAAAATAGTCGTCACCGTTGCCTTGCTTGGTATCATGGCATTCGCGAGTCATTTGATTTTTAACCCCCGATCTCATCAAGGCAAAACTTCCGTTCCTGTTGCTGCTGCACCGGCCACCCATTTCTATCTTCTTTTTAAGGACCATGCCCACCTCGGAGGATTAGGCGAGACGGGGTCCAAATTCAAGGCGGAAGCTGCACGGATCCAGGCCCAGTATGGTGCGAATGCTCGAATTTTGATTTTTAATGAAGATGTTTTGCCGCCTGGGACCATTATGGATCTCGCAAGGGGGAAGGGCATCCCGGTGAATGATACTCGGGACCTTCGGAAATTCGCCGCACAAATTGAGCCTTATTATTATGGGCTGATGGCCGAATTGCAGGCGATGCGTGCAAACGGACAGCTTCAAAAACTGACGAAAGACATGGGATATGACCAGGACATTTCGGAAAAGCGTTACAGCCTTTACGCTGGGATCCCGAACGCGACGGTTCTGGATGAGATCGTTCCGTTTGATGTTTGGCTCGATTTTGTCGAGGCAACCTTTGATCCGGCACAATTGCTTGAAGTGCATATCGACAAGACACAGGACAGGATAGTCCCGGATTTTTACGGGGCTTATCGCGAGGCAGTCCGCAGGCATTGGGATTTTCAGCACAGACGTGATGAGGCGATGGTGAAGTTGATGAGCGTCAAGGTCGGGCAGCTCAGGCCGCAGGCTTTGTTGATGGAACGTGGCTATGACCATGCGATCTTTGAGACGGTCTGGAAAGGTTTGGGCGTCGACATCACGATGGAAGATACTTCCGCGCAGCATCCGGGCAGGATCGCGGTGATCAAAAAAATACTGGATTCAAGACTGGTCTCCAACGAGGACCTGTTGAAATTGTATGTCGATGATGACGTGTCGCAGATGTTCTATCTCGGACTTAATTACAAGCCGGACAGTGGGGAGAAGCAGGTCTTGGATGCGATCCGGCAAGGCATGCGTAACAAAATTTGGACAATGACAGAAGGCGATCTTGAAAAATTGGCGATTCGGATCGCTTCTTATAAAAGCCAATTCAATGATCCGAGAGGGGACTTGGTCAATTCATGGAAAGCATCTCTTGCTGCGGCACAGACGCTCGAGGCCCTTGTTACGCGCTCTCACGGTGATCTTCGGGAAGTGAAACCCGCGCATGTGCGTTTTCTGAACGCGTATGCCGCTTATTGGGACCAGCGCATTCAATATTATCCGGGCTGGTTTTCAAAGCTTCGGGAGATGGATGTGCTGACTCCTGAACAGTTGCGCCAACTAGATCCTCTTTTGCAACGCACCGCCGGAGAGGCCAAAAACCAGGCGATGGCTCAGAATACACTCGAACGCGCACTGTTTCTCATTCGTTTGGGGCAAAATCAGTTTCTTCATTCGCTTATGCGATCGGAAACGCGTTTCAATGTACGGATGGAAGAAAAAGAGCTTGAGCGCAGGCTGAAGGATGCAAAACAACGGGGAATAGTCGATCTCGATGCTGAAATCGCTGACTTACAGAGAGCGAACGACGAATTAAGGAACGCTGCCTCAAAGGGGAAAACGATGGGTGAAAAAAGCCAGAGAGTTTCAAAGCCAGCGGCGGTTCTTTCGTCCCCAAAAATGGTTTCCAAAGTTTTAGAGGGAAAAGAAACTTTTGATGAGGAATTGACGAGACTGAGGAAGGAAAATACGGCTCTGCGTTCCAAGCCATCCATTCGTTCACAGAAAAGCGGCGGGCCTCGGTCGGAGTCGCGGGCGGCGGAAAATAAGATCATTTTTAATGGGCAAAGTGATCCCGGGGTCTTTCAGAGTCATGGATTCGACGCTGTAGAAAAAGTGCTTCTTAATGAAACAATCTCGGGCAGAAAATTTGAGGAATATTGGGCGGGTCGTGAGAAGAATTTTATAGCGCTTATGGATGATGAGGGCTCTGCAAATCTTCTTGGGGTTTTGGTGGGTGAGGTTGTCAGGAATGCCTCAGAACGGCAACCGGGTGGGAGCGATGCCAAGGTAGAAGCTCGAGTAATGCAGATACCGGAGGGCCCGACTCTTCTGCGGGTCGTCGTCCGCCAGGGGCGAGTGACGGAAGAACAGTGGACGCGATTGGCCCGGAATTCAGAGCTCAGTCTCCTTTTGTTGCAAGATTTTTATTGGAGGAGTGCACTCCATTTGAAAGAAAATTACGGTAAAGGCCTGGAGAGTTTTTCGAAGCTTGCGTTGATGAATGTTCCGGTTCGACTTGAGTTCGAGCGGAGGGAGCAGGGGATGGTGGCGACTTTGTTTGCAGAGGTGGACCGGATGCCGGGTGAAACCGCTGAACAAGGGATGTCGCCTCGCAGAGTTTTTGGTGATAGGTTTATGGCTCGATTAAAAACCCGTCTTGCAACAGGAGTCTGGAAAGAGGGTTGGGACATTCTGGAGAGGAACAAGAAGGATTGGGGCAGTTTTTATACGGCGTATAATCTAGAAAAATGCATCGACTTTCTTGCCGATGCAGTGGAACAGTTCAATACGGTCGCTCTCCGGGCTGCTTATGAAAGAATGGCAGTGGAAGGTTATGCCGTTCCGCGTTGCGTTGCGGATATCCGAGCATGGGTCGCGGGATTTGAGCAATTATCGTCCTTGTTACTAAAAGTGCTGAAGAGTGACGGCAACCGGTCCGGACAGGGCTTATCACCGGAAAGTAACGACCTGAAAATTCTCGGTCGCTGGCTGCCATCCATGATCCCGAGTATGCGCGCTAATACCGGAATGATCCGTCGATTGGAAGCGTTGGTGGAGCGCACAAAGGCCTCCCATCAGCTTGTTTTGTCCGCTTTGGACGATCTTCCCAAAACACCCTCGTTTGATGATGAAGAATCCACACCCCTTCTGGAAGAAAGGGAGGAAGTTGCCGGACAGTTACAGCGCTCGGAGTTGCGATTTGAGATGCAGGATGCCGAACTTCACAGGGCGAGAACAGATCTTGTCAGAATTCTTGCGGCTCCGTTTAGCCAGTTAACGAATTTGCTTGCAGAAGGAAAGATCAAAACTCAATTGCGTCATGTCTTAACGATCAAACGGAAAACACTCGCGGATTGGTTAAAGTTGATCGATTTATCTCGTGCGTTCCTGGGTTCAGGACCTAACGCGCTATTGACGGTTCGCCAGGTCATAGGTGTTGTGCGTTTGGTGGATCCGGGGTTTGGTGAGGAGGCTTTGCCTGTCGCGCTCCGCCATTTCAAGATGCCCTTGAAGCGGGCGGGTCTTCTGCCGGGAGCTGGCGCTCAGCGCCGCGAAAACAACTTTGAGATCGTCTCGGGGGCAGCAGAAATTCTGAAAGAAGCGGGTGAGGAGATTAATATAAAGAGCCTCGCGGAGCTGACGGGCATGGGTCAGAGTTCGATCAAGAAGCTGGGTCGCAAGGTCCTCGAGGGGCTCGGGACCGTGTTCTATGACCTGCAGACTCTGTCAGAGAAGCTCCGGGAGCAAAGGACCGATTTACTCAGGGACGCGCTTCAAAAAAATCCCGGGGCGACTGCCGCCCAATTATCCGGAGTACTCGGATTAACGATTGCGCAGGTCGGCCGTGTCGGGGGCGAGCAACTAGCAGAGCTTGGTGCCACCGTAATGACCGGTTTCGGTGACAGGCGGCGCCAGGATCTTCAGAAAGCAGTCTATTGGCTTATCCGGAACCGTCCTCTAGAAAGGCCTAGTTATGAAGCGCTTCCTTCGGCGTTTGAACAATTGGGCCTTAAACGGGTTGCCTGGACTGCTTTAGCGCAATGGGTGAAGAACAATAGGGAACCGGTTCTGTTTGACCATACGGTTGAAATGATGGAACGATTTGAATATTTCAAGAAGCTGGGGGTTCTAGATTCCGCTTCGCTGGACCACTTTCTTGATGACGGAACAGAAGAAGAACCGAAAGAAATTGAGGAGACGCGTAAGCCGACGCTTTTTTTCGAGGAGTGGAAATTGTTGCACGATACGGTTCGGCGGATGGTCGATCGAACCGGGATGCCTGGGGAGTGGGCGGGCGAACTCATTATGCATCAGCTGGGAGAAGGAGAGCATCGCAAGATAAGTCTTTATCCCGCGGAAGCGGTGTTTACCGATCTTCGTGATATCGGTATCGAGGCTGTGGTGCTATCACCAGAACTCAAGGAATCAATCCATCAATTGCTCCGCACGGGACGCGCGTTCAATTTGGGCGGGTTCCTGAATGCTGTGGAAGATTCCTTGGCTCGGATGGCGTCGGAGAATGTCCCGCCTGGATTCGAAAAACAAGTTGTCATCAAAGCATTCGAAATATTTTCGGAATTTTGGATGGAAAGGCATCACGCTGAAGAATTTGTCGGAGCCTTTCGGCATTATTTCCGGGAAGCCCGTCCGTCGCGTCCTTGGTCTGAGGCCCTGTCACAAAGTGGCTCTGCAGACGCGATGCCGGATTCCTTGCGGCCCGAATTGCTCGCCGGCGAGGTTGAACCGGGCATTCGTTCCGAGGTGAGGCTAAAACAGCAGAAAACAGAGAGGGAACATGCGAAAAATGTCGTTCAAACCGCCGCGAAAAATATCGCTCTTTTCCGGAATCATTTACAAGTCTTAAGAGGTGAGTCGCAAGCGAGCAGCCCCTATTCTGGAGGGCTTTACGCACCGGCGATCGTGCTGGATGGAATGTGGAATGGAAAACATCGTGTAGCTATTTCGGGACCGCATTGGTCTTTAAAAAACATTGAAGCCATAGACCGTTATGCCGAAGCAATTCTAAATCAATCGGAGAAATGGCTCATTTTTGTCGAGCCTTTGCACTCGGATGGTACGCCCTCTTATCCTGAAACCGATGCTGCTTTGAAACTCGCAGAGCTCGGTGACATACCTTTCATGGACCCCGTTCCTTCTCAGTTTGATCCCGCAGTCTCTAAGGAGATGGCGAATCAATATGGGATTTCTCTTTCTGAAATCAACAGGGCATATATTTACCGGAATATTTTTGACCAGATACGTTTGAATCCTTATATGACAGAAGATGAACTTTATCGGCTCGTTACTATTGCAATTGATCTGCAGGCAGAGGAAAGCAAATCGGATCGTAAGCAGATGATTCGTGATGTAACTTCGAACGCCAGAACAGTTTATCAGGGCGGCGAATCTGCCCGCGATTGGACGAGGAAAGCTTATGACATCCAACTTAAGATGAACAAGGTGATCAATGACATTGGAAGGCTTCGATTAAATCGTCAGCTGAAAAATTACCCAGAGCGCACAAATATCCTCTTTCTTTCGGGACGCTTCCACGGCGCTATCGTAGGAAACGAAGCGGCGGAAGAATATACTTTAAAAAATGGACTTCAATTTCGGGAATCACAAGCGGAAGCTTATCAGAACGTCGCCGGACTTGTCCTTGCATGGGCTAAGGCCCAGCCGCGCCGCTCCGAGGTACGGGATCTGAAAGGTTTGATCAAAAAGACCGCGGAGTTCGGGTTCAAGGCTGCCAAGATCATGGGGTGGGGAGTCCTCGGGATCGATGTGATCTTGCTTGCAATGAATCCGCTGCTGGTCGGATCGGTTATCGGGCAATACCTGCTTATTGGCGTGGAAGGTACGCTTATCACGATGTTGTTGTATCAATTACGGAACGTGAAAGCCCCTTGGAAAGCTGTGGGTGTTGCCGCCGTGGGGATCGCGGCATTGGCTCTTTTCTTTCACGTGTTCTTGCCGCATTTTGTCACGATCCTTGCGTTCTCATCTCTGGGCAATCTTGGTGATGTGGTTCTCAAGATTGGCATGCGAGCCGCGGGTATCTTCAGCGGGATCTTCTTTTATGTCCTGATCGAAGGAAAGGTACTCAAACATACGGAGGCTGCCAAGAAAACACCGTTGTCGACGGGGCTTCGTTGGGCCATGGGTGACGGGCTTGTGCTTGGTTTCTTTTTTTACGCGATCTTTTACCCGTTTCTTGGGGCGACGATCCCCGTGGCTCTTCATTTTCCGTTTCTTTTACATTTCTTTTCACCGTCACTGGCCGCGTCGTTTTCGACTGCGATCCTCAAGCTCGCCTTCGATCTTACAATTGTCACCGCGCTCGTTCATGGCCCTATGCAGGTGGTTACGAAAGTTGTGCTTGGCGAGATGGAGAAAGACGCCTTGACACGGCCTTACCGGCATTCCAAAGCGGTGAAAAGTTACCTGGATATGTATCCGATCATCGCCCTTGTCATGACCGTGATCATGGGCTTGGCATGGATGAAAGACCCGGCCGGCGGCATGGCCGTGTCCGGAACGCATGCGCTTTTTGCGATGCTTAATGCCATGCTTTCTCGCTGGATCGTAACGAAGGATATTTCCGGTGTGGAGAACGGAAAACGAGGAGCGGATGCTTCCGTTAAAAATGATTGGGTTGAAGGCGAGCGATTAGTGACACAATTTGTCACGCTGTTTCACGAGAGCGGCATCCAACCCGTACTGAATGATCTCAAAAACACGCCCATTCTTGCGGATCCAGGAGCAAGACTTTACGCAGCATTTGTCGTCGCCCGGGATACCTTCGATCGAGAAGGTGTTGTAAAAAGAGAATATCTTGATCAAATCGCCCGAGACTTATCTATGATCCATTGGACGGTCGAGCGTTTTGCGGAGCCGGACAAGACGTTTAAGAGCGGGATCACATTGAGGGGATTGTCAGAAGCGGTTATAAAAAATCCTGAAAAATTCAAAGACTTTCCGGACCGGATCACCATGGCCCGAAATGTCATGGAGAAATTTCTTGGGGAAAGTGTCGATCCCAGCGTTAAGGCGGCTATCCAGAAAAAATTCAGTGATTTTCGTGAACCGTTCATAAAAATCGAGTCCGGACTTCTACCGATCTTACAGCGGTTGAATGTACGTTCCGAGGCTCGGGGATGGAAACCGGTGTGGTGGGAAGACTTCTTGAAAGATGCCGAGACCGTTTTTGAGTTCCAGAATCAGGCGGGTTATTACGAGGACAATATGTGGCATCCTCTGAGTCCGGACGATTTACTCGAATTGACAAGCCACGGACGCGTGCTTCTTGTGGTTCCAAGTTCAAAATTTGACGAAAGTTCTCTCGAGGCCGTGCGTATCGCGAATATGATCCGCAAACGCAACCCGGATCTTCAAATCCTCGTGGCGGGGAAATACGGCGAATTGCCAAGCCAACACCGCGTCGGATGGTTTTGGGATGAATTCGGAAAGCGCATGACCGAAGCAAAATATCATGCGCTTCATATGAGCATGCGCGGTGTTGAGCCGGATTACGTGGTCGAAAAATACACGCATACCGGCGAGATCGCCCAGGGGACCAGAAGTTTGATGGATGAAAAAAAGATAAGGCCTGAGAATCTTCTGATCGTCGATGTGGATCCTCTGAGAGTTACTGCCGTTTTCAGGAAACAATTATTGACGCCGGAGGAGTTCGCGCAAGGGAAAAGCCTGAAGGATCTCGGGATCCGCCGGATCATCCAGTGGCCGGCCAAGGGAAAACCGATCCGTGAGCTTGCGACAGAAGAAGCGGTTCGAGTTGCGGCTTATCTTGTCACGGAATTGATCAAGCTTTGGGATTATGTTCCGCCCCGGGGTGATTTTATCACGCCTGTTCCTGTAAACCAGGACGTGGTGGAGGCCGCGGCGCGGTTGAATGCCCGCCTGAGGGAAGTTCCCGAATTAGTGACAGTTGTTCCCTCGAAAGATGAAATCGCGGGTCGTGAGGGGCGTTTTAAGGACTGGCTTACGGAATTAACAGCATCATTCAGCAGACACGAAGTAATTATCGTTCCAGATCAAGGCGGCAAAAAAACAGGTGAGCCTCGTTCTGAGGCGCGGTTAGCAGTGGGTCCGGCGGGGAAAATTCATGAGAGGGAATTTGTCTTCACTCGCGAGAGTGCGTCCGATTTCCACGCTTCTTCTGCCGAGCAAGGTAAATTCTTGCAGAAAGTCTCGAATGATCTTTTGAACGACGGCAAGGGGCAGCGCTTATCTTTGAATTGGACCCATGAATTTCCGCAGGGTATTCCCGAGTCCTTAGTGCGGCTGCGCGAGAATGTTGTAAGACAATGGGGCCGGGTCGATGGGAGATTTGAACCTCCGGTGGTCGACGAACAAAAGCAATACATGCGGAAGGAAGTTGAGACACGGGATTTTCAGTTTGTCCTCACAGAGCTGGTCAAAAATGCTGCGAAGTCTTTGAAAGGGCCGAACAAATACGGGAAAATCCAACTGAAGATTTCCAAAAGAGAGGGCTCTCTGTGGATCGAATTGTCCGATGAGGGTGTTGGTATCAAGACGGTGGAGGATCGTGGAACATGGATTTCTGTTGTTTCGGATAAAAACGTGCAATCCGGATATGGAATCGCGTTGCCGTGGATAAAGCTTTTGCTGGAAGCGCGGGGCGGGCGATTGGAGATTCTTTCTCCGTCACCTTATTCTGGCTACAGCACTACGATGCGGTTAGTGATCCCTGAAAACGAAATTCAAATTAAATCAGCCGCCGATGTCCGCGCCGAGATGCGGCAACAGGCCGTCAGCAATGCGGTTACCTCGTTCAAAACGAATTACCAGGGGAAACTCGCCACGATCACCGAATATCCGGACCCTCAGGGTCTTTCGAGGATTCTCAAGGGATTGGAAGTCCGGGACGGGAAATACCAAGGCCGTGTTCTTGATCCCGGATTTTACATCATGGTCCACCCGATCTCTGCAAATGAACGGATCATTCAAGAAGCGAAAAAAGAATTCTCGGATTTTTTGACTGGGCTTCGCGGTATTTTTGGTAAGGATGGTGGAAAGGTCGGTTTTTGGATTCCGGAAGACAGTGCGTATCATCTCGCGCTCCATGTCTTTCAGAACTCCAATGAATTCAGCGATGAGAAAGTCTCCCCCTTAGATTCTGATCAGCGTTCGAAGGTTCGCGGGATCGTTAGGGAGGAAGCTCAGCGCGAAGCGGCACCTTTCAAAGTCCTTCAGGCCGGTTATGGGATCACGGCCGACGGTGGTTTTGTGACGTTTCTCTGGGATGAGAGCGGGCGTCTTTCGAATTTCCAGAAGAATGTCTCCGAGAAAACAGTTGTGGCGCTTGGCCAAAGAGTCACGGGATGGGAGAAACGAGGGCATGTCACGGTCGGGCGTATTATGTCCCTTCCTTATTCCGATGATCCGGCTGTTCGTGCGGAACAAAAAAAGAAGGTCTTCGAATATATTCGTCAAAAAGCCGATGATTTTTCTGGAAAATGGGAGGCTAATCTGACGGATCCGTCGAAGCAGGTTCCGTATTCGATCCCCTCGGTCACTGTCCTTCAGGAAAATCAGTGGTGCACGCTACGCGGTAGCGAACAGACAACGATCCCCGTTTTTCAAAAACGGAATGAAGGAGAGCGGATTCGGGTGGCGATCTCCAAAGGTCGCCGAATCGTTTTACCGGAGAGCTTTGGATTCAAAGAAGGGGATGATCTCATATTGTTGGGGGCTATGTATCGTGAACCTGTTGAGATCATTATTGCGAGATCCGCGGATTTTATGAATGTCTTTCTTCCCAATTTAAGGAATGTTGTCCCTGATCCCGAGACTAGGGCAGCTTATAAGAGATTGTATGGTGCCCAGTCCATGACTGCTAAGGTTGAGATGAGAAAATCCGGTGCGCAGGACCAACTGACCCTCCGTCTTGACGCTGATTTTCTAAAAATGATGGATGAGCCCCGTGAACTGATCCTTAAAAAAGCAAAGAACTTTTCTTCTCAAATTCGATCCGAATTCCGATCTAATTCTCAGCCCTCCGAATCTGAAACTCAAATGGATCAGATCAGGGCGTTGGCGAAGGATCTTGACGCAGGAGACAGGATCCTGGCGCCGCGCGTCAAAGATTCTCTTTTCAGCGAAATGCTGCAGCAACAATGGACACCCGGAGAATTTCAGACCTACATTGACCAAAAGAACGCAGATTTTATCGAATATCTCCGTCAAGGTCTGGAAACATTTGGGATGCATGAAATATCTCCTGAAATTTTAAGTACGCTCAGGCCCTTTTATCTGAGAGCGTATCTTGTGTTGAAACAAAATTGGCTCTCAGGTCGCGAACCTTCTCGCCAGACGATCTTGACGGCTTACAGTCGGTTGCGTAAACATGGGTGGAATGACCAGCAGATCTATGAATTTCTTGAAAAAGAATTGCTCGATAAGCAGTCGAACATAACGGCTTTTAACAGCGCAGATCGTTTGAGAACCGCGGATGTTATTGCCGGGGCTCTTGAGAAGTATTTCAAAACTCAAGGCATTGAAGGTCCTCCGCGTTCTGAGGTCCGGTCGGCGATGTCGTTTGGGTCCCGAAGCATGCCAGTGCCTGCGGGGATCACAAGCGGTTATTTGTTGACTGTCCCTGACGAATTCGCATTTAACGCATTTGTCGAGAGACTCAGCCCGGATGTGACGATCCAAATCGATACTCCGATGGCGAGGCTCTTACAGGTGGGGAATGATTTCGTCCTTACTTTTGAAGCCAATGTGAACAATGATGTCAGGACTGTGATCTGGAATCTTGGGAGCGCTACTGCGAGCGAAGCTGTCAAAGAACACCTTGAAAGTTTTGGCTTCCAAAAAGCCCGCCAGTCCGATTTTTTTGAGATCACATCATTGGCTTCTGTCATAGTGAGAGAAGGCCAGGCGACAATTACCTTTCCGCCGTCTCTTGCAGTCTCGGCATCTCATCGCGTGAAGAATCAAGATCTTGGTTCCAAAGCCTTTCTTGAAACCAACACGCCGGGATTTCGCTCCGATCTTCGACTGGAGAAACTCAAGAAAATTCCGCTCAGTCGGGAGAGGAAGCTGGAGATCGTGATAAGCGTGGCCATGGTGTTGATGAATGTTTCGATATTGTTTTTGATGGGGAGGTTGTTTCTGGGGTTGAATGGAAAATTGACTGATGTTCCGATCATGAACAACATCCCACTTGCTGTTTTCGTCGGTTTACCAGCCCTGTTTTTGGGTGTCATGAGCATATCGAGTATTCTCCTTCAACAGATCCATGGGAAGCGGATTTATACGGTTCACGTTGTTTCGCGCCCTGAAAAAAAAGTCCCAACAACAGCAGAAAATTCTGAAAACTTTCGGTCTGAGTTGCGGGGAGAAAAGCACGCGAAGATCCCGCTTGGGCGGGAGAGAAAGCTGGGGATTGCGATGAGAGCGTCCATGACTTTGATGAGCGCTTCAACCTTGCTTTTGACGGGGCGATTGGTTTTGGAGTCGAACGGTAAATTGTCTGATATCCCCGTGGTACGCGATATCCCTCTCGCTGTTTTTGTTTGTTTGCCAGCCCTGTTCTTTGGCGTGGGGTTCGTCACTCTGATCCAACGCATCACTGGGCGGAGAAATGGCGCTATTTTAAGTAAACCTTTGGTTCTGCGTGTTGATCAAATGTCATCCAAGGTGTTTATGGATCGACGGAAAGAACCGCGTACCGAGGAGCCGTGGTGGCGAGTCGTAGGTCGTGTACTTCATTTGTGGAAACCGTTGGCACTCAAGTCCGCGGCCGATCTCCAAGCCTTCCGTTTAAAGCCGGAAGTTGATCTTCCGGTGTGGCAAAGCCAGCTTGCCGGATTCAAAAAGGAATTCCGAACAGATTATGATCAAATCATGGCCTTGAATGAAAAAATCCCATTACTGACCGGGAATAGCATCTTAAAAAGGGAATTTCGGATCGAGGAATGGATTAAAAATAGTTTTCAGAATTCCGAGGCGGCTTGGGGTGAATTGCGCAAAATTGTCCGGCGGGCTGTTCGCGATGTAGAGCTCCAGGGCCATAGTATTGACGCCAAGCATTTGCCTTTCATACGTGAATCCCTTGCTCAAGGAATTTATACTCACTCAGGATTAAGAGAGGCTTCCAAGCTTTTCTATCCATTTGTTTATGTCCACTACCTTGCGACGTGGAACCATGCGCTGAATGAGTACGAGGCTTCTGTCCTGGAACATAATGCACCCGCGCAGTTTCCGTCGGGCCGTGCGGAGGTTCGGGATGGGTTGAAGCCGGCGCCGGATCTTCCGTCCTCTTTGATCGAAGATTTTTCAAAGAAAGCCCAAAACGTTCGGGATGTTAGGGTCGCGGTCACGCTGCTTGACGAATTGTCAGGGTTGCTTCAAGGTCAAAGTCCGTCTCAGTTGGAGGCCCTCAAAATGGGCATTCGAACGGAAACGTTTCAGAGTCTCTTGACGTCTCTGCGGTCCTTGTTTGATTTGTCTGAGGCGGAGATCCAAAAACTGCGCCTCACCGAGCCGGAGTTTCTTTTCAAGTACAAACTTTTTCAGAATTTGCTGGGGGGAAGAACGCCCGTACTCGCGAGCGACGTTAAAGAAACGCTGGCTCTTTTCACTCCCAAGTCCGATACAATCTATCCAGACGTCGCGCAGGCGCTTCAGGAAGCGCTCGCTCTAGGGAAATTTTATTTGGTCACTGGAGACCGTTCAACGACGCTTTTTGAAAAGTTTCTCCTGCCGACCGGATTTGTTTTTCGTGACGCAAGCCAACATATACGACCCCAAACAGAGGCTGCAAAGAATATCGTTTCTCTTTCCAATACCGGCATTAATAGTTTTGTTTACGATCCTCAGGAAGATATTTTTAAACGCAACCAACTCATTGCTGGAATTAAACCCGGAGATCTTCAGATCCTCCGCCAAGTGCTCAAGAGCACCGCCGAAAGGCAGGGGCTTAGAAGTATTTTTTCGGAGGGTCTTGGCTATCACCACGAAGTGGATTCCTATCCCGGCCTGGTCGAAATTCGTCCCGTGTCTGAGGAGAATGATGACGTTTCGATTGCTTTTTACGTACCTGGATTGCTGACGCAGGAATCGAGGCGAACATTTCAAAGTGACCGTTTAAATGTAAAATTTCTTAAACAAATAGCGCAGGATATCAATAAACAGATCCGGGGGCGGCTGTCCGATCCCAATATTCAGGCCGAAGTCGGAGGGAAAACGGCAGTGAATATCACCACGACGAACAAGGGCCGCGCCTTAGCCGAAATCCAAACCCGATTTCTAAAGCCAAACGAATACTTCGTCTTTTTAGGCGATCAAATTGACGACATCGGTAACGATGGGCCTGCGATGAATGTGGCCGAGATCGGTGTTCAGGTAGGTCCTAAAAAGGACCTTCGATTTCACCCCAAAGGTCTTGTTATTTTTTCCGACGTTCCCGCCGAAGCCGGAGGCGCCGCGAAGTATATCCGCATTACCAATCGCATCTTAAGGTTAGCGGGCATTCTTTCTGAATCTCAAACTGTGCAGCTAAAGGAGGAAGGACGAGCGACGCCCCGTTCCGAGTTGCGGGCCAAGGAGCAGGAGCCTGTACGGAAAGAAGTAACGCTCCAGCCAGAGAGTCCTCAAATAGTTTTTGAAAATATTCGAATCACAGCGTCTACTCCGAAAAAAATCTCAGAGAAAACGCCCGGCCCTTCTGTGACAGGGGCCCGTATCCTTGAAATGCAAGTCATGCTCGATGCGGTTCCAAGGCATGTCCATTTGATTTCTGGGCAAGGCGATCAATTCGCTGCATTTGTCGAGCAGGAACGAAAAAAAGATCCGCTTGCCGTGAAGGCCGAGCCCATGGCGCTTGGCCAGATTTTCTCCGGGGAATCCGCTATTTCAATTGTTACGGTTCGGGAAGGTGACCAGATTGTGATCGGGGGCTATTTTGAAAAGAACCGCAATCGTGTGATCGAAATAAAAAAGATCGATAAATCTTCGGCTGTGGTTACGGCCATCTCTCCGAGCACCCCCAAGCTGAGTTTTCAGGAAAGGCTCCGGGAAGACTACTCGTTCTTACGGGATCAGGGTTATCTCAGTTTTGTACTTCAATCCTCTGAGGTTCTGATTGATTCGCAAAAGGATTTGATCCGGCAAGTTGTTGACACCAATCCGAAATCGATTTCGGAGGCAGCCAGGGAAAAGGGAACTAGCGGGGCTAAGGCGGCTTGGTTCCGTTTCAGGAGAGCGTTGCATAAGATGGAGCAATATTACGAGATCTACAGGGCCCAACCTCTCGGACCGGAACATCCGGTTTTGTATCTACGTCTGAATGCTGCGGCGATGAGGGTGATGACGCGACTTCAAATCGAGACGATTGGGGAATTGCTTGCGATATCGCCGCGTAAGCTTCAAGCCGCAGGGGAAGCGACGTCAACGATATTGCAGCACATCAACGAACGTTTAGCCCGCAATGGATTGCCGTCCCTTAGCGATAAGGAGAGACAATTAACGGATAATGACAGGATCGAGCTTTTGGAGCTTGATGAGCGAGTCAGGAACGTTCTCATCCAGCATGAGATAACGACCATTGGTCAGCTCCGTCAGCTCTCCGAGGTGGAGTTAGAAAGCATTCGAAATATCGGCTCTGAAGGAAGGGCTAATATTATCCAACGATTGGCCGCGTACGGCTTCAAACATTCTTTCGGTCCGTCTTCGGAGACACCCGAGGCGGTGAGCGATCTTCGAACTGAGAAGATCGTTTTGACAACCGTTCCTGCGCGTCATGGAGATCAAGACGGAATCGAGACGCTTTTGAGCGCCCGTCGTTATCCGGAAATTGTGGAGCGTTTAATTCACCTTCAGGAACGTGGTGATGAAGAGCTTTTGCTGACTGCTCTTGATGTGCTGATACTTGCTTCCGCTGATCCATCACGTGTGCCGTGCTGTGTGAATCATTCGGTTCTTAACACGATCATTGAGGCTTGTCGCCGACAGCCGTTTCTTGAGGCCCCAGTTGTCCAACGCGTTGCATTCTATCTTGTGCGAGAGGGTACCGGAGATATGGTGAAAAGCGTTATCGCGGAGCTTGTACAGAAAATGATTGGTATCGATATGATCGCTACCGATCGTCGAACGCCTTCTTTTATGGCGCAGCTCTCAAAACTTGTCCCCCAACCCGATCTTATCCTGGGTTTAACAGATTTTTTTGTAATCTTTAAGGAGCTCAGGGGTCATGACCATTTCTGGCATGAAAGTCTGGATGGTAGGGATAAAGTTCTGTCGGAGGAGAAGCATCTTTCTTTGAAGGCCTACTCTTCGAATTGGTATTTTCTGTTTGAAAAAGAAAGACCCGTCGGGGTTGTTTATGCCGCGGCCAGCCGGACCGATCGGAAAGCATATATTAGTATTCATATTTTTGATAAAAGTGATACTCATAAAGGATTTAGCTCTGCTGTTATGCATTGGATCTCGGGGGAGATTTCATCTGAAAGATCCGGGGGGGAAGAGGGATTTGTGACAGTTTTTTATCCGGCAAAGTCCGAAGACGTTTCTTTTATGCTCCAATGTGCACAGAAAGGCATTTTTGACCGGGTGGAGGGTGCCCATACTCCAGCCTCTGATGCCGCGGCGATCTTTGAACATTCGACGCAGTGGGCCACGATACGTTCATCGGACCCACTCGCCTTATCTTCGGATACATCGCACGCACTTTTTGTTCGGGGTGTTGTTTCGGCACCGAAGACTCCCATAACCATTCGTTCGGAGTCTCGAGTCGTAGAAGCAAAAACCGATTTATATGCAGGGATCGCGAGGGCCGTAGTCGAGGGGAAACCGATAGGCCAAAACGAGCTCACAAATCTCATCGCGGCGGTGCGGGTGAATATTGAAGATGTCATCCGGGATCTCCGGGCCAGTCTGGCGGAGCAGATCCTGCCACAAGCAATGGCGGAGATGATCACGGGGGAAACAGGGCAGGCCGTGGCCTTCCAGGAGCTGGAACGTGTGCTACGTGAAAAGAATTTGAGCCGTGAAAAAATGGAGCGTTTAGCCGAGAAACTCTTTCAGACGGATTTAAATTCGCTTGCCGAATCAATCCGGACGCGCGAAGTTGGCGGTATGGCGCCTGTTATTTTCTATTCTCCGGAGATGAAAGACCGGTTGACGAAGTTCATCTTGACCGTTCAACAGGGATTTGAAGCCGTGGGAGATGCGACGGGCAAGCAGTACCGGATCACGCTCGTTTCGGAGAACAAGGCCGAACTTCTAAAGTTTGAGACCGAGCTTTCAAAATCCGGGACCGGGATGCTTCGCGGCGTTCATTTTATCGGGGGGAAGGATCCGGAAGATATTGCCGCAGAGCTTAGCCGTAGCGTTTTTGAAAACGAACAATTTAGAGGGAAATTCGGAATTTTCTTTCCTGAGGAGGCGATGGCCCAAAAGATCTCCGAATGGCAGCGTGTGGTCCGCTCTGAGATCCCGAAAGAATACGGCATCCTGCTTCTTCCTGCGCTGTCACGCTACTTTGCGAAAACTGCGACATCGGATATTAACGCGACGACTCTACGGCATGCTCTTCCGGATCTGTTTGCCTCGGCCGCATTTCGGATTGGGCAGGGCATTGCCATCGTCGCGGCCTTTCTGCAGCATATCGCGGCAGCGGAGCGTGAGATCTCCGCTTCTGCTTAAGCCGCGGAGAACGGGCACCGATCCGATAGCAAACGTCAGGCGGGTGGCGAGTTCGTTTTATGTTTTTTTTGTTTCCCATTCCCCGTTCCGTGTTTCCCGTGTTAAGATGTGTCATCTATGAGCCATCCCATCCTTAAAAAACTTAATGAGAAGGTCCTTGTGTTCGACGGGGCGTTGGGGACGAATCTCCAGATGCTCAATCTCACTTCTCAGGATTTTGGCGGCAAAGACGGGTGCAATGAGTACTTGGTTATCACCAAGCCCGATGCCATCCGCAAGGTCCATGAAGATTTCCTCAAAGTGGGCTGCGATGTGATCGAGACCGACACGTTCGGCTCTAACCGCATCGTCCTGGCGGAGTACGGCTTACAAGACCGTGTCGTGGAGCTCAATGAAAAAGCCGCGCGACTCGCCAAAGAACTCGCCCACAAATATTCCACGCCGGATCATCCGCGATTTGTCATGGGTTCCGTCGGTCCCGGGACCAAGCTTCCGTCGCTTGGGCATATCAGTTTTAATGAGCTCAAGGAATCCTACAAAGAACAATATCAGGGGCTCATCGCGGGCGGGGTGGACGGGCTCTTGATCGAGACCTGCCAGGATCTGCTCCAGACCAAGATCGCGATCATCGCTGCGGTGGAATATTTCAAGGAAATCGGTAAAAGACTTCCGATCATGGCTCAGGTTACTTTGGAATCTATGGGCACCATGCTGCTCGGGACAGACATTCAGGCCGTGATCGCCACGCTTGAAATGTTCCCGGTGGATGTGATCGGGATGAATTGCGCGACAGGTCCCGCCGAAATGGCGGAACACGTGCGCACGCTTTGTGAGAGCTCTGTGAAACATATTTCGGTGCTGCCGAATGCCGGTCTTCCGGAGAATGTCGGAGGCGTGGCCCATTATCATCTGACTCCCAAGGAACTCGCAGATTTTCATGAGCGGTTCGTCAAGGAGTTCGGAGTCTCGATCGTGGGCGGCTGCTGCGGCACCACGCCCGAACATCTGAAGGCTGTGGTGGATCGGGTCGGAAAATGTGCTCCGAAAAAGCGGGAGCCTAAACATGAGCCGTCCTGCGCGAGTCTCTATGGGATTGCGAACTACACGCAGAAACCCGCGCCCCTTCTTGTGGGGGAACAGACCAATGCGAACGGCAGTAAAAAATTCAAGCAGCTCTTGGAACGTGAAGATTATGACGCGATTGTGGGTGTGGCGCGCGAAGCCGTAAAAGAAGGCGCGCATCTTGTGGACCTTTGCGTGGCTTATGTCGGCCGCGATGAAAAGAAGGATATGGTCGAAGCGATCAGCCGTTTCAACCAGCAGGTGACGGTACCCGTGATGATCGATTCGACGGAATTTGAGGTGATCGAGGAGGCTCTGAAGCATGTTGCGGGAAAACCCGTCATCAATTCGATCAATCTTGAGGATGGTGGCGAGCGGCTGCGCAAGATCTGTCCTATGGCGAAAAAGTACGGGGCTGCGTTGGTGGTGCTGACGATCGATGAAAAAGGCATGGCGAAGACGCGGGAAGAAAAGCTTCGTATCGCCAAGAGGATTTATCAGATCGTGACCCAGCAATACGGTATCCGGCCGGAAGATCTTTTCTTCGATCTGCTGACTTTTACGCTTGGAAGCGGCAGTGAAGAGTTTCGCAATGCGGCACCCGAAACGATCGCGGCGATCCGCCGTCTTAAAAAAGAACTCCCCGGGGTTCACACCATTCTCGGGGTCAGTAATATTTCCTTCGGGCTCGCACCGCACGCGCGCCAGATTTTAAACAGTGTTTTCCTTCATGAATGTCTGGAAGCGGGACTGGATGCCGCAATCGTACATGCCAAAAAGATAGTGCCCCTTTTCAAGATCGCGGCGGATGACCTTGAGGCTGCGAAACGGCTGCTCCACAACAAATGGATCGACGGGAAGGATCCTCTCCAGGAGTTCATCGCACATTTTGAGAAGAAACAGGGAATTGCCGAACAGCCGCGTGAAAGGGCTGGTACGATCGAGGAGATCCTGAAAAATCACATCCTCGACGGAAGTGCGGACGGTCTTGGCGCGGATCTTGATGAGGCCCTCAAGAAATACAAGCCGCTTGAGATCATCAATGAGTTTCTGTTGGATGGCATGAAACAGGTCGGGGAGCTTTTCGGTGCCGGCAAGATGCAGCTTCCGTTCGTGCTCCAATCGGCGGAAGTCATGAAAAAGGCCGTGGCATATCTCGAGCGGTTCATGGAGAAAAAAGAGGGGCAGGAGCGTGGCAGGATCGTGCTTGCGACCGTCAAGGGCGACGTTCACGACATCGGGAAGAACTTAGTCGACATCATCCTCACCAATAACGGCTACAAGGTCTTCAATATCGGGATCAAACAACCGGTGGATGCGATCGTGAAAGCCGCGGTCGAGAACCATGCCGATGCGATCGGGCTTTCCGGGCTTCTCGTGAAATCGACGCTTGTCATGAAAGAAGATCTTGAGGAAATGAACCGGCGAGGGATCAAGTTGCCGGTGATCTGCGGAGGTGCGGCACTCACGGAACGCTATGTGGAGCGTGATCTTGCCCAGGTCTATCAGGGCCCCGTTCATTACGGTCGAGATGCTTTTTCCGGCCTTAAGATCATGGAGGGGATCAAAAGAGGGTCGGTTCCAGAAAAATTGGAAAAACAAGAAAAACCCGAGATCCCAGCCCCCAAGCCGGACGTTCTAGTTCTGAATAAACAGGAGGCTAAAATCTCCCAGCCTCAAACGGTACCGGGGACCCTTCCGAAAGCTTTCGTGCCTGGCACCATTCAAGGTGTCGTTCAAAAGGGACCCTCTTTTCATGTCCATCGTGATAATCCCATTCCAAAACCGCCGTTCTTCGGTTACCGCATTCTGAAGAATATCCGTATGCAGGATGTATTCCCGTGGGTCAACAAGATCGCGCTTTACCGATCTCAGTGGCAGTTCAAGCATGGGGAAAGGACTCCGCGCGAATTTGAACTTTATCTTCAGGAGAATGTGGAGCCTATTTTCGAGCGATTCAAGGACCAGACGGTTCGCGAGAAAATCCTCGAGCCGAAAGTCATCTATGGTTTTTACAAATGTTATTCCGAGGGAGATGACCTCGTGGTGTTGGATGGGGCCGCTCAGAGTGAGTTGACCCGCTTCACATTTCCGCGGCAATCACGGGAACCTTATCAGTGCATCGCGGATTTTTTCAGGCCGAAGGGGGGAGAGCTTGACGTCGTGGCTTTCCACTCGGTGACCGTCGGCAAGCGCGCCAGTGAGATGGAACAGAAACTCTTTAAGGCGAATAAGTACACGGAATATCTTTATCTTCACGGACTTTCCGTCGAGGCTGCCGAGGCCTTGGCGGAGTACACACATCTTCTGATCCGCCGCGATCTTGGGATCGATAAACAAGATAAACGTACGAAAGATGAGATCTTCCGGCAAGGGTATCAGGGGTCGCGTTATAGCTTTGGATATCCGGCCTGCCCGAATCTTGAGGACCAGAAAAAACTTTTCCAGCTTCTTCCGGTGGAGAAGATCGGGATTACTTTAAGCGAAACCTTCCAGATGGCGCCGGAGCAATCCACTTCCGCCATCATTGTTCATCATCCCCAGGCGAAGTACTTCAGCGTATAAAAAAAAGGCAGGTACCCCTGCGAACAGTGGCGCCTGCCTTTTAATTTCTCGCCGGATTTTACGGCGTCCTCGCGAGGAGCTATTTTTTTCCTGCGGTTTGGCCTAATTTATCCGCAAGATCACGATATTCCTGCCAGATCGCTTCCGGCGTATGGGGTCCGAATTGCGAAAGATATTTCTCAATATCCTGAAGCTCCGCAGTCCATTCCGAAGGGTCGATCGCGAAAAGTTTGTCCACGGTTTCGCGGGGAATATTGAGCCCCGAAAGATCGAGATCTTTCAATTCCGGGAGAAGTCCGAGGGCAGTTTCTTTTGCGGCAACTTTGCCTTGAACCCTGTCGATGATCCATTTGATCACGCGGATATTGTCGCCAAAGCCCGGCCACATGAATTTGCCGGATTCGTCTGTGCGGAACCAATTGACAGAAAAAATCTTGGGCGGATGCTTGAGTTTCTTTCCGACATCGAGCCAATGGCTAAAATAATCTCCCATGTTGTAACCACAAAAGGGGAGCATGGCCATCGGGTCCCGGCGGATCACGCCGACCTGTCCTGCGGCTGCGGCGGTGGTCTCGGAGCCGGTCCGGGTGCCGAGGAATACGCCGTGCTGCCAGCTGAAGGCCTCCATCGCCAGCGGGATCAGCTTGCTGCGCCGACCACCCACGATAATGGCTGAGATCGGGACGCCCTGGGGGTTGTCGAATTCCTTGGAAAGCGTGGGACAATTGAGGATCGACACCGTGAACCTGGAATTTGCATGTGCGGCCTTGGTTCCTTTGGAAGGATCCCAAGCCTGACCCTGCCAGTCGGTGACGTTTTTCGGAATCGCGCCATCCAGACCTTCCCACCACGGTTCGTTCATGTCGTTATCGATCGCGGTATTGGTGTAGAGCGTGGGAAAGAATTTGTTGTTCTTGAGAGTCTCGATCATCTTCGGATTCGTTTTAAGCGAAGTTCCGGGAGCGACCCCGAAAAATCCGGCTTCAGGATTGATGGCATAAAGCCTTCCGTCTGGGCCGACATTAAGCCATGCGATGTCATCGCCCAAGGTCCAGACTTTGTAGCCTGGTAAAGCGGATTGCATCAGGGCGAGATTCGTCTTGCCGCAGGCCGAGGGGAAAGCCGCCGCAACGTAAGTGACCTGGCCCTTGGGATCTTCAATCCCCATGATGAGCATGTGCTCGGCAAGCCAGCCTTCTTTTTGCCCCATGCAGGAAGCGATGCGTAACGCGAAACATTTTTTACCGAGCAGGGCATTCCCGCCATAGCCCGAGCCAAAACTCCAAACGAGGTTCTCCTTGGGGAAATGCATGATGAAACGGCGTTCGGGATTGAGGTCCCCGACCGAGTGAAGACCCCGGACGAAATTTTCAGAGCTCCCGATGCGGTCAAGTGCTTCCTTGCCCATGCGGGTCATAATGCGCATGCTCACGGCGACATAGCTGTTGTCCGTGATCTGGACACAGGCTTTGGCGTAAGGAGATTTTGGATGACCCATCATGTACGGCATGACGTACATCGTGCGGCCTTTCATGCAGCCGTCAAAAAGTTTTGTGAGTTTTTCCTTGGCTTCCTTTGGATCCATCCAGTTGTTGTTAGGACCCGCAGTTTCTTTCTCCGGGTGACAAACGAAGGTCAACTGTTCGGTTCGGGCGACGTCATTGGGATGAGATTGGTGGTAATAGGCGTTCGGCCAATGTTTGTCGCTCAGTTTTTGAAAGACGGGATGACCGTTGATCGTTTCTTCCTTGATGCCGATCTCGATCAGCTTTTTAGCCTCAGATTCCGTGCCATCGCACCAATGGATCTTGGAAGGCTTGGTCAGTTTGGCTTGTTCTTCTACCCATCTTTCAAGCGGTGTAGACATGGATGTAACTCCTTTTGTATAGAGGATTTGATTGCTGGTACGGGGTGAAGTCTACCGATGTGGAGTGAATTTGCAAGGGGTTTTTAACAGGGATTGAATTCTAACTGTTAACCGTTTTCCTCAAGATAACGCGTTATTCGTATCACAAGCTTTCGTGGGGCGAGACGGACCAAGATTGCCAAAAGTTTGTTCGTGAATCCTGGGATCACGAGAGTTTTACCCATCATCAGGCCGTTGTAAGCCACGGCTACGGTTGTTGCCGCGTCCATGGCGAAAGAATTCTCTCGGATATTTTCTGTGTTGGAGCGTTTCTGAAATTGTGTCCGTGTGGGGCCGGGGCAAAAAGCCGTGACTGTGACGCCGGTCCCTGAAAGTTCGTTGGCGAGGGCTTCGGAGAAAGAAAGAACATAGGCTTTGGAAGCGAAATAACAGGCCATCAGGGGACCCGGCTGGAAAGCAGCCGTCGATGCTACATTCAGGATCTTTCCGCGATCTTTTCCGACCATGTCGGGGAGTAAAAGCCGTGTCAAATGGGTCAAGGTGATCATGTTGAGATTTAGCATGGCTTCGGTGGCTTTCCAATCAGCATGATGGAAAAGGCCGTGGACGCCAAAGCCGGCATTGTTGATCAGAATTTCGATGGCGATCTTTTGATCATCGATCGCGGTTTTTAGCTCCTCCGCAGCGGTAGGGAGGCTCAGATCTTTTACGATTGTTCTTACGTCAACGTGATCGGTCGCGGTTAATTCTTTGGCGAGTGAGTCTAAACGGGTTTTGTTGCGGGCGACAAGTACAAGGGGAAAACCGTGATGGGCAAAAAGCTTGGCGAATTCATAACCTATGCCCTCAGAGGCTCCGGTGATCAGTACGTATCCTTTGTTCATGATCGCATGTCGAGTGTTTTAAAAGAGCTAGGGACGTAAGATGCCAAGAGATTTTGCGATCTTCTCGAACGTATTGATCGCGCGGTCGATCTCCTGAAGCGAATGGCCCGCGGTTACGGTTGCGCGGATCCGGGTGGTGTTGGGCTGTACGGCAGGAGGCAAGATCGGTACGATGAAGATCCCTTCATTTCTCGTGAGGCGTGTCATCTCCAGGGCTTTGGCCTCGTTCCCGATAACGATCGGAACGATCGCGGTTTGGCTCTTGAGTGTGTCGAAACCCCGGGCCTGAAGAGTCTTCAGAAAGTAGTCCGCGTTCTTTTGAAGTTTTTCCACCCGCCAGGGCTCATCTTCGATGACTTCAAAGGCGGTTTTGGCGGCCGCGGCTGAAGGGGGAGGAAGCGCGGCGGAGAAAATAAAAGGCCGGATGGAATGTCTTAGATAATTGACGAGCTTGGTGCTTCCGGCGATGTAGCCTCCGATGCTCGGGATCGTTTTGCTTAAGGTTCCCATCCTGATATCGATGAGGCCTTCCGTCGGATCGATCCCGAAATGTTCTTCGAGGCCGTGGCCTTTTTTCCCAAGAACGCCAAGAGAATGTGCTTCATCGATCATGAGCAGGGCTTTGAATTTCCGGCAAAGTTTGATCACTTCGGGAAGGTTGATGATGTCGCCGTCCATGCTGAAGACAGCGTCCACCACCACAAGTTTGGTTCCTTTCTTGGGGGCTTCGCCAAGGGCTGTTTCAAGGGCCGCCATATCGTTATGCTCAAAGCGGACGAATTGGGCCCGTGACAGGATGCAGCCATCGACAATGCTCGCGTGGTTGATCTTGTCGGAAATGACCACATCATGGCGGCCGAGCAGGGCGGAGATTGTTCCAAAATTCGCGCCATAACCTGAGGCGACGGCGACGGCAGCCTCGGTTTTCTTAAACGAAGCGATCTTTTTTTCAAGTTCTACATGGATTCGGGTGGTTCCCGCAAGGAAGCGAACGCCATGGGTGCCTGTTCCAAACTCATCGATAGCCCTTTTTGCGGCGGCGTTGATTTTAGGATGACCCAAGAGGTCGAGATAGGAATAGGATGCAAATTGAAGCATTCGACGTCCATGAACCGTGACGTGGACTCCCTCCACGGCATCCGAAGAATGCATGTAAGGATAGAGGTCATGTTTTTTGGCTTCCAGGATACGCTGATTCAGGATCTCGATTCGGGCCAGAAATGTTTTTTCGCTGGGGTCCACAGGTTTCGTCATGGGTTTTATTCCTTTAATAAAAAAAGTTGACTGTTATGAACTTTATAGAACATGGGCGTGACTTTGACTTTGGGATATCGAAGCCGAAGCCGTTTTACCTCACTTAAGACAAAATTCGTTTCATTGCCAATCTCGAAAAGGTGCGAAAAATTCCTGAAATGCTCCTCAGCGTCTTTTTTCTTCCAGCCACCTTTTTTGACGAGACCTTTGATGAACAGATCTTTGCGGGCGGGGAGGTTGACCATGCCGCAGTGGTCATGCGTGATGAGGGCGATGTGAGAGACGCCGCCGACCGCGATTGCATAAGAGACTTTGAACTCACTGTAACGGAGGTTGGCGCCGCCCGTGCGCAGAACGAACGCAAAGTTGTCGGGGATATGTAACAGCTTTCGGCTGTCCATGCACATGCCGATGAGAAGCTGTGCCTTGGAATAAGGTTTGAAAGGGCGATCCAGGTTCTGATATTCCAGGAGACGTCCGATCGGGGTATTCCGGTATTTCGCCGGGATGTCCGAGATTCTGTTGATCGCAATAAGGCGGTTCATATGTTAAGAACGGTTCCTTTTTGAACCCTTGTGCAGAAAAAAAGAGGACGAGGGGAATTGGCGCCTTCGCCGGAATGCAACTCCGGTCGGCTAGCCGCACTTATAACCACGGCATCAGCCATAGCTATGAACAAGCGCTCCCTTCAATTTCCATCCACCTCGAATTTGAAAAAAACTGGGGTCCCTTTGCTTACTCTCGACGAATCAGAAAGCAAAGATACCTATTCACGTGTTTTTGTATACCAACAGGCATTTTATAGCATCTTCCAGAAGCGGCGACAACAGTTTGTTTTTGGCGAGAGGCCGAGCGATCTTGCGCAAGCTGACACTATTGATCAGAGAATTCTAGAAAAGCATCAAGCCTATCTCCGCCGTCTCGAAAACTTCCCCCTCAAAAAAGCAGCCTACTATCACAAATTACGCGAAGATACAGGTATTAAAAGCGTTCGCGGTCTCTCTGAGATTACCGGAGAAGATTGGTCTTACATTGCCAGAGTTCTCAAAACCCTCGAACTTCCAGCTCCAATTCAAGATTTTTTGAATACCCACAAGGAACAAGCAATGTTGAAGCACTTCCATCTTCGTCGGCTTCTAGAGCTTATCCGATCAAAAAATGAATCCCAGCTATTCTCAAGATTCAGAGAAATGCTCGATGAGATTGGATCGCCGCTTGTTTCTGTGACAGCGGCTTAAAAGATTTAAGTGTATCGCCTCTAGGTTTCTGCTCTAGAATACCCTCAAAACGTCCGATACATAAAGACAGAATAGAAGGGACAGAATAGAAGGTCAATTTTGGTGGGAGGGGTATGTCAATAGAGACGATTCTTGTACGTTCGCTAATTGTATTGGCGTTAATATTCCTGATACTTGCGCTAACTTTTTATCCACCGCAATATGCGGTTCCCCCTTTTATCTTTCTTGTTTTTTTTATAATAGCGCACTTTTTGCTCGCGGCGGATTCCAAAAAAGAAACAAAAGGTCTGCATAAAATCTCGATAAAAATAGTGATCTTTTTTTTAGCCGTTGCTGTCACCGGAGCTTTTGTCGGGCTCTGTTTGTTTTGGCAAAGGGGCCAATTTTGGCGTCTTTTATAATGCGGTCATTAAATGCCGGGAGAAAGCCATGACAGGGAAAAGCATACTCATCATTGATGACGACTCGCTCGTGCTAAAAACCCTTTCCAACCTCTTTATTAAAAATGGTTGGAATGTAGACGTTTGCCAAAATGGGGAGGATGGTTTAGAGAAAATCGGAAAAGGAAATTACCTCTGCATTCTTCTGGATATTCGTATGCCCGGCCTTGACGGAACAGATGTTTTGGAAAAGATACGAGGCCTTGAAATAGCAGGTAGGGTGGACAGGCAAAACGTCATCATCATGACGGGGTATTCTGATGAATCTGCGCTCGTGAAAGTGTTTCAGCTTGGGGCTTGGAAATACGTTTCCAAACCCATTGATGCGCCGAATTTATTGAGTAAAATTAATGAATGCGAAAAAGCTTACGATGCGCAGCAGACTCTCGAAGCCCCGCCCGCTGACGAAACCGACGAGCAAAGTTTTAAAAAAATCAGAAAGCTTTACGACCGACAAAGTTTGGAGAAAAAGGCGGATATCTTATCCCGAAAATTGAATGTGGAGCTTCGCCATATCCGAGGCTGTACTTATGACACCAATGCCTTGAAAGGCAACGTTGAAAATCCACTGGGGATCATTCAAATTCCCCTTGGAGTTATCGGTCCTCTTCAAATTAACGGAAAACATGCTCAAGGCAAGTTTCATGTCCCAATGGCTACAACGGAAGGGGCCCTGCTGTTAACGTATGATCTTGGAGCCAGATTGCTCAATATGAGCGGCGGTGTTAATGTCGAAGTGCTTTCAAAAGTGGTCCACATTTCCCCTATGTTTCCCATAAAGAACGGTGAAGATGTAATGATTAAAAAATTTGTCGATCAAAATTATGAGAAAATCAAACAAGTGACGGAAGGAGGGAGTCGGCATACAACTCTGTTGGGGATTGAACAGAGGCGTATCAAGGACAGCTATGTGCTCAAATTCAAATATGATACGGCAGATGCGCACGGCTTAAACATGATAAACCAAGCGTCTTTTAATGCGTGCCAGTACATCGAATCTCAAACTCAGTGTTCTTTTTATCTCAGGTCCCACTTTAGTGGGGTGAAACATTTTTCAGTAACCAATCTCGAACAAGGATATGGAAGAGTTGTTAAAGCGTCAGGAGTAGTTTGTTCTAAGGCGTTGGACATGTTGCACGTTACAGCCCAGCAAATGAAAGACTTTAATGACCGATGCATTGAGTGCGGCACGGCATCGGGCATTCGAGCGGTTAATGTTCATGCCTCTAATGGGATAGCTGCGATTTTTTTGGCGTGCGGGCAAGATGCCGCCGATTTAAGTAGTGCTCATACATGTACTGGCACCAGCGAGATTGTTAATAACGGAAAAGATTTATATTGGGATTGCACGCTTCACAATTTGTTAATAGGGACGGTCGGCGGAGGTACCCATTTGGGAACCCAACGTGAATGTTTAAATCTCATGGACTGTCTCGGAAACGGTAAATCCGACAAGCTTGCAGAAATAATTGCTGCTGCCGTATTAGCCGGAGAATTTCCAACGGCTGCCGCTGTGGTTAATAGAACATATGTTGATACTCATAATAAATATGGCAGAAACCCCACCAAACCAGTCCTCTAAAACGGTCGGAGCGTGCGATGAGTAGCATTTTTAGTTTCTATTGCATCGCCTCCGCTTGCTGCTATTTGCTTTTTGGAATATTCTGCCTTGTTAAAAACAGAACTCGTCGAATTAACCAGCTGTGGTCTCTCAGCAGTCTCATGATAGCCGTTTGGAGTTTTGGCCTCGGGATGGTGGTGTCAGCTGACAACCTTCAAAGTGCACGAGCTTGGCTTATTATTCATTACCTGGGTGCCATTCTTATTCCACCGACATTTCTTCATTACACCTTTGAATTAACCGAAGTTTCTATCCGCACCAAAAAGCAGTTGTTTTTTTGGTATCCGCTTTTCTTGGCGTTCTTATTTTTGAATTTTTTTAAGCAGGACCTAATTGTTCGGATTTCCAGTCAGAAGCCATTTTTCCATTATTACACTGATGTTGCTCCACTATATTATGTTTATACGATAGCTTTCTTTCTGTGTATTGCCGAAGCGTTTATGGTTCAAGCGCAGGCTCTTTTGCGGAAAGATATTGGGCAAATGCGCCGACTGCAACTTGTATATATGTTTGCCGCCACCTCGTTTGGTTTTTTGGGCGGAGCAACAGCCTTTTTCCCCGTATTTGGATGGCCCATTTTCCCTTGGGGGATGTATTTTGTAATTTTGTATCCGTTGCTAATGACCTATGCCATCGTCCGCCATCGATTGCTAGATATTCAGATTGCGGTGACTCGGACGGGTATTTTTGTTTTGATTTACTGCTTCGTCGTCGGAATTCCTGCCTTCTTGATTTTCCAAATGCGAGGTATTTTGGAAAGGCAATTAGGTGTTAACTGGTGGTTGCTTCCCGCCGGATTATTCAGCTTGTTAAGTTTCAGTGGCCCATTTATTTATCTGACTATCCAACGCAGGGCAGAGGCGGTTCTTTTAAGAGAACAAAAGGCATATCAGCAAACTCTGCTTCAGGCATCTAGAGGAATGACTCTTATCAAGGATCTGAACCATCTGTTAGGGTTGATAGTCCATATTCTCACCAAAACCATCCGAATCACACACGCTCGCATATTTCTTTCAGACAGCGAGGGTGAACAATTCATCTGCAAGGCGGCTCATGGTGATCATCACAAGCAAGGGAACGATGGCATCGCCGAGACCGCCGCCCTAAGTCAACATATTCGAGAAACTAAAGCGCCATTAATCCTCGAAGAAATCCAAGCCCAAGGGACTGCATCCTCGAAACTTTCTGCCGAAGTTATTCAGGAAATGGAAAGACTGGATGCGGCGGTGGTGGTGCCGAGTTTTGTTCAGGACCGACTGCTTGGGTTTATTGTGTTAGGCGACAAAAAGTCAAAACGTCTCTATTCCGAAAGCGACCTTGATACGCTTTCGACTCTGGCCAATCAGGCAGCCCTTGCCATCGAGAACTGTATTTTTCTCACAAATTTTGAGCAACAACAGACTCATTTTTTTCAGGCGGCAAAAATGGCGGATTTAGGCACCATGGCATCCGGCATCGGCCATCAGGTCAATAACAGATTCAACCTCACGAAGGCCGGCGCAGAGATTATGATAATGAGCAGTCTCCCCTCGCCTCAGAAAGTATATGAAAGAATTGAACGTCGAAAACGAAGGAATCGAAGGCGTTTTAGCCAGTATGGAGAAATTGCTCAAAAGCATCAACAAAAATTGCGCCCATGGCGGAGAAATTGTTGCACGCTTGCTTGATTTCAGCCGACTGAGTGAAGGCTTCAAACCTGTGAGTGTAGCGGAAGCCATCGATAGCTGTCTTCGCTTGTGGGAATGCAAACATGATTTAACTCTCATTGATTTCAAGCTTGAAATTGAGGCCAATCTTCCGAAAGTTCACGGCAATCTGAGTGAGATCGAAGAAATCCTTTTCAATTTGCTGGATAACGCCTTCGATGCATTTACGATGAAAGAAACGGCTTGGAAATTGGGCAATCTTGAGAAGCCCGCCGTAGTTCCTAAAGGAGCTGTTTGGCTTACCGCCAAGGAAACAACGTCCAGCGACAAACGATATGTCGAGTTCACCATTGCCGATAACGGTCTTGGTATGACAGAAGAATCTAAAAAAAAGCTCTTCGTCCCTTTCTTTACCACCAAAGGCGCGGAAAAAGGGACGGGGCTTGGCCTTTATATTATTCGGCGGATGGTCGATGCTCATCGAGGCAAAATTCTTTTGGAATCGGAGTACGGAAAGGGTACGGCCTTTCGCATTTTGATACCCATAAGCAATGGACAAGAAGATGGCAAAAATCCTGTTCGTTGATGACGAAGAAGAACTTCTGGATTTCATGAGGAGCTATTTCGGAGAGCTTGGGCATGAGGTTATTACAGCCGTATATGGGCACGAGGGAGTAAAATTGATTCTCCAAGAAAGGCCAGATATCGCTATCGTCGATGCCCATTTGAAAGACAGCTTGAGCGGCATAGCGGTGATTCAGCAGGTGCATGCGCAAGCACCCGAGCAGAAAATAATTTTTTGCACTGGTTCTAATGACTCCGATATGGATGCGAAGGCGATTCGCAGCGGAGCCTTGCTTTGTTTGCATAAGCCAACGGACTTATCACAACTTGAGAAAGCGATTTTCTCCGCGATAGAGAAAAAGAACTGAGAGGGTTTATGGTCGATATACCAAAAATAAGAGGAACTATTTTAATTGTCGATGATGAAGAAGATATGCTTTGGTTCATCCCTACAATGTATGAACCTCTTGGCTATAAAGTCCTAACCGCTGGAAGCGGGATGGAAGCTCTGAAAGTCGTCGAGGAATACGGCGAGAAAATAGACCTCATCGTTCTTGATCTGAAAATGCCAGGCATGGGTGGAATTGAAGTGTTGAAGTCCATCCGCAAACGTTTTCCGAATCTTCCCGTGATTATTCTGACTGCTCTTCGTGATAAAAAAGAAGAATGTGAACCTTTAGGTATTGAAGCGTTTATGACCAAGCCCTACAGCATGAAGGAATTTAACGCCAGGATTGAGGCGGTTATCGAGCGCAAGAGCGATGAAAAAAGCCCCCTTGAAATCGAGTCTGGCTATGAACCCTGCGCCAAGATATTGATCGTTGACGATGAAATAGAAGTGTGTGAGCTGCTGGGACCAGCGCTAGCTGAAGATGTCCGGGATTGTCATTTTGAAGTGAAGTGGGTTCTTGCAGGCGATGAAGCATTAAGAACCTCGCTGGAATTCGAACCTGACATCGGGATTATCGATATCAAGATGCCTCATATGTGGGGCGGAGAGCTAATCGAACGCATGAAATCAGGTGAAGGCCATTGTCCGAAGGACTTTGTGATTTACACGGGCGTTGAAGACCCGGCACAGGTCGAACAGGCCAGAAAGTTAGGATATAAATTTTTCTCAAAACCGGCACACCTTGAGGTCCTCGTCGAAGTCCTCAAGAAGATGTGCGTTAAGCACAAACTTTTGAGAAAGAAAGCTTAAAAAAGAGCCGGACAAGTTACGATAAATAATTTCGCTTCAATGGAATCGATGTTTTTGATTTTGTGAGGCACTCCCGCATCAAAATAAACCGACTCATTCGAGTGGATTTCCCGCTTCCGTTCCCCATAAATTATTTCAAGTGTTCCTGATTCCACGAAGATCGCGACACTCGAGTTCTCCCTAAACTGCCACTTTCGAAGTTCTTTGAAAGGTTTCAGGGTCATCCTTCCCAAAAAGAAATCTCGTTGACTGTTCGATTGCGGACTCAGGGATTGAATGGTGAAGCCGTGTTGCGGATAGTCAATGAATCCTCTTTCCCCGTAACCACACACGAAGAAATTTCCTGGATCTTCGGCCATGGCTCGTGTCGCCAGATCAGAGAACGAGATTCCAAAAGCGTCCGAGATTCTAACCAACTTATCAGAGGGCGGGTCTTTCACCCGGCCCGCGATAATGTTATGGAGGTTTTTTTCGTTTAGCCCTGTTTTCTTGGCTAGCCAGATCACGGTTAGCGGCGAAGGCGTGTCTGATTTCTGGACCAACAAGGACTTAATGGCCTTTCCCCAGAGTGGCGCGCGGATCGCCCGCTTGCCGATCTTCTTTTCAGCCAGGTCTTTTCCAATTTCTTCGTACATAACCACCTCCTAGTAAAGTTTTTTTAAACAGAAAAAAGGTCATCATTAATTCCACTAAGAAGATAACACAAGAATAACAGTTTAACAAGTGTACCCAAAAAGAACATATAAAGAACTTCCGGACAAACCCTTGCTCTTCCAATCTCGGGATGCTATCCATCTGAGTAGAGGACAAGAAAATGAACGAACTAAAAATAAGCGATAACAAAGAAAGAGCAAGCCAAGAAGCGAACGGGACGGCAATCCGGGGCTTGTTGGATCGTCATTTTAACGAGGAGCGGCTTCTTGGGCAGCTGTTCAAGGGCTACTTCAACAACAAAATGACGGTCCTTATCTTTCTCATCCAAGTCAAACAGCATAAACCCGAAGCGAGGGTCGTAAACGGGGTGTGCTGTTTCTTGGATGATCTTTACCATCACATGCTTATGGATTCAAAGCAGAAGCAATATCGCCGGGTCTTTTTTTGGCTCAAACGATTCGTCCAAAAACTTCCCAATGTGAAGGCTTCGCAAAGAGGCAGTGCCCTTGATTTCGTTCAGGACCTTTACGATGTCTTTGACATACACCCACAATCAGGAGGTTGCATATGAAAATCCAGAAGAAGACATTTAGGAAGATCACCAGACGATGCGCCGCGCTTTATCGCCTGTACCGCAAGCGGATTCGCATAGTGGAAGCGGAACTTGGGGGCGAACTCCATGTTTGCTGACGTAAAGGAGCCTCAGGGGTCCATCCCGTATCTGGACAAAGCCTCCAACAACGTCCATTGGGAGAACCGAATTTTTCCGTTCACCTCTTTTTATTTCGTCAACGAAACGACGACGCTTCTGTTAAATATTCTTGAGCGGAATGCCTTGAAGTATCAAATGCCCAAGGAAACCATATCTTCTCTTCTCATGGGGCAAAATGAATTTCTTGGACAGTCTCTGTCGGGGATGCCGGTCGAGGTTCTGATGCACTGGGTTTATGCCTCCATATCGATCAAGTGTTACGTCATATCGCAGGATGAGGAGGAACGCTTAAACGCAAGGCAGCGGTTATTAAATCTCCGAGAAACGCTTCACCTCGATGAGTTCTTTGGGAAACGGAAATCATTCAGGGCTCAGGAAAAAGATATTCGTTTTAAATCCACTGAAACGGAGAAGAAAGAATGATGGATCTAAGCGAAATGTATAGAGAGGAAGAAGGAAGAATCACCCGGCATCGGATGCTACGGGAATACGGAGCAAGCCTTCTTCAGCGGCGCAAAGAGCGAGGAATTACCCGAATTGAGTTATTCGAGCGGACGGGAGTTAGCGTCTCGGATATTTCTAAGGCGGAAATGGGTTTATTTGAGCTTTCGGAGGAACAGAAATTGCGGATCTCAAAATTCCTCAGAAGGCAGCGCATTATTTGAAGGTTTGGATAAGAACCATTTGTAGAAAGGGAGCATAACCATGGGAATTCAGAAGAAGACGTTTAAGAAAATCACGAGACGTTGCGCCGCGCTTTACCGCTTGTTCGTTCAGTATCGCAAGCGGATTTGCATGGTTGAATCGGAACTTGGCGGTGAAATGCATGCTTGTTGAAATTAAAGCGTTGCAAAGGCCCATTCCCCATTCCAATAAAAACATTTCAGATATGGGGCTAAGCGAGTTGCTTTCAAAAACGCCGCAGTGGAGATCACGCAGGAATTTACGGAAAGAACATGGCGCGATCTTGCACGCGCGGCGGAAAGAACGTGGCGTTACCTTAACGGAGCTTTCCGGGAAGACAGGCATCAGACGAGATGATATTGAGCTTGCTGAGCGTGGTTTGCTTGAGCTTTCCGAGGATCAAAAGTTGCGGATTAAAAAATTCCTCAGACGGCAGTGCATTCTTTGAAAATTTGATTTGCTGGAGATGGCAAAAAGGCTTCCGGCCGGAAGCCCTGGTGATGCGTCCTTAGCTGGGTAGCGCGTTATCTAGCCATCTCCGCAAAACATGACGAAATTTTTGTGAAGGGTGGCGAAAAGGTCTCCTGGCCAGGAGGCTCTGGTAACCACGTTCTGGCTGAGTCCGTGCTATCTAGTTACCCTCTCACAATCCCCAAAAAGCCACACGCTGTGCGGCCAATTTCACATTAGCTTCGAGCAAGTCCCAAAAAGCTACGCACTGCGTAGCCTTTTTATCCCGCTCTTAGTCTGGAATATTCGGATTCGGCAGACGGTGCCTGCCGAATTCACCTCAATAAACTCTAAAATATTTCCTAAAACCTATGAAAACCTATTCCGAAACTCCCCGTTTTGGCCCAATACTCTGAGGGAACCATAAAGATCAAACGACCAGTCTCAAACCTGGTGCTATTTCTTCCGGCCTTAAATCTATTTGCACTTATTTTCCCGAGTACTTACGGGCTATAAAAATAAAAGACAGAAAAACTTCATGTCGCTTTTCCGTTGCTCTTAATTATAAATCGCACTTCATTGCCCGCGCTCTCTTAGCGCGGCAGATTCGGGTTCGCACGGATGCAGAATTTCATGCTATCTTTTAGTGGAAAGGGAAAAACGAATTGGAACACACTGCCAAGAAAAGTAAAAAACAGCCGTTTCGTCACCGTGTCCGTTCGGTGAATCTTCAAAACATCGAAGGCGATTCGCCTGCCCGGCTCACCGGATTCGAAAATGAAGTTTTATCGGAAATCCAGGTCTCCGGGGATTCTCCCTTGGATCGGCTCATCGCCGAAGAAGAGGCTCCCTCCGTGCGCAATCAAGAGATCCAGAGATTACGGCAGCTTCGGCGTTATCTCAAATACGCGCGTCTTACTCCGAAACAAAAGCGGGCATATGAACTCTTTTCCCTCAGCCCGAACTCCGATATGACACTCCGTAAGCTTTCCCAAAAGCTCAAAATAAGCCCCTCAAGCGCATGGGCAAGGGTTAACGGAGCGGCCAAGCGTCTTGAGAGGATCAAAAAACGCCGGGAGGAAGGCCAAAAGCTCAAGGCTGTTTTAGACGGTGTTCTTTACGCCGGGAAGCTGAAGCGTGTGTTTCGCCTCTATTTCGAGCGATGCTGGCCTCCGCCGATGATCGCTCGTTCCCTTCACTCGAATCTTTCCACGATTTATAGCAATCTCAACACGATCCGTTTTCTCGCGAGGGCCTATTCCTCGGGGAAATAGGTGTTTTTACAGGGCACGAAAAAAAATCTGCGCACCTGTAGAAAATTCCTCGAACAAAACTGACTGATTTGACCTAATGTAAGGGGAGTGTTTTGAGGCTTTAGCCTCAAAGCTTCTTCCTCTAGCCGCTACGTACAGGGGCGGCGGGATTCGTTTTTTGCGAGTCCCGCGACTTTCGGGGACCTAAAGCCCTCCATTTCCGGATATTTCTGAGACTAAAGGCCTCAAGGGAATGGTAAGCAGTCCGGTCTTTAAGGCGAAATAACTTTAGCCAAGAAGGCAAACCGAAAGGAGTCCTCTGTCATGAATCAGTTGTTGATAAAGATTTTTTCTGCAAAAAATCCCGCCCGCAATCCCTCTCCCTCTGACCCAATCTGGAAGCAAAATCCTGTTAGCCGGGTCTTGTTTGGGTCTACCCAAGATAGGGAAAAAGGGTGGGGTCCGAGGTTTCCCCAGGCATTTTTTCGTAAGTCGTTTACCTGCCTCGCAAAAGCCGCTCGAATTCTTTCCCGACCAATCCCTCTCTACATGGATATTTGGAGGCGAGATGGATTGGTCGGGAAAGGGCTGCTTGTTGCGTGGCAGGTAACGGAGTCGTTTGTTGCCTGGGGTGTTTTATGATCAGGTTGATGGAGCGAGATCAGGATATTAATGCTTGGATTTTGCACGAGCGATTCAGTCATTTGGATCAGATTGGAGCCAAGTTTTTTCCGGGATGCAATATTCACCGGGCACCGTACCGGAGAATGCTGAAGCTGATGGATGCCGGCCTTGTGACGACTCGAAAGGTCTATAGCGATCCGAGAGATTTGTACATTCCGACGGAGGATGCTGTAACGGCCTTGAAAGCGAGTCATTATCCGTTTGCCATTGGGATTTCCAAGGACAAGACCTTCAAGAATTACTTCCATGATCGTGGACTGATTGATCTTCGGATTCTTTTTGAGGGGCTTGGGATCGGTCTTTGGATACCGGAGCGCGTGATCCGGTCCGTGAAACCCCATGGGATTACACCGGATGCTTTGCTCCTGACCGTGGATCAGGTCTATCCGATCGAGTACGAACTAACGGAAAAAGAACCGCCTGAGCGATACAAGAAGATTTTCGACCGCTATAACTATGCTTCGAAGTATGAGAAGGTGCTTTACATCCTGCCGACTGAGAGACGGATCGAATCCCTGAAGAAAAAGTTGGGCTATATCTGGCAGAAATTCTACTTCGTAAGCGAAGAGGAGTTGGAGGCTGAAAAAGACAATGCCGTTTTCCGGTCGTCTCAAGGAAAGTTGCCCGTAAGTGTTTTGGTGGAATATTCTATGGACGGCACGCTTGCGGACCAGACTCGCGAAGAGATCAAGGTGATAGTCGAATCCGGATCTCCGGATGCAGGGCAGGAGCGAAAACCGTTCGCTTCGTCTGGCGGTGGATCACGAGGAGATGACGATGCGGACGACGAAGGTGATTCGGACGAAGATGACGAAGGCCGTGATGGCGACGAATAGGTTTCAATTTCGTCAAATTTTTAAGTTTTTTCGTTTACAGGATTTTGAAACTATACAAAAAGGGGGTATACAACTCAAAATTTAGAAAAATTTTTGGCGTCGTTAAAATCGACCCCGAATTTTTGTCTGATTTTAAAAATCACTTTTTGTTTTAAGTGCTGAATTTGTATCGAGTTCCAATGTTCTTTGAAACGCATTTTGAAAGCGTCCTTCCCTCACCCTGTACGGTTCTGCGGAACCATACAGACTCCTGACCACCCTCTCTCTTCTTAGGGAAGTTTCGAGAGGGTGGTCAGGAGTCAAGGGTTCGGGAAGGACTTTGGATTGCGTTGGATATGAGAAAGGATGAATGAGAAAGAGGAAGTGAATTATGAAGTGTTTGAAGTGAGTGAAAGTGAGTTTCGGTTGTGTTAAATCGTTTGAAGATGCTTTAAATAAAAAATCTGGAGTTAAGGTCCCAGATCATGAAAAGTTTGAATTTTAGTGTGATGTTTTTGTGGCGGTGTTCATGCTTTGCGTGGCGGAGCAAGGAGTTGATGTTCTTGAAAAGGCCGGATCAGTGATTAGCCGGATTTGCAGCGATTCGTTGATTCGTAAGTTGCCTGTTAGGGGCAGTGGCAAGGTTTAGGGCGATGCCAGAACCTTATTCAGTGGAGTTCTTGTTGAGCCAATCTTTTTAAAGGGCTATTCGCTTTCAAAAATGCCCACTTACCGCGCGTTTTCATGATTGCGATCCGTCGGAAAGGGCAAACTACGAGGGGAACAGTTTTTGACGAACCTGGAGGTCAGGAATTCGAAACCTGCATGGATGTCCGAATTTTAGAGGGGGAAGGGCTGAGCTGGGAGGGTGTAAAAAATATTTCTAGGGGGGGGAATGTTAAAAAACCATGAACGCCCTCCTTGTTTTTGCCCGAAGTTATGAGAGAGCGTTTTAAAAAATTCAAAAGATTTTTAATTCTCTGGAGTTTGTGATTCGAATTAGGGAAGGCTGGATTTGGGTTAAGAGGAGCTTTTGGAGGACGACTAGAAAAATATTTTCTATTGGGGAAATGTAAAGTTTTGACCGACAGACCCCCCTGTTTTTGCCCAAGACTATAGAGAGATAAATTTAAAGTAATAAGCCCAGCCAATCAACCTGGGACGATTCCGAGGAAGCAGACTGGAGGAAAGAAATGCAGGGATTTCGGTATTTTTGGAATTTGTGGGCTGGATCGGAAAAAATTGGGATTTGGGTCGAAAAGGGTTTGTTGGGGGATGACTAGAAAAATATTTTCTATAGGGAGAATGTGGAAAACCCATAAACAGACCCCCTTATTTTTGCCCAAGACTATAGGAGATAAATTAAATGTGACAAGCCCGGCCAATCAACCTGGGACGATGCCGAGGAAGCAGACCGGAGGAAAGAAATGCAGGGGTTTCGGTGTTTTTGGAATTTGTGGTCGGGATCATGGAAAAACGGGATTTGGGTTGAAAAGGTGTTTTGGGGGATGACTAGAAAAATATTTTTCTAAGGGGAAATGTTCAAATGTGACCGACAGCCCCCCCTGTTTTTGCCCAAGACTATAGGAGATAAATTAAATGTGACAAGCCCAGCCAATCAACCTGGGACGATTCCGAGGAAGCAGACCGGAGGAAAGAAATGCAGGGGTTTCGGTGTTTTTTGAATTTGTGGTCGGGAACAGGAAAACTGGAAATATGGTTTAAAAGGTGTTTTTGAGGGCGACTAGAAAAATATTTTCTATAGGGGGAATGTACACTTTTGATGAACAGCCCCCCCTATTTTTGCCCAAGACTATAGAGAGATAAATTTAATGTGACAAGCCCAGCCAATCAACCTGGGACGATCCCGAGGAAGTAGACCGGAAAAAAACAAGCAGCGGCAGGACACGAGTGAGCCTCGCGGTTTTGATTGTTTGTAAGATGTTTCTGGAGTTCGCGTTCTGTATCAGAAATGAATTGAGCGTTGGTGTGATGCTTTTTAGCATTCCCCCTCATTCTTTTCTGAAACGAGTGTGATGTCTCTGGAAGCTTTGGCGGTAAAGGCGGTCGGTTTGAAAAATGGTCTTGAAGGGACCGTGCGCTGTTCTCGCGGGGAAATGTGAACGTGGGACGGCCAGCAGTCGGTCTGGGTTCAAGAATGTTTTCCATCCCGGCATTTGCAACAGGAGCTTACGGGAAGGTATATGCGATGCGTTGGGGGATTAGTGTGCCTGGTGAATGGATTGGAGTTGTTTGCCAGGGTTTTTACGTGTTTCGAACGGTAACAAGCTTTCGGGTATCTGAAAGAGTCGAGGCGTTGATCGGCGGGCTTGTGCAGTTTGGAAAAATGCTTTCAACTTTTTAAAGGTGAGGTATCAGACACGAATGATAGAAGCGAAAAAAATAACGCCATTAAAATCGATAAGGAAATACTGTCTGGCGTGTAGCAGTCGGCCAAAGGATGTGCGGGAATGCCAATCCGCCGATTGTCCACTCTATCAGTACCGCATGGGCAACAATCCCGCCCGGAGCGGTATCGGTCCTGACAAGCACCTTCGGAATGGCTGCTTTGCTGCTAAAAATATCCACTCACCGTCAGTTTCTTCGATTGGAAGCGGTGGAGGGAGCGTAAGTATGGGGCTCGAAAAGGACTTCAGATTGCGAGAGCGTTATCAGCTGATTTGAAAAATGTTTCCGCTAGGAATTGGGTGGGCGAACTTGAATCTAATGTGGTGGTTTTATCAGGAGTGTTTAGTGGAAAAGATTCTTCAGACATTGTCTGAAGAATTAAGAGTGTTTTTTTCGTCATTGAATTTTTATATGGTTTCGAATGCGACTTTACGATCCCGCCCCCTGCCGTGGTCGAATTGCCGCATTCCTATTACCAAGGACCGAAAAACAACAAGGGGGTGTCAATATTGTGGGGAAAATAATTCCAACAAAGATATTGAGAAAAAAGAAATGGCTTCATCGGAAACCGATTCATTTTGAGGTGAGAATAGTTGCATGCGGCGTTTATCCCGAACTGGATCGTAACCCAGGGAATTTCTTTGTGCAGATGACCGAGAAGGATCGGACGGAGGAATTTATGGAGATTCTTGGGATGTTGTGGGCGGAAACAACCCGTCAAGAAACAAAAACTTCTGAGGAAACGGCGAAAGGCCGTACCGGATTATAAGTTGCAAATGTAAAGAAAATGAGTATATTGTTACTCATGCGAATAATCCGGAGGGAGTTATGAGCAAAAAAGCCAAAAGATGGAACAAGATCACAACGATTCATCACTTCAAGAATTTAGAAACGGTCCGCGTTTTCGGGATCGCTAGGGTCTCTACCGATAAACAGGCTAAGTACGGAGAATCGCTTGAGCATCAACGCGAAGTGATTGCGAATTGGGTCAAATGCAAGGCAAGCATCAGTGCGCCTCAAGAATGGAAGATAGTCGATCTTTTCATTGAAAATGATGATAAGGATGGTGTCAAAAGAGGCAGAACAGCGACTAAACGGGAAGGAAGACACGGTCTTTCGAAAGCTCTTGAACTGGCAAAGGCGCGTTTGGTCGATGTGGTCGTGGTTACGAAGCTGGACCGCATTGCCCGAAACGTTAAGGATTACATCGATATTTCCGCCGAGTTTAACGAAAACGAAGTGGCTTTAGTCTGTCTTGATCTCGATATCGATACATCAACGCCTGATGGTCAGATGATCATGCGCAACCATGCGAATCTGGCTCAATGGCAGGCGGAGCGCATTGCTCAATATAGCGTGGAGACTGTGAGGCGCCATGCGAAGCAGGGCAGACCTCTTGGCTCTCCGCCAATGGGGTATCGTGTTGTCCACCAAACTGATGGGAAGCACACATTGATTCCGGATCCGGTTTATCAAAAACATATTGAAGTAATCGATAAACTTTATCTGACTCTCCAAAGCCTGGACCAGGTGGTCCGGGAACTTCACAAAAAAGGATATAAAACCTCCCGGGGGAAAACATACTCGAAGCCGCAAGTCTCTCGGATTCTTCAAAACATTCGCTACACGGGACGGCAGGAATATGATGGTCAGGTTTATGATGGTAACTGGCCGTCTCTTCGATCTTCTGCCACTCAGTCAATGATTGAAAAGATCTTTAACCGGAACCGGAAACATCGTCGCAGCATTAGCCGCCCCATGCGTTATGCTTATCTTCTTCAAGGATTGCTGAAATGTCCTTATTGCCATTCGAGCATGACTCCTAAATCCGGAACGGGAAGGCATGGAAAAAACTATCCGTATTACTTGTGCGTGAAAGCGGATAAAACGGAGGGTATCGATTGTGAGGAAAATTATCTTCCGGCGGAAATGATAGACAATGCTGTGATTGAATATTTGAAAGATCTTCGTTTGAAGCCCGGCGTTATTGAAAAAGTTATTGGAAAGGCAAATGATTCGACATCCTCACGAATAGGGCATATCCAGAAGGACCTTGAGCGGGTGCGTGAGAAGCTGAAAGACGCCCGCACTAAAATCTCGAATTTGGTGGACATTCTTGCTGATAAAGGCGTTTCCCAGCTCAAGGCGATCAAGGGAAAACTCGAGACTCTGGATCAGGAAGAAAAAGAGCTTATGCTTGAGGAAAAACGATTGGATCAAGAAACAAGGGCTGAAAAAGCCCAAGCGTCAGCCGCCCACCAGCAGATCCAAAGTCTTAACCTTTTTAGCGATTTATTCCGCTTGAACAAAGACCATCCTGAAAAAATCAAAATGATCCTCCCGCGTTTTGTGAACTTTG
>CAIOAT010000019.1 GCA_903856085.1 Candidatus Omnitrophota bacterium | reverse complement strand
CCCTGGAAAAATTGATTCGCTTCAGGCAGCGGGAACAAACGCTTTGCTTAAAGAAGGGGCTTGTCTTGTGGCTAGCATTGAAGACGTTTTGGAAAATTTGGCATTTTTACCAGATTCTTGCGTCCAGGATAAGGCGGCTGGGCCATGTTCCCACAGCGAGCCTGGAACTGTGAATTGTAATCGTAAGTGCGACAAAAAAATAAATAAAAAAGCTCCACAGATCGTAAAAAACCTGTTATTTTGTAAGTTCGACCAAACAAAAAACAGGAGATCATATGGAGCTAACACATTCTATCATTAAAAGGCAGAAATACGAGCATTTATCATTAAGTGACAGGATTAAGCTGGAAGCGTTAATCGGAATCAAGAAAGAAGTCAAAGCGATAGCTAAACTCCTCGGGCGGGATAAGTCGACGATCTATCGGGAGATAAAACGAGGCATAGTTGTAAGGCTGCAAAGCGATCTCAGTGAGAAAGAAACGTATCGAGCATATGTAGGCCAAGCAGATTACGCAAGGCTTGGGAAAAATAAAGAGCGATCTTTGAAAATTGGCGCAGACCATCGATTAGAAGAGCATATCAGGAAACGGCTGTTGGATGATAAATACTCTCCAGATGCGATTATTGGGGAGATCCGGGTGCGAGAGCTGAAGTTTGAACGGATGATATGCACGAAGACGTTGTATAATTATATAGAACATGGAATATTCTCGGGAATTAGCAATAAGGATTTATGGGAGAAAAGGAAACGCAAGAAACGAGGGTATAAGCCCATCGTGCGCATGAGTTATACCAATAGATTAGGGCGAAGCATAGAAGACCGTCCGGCTAAGATCAACACGCGGGAGGAATACGGTCATTGGGAAGGCGATAGCGTCAAGGGGCCGCAAACAACAAAGGCAGGGTTGATGACGCTTACCGAACGAAAGTCACGAGAACAGATCATTGTGAAGGTTGAAAGAGCTACGCAAGAAGCGATACGTGAGGCTATCGACGGGTTAGAAAAGAGATATGGCTCGATGTTCAGGACAAAGTTTAAGTCAATAACCTTAGATAATGGGATAGAATTTATAAATTGGAAGTTAATAGAGGTTAGTTCGTTGTTAAAAGGTATGCGCAGGACAAGAGTTTACTTTGCGCATGCGTATTCATCGTGGGAACGGGGCTCAAACGAGAACCAAAACAGGATGATAAGGCGGTTTATTCCCAAAGGGAAGAATATAGCCAATGTAAGCGAAGACCGGGTCCAGGAGATCCAGGATTGGATGAATAATTACCCAAGAAAGATATTGGGATATAAGACAGCGAATCAGGTTGCACAAGAGAACTTACAGAAAAACAGAAAGAGCTTTGATTTTGTCGCACTTTGAGTTACAATTCACCATAAGTTTGCTCATGTGCTAATCTTATTGACAAAGTCCACTTTTATCTTATAATATAATCCATTACAAAAATATAGGGTGTTCGCTTACCATTATTTAATCCAACCTAAGATCAATGAGCGGAAGAAATTTTAGCAAGAATCACTTAAATCAGGAGAAAAACATGAACAAGAGAATGGGGTTAGTGTCACTTGTGTCTTTTTTGGTTTTAACTTCTTTGGTTTTGAGCGGTTGCGCATCGGATCGCCAGTCCAGGAAGAAAGCAGAGATCGATCAGCTTCAAAAGAAGTTTGAATGGTGGCCGACCGATGCCAAACCAAGCCCTATTAAGGATGAGCGCGGCGGATTCTGGTGGTGGCCGGCTGAACCAGGGAAGATCAAGCCTTGGGG
>CAIOAT010000018.1 GCA_903856085.1 Candidatus Omnitrophota bacterium | reverse complement strand
TCTTTTATAGACTCCATAGATTTCTCGATCTTAGCAATCGTTTGGTTGCTCGGATCTATTATTTCCAAAAAGATTGAGCCGGAATTTTTCCGTGCAAAGTTTGCTAAAAAGAGATCGATCTCTTCCAATAAGCCTGCCTCTGCAATAAACGACTGCTCAAAGGTTCTATTTTTAAGAAGCTCTCCAAAATGCCTTTCCGAACCTTCATTAACAATAAAACGATCCTTGCTTATATAATCTTTACATATGGAAAGAAAGGCGGGAGCGAGAAAAATAAGAATGCCAATATAGAACTGATATCTTACGTTTCTGTAATTAATAAAGCCTGTTTTTAGCGTATGATCTTCCTGTAGAGCGGGTTTGAACTTCAATGCAATCTGAGTGACAAGATACCCCCAGAATGCAGAAAAAAACACAGAGGAACTATGCTCCTTAAAAAGAACAAATATATTGGCCATCCTACCCGAGGTCTCAAAATGCAAGCCTAGAAGATCTCCTCTGAACACGGTTTCGTAAAAATTGGTTTTTAAACACAAAAATACTGCGGCTATAAAACAAAACATGCCAAACAGATCAAAAATCAAAAATTTTTGATATTTCTTACCGATCATGGTGGTCAGGACAACCGCCGGTGTAAAGAATATAACCCATTGCGAATGCCAGGAGATAAAAAGGAACGGAAAAATCGAGGCTACCAAATAGACGTAAGCGGCAACGTGCGGTAGCCGGTCTTTACTGATTTCAGAGAGATATGTCGCGCTGCATAAAATTGTAAAAAATGCAAATAGGTAAAATATCCTCCAGCTGCTAACATCAATCGATGCGGCATAGATCATGTCGATTGCGCAATGATTATTAACACACTCCGTAAATGCTGGGGAATGGCCGTAGAGATATTGAATTAATAGAGTTGGGATAAGAAATACGAAAAAATAAAGCAAGAGCTTGGGAATTCTTTTTTCGAACAACAGGAGTAGGGGGATAAAAACAAAAGCCGGAAAATACTTAAAGGTTATTGCTATTCCAAAAAACAGGGAGGCTGTCAGTAATTTTCCTCGTAAAAACATCAAGAAGGCAGCCAGCGTTAAGAATACATAGAAAATATCATGTTGAGAAAAAATAAACTGAGAAAAAACTGCCAATGGTGTTGTTAGCCAAACAGCGGTGGCGTACTTACTCCAGTCCTTGTTGCTGGAATAAATTTGGGTGATTTTATAAAAAATCACCCCAGAGGCGGCATATAAAAGAGTTGTGAGCGCCTTAAGCCAATAAGTAAGAAATATAGGGAAATTATTAGGATTTGTCAGCAGGCCAATTAATTTGAATGGGGAAAGCCATAGGGCAAACGCTGCATATATAGATGGTGGATAGGGTGTTCCTAGACAGGTTCCCCGAAATTTCTTGCAATTATCGTAAAACTCAAGCGGACTACCGAATAAATAATTTAAGGAATCGTGCCCCGTCCAAGCAATGTCAAAATGGAAAAACAAGAAGTAGCAGAATGCTAAAAATGCACCACCTGTAAAATAGTCCAGCTTGCTTAATCTGTGAGATGGGAATAAATTTTTCATCATCATGACCCTATGCTGGTTGCCCGCAGTTATGAATTAAACGGCCCGGACCATGGCCCGTTAATTGCCCTCTCTGAATACGGCTAGTACTCAATGAAACTGTAGAGGAGAAATAGAAGCCACCGGAGCCTATTCGTGCCGAAACGGACTGTCGTCAGGGCATCTCGCCGGACCATCGGAACGCGAGCGTTTGCATGAAGGATCGCATGGCTGCCTTGAATAGACTCCATTTCTGGAGTGAGACCGTGCCGGTTTTTCGAGCGCTATGGGGAACAGGGACTTCCAGAATACGAAGTTTCTTGCGAGCCACCCACCCCGAAATGATCACATTGGGGGCAAAAGTTCTCTGGGGAAGTGCATGGAAAATCGGCTTGAGCTTCTCTGTGCGCATGAGGCGATAAGGAACATTCACATCCAAAACGCCTCGTCCAAAAAGCCCCCAGACTGTCAGTCTCGAAATCAGCGAGATAATCCTTCGGGGAAGAGGCTGATTCTGGCCTAAACGGTGTCCCAACAGGAAGTCGTGGTGTTCCCGTTTCTTCCACAGTTTCTCAAAATGCTCTGGTTGCATCTCGTCGTCGCTATCCGTCTGAAATACCCACTCACAATCGCTGTTTTGCTGGTATCCCTGGAGGATCGTGGGGCCATGCCCGCTGTTTCGTTTGTCATGAACGACGATTCGTGGCCGCTTTTGCGCAATGGAGTTCAGGACGACCAGGGTATTGTCCTTCGATCCGTCATTATAGACGTCGATCCTGAAGTCGATGCCAAGTCGAGATAGCTCGCGGTTCCATTTTTCCAAAACCGCCCCAATTGCCGCTTGTTCGTTGTAGACCGGCATCACGACCGATAATTGCGGCCCCATTTTATGCACTCTTTCTGGGAAGGATCTTCGTTTCAAATGTCTCAAGAGCAGAGGCAATGGTCTGATCCATGTCAAGGTATCGATAGTCGCCTAGCCGACCCCCCATGACGATCCCGTTGCTGTGCGACGACTGATCTTTGTATTTCAGGAACAGAGCTTGGTTTTTGGCCGTGTTCACCGGGTAATAACGCTCCTGAGCCAAGTCTAGGCGAGCTGTAGGATATTCTTTGTAAAGAACGGTCTTGGGGAATGAGAAGGGCTTGTCCCTCTCCGGATGAAGATGCTTGAACTCGTGGATTCTTGTATAGGGAACCTCGCTATCCGCGTAATTCATGACCGAGGTGCCCTGGAAGTCCTGGACAGGCTTAATTTCTGTCTCAAAACGAAGTGAGCGCCATTCCAGCATTCCATGACAGTAATCGAAAAACTGGTCGATGGGGCCTGTGTAAACCACCAAGCAGTCCTTGGGGATGAGCTCGCGCACAGAGAAGTAGTTGCAATTCAGCTCGACGGAGATATTCGGATGCGAAAGAAGCCGCTCGAAAAGCTTGAAGTAGCCATCAACCGGCATCCCCTGATAAAGGTCGTTGAAATAGTTGGCGTTGTAGTTCATGCGCACGGGCAGTCGGGTTATGATATCAGCTGGTAGCAGCTTGGGATCCATGCCCCATTGTTTAGTGGTGTATTCTCGGATAAATGCCTTGTAAAGAGGTTGGCCGACCATGCTGATCGCCTTTTCCTCAAGATTTCTCGGCTCAGAGATGTTCGCTGAGGCACTCTCTTTGCGGATGAAGGCCTCGACCTCGTAGGGTTTTAAATTCAAGCCATAGAAGGAGTTGATCGTCGCTAGACTGATGGGCATGAAATAAACGCGATTACCGTGCTGGGTGAGGACCTTATGTTGATAATTCGTGAAGGAGCTGAAACCGGTTATGTAATTCCAAACCCTTGGATTTTTGGTGTGGAAAATATGAGTTCCATGTGTGTGGATCTCAATCTGGGTTTCGGGCTCAAGGAAGGAATGGCAATTTCCGCCGACGTGCGGACGTTGTTCAATAACAAGAACTTTTTGGTTCAGGACTTTGGCGATGCGCTCAGCGATGACGGATCCGAAAAGACCGCTTCCGACGACAACGTATTTTCTGTTAAGAAATTGCTTTTCTGGTAGCACTAACCGGCCTTTTCTTGTTCAGTGGACGTTTTGTTAAGACTGGCTGGCCTGTCTTTCGCGCTCGAAATGGCCTCAGAGAGCATTGCGTTGATTGAACCCCTCAATTTGTAACACATTTCCCAAAACCCAAAAAGCATTCTTTTTACTGGATCCTACGCTTATTGTGTCGTATATCGAAATCCCTGTCAAAATGCCTCTCGAAGTTTTTCCATGTCCCTTGGAGACATCCGGAGGATGATCTAGCTTTCATGCCGAAACCAACTCTTCGTCGCATCTTTTTTGGGGGTGGAAGATCAAGACATCTATCAGTAGCGCATTATACTCCTTCTTCATGAATTTTTTTATGGGAAATTGAGCCTTATTTGCTTTCTGACCGCAACCAAGTGCTTTTGCCTTTTGAGGTACCTTTGCGCTTGAACTCATGGCATCTCTCCCATATAATCCTCAAAATTCATTCCTTCCGTGATAAGATAATTACATGATTTTCTAAACATGCGCGGTTAGTTCAGTTGGTTAGAACGCTTCCTTGACATGGAAGAGGTCACAGGTTCGAATCCTGTATCGCGCATTTTTCCTTATGTTTTTCCTAAAAGGGTAGTTTGGACTGCTCCAATTGCTGATTTCTAAAATTATACGGATTGGGGCCGCCAGGTTTTCAAGTATATCCTCATTCAGCGGGGCAAAAAAGTGTTGAGAAAAATCGGGTCCCGCGGGTCAGTATGAAAAAAACGATCCCTAATCTTTTAGCCTTATGTCTCGTCTTGGTCGCGTCTCTTTTTCCGCCATCGCGCGCGGAAGCGAGCTCGATCACATTGTCAGCCCCCTCCGCCGTCCTTTTGGACGGGCGGACGCAGCAGATCCTCTACGCAAAAGAGCCTTATGCCAAGCGTGCGCCTGCTAGCACCACTAAACTTCTGACCGTGATGGTGGCCCTCGATCATCTCTCTCTGGATAAGATCGTTCAGATCCCGAGCGGTCTGGAAAATATTCAGCCTTCCAAAATAGGCTTGCATGGGGGGGAAAGTTTTTATGTGCGAGATCTTGTTAAGGCAGCGCTTATTAAGTCTGCGAATGATGCGGCGGAGGCGCTTGCGATCCTGACGGCAGGCTCACGTTCCGAGTTTTCTAAACTGATGAACCAAAAAGTCAAAAGCGTCGGTGCGAACAATTCCCACTTTGTGAATCCTAACGGACTTCCGGCCTCGGGGCAGTATTCAACAGCCTATGACCTGGCCCGGTTCATCATGGCAGCTTCACAGTATCCTTTTATCGTGAACACGTTGAAGATCCGAAGTGCGGTCATTTACAGCCGCGGCGGTCGGCGGATCCTTTTGAACAATTGCAATAAAATGCTTTGGCGGACGGGCGGAGTGATCGGCAAGACAGGTTGGACGCGGACGGCGCGCCATTGCTTCGCCGGGCGGGTCCAGTCCAACGGCAAAGTGATCTTTGTGGGCCTTATGGGAAGCCAGAGACGGCAGTATCTTTGGTCGGATCTCGGGAGGATTGAGTTCCTTTCGACCGGGAAAATGCCTAAGCCTATCGTTTCAGCTCCCGCCATGCCCAATCGAAAAGAGACTTTGAAGATCCAGAAGGCTCTCCAGCGTACAGGGTATTTCAAAGGGAATCCCACAGGGTTTTACGGCAAAAGGACCAAGGCAGCGGTGCGCAGTTTTCAGAAATCCAAAGGACTTTCGGTCACTGGATTGGTGGGGTCGGACACATGGAAAAAACTCAAGGCGTATTTATGAAAAAAAGCTCATTCCTTCTTTTCCTGTGTTTGATGGTTTTTTATGCGGGGTGTTCCCAGGGGTTTTCGCAGCCGACGTCGGAAAAGACAGACGCTGATCGGGTGGCGCCGGCGGTTTCTGGAAAAGTATTGCCCTCTAAGGAAGTTCCCAAGATCGTCATGGTCGCGGATTTTGAGAATGGTCTCGAGAATCGTCTTGGCGGTCCCACGGGCGACTGGAACCTTAATCCTTCGGATGCGAATAATTCTTACACGGATCTCACGATCGTGCCGCTTCCAGGTAAGGATGGCAAGGAGTCCAAGGTCCTTCGGCTTACGTACAGCGTGGACTCCGATGTTCCGGCTCAAAATGGATTCTGGACAAAGCTCATGAGTTTTGACGGCAGTCAATACGACCATTTTGAGATGGCGGTCAAAGGGGATGCCGCGAAAGGATTCACAGAAAAGTTCAGGATCGAGCTTAAGAAGTGTCTCGATAAGGACTGTCTTGAAACGGTACAAGGGTCGGCGATCATTCCCGTGACCTCGGAGTGGCAGACCGTGAGCGTCCCGCTGAATAAAATGACCGGCCTCATCGATTTTCAAAATCCTGAGGCATGGAAAAATCCACGGATCAGTTACAACAATCTGAGCGAACTCATTTTTATTTTCAATGATAAGTTTGTGACGAAAAAAACGGGCAGGATTTATTTTGATAATATCCGCTTCGTGAGAACGGGTGAGCCCGGGTCAAGTGCCGTCGATCATCCGGAATATGGGCTTCAAAAAACGACGATTCCCCATGGCACTCCTGAATTTGCGAAATTTCTGGCAGGTCGTCTTCGGGGTTTCCCTAAGACGGTAAGTGTGAAGAAAAAATTTTCGCAGGATGATAAGGATTTCCTGAAAGAAGTTGCCAAAGACACCTGGGAGTTTTTTGACAAGATTGTGGACGCAGAGCACGGTTTGCCTCTAGACAATATCCGGCTTGGCGAAAAAACGCCGCTTGGAGACGATGCGTGGATCGGGGATTATACCAACATCACGAATGTTGGCGTCTACCTGATGTCGGTGGTGAGTGCTTACGATCTTGGTTTTATCACCAAAGAGGACGCCGTCGCTCGCATTCGAAAAACGCTGGCAACGATGGAAAAACTCGATTGTCACAAGAGCGGTTTCCCATTCAATTATTACGATACGACGCTATTGGTCCCGACGAGTTATTTCGTTTCTTTTGTGGATAGCGGGTGGCTTTTTTTGGGTTATTACGTGGCGAAGAACGCGTTTCCTGAAGAGCTTTCGGAACAAGTTGGACGGCTTCTGGCGCGAGCGAATTTCAAATTTTTCTATGATCCTGTCGAAAACCAGATGTATCACGGCTATTACGAAAATCTGGGTGTCTACACGGACTATCGCTATGGGGTCTTCTACGGCGAGCCCCGGGCTGCGATCTACATGGCTATCGCGCGAGGCGATATCCCTGAAAAACTTTGGTTCGAGGGCATGGTCCGGACGTTCCCCCTGAATTATAAATGGCAATCCCAGACACCCAAGAACAGAACGGAGCGGACTGTGATGGGTTATAAATATGCCGGTGGGTATTATGAATGGAAGAATCTCAAATACGTTCCGAGTTGGGGAGGTTCGGCGTTTGAAGCGCTCATGCCGACCGTCGTGCTTGAAGAGAAAAAACTTGCGCCTGAAGGACTCGGAATGAATGATGCCGCTCACGCGCAGGGGCAGATGCGGTATGCTCGGGAGGAATTGGGTTTGCCAGTCTGGGGGATGAGTCCCTCGGCGGATCCTCATGACAGTTATTCCGAATATGGAGCGAAACCTTTTGGGATCAAAGGATACAAGTCTGGGGTCGTGACGCCGCACGCGAGCGCACTTGCGCTTGAATTCATGCCGGCCGAGGCCGTCGGGAATCTCCGGAAGCTAATCGAACTTTATGACATCTACGGCGAATATGGTTTCTATGACGCTGTGTCGGTCACGGACGGAAAAGTCGCTCGGAAATATTATTCCCTGGACCAGGGCATGATCCTGATCGCCATCAACAACTACCTTCATGATGGTGCCATCCGGAAACGCTTTCATGCTGATCCTGAAATGAAGAAAGGCGAAAAGCTTTTAACTGCTGAAAAATTCTTTGAGGCGGCTTCCCCGGATACTTCCGAGAGGTCGAAGCCATGATTTTCAAAGAAGATCCTCCGGGTATTTTCCGTCTTGAATCCTTCGGGAAAGGGGTGATTGCTGGTTTTCATTCCCGCATTTTCGATCATTCCAAGCGGGAAAAATTTTTACAGGAGTTAGGTCTAATCTCTGACAATTTGGTTACGGTGAAACAGGTCCATGGCAGTACGATCGTGGTGGCCGAGCGCCCGGATGCAGAACTTTTGGAAACTCCCGCCGACGGACTGATCACTAAGGTGCCGGGGCTGGTGCTTGGGATGCGAACTGCGGATTGTGTCCCGGTTTTTTTCTGGGATCCTGTTCAGAAGGTTGCCGGGATCGCGCACGGTGGATGGAAGGGTGTCAAGGATGGGATCATCGCACAAATGCTCAAGATCTTTGAGAAGCGGTGCGGAACGAAAATGGGGGATCTTCGCGTGGCGATCGGGCCTTCGATCCGCAAATGTTGCTATGAGGTTGGTAAGGAATTCCTGGGTCATTTCCCTGGTTTTTATCGCGGGAAGGATGCGGCCAAAGGCAATCTGGACCTTGTAGGAGTGATCAAGAGTCGGCTTTTAAAACGAGGAGTCCTGGAAACCCATGTTCATGATACGGGCCTTTGCACGGTCTGTGAGAATAAAAAGTTCTTTTCCTATCGCCTGGAGAGCCAGACCCAGGAGCGTATTCTTTCGGTTATTAGTATTGTCTGAAGGCTTACTACCAGCAATAAAAGAAAATAAAAGTCAGGATTGCCCCAAGTCTTCATTTATGTTTTAAGACGGTTACTTGGGACTCTCGTGATTACCGCAAAGACGTTTCATTTCTTTCCCAAAAGGGTAGTTTGGGCGGTCCCACTCTCACTATGTTTCGATGGATTGGTCTTGGGACCGTTAATTTTCTAAATGAGAATCAGGGTTGCCCAGAAGTTCGCTTCATGTATAATATCGCTCCCGTAACATTGAAATTTTGACCTGATCTTTAACGAGAGGAAACAAAATGCAAGCAAGAGATGCCAAAAAAGGTGCCATCGTTCTTCACCAGAATGAGATGCATATGGTGACCGAGGCCACCCATCGCACGCCCGGAAATTTGCGGGCTTTTTTCCAGATCACCCTGAAGAATCTCAAGAACGGGCGTATCGTTCAGACCCGGTTTGCCCCTGACGAGCCGCTTGAAAGGATCACCCTGGATCCGAAACAATGCCAGTTCCTATACAAAGATGGCCAAGGGTTCCATTTCATGGATATGGAAAATTATCATTCGTTTATGCTGACCGAAGAGATTCTGGGCGACAAAAAGTATTATTTGAAGGAGGGTATGGAGATCAAGATCGATTTCCATGAAGAAAAGCCCATTTTCCCGGAGTTACCTGGGATTGTGATCCTGAAGGTTACGGAAGCACCTCCCGGGGTTCGTGGGGATTCCGTCTCAAATACTGTAAAGGTCGCCGTTTGTGAGACAGGTCTTAAGGTTAATGTTCCGCTTTTTATCGATGAAGGGACCGAGATCAAAGTCAACACGGAAACAGGCGAATACGTCGGGCGCGCGTAGATTACGTCTTAGGTTTGCCCGGTCTTTGGGCAGTTAGTTCAGCTGGTTAGAATGCCCCCTTCACATGGGGGAGGTCACAGGTTCGAGTCCTGTACTGCCCAGAGACCGGAGCAATTAGTTTGATCCTGCGTGAAGATAGACAAGCTTGTAAATGTGATATAGACTGCACCCATGAGTATCCGCATTGAGAAGCCAAAAACAGTGAGCCACTGGAAGCCCCTCATCGTTGTCCTCGTTATCGCAGCGGGTCTTTTCCTGTGGTCCCAATTCGCCCCGCGGTCCTATAAACCTCTCGCATTTGAGATTCTCGGATTTGAAGGGGACGTACAGATTTATGACCTTCAGACTCATTCCTGGCGTGTGCCCAAGCGTGGGGAGGAGTTCGTGACATCCCAGAAGATTAAGACCGGCACAGACGGTATGGTCAATTTCCAAGTTGAAAATGAGATCCATCTGCGGTTGAAGGAGAATTCCGAGATCCAGGACGAAGAGTCTCGCGTGGTGGGGAAGCGAGAAGTTTATAAACTGCGCTTGGCTCAGGGGGTTCTCCTGGGGGCGACGACACGCCAATTTGAACGCAAGCAGAAAGATGATAAGGCTGTTTTGAAAATTTTGACTCGCGATTATGTGGCGAATATCCACGGTGCTATTTTCCGCGTGCAGGCGTCCGCGCAGCCGGGGAAGGAGAACAAGATCGGCGTTCTTCGCGGTTTTGTGGAGGTCTCGAAACCATCGCCATTTTTCCGTTCTGAAGGGGTTCGTATACGGGGCCTTGAGGAGACAAGCGTTGTGGGTGGCGTGATCCAGCCTGCTACACGGGTTACCTCGGAAGCCTGGGGTCTCATGAAAGAATCCTACGAACTTCTCGAAAAATCAGCGGTCATGGAGGCCGAGCAGATCGATCTTTCCAAAAAGGCCGGAAGTTTTTTTAATGTTGTTTTTGACCACGGTACCTTTTTTACACCCAAGATCGGGTATGCGGGACGGGAATTTTTTAAAGATCCGGACGCGGGGCAGGTTTTTCTTGAGACCGAATACGATGTTTTCCCGGCCGGCTCATTCTGCGGCGTCTATATCAAGACCCGGGATTTTGATCTTTCGAAATATGCCGGGCTTTCTTTTGAGGTTCGTCGCAAGGCCGACGAGGCTTCTCCGGAAAGTTTTTTCATCGAGTTGAAATCTAAAGGCAATGTAGTTCGTCGTTACGCCCCGAGGACTTTTGAAAATACATGGAAGCTCGTGGAATTTGATTTTCACGCTCCGAAATCCCTTGTCGTGAACGAAGTGGCCTTCGTCTTTACGAATGCGCGAGTGGGAGAGGCGAAGAAAGGTGTCCTGGAATTTCGCAACATTAATTTGATGCCTCTCCCGGAGGCTTCTGCTGTAGTTCCACAGGTTGCGGCTAAAGCGGTAGCGGTGTCTTCGCCTCAGCCCGCGGTGAAACAGCCGATTGCTTCCTCTGTCGCCCCTCAAGCGCCCGCTCCTGCTGCAAATAGTTCTTTAGCCGTCCCCAAAGAAGTTTCGCTGGAATAGGCCCTTCTATTTTCCATCTTTGCGGTTGACGGTACCCGCTAATGACAGTTATATTCTGCATTCATCGTATTCATGCTGGGGTGGCGAAACTGGCAGACGCGCTAGCTTCAGGAGCTAGTGGCCGCAAGGCCTTAGGGGTTCAAGTCCCCTCCTCAGCACCAAATCTCAATGGTTTGGTACCTTGCCGTCACGATTCAGGAAGATCGTGCACGGCCAGGCACTTTTTTTTCTGAATTTAAAAACGGTGTGCCTTCCATGAAAAAGAAAAAAGAACCCATTCCCACGACAAAGCCTGTTCGGAATTTGTTTGAAGTGATCTCCGAGAATCGGAAGGCTCACTACGACTACTTTATCCATGATAGGTGTGAGGCGGGTGTAAGCCTCATGGGTCATGAGGTGAAATCCATTCGCGAGCGGCGCGTGAACCTGAAAGACAGCTATGTGCGCATTATGCGGGAGGAAGCATTTCTTTTGAATTGTCATATTTCTCCCTACTCGAAGATCCAGGGGCATCAGGAACTGGACCCGATCCGGACACGCAAATTGCTGCTTAAACGTAGCGAGATCAACCGTCTGATGGGGCAGGCCGGACGCAAAGGGATCGCGATCGTGCCACTCCGCATGTATTTCAAAAAGGGATTTGTAAAAGTCGAGATCGCGCTTGGCGAAGGCAAAAAGCAGTACGACAAGCGGGCGACCATCAAGCAGAGGATCCATACCCGCGAGACCCAGTCCGCCATCAAGCGCGCGACCCGCACGTGAGGCTGAAACAGCCCATAAAGCTTCAAAGGCTGAACAGGCGCAGAAAGTAACAATCCTTGCTCCGTTTTTCCGGCTTATTAAGCTTATGAAGTCTCTGAAGTTTTTTGTGTTATAATTCCCGCGGTTCTTTAACAGCGTCGTTCCTTGGGGGTGAATAGGTTCGACAGGGGGTACTGCATTTAAGGGAGCATGCAGAGGTTCGTCAGGTGCCTCTTTAAAAAACGTGGCAAAACACAAATGCTGAAAAAACCAGCTGGAACGAAAGGGCTGTTGGACCGGTAACGGTTCCGACGCCTTTCGCTCTTCCTTTCGCTGCTTAACTGCTAGCGAACGTCACAGGGCCGATACCTGCTAAGTTCTGCTGACGAAAAAGCAGGTTGCTCTTTGGGCATCGTCGCCGTGTCCGGGGAAAAGATCTAGGCGGATCGTCTTTCAGGATCTCGTTCGCAGAGGCCTGGGGGATTAAATCCATTGCGAACTGAGCATGGAGACCCCTTAATGACGAATCCTTTGGACGAGGGTGCAATTCCCTCCACCTCCACTTTATTTATCGTCTATACAAATTAGACGATAAAATCTAGGCGGTAGCAGAATTGGTAGCAGGTTCGAGATTGATTTTCTCGATTTCGGCGGAGTATGCTGGGGACAAATGGGAATAACGGAGGGTAGTTTTATAATCACCGTGGCCCATCCACCGCATGATCTGGACGAGAGAGACGCCATTCTGCGCCGCCCTTGACGCGAAAGTGTGCCTGAGAAGGTGCCAGGCCCTTCCCTTACGCTTTACCCCTGCTTTCGTCAAAGCCTCGTTTAAAGCGCGTTCTGGATGAATTTTTGAGGACTTGGGGAATAGCAGCCCTTCTTTTACGTTTAAATGCCCCAGGATGGACTTTAGCTCTAAACATAACGGGACAGCCCGCTCCTGGTAGTTCTTCACGGTGTGGCCCATTTCCGGCCTATTTTTGACCATGATTAGAGACTTCTCTCCAAAAGATATATCCTCAGCGTGAAGGTGTAGTATCTCAGCGATCCGGAGCCCGGAGTACCTTGCTATAGCAATCATTACCCTAAGTTGATTTGAACCGGCCGCCGAGTCAATGGATCTGTATTCTGAATCCGTGTAAAAGTCAACGCCGTGAGCCGGTGCTTTCTTGATTGGGACTGTATGTGCGGGATTGACCCTAAGATGATTTGGAACCGCAGGATCTAAGAAAGTCTTTATGATCCCGCGAATATTGTTCCAAGTCTTTGGCCCGATCTTTTTCTGAGAGGATAGCCATTCTAAAATACGTTGGCCTGTGAGGTGAGATAGTTTTTCCGCATTGGTACCTTCCACGAACCGCTTTAGAATCCGGATCTCTTTTATCGCGTGGAGTGGTTTAAGACCGATGTAATGCGTGGCCTTATACCAGGTGAAGTATTCTTTAAGGTCTTTGTCCGTGGAGAGGCCGGAGCCTTGGCGGGATAGTTCAAGATCGTATTTCGCCTGCAAGAGCTTTGCGATCCCCCTGTCTTTGGTCTTGAGGGATCGCTTTTTTCTTTTTCCGTTCTCGTGGTAGGCGTACTGAAAGATATTATTGACGCGGTAGATCGTGCTCATTTACCGATTTCGTTCGTAACTATCAACAATCCTATTTGTCTGCGCCACGCTGTTTTGATATGTGGCCTCTTGGCGTTGCATATCCGTTTGATCTCTAATCGCCTGAGCCTCTTGATCGTAGGCTTTGGCTTGAGAGACAGGCCATAAAGCCAAAATGAATATTACCGCTATTAATGTTTTTTTCATTGCGCCCTCACTTTACTTTTTTTAGGTAGATGCTGTCGACTACCCCGTGAATGATGATCTTATTTGCTTTCGTGAAAACCATAGGCTGATGCTCTGGATTGGTGCTGTCCGGGGAGAGTGTCACCTTGTGATCCGTCTTGTAATATCTCTTGATCGTACATTCATCATCAACTCTGGCAACGACGATGTTCCCATTCCTGAGCTCTTTCTCTGAGTCAACCAACACCATACAGCCGTCGTCAATCCCTGCGCGATCCATGCTATCCCCGTGTATTTTCATGATAAACATACGCCTCCCCTGTGTGAAAGTTTTGGATATTTTCTCGTAGCGATCAATTTCGCCACTTACCCAAGACTTAACAGACGCGGGGCATTTTAGAAAGACCGGGACTGAGATTAAGTTTTCGGTGTCTACTGATACTAGGGAAGCATCTACTGAGGAAGGTTTCTTGAACGCATCGAGCTCTTTTTTATTTCTTTCGTTGAACGCGAGGTCGGATAATTTATCTTTCTGCTCAGAGGTAAGAGATAGGGCTGCGGCGATCTGCTCAATCCTTTCTTTCGGTGGGGGATTAGCTCGACCTTTCTCAAGATTTCCGATATGTGAAACCCAAATATCTAATTTGTCGGCAAGAACAGTCTGCCGCATATTTGCTTCTTCTCGAAGCTGTTTAAGATATTCTCCGAAAGTCATGTGTCTACCCTCCAGGGCAATTAGGAATATAGCACTAAACACAAGAAAGGCAAGAACCAAAAGAAAACATAAAATTAAATTTGACAATGTTAGTGCTAAAGTGTACACTCGTTTTGTCGATAAGAAATGCAAGGGGGACAGTTAAATGGGGACAGCATGTAAGGAAAAAACCACGAGAGGAAACAAGGGATTTTTTTTATTCTCAAATGTTAGTGTAGCACTACAAGCAACGGAGGATTAAATGGAACAGTACCTAAGCATTGAAGAGTTCGCAAAGTATGTCGGGAAAGCTCCGCAAACGGTTTATCAGTCCTGGCGCAAGTGGGCCGTGTCCGGGCTGAAAGTTTTTCTTGTGGGCTCCGCGCCGCGCTTTCGCGTCCGCGATATTGACGCGTGGATTGAAAAAAATAATCGGTACGTCGCAGCATAAAAACAAAAAGGGGGACAGTGAAATGTGCAAATTCTTTAGCGTAATCGTAACGAAGAAATCAATCGTGTGGGATATCGACATTGATAACCACACAACGCTTTTGGAAAAAGCGGGAATCAAAGACGAGAAAAAAGATCCTAATTTCGTGCGGGTCGAGCTACTTCCGAAAGACAGCGATGTTTTCAATCACGATCTGAAGAACTGGAAACTGCATGTTGACCAAGATTTTAAACCGGACTGGTTCGACGAAAACGACGCTGAGAAACGAGTGAAGAAATTGGTGGGTGAGGTTTTCGTCGGACGATTTATTAAAAGCAAAATTAAAGAGATCACCGCCGGCAGGTGGTTTCTAGGGACCGGCGGGACAATCCAATACGTCAGAGGCGGGACAATCCAATGCGTCAGCGGCGGGACAATCCAATACGTCAGAGGCGGGACAATCCAATGCGTCAGCGGCGGGACAATCCAATACGTCAGAGGCGGGACAATCCAAGACGTCAGCGGCGGGACAATCCAATACGTCAGCGGCGGGACAATCCAAGACGTCAGCGGCGGGACAATCCAATGCGTCAGCGGCGGGACAATCCAATACGTCAGAGGCGGGACAATCCAATGCGTCAGCGGCGGGACAATCCAATACGTCAGAGGCGGGACAAT
>CAIOAT010000017.1 GCA_903856085.1 Candidatus Omnitrophota bacterium | reverse complement strand
GGACGGGAATCCGGCCTGCACTGTGCCGAGAAGCCTGATGCCCCCCTCAAGCATCGGTGTGGGCACAAATTTGCCTCTCGAATCGCGCTTCAGGACTCCACGCTTCAAGAGATGCTTCATTAGCACAGAAACCCCGCCCTTTGAGCTGTACCCCAAAAGAGACTGGATCTCGGCGTAACTAGGCAGGCGCTTACGGCTGGTGTAAAAGTCCTTCAGCTTGGAGATGACCCCCTGGAAATCGATCCGCTTTGGCATGAGACATTATAAGCGGACGAACGTCCTTTTACAACTTTTTCCATCAAAATCAGCTCAAAACACACGCCCACCTCTTACTCCTTAATGCTCACGAACCATAGAGGGCATATCTCAAGTGCAATTTCTAGCCGAGCATTACAAGCAGGGCACTTAATATCCATCCGAGTCCCTCCGTGCAAAACAACCCCACCACGCAATGTCGCCGTGTAGTCATAGGCATCTTCCATATTCCATTCGCCCTTTTTTCCCTCGACGTCCATATCGAAATGCGCCAAATTACACTTCGGACAAGTCACTGGTTCATCAAAATGAATTCCATCTCCGTCAATCATCTTGCTCCCCCTTATGTTGTTCAACTTCTTATCGCATACGACTCATACTGGATAAACGCACGCACCCCATGGGTGTGTTCCCCCTAGGGGAAAATCGCCCCTTGCCTAGAATTTGCTTAGTTTGGAGCCTCCTCTGTAGCCATTGCCGCCTCGATTCGGAGCCTATGAAGAGATCGCCCGGGGCTGGTGTTCTTTTTTATCCACTTATCCACCTCGCTTTGGCGAAACCGTACCGCCCCGCGTAGTTTGAAATAAGGGATATATTTTTGACTGCACCATGTCCGAATGGTCCATACCGAAACCTTTAGCAATCCCGAGACCTCTCGCACCGTTAATAATGACCTTCCCCAGTTCAGTGGACGGTTTGTTAAGATAGTATTGCCTGTCTCTCGAACTCAAAGGGGCTCAGATTCCCGAGCGTTGAATGAGCCCGTCTGCGATTGTAATACATTTCCACATACTCAAAGATCTTCCTTCTCGCTTCATCCCGGGTCCTGAACTTATGCCGGTGGATCAGCTCGACCTTGAGCGTGTGGAAAAAACTCTCCGCAACGGCATTATCCCAGCAATCACCCTTCCTGCTCATGCTCCCGACGAACTTGTTCTGAGCCAGGATCGCCTTGAAGTCATTGCCGGCATATTGACTACCCCGATCCGAATGGCAGATAAGGCCCTGCGTCGGGTTGCGCCGAAAGATCGCTTGCCGCATGGCCTGTATCGTCAATGTGTCGGCAATGGTTTTATCCATCGCCAAACCAACGATGCCGCGTGAGAACAGATCCAGCACCGTCGCCACATACAACCAGCCTTCAAGCGTCCAGACATACGTAATATCCGCCACCCAAGCGGCGTTCGGCCTCGCAACCACAAAATTCCGGGCGAGAACATTCGGCCACACAGGATGATCATGCTTCGAGTTCGTCGTCACCCGGAACTTGCGCCTCTGGATGGCAGCGATCCCATGACAACGCATAACCCGCGCCACACGATTCTCGGAACAGCGCATCTGTTCTTTGCGATGCAACTGATCCCAGATCCGCGGGCTGCCGTAATTGCGGTCATTCTCCCAAAACACCCGTTTTATCTCAATGAGCAATCGCTCGTTATCGACCCGCTGCTGGCTCTGGGGCCGCTTCTTGAACGCATAATACCCGCTTCGTGATACTTCTAACGCCCGACACATCTTCTCAAGCGGAAAGACCGCACTGTGATCGGCTATAAACCCGAACCGCTCTCGGTCGTTTTTGAAAATATGCCGACTGCTTTTTTTAAGATGTCGCGCTCCATCTCAACATCCCGCAATCTCCGGCGAAGTGCGGCAATCTCGGTCAGATGACCCTTCCCGGGGAAAGCCTTCTCGCCATTATCGCTGAACTTCCGCTTCCAGTTGTAAATCTGGTTGGGATGAATTCCAAGGCTCCGCGCCACTTCGGACGTTTTGTGACCGCCTTCGGTGACCATCTTGACCGTCGAGAGCTTGAAATCTCTGTCAAATCGCTGCCGTTTGATGCTTTCGCCTTCCATTGGACACCCCCGTCTGATGAGCTGGCTTTCATGCTGTCACCAACTCTTCGTTGTGTCCACTTTTTCGGGGGAAGATCATGCGCACTATCTAGCCATTCTCTTTCTACACGAAGCGAAAGCAATCAGACTATTCCCCAAGCAGCCG
>CAIOAT010000016.1 GCA_903856085.1 Candidatus Omnitrophota bacterium | reverse complement strand
GCATTATTGGTATTGGAAGCATCTTTGAAGCGTCTAGAGGAAGAGAAGACCGGTGTTGAGACAGGTCTTGCAAGAAGCGTGGAAGAGACGGATCAGTTGAAGGAGCGTATTCGTGATCATGAGGAATCTTTTGAGAAGAGCTGTGCGATCATTGCTGGTTTGGAAGATGACAAGAAACGATTAGAGGGGGAAAGACAGAATCTCGAGAAAGAGATCGCGGGTCTTGAAGAAGAGAAGCTGTGTTTTGGAAAAGATCTTGAAGAACGGGATGCAGAGATCGCTGCTTTGGAAGAAAAAAAAGAGCGTCTTGCTGGTGAAGTTGAAGAGGGCCGCGGGGATATTGGAAAGGGGTTGGCCCGGATTAAAGACCTTGAAGAGGCTGCAGCTCAAGCCGAAGCTCAAGCGGCAGAGCTTCGGAAACAGCACTCTAACCTTGAAAGTGAAAAGGAACAGATAAGGGAAGAAAGAGACGCGAAGGTCCGAGCCTTGAGTGATTTGGCGAAGGCTATCGGGGAGAAGGAAGGGCTTTTGAACGAAAGGGCAATCGCCCAAAAATCCCTGGAAGAAAAACTCGAAGAAGAAAAAAAGGCCCACGGTAAAGCTCAGGCTCATTCCCGGCGCCTAGAAGCGGCCTTGCTTGATCTCGAGCGCGCTATGAAACGTTTCGAAAGTTAATTTTTTCACGGCTGCCATTAGTAAATAATTTAAAATTATTCTAACCGCTCGTCAAACAAGACCTCAAGTTTGTTCCCAACAAAACAGGGACTGTTGCAGTCGGCTCAAGAACACCCGCACCCGCGAACAACGCTTAAGTACCTTGTCGTTAAAATCCAGAAAACGTTCCGATCGCCGGCTATCTTCGCAGGGCCCGCAAGCATTTCCTAATGCGCTTTTTGTGATGACCGCTTCCCGAAAACTCTTATAATAAGCCCCTCGTATGGAAAAACCACACCACGAACATTACATGAAAGAGGCCATCAAACAGGCGGTTCTTGCTCTCGAAAAGGGCGAAGTGCCGGTCGGTGCGGTGGTGGTCTGGAAACAAAAGATCATTGCCCGGGCCTGTAACCAGATGGAAATGCTCAGGGATCCGACAGCGCATGCGGAGATGATCGCGCTAACGCAGGCCTCCGAGACTTTAAGTCAAATGCCGGAGGCCAAACCCGTGGGTGGAAAAGACCATCGTGGATCGCTCGAAGGAGCAACGCTTTACGTGACGTTGGAACCGTGTCCGATGTGTGCCGGGGCGCTCGTGATGACCAAGTGTACGAACCTTGTATATGGAGCCCGCGATCCGAAAGCTGGGGCATGTCACAGTCTTTATCATATTACGGAGGACGATCGTCTGAACCATCGCGTGAAGGTGACGGGCGGCGTGATGGCCGACGATGCAAAGTTTTTGCTATCGGAATTTTTTAAAACATTGAGGAAAGAGAAGCGCTGAAGCGCGGGGAACGGCGAACGTGGGACGCAGAAACAATGTTGTTTTGCGTTTGCCATTTCTCGGTATTTTAAGGAGAGGTGGGAATCCTGGCCCGGGGTGAAAATTTAAGGTGGCCAGGACAGAACCTCTGACCCATAGAATTTTTTTAATGGAGAGGTGGCAGAGCGGTTGAATGCGGCAGTCTTGAAAACTGCTAAGTCCGCAAGGGCTTCGGGGGTTCGAATCCCTCCCTCTCCGTTTTTTCTTTGTAAGAAGAAGTGGACGTCAAGGTGCTGTGGCAAAGGCCGCAGGTTTTGAGAGAGAAATGAACTGTCCGACAAGCAAATGCGCATTTCACTAAAAGGAGATCGGAGAATGCAGAAAAGTACACTTATGCGAGGGCTTGTTCCGGCGCTTGGTATTTTGCTCCTGATGATATCGGCGTATTGGCATTCATCCCAGGTTTCAAACCTGTATGATCAGAGGATGCATCAGGATATTCAAAGCTTTACGCAAGAATTAACGCGCGAGGGGTTGCCTTCAGGGCAAATAAAGGCTTTTCGTTCAGCCCTGCTTGATGTGAACCGGCACACATTAGGTTTAGTCACTAGCGAAGTATTTAATATCGTGGGCACCTTTTCTACGATGGGAATAGTTATTATGGTTTTCTCTCTTGCGATGGCGGGAAGAATAGAAAACCGGAAGAAGGAAGATGAGCGATCCTCGTAAAAAAAGATTGGCCGTAATTGCCGCCTTTTTTCTTGTAGCCGGGATGAGTTGCGCTTTATGGGGGCTGTCTCATCGCAATGCGGCACACACGATCGAGAATCCAGACGCCATTGTCTATGTGCCCGGTTCTATGGATCCGCGTATTCAGCATCCGTTGGTCATTGTGCTGTCGCCCTCGGGGGATGCGCCGCAAATGATCGAGACGTGGAAAGGAGTGGCTGAAAAATTCAAATGGATTATCTTGAGCTCGAAGAAATTTCATAACGGTATTTCGGGGCAGGAAGAGTGGAGGATTTTCAAGGACATCGCGGGAATGGTTCAGAACGGCGTTTTCTCCGTAGCCATAGACCGGAAAAAAGTATTGGCTTCAGGTTTTTCCGGTGGAGGTATGGGAGCGCATCATTTCTCGTTCTTTTTTCCGGAGCTTATTTGCGGAGTGATTGTAAATACGGGCATGATGGACTGGGAATATTCTAATTCCAAAAAGAACGAATATCCCCTTAAAAAGGTAGCGGTATTTTTAGCAAGCCCCACTGATTTTCGTTATAACGAAATGAAGCGAGATCAGGGCTTCCTTAAAAATCTTGGCTGGAAAACCCAGTGGATTGAATTTCAAGGGGGGCATGCCTTGGCTTCCCAAGGCGCTTATTTTCAGGCCGCCCGGTGGATTGCTGAACAGTGGAGCAAGCCGCGGTTATTTTAAACCAAACTTAGAGGGAGTCTTTATGAACCTCCTATTCTTGATCCTTAGTTCGATGGTCGTGCTGTTCCTGGGTTACCGGCTTTATGGGAATTTTTTAAGCCGGATCCTTGGCCTGCGAGATAACGCGCCGACCCCGGCATACACGCTACGCGACGACGTGGATTTTGTTCCGGCGGGGAAGTGGTATCTCTTGGGCCAACATTTCTCTGCGATTGCGGCTGCGGGACCGATCGTTGGACCCATTCTTGCGGGGATGTGGTTCGGATGGGTGCCAACGCTTCTCTGGATCCTTTTGGGCGGTATTTTTATCGGCGGCGTGCATGACATGCTCACCATTGCAGCCTCAGTTCGGCACCAAGGTAAGTCCATCGCGGAAGTTCTTCGCGAATATATGAGCAAACGGGCCTATATCCTTTTCCTGCTTTTTCTTTGGTTTTCGCTTGTCTATATCATTACGACCTTCATGGACATCACGGCCGGGACTTTTACGGATCCCTTGAGGGGTGCAGGCGTCGCGTCCTCCTCCATGATGTATTTGGGGCTTGCGATCGTGATGGGGATCATTCTCAGAAAATTCAACCCTCCGCTTGGCATCACCACGCTTGTTTTTCTGCCGTTGGTATTTGTGGCGGTTTACCTGGGGCCGCATTTTCCACTCACCATGTCTTCCGTTGGAAACCTGGATCCGCGAGCGATGTGGAACGGAGCGCTTTTGGTCTATTGTTTTATCGCGGCGGTGATTCCGATGTGGCTCCTCCTTCAACCGCGAGGCTATTTGGGAGGTTTTTTCCTTACCTTGATGGTGGGGGTGAGTCTGCTCGGGATCATTGTCGGGAATTTTATTCAGCCCTTTGTGATTCAATATCCGGCCTTTACCGGGTGGATCAGTCCGGGCGGGTTCCCGATCCTGCCGCTTCTCTTTACGACCGTTGCCTGTGGTGCCTGTTCGGGATTTCACGCTATGGTTTGCTCCGGGACCACCTCCAAACAGATCGCCAAAGAATCCGACATCAAACTGGTCGGATACGGCGGACTTCTTCTCGAGAGCCTTGTGGCCGTTATTGCTCTTGGAACTGTTTTGATCCTGACCACGAGCAAAGCCGGAGAGCTGCAAGATCCCAATCAGATTTTCGCTAACGGTGTTAGTGTGTTTCTGAGCCGCCTAGGAGTTCCTACGGAGCTGGCGCTCAATTTCGCACTTCTTGCTTTTGCCACTTTTGTTTACGATACGTTGGACGTGGCAACGCGCCTCGGACGTTATATTTTTGAAGAATTGACGGGATGGCGCGGAAAATGGAGTCCGTACGCCGCTTCTTTTATTACGCTAGTCTTGCCGGCGATCTTTGTGACGACCCGGATGACGGACGCGACGGGGCAAGTGATACCCGCCTGGAAAATGTTCTGGTCGGTTTTTGGCTCAAGCAATCAGCTTCTTGCCGCGCTGGTACTCCTCACCGTAAGTCTCTGGCTCTTTAAGAACAAAATGCGCTATGGCGTGGCCTTGTGGCCAGCGATCTTCATGATGCTCGTGGCGATGTGTTCGCTTTTCTTTATCTTGAAACCGTGGATCGGGGAAATGTTCTCGCTCGGGAGATTCATTTTCAATCCCATGGGGATCACGGGCGCCTTGCTGGCGGGCCTCGCCTTCTTGCTTTTATTTGAAGGGGCGAGTATCTTTGTTAAGACTCGGGCCTCAAAGGTCGAAACACTAGTTGTTAAAAAATAGGAAAAACAAGGAGACTCTCATGACGCAAGCGCGTGAAAACGCAGAGGCCGAACAGAAAGAACGCCGTAAATTCGTTCGCGCGGACATCTATGCAATTACGCGGTATTTTTGTCCTCTTCGCGACATGGAGGTCGGCGTGCAAACCCGGATTTCGGACATTTCCGAGGGCGGCGCGCGGCTTGTGACCTTTATGGAAGGTCTCCCTGTGGACGTGCCGGTGAAAATGAATTTCATGATGCCCGGGGATGAGAACATACTTGTTTCTGTGGAGGGGGTCGCCCGCCACACGGGTTTCCTCGAAAAAGATCTTTTTCGTTCTGGTGTTGAATTCTGCAAGATGAAGAAAAAAGACCTACAGGCCATTCATGGCTATGTGACCGCTCATAAGAAGAAGTAACTTCGCGGAGAATGCAGAATGCGAAGGTTTTTTTCCTAACATTTTTCGCGCTCCGTAAGAGCCTCAAAGCATGCCTCGTTAGACTCCAAGCCTGGAAAATGTCCCGGTCGGTTCTCGGATCGAGCAATCAGTTGCTTGCCACTAAAAGGGTGGGTCCTGCCCTCTTGATGGAACGAGTATTTTTGTAAAGCCCCGGGCCTCAAAGGACGAAACAATACCGAGAGAAAACTCCTAGGAACTCCGATGACAAAAGAACTGGGTGAGCTCAAAGACCGGCGGAAGTTTATTCGCGTGAGCATTTACGCGATTACGAGATATTTTTGTCTCCTCCGTGGAAGGGAGGTCGAAGTTCAAACCCGAATCTCCGATATTTCTGAGGGGGGAGCTCAGATCGTGAACTTCATGGAAGGAATTCCCACGGGAACTCCTGTCAAAATGAGCTTTGTGACGCCGGGGGAGCAGGGCTTACTTGTCTCCGTGGAGGGGATCGCCCGCCATACGGGAGCCCTCGACCAAGATCTTTTCCGGACCGGTATTGAATTCCGCAATATCAAGGAAAAAGATCTTCTCACTATCCGCAGATACATTGCTTCCTGTCCGAAGAAATAATTCTGAGGAGAACCCAGGACGTTGAGGTTCGTTTTTCGGGCAACGTTTGTCGTCCCCAGGAAGGTCTCAGGGCGCTCCGATCATGTCGCGAACAAACTGATCGAGCAATGTCTCTAAATGGATCGGTTTGGTCAGATATTCGCAGGCCCCTAGTTCGACCATTTTTTTAACCGTTTCCGTGTCTTTATTTCCGGTGAGGATGACCACAGGCAGGGAGGGGAATTGTTCGTGGATGAGTCGCATGACCTCGATCCCGTCCATGCCCGGCATGCCGACATCCAGGAGAACCAGCGAGGGAAGGTCCTTTTTGATCATGGCGAGGCCGTCCGGACCGTTCAAGGCGCAGGAGGCAGAATATCCCGCATCAAAAAGAAACTCTGCCACCATTCTACAAATCTCGGGCTCATCGTCGATGATCAGGATTTTCTTGGGCATGGCATCCTCTCTTTTTGCGTCTTTTCATTATAAAACAAGAGCGCTTTTCTGGGGAGCCATAATTTCTTGACGTGGGCTCAGCGACAGGGGCGAGGGGGACAGAAGGCAAAAACCACGCGTTTGGAGTTAGTCGTCAGAGAAGGAATTAATTTTTTGTATCGCCAAGCCGCGAGGGGATTGATAAGATAACCTCTGGGCAAACACAACGGAGACGTCGATGATCACAAGTTTTTTTTACAAAAAAGACAAAGAAACCGAAACGAATCTTTCCCAGGCACGGCTTCTTTCCGTTTTGGACGAAAAAGACGGTCTTCTATGGGTTGATCTCGAAGAGCCCACCGAATCTGAGAGCGATTTGTTGGTAGAGATCTTTAACTTTCATCCTCTGGCAGTCGAAGACTGTATGACCGACCAATCGCAACCCAAGCTTGACGACTACGGAGAGTATCTTTTCATGGTCGTCCATGCGATGACCCTGCGCGAAAAGGGTTCGAAAAGAGAACTTCGAACCATAGAGCTTAATCTTTTCATGGGGGAGAATTTTGTCGTGACGGTTCATAAAGAACCGCTGGGGAGCGTAACCCAGGTTCGCGAGCTTGTGCAAAGGAAGACCTCGACGCTAATGGCAAGCGGTTCCGATATGCTCGCGCATTCTCTGCTGGATCATTTGGTGGATCGGTATCTTCCTGTGTTGGATAAATATGACGAGAAAATCGACGCCCTTGAAAAAGAAATGTTCCGTCACACCTCGAAGGATTTTCTAAAAACCCTGTTGCAGCTCAAACAAGACGTTTTTCATCTGCGGCGGATTGTCGGCCCCCAACGCGACACGCTTTATTCTCTGACCCGTGATTCCAGCGTCTTTATCAAGGCAGAGCATCTGATGTATTTTCGTGATATCTATGATCACCTTTTCAGGATCTATGGTATGGCCGAAGCATATCATGAGAATCTGAACAACATTCTCCAGGTCTATTTTTCCTACTCCTCTTTCAAGCTGAACGAAGTTCTAAAACATCTTACAGTCCTGGCCACGGTTACCATGCCGCCTGTCATCATCGCAAGCATTTACGGAATGAACTTCAAGCATTTTCCCGAATTGGAATGGGCGATGGGCTATCCGTTCGCCATCGGCCTTTGCGTGCTTTCCTCTTTGGCCACGCTTGTCTGGATGAAGTTCAAGAAATGGATCTAATGGTTACAAGGCGTACGGCGCTATGAGCGCAGAGACGGACAAAAAACAGCCCATGAAAACCCTCTATGGCTCCACTCCTGAAGAAATAGAGAATTTTGTCACGGCCCAAGGCCTTCCCAAATATCGTGCGGCCCAACTCCTGGATTGGATCTATCAAAAGAATGTTCTCGCTTGGGAAGAGATCAGGAACCTGGCCCAAGACATGCTCCAAAAACTTTCCGGGGAGATCCGCCTTACCGCACTTGAACCCGGTGAGGAAAAAAAAGCTGTGACCGGGGGGCCGACAAAGTTCCTTTTCAAAACCGCAGACGGACATTTTCTTGAAAGCGTTCTCATTTCGCAAAAGGATTCCATTGAGGACGAGGAGGGCGAGGACGTAAACATCCGGGGACGGCGAGAAACAGTATGTGTTTCGACGCAGTTGGGATGCAAGATCCAATGTGCGTTTTGCGCGAGCGGGCAGGGGAAATTCACACGCAATCTTACGGCCGGCGAGATCGTCGAGCAAGTTGCGCGGATCAGCCGCATGACGGGAAAAAAGATCACGAACGTTGTTTTTATGGGGATGGGAGAACCGCTCGATAATTATGACGCCACTCTGAAGGCGGTCCGTATTTTGATCGAACCTTGGGGTTTCGCCTTTGGGGCGCGAAGAGTGACGATCTCGACTTCCGGGATCACCCCGAAGATCCTGGAATTTGTAAAAGCCGTGGACGGACGCGTCCGGCTTTCCGTGTCGCTCCACTCCTCGATCGATGAGGTTCGCAGCAGCCTTGTTCCGATCAACCGCCGTTACCCGCTTAAAGAGCTTGTGAGCGCCCTGAGGAAGATCAATCAGGACCTGAAGCGAGAGATCACGTTTGAATATACGTTGATCGCCGGCGTGAACGATTCGGAAGAGGAAGCCGAGGGTGTTTCCATGATCGCAAAACCGCTCCGGGCCAAGATCAATGTCATTCCTTACAACCCGATCGCAGAGTTTCCGCACAAAGCACCCACGCCTGAAGCAACGGAACGCTTTTGTGACCAGCTCGAACGGCGCGGTCTCCGGGTCACGCTCCGCCGGACTGAGGGCCGGGAAATCGATGCGGCGTGCGGGCAGCTCAGGCTTGACCGAATGAGGCGGCAAGACTGATTCGTGGGGCGTGGCCCCTGGCTTGTGGGGCGGAAACATTTTTGAGCGTTCATGTTATTCCCCCTTTTCTTGTGGGCTGTTGCCGTACGCCGCGCTCCGCACACTTTCCGGGTTAAAACCCCACAACTTATTAAACTCCGGCCGATCCTCATAAATCCGTTCTAATCGCTTCGAAAAGAATCCGTCTGTCATTCCGTCCAGAAGCGCGGTGAGCTCGTCCATGCGCAAGAGGTTTTCAAGATGTTCTTGTTCCGAGACGGGCGGCGTGAAGACGAGTGCGATCTGGAGCCGCCGCCGCTCATAGTAGATACGTGTGGCCTCCGACAGCAGATCGTTTCGAAGTTCCACCATCATTTTTTCTCTCGAATCGATCGAGGTTTGGTCGGAGCTGTAGAGCATGTCGCCAAAATCCCAACTAACATCTGCATCCCATCCTTTGCTTACATCTTCAGGGCCCGTAATGTACTTGCCGCTGTAGGTGCTGATAGAAGTGCCTCGATCCAGGTTTTTGCCAAACGAAAAGGTTGGAAGGGCTCCGGCGATCCGAGACAACGCTTGCCATCGCTTGATCTTGCCGTTTGCGACGTCGGCGTATTGAATGACGCGTTTATGAATTTCGCGGGCGGAAGGCTCCCGAGCAATCAATTCTTTTAAAAGAGTAAGTGTTTCCTCCTGCGGCTGATAGATCGTCAGCGCGGGTCCAGCCTCCGGCGTGAAAGGTCCCAGCGGGTATTGAACGAAACCTTCTTCCGTGATCGCGAGCAATTTTTCCTCATTAAGTACCGCGATGCTCTGCGCACGATCACGGGCCAACCCTTCAAAAAGACCGGTCCACCGCTGCGAGTGAGGATCATACGCATAAACACCGCGGGGTGTTGCCGCATAAAGACGGTTTCCTTTTGACGAATAAGCCAGCTGAAACACCGTTGTGCTTTGAAGACCACTTTTGGATAAAGGTTCCCAGCGGTGCCCGCCGTCATGGCTTTGGAAGACGCCGTTTGTGGTTCCGAGGAACAGCTCTTGCGGGTTGCGCTTCGAGGCGATCAAATCGTGGAGCTTGAAAAGATAAGAAGACGCGTCGCTGGGCGCATCGTCACTTGTCGCTTCCGCGGGTTCGCCTTCGGTTCCGGGAAGGGTAAAGACCTGCTGTGCGGCGCCTCCAGCAAGCGAAAGGAAAAGAGCATTTTCGCTTCCGACAAATAGCCGGTTCTCAACAAAAAAAATAAGGGGCACGGCACCAGAGCCGCCAAAGATCCTGGAGGGCGACCATGTTTTTCCGGCATCTTCTGTTTCCAAAAGACCTTTTTGGGTTCCCAGGAACCAGCGGTTGGGATCTTTGGGGTCGATCGCGAAAGAGAGAGGCGTTTTTTCCGAGTCTTTGTAGACCACGTGCCAGGAACGGTCTTTCAAGTTTCCCATAAAAACGCTTCGGTTGGTGATCGCGAAAATAATGTCCGGCAACACACCGAAGGAAAATAACCGCTTGATCGGCGCGCTCGCGTCGGCTTGGGACCAGAGTGGCTGCCAGGCGCTTTCTTTTCCGGCCTCGAAAACCTGTTGTCCGGAAGCAACCAGGAACTTAGTTCCGTCGAGCGGATGGGAAGCAAGGCAGGTGAGGGCTCCGCCTACCAGCGAGGGCTGAATAGGCCGTTGCCATTCAGCCGGAGCCGGTAATTGGAAGCCTAGAACGCAGCAAAGTAAAAGCGCCGCAAATATTCCCGCTACTTTCTTATTCGTTTTTAACATGGGAACCTCCTTAATATTAACTATTATCATATAATATATTCATATTATTCAAATAAGTCAATACCCAGTTGCTGTTTTTTAATAATCTGCAGGGAAGAAAAGAACTTTAGCTGATCGCTTAGTAGCCCAATAAGGTCTAAAAATAACCATTTTAAAAGTCCGGGGATGGCTACTTAAGCCTTTGGGAACAACTGTTTCTTAGTGTTCGTTGCCTGAGGCGGAGGTTCACATTGTGCGGGGAGAGCTTTTTTGATATAGTGCCGCACACTGTCCCAACTTAAAATTTTGTTCACGACAGGGTAGTTGGGACGGTCCCAATTAACGCTTTGCGATAATTGAAAAGTACTGGGACCGCCTGTAAAAATGGAAAGGCATTAGAACTATGGGTTTCAAATGCGGTATCGTTGGCCTGCCGAATGTAGGCAAATCCACCATTTTCAACGCGATCGCCAAGGCGCACGCCGCGGCGTCAAACTATCCCTTCTGCACGATCGAGCCGAATGTGGGCATGGTCCCTGTGCCCGATCCGCGGCTCTGGGAACTGAGTAAGCTTTATAATCCTCAGAAAACAACACCGACCACGGTCGAATTCTATGATATCGCCGGTCTTGTCGCCGGAGCATCCAAAGGCGAAGGGCTCGGCAACCAATTTCTCGGACACATCAAAGAAGTCGAAGCCATTCTTCATGTGGTTCGTTGCTTTGAGGATTCGAATATTGTTCATGTGTCGGGAACGATTGATCCTGCGCGAGATATTGACGTGATTGACACCGAGCTTTGCCTTAAGGATCTTGACACCATTAATACGCGCTACAGTAAGACCGAAAAACTTTCAAAAACCGGCGATAAAGAATCCAAGGAAAGAATGCCGGTCTATGAAAAAGTGAAAAAAGCGCTTGAAGAGGGCACGCCTCTTCGCAATATCGGGCTCACGGAAGAAGAGCGGCTGCTTGTGAAGGATATGGCGTTCCTTACGCTTAAGACCGTGCTTTATTGTGCGAACGTAGCGGAAAAGGATTTACCGGGCGGTGGGCCTTTTGTTGATCTTTTGCGTCAGCGTGCAGCCAAAGAAGGCGCTGAAGTCGTGGTGATCTCTGGCAAGGTGGAATCCGAACTTATCGATCTTTCGGAAGAGGATCAGCAGGTTTTTCTTAAAGACCTAGGCCTGGAAGAACCGGGCCTCAATTCGCTGATCCGGACCGGCTATAAGGCCCTTCAGCTCATCACCTACTTCACGGCGGGCGAAAAAGAAGTCCGCGCCTGGACCGTTCGCAAAGGATCCAAGGCGCCGCAGGCCGCGGGCGTGATCCATTCGGATTTTGAACGCGGGTTCATTCGTGCCGAAGTCATGCGCTACGAAGATCTTATGAAATATGGTTCCCAACTCGCCGTCAGGGAAAAAGGCCTGCTTCGCTCTGAAGGCAAGGAATACGTGACCCAGGACGGCGACGTCATGCTTTTCAGGTTCAGCGTCTAAAGCGAAAAATCGGGGAACATTTCTCAGGGAACGGCAAACGAACGCCCGATGTTTGTGCAAAAAATTTTGCGTTCCCCGTTCCACGTTCTCCATTTCCCGTATATAATGCTCCCATGAGAAACCCCTTCTATTCCATTTATCGGGACTTCAAGGCCTGTTTTGAGCGTGATCCGGCTGCGCGCACGCCGTTTGGCGCGCTCGAGGTCATTTTTCTCTACTCGGGACTTCACGCCGTACTTTTCTATCGTTTCGCGCACATTCTTTACACATGGCGTATTCCTTTTGTCCCGCGACTTATTTCCCAGATCGCGCGATTTCTGACGGGCGTCGAGATCCATCCCGGCGCGCAGATCGCGCCCGGATTTTTCATTGACCACGGCATGGGCGTGGTAATCGGGGAAACGACTGAGATCGGGGAGAATGTAACGATCTATCAGGGTGTGACGCTCGGCGGAACGGGGAAAGAACGAGGGAAGCGGCATCCGACACTCGGACATAATGTGGTGGTCGGCGTGGGGGCGAAGGTGCTCGGAAATATCAAGATCGGGGATCACGTGAAGATCGGCGGCGGATCGGTCGTGATCCACTCTGTGCCGGATCATTGCACCGTGGTTGGCGTACCGGCCGAGATCGTTCGCATTGACGGAAAAAAAATCGAAGAGGTCGATCTCGATCATGGGGATCTTCCGGATCCGGTCCGAGAGCTCAAAAATCGCGTTCGCGAACTTCAAAAAGAAGTCGAATCCCTCGAAGCTCATCACAAGGGTCAGAACCTTAAAAAGGACTAGCGTTCGCCTAGCTGGTTTTATGAAAAAAGCCAAAATCTATTCGGACGGCGGAGCTCGCGGAAACCCGGGGCCTGCGGCGATCGGTGTGTTGGTTTGTGACGAGAAGGACAATAAACTGGCCGATCATGGCGAAACGATCGGCGAGACCACCAACAACGTAGCGGAATATACGGCCGTGGTCCGAGGGCTGACGCTCGCCGCAGAGCTTGGCATCTCCGAAGCGGATTATTTTTTAGACAGCGAGCTTGTTGCGCGCCAACTCTCCGGCATTTATAGGCTCAAGGCCGAGCATCTCAAGCCGTTCTTTATCCAGGTCAAAGATCTCGAGAAGAAATTCAAGCGCGTCACTTATTTTCACGTGCCGCGTGAGCATCCGAAGATCAAGCATGTTGACCGGCTCGTGAATCTGGCGCTCGATCACGCGGGACACTGAAACACTGATACGTACGACGCCAGACATGCGGAGGCGCGTGCAGAGAAGGCAGTTTGCTTTTGCCGTGCTCTGGATGCTTTACTCTTTCCGCCAGAGAAAAGCTATGGATTGAGCAAGAGCGGCGGTAGTTTCTTGAATTTTTAGCATGATGGGTATTTGGCGCGGGACCCAGATGTCACTCAAACGCGTTTTCTTCAAGCAATCTTAATATCTCAAAGGAGGAATCCATGAAAGTCTCATTAGCGGGAGTAAAAAGATCTGGGGCCAAGGCGGATCTTTTTGTGGCGGGTTTTTTTAAAGGCGAAAAGGATCTGAAAGCGCTTAAGAGGATCGATCCTGCGTTCGCGAAAACAGCAGAAGCGGCCATTTCAAAAAAACGCTTTGCGGGAAAAGCGGGCGAAACTTTTAGCTCCTACCAGGCCGGATACCGCCAAGCGCCGGAAATGATACTTTTAGGGCTGGGCGAAAAAAAAGATCTTAAACCCGCTTCTTTAAGAAAATCCATCGGAGCTTTGATCGGACTTGCGAACGGGCGCAAAGCCATGAAGGTTCGCATCGCTTTCGATTCTTTCCTGACGGAAACTGTTCCCGCCGGAGAAGCGGTGAAGATCTTCACAGAGATATCTTTTTTGGCAGCCTACCGTTTTACGCAGTATAAAACGAAGAAAAAAGACGATCCGCCGAAAGCTCCGGAATCCGTAGAACTTGTTACGGAAAAAAAGGAGTGGGTTTCTTCTCTCCGGCCGGCCCTGGTTCGTTCCGAGAAGATCGCCCGTGCTGTTCTTTTTGCCCGGGATCTTAACAATGAGCCTGGAAATGTGATGAACGCGCCGCGGCTTGCCAGCGAGGCCAAGAAACTTGCGGCTGAAAAGAAACTCGAGTGTAAGGTTTTTGGGCTTAACGAACTCAAGAAAATGGGCATGAACGGGATCCTGGCCGTGAACCAGGGGAGCGTAACGCCTCCGGCCCTGATCATCCTGGAATACGGAAAAGAATACAAAGACCAAGGAACCGTTTGCCTTGTCGGTAAGGGCGTGACTTTCGACACGGGAGGTATTTCCATCAAGCCTTCGAAAGGGATGGAAGAAATGAAATATGACAAATCCGGCGCGATCGCAGTGATCGCAACAATGGGGCTTGTGGCGGATCTGAAACTGCCGCTTCATATTGTCGGTCTTGCGCCTTCCGTAGAAAATAATGTCGCTGCAGACCCCCAACGTCCCGGGGATATCATCCGGATGTACAATGGAAAGACGGTGGAAGTGATGAATACTGACGCCGAAGGACGCCTTATCCTTGCGGATGCTTTGTCTTATTGTGCGGAGTTTAAACCGATGGCTATTATCGATGCAGCCACGCTGACGGGGATGTGTCACCACACCTTTGGGGACAAGACCTGCGGGATCCTTGGGACGGATCAAAAATTGATCGAAGCTGTTCAAAAAGCTGGAGAAACGGTCGGCGAACGATGCTGGCAGCTTCCGCTCTGGGAAGAATACGGAGAGTGCATCAAGTCACATCACTCGGACCTTCAGAATGTAGGCGATGGCTATGCCGGGACGATCACGGCAGCGATGTTCCTTAAAGAATTCGTGCCGGAAAAAACACCCTGGGTACATTTAGATATCGCGGGAACTGCGAACTGTACGGCGAATCGTTTCGATTGTCCGAAAGGCGCGAACGGTTTTGGCGTGCGGCTTTTTACCGAAGTTCTTTCGAACTGGAGCTCCGGGAACGTTTCCAAGAAGTAGGGAAAAGGTAAAGATTTTCCTCGGGAAGCCGTTGATTACGGGTGAGAGAATTACCAATTTAAGGAGAACGCCTATGAAAAAAACACTCTCTTATCTTATTGTTTTTTTGATGATTTTCGCGTCCTTGTCTCCTTCGGCTTTTGCAATGGGCGGCAAGCAATTTGGAGCTTCGCTGCTTTTGCCGACCACGGGTCAGGCCATGAACGGCGAGATCGGGGCCACCAAAACCAAGATCATGGCAGGTATTGAAGTAGCCGCCGTGACTACCACAATCCTTCTTGCTACATTGACCACCGGAGGTCTTTTTTGGGTCGGTCTGGGGCCCCTTATTGCCAACCATGCGTGGAGTGCCACGGACGCTTTCAAGACGGCACGTAGCGGCAACAACAACGATCCGTATATCCAGCAGCAACTTTCTTCGGCGCAAAGGACCCTGGACGTGTCCCGGCAGAACCGTTTTGACCGGGAATCCGATATTCGCCAGAGGATCCTGAACGCAGGCGAACAGTCCTGATTCTCATTCATTCGAAAATCAAAGGGGAATCAGGGCAGTCCAAGTCGCATAAAAGAAATAAAAAGGAAGGCTTGGGCGGAATTAACAAAGTTGCTCTTTGATTTTTTGATGTTCGGACAGGCCTGGTCCATGCGATCAGGCCTTTTTTTTCTAACCCAAAGGATTTCATGAAAGACAGTCAAAGAAGGCTCATTTTTTCGCAGCTTCGCATGGTCACGGAGGTTTGGCAAGGCGTTGAGAAAGACCCGATGCCGTCGGACCGTTGGCTCGCGCGCTACTTTTATCAAAACCGGAAAAAAGTCGGTTCCCGCGATCGCAAGTTCCTCTCCGAAACGATCTTTGCGATCTTTCGTCACAAAAGTTTCCTGGAGGCTTGGGTCGAAAAGGCCAAACCGCGACCGATCATGAGCGCTCTCGAAAAGGCAGAATGCCTTTGCCTTTATGCTGCCGCAAAGGAAGGACTTGTCAGCAAAGAAGATTTTCGCGAATTTTTCAAGCAAAGCGAAAGGGTCTATGCCGCCCTGCAGGAACATCTTCTCCCTGAAGGAGAAGGCCCGAAATCCAAAGAAGAAATGATGGCGCTCCTTTATTCCTTCCCCTTGTGGCTTATCCAGCGATGGGCTGAGATGTTTGGCGTGCATGAAACAGAACGCTTGGTGGCATTCTTCCAGCAGAGGCCGCTTCTTGTGCTGCGCGCCAATACGCTTAAGATCAGCCGCAAAAAGCTCGTGGATATGTTCCGGCGCTTCGGCGTCGAGGCCAACCAGACCGTGATGTCTTATTTCGGCTTGATCCTTCAGGAGCGGCGCAATGTATTCGATACGCCAGCCTTTCGCGACGGATGGTTCGAGGTTCAGGATGAAGGCAGTCAAATGGTCTGTCAAAAAATGGATCCCCAGCCCGGAGAAAGCATTTGGGACGTTTGCGCGGGCGGCGGCGGGAAAAGTTTGCTTTTGGCGGCGATGATGGAGAATAAAGGGCGAATCGTAGCAACAGACCTGCGATCCTATAAGCTGGAGGAACTTAAAAAGAGAGCCAAGCGGGCCGGGGTTTTTAATATTTTTCCGGCGGAGTTGGACCGCATGGCAGACCTTAAGCTTGCGCAGAGAGGATTTGACAGGATTTTGGTGGACGCGCCGTGTTCCGGGACCGGGACGCTTGGCCGGAACCCCGACGCGAAATGGAAGCTCGCGCCATCCTGGTTCGAAGCGCTTCCGAAAGAGCAGCTCGCGATCCTGGAAAAAACATTACCTTATCTTGCGGAAAACGGCAGGCTCTATTACGCGACTTGTTCGGTAGAGGCTGCGGAGAACGAAAATGTGGTCAAGACGTTCCTCGTGGCGCATCCCGAGTTGGAGATTGTCCCTTGCGGGGAAGCGGGGGCGACATTCTTCAAGCTATGGCCGCCGGAGAGTGGGACGGATGGTTTTTTTCTTGCAGTTTTTAAAAAAATCAATGAAGGCCCAACGGAAGGGAAAAAAACATGGAAAAAAAGATAGCGTGGATGCTTGCCGGGGTTTTATTGCTTGGGACAAGCTCTCTTTTCGCGATGGAAACCGGAAAAAAAGAAAGCGCTTTGAAACAGATCGTTTCCATCGAGAAGCGCGGGTGGGTGAGCTTTCTCACTTCGCCCGGGGAAGTCGTGTATGCATTTAAAGAAGAAAGAAAAGACCATCCCAGAGCCTGGCCGTTAACCTATATCCCGCGTGTCTTTACGGATACCGCGGTACGGTGGGGATCCAGCGTGAATGATGTTTTTGTTCTCCCCTGGTATGCGGTGGGGAGTGACGCTGCGCCTCTGACGCGGCAATTCGATCTGCCGGATTATGTCTGGCAAAAAGAATAGACACGCGGCATTCTGCAGCTGAAAAACTCTTTCGATGAAAAAAGAAAAGATAGCGATCATTCTTGTTTCTCCTGAAAACCCGGACAATATCGGAGCGGTAGCCCGAGCTGTCAAGAACATGGGGTTCGCGGATCTGCGTCTTGTGAGCCCGCCGAGAGCCTGGCGGGCGAAAGCCAAAAAGATGGCCATGTCGGCATCGGACATCCTGAAAAAAGGGAAGGCTTACGCTTCTCTTCAGGACGCGATCCAGGACTTGGGGGTTGTGATCGGGACGACGCGGCGCTTGGGCGGGCATCGGGGGACTTTTCTTTCTTTCGATAAGACGGTTGCAAAGATTCGAGGGAGTTCACGCCAGCAGAAGATCGGGATTGTTTTTGGCCGCGAATCCAAAGGCCTTGAAAATGAGGACAGTGCCTTATGCGATCACTTGGTGACGATTCCCACGGGGCCTTCCTATCCGTCGCTTAATCTGGCGCAAGCCGTGATGGTCACGCTGTTTGCTCTTTCCTGGGATGGTTCAAGTTCCTGTCGCGCTCCGCTTGATCGGTGTGAAGACCCAAGCGCAAAAGAAGCGGCCGTGCATGCGAGAGTTTTGGATAAAAAAGAGATTGAGGTCACGATCGAACATTTTGAGAAAGCTCTGAAGGCGTTGGGATACAAAAAAGGCGGGGCGGATCTTTTGCCGAGAATCCTTCGGACTCTGCGGGGGCTCATCAAACGAAGCGGGCTTTTGGAGCCTGAAGCACAAATGATCAAAGGTCTTTCACGAAAGATTCGAGAAAAGATGGGCTCGCCCGGTTAAAGGTTTGATTTTTTATGCAAGTTTCTTCAGCGGTCCCTGTGGAGTATAATCTCGAAAAGGGCGCTGGGCCGCTAGCGAGGTGTTTTCCGGAGCCATACAGCATAGAATAACTCAAAAGGAGTCATAAGATCATGGATGAACAAGCGCTGAAACAAGAACTGTTGAAGCAGATCCAAGAGAAGGCTGTGGTTCGCGGGGAGCGGAAGCTGGCCTCCGGGAAGATCTCGCAGTACTACATCGATGGCAAGCAGGTGACACTGGATGCGCAAGGACTCTTTCTTGCGGCGAAGGTGATTCTTCACATGGCTCAAGCGGTAGGAGCCGATGCTGTGGGCGGACCAACGCTTGGTGCGGATCCTCTCGCAGCCGCCGTGTCAGTTTTGAGTTCTCAGAGCGGGAAGCCTCTCAAGGCGTTTATCGTTCGCAAAGAGGCTAAAGATCACGGGATGCAGAAAATGATCGAAGGGCCTGCCCTGGCGCCGGGCGACAAAGTGGTCATGCTTGAAGATGTGATCACAACCGGAGGTTCAGTTCTGAAGGCGATCAAGGAGGTGGAAGCACTCGGGGCAAAAATCGTTAAAACAATTTGTCTCGTGGATCGCAACGAAGGGGCTTCGGAAATGCTCGCCAGTTACCACTACGCACCGATTTTCACGCTGAGCGATTTGGGACTGTAATCCTTCAAACAATAAAAAAAGCGCAAGACGATAACCCGTCCTGCGCTTTTTTTATTTTCCGTTCCGAAAGTCTATTTTATTTCTTCACGTAATCGTAAGCGTTATGTTTTTTGATCACATGTTTGTGGACAGCAGCAGGTTGTGCTTCCGTGACCGTTACGAGGGGCTCTTGAGGCGCGCTTGCCACAGCAACCGGCTGAACGGGCGCTTGGATGGGTTGTGCGACCTCGGAAGATTCTTCCAAGCAGTTGTCATAAGAACGTGACACGGGGAAGCCGTTAAATCCTGGGACCCAGAAGAGAGCAACGTCTACAATGCCCGAGCCGGCGCGAAGCGCTGTGCAACCGAGACCGCCCGCCATACCAGTCAGAGTTCCGATCAAGGGAGTTTCCGTCTTCGTTTTGTTGACGGTTTGGACAAAGATATCAACGGGGCTTGTCGCCGCGTTTACGAGACCGCGACCCAACATTCCGCCGGTCTTTTCCTTATAGACATCCGATTTAGCCATTTCCCAAACATCTTTCGCGAAGCTCATCGGGACCAGCAAAAAAGCGCAGACCACAAGAGCTAGCAATACCTTTGCTTTCTTCATGAACAACCTCCCTTTTTAATGATTTTTTGAAAATGGCTGACAGGCTAGCACTGCTGTTATTGGTTTGCAGTACTGTACCGTTAACCCCTTAGAATCAAATGGAAAACGGTACTAGAAACATTTCCTGAGAAGCGGACAGGCACAGATACTACAATGAATAAAAATAACAAGCAATAATATTTTTATTTTTGAGGCTGATTTTTTGTAAGAGGAGTCACGACAATAGGTTACAAGAAGTAGCAAAAAGCGTAAAAACTAGCAACTGTTGACAATTTATAGTATGTAGGATAGGTTATGTTGTAGCATATAGCTATAGTAAAATCAAAAGTAGCAATGCTGTACAAGGAGAACCAAAATGGAACAAACAAAAGAGCAGGGGCCAGAATTCCAATATCCCAGGAAAGAGCGAACCCAGATTATGACGCCAAAGGAAGCGGCGAAATATCTTGGATTCCATCTCGTGACGATCTATCGCTTGCTGAAGAAGGGTGAAGTTCCGGCGACGAAGATCGGCGGGCAGTGGCGTTTCAAAAAAGACGTCCTGGATGCTTGGTTGACCGACCGCATGACCCAATAAGGAATTCCCGGGCTTACGACGGCTATCATTACGATAACGATTTTTAGGTGCGTCGGGCCCTGGGTTTTCTTTCTGCAAGGCCTCTTCCGGGGAAAAGAGGATTTAACAGCCCATTTCGAGCTATAAGCGCTTGAGCAATTTTCCTGTGTGGAGATGGGAAAGCGATCCGGGCCAATTTCCCAATCGGAAACCATCTTCCGCATGGCCGCTTCCAAGACACTCTCGTTTTAGCCAACGATCCAAAAACCTCAAGGGTGATCCTGTATTTTGTAAAAGCGTGTGGGACGATTAAAAAAAGGACGGGTTTTGAGCAGGAAGGCGAGAGCTCTTCCAGCATCTCTTTTTTATGTGTCCAAAACGGGAACATCCAAAGCCCGCCCCAACGGCCCTGCTCAGGTTGTTTTTCTAGCCAGACCTCATTTTTCTTGTTTTTCAATACTAGCGCTGCTGTCGTTAGTTTTTCATAGCGGTCTTTTTGAGAACGAACGGGATAAAAGAGTTCTCTTCCTTTTCGATGGGCCGCGCAACTTTTTTTCACCGGACAGCGAGCGCAGTGCGGATTTGAGGGGAAGCATACTGTTGCGCCCAATTCCATAAGTGCTTGATTAAGGTCGCCGGGGTTTTTGCCCGCGACGAACGAAGCCGCGATCGACCAAAGTCTTTCCAGGGTCGCGGGTCGATCTACGCTTTGCGCGACAGCGAAGATCCTTGTGAAAATGCGGATCACATTCCCGTCCAGGACCGGCGTTTTTTCGCCCCACGCGATGCTGGCGATCGCGCCGGCGGTATAGCGGCCGATTCCGGGTAGTTTTCTCAACTCTTCCGCAGTCTCGGGAATCTTTCCCTGAAGCTTTTCTTGAATGTAGCATGCGGCTTGATGGAGCATTCGGACCCGTCTGTAATAACCCAAGCCAGCCCAAAGCTCTAAAGTCTTTGACAAAGGAGCCTCCGCCAGCGCGGAGAGAGAAGGGAAGCTTTTGAACCAGCGTTCATAGTATGGAATGACCGTCGCGACCTGAGTCTGCTGCAGCATGATCTCAGAAACCCAGATCTTGTAAGGATCGCAAGTATGGCGCCAAGGAAGGTTCCTTTTATGCAGGGAATACCACCGAAGAAGCGTTCGGCGGAGTTTTTCTGGCGGAAAGTGAATTTTATGCATGGGAGTATCATATCGGGTCAGGGGCGGGTCGACAAGGGGAGGATAAAAGGTGATAAAAAAGATAAAGGAAATGCGTGGGAGGACGATAACTTTTGGGAATATTAAGGTTGTAGAGGTTGCCAAGTTGTGGCAGAATAAAATTCGAAGGTGGTGCCATACCAAGGCTTTAAAAACCAAGGGAGGAAATACAATGAAGAAGATCATGAGTCTCGTAGTGATACTTTCCATGATTCTCGCACCGTTGGCTTTCGCGGCGAGTCCGTGGACGGAAGAGAAAACATACGGTGACAGGGTTACCGGCAAGCTGGTGTTCGGTCTCCAGAACACGCTGCTCGGCTGGATTCAGCTCTTCGCTGTTCCTAACCAATATGCCAGCGCAGGAAAGAATGTTTGGTCCGGCATTGGTCAGGGCTTAGTTGAAGCAACTGTGGATACGGTCGGCGGCGCGCTCCAGCTCGTTACCTTCCCGATTCCTGCGGATCTTCCGCTCCCGCAAAATGGTGTGGATCTCAGCGGCGGAGCAAAGAAGTAAAAAGAATTTCGGATTTTCAAAAGCGCCGGGCCTCAAAACCCGGCGCTTTTTGTTTTTAGCGCCTGTCTGCTCAATCAAAAAGTTCGTCCACCCAATGCTTTTCAGCCTTTTTCGCGGTTTTCCGGGGGCAACTTTTCTCCGAAGGTTTAAGGCGTGTTTTGGGATGGATGGTCCAGCCGTGACGAGGCCTGGGGGTCTTCGAGATTTTTTTCTGTGGCATTCAAACTTTTCCTAAGAAAAAGATCGCCCCAGATGTTTGAACGGTTCAAGGGCCGCCAGCATTTCGGCATGAATCAAACCATTGGTGGCGAGATTCTGCAATCCCTCAAGAGTTAAAGAAGCTCCTGAAAAATCCGTAAGCCTTCCGCCTGCTTCCTCGACGATCATCATGCCTGCCGCCTTGTCCCACGGCGCGAGTTTCATTTCATAATAACCGTCAAAACGGCCGCAGGCTACGTAGCAAAGATCGATCGCTGCAGATCCGCCGCGGCGTATGCCCTGGATCCGGGGCAGAAAGACGCGGAGCATTCCGAGATAATCATCCGGCTTTATGTTGCGATCGTAGGGGAAACCGGTCGCAAGGAGCGAGTCCTCGAGGGTTTTTGCTTTGGAGACATGGATGCGCTTGCCGTTCAGGGTTGCACCTTGGCTGCGCTCAGCGAAAAAAAGCTCCTTACGAAAGGGATCGAAAACGCCGCCCATTTCAAGTCGGCCATCCCTCTCCAGCCCGATCGAGACTGAAACGATCGGGAAGCCGTGCGCGAAGTTCGTGGTGCCGTCGATTGGATCGATGATCCAGCGGTATTCGGAGCCCAGTATGGCAGGGGATTCCTCGGCCAGGATCGAATGATCCGGAAAACGTTTCAAAATAAGCCCGACCACGGCTTTTTCCGAGGCTTTATCGATCTCGGTTACAAGGTTGAACCGGCCTTTTTTTGTGATCGTCTGTTCCTTGCCGAAATTCGAACGGATGATCTTTCCGGCCGTCGCAAGGGCATCCAAGAGCGTTCTTTTAATTTTAGTGTTCTTCATATAAAATATGGACTCTTTTGATGAGGCTGGTCTTTTTGGAACGAAGCATTCTAGTCCCAATACCTATCAATTTCAACGAAGTTGAAATTGGGGCTGTCCTTGTCACTATTTAGAAATCAAAGCATAGACAAGGATAGCCGGAGGCGTTTTGGACCGCAGCGTTCTCACGGGAACGCGAAAACCCTAAAAAACGAGGAATTTCATGAAATCCTATCGCGTGACACTTATTCCCGGCGACGGAGTCGGACCTGAACTGGCGGAAGCAACCAAGGCGTGTCTTGAAGCTACAGGCGTTCCATTTGACTGGGACATCCAGACCGCCGGAATGGATGTTATGGCAAGCGAAGGAACGCCGCTCCCGGAGCGTGTCTTGGAGTCCATTCGCAAGAACAAGGTCGCCATCAAAGCCCCTCTGACGACACCCGTTGGCACAGGATTTCGTTCTGTGAATGTGGCGCTTCGTAAGGAGCTCGATCTTTACGCATGTCTCCGGCCCTGCAAATCCTACGACGGCGTCCGTTCCCGCTACAAGCATATCGATCTTGTGATTGTGCGTGAGAACACCGAAGACCTTTATGCCGGCATTGAGTTCCAGAAAGGGACGCCCGAGGTGACGGAATTGATCGCTCACATCGAAAGACTTTCCCAAAAAAAAATCCGCCCGGATTCCGGCGTGAGCATCAAGCCGATCTCTGTGACCGGAAGCGAACGCATTGTAAAATTCGCGTTCGATTATGCGCGGAAGTACAAACGGAAAAAAGTTACGGCCGTCCATAAGGCCAATATCATGAAATTCTCAGACGGGCTTTTCCTCGAGGTTGCGCGCGAAGTGGCGAAAAAGTATCCCGACATCCAATTCGAGGACCGCATCGTGGATAATATGTGCATGCAGCTTGTGCAAAAGCCCGAGCTTTATGACGTGCTGGTCCTTCCGAACCTGTATGGCGATATTCTCTCGGATCTTTGCGCGGGACTTGTCGGCGGGCTGGGCGTGGCACCCGGTGCCAACATCGGAATGAATGGCGCTCTTTTCGAAGCGACCCATGGTTCTGCCCCGAAGTATAAAGGACTCAATAAAGTGAATCCCGTCGCGATGATCCTCTCGGGTGTTCTGATGCTTCAGCATCTCGGAGAGAACGAGGCCGCGAAGCGTTTAGAAAAAGCTGTGGCTGATGTGATCCGTGAAGGCAAAGATGTGACTTACGATCTAAAAGAAGACCGCAACGATCCCACGGCTGTTGGGACCCGGGAAATGGGCGAGGCGATCATTAGAAAGCTGCGGGTTACGGGCGGCCGTTAACGGTAAATGAGCGAAAAACCTTTTCTGTTTTTCGTTCCCCGAGAAACGTTTTCCGCGGAGGTTTTGTGTTAGACATTATTTGGGACGAGACCTACAGCGTTCATATTGCTGAGATTGACCAGCAACATCAAAAGTTCACGGCTATGCTCGACATGCTCTTTGAAGCCATCGAAGCGGGGCGTCCGCAAAGCGCGCTTTCCGAGATCTTGCGGGAATTAGTCGCGTATGCAGGCTATCACTTCGATGCCGAAGAGCAGCTGATGATCAAGCATCACTATCCAGAGTTCGGAGAACATCATAAGGAGCACGAGGTCTTTCGTAACAAGATCCTGGGGTTTCAGAAGAATTTTCAGGAAGGCAGGGAGACGCTTACCGGTGACGTCGTCCAGTTCATGACACATTGGATCGCAGAGCATGTGATGAAAGCGGACAAAAAATACGCCCCTTTCCTGAACGCACGCGGGGTTTTCTAATAAGACGGGGGGGTGTCGTGCCGCATATCATCTGGGAAGAAAAATACAGCGTGAATATCAAGATGATCGACGAACAGCATAAAAGGCTTTTCGAGATTTTTGGGAATATTTTTGACAGAATGGGAAAAAAAGACGATCGAGAGGCCCTCGGTGTGGATGTGTGGGAGCTTGCTCGCTATGCCACGGGGCACTTTGACGCGGAAGAACTGCTTCTGAGTGAGTATTATTTCCCCGGCTACGAACAGCACAAAAAAGAACACGAAGTCTTCAGGTCCAAGGTCGCGATTTTTCAACGAGATCTTGAAAAAGACAAGACAACGCTTTCTATCGATATAGTGCATTTCTTGATGAGCTGGCTCAGTCATCACATCTTAACTGTCGACAAGGAATATAGCGCGTTTCTGAATGAAAAAGGGATTCGCTGATGAGTCTTTTGAACAGCTTTGGAAGTAAGGTCACGCTCAAGATTGCGGGCAAGGACTACACGATCTACCGGCTGCGCGCGCTTCAGGAATGCGGCATTGCCAAGGTCCTGAAGCTTCCCTATTCCATACGGGTGCTTCTTGAGAACCTGCTTCGCAATGAAGACGGCAAGAACGTCACGCGGAAAGACATCGAGAGGCTTGCGACCTGGGACCCGACGCGGAAAGGCGAGCACGAGATCGCTTTCACGCCGGCGCGTGTTTTGTTGCAAGATTTTACAGGCGTTCCGGCGGTTGTGGATCTTGCGGCCATGCGTGAAGCCATGGTCAAGATGGGCGGCGATCCCAAGAAGATCAATCCGCTTCAGCCCGTGGATCTCGTCATCGACCACTCGGTGCAAACGGATTTTTCGGGGACCTCCGAGGCCTTCGCGAAAAATATCGCGAAAGAATTCGAGCGCAATCAGGAACGCTATCAATTCCTCAAATGGGGCCAGCAGGCTTTCCATAATTTCCGCGTCGTCCCTCCCGCTACGGGGATCATCCACCAAGTGAACCTTGAATACCTTTCCCCCGTGATCTTCAGCAGAAAAGAAGGTGGGAAGACCTTCCTTTATCCGGATACGCTGGTCGGAACGGACTCACACACCACCATGATCAACGGTCTCGGGGTGCTGGGCTGGGGGGTTGGAGGGATTGAGGCGGAGGCCGCGATGCTTGGTCAGCCGATCTCCATGTTGATCCCTGAGGTGGTGGGTTTTAAGTTCTCCGGAAAATTATCCGAAGGTGTGACGGCCACAGACTTGGTGCTGACTGCAACACAAATGCTTCGTAAAAAGGGTGTGGTCGGAAAATTCGTGGAATTTTTTGGACACGGTGTCAGCGAATTATCGCTCGCGGACCGAGCGGTGGTCGCGAATATGGCTCCCGAGTACGGCGCTACGGCCGGATTTTTCCCGGTCGACCAGGAAACGCTATATTTTCTCAGGCTGACCGGAAGGAGTGAGGAGCAGATCAAGCTCGCAGAAACTTATCTGAAAGAGCAGGGCCTTTTCCGCGAAGGCGGGGAGGAAAAAATCGTTTATTCCGAAACTCTGGAGCTCGATCTTGCCAGCGTAGTTCCGAGCCTTGCCGGCCCGAAGCGGCCTCAAGACCGAGTCGCGCTCAAGGAAGTAAAGCTTTCCTTCAAGAAGGCCCTCGCGGAGACGGTGAAAAACAAGGCCGATCTTGCGAAAAAAGCCGTAATCGAGATCGCGGGCGAAAAATGCGACTTACAGCAAGGGGCAGTCGTGATCGCGTCTATCACAAGTTGCACTAACACCTCCAGCCCTTCCGTGATGCTGGCGGCCGGGATCCTCGCAAAAAAAGCGCTTCAAAAAGGTCTGACCGTGAAGCCCTGGGTAAAAACGAGTCTTGCGCCCGGCTCTCAGGTCGTGACGGATTATCTTGCGGCAAGCGGACTTCTGTCCTGCCTTGAAGTGTTGAAATTCAATCTTGTGGGGTATGGATGCATGACATGTATTGGGAACTCGGGGCCATTGCCGGAACCCGTGTCCAAAGCGATCAAGGAAAAAGACCTGGTCGTGGCGTCTGTTCTTTCCGGGAACCGGAATTTCGAAGGGCGGGTACATTCGCAGGTTCGCGCGAATTATCTCGCGTCTCCGCCGCTGGTCGTTGCCTACGCGATCGCGGGAACCGTCATGATCGACCTTGAAAAGGATCCTCTTGGACTCGGAAAAAACGGTAAACCCGTTTATCTGCGGGATATCTGGCCAAGCTCCGCGGAGATCCGGGAAGCTTTGAAGAGTGTGGACCCGTCGATGTTCAGAAATCGCTATAAAAATGTTTTTGAGGGGAACGAGTCATGGCGCGCGTTGAACGCTCCAGGGGGCGACACCTTCGTTTGGGATAAAAAGTCTCTTTATGTAAAATCTCCGCCCTATTTCAAGAGAATGCCGGCTTTCCCCTCCGACCTTAAGGATATCAAGAACGCCCGCGTGTTGGCCGTGCTCGGGGATTCGATCACGACCGACCATATTTCTCCTGCGGGCTCCATCGCGCCGGCGAGTCCTGCCGGGAAATATCTGATTGAACAGGGGATCGAACCCAAGGATTTTAATTCTTACGGAGCGCGGCGCGGTAATCACGAAGTGATGATGCGCGGCACGTTCGCGAACATTCGCCTGAAAAACTTGCTGGTTCCGGGCGTGGAAGGTGGGATGACGAAGTATTTTTCAGAAAAGGGAAAGAGCGTGGCGATGCCGATCTTTGACGCCGCTATGAAGTATGGCGAAGAGAACCGGCCGCTTGTGATCCTTGCTGGGAAAGAATACGGTTCCGGGTCTTCGCGCGACTGGGCAGCCAAAGGTCCCGCGCTTCTAGGGGTCCGTGCCGTGATCGCGGAAAGCTATGAAAGGATCCATCGCAGCAATTTGATCGGGATGGGTATTTTGCCGCTGCAATTCTTCCAAGGTCAGAACGCCGCTTCGTTCAAACTGACCGGTGAAGAGGTCTACGCGATCGAAGGGGTCGCCAAGGGGTTGAAGCCTGGCAAGATCCTCACAGTCAAGGCCTTGGGCGCGGGGAAAACCAAGGTCTTTGAAGCGGTTTGCCGCATTGACACTCCCGTCGAAATCGAATACTACCGCCATAGCGGTATCCTGCACTACGTCCTGCGACAGTTATTGAAATAATGAGAATCCTGCAAAAAGCCAGTGGGCGGCAATCAAGCAAACTTTTTTTATAAAAAGTGGAAGGTTGTTCCATGCGCGCCGAAGAAGATCTTTATGTGGAGACAGACTACAAGATCCTTTACGAGGATGAGTTTTTTCTCGTGGTGGATAAGCCGGCCCCGCTTCCGGTCCATCCCGTGGGGCGCTTCAAGGAAAAAAACCTGCTGAGTCTTTTGATCCGGGACGTAGGTTCGGGTTCCGAGGGACTCCGGATCGTGAACCGGCTTGATTCGGAGACAAGCGGGATCGTGCTGGTTGCGAAATCGGCCCTGGCGGCCGGGAAGCTCGGGATCCTTTTTGAAAACAGACAGGTGACGAAAGAATATCACGCTATTGTCTTTGGAGCGCCTAAGGCTCAAGAGGGGACGATCTCGGAATCGCTTGGGCTCGACATTCAAAGTGGTCACAATATCCGCACATCAGATCCCCACGGAGAGAAGGCCCAAACGGATTATCAGGTTTTAAGCAACGCAGGAGAGTATTCGCTTTTAAAGGTGATGCCGCGGACAGGCCGCACGCATCAGATTCGCGCACACCTCTCCTTTTTGGGACATCCCATCGTGGGCGACAAGATCTACATTGATCCGCGGATCTTCGAACGTTACATCCACGAGGGATGGCTGGAGGAGATGCGGCCCATCGTGAAGGCCGAACGTCTTCTTTTGCATGCATCCCGATTACAATTTCGTCATCCTTGGACGGAAGAGCTTGTAAAATTTACTTCGGCGATCCCGCGCTGTTTCGATTCATTCTTAAATACGGAGCAGCAGTTCATAATCTAGGCAAGGATATTAAGAGAACCCGTATCTCAAAACGTATCGCGGAAATTTTTTAATGTTCTAAGAGAGTTAATGTTTTTTAGGGAGTGAGAGTGAGGGGTTATGGAAATGAAGGATATTATTCCGCAGGTTTTGATCTTTAGCACGCAAAGAAGCGGGACGCATTTGTTGGCATCCTTTTTCGAGCAGCACCCCCAGATCCATGTCCGAGGAGAGGCGTTCCTCCGGTATGAAAGAACGGGAACAATCACGGAGAACATCCCCGGAAAATTAAATATGGGGATACTGATGTACAACCAAGTTCTTACCATGGAAAGCTTGGGGGGGACTCTCTTGCAACAGAAGATCATCCATTTATTGAGAGACCCGAAGGCCGTTGCCCAAAGTCGATTGCAGGTACAAGCGGACAAAAAGGTTCTTAGAAAACAGTATCGGGCTCATTATTATGAAGGCGAAACTTTGCCTCAAGGAGGAATTCCCGATCTGTCGGGCCTAGAGGATCTGGCGCGCTCTATCGAACAAGAGCAGGTGAAATACAAAGAAGTGTTGAAAGGGGTCCCTCATCTGGAGTTGCATTATGAGGATTTTGTGCATCCGGGGAGAAGCATCTCCATCCTGGATCAGGATATCCAGGTTCGCATTCTATCTTTTTTAGGACTCCCAAAGTCGGGCATACCGCTTTATACAAAATATATAAAACCGGATACGATCCTTCGGAAAACCACGAAGGAATATGGCTCATGATTGCTTTAGCGGCGATGTTGAAGGAAGAGGATCGCTTTGTCAGGGAGTGGTTGGCTTATCACAGGATGATCGGGTTCGATCATTTCTTTTTGTGCGACAACGATCCGGCTTTACCTTTGCGCAAGATCTTCGGCCATTTGGATTACGTGACCGTCATCAATTGGCCTGATAGCAAGGGACAGCCGTTGCAAATTAAGGCGTATCGTCACCTTTGCCAGGAATTCAGACAGTGCGAATGGATGGCCTTCGTGGATGGCGATGAATTTATCGTTTTAAAAGAGCATGACGATGTTAAGGCTTTCTTGAAAAACTATGAGCCGTACTCGCAAATTATGCTGAATTGGCGCGTTTTTGGGAATAATGGGCATATCCAAGATCCCGAGTTCATATTAGAAAAGCTTACGAGGCGAGCTGATCACGATGCGGTCACGGAAAAATGGTTCAACCAAACGAAGGCGATTGTCAGGCCTGCCAAAGTTATCGATATCCCGTCTCCTCATCAATTCCGTGTTTCCGGAGAGACGCAGTGGGTGAGTTCTGAAAAAGCTCATGTGAATCATTATTTTGCCCGCTCTTATCAAACTTTTATGGGGCGTGTAGACCGGGGCGATTCGATGGGGAAAATGGCGGACATCCGGTTGAAAAAACTGAAAGAGGTTTGGTCCATGAGGAATCTTCCCTCGAATGCGGTAGAAGATACGGAAATGCTGAAGTATGTTCCACGAGTGAAGGATGCCGTGAAGTCCTGTCGGAGGAATGTGCCGAGCAGGTCGGTGGGGCAGGTGTCTTTTTCGGATGTCCCTTTGGATTTTGATTGGAAATATTATCTTGCCAAGCATCCGGATCTTTCGCGTGCCGGCATCGTGACCGAAGCGGCGGCCAAGCGTCATTGGGTCATTTATGGGAAAAAAGAATGTCGGAGCTACAAAGTGGGCTGGGTGATACAGAAAACGCCAGCTGATTTTGATTGGGAATACTATCTCGCCAAGTATCCGGATCTTTTGGAAAAAGGGGTCAAGGATGAGAAGGCCGCAATAAGGCACTGGAGGAATAGCGGATGGAAGGAGGGGCGTTTATGGCGCCGTCTCCCGAGGAAGGCTAGCCTGAATCCTCTCAGTGATCTCCTGGCCTCCTTGTGGTATGCGTGGCAGAGAAACTCGAAGCGGCAAAGGAAGATCGTGGTTTATACGGCAATCTTCGGGGGGACCGATACACTCAAAGCTCCCTCCGCGCTGGCGCTTGAGGCGGATGTGGATTATGTGTGTTTTACAAATAAGGACATTCCTTTTTCTCCGGCGTGGCAGATCAGAAAAGTCGGCCTGATCGACGATAATCCGATTCTGACCTCCCGTTATTACAAAATGAACCCGCATAAGCTCTTCCCGCACCACGAGCAAAGCATTTGGGTAGATGCCACCTATCATCCCATTGGAAGCATATCCAGGTTTTTAACTGAAAACCTGGCGAATGATGACATGGCTTGCTTTCAGCATCCGGAAAGGAATTGCATTTACCAAGAAGCGGATAAATGCATTCAAAGTGAGCTCGATGATGTCGCGATCATTCAGAAACAGATCGAAAAGTATCAAGCGGAGCGGTATCCTGCCGGAAATGGTTTGTTTGCCGGCGCTATTCTTTTGCGGAAGCATCACGAAAGCGTTGTTATCAAGGCCATGGAGGATTGGTGGCGAGAGTTTCAAGAAAATAGCTGGCGGGACCAGGTCAGTTTAACCCCCGTTCTTTATAGGAACCGTGTGAAATGTGCAGTGATTCCCGGAAACTATAGGATCAACCCTTACTTCAAGTGGGTTAACCATCGGGACGTGAATCGCCCCTCTTATTTTCGTTCCAAAACCCTTGGAAATACCCTGATGAAAAAAGAGGCCAAAAAGAAATTTCGATTTCCATCAGGAACTTTTAAAATAGGGAATCTAGGAGCTTTTTTTTTAAAGCGATTTTTTTCCGCTAAACGACCGTCCGTTGGGTGGGTACTTTTTGGCGATGAGAACAATGCCAGCAGTCGCATTCAGGGCATCAACATCCATTCCTATTTGAAAGGCGAAGGGTGGCATTCGGTCATTCTTTATAAGCCTTTGGTCTATTCCCCCCGGTTGTTGCTCTCAAGGTTCTTCCGTTGGATTATCCTTCATTCCGGGTTGGATATTCTAATTTTTCAGAAAGTCTATTGGGGGGGCGCTCCCAGTCTTTCTAAAAAGTGCAGGGCAAAGGGCATCAAGACGGTCTTGTTATTGGCCGATCTCCCGAGGAGTAAGGATGAATTAAGGATGTCGGAAACCTATGATCACCTGGTGGTCGTTTCTGAACGTTTGGCGGAAGAGCTGATTATCTGCGGCATAGATCCTTTACGTGTTAGCGTGATTGATGATGCCATCGAAACACCTCCCAGTCTGTGTAAGCATTATGACGTGAACGTCGAAAAGACGGATATTCGCATTATTTGTGTTGGGAACCCCGATAGTTTAACGAACCTTACGCTTGTTGAGAAAGCCCTGCGGACTCCCGCGTTGAAAAATTATCGTCTGACCGCGATCACAAAAAACGATAAGGCCGTCAAATGGGACCTGAAGGCTGTGTGGAAAGAAATTCTTGCCAGCGATATAGCGGTCGTTCCGTTTAATATGGACTCTTCACAGCATCTCGGGAAATCGACCAATCGGTTCACCCTGTTCAAGTCGCTTGGGATTCCGATGGTATGTTCTCCTATCCCTTCGTATGAAAAACTGATCGATCACCGGAGGAATGCCTATTTGGCCAGGACCGTTGATGAATGGGTCGAGGCCCTCCTCGCGCTCAGAGATGTCAAGGTGCGCCAGCAGGTCGGTCTTTGCGATCGCGATAAAATCCTTGGCGAGTATGGTATCAGTGCTATCGGGGGTAAATATAAGGAACTTTTTCGATCCATTTGCGTAAGATAAAATCCAAAAAATGATCCTTTTTAACTCTTGGCAATACATCGCTTTTTTGTTCGTCGTAACATCCCTCTATTGGATTTCTCCAAAAAACACACAGAATCGCATCCTTCTGGTGGCTAGCCTGTTTTTTTATGGTAGCTGGAATTGGAGATTTCTTTTTCTCATCCTTTCTTCGACCTCTATAGATTTTTTCTCGGCCAAGGCCATCACTCGGTCGAAGGATCCAAAATATAGAAAAGCACTTCTTATTCTAAGCATAAGCGTCAACTTGGTTATTCTTGGATTTTTCAAATACTTTGGTTTTTTCCTAGGCAGCTTAAACGCGCTTCTCAGCCCGTTGCATGTCAGTGTCGACAGCCTTCATCTATCCATTATTCTTCCTATCGGGATGTCTTTTCATACCTTTCAAGCGATAAGTTGTGTGGTGGATGTCTATCGGGGCGAAATCGAGCCTGAAAAGGAATGCCTACCTATAATGAATTTACAAACTATGTTCGGCTGAAAGGGGTGAGGGTTCTGGACATGAATCAGTTTGAAGAATTAAATGACGGGTTGCTCTACAGTGATAAGATGCACAACAATAGGCGGGGAAGGGAAATCCATTCAGCGCTTTTGGCAGAAGCGATTTATGATGCGGGGCTGATTAAATAATGTCACTTTCCGTTGTCGGGGCCGACCGTTGTTGTTATCGCGTCCATTTTCTTTCGTTTGTTCTAGCGAACCTAGGATTTTCCAAGCGCCTAAGGATGTGTTGAAATCATGCTGAAACAAAATACAAAAGAATTTATCCAAAAGGGTCTTTTGGTATTGGGCGCGGTATTCATTTCGCTGATGATCGCAGAGATAGGTCTTAGAATCTTTCTTCCAAAATACCAGGAAGCTGCTGAGTCTAGATTAACGCGTGAGGATTTTCTTAAGCGGGTTCCCAATACCCGCTCTCTTCGAAAGCATCCGGATACAGGGAAGCAGCATTTAGCGGTTTATAATAATCTCGGTTTGCGACAGAGTTGGGATGTTGATCGGGCGTCCAGTGCTCGCCGGCTCCGCATCGGTTTCTTCGGGGATTCTTTCGTGGAAAATACGGGCTTGAGCATCGAATACGGCTTTGTGAATGTTCTCGATTATTTGCTTAACAGTAACAAAGACAAGTTTGAAGTAATTAATTTTGGGATGAATGGTTATGGAACGGATGATGCCTATTTGTCCTTTCTTGAGCGGCCCGTGGCCAGGGGTCTGCAGTTTGTGTTTTATGTTTATTGCGACAATGATCTTATGAATATTTATGAAAACAAGCTGATTTCCGTGGATAGAGAGGGACACTTAATTTTTCCCCGAAAAAAGAAAGGTTCTTCCTTTTGGAACAGAGTCGTTTCTAGGTTTTACATAACCTACTTATTTTTAGACGCCAAAACAAAATTCGTTTCTTGGCTTAATCTGCAGCCCAAAAAACATTTTCACAAAGAGCGCCATTCGTCAGCGGTCAAGCGTTTTCAAAACGATCATTTATCAGGAAAACCTTCCCCTGAAGTTGATCAGACCATCAAAGTCTATCAAACGATACTTCAGGCATGGTCGAAGCGGGCGGCTGCTCAGAACGCTCGATTTTCTGTTGTTCTTCTTCCTTTTCATACCGAAGGGAAGGACGAGTCTTTAATCCCTGAGGGGATCGACTCTCTTAATCTTTACAAACTCTTTAGCGGTTCCCACCTTTTTCCCCCGTCCCGTTTGAGATTCCAACATGAAGGCCATTGGAATGAATACGCCAATATGCTCGCAGCTTATTTTTTATATCGTGATCTGGAAGTTAAGCTGGGAATAACACATCGAAGTGATGAGTGGGTGAAGCAGAGGCTCTTTGAGTATTATTCAGCTTTCGGCAAGGAATGGTTTCCTGACTTGGGTTTTGAGAAAACCGTTCTTTCCGAGCGCAAAGAAAAAGCTATTTGGCATAAGTATAAGGCTTTGGAAATGAAGGGGTAAATTGTTGTTAGAGGGGCGCGGCTTTTGCGCTTCTCATCGAACGCAGGAGCGGTCAACGGCCGGACAGTAGAAAATAAGGAGTTGCAAAATGACTGATTCAAAAAAGGCAGTGATGACCGCTTGCTGGGATTGTGACTTTCGCAGGGACCTCGGGGATTCTTTTCTGGGTGTTTGCGTTTGGTTCGAGGCTCACGGGAAAGGTCCGAATAAGGGCATTCCTCCCACCTTGGTGGAAAAAGGCTGCAAACATTGGAAGAGAAAACAAAGATAATAGAAAAATGTTCCTCGATCCTCTGAATAAAAATAAAGACTTCAGCAGTACTGCGAACCCGCAAAATCGGTTGCAAGGCAGTCCTGGGTGTCTAACAAAAGGGAGGAAGAGCGTTGCGTAGCAGCTTGGCATCCCATCAGTTGAAGAGCGCGCTGATTATTGTCGCATTGTTCGCTTTAAGTACTGGCATCCGATTGTCTTATATGAGCAGGCCCCTGGGAGAGGGGCATGAGTACTTGACGGCACACACTCTCCGCATTCAGCAGATCTGGTATGAGGGCGGCGCTTTAAACCATAAATTTTTACCGATCATGACCTATGACAATCCAAATGATAAAAACATTAAAAATCAAGGACGGATCAAAGATCAGGAGGGGAATTATTATTATGTGAGCTACGGGCCGCTTGCCCACATGGTCCCCTATTTAATCTTTAAGGCCCTCCACGTTTACCCCGATGTCACAGCCCTCCAGATCTTTGGATTGGCGGTACATTTTTCCTGCTGTCTGCTTGTCTACCTGATCGTTTCCGCATTGACCCGGAAAAATTGCCGGGGCCGTTCGAACATTCCGGCCTTGATGGGACTTGCCGTCTATTTATTCTCACCCGTCGCATTATGGAACCACTCCAATGTTTATTTCAGCGAAATGTTTGTCCAGGTGTTCTTTATCGCCGGGGTCTATGTCTTTTTGAGATTGATGACCGCGTCTCACAAAGGCATTTACTATGCACTTCTTGGGCTTTCGGTCTTTTTGATGATTTTTACTGAGTGGCTCGGGGCATTCTTTTCTTTAACGCTGCTCATTTATTGCCTATTCAATTTCCGAAAAAGATCGATGAGGATTGTTTTTGGAGTCGTGAGCGTTTCTTCGTTGGTCGCGCTTGCGCTGCTCCTTTGGCACTATTCCCAGATAGCCGGGGTTCAGAGCTTGATGCGGACATTGTCTGAAAAATATCTTGAGAGATCTGGGGTTTTTCAAAAAATTCATCCAGGACAAAACATCTGGGATCTGACGGCATGGCAGGCCATCACGAATTATTATATTCTGGGTTATGGGGGGTTCTTTATAAATCTAATATATATTTATTTCATCAAAAAATGTTTTGTGGAGGAGAGCCGAAACGGAAGGCTTGAAAGAATCCTGCTTTTCTTGTGTCTTTGGCCCGTTCTTATGCACCACCTGGTTTTATGGGATTTCACGACTCTCCATGATTTCTCGGTTCTGAAAACCGGCTTTTTGATAGCGCTTCTTACAGGCCTGATCTATTCGAAGATCGATGGTTATTTTTTTCAAAAATGGGGTTCGGGCCTTTCTCAAGTTTTAAGAACGGGGGGATTGATTCTCTGCTTTTGTTTCATGACGGTATTGTCCGTAGGCGGCTATTTAGAAGCCAATAAAGATATTGTCGCGGGGAACTTCGAGGCCGTCGGCAAAGAGATCGCCCGGGTGGCGGATAAAGGAGAGGTGATCTTCCTCAAGCCGGAGCGTCCGGGCGCGTTGATCCTCCCTCAGATTGTTTTTTACGCCCATAGGAATATCGCTCTCTGGAAGAGTAAGCTGGACGCTCTGAAATTTCTAAAGCGGACAGGGGCCAAGAGGGGTGTTCTCATGGCTTTTAACAATCGGGGACAGCTTGTTCGGGAGCAGCATATCAAGGTCGATGACGGAGGGGGATAGGCCGCTCTGAGCAAAAAAAGAGCGGTCATTATTGGCGCTGGTCCGGTGGTTTTTGAAATGAGGAGGAATTTATGTTCGATCAATTAATCGGATATTTGGTAGCGAGGGTGGGCCAGGAATACTCCGCGGGCTACAGGACGGTGGCAACGGTGCTTGGCGTGATACTTTTTATCGCTGGATGGCCAGTGCTAGTCTGGATTTTAGGACTCGGGGAAAAGGGAGCTGTTATCCTGATGATCCTTCTCATTCTCGAGATCAAGCTTATCGAGGAAAAAGAGCTCAAGCAACGCTTCGGGGATGCCTATTGCGATTACAAAAAAAAGACGCCGTTTTTTATACCAAAATTTTGGCAGAAATGCTGACAAAAATGAAACCAATGAGACGCGTTTTAATCGTATTCGCGGTAGCATTCCTTCTTTCTCAATCCGGCTTGTTCTCGAGCCCGCTCAGGGCGGAAGAGGGCGTCCCCCCATTGCCCAAGTTTTATTTGAACGGCAAACCGATAGCTCTGACGATTCAGGATTTATCGGGCTTTGGCACCCGGCCGTTGCGGTTGTTGGTTGAAAGGAATAACCGGGCGCATGGTGATGAACGCATCCAGGTTTATGCCCTCGGAGCGCGCGAAGGGGAGGATCTTCGGCTCGAACTGTCGGCGCCTTTGCCGGGGATGCGCGTGACGCTTTATAAGATCTTGCACGAACAGGACGGTTCCCGCTACTTGAGCATGCCCGCCTCCGTTTATTTTGACAAGCCTGGAGAAACGATTTATAAGGAAAACACCGGGTTTTTTCGCGAAGCCTTTTTCATCATTGCTTTTGAAAAGACCGATTCGCCGGATGAAAAGGACATCAACGTTCGCTATTTTGAGGAACGGGTGAGGAGGCTCGGGATCGTGTCTTATAAGACCAATTTTTTATTTTCTTCCCTGAAACTAAGAATGAAGGATTTCGCGGACCCGGATGCCAGAGCATTCTTTGAAAGGGATGCGCAGCTTCTCGTCGACCGGCTGATTGATCCTCGCCGGATATTTCTGATCCGGCTTTGGAAGATCACAAAACCCGTCTAAGCGGGTCGAAGGAGCGAAAAAATCTGAGTTCTGCCTCAGACCGTATGTTTGGTAGGATTTTCTCAAAAGAGCAGTTCCTGTTTTTACGGCTTTGAGTATAATAACCCTGCTTTGTGAATTTCTTTAAAGGAGATGACAGAAAATGCCCAACAGGAAAAAGGAACCTTCAAGCGCATCAAAACTGATCAAGGGCTTGGAAGGCGTCGTCGCCGCTCAGACGTCTCTAAGTGATGTGGATGGTGAGAACGGACGGCTTTTTTATCGCGGCATTCCGATCAGCGAGCTTGTTGAAAAATCCCATTTTGAAGAAGTGACCTATCATCTTTGGTACGCGAAACTTCCCAACACGGAAGAACTCAAGACTTTCAAAGAAACTTTGAAGGCGCAGAGACCTCTCTCCGAGCTGGCGCTTGCGGTTCTCAGGCTTATTCCGACCACCACCCATCCTATGAGCGCTCTCCGAACCATGTGTTCGCTCATGGGGAGTCTGGATCCCAGGGCCCACATCGTCAATCCCGAGGAATCCCAGCGGAAGGCCTATCATCTGACGGGTGTTTTTCCGACCATTATTGCGGCTTTTCACAGGCTTCGCGAAGGCAAAGAGCCCCTTCAGCCTGACATGAGCCTTTCCCACGCGGCGAATTTTCTTTATATGATGAGCGGCAAGAAACCGACGCCGGAAATGGAGAAGGCGCTAGACGCGTACCTGATCCTCCTGGCGGACCACGGGCTCAATGCCTCGACTTTTGCGGCGCGTGTCACGACGGGGACTTTGTCGAACCTTTATTCGGCGGTCACTTCCGCGGTCGGGACCTTAGCCGGCGAACTCCACGGCGCGGCGAACCAGTATGCGATGGAAATGATCCTGGAGATCGGAACGCCTGCGAACGCGGTTGCTTATGTGAATAAACTCTTGGACGAGAAAAAGAAGGTTATGGGTTTCGGGCACCGGATTTATAAGACCCGCGACCCGCGCGCCGAAGCGTTTCGCCAGATCGCGCATGACCTATGCATCAAAGCGGGAAAAATGGACTGGTTGGAGATCGGGACGCATGTCGAGAAAGTGATGATGGAAAGAAAAAAGATCCCCTGCAATGTGGATTTTTTCTCAGCCCCCGTGCTTTATGTGCTCGGATTCCCTCCGGATTTTTTCACAACTGTTTTTGCGGCAAGTCGCGTCGCTGGCTGGAGTGGTCACATCATCGAGCAGCAGTTGGACAACCGTCTTATACGGCCGCTCGCTGAATACATCGGTCCGCAGGAACAGTATTACATTCCGCACGAAGAGCGTAAGTAATTCGAGAGCGTTTTTTGTTGTCATCGGCAACCTGGCAGCACTGGCTACCTTTGAAGAAATAAAGTCAAAAGTTTGGACGGTTCATGGCCGCGAATCTTGATTACGCGTACGACCAATACCTGAAGATCCATGAGGCCCGCGCTGTTCCCGCCATTGGCCGGTTCAAGGAAAAGCTCAAAAACTCATCGTTCGCGTACGGCCGCTTCACAGTCCCGGCTTTCTACAAAGCTTATTTTGTCACCCCCAAGCAGCAGCATCTTCTCAAGCGTGCTGCCGCGACTTTTTCCCAGATTCTCAACAAGACCGCACGTCTTTATTTTGAAGAAACGCAGCTGAGGTCCCATTTCCGCCTTTCTCCCGAAGCCGAAGAGCTCGTGCAGATCGATCCGGGTTATTCCCAGCATGTCGTCTTCAGCCGCTTCGACGCGCTTCTGGAAGGCGAGAGCCTGAAGCTTTTGGAGTTTAATTGCGATGCTCCGGCCGGCGCCGCCTACGCGGATCAGATGGAGGCCGCATTCCTTTCCGAAGAACTTGTCTGGCCGTTTGCTGAGGAGCACCATTTGGCCGCCAGCGAACGCGTTCAAAGCATTCTCTCAACGCTCCTTTCGGTCTATGAAGAGTTCGGGGGCTATGAAACGCCTCAGATCGCGATCGTAGATTGGCGGCATGCGAGGACTGCCGCGGAATTCGAACACATGAAAAGTCATTTCGAGTCCAAGGGCTATAAAACCACGATCGCCGATCCGCGTGAACTTCAGTACAAAGGCGGCAAACTTTATCACAAAGGTTTTCGCGTACACCTGATTTACCGGCGCGTGATCTTTGATGAGTTGCTGGAACGGCTCGATGAGGTTCAGGACCTGCTGCGAGCCTATAAGGACAAAGCCGTCTGCGTCGTCAATCCGTTGCGTTCAAGGCTTGCCGCAAGCAAATCGATCTTCTCGCTTTTGACCACCCCGGAGTTTGATCGTTTCTTTACGGAGAACGAAAACGCGATGAAGCGTCAGCACCTTCCGTGGACGCGATGCCTTTCGGACGCCGAAGATTTCTACGGTCACCGGAAGGTCTTTCTGATCGATTTTTTGAAAGATGAGAAGGATACCATCGTTCTAAAACCCTCGGGCTCAAGCCACGGTGCCCGGCGGGTTCATATTGGCCGCGAGACGCCGGATGGCGACTGGAATGCGGTGGTGGATAAAGCGCTTAAAGAAGAAGATTGGGTGATTCAGGAACAAGTTTCGGTCCCGGCGATGACCGTTCCCGATGTTGTGAACCAGAAGCTGGACTTTATTTACAAGAAATACAATTTCAATATGCTGGTGTTTGGAGGAAAATACGCCGGAGGGTTTGTCCGTTTGAGCGATGAGAGCGTGATCAATGTGGCGACGGGCGGCGGTCTGATGCCCGCCCTTTGGTCGGATGTCGCACCGGAGCATTTTGGAGCTTGAAGTGGAAGCAAGCGAGGTGTAGCTTAATGAAACTTGTGACCCGGAGGAGACTGTGAAGCCTTTGAAGAAGAAACGCATTTTTTCGAAAGAAGAAGCCGATGCTTTACTTCCCGAACTTGAAAAATGCCTTAAACTTCTCCAGACCAAGAAAGAAGCCTACAGCCGCACTCACGATCTTCTTTTTATGCATGAGCTTGTTTGCACGGCCGAGCGGACACACGGGCTTTTAGAAGAAAAAGATGATCTGGAAGACGGCATTCACGCGCTTGAAGATGCGATCGAGGACCTGGCCAAAGATATTGAAGCGATCTTTGCGAGGGGCTGTCTTCTCCGTAATATCGAAAAAGGCCATGTCGAATTCTTTGGTACACATGAGGGCCAGGAGGTTTATTTTTCCTGGCAGCTCGGTGAGCCCAGTGTTTGTTATTACCGTCCGCTTGGGAAAAAAGCCCACGAGCGTGTTCCTCTCACCCAAAAAGCCGCGACAAAAAAGCGAAGTAAATAAAGTTCCACGAAAGGGCAGGTCAAAATGTTCCGTTGTATTTTTAGTGAAGGGCAAAAATATAAGAATCTTCTTAATGGTCAATGGGTGACTTCGCGCTCCGGGAAGCGGGATAAGATTTTCTCACCCACCGACGGGTCGCTTGTCGGGGAAGTGCCCGCGATGAGCCAAGAAGAGGCCGATGAATTTTTAAAATGTTCGGCTGCGGCGCAAAAGTCCTGGGCCGCGGTCCCGGTGAGCGAGCGTGCCGCCGTTCTCCACAAGGCGGCCGAGATCCTTGTTCGCGAGAAGGATGCGATCGCAGATGTCCTGATGCGCGAGATCGCCAAGAATAAAAAATCCTCTCTTTCCGAGGTGACCCGGACTGCGGACCTGATCCATTTTACGGCGGAAGAAGGGAAGCGCGTCACGGGCGAAAGTCTTTCGTCGGGAGCGTTCCCCGGCTTTCATGAAACGAAACTTTCGATCGTAAATCGTGTTCCGCTGGGGGTCGTGCTTGCGATCGCTCCATTCAATTATCCCATCAATCTAGCCGCTTCCAAGATCACGCCGGCTCTTGTGGCGGGAAACTCGGTGGTCTTCAAACCTCCGACGCAGGGAGCCATCAGCGCCCTTTATTTGGCGCGTGTCTTCTGCGAAGCAGGGCTGCCGGCGGGCGTTCTTAATGTCATTACGGGGCAAGGCCGTGCGATCGGGGATTATTTGGTCAGCCATCCGCTCGTCAACATGGTCGCCTTTACGGGAAGCAGCAAGGTCGGAAAACATATCGCTTCTCTTGTCGGTATGAAGCCGCTACTTTTGGAGCTCGGCGGCAAGGATGCGGCGATCGTTTTGGAAGATGCCGATCTTTCGTTAGCCGCCCAACATATCGTCGGCGGGGCCTTCTCTTTTTCCGGACAGCGGTGTACAGCGGTGAAACGGATCCTCGTGTTGGAGTCCGTGGCCGACAAACTGATCGAAAAGATTTTGCCGCTTGTGCAAAAATTGAGCGTGGGTTTACCGGAGGATGATGCGGATATTACCCCGCTGATCTCAAAAGAAGCCGCGGATTTTGTTCAGGAGCTTATCGATGATGCAGTCCAAAAAGGCGCCAAACTTTTGACCGGAAATAAACGCGAAAAGAATATTATTTTCCCGACCCTCTTTGACCGGGTGACGGTGGATATGCGAATTGCTTGGGAAGAGCCTTTTGGGCCGGTACTCCCGATCTTGCGCGTGAAAACGATCGACGAAGCGATCAAGATTACAAACGATTCCGAATATGGCCTGCAAGCTTCCGTCTTCACGAAGAGCATGGATGAGGCATTCAGAGTTGCGGCGCGTCTAGAGGTAGGGACGATTCAGGTCAATGGAAAAACAGAACGCGGCCCGGATCATTTTCCGTTCATCGGGGTTAAAAGTTCAGGAATGGGGACCCAGGGGATCCGCTATTCGATCGAGGCTATGACGCGTTGCAAGGCCATCGTTCTCAATTTTAACTAGAAACGTAAGGGTGGATCAGGCGGGAAAAAAAACCGAAAAGCGGGAACCCTGGCCGGGGGTGCTTTGGCATGTGGCGTGGCCGCCATGCGCTTCCATGATGTGTTTAACGATGGCTAGGCCCAATCCGGTTCCTCCAAGCTCCTTTGAACGTGCTTTATCCACACGAAAGAACCGCTCAAAAATCCGTCCTAGGGACTCTTCAGGAATACCGATCCCCGTATCCTCGATGGTAATCACCACGCCTTTCGGACTTTGATCGGCAGACAGGACGATCATCCCTTCAGGCTTATTGAATTTGATCGCATTGTCGATGAGATTGACGAAGACCTGATGGACTTTGTCCCTGTCTCCAGATAGCGGGAGAGGTTTCCCGGAGATGCGGTTTTCGACCGCGATCTTTTTTTCTTGGAGCTGGGTCTTAAATCGTTCCAGGATGGCCGGGAGTTCAGAGGCAAGATCGATCTTTTCTTTCCTGACCAGAGCCGCGCCCTGTTCGATCTCGCCAAGCGTCAGAATATCTTCCACCAGCCTTCCGAGTCGATCCGTCTCCTCCGAAACAATTTTCAGGAACCGTTCGCTGGTCGGGGGATCTTTTAAGGCGCCGCCCAGCAACGTTTCAATGAATCCCTTAATCGAGGTGAGGGGCGTGCGGAGTTCGTGGGAAACATTGGCTACGAATTCCTTCCGGATATTCTCGAGTCGACGGAGCTCCGTCATGTCATGAAAAACAAGGATGCCGCCGATATCGCGGGCGTGGGCATCGAGAACGATCACATTTGCAAGAAGTGTCTTTTTTATCTTGCCGGAGATCTGGATTTCGGAGGAGGCGTTTTTTTGCTCCTGGAAGGCGTGGTCCACGATCCTTTCGAGTTGAGGGTGGCGTGTGATTTCGATCAGACTTTTCTCCTGCGTATGGGCGGCAGTGAATCCAAAGATTTTTTCCGCTGCGGGATTTGCCATAACAAACTGTTTGCGCCGGCTAATCGCGATCACCCCTTCGTTCATATTGCTCAAAATGACGGAAATCTTACCTTTCTCACTTTCCAGGTCTTCGATCCTTGAGCGCAGGGATGTGGCCATTTGATTCATGGTATCTGCGAGCATTTTGAGCTCGTCGCGGCCGTCCATCAGGATTTTTTCAGACCAGTCCTCGCGGGCATAACGTTCGGCTACGGAGGTGATGCGTCCTATGCGTTGGGTGAGGCGACCGCCGAAGAGAATGCCGGCAACGAGGACGATCAAAATGCCGAGGACCGCTGCGAGCATCACGGGTCGGCGGACCGAGGCCAGGATCTCATCGACGCGTGTGATCGGCATCGCGGTGCGAACGACCCCTAGGATCTGGGAGTGTTCCAGGATGGGGATAGCGATATAAAGCATTTTGGTCTGAACAGTCATGCTGTAACGGATGCTCATGCCCGTTTCTTTTCTCAGTGCGGACGCAACCTCGGGCCGGGTCGCGTGATTGTCCATTTTCGCGAGAGCCTCGCTGGTTTCACTGGAATCGGCAAGGATCGCGCCTTCGGGATCGATGATCGTGATGCGAAGATCGGTCCCCTCGGCTAGCTTTTTGACTTTGGATTGGAGCTTGGGAGCCTCCTTTAATAGAGGAGTCGCAATCTCGCGGATCAGGGTCGACTGACGCGAAAGAGAGCTCTGAAGCTGTTGGAGGTCACGCTTTTGGAGGAAATGAGAAAGCGTCCAATCGGTTACGAGCAGGACGAGGATGAAAATAATGCCATACAGCACGAGGAGACGTTTGGCGAAACCGATCTTTGGAAAGCCCATCTTATTCTCCGTCGAAACGGTAGCCGACGCTTTTAACCGTGACGATCCGATCCGCTTCTTTGCCAAGTTTTTTTCGTAGCTGTCCGACGTGCATGTCGACAGTCCGCGTTTCGATATTCACAGAATTCTCATAACCCCAAACTTTTGATAAGAGAACCTCGCGCGTCAGGACCCGTTCCTTGGAACTCATGAGTACGCGCAAGAGTTCGAATTCTTTGGCGGTAATTTCGGCGGGCTTTCCTTTTAATCGCAGCTCATGCTTTGTCACGTCAAGCTCGATCGTTCCGGATCTCAAGATCTCTTCCGGGGCTTTTTCCTGAGAGCGTCTAAGGACGGCTTTGATGCGAGCTACGAGTTCCCGGGGGCTGAAAGGTTTGGTGATGTAATCATCGGCGCCGAGTTCGAGGCCGACGACTTTATCGGACTCGGTGCCTTTGGCCGTAAGCATGATGATAGGGATCCTGCGTGTTTTTTCGGTCTGTTTTAGGGTTTTGCAAATCTCGAGGCCATTGATTTCCGGGAGCATGAGGTCGAGGAGCACAAGGGCTGGTTTTTCTTTAAGCGCTGTCTCAAGACCTGCGTTGCCTTTGGTCGCGGTGAGGACGCGAAAACCCTCCTGCTCGAGGTTGTATTTCACAAGCTCAAGGATGTTCTTTTCGTCTTCAATGAGGAGAATCGTTTCGCTTGCCATATGAACTCCAAAGTTAGTTCATTGTACCACAGTTCGTTACAGGTTGAAAAATCGGAGGAGTTTCAAATCGGACATAACCTGTTTCAGCGTAACAGATAGAAGCTTTACCAACTCTTTACACTTCTGAAAGGAAGGTTTCCAAGAAATTTTTGAAATGGAGAGATGTGCCTTGCTGCGAGCATTTCAAAAGCACAGTGAAGAGCAAATAGAGAGATTCAGACTTTGCGCCCCAGATTCCTGTTCGAGCATTTCGTCGTTAAGGATTTCCCGGGGGATAGCAAAAGCTATCAAACGATAAAAGGTCCTAACCCCCCGGAAATATTGTTTTTACATTATCTTTACCGGGATGTGATGCAGAGTTTTCACAACGAAGTTAAGCTTTCCGTGAGATCAGAAGGAAAAACTTTTATAAAACCTTAAAGAGTTGTCTTCCACCATTGGAAAAGGGCAAAAAATGAAAGCCAAGAAAAGCAAATTGATCCGGATCGTAGCATTTGCTGTTGTGGCCATTTTTGTTTTTGAAACCATTTTTCCTTCCCAAGAAGTGCGTGCTGTGACGGCATATTTTTATACCGGCGCTGTTGCCGAAGCCCCCGTTTTTTTATCCCCCAAAGTAGGAAGCCTTGAAAAGTCCCCGCCCCCGGAAAGGTCCGTGCCTTTCAGTTTCTACCATATCCAAGATGCGCATGCTTCGGAAGAGGCTCAAAAGAATATTACGAAGATACTAGAGTCCCTTCTAGAGCAAAAGAAACTCGATATGCTTTTTATTGAAGGTGCATCAGGCCCTCTGTCTCCCGAGGCTCTGAAGCCTTTCCAGGATGATGAAAAGAACAGGATCTTTTTGGGAAGCCTTTTCCAAGCGGGATTCGTTAATGGCGCCACTCAATTCTTTGCAAATCACTCCGGCATACGCGTGTACGGGATTGAGGAGGCAGGGCTTTACCGAAAGAACCTCGAAACTTACCGGGCCGTTATGCGCAACCATGGTGAGATTCGAGAGTTTCTTGATCAGGTGGAGGCATCATTAATTCAAGATATCAAAAAAGTTATTGATCCGCAGGTATTCCATTTCTTGAAAATGTGGAGATCTCATCAGGAAAGCCAAAATGATTTAAGCGAGTACATGAAGTTTCTTTTTGATTGCTCTTCGAAGCATTTGGGAATCGATTGGCGGGATCTTTCGACGCAAAAAGATTGGCCTCAGCTAGTTCGGTTTTTCCGTGTTTTGAATACGGAAACAGCACCGGATTGTAGCGCAGTCACGAAAGAAATCGGACAGCTTAAACGGGTGCTTGGTCCGGATTCTCGATCGGAAATCGAATGGCTCGAGAGCGCCGCTTCGAATGCAACTTTCCGGTCACGCGCACTTCAGACTGGAAGCGTGACTTCTCGCGTTATGGCGGAACGCATCATGGAGAAATTTTTGGCACGGGAGCTTTCTTGGGGACGTTATCCGATGATTCGGAAGTTTCTTGCTTTGCAGGTATTTGAAAGCGAACTTATAGCCGAAAGACTTTTTGACGAAATCCAGACGCTCGAGAACAGGTTGTATGAGACCCTCCGTCGCAGTGATCCGGTAGCTGGACGATGGCTTGCCTTTTACCAGGATTTTTTCCTCCTGAAACAGGCGCTTTCCCTTGAACTTAAAAGGGAGTGCGTGGCCCGGTTTCGCGACCATTTTCGCAAGAACTGGGTGCAGGCTTACAAGCGCTTTCTCCGGGAGCCATCACTCCCTCACGAAGAGACGATAGCGCCCCTTGTCGACCTTGTTTTGGATTTTTATGCTCAGGCAGAAGCTCGCGAAGATGTTTTTTTTGATATCATCAAAAAAAGGATTCAAGATCCTCTTTTTTTGAATGGACAGGGGAATAAAACCAGAAACATTGTGATTGTTGCCGGAGGCTACCATAAGGAAGGACTACTCAGGCGAACAGAAGCGCTTGGGATACCGTTCAATCTTGTGACGCCGTATTTCAACCCGGAAGAAAAGATGCTTCCCTATAGTGATCTCTTGATGGGGCGGTATCCCGGGACGTCTACGATCGCTCCCGCGCAGCTCCCCGTGATGGAACACTCCGAGGCGAGGCAGATGGTCGGAGAGCCAGCATTTGACCATTTTGAAGCGGCTATGGGACAGATCGAAAGATCACTTAAAAAACATCAAGTGGCGGTGGTCGATGTTTCCGAGGGAGAACACAGCGTGTTGGCCCAAAGATCCCAGACGGGAAAGTCGGCATTCATGGATGGGGAGGGACAACGGATATTCGCAGCCATTCCGGAGAAATTTTACAAAGGGATGCATGAAGTTCGTCAAGCATTAGAGCAACACGTTTTGAGCTTCTTATTTCAGAGAATGAATACCCATGTCGGATTCATTTTAGATCCGACTCCCTTGCTATCTCCCGGGGCGGAGAAGGGACTTTTGGCATTGCTCCCCGACGCGATCCAGGGAAAAAACAATTTGTTCTCGCGCGCCGAGATCCGATGGAAGCCCTCCTCGTTCATGAAGGCGGTTCTTTGGGTTGTAATGGCAGGCATTCTCAGCGGTTGTGCGAATTTGGGCCGTGACCATGCGAGACAACAGATCGAATCGGATCGTCAGTACATTTTGCCGCAAAAAGAAATTTCTCTGTCCGGTCCGATTCTGGTGAATGAAAGCTCCCTGGCTGAAGCATTGGTTACTCGCGATCCGGTCATTCTGAGACACCGTTTTGAGGTGAGTATCCGGGAATCCAAAAAAAGAAGTTTGTCCGGGAGCATTTCTCTCATGCCTACCCTAGGTCTCGCAGATGGGAAACCGGTGCTTGGGCTTGGCGTCGAAGGAACTTTGCCGAATCTTGGGCAGATACAATTAACGGGGATCGGTTTGGATTCGGCGGCCAGTGCGGTGTTATCCCTTGCAGCGGAGATTAGCAAATACTGGAAAGGTCAGGATATCCTGGCGCGAGAACTGGCGCAGCAGATGGTTGAAACAGCCGGACTGGAACTTCAGCAGGTGGCGGGTGAACGATACCTCGATTTCTTGGGGGCCGCCTACGAAATGAAAACGCTTGAATCACAAGGCCCAATTATTGAAGCAGCCCTTGAGGCGATCGATCATGCTAGCGAAGTCGCCGGCAAGAACTCGCAGTCAACAGCCGCAAAACGCCAGGCGATCGGAGATCTTAAGGCGGAGTGGCTTTTACGTCTTAATGAGCATCGTTCCAAGTTGGAGAAGGCGGCATTGCCTTTGAGGACACTCTATGGCCAAAACATCTTAGGATGTGCGACTTTTTCCAATGCCTTGAATTATGTGCGATTTCCGGAAGGGTGGACGATCACAACCGATCAACGAATAGCGCTTGGTCTTAAAGCAACCTCCAAAGAAGGCGTCAAACTTCCGGCAAACCGTGAACTTGCGTTGGCTTATGAGGCCCGTTTGACTGCCGCAACGGCCGCGAGATTGGCTGCAAGAGAGAACGGTTACTCGATCGGTCTTAAGGGATTCAACTATTTCGATTCCTATGGGACAAAAGTTCCGGATGTGTTCAATACAAGAGTTGTTCCGGAGGCAAAACAACGCACGGAGGATCAGCAGGCCGTAGGTCTCGGCGGGAAGGTGACTTTCGGGGGCGCTGAGCGAGCCAATCGGGAAATAGCTCTTCTGGAGACTCGTGTAGCGGAAGCCGAGCTCTTGACAGTTCATGACAAAATCGAAGAGAAGATTGCAGGTCTTCTTCAAACGATTGTGGCTGAAAATGAGACGATACGGATTGCGGAGGCCGAGAATGCAAGGATTGATGGCTATCTGAAAAAGGCTCGTGGGGCTGGCGTTACCGAGGACCGGCTTATTGTGGACGCTTTAAAGATCCCCAGTAATCAGATCCAAATCCTATTCTCTCGCAAGGCGGCCACATTGGCAGCCAAAGAGCTGCAAGTGCTTACTCGGGACGTAAAGGGATTGCCCCAAGTCTTGCTCGGCCGGTCCGAAATAAGGAACCAGAGATCCAAACTCGCTCATCTCAAACAAATCACACCTGCCGCGATGGGGACAGCTGGATTTTCAGCCGCCACTCTGGGGCTGGCGTTTATCCTTAAACCGCATCTTCAGAACGCGTCATGGCATTCTTTAGTTCTTTCACTTGGCGTGAGTATCGCCTGGGCTGGCATGATTGCGGCATATTGTGTCTGGATGCAGGATTATCTTCGCCATGGCTTTCGAGGAGTGTTCATGAAAACATTCTGGAAAGACTCCAGGAAAGCCGCAGCTCCAGCTAGCTTGTTCGCTTTATTTTTTACCGTTTATTATGCCTTAATCGGGAAATTAAATCTTTCCCCATGGCTTGATGTGTGGTCTGAGATCGTCCTTAAAACCATGGGGGATGCTTTGATCAATTTTTATATTTTTTATCCACTTATGCTCTGGAAATATTATACAAACATCTATCCTGAAAATAACTTCGAATCTCTACGACTCTTCAAAAGCCACGGATCTTTTAAGGAGAGTCGCCGTCAATTGTTGTTATGGTTCCTTCCTGTTGAGGGGATGGCGATGATTATCAACAAGCTTGTAAGCCCCTACCTTTCAGAGCTCGTCATCCTTACGGGGGATATTGCCTTTTCCTGGGTGGCTTTGAAAATGATTAAAAAAATTCATCTGGGTGTTTTGATTTCAGAGGCCTTTCGGCGTTCCAATGTTGATTCGAAACTCTCTCGCCATCGGTTTTCTCGCGAAAAGGCAGCGTCTGGCCGTTCTGAACCGGGATCGGTGAAAGCGCAAATCGTCGTTCGTTCGGAGGCGCGTTCAAATTATCTTGATCCCGTTATGAATAAGGAAATCCTTGGGGAAGCTTTGAAGCGTGCAGAAGTGCTTTTGCAACTTAATCTCAGTGATTGCGGAACCGTGCGTGCTCTTGCCCATCATGCGATCGTGAGCTTGATCGATGGCGGGTTGTTGGATGATGCGGATGCAATGATCCCGACGTCTATGCTCGCCGTGTCACTCGAGCTTATGACGTCGGCTAAGGGGGCCATTCGAATCCCTGCTGAGCAGGCGATGGCGGCTTGGGCGCTTGCGTGGGGACTCATTTATGGAAAAGAACGGAATGGCGGGGTTACTTTTGCCGATTTGGAATCGGTTAGAAACGATCTTGGACAGGCCAAGGATCTGCCGGATACCTTGGTTCCTTACGCGCTAGCCGCTAAAGCGATCGAATCTTTCGAGATGAATTTTACCTCCTCTGCGCTATCTGGACTTAACGTTCGAATTCGTGAATATATCGAATTGAACACGCGGGAATCAAAGCTAAGGGCTGAAGAAAAAGAGGAAGCGTCAGCAATCGCCGCAGGCCTTTTGATGCAGGCTTATCGGTCTTTCAAGAAGGGTGTGACAAGATTCGAAATGCGGAGCGCAGCCTCTCTTTCGGCGAAGCACATTGAAGCTTTTGGGCCAGAGACAAAGGTTGCGGGGTTGGTTTACAGGGTTGATCTTGGCAAAATTGTTTTGGAGATGTCTCCAGAATTGCAGGGATTTTTAAGACGAGGGCACAAGCTTGGCATAAATGGCACCCTATTTCACGTGAAGACGAATCAAAACGCCCCACCCATTGCTGATATCCAAATCGTCTTAGGTTTTTCCCGGAAGGTTTTCTCGTGGAGACTGGTGGGATCAAAAACTATCCCGGACGAACTAAGAGATTGGTTGAATGCTCAAGTTGTATCCGAAAAAGTATGGACTACGAAGGGTTTTACAGATCTGCGCGCATCCGAAACGTGGGTAGAACCTTTGAATGTTATCACCGGGGCAAATTTCTTCGGGCTAGGAATTGCACCACAGCGTTCAGAAGTTCGCCGAAAGCTGGGAATCCATTTCTTGTTAAAAATAATGGGAGGATTTTTGCTGGGGGCTTTTCTCATGGCTTCGTCAGCCTTGGCTCAAACCAATGAATTGGCGATTCAGAAATTGGTGGGCAAACAAATGATCACCGAAAACATGAAAGGAGCGCAGCTTTTAATGCAGCGGGGCGTTCCCTCCTCTACAGTGACTTTTTTAGGAAAAGACCTGCAGGGTGCGAAATTTCTTAAAACGGAAAGAAAGGGGATCTGGACATTACGCAAGGAAACCAAGAATCCTTATGAAGCAACATTCGTGGTGGTGCCCCAACACCAAGGCTATTTCCGAATTGTTTCTTTGGAGGGAGCGTCTTCCGTTCCAGAGAACGGGCATTCTTCAAAAGTATCGAGAGCGTATATTTCTCCGGTTGCAGCGGCATCATCGGTCCTCTCCGACAGGGTTTCTGCGGATGGGCCATCTTCCGCACTTCCAACCACCGCGGAGAGCCCAAAAATTTCTGAAGCCGATCATGCGACATCCAACCCCCAATCGGTCTCTCCGGATAGTTCCGTCATCGAAATTCTTGGTGTAGGCAACGTGGATGGGCGCGAAACCTTGGCCGATGCGGTTTCTCAAGGAGAACAGGTAATGACTTCGTCAGGCGCAAAGGAGAAACTCACGAAGAAAGATTTTTCCGGGATACCATTTCAAAGCCCAGCCGGGACTGCCAATGCTTTGAATGTCACGAACGAGGAGGCTTCCGTGAAAGAGCCGTCTTCCGTCGCATCAGCCTCCCTTGTTTCTGATAGGACAGAGGTCAAACCAGTGTTTGAAGAGCAACACTCTGTCGCAAACACAGCAACTGTCTTGTATACAGGCAAAGGACAAGCAATCGTGAATCCTCCCGGTGCGGTCATGCTCAAAGCCCCATTGACGGCAGATAAGATGACTTATGCCGTTAAACCTGGAGATGTTGTCAAAAAAGGCGACCTGCTTGCGAGAGGAGAGGATACAGAACGCGATAACAGGACTCAATTTCTGGAAGATAGGATCCGAGAACTTGGCGGGTTGGTGGCCAGAGGAGAAAAAGATGCGGGGACTCTCGACCGGGACACAATATTTCAATATCAATTTGAGAGGATCGAACATCAACTGGAGCTCGCTCAACTGAAGGCGGAAGCAGAAGCCGACATCCTGGTTTCGCCCCGCCCGGCAATCGTTCAAACACTGGATCAGGGGCCGGCAACGGCTGGTAGTTATGCCGTGGGGATCGTTCCTCTGGATGAGGGGGTCATAAAGATTGCTCTTCCTCCGGGATATTCCGGAGCCGATGATATCGAACTTTCCGTCAATGGGCATTCCGTGAATGTGTTGGATTGGGAAGCAAGTCATTTTGACCTTGCGAAAGGAGTGGACGGCGAATTTATTTTAACAGTTCATTTCAGCTTCCCATCTTCCACATCTCTTCCGGCCCATGGGGCGAGTTGTGCATATGATATTAAGCTGATAAAAGATAATACTCCGAGCGTCGAATCGTTAGGATTGCATCACAATGCCGGATTTCACACCACTATTCCATCTTCACAGTTCATCCCGGTCGGTGTTCCTCCCGTTCCCGGGATCGACGCCGGAATTTTTCGAGCTACAGTTCGGGATGGACAAACGGTTAAGGCCGGGGACTCCTTGGGGGAATGGATCCCTGTGGGGCAAGGTGGGCAGCTCAAGATTGCCAGACAGCTTGAGACTCTTGCACGGACAATGCGTAAGGCGAACCAGGACTTTAGGACTCTTCCCGAAAGCTCTCTCCAGGACTATGAAAAAAGAGCTCAGCGGGCCGTTGCAGGGATCCAGCGGAGCGGATTGCCCATCCTGCTCAAAGCTCCCGTGGGGGGTCGTGTTCTGGGCGTTACTGCTTTAGATGGACAAACGTTGGCGGCGGGGCAGGTGACGAAAGCCGGCATTGTAAACAAAGAGGTTTTTTTGGGAACGAGCGTTGACCCCCGTTCTGCAGAATGGACAGGCCGTCTTTCCAATGAGGATCCTTTTCTGCTCCCTGTCGAAACGGGAAGCGTTAAAACAGGAGATAAAGTCTCTGTCGTGACATCCCGCGGCGTTTTGATGGGGACAGTGTATGCAGTGATCCCTCTCGCGAACAGCAGCCAATGGCTTTTGGGTGAACGGGAGGGAGTTGTGATCCGCAGCGACGATACGGAGGGAATTCTTGGCGAGGGTAGTGTTGCGGATATTGCTTTCGATGGGTCCGCCAAAGCCTCAGCCTGGGCGAAGAAGAAAGGCGATCTTGTCGAAAGAAAGTCGCCACCTCTTCGCTTAATAGATTCGATTCCCGCATCCGTTCAGGAACAATTTCAAATGCATCCCGGACAAAAGATCGGGGTTCTGGGACTTTTGGAGCTAGTAAGGGAAGAACAAAATCCCACGCAGCGAGCGGCTCTCTTGAGGTATTTCATGAACCCTTTTGGGGCTCGTTACATCAGTTGGCGTTTTTTCCCGGTTCTTGCTTTGGTTCTACTTGTCTGGAATCTTCCAAAACTTTTTTTCGCATTGATGAAAAAAAGAGGGCATGAGAAGTTTTTCCGGAGAGATTCCGTGGAATCTCTAGAGATTCTCTTTGACGAGGCGGGAAAAATCGGGATGCGTTTAAAAAGAAACGCTAATAAACAAAGAGCGGTCCGCGGTGATGACGTGGATATGCGGGTGTTCCAGGAAATCGTTGAGCCGCTTCAGGCTTGGACTCGACTTCTTTTAGAAAATGAGCACTTGGGTTCGGGCGAAAGGGATATGATCACCACAAAGGCCAGCGAGTTGGCGCAGCATCCGCTGCTTAGATTTTCCCGGGAACATTTTGAGGACCTTTCTGAAATGTGGAAACCCGACACGCATTCTCTGGTCAAGATCCGTGGGATTTTGGCCCGCTTATCGATCCTGACCGCTCAGACGGCTTCCCGTCAATTTCAGGCGACTCGGGGGACTGGGAATGATATCGAAGAGCAGGAGGTTTTGAGGTTTCTTGAAAAATCAGCCGATTTTGCAGAGAATTTTAATGAAGGATTCAATCTGTCGAATCGGCTCATTGCCCTTTCCCAGGTAATCGATCTTTATCCTCCCAAGTTATTGCTTCAAGACGGAATGAAGTTCTCGGATTGGCAGAAGATCCTGCACAATCGGAAGGTTCTCTGGACCTTTTCCATATGGCGTCTTTGCCTCGGGGTGACGCTGATGGTGGCGATCAATCGGTGGGTGACGCTGAACAGCTTTAGACGCGTGACGGCCAATATGCAAAAACTGGGAATATCCGGATTTGAAAATGAACGTGAGGCCATGCGCGTGGCAAAAGCAGGACTCCATAAAGCGTTCCATCCCACAGCCGAACTTGATGAGCTGGAAGGAAACAAGCTAGACCATTTTTATGGACGATGGCTTGGCCGGGCATTGGCGGTGGCCGGAGTGGCGATTCTTTTTATTGTACCCATCCTGAACCTTATATTTGGTTTGCACCAGTTGTTGATTACAGTTCCGACAATCTTTGGTGTTTTGTGGACCCTTTTCTCAGTTTGGAGGCATGTGGGGCCGATGTTGAGGAATCTTAGTGGAAATGGTTACGGGACTTTCAAACGTGAGATCCAATCCTTACGGGCGTCCGCGAAACGTATGAGAAACAAACAATATGAAATGTCACGACCGGCCTCAGAACCCAGGAGGGAAGTTGCCCTTTCCCAGATGGACGATGTCGCCGGAGAAAATCTTATGATGGCAAAGATGAGCCGGGCGCTTTTGGATGAAAATTTGAGGGAGGACGTCGAGGTGATCATTTTGCTCCCGCCTAAAAACGGAGAGAATCGGAATTTTTTTGAAACAATGGTAGCGCAGGATCATGTTCTGAAACATTTCCGTTTCAAAGTAGCGGAATCCGACGGCCTTTTCCCGGGGAATGCCGGACAATTTTTTGCCGCTCGCGATCTGGCGGAGTCGTTGGGTAAAAAATTACAGATCTATTGGTTCCCGCAGCCAGGTATTCCTTTGGCGGTTGCTATGGCGGTCTTTAAGATGAATCTTGCCGAAGCTTTGCGGATGGCAGGCGACTTCAGGGAGCAAGGCGTGAAGCATGGAGAGATCATTTTCCCTGGAGGCGACCTGAGCTCGAATGTGATCAGCTATAACAACCAGGGAAGTCAGATCGTTATTGACGCACGGCTTGCTTCTCTGGAAGAAGTTGAAACAGATCGGCATCCCGTGTTGTTGGGGCGTAACGGTTCTCCGAGGCATGATGTGGAGCATGTGGTTCGTCGCCCAGAAGAATTGAAAGGTGCCTTAGGTCAGTATGGGCATTTGTTCGGGACCGGTCTGACATTGGATAATGCGATCACGCCTCAATTTGCAGTTCCCAAAGGGCCCATGGCTCTTGTTTCAAGGACGGAGGAGGAACGTCAACAGATGGAAGGATTGATAGACGTATTTCGTAAAAAAACAGAAAGCTTGATCTCAAAATATGGAGCTTTTGTGGTGGATCTCGTAGAGGATTTTGCGAGAGTGGTTGCTGAGTTCGATCTTCAGCTTCGAGGGAATACTTCGGTGTCGCCTAATCTTCAGAGGCTCGCTCATAATCAAAAAACGTTTTCGGATGGACAAGATGCCGCCAATCCATATGCGAAGATTTATAGCACGATGGGGAAAAAACTGTGGGAGACCTTTCGTGCGACTGCGCAGAAGCCTCCTGAAGTGGAGGCTTTTGTTCCGGCGCCTTCCGATCATTTTTTTATATCTGGGAGCAATCGGGCTGGGATTTTGGAGCGGATGAAGCGCCTCGAGGTATCTTTTCCGGAGCTGGCGAACCGTACAGCCGTCGAGCGATTGGAGGGGGAAGGTTCATTGCTCGCGGATCGGCAGATTTTTATGTTTCGTGATACGCGAGGCGATCAAATCGTACACTTGCCAAGAAAACAGGGGCATGCAAGAGGTCTGGCGGCCTTAAAGGTTGCCGCATTTGTGACCAAGGATGGAAAAGTTGTTTTTCAGCGGCGCAGTAATTTAACTTCCAGTAATCCGGGTCTATTGGATCTTCCCGTTTTTGAGCATCTGGAGCCCGGAGAAAGTCCGGAAGCCGCAATCCAGAGGGGGTTCCTTGAAGAACTCCGTGATGGCCGCCCTCTTCCCGCGGCCTTAACCTCATTACCAGTTCGGGAGCTCCCTCCTCTTTCCTATGAAGTTCATCATGAGGGGCGAAGGCAAGTTCCCACCACAAGAAAAGAGGATGTAAAGTTGTTTCATTTTTCGCTCAATGGAGAGTTCAATTGGAAAGAATTTAGACCGGGAGATGATGCCGTTGAGATCGTGGCCCTCTCCCCCGAGGATGTTTCTACGATGTTGCGTGAAAAACGAGGTGTCTTTACGCCGCGTACTTACAAGATTCTAACGACGCACTTTTCGGCGATTGCAACCGCGTTGGCTGCTGTGGGCCCTGGTGGGGTGCTGCGTTCCGAATTGAGAGAAGACAGAACTTCCGAAAAACCCCCAGCGTTAGAACTCAATCCCAAAGAGGTTACGCGTGAGATTTCCTTGCAAGAAGACGTGACGCCGGTTGTTTCGGAGAAAGTCCGTCTTCTGGTTGCCATCAAGATCACGGAATGGATCCTAGGACCGGAGGATGTAAAACTTTTACCGCGCTTAAAATCTCTTTTGGGTGACGCGAGTTTTCTTTCAGAAAGCACAGGACCGGATCTGAAGGAGCTTTTAGCGCTATCAGGGGACGATTTTTTAGCCTTCCAAAAAGGAATGGGAATGTTCCGCGCTCTTCCGCAGCGGGCCAATGCCTTGAACACCCTTTTCCTGGACGCGAGGATCGGAATTCGCGATGAGCATCTTTTGCTGCTTTCGCGGCTGCCGTTCCGTGTCATTATCCTGTTCGAGAGGAGTCGATTTCCCGGGAAAGAGGCAATCGAACAAAAGATAAAGAAAATGGAGCTTCCTACCGGACATTTTCAGCTAGTAGAGATATCTGATAGCATTAGTGCTTCCATTTTGAAATTCCTGCGTCCCTTAGTCACCGGACCTCAATATCAACGCTTGGATTATGCTTATGTCGGAATCGATCGCCGCGAAGTCCAAAAGGTGAAGAGTTGCGTTGGGAATCTTGTTTATTACGATAAGGAGTTGAAGAGCTCTGACCCGGAGGTTCTTTTTTCTCTTCTCTGGTATCTTGTCACAAGTCGGCAACTTTTTGAGCTAGGAAGAAAACGGGATCTTTGGGGCATGAAAGATGCCTTGATGCTTGTCACAGAGTTCCTTGCTGCTTCCTGGAGAAATGCAAAGGCTGTTAAAGTAGCGGCATAAAAACAGTTCCTGTGAAAAACGTGTTCATTCGCACAGAGGTTTATGTGATGGCTTGTTTGCGTTAAAAGATCGCGAGGAATACCCTGTGTTTTGTGTGAAGATAGGGGCCTGTGGATTTCTCTACGGAATTTCTGGAAGGGCTTTTTAGGTGGTCTGAATGGATAGAGCCACCAAGACTTTACAAATGCTTTACATAAAAACTTCCCTGAGCCATTATAATGGAAATCAATTTTGAAAGGGGAGAGTCTATGGCGGGCAAGAAAAAGAAGTTCATCCTTGGCATCGATCTGGGCGGGACCAAGATTCTGATAGGTCTTTTTGACAGGAAATTTAGTTTAAAAAAGACCGTCAAACTTGAGATGGACGGTAATCGCGGCGAGAGGTTCTTTTTCAACAAGCTCATTGACGGGATCGAGGAAGTTCTGGAAGAAACCGGGTCGGACCTGAGTGATCTTGTAACCATCGGTGTGGGTTGTCCTGGAATCATTGATATCTATAAAGGGATCGTCAAAGTCTCCTCCAACGTATCTTTTTTTAAGAATTATTCACTTGCTGAAAAACTGAAAGCGAAGCTGAAAACACCGGTCTTTATTGAAAACGATGCCAATGCGGGGCTTTTCGGAGAACAGCAATTCGGCGCAGCGCGGGGTTATCGGGAAGTCGTGGGGGTTTTCCTAGGAACGGGTATCGGCGGGGCGCTCATCATCAACGGACATCTTTACCGTGGCGCTTCTGGAGGAGCTGGTGAGATCGGCCAGACATTTCTGTCACTTCCTTCTTTTTCTGATTTTGAAACGTCGCGCCAAAAAGTCGGAGCTTTGGTCGGCAGGAATGCTATTGCATCGGAGGCGGGGTTCCTCTTGCTGCGGCAGAAGTGCCCGCATCTTCTCGAAGAGATCGGTTATAACGTAAAAAAAATCCGCAGCGGTGCTTTGTCCCGCGCTATCAAAGCGGGGGATATCGCGTTAGAGGAGCTGATCCGGAGCCGTTCCCGGTGGCTCGGGGTTGCGCTAGCGAATGTGGTGAACATTTTGAATCCGGAATTGATCCTCTTGGGAGGAGGAATGATGGAGGCGATGGGAAAGATCATTCTTCCTGAGGTCAGACGTGAGATGGAAGCTTACGCGCTTAAGCCCCTCGCCAAAGTGGTGAAAATCGTCCCGTCCAAACTGAAGGATAATGCGGTTATTTTAGGAGCCGCCAAAATGGCCCATGAAGTTTTTAAAGCGGCCAAAAAGTAGGGAACAGCATGCCTGAACAAGAAATTCAAAAACATATCGCCGCCGTTATTGACATCGGAACCATTGCAATCCGCATGGTGATTGCGGAGGTTGGAGCCAAAAACGAGATTCGTTATTTGGAGCAGCTTCAAAAGCCGGTTCGTTTCGGCAAAGATGTTTTTAAAACGGGCAGGTTGAGCAGTGCTTCCATGCGCCAGGGTGTGAACATTCTCCGAGACTTCAAGTCTGTGATCGATACGTATGGAATCAAAAAAGTCCAAGCGATCGCCACGAGCGCTGTCCGGGAGGCCCAGAATCGGGATAATTTCATCGATCAAATCTATGTGCGCGCTGGCATCGAAGTGGAGATCTTGGAGGGCCCGGAAGAAAACCGTCTCGAATTGATCGCGGTCGAGCATGCGCTGGAGGGGAGGATCGATCTCGAAAAAAAGAATTGCCTGATCGTCGAAGTAGGCTCTGGCAGTACGGAAATGATCATCATGGATCAAGGTCGGGTGAGCGTTACGCGGACCCTGCCGATAGGATCAGTAAGGCTTCCCGAGCAGGCCGTAGCCGGGAAAGAAGATGCGGGACTCATACAGCGTGTTCTGAAGAAGAGTATCCGGGATATCGCACAGAACGTGGCGCGTGAAGTTCGTATGGAGCAGATCGATACGTTCGTTGCTCTGGGTGGAGATATGCGATTCGTATCGCAGCAGCTTCTTCCGGAGACTCTCGACCGTTTCACCATTCTTGAAAAGAAAGAATTTGTGAGTTTTATGGGGCGGGTGGGGAAAATGACGCCCGAAGAGATTGCCGCGCAATACTCTCTCGATTATGGGCATGCGGAGTCCCTTTACCCCGCGCTTCTTTTTTATTTGAATTTTTTAAATGAAACCAAGGCGGAGGAGGTCATTATCCCAAAATTAAGTATTCGGGACGGTCTTTTGCTCGAAATGGCCCAGCTTTTTTCGGGTTACCGAAGAACGGACGTCTCGAAGCAGGTCCTTAATTCCGCCCACCACCTTGGGGCAAAATATATGTACGACAAGGGGCATGCGGTTTGCGTGGCCTCACTCTCATTGAAACTTTATGACCTGCTTGCGGGAGATCATGGCATGGGGTCCCGCGAGCGTCTTTTGCTCGAGGTTTCCGGTATCTTACATGATATTGGAACCTACGTTTCTCCTTCGGGACACCACAAGCATTCGTATTATTTAGTGGATGCCGCCGAGATCTTCGGGCTGAGGAGGACCGACAAGAATATTGTCGCTAATGTTGTCCGGTATCATCGCCGTGTGCCGCCGCGCGAAACGCACGTACCTTACATGTCTCTTGCGAAATCGGACCGGGCAATCGTCTCAAAACTTGCTTCCATCCTGCGCATTGCAGACGCTTTGGACACCGGCCACCAGCAGAAGATCCGGTCGTTTACTCTGGAACGTTCGGAAGACACTTATGCGATCTGGGTGCCGAAAGAGATCGGGGATATTTCGCTTGAACGGGAAAGCCTGCGACGGAAAGGGGACATGTTCGCCGATGTTTTTGGAGCACCCCTCGATCTGAAGCAAGGCGCGGGCCCGTCGCTTTAGAGTTTCAAAACTATGGAAAATATCCCTCAAGAAAAATATTTTGATCGGGAATTATCATGGATTCGGTTCAATGCCCGCGTTCTGGCAGAGGCAATGGATATCTCGAATCCTGTTCTGGAGCGCTTGAAGTTTGTCGGGATCGTCAGCTCCAATTTCGACGAATTTTTTATGGTTCGCGTTGCCAGCGTCCCTGAAACAGACCCACTTCTGCTGGAGATCTATCAGCAGGCGTCTTCCTTGATCCATAAGCAGCAGCTTTATTTCAAGGAACTTCTTGTCCATGAAATGGAAGGGGACGGTATTGTGCGAGTCCTTCCGCAAGCCCTGAACGAGAAACAGTTCCTGTTCATTAAAAACCTTTTTTTGACGGAGTTCTTGCCGCTCCTCACACCGCTCGCGGTTCATGAAGAACAGCCTTTCCCGAGCCTCGCAAACCTGAGTCTTTACCGTATTTTTGAACTCACAGAATCCACCAATCTCGCAGCCGCACGTTACGCCTTGGTTGAGATCCCTAAAAATTGTCCGCGCATGATCATGCTTCCCTCGGAATCTAGCCATGCGTTCATTCTGATCGAAGACGTGATCGGTCTTTTTGCGCAGGAGCTTTTTCTCGGGTTTATGATCGGGCGTCAGGGGTCCCTTAGGGTGACGCGTTGCGCGGAATTTACGATCGATGAAGAAAAGGACGAAGACCTAGCAAAACTTATGAGTGAGGCTCTGCGGTCTAGAAAGGAAAGCCGGGTCGTGCGTCTTGAGATCGATGCGTCCGATGACATGATCGACCATTTGAAACAGAAAATGGGCATTGAGGGACATGAGATCTTTAAAAGTGAGGGATGGCTTGATCTTAAAAGCATTTCTCAGCTAGCATTCCAGCCCGGGTTCGAAAGGTTCAAGCGGCTCGCATGGATACCGCGACCCGTTCTGGAAATGACGGAAGCCGGTGACCTTTGGGGATTGCTCAGGGAAAAAGATCTGTTGGTGCATTATCCCTACGATTCTTTCAGTGCTTTTCTTCGGTTTGTTTCGACTGCCGCAGAAGATCCGGATGTTTTAGCTATCAAACAGACGCTTTACAGGACTGGGAATCATTCGCCGGTCATTAATGCTCTTGAAAAAGCAGTGGAAAAGGGAAAACAGGTTACCGTCTTAGTTGAGCTGAAGGCGCGCTTTGATGAAGAGCGGAATATCGAAGAGGCCAAACGTTTGGAGAGAGCGGGGGCTACGATCCTTTATGGGGTGGTTGGTCTGAAAACACATTCCAAAGTTTGCTTGGTTGTTCGTCGTGAAGCCGCAGGGATCAAGCGGTATCTGCATCTTGGAACCGGGAATTACAATGAAAAAACCGCTCAGATCTATTCGGACCTTAATCTTTTTACGAGTCATGATGAGTTTGCCGCGGATGTCAGTTCCTTCTTCAATCTCATGACGGGGTTCTCAAGCCCCGGTCATTTTTCCAAGCTCGAAATGGCACCCTATGGGTTACGCCGGAAGCTTTTACGGTTGATCTTTCGGGAGTCTGCGCAGAGTTCCCCCGAACGCTCCGGCCTCATAATTGCGAAGATGAACTCTTTGGTGGATAAGGAGATCATTGATGCTCTCTATCGCGCTTCGCAAAAAGGGGTTCAGATAAAACTGAATGTTCGCGGGATCTGTTGCCTCCGGCCAGGAGTCAAAGGCCTGAGTGAAAATATCGAGGTGGTGAGTATTGTCGATATGTTCCTGGAACACAGTCGGATTTTTTATTTTTCGAACGCAGGGGACGACGAAGTTTATCTTTCCAGCGCAGATTGGATGCCGAGGAATTTTGATAAGCGTCTTGAGCTCATGTTTCCTGTGGAGGATAGAAAAAACAAAAAAGAACTCATTCAGCTCCTCCATCATTATTTCAAGGATAACCAGAAGGCTTGGGGGCTTTCTCCCGATGGGACCTATCAAAAAAAGGATCCTGCGGGCGAAAAGAAATTCCGTGTTCAAGAGTACCTTTGCCAAAAAGCGCTTGAGAACGAAGCTTTGCATGACAAACAGCTTCCCCTTGATCTCAAGCCTCAGCGTCCCAAGGCCAATAAAAATCTGCAGTGAGCGTTCGGCAGGGTTTCTTTAACCTGTTTCCCCAGAGCTGATTACGTCGTTTCAAAATGATTTTACACGGAATTTTCCTCCGCCAAACACTCCCATCATGTTGATCGTCGATAATGATTCTGGGTAGATCTTGAGTCCAGGAAAGGAATCATTTATGGCTAGAGCCGATCTGCATTTGCATTCGAAGTATTCTCTGGATGGAGATGAGTGGACGTTGAAAGCGCTCGGGGTCCGTGAATCCTATACGGAGCTCGAGCATATTTATCGCGTTGCAAAATTCAAGAAAATGGATTTTGTTACGGTGACCGACCACAATTCTATTGAGGGAGCGCTCCGTCTGGCCCACAAGTATCCCGCCGAAGCCTTTGTTAGTTGTGAGTTTTCGGTTGTTTTCCCGGAGAACCATTGCAAGGTTCACATCCTTGTTTTCGATCTTACAGAAAAACAGTTCGCGAAGCTCCTGGGGCTCCGTTCGAACATTTATGCTTTCAGGGATTATATCCGTGCAGAAAGGCTCGCCTATTCGGTTGCTCACGCAACGCTCAGCGTGAATCGCAAGATTGATCGCGACGGCCTTGAAAAGCTTATTTTGCTTTTCGATGTTTTTGAAAGTGTGAACGGTGCTCATGCCACCCGTCATAACCAGGAATGGACCGAGGCCATCGAGCATTTGACCCACGAAGATATCGAACGGTTGCATGCCAAGCATCGGATCGAACCTTTCTCGGAAGACAGCTGGATTAAGGGACTGACAGGCGGGTCGGATGATCATGCTGGTCTTTTTATCGGGGATACCTTCACGGTGGCCTCTGGCAGGACAAAGCAAGATTTTCTGCAATCTCTTCGTGATAAAAAGACATTCGGGTTTGGCCGTAACCACGATTATAAGTCCATGGCTTTGAGCTTTATCTTGATCGGGGGGCACGTTTATGGTGATCTCGCTGGGAAAAAGAGCCCCGCGTTCATCTCCCGCGAAATTGGCGGGATGCTTCGGGGGAATAAATCCCACGGTGGATTACTTCGCGTCCTCTCATTTTTTCTTGTACGAAGTCCACGGAATTTTCATAAGGTTCTCGGGAAATTCTTTTCTGGTATTTTCCGAGGGTATGCCTCGAATAGCTCCCTCTCCTCCGTCCAGAGGATCGATCTTGTTTACAAACAACTGACAATATTGCTCGATGAGATCGTCCGGAACATGATCCAGGCTCTTGGGCCGAAGCAGGGGCGTGCCGGAAAGGCCCGCTGGCTGAAAAAAGGCATTATTGCGACCACATTCCTCGGTGCGCCGTTCTTTGCTGCACTCCGTTTGTTGAACCATAACAAGAGGCTGTTGGAAGACCTTGAGTTCCATGAAGAATGTCCGGCCAGGTCGGCGAAAATCCCGGAAAGGAGTCTCTGGTTCTCGGATGCCGTAAGGTCGCTGAGGGATCTCGAAGAATTCCGCTCCAAGCGGAACCTCGCCAGAGGTCAGTCTGTCAGAGTGGCTGTCTGTTCCCGTCCGCGAAGGCCGCTGGGTTGTTCCGGGGCGCTCGACCTGCCGATGATCGGGCTCCTTCGAAGACGATTTTTCGGTTGTTTCTCGCTCAGGATTCCATCGGTTCTCGGGGCGCTCTCGGTGATCGAGAAATGGAATCCCGATCGTATCGTGATCGATACGCCGGGGCCGATCGGATTGCTTGGGTTTATTGCGGCCCGTATGCTGGATGTCAAATGTCTTGTGACGTTTTCTCCGGAAGTTTCCCGCGCCGATCTCCCCGATACCGAAGACGGTACTTTTGAGGCTGTTGAAAAATATCTGAAGTATCTCTGCAACCTCGCAGATGGGGAGTATCGCGGGGATGAGTCTCAAGAAAAGATTCTTTTTAAGCGGCGGAATGAACTTTTTGAAAATCCATCTGTGGTGAGGTGCTTATGAGCGCCGTTCAGGAAAAAGGCGCAAGCCAGGAGGTCCGTTCGGACCTTGTCTCTGCTCCTCCGGACAAAGGGTTCCACATTCGTTTTCTCAAAGGGGATTCACCGGATCTGGATGCTGTACTCCGCTTAAGATATCGGGTTTTTAACCTGGAGCTGCAGGAGGGACTTCTCCGGTCGCACTTGTCCGGTAAGGACGAGGATGGTTTTGACCGCTATTGCGATCATCTTGTTATCTGCGAGAACAGGACGGGGGTGCCCGTCGGGACCTATCGTCTTCAAACCTTCGAAATGGCGCAGGCGAATATTGGTTTTTATTCTGCCGCGGAATTCGATTTTACTAGGTTCCCGAACGCATACTTGAAGAACGGGATCGAGATCGGTCGCGCGTGCATTGCAAAGGAGCATCGGAACGTCAAAGTTCTTTTCCTCTTGTGGAAGGGGCTTGTGAAATATCTCGAGATGAAAGGGAAGCGGTACCTCTTCGGCTGCACCTCTTTGACGGAACAGGACCCCCGTGAGGGTTGGCATGCGTTTGATTATTTATCCACCCATGGCTATTTGCATCCGGAGATTTTTCTTGGCGTTTGTCCTGATTTTGAATGTGGGGAGCCTCTCGAGGCACCGTATCCCTTGAAAAAAAAGACGATCCCTCGCTTGCTGAAGGCCTATCTGAATTTTGGGGCGCGGATCTGCAGTGAACCTGCCGTGGACCGCGCGTTCGGCACTATTGATTTTCTTACACTTCTCGACATTGATGATCTCGATGAAAAGACCTTTGACTTCTTTCATAACTGAAATAGCCGGTTTCGTAGAGAGCCTCCGGGGTTCGATCCGAGCCCGGGTCCGCATCTTTTTGATTTTTTCGGTGCTTGTATTGACCTACCTTCTTATTTTTTTCAGAAGGTTCCTTCTTCCTGCGGCCGGCTGGCGCTGGAGGAAGATCGTTTTCAGATTCTGGGCCCGTGCCTCAGCTGCCGTGCTTGGAATGCGCATCACTGTTCGCGGGACGCCGCCGGAGTCCCCCTATGTTATTATTAGCAATCATCTAAGCTATGTCGATATCATCGCCCTAGCGACCCAGCTTGACGCTGTTTTTATTGCAAAAAGGGAAGTCGAGGAATGGCCTTTTCTTGGAAGCGTGATCAAAGCTTTCGATTGTATCTTTGTGGACCGGGACAATGCCCGGGATGCGATCCGCGTCAACCGGGAGATCGAAGAGGCGTTCGAGGGACGGAAAGGTGTCTTGTTTTTTCCGGAAGGAACCAGCAGCGCAGGAAGCGGGATCCTTCCTTTTAATGCGGCGCTTTTTAGATCGGCCGCCGACAGGCTCTATCCTGTCCATTTTGTTACGATCTTCTATCGAACGCCCCGGGAAGAAACCCCGGCCAGCCGGTCTGTTTGCTGGTGGGGCGATATGGAATTCATGCCGCACTTGAAGGACCTGCTTCGGATGAGGACCTTCAAGGCGCGTTTTGTTTTTGGCGACAGGCCGATAAGAGCGGGTCAGCGGAAAGATCTGGCCCGTCAGCTCTGGGAAGCCGCTCAGGCCCAGTTTGTTCCCGTCTCTTGATCACAGATCCCCGAACGTTCCGTGAAGTTCAAAATAAGAGGCAAGATTCGCGATCTTTTTGGATTAGGGCTAAGAAAAATCCGTGTAGATCCCGATCCGGCTGAAGGCAAGGCTTGCTTGGGGAGAAAGCCCGGACCGGATAAGCCACGAGTCCATTTCTTTGCCGGCCGGTGATGTCGTTGCGGACTCGATCATAAAAACAGGGAAAAAACTCTTTCCCACGCGTGCGGTAGGCGCCGATTTGATTTCGGTGCAAGAATTCCAATCCATCAAGTCTTCGAGGCAGTCTAATTGGCTGATCATGGTTGATCCCCTTTCGCAAGCTTGTTTTATTCTTTATTCTGACCCAAGTCTCGCATTTCTATGTAAATACCCCATGACGGTGATGATAAATATGTGTAAAAACTATCAGAAAGCTTCGGAAGATTTGATTTCCGCTTTCCAAAGGACTACAATCCTGCGTCTTAAGGAGAGAAATAGTTTCAGGAATCCGGAGATTTAAAATGATGATGAAAAAATGCCGCTATATTTCAATGCTTACTCTGAGTGCTCTCATCTGTCTTACTGCGCAGGCGGAGCCTGTGCTCGCGAAGGATCACAGTGCAGGTGCGGCAAAGATACAAGCTTTGAACGATCAGCTCGTTGCCGCAAATGAAGCGAGGGACTTGCCGGCAGCGCTTCAAGCCGCAGAAAAAGCCGTTCAGGTGGCGAAAGAGGAGTACGGGAAAGACAGCCTGGAAGCCGCAGATACCATGAATAATCTGGCAAATCTTTATTTGTACCTGAAGCGTGCGTCGGAAGCCGAGCAGCTCTACAAGCTGGCTGTCCTGATCGATCTTAAAAAGTTGGACAAAGAAGGCGTGGAAATGGCGGCGATTTATTTTAACCTTGGTGTTGCTTATGCCATGCAAAAAAAATACACGGCCGCCATCGATATTCTCAACAAGGCGCTGAATATTCGTCTGAAAAAAATAGGCCCTGATAGCGCTGAAACAAAAAATGTCGAGCAAATGATAGAAGAGCTTAAGAAACTCGCTTACCCCAACGAAGTGAAGATCTGAACCTCTGTTTTGCGGCAGGAACATTCAAAGAAGTAAAAAGGCTTTAGACGATCGGAGGATTCTTATGGGCAAGAAGGATCAACATGTGAAAGAAGAAATAAGGAAGATCCTGAAGAAAAAATCCGGAAAGCTCGACGGCCTGCCCAAGAAACTTAAAAACAAGATTTACGACCGGGAAATCGAGCGGCTGCAAACCGAGATGGTCAAATTGGAAGAGTGGGTCAAGTTTAAGGGGCTCAAGGTCGTGGTGCTTTTTGAGGGGCGTGATGCGGCCGGTAAGGGGGGCGTGATCAAACGGATAACGGGACTCACGAACCCGCGCATTGTCCGGATCGCGGCGTTGGGAACTCCTACGGAGCGGGAAAAAACACAGTGGTATTTCCAGCGGTATGCCGCGTATTTGCCGGCCGCCGGGGAGGTGGTGCTTTTTGATCGCAGTTGGTACAACCGTGCGGGCGTCGAACGCGTGATGGGCTTTTGCACGGATGCGGAGTACCGGGATTTTTTGGATTTTTGCCCGCAATTCGAGAAAGAACTGATCCGTTCCGGAACTATTCTCATTAAATACTGGTTTTCGGTCAGCGATGCCGTGCAGGAAGCGCGCTTTCAGGAAAGGCTCAAGGATCCCGCCCGGCGCTGGAAACTCAGCCCGATGGATTTAGAAGCCCGCGCTCGCTGGGTGGAATATTCAAAAGCCAAGGATGTCATGTTTGAACATACGGACACCAAGGATTCTCCCTGGCATGTGGTGGACTCGAACGACAAAAAACGTTCCCGCCTGAATTGCATGACACATCTATTGGCTCAGATCCCCTATAGAGATGTGACCCAAAAGAAACTCGTCATTCCAAAGCGCCAGAAAGATAAAGGTTACAAACGCCCGCCTCTCAACAAACAGAGATTTGTGCAGGCGGTTTACTAAGAAGCCCTGAAAAACGGGGTCCCCTCTAAGTAATTGCGTCGAGGTGAAACTGCGCTACCAATGGGAAGTCTTCAGGTGATCCCACGCCTCCATTCCAGTCCTCTTCCTGCAGGGAGGGGGAGCTTTTCTGAATCTTGTCCACAATGTTAGCTCCTAGCAGGTTGTTAGCAAGTTGTTCCTTGCTCCATCCGAAAGCCGTCACTTTTTTCCTTACAATTTCTTTACATTTCCATCATGGAGACCTGACACGGGTTTTCTATACTTCCGGCATGAAAATCAAACGGACAGAAAAGAATTCTGCCCCATTCCCATTCAACCGGAGGAGATCCAATCTTATGAAATACCACCCTTTCACAAAACTGGCGAGCATTTTAGTCGTTTGCCTTATGACTTTTTCGTCTGCGGCGTTCGCGGATGAAGCGCAGCTCATGGATATGGTCAAGAACATGCAGAAACAGATGAACGATCTGCAGTCGACCGTCATGGCGCAGAAATCAGAGATCCAGGCGCTCAAGGCAGGTAACGGCGGGAAGATCGCTGTGGCTCCTAGCGGCGTGGAAGCAACTCCTCCGATGAGTGAAGCCGAATTCAATCAGCGCTTGAGCGATTCGACCGGCGGTGCCAACAAGTGGCTCAAGGACCTCAAGTTCAGCGGAGATCTTCGTTTGAGATATGAGGCGTTTGGCCTAACCGGTAATCGCTGGAATGGAACGACAGCTCCTGCGGGCGTTAATACTTACCAGCCGGACAGAAACCGGTTTCGTATCCGCCTGCGCTATGGATTTGAAAAAACATTCAATCCGGAAATGAAAGTCGGTTTTTCGATGGCCAGCGGCGGTTCGACTTCGGCCAACGGTAACACCGACCCCATCTCTACGAATCAAACCCTTGGTAATGATTTCACCTTCAAAAACATCTGGATCGAAAAGGCTTACGCAACCTACACTCCGGAATGGGCCAAGATCAATCCCGTCGGGGATTTGGCAGTCTCGGGTTTGGAGGTTACTGGCGGTAAATTCAACAATCCTTTCGAAAAAGGTTCTACCGATATGATCTGGGACCGGGACCTGAAACCGGAAGGTGCCTATGAAAAGATCGATGCGCGGCTCTTAAAGACCGATAACCTGGATCTTAAAGCCTACGCTACCTTGGGCCAATTCATCCTCCAGGAGAATGGGAATACAGCTACCTATGCCACCGCTAATGGCGTGGCAAATCAACCTTCCCAGGGAAAAGACGCCAACCTGTTCGCTTATCAAGTTGGGTTGAATCCCGTTTTCTATGTTCCCGGAATGGAAAGGCCTGTGGATGCGCTTACGGCACTTTCTGTTTACAATTATCAGCATTACGCCGAGAACTCCAATTGGAATGCCTATAATGGAAGCACTCCTGCTACGAGTTTCGCTAATGGAAATCCGATTGACGGATCTAGGTTGGCGGCAGGAAAGTTTAATGTTCTGAGCTTGTATCAGGAGGTTAATCTCTATCCTTACGGTGTTCCCGTAAAACCATTCGCTGAATTTGCGCGGAATATGAGCAACACATCTGGAATTGGTGCTCAGACTGGAGCGGCCCAAAATTACACGATGCAGGGTGGCGAGTATGCCTGGTCGCTAGGTCTCACGCTCGGGAAGCTCGTGAAAAAGGGGGATTGGCAGACGAGCTACCAATACAAGTATATCGGTGCAAACTCTGTACCTGGCGCTTTTAATGATAGCGACTTTGGCGGGTATAACTATGGTGGTGCTGACAAAGATGGCAGTGTCATCAAGTTGGGATACAACCTCACCGATTATCTGACCGTGAATGGCGCGTGTTACCTCGTTCGACCGATCACTCAGAGAAACTCCATTTATACGACGGGTATGCAAACGGATCAATCGGTTCGCCGGTTTCAGCTCGATATGACGTATAAGTTCTAAGAGTTTACAGGAATTTTACATCTAACCAGGATGCTTTCATTTAAACTGAAGGCGTCAAAAGGAGAAGCTAAAATGAAAACAACGCGTTGGGTTATAAGGGGTGTTTTGGTGATGGCTTTGGCGGCCATAATTCCGTCAGCCTTCGCCGCGAAGAACATCACTGTCAAGGGTTCCGACACGATCGTGGTCATGGGGCAGAAGTGGGCCGAAGTCTACATGCAGAAGCACCCTGAAGCCGCGATCCAGGTGACCGGAGGTGGTTCAGGTGTCGGAATTGCAGCCCTGATCAATGGGACTACCGATATCGCGAACGCCAGCCGCAAGATCAAGGCCAGCGAGATGGATAAAGCGAAAGCCGCCGGTTACTATCCTGAAGAATTCAAGGTCGCGATGGATAGTTTGGCCATCGTGGTAAATGCTTCAAATCCTATCAAGGAACTTTCCTTGAAACAGATTCAGGGGATCTATATGGGTAATATCAATAACTGGAATGAAATTGGCGGGCCCAATCAACCCATCCTCCGGTATTGCCGTGAGTCGTCAAGCGGGACCTATACATTCCTCAAAGAAGAAGTTCTCAAGAACAAAGATTATGCGGCGGATTGTCAGACCATGCCCGGAACCTCGGCGATTGCCAATGCGGTTTCCAAGGATCCCAATGGTATTGGTTACGGGGGCGCAGCTTATTACATTAAGCAGCCGGGAGTGAAGATCCTTTCCGTGAAGAGGGATGATAAGTCCCCGGCCATCAACCCGGTTAAGGCTGATGGAACGCTTGACTATGAAGCAGCCTGGAGCGGGACGTATCCTATTTGGCGCTATTTGTATATGTACACCGGTTTTAAGCCCAAGGGCGAGATCAAAGCTTATCTGGACTGGATCATGAGTCCGGAAGGTCAGAAGATCGTCGAAGAAATCGGGTATGTTCCATTGAAACTGAAGAAGTAGAATCGTAAAGAAACCAAATTATTAAGGGAAACAGGCGCCCTCGCATTGGGGGCGCTTGTTTCCTTTAAGATGAGCTGGGGAAAATGAGACATCGACTGACGAAAAAAAGCGGGAATTTCTCAGAGTGGCTGATCCAGAAGCTTTTGCTTTTGGCAGGGATCTCGTCGATGCTTATTATGGCCTTGATTTTTGTTTTTCTTTTCAAAGAAGCTGTGCGGTTCTTTTTTACGGCCAATCCATTTGACCTGATTGGGAAATGGGTGTACGACGATTGGGAAGGACACTATGTTTTCAAGATGATGTGGCAATCGATATCCGAAGTCCCAAAGTATTCCCTCATTCCGCTTATTTGCGGCAGCCTTCTTGTGGCTTTTCCCGCTACGGTCATTGCCGGCGTTCTCGGACTCGGCTGTGCAATCTATCTTTCAGAACTTGCCCCCTCCAAAGTTCGTGAAATTCTGAAGCCAACACTGGAGCTTTTGGCTGGTATCCCCTCGGTTGTGATCGGATTTGTGATGCTGGCTTTTATCGCGACCTTTATTCAGAATACTTTCCATACCAAGTTCCGCTTGAATGCTTTTGTCGGTGCTTGCGGGGTAGCCCTGGCTGTTCTGCCGATCATGATTACCATTGCGGAGGACGCGATGCGGGCAGTACCCAAAGACTTGCGGGACGCCTCGTATGCCTTAGGTGCCACGAAGTGGCAGACAGTGTGGGGAACGGTCGTACCGGCCGCAGTTTCGGGGATCTCGGCGGCGATCATTCTTGGATTCGGGCGAGCGCTCGGGGAAACGATGATCGTGCTTATGGCGACCGGCAATGCCGCACTTGTAACAGGTAATATTTTTTCAAGTGTCCGGACTATGACCGCCAATATTGCTGCGGAGCTCGGTTCCGTAGCCCAGGGCAGCGAACACTACTACGCGCTTTTTCTAGTCGGAGCCGTGCTTTTTACTTTTACGTTTGTCCTGAACCTTGTTTCCGAGATTGTCCTGAATAAAATGCGCCAGAAATTGAGGATGTAATATGTCCGAAGCTCTCTTGCTGACACTTCCCAAATTGACGTCCCAGCGGGTCCGCTGGAGCGAGATCCTGTCGGATGTCCTTGTCAGATTCTTTGCCTTGATCCCGCTGTCGGCTCTGGGGTTCATTATGTACATGATTATACGGAAAGGTGCGGGCACGATCACATGGTCGTTCCTGAGTCAGATGCCGCTTAATGGCATGACAGAAGGGGGTATATTTCCCTGTATTTTCGGGACCCTCGCGATCACGCTCCTTATGATCCTTATGGCTCTTCCGCTTGGCGTGGCAGCGGCGATCTATCTGACGGAGTTCGCAGGGCGGGGATTTTTCTTCCGGGTGATTCGTGCGGCGGTCAATAATCTTGCGGGCGTTCCCTCGATCGTGTTCGGCCTTTTCGGTGTCGGGTTTTTCATTCTTTTCGTAGGTCGCAGCTTCGATCATGTTCTCAAGACAGGAATGTTGTTCGGTCAGCCCTGTATGCTATGGGCGGCTGCGACGCTTGCGGTCCTGGTTCTTCCGGTGATCATTGTGTCGACGGAAGAGGCTTTGAACGCAGTTCCGCAAAGCCAGCGTTCGGCTTCTCTCGCTCTTGGGGCCACGAAATGGCAGACGATCTGGCATGTGGTGCTGCCTCAGGCGAGGGGCGGTATTTTGACGGGAGCGATCCTGTCGATTAGTCGCGGGGCAGGTGAGACCGCGCCGATCCTTTTCACCGGATGCGCTTACTTTTTGCCGAGGCTTCCAGTCGTGCATCTTTTCGGCGTGATCCCGATAGTGAATCCATTCGACCAATTCATGGAGCTTTCCTATCACATTTTTATTATGGCAACTCAATCGCTGGATGCCGTGAAGACCCTGCCGATCCAGTACGGGACAACGCTCGTTTTGATTTCGCTGACATTTTTTTTAAACTTTACAGCGATCATTTTTCGAATTCATTTCAGAAAAAAAATGGGAATGGTTTCAGTTTGAGGTTCCCCAGCTCTGCCGGACTTTTTTCCTTCCTTGGTGGTCCGGCAGGCTCGTTTTTATCATAAAATATAGAACAAGGGAGACTCTGAGATATTAAAGGATGCGCATGTTGATCGCTGAAGAAAACCAAGGGATAGGGGAGAAAACGAACATGGGGACAAGGACATTAGCTGGGGGAGTTTTATCGGATCGGGAGGATGTGACGCGAAATCCGATCAAAATTTTTACTCGTGAGCTGGATATGTATTACGGTGCCGTGCGGGCACTCCAGGGGATCACGGCGGAGATCAAGGAACGAGCTGTCACGGCATTGATCGGGCCGTCGGGCTGCGGGAAATCGACGTTCCTTAGGACGCTCAATCGCATGAATGATACGATCCCCGGGGCAAGGATCGAGGGAACGGTCATGATCGACGGGGTAAATATCTATGGAGCGGATGTGAACGTTGCGGCTCTTCGCCGGATGGTCGGGATGGTTTTCCAGAAGCAGAATCCGTTCCCCAAAAGCATTTTTGATAATGTGGCGTATGGTCCGCGGCTTCACGGGATCACCGATAAGGCGGTTTTAGAACATATGGTTGAGGAAAGTTTAAAGAAATCAGCGATATGGGATGAAGTGAAGGACCGGCTTGATACTTCCGCGATGCAGCTTTCGGGCGGGCAGCAGCAGCGTCTTTGCATCGCCCGTGTGCTTGCGGTGGGTCCGGAGATCATCTTGATGGATGAGCCAGCCTCTGCGCTTGATCCTCTCTCGACGGCCAAGATCGAAGAATTGATCCATCAGTTGAGAAAAAACTACACGATCGTGATCGTCACGCATAATATGCAACAGGCCGCACGTGTTTCGGATTTCACGGCTTATTTTTACATGGGCTCACTCGTGGAGTTCGGCGAGACCAAAACGATTTTTACGAACCCGACAAAAAAAGAGACCGAAGATTACATCACCGGGCGATTCGGATAAAGGAGAAAACCATGGAACGTCATTTTCACGAAGAATTCAAAGCCTTGAGAGAAAAACTTTTCCAGATGGGGCTTCTCGTCGAAGGCGCCATCGAGAAAGCGGTCGAAGCGCTTTTAAAACGCTCCCCGGAGCTTGCCGAAAAAGTTTTGGAGGACGAACAGACGATCAATCAACTCGAGATCGAGATCGATGAGAAGGGGCACGCGCTTTTCGCATTAGCCCAGCCTGTCGCAAGCGACCTGCGGCTCTTGACCATGATCCTCAAGATCAATACAGATCTCGAACGGATGGGGGACCATGCGGTCAATATCGCTCAAAAGAGCCAAATTCTGATCGGAGAAGTGTTTTTGAAGACCAGCTTTCCTCTGGAGGCCATGACCGAGGATGTTCAGAAGATGGTCCGGAATGCGCTGGATTCTTTTATGAATGAAAATGTGGATCTTGCGCGTAAAGTGCTCGCAAGCGATGACGCAGTCGATGACTATAACGACACGCTTTATACGGATATGACCGAACTGATGCAACAGGATCCTTCCAAGGTTAAACAGGCGCTCAGTCTTGTCATGATCGGACACAACCTCGAGCGCATCGCGGACCTCGCCAATAACATTGCGGAGGATACGATCTATTTAAAGCAGGGAAAAGAAGTTCGCCACCACTTCGAAACGACATAGGCGGGCGGGTTTTCTTCCAAAAGTTGATTTCTGTTATTTGCTTCGCATCCAAGCAAGATTAAGATCAGAGCTTCTCGCTTTTTATGAGAACGTAGCTGTCGGGATTTTTGTGAATAAGAGCGAGTGAGATCTTGTAGTGTTGCTTTGGAAAGTCTTCGCCTTCCTTAACGCCAAAAGAAGCGTAGGGATCCTGCACGACCATCGAAAACGACGTTCGGTCGATGCCTTCCTCCGCCGGCCTGTGAAAATCCATGGTGACCAGCTTGAGAATATTTTTATCATCGGCCGCGGATTTGGCCTGATCCCAAAGGGAAAGTTCCCTGTTCTTGAGCTTCGAAAGTTCCCCGCGCAAGACCCGGTTGATCCGGAAAACCACGATCATCGCCGAGGTGCCCATTTCTTCCGGAAGTTTCTCTAACGCATCTACGCTCTTTCCTTCTTTCATGGGTTTAACGTGGATCGGCGTGACATCCAGAACAACAGTAGCTTTCAAAAGCTTGGTTTGAGAGGGAGGAGCTTCAAAGGGCGTTCCCTCGGCTCTCAAAGAAGCGCTCGGGAAAAGGAACGCAAGGGTCAGCAGGAAGATAAAGATTTTTTCCATTTTAATCTTTCACGGAACTATGGTCTGAATTGGGTTTAAGCGTGAGGTTGAAATTGTTTTCAGGCACAGGGCAAGATTATAACAATTCCTCGTTCGGTTCGCTCGTAAAGAGCGTGTAAATCTTACCCCCCAGTCTTCTGTTTTCCCATTTCGAGCGAAGGGTCTACGGAGGGGTCGAGGGTGGTTTGCTCGTTGGTAGGGGAGGATGGGCCTTCCGGAGACTGATCGCTCAGGGCCATATCCGCATCTGCGTTCTCGGGGGTGACCGTATTTACAGTTGCTGCTACGGGGGTTGGCGCAGGCTCTGGTTTTTTCGCTTCGGGGGTCTTCGGTGTTTCTTTTGTTTTTTCCGAAATAGCCGTTTTGAGGGCTGGTTTTATCCGTTTCTCTTCGGGCTTGAGTGGCCGGACAGCCCTACTTTTTTTCGACGGAATCGATGGAGAAGTTAGTGTGGCAGATGATGCCCTTTCATTGGAGAGGGAATGGAGCGCAGCGTGGTCCTGATCAACCTTTTTGGAAACAAAGTCAGGGACCAAGGCCGCGAGGCGTGGGTCTTTTTCATCCAGAAAAACTTCTTGGGTCCCAGGCGGGACTCTCAGGATAAATTCCAGCGGGTCGATTGTGTCCAAAGCCGTGACCCGGGTGAAGAAGATCGCGCTACCTTTTTTTGTTTCGGGCGACAAGATAGTGATCTTCTTCGGGAAAATAATCGAATCGTAGGAGCCGACATGACCCCGGAGTTCGCGGAAATCATAGCGCTGGATCTCCGTGATCGGCCGCTTTTTGGAGTCATAAAAGAGCTCCCCGCGAACATCCCCTTCAGGTGTTAGGTAGAGTTTTCTTACCAGCGTTCCCTCGTCTTCGCTGCGGCCATAAACATCCAGGCTCGTGATCGCGGAATTGGTCCGTTCGACTTTGGTGCGACTGGGGTCGACGGCCATTGGTTTGAGCGCCCGGTAAAGATCGCGGGCCTTGAGATGGCTTTCAATATCCGGAGAATCTTCCAGGTCGAAGATGGATCCGTGATAGACCGTGTTTTGAGCTGGAATATAAAGATCAAAGCGGCGGTCGAGCGTGCGAAATACGAACATCAATTCTTGCCGAGTGTCCACGCAGGTAAGGAACATACGCTCGTCGAGGCGTTGATACAAAAGCTCACCGCCGCACATAGCGTTTGGGTCTCCGGTCTTTGCGAAAAAGAGAAGCACATCCGCGCGGATTGCGATCCAACGGTAATGGCGGGATTCGATCTTTTGGAGAATGCCCTCCAGTTCCGCGCTGGGAGCGGTTTCTGCCCAAGAGAGAGAGCCGAAGCCTAAAAGGGCAATGAAAAGGAAGATTTCGAAAAAGGAACGCGATGCGCGATCCCAATACCTATCCATTGAAGCAAGGCGGCCCATTTAATTCCGCGAGGTTTCGGCGAGGGCCTTTTTTGTGTGGAGGATGCGCTGAACGGCCGTCGCGTGTGTGCCGAAAAGCAGGACCAGCAGCGCGAGTTTTAATAGAGGAGAGAGGAGCGTAGCTGCCGCCAGGATGAGGATTCTTTCTGATCTTCCAAAAAATCCAATGCCACAATTTTTGATAAAATTCTCAGATCGGGCTTTCGTGTAGCTGACCACGAAAGTACCGAGGATAATGCCGAGCGTGACGAGGAACCAGAAGATCTCGCCGGTCCGGACAAAATGAGCAGAGAGGCCCGCGAATACAAAAAAATCAGAGTAGCGATCTACCGCGGAATCCAGGAAAGCCCCGAAGGGACTTGCTTTCCCGGTGGTGCGGGCCAGTGGACCGTCGAGAAGATCGGCCGCGCCGGCGATGATCAGCATGATGCCCCCCAGGAAAAAATATCCTTTCGCGTAGATCACGCCGGTTAAAAGACTGAGCGCGGCGCCCGCGAGCGTCAACTGGACTGGGGAGATACCTTGCGAGATGAGAAAAGAGACGATCCGTGTGACGATCGGCTCCACTTTTGGATAAAGAGTTTCGCGCAAGGACATGAATGCCTACCGGGGGCAGGTGCCTTGGATGAACTTGCGGACAAGTTCTTTGGCTTCGTAATCCACGATCTGTTTCGGGGGATGCTTCATGGTGTAAGCCGACATCGAGATGAGCGGTCCGCCGATCTTGCGGTCGCGTGCGATCTTACAGGCCCGGATCGCGTCGATGGAACAACCGGCGCTGTTGGGAGAATCCTCGACGGAAAGACGCATTTCGGCTGTGACAGGAAAACCGCCGAAACCACGGCCTTCAATCCGTAGGTAACAAACCTTATTGTCGTTTTGCCAAGGAACATAATCCGAAGGGCCAATGTGGATATTGTCCTCATCAAGCGGCACATCAAGTTGACTCTGGACCGCCGAGGTCTTGGAGATCTTTTTTGATTCCAGGCGTGAGCGATTGAGCATGTTGAGGAAGTCCGTGTTGCCGCCGGTATTCAGTTGGTACGTGCGGTCGATCTTGACGCCGCGGTCCATAAAAAGCTTTGCAAGCGTCCGGTGCGTCACTGTCGCTCCGATCTGGGCCTTGATATCGTCGCCGACGCAGGGAATACGCTTGGCTTCAAAGCGTTTCGCCCAGGCCGGATTAGAAACAATGAAGACCGGCATGCAGTTGATAAGACTCACACCTGTTTTTAAGCATGCCTCAGCATAGAACTCCGTGGCTTTCTGGGAGCCGACCGGGAGGTAATTGATGAGGACCTCCGCGCCGCTCTCTCGTAGGACTTTTTCCACATTGCAGGCTTTCTTATCGGAGGGGAGGAAAGTGCGGTCTTCCTTATAACCGGCCATGTGCTCGGAAAATCCGTCCAGGATATTGCCCATTTCGACCTTGATCTTGCTTTTAGGGAGCGGGCCGATGGACCAGACGCAGTTAGGCTTCGCGGCAAGGGCTATATCCAGGCGTTCGCCCACTTTACGCTTGTCGATGTCAAAAGCTGCCACAACTTCGATGTCATGGGGGAGATAACCGCCCATGTCATAGTTCATAAGGCCGAGATACTCAACGGGTTTGTTTTTAACAGGCTTTTGATTGGCGATGACGCGGTAGTGTTCAATCCCCTGGACGAGCGATGCCGCGCAGTTTCCGACACCGACGATAGCGATCTTGATCTTACCCATTGATTCCTCCCGTTGATTTAATATGAAGACGATGGGGTTTTGGTCGTTGGCGGAATATGATAGCAGTAAGGCTTCGAAAATCAAGTGAAACAAGGCGTTTCTAAGAGTTATCGACATCAAAGGTTACGTTACATACGTCCGATAACCCTCGATGGGTTTGCCCTTTGACTAGTTTTATTTTGTGTTAGAATACCGCCCGTTTCAAATTATCCACCGGTTTCTAAACACCCAAGGAGTGAAAATATGGCTTCTTACGAGGATTTCCAGAAATTAGACATCAAGGTGGCGGAGATTGAAAGCGTGATCCCGCATCCGAATGCGGATCGACTTTATGTTCTAGGCATTAAGGTCGGCGAAGTGCGCAAGCAGATCGTGGCCGGGATCCGGGCCCACTACACAGAAGAGCAGTTGAAAGGGAAAAAGATTGTCATTATTGATAATCTGGATACTGCCGTGATCCGCGGCGTGGAATCCCAGGGAATGCTTCTTGCGGCTTCCGATGCCGCCACTCTCACCCTCGTTGTTCCCGAGCGTCCCATTCCTGATGGCGCAAAAGTGAAATAAAAAAACGAGAAACAGGAAAAATAAAAAAATCTTTTCACGTTTTTTATTCCATGGCCCAGAGGCTGATAAAAAGTGTTGTGCTCGGCAGCGCAGCCGTTATAGAATTCGACATTCAGAAACAAAGGCATCTTGTCGTATTTAGGGTGGTAGGATAAGTTTCAAATGAACTCTTAGCCGATTCATCACAAAGCCAAAAGGGGTCCCACGAATGAAAAAAATCCTGTCCCTCGTCGCGATCCTTTCCCTCGTTTTCTCACCCATCACACCCGCGTTTGCCGCTGATGCAAACTGGACGGGTGCCAGCGCTGGTCCGGCGAATACCGATTGGAGCGATGCCACCAATTGGGATGCGGCTCCGGTTCCGGGTACCGGCAATATTGCTACATTTAATGCGGCAGCCGGGGGAGGCGGTGCTGTGATTAATCTTGGCGGGGGAGTCACGGTCGGTGGCATCGACGTCAAAACGGGCGCGGATGCTTACACAATTGGTTCAGCGGGTCAAACCCTCACGTTAGACAACGGCGGCGCAGTCGCGGTCTATAACGGTGTTTTGCAAACCCAAACGATCGCAGCCAATGTCGTTTTGAATCCTGTTGGTTCCAATGCTACTTTCACTAATAATGGCGCCGATGACGGCTTCCTTCTAAACGTTTCCGGCAATGTCACAGGTTCCGAGGCTGGTGCGGGGACGCTTCACCTCGCAGGTTCTGATGTGGGCATGAACACCGTCAGCGGCGTTATCAGCAATGGCAGTGGCGGTGGCACACTGGGCGTAACTAAGGATGCAGGAAGTGTGGGTATGTGGGTTCTTTCCGGTAACAATAGCTACACGGGAACAACTACCGTTGTGGATGGTACGCTTAGGGCCACGAACAATGCCACTGCTTTGGGCGCAGGGGCTCTCACAATGTCTGGCGGCACGCTGAACCTTGCCGATAACTCGAACTTGAACTTTGGTCGCAATACAACGGTGACCACCGCATCTTCAATTGTTTCCACCAGGGCCTCTGGCGCAGGAGCGGGCACGACTCAAACTCTAGGAACTTTGTCCATAGGCGCTTCCACTTTGAGTGCCGGGATCGGAGATGCCAACACGACTTCAGGGACTCAAGGGCTGACCTTCGGAGCCGTGACCTTGACCGGCGGAGCTACTATTAATGCCGCAGGCGGGTACGGTGGCACGGCCGCAGGCCAGTTGACGCTTGGTGATGTTACCAGCGCCGGCAACAGCCTCGTTTTAGGCTCAAATTCAACCGTTGCCATCACCATGGGAACCATGGCGAATCTTTCGGGCGGTCTGACGATCACAGATGCTGGTGGTCTTGTGACTCTGGGAGCTCTAGGCAGCGGTACGGCTGGGGCGGTCACAATCGCAGATAGCGGTGCGGGTGTCACCTTTGGCGGGGGTGTTACAGCGACGACTTTGGCGATCACTGACAGCGCCGCGGGAACAACGGTAGCTTTTCAGGGCAATACGAATGCAACCACGGGAATGTCCGCGGGTGCAGGCACAGGCGCCTACAACGTGTCAATGACCGGTGGAACCAATACCATCGCTGGCGCGACTACGTTTGCGAATACCGGCTCTGTTGCGTTTGGTGACGGCGGCGATACTTTGAATTTTACGGGCGGTGTTACGCATACGGCTGGGGCTAACACGATCAATGGCAATATCACGGGGAATGGAATTACTCTTGATAACAACGCG
>CAIOAT010000015.1 GCA_903856085.1 Candidatus Omnitrophota bacterium | reverse complement strand
GTTCGAAATTGGGCCTCTTTATACTGTCATGGGCCAGACATATAAAATCAGACTAACGTCGTCTAGTGAGCAAGATGGAAATGCCATTACCTGGTGGGCATCTCTGAATCCGACTAACAGCTACGTGAAGGGAAATGCCATAATCGACGGGGTGCCTCAAGATACTGATTTTGCATTTAGAATAAAATTTTCGAATTAGAAATAGAGGGATTACCGCTGGTGAGCTTCATGAAAAGCTCCTTTTTCATGATATTCCTGTTCAGCATTCACTGACCAAATATTATCTTTCGAGCGAACTCCGTTCACAATATTCTCGACGGCTGCCATAGCCGACATTACGGAGTGGTCCATGTTGTTATACCGGTGCGTACCGTTTCGACCGATGAGAAATAAGTTCTCAAGCGTGTCCACATACTCTCTAAGACCCCCCATCTGATCGTAGCTCCCCAAATACGCCGGGTAGGCCTTGCTCTCTCTGATCACAGTGCTATCTTCCACGTCTCCACTGTTATAAATGAAACCCAATTTAACAAGTTCCTCAATAGCAAAGCGCGCCATCTTGTCATCGGACTGCCGCCAAAGATCATCCTCTTTCTGGCAAAAATATTCCAAGACCAGCCACGCTTTCGTTCTGTCCTCGACCAAATAGGGACTCCAATTATTCGCTACCACCAAACGTCCCAGTCTAGAACCCTCTTCCTGAATATAGATCCAGTGATCGGGGATAATATTATTCGCCGTCTTTATTTTCGTTGTATTCTTGATCTTCATTTTCGCAACAAGCAATCCCACGAGAATTAAATCCCGATACAAAAGCCCGCGGGCAATCGATCGGACCGTCAGAGGCACGGGATCCTCCAAAATCGCAACCATATCTTTAAGCGGCATCGTTGAGATGAAGTAATCTCCGGAAACAGTAACTTCCCGCCCGGTTGAACGATCCAGAATCCGGGCTTCAACAATTGCGCCACCCTGTTGACGCAGACCCACCACTTCACAATTTATATGGATTTCTCCTCCACGGCTACGGACCCTATCCGCGACTTCTTCCCATAACTGTCCCGCACCCAAACGGGGATACATAAACCACTTGGTCAAACTCGTTTCTGTTTTTTTTGACTGCCTGGATGAGTGCCGCGCAAGCACCGCACTTTTGAACGCATCACCCAGAACCTTGCCGATCGAAAGCCCCTGAACGCGTTGCGTCCCCCAGGAAGCGCTAGCCTCGCAGCAGGGCACGCCCCAGACCTTTTCGGTATAGCTCTTAAAGAACAGTTCGTACAACTTTCTGCCAAAACGATTGATGAAAAAGTCTTCCAGGTTCTTTTCTTCCTTCAGTGGCCGTAAACGCGCCTGGATATAGCTCCACAAGATCCCAGAAACTCGAACGAACCCCATGTTGGAAAGCGTCTGCCAGTTCAGACTGATCGGATAATCAAAAAACTTCCCGAAGGCAAAGATCCTTGATACCCGCCTTTTCATAATCAACTTCTTGTCTGCTTCTCGGATAGAAGTCTTGTCGCGATCATCCCCGGTCAAGCCCTCGTCGCTCTGAGGGTAAGTCTCCGCTTCGGTTTTGTTTTCCAAAGGCAAGAAATTCAGCCACCAATTAACAACACGCTCCGACTTGGAAAAAAAACGGTGGGGACCAATATCGCTGTAATTTCCATTATGAGGTACCGTCCGAGACAGGCCTCCAATGCTTTCCGACATTTCAAAGATTATCGGTTTAATCTCCGTCTTTTCCAAAAGCTCATAGGCAGCAGTCAATCCTGCCGGGCCAGCGCCGATAATGACAGCGACTTTTGTGCGCATAGTGTCTTATTCCTCTCCTTTTACAAAATTCAACAAGTAAGTGCAGCAGCTTAGAATGTAAAACCTATGCTAAGTCGTAAAGCGTGTACCGTCGACCACTGCTGCTCCCCCCCAAGAGGTTCATTCATGAAAAGCAAATGGATGCCTACGCTCACAGCAAACAACATGACAATAATAAGAGCGCTCTTTAATTGACAAGATGGCAAGCCGTTACGCAGTACTCTTTCCCCCTTTCACAAAACCTCTGGACACGCCAACAATAAACCCACAAATTCTGCAACCCAAACAAAAGAATTGCTGTAAAAAAAGCACCTTCGAATTATACATAAATGCCCGTAACATATCGCACCCTAAAATGCTCCACCGCCTGGATAGCCTTCGATTCTATCTTTCAGAAATGCTCCGTTCAGCAGAAGGATCTATAGCCGACCTACTTGAAAGAAAATCTGCCGCTTTCTCAGGCATCGAACGCCCGCATCACAAAGCCAAAGAGATCATAAAGATCCCTGACGACACAATAAATCCCCACCCCGCGACAATCCCCAGCCAAGCAACCCACCGCCACCCTACGACTCTATACTTGTCGATGCCCGTACAATAAAAATAAAGAACCGGCATCAACACGGGGAGAATATAACGAAAATCTCCACAGGTGGAAAAAGGTGCGGAAATTCGAAAGATGATGATACTCATTAAAAACAAAACGATAGAAACTGCCATGGGAAGATCCGCAGGAAGTTTGGGCCACTGGTTCCTTCTTAAACAGAAGCCGACCAGCGGAAAAAAAATAATAAAAATGAGCCCGCAGGACAACCCTCTCGCCAGGATCGGCACGAAGCCTTTGTAGGAGAATGAAAATTCGCCAAAAAGACTGGTTTTGAAAAGGTAATTCCAGAAGAATTGTCGGCCTTTGCGATCGTCAACAACTGAAGTATAAGGCTCATTCCAAAAAAGCTTGGCATCAAAACCAAGGTACGTCTTGAGCTTATTGTCGACCCCAAGTCCATGAGCCGACAAGCCACTCAAATTGCCACAGATTAGATGCGATCTCTTCCCTGACAACGAATCGAAAACGGCTCCCGTATAACTAAACAAGATAACCGATGCAAAAATCACCCAGGCCAGCCATGTTTTTTGAATGAAAAGACGCCACCCGCGGCTTTGGGTAGAGAACCAGCGAACTAAAAAAAGAAATCCCATCAAAAAAAACAGGATCAATCCACTGGATTTTGTGAACACGTCAAGAGCAGCAAAAACACTAGCCCACCAGAAATAAACGGTACGGTCGGAAAGCCACCATTTGATGACAAAATAAAAGGTCACAGCTGACAGAAAATAAAAAAGGCTATCGTTTCCTATCCTTGCGGCGTGAATGACTACACTTGGCCAGAAGGTCAATAGCCCAGTCCATAATATAAGCTCGCCTCCATCCTTCCCCAGCTTTCTCTCTTTATCTCGCGGAAGGCCCCCGGCGGCCAAACGAAATGTCATGAAAGAGAAAAATACGAACCCCAAGACATAGCCCATAGACTGAAGATGAAGCACCTCAAGTATGTCAAACCCGTTCCAGAAAAAAGTCAAGGCCCTCCAGAAGACAGCCGCAGAAAAATAGTACAGTGGCGGCTGGTAGAATTCCCACCCCTCATACGGATTAGGAATCGACCAGCATTGGAGAACATGCTTCACATATTCAACGTGTTCCATGACATCGTAGTTACGTACACCACCGGGCGTGATTAAAAAATACACCCCCCAGACCACCAAACCCATAAAAACCATACACCTTATTTGCCAGCCCATGCCGCACCGTCTCAAGGGAGCGCCAAGCGCACAGACCAGGCAAAAAAGACCGAACACCAGGACACAAAAACTTTGCATGTTCAAGAAATCGGTATAAACATTCACCCCTCCCTGTCCCTCTTCGTTGCGGACCTTTAGAACTAGGGTGTTTTCTCCGGAGCTCATGAAACGCCCCAGCGGGTAGGAGAACCCCCTCTCAAAGTCATCCAGATGCCCATTGACCAGCCCCTCCAAAGGAAGGTCATGCTCGTTGAGGTTTAAAGATTGGAAATGGTCATCCGGAATGATCCTGATCCGCTCCGCAGTGAACATGTTCTTGCGGACCTTCATCGTAAACTCAAAAACATGCCCCGCTTCGGGAAGCACGCAATAAGGTAAAAAAACTTCCGCCAAAGATCCTCGAGAATCCTTAAGTTGGACATCAGAGATCTGCATGGAAGAGGCCGACCACCAGAAAATAGAAAGAAAAACACCGAAGATCGCCAGCGTTAAAGCTGATTTTCCTTCAGTGCGAATCTTTATCCAAGCAGAAAGTTTACTGAGCACTCTTTTCTCCGCAAGCTTCTTTCCCATTCATCAAAAAACTTATGTACCAGGTGGCGCATTGCTGTTTGAGAACGGCGCGCAAAATGAAGCAACGCATCTTATTTTTCTTTAAGATAATTCTGAAGAAGTTCTCGAAATTTTCCAAAGGCCTGACCTCGGTGAGAGACCCGATGTTTCATTGCGATCGGAACTTCGCCGAAAGTCTTCTGAAAAGGAGGGTAGAAAAAAAGAGGGTCATAGCCAAAGCCTCCGGCACCCAGAAGTTCGCGCGTAATTCGGCCGTGGACCTGTCCCCTGACGACACCGATCAATTTCGCCGGCTCGGCCAGCGCAATGGCGCACTCATAATACGCTTTGCGATTCTCGTCCGGAACTCCGTTCATCATATCGAGCAATTTCGTGTTGTTGGCCTCATCGCTATGAAATTCCCCGCAAAAACGCGCGGAGAAAACCCCCGGCGCACCGTGAAGGGCATCACAGCAGATCCCAGAATCTTCGCCCAAAGTCAGAACGCCCGTCTGTTCCGCGTAGCCCATAGCCTTGATCTTGGCGTTCTCTTCAAAGGTCCGTCCGGTTTCTTCCACAATATTCACTCCCGGAAAATCGCGAAGACTGAGACACTGAACCGGAAAATCCGAGAGAAGATCCTGAATCTCTTTAAGCTTTTTTGCGTTGGTCGTCGCGAGCAAAAGTTTCGTTTTTAGATCAGACATGTTTCTTCTGTATCCCCGCAAGCTCGTGAATGCCTTTCTTGGCAAGTTTGAGCATCTGAAGAAGCGTAGCTTCCGTAAAAGGTGCACCTTCCGCCGTTCCCTGGACCTCGACTAGTTTCCCGGAACCGGTCATGACCACGTTCATATCCACTTCCGCCGTAGAATCCTCGGCATAGCAAAGATCCAGCACGGGTTTTCCGTTCACCACGCCCACACTGATCGCCGCCACAGAATCAAGCACCGGACTCGCCGTGAGCTTCCCATCGTCGATGAGTTGCCGGATGGCGTGCTGAAGCGCAATGTAGCAGCCTGTGATCGACGCCGTACGGGTCCCGCCATCTCCCTGGATCACATCGGCATCAAGCCAGATCGTACGCTCGCCAAGTTTTTTGAGGTCCACGATCGAACGGATACTGCGCCCGATCAGGCGCTGGATCTCCTGCGTGCGCCCCGACAACTTCCCTTTCGAGGCCTCGCGTGCAATTCGTTCGTTACACGAAGCCGGAAGCATACCGTACTCTGCCGTGAGCCAACCCTTACCCTCTTTTTTGCAAAAGAACGGCACTTTTTCCTCGACTGTCGCCGAGCAAACCACCTTGGTGTCCCCCATCTCGATCAGGCATGAACCGTGGGCATTCTTGAGATATTTCGTACGAATGGTCACTTTGCGAAGCTCATCACTTTTTCTTTTGTCGATCCTCACGATATTCCCCCTATACTATTTTTATTTTAAATTTAAAGGTTAACAGTCCCAATTCTTATCAATTTCTGAAGAGCAGAAATTGGGGCAGTCCAAGTCGCCGCTCAAAAGATCAAAAATGCTTGGACAGTACTTGCCCAAGTCCTTATTTCTTTTGATTCATGGCGACTTGGACTGCACTGATTTCTGATTATTTTTCATTAATGAAAATCAAGTGCTGTACCGCATACCTTTAATTTTAAATGTGATGCGGTGCTAGCGGATATTCATTAGTTTTTGGAGCTGGATCCCGACACGCACATCGGAAAGCCGCTTCGCCCCGGTTCGTTGCAACTCGTCCAAAAACCGCATGAGCGCGGGATCGGGATAAACTCCTTTGCCACAACACATCGGCCGCCTTGCAGAAGCAGGCGCGCCTCGCCCTGTCACATAGGCTGGCTGTAAAAAAACGGGCGTATGAGGCGCCACTTGCGCGACCATGCGAAGATGTTCGTCATATTCGCACAGGTCCACTTTCTTGGAGACCACAACCTTAATATAAACTTCTTTTCTTTTCGCGAGCTTAAGGAATTTTCGGTGATCTTCGAGAAATTCTTTTTGCCGCGTTACACTGGACAGCTTCAGATCCATTGCGATGATATCACAGGCCCCAACGATTCTCGACAACTGCTGCCACAAAACGCCACTGGTCTCAAGAAGAATTCGAAATTTTTCTTTTTTGAGCTCCGGACACAGACGTTTCAAAAAATCCGCATAAAGAAGCGGCTCGCCCCCCGTAAGGCTTACACAAGCATGCGGACCCGATTTTTTCTCGAGCCTTACCACTTCCTTTAGAATATCCGCCACCGACATTTCCACGGATTTTTTATCCACTTCATCGCAATAAGCGCACGCCATATGGCACGCCTCAAACCGGACAAAGATATGCCGCTCGCCCATTCGCGGGCCTTCTCCCTGAAGCGATGAGAATATCTCGGTGATCCCTGCGCGATCAGAGGATCGAGTATATTTCATGCGATGAGCAGCGAATCCGGGATCCCGGCTTCGCGAAAACCTTTGGCGCGCAAAATACAAGAGTCACAAGTGCCACAGGGCTTGTCGTCCCCCGCATAACAGGACCAGGTCATTTCAAAAGGAACCCCGAGCTCCTGCCCCAGCAGGACGATATCTTTTTTGGTGAACTTGATAAGCGGGGCTTTGATCTCAACCTTTCGGCCTTCGACGCCGGCCTTCGTGCCACTCCACATTGCCTCGGCGACCGCTTTGAGATATTCAGGCCGGCAATCGGGATAGCCGCTGTAATCCAGGATGTTGGCGCCGATGAAGATGGCCTCCGCCTTTTCCGTTTCGGCACAAGACATGGCCATGGAAAGAAACACACTGTTGCGTCCCGGCACATAAGTAACCGGTATCTCGCATGACATAGTTTTCTCATCGCGACCCGTGGGAAGTTTTATTTTGGCATCCAGCAGAGCGCTTCCCTTCCAGGGCATACTCAGCGCGGCAAAATAATGCGGGATCACAAGCTTTTTGGTTAGAGCTCGTGCAACCGAAATTTCACGGAAATGTCTCTGCCCGTATTCAATCGACAAAGCGATAGGGCTATAACCTTCAGAACGCGCCACATAAAGACTCACTGTGGAATCGAGCCCGCCGGAAAGCAGGCAAATGGCTTTCCTCATGGAACTTTGACGAGCTGAACGGTCTTCAGTCTTTCACCGAGGAATGATTCACCGATACGGGCAAAATTCCGGACATGATCCGTAATAAAGATCTTGAGCGGTGCTTGGCGCGCCCGTGGATAAAGAAGACCTTTCTTTTGAAGAAGGGTTTTCAGGCGAAGTGCTGTAGGCCCGGCAGAGTCCACGAGCCGAACTCCCGGCCCCATCACTTTTGCGATCACTTTTTCCAGCAAGGGGTAATGGGTGCACCCGAGGATCAAGGTATCGATTTTTTTCTTCTTGATAGGCGTAAGATATTTTCGCGCGGCTTCAAGGGCGACAACATCATCCAGCCATCCTTCTTCCGCAAGGGGCACAAAAAGCGGACAGGGCTTCAAAAAATATTCCGCTTCCGGGGACCTCTGTTTAAGGCTCTTGGCATAGCTGCCGCTCTCGATCGTAGCATTGGTCGCGATCACACCGACACGAAGATTACGAGTGAGAAGCAAAGCCTCTTCCACCGCAGGGCTTATGACATCCAGGACCGGGATCGGCAACATTCTGGAAAGAAGTTTGAAAGCAACGCTTGAAGCAGAATTGCATGCAATCACAAGAGCCTTGATCTTCTTTTTAAGAAGGAACCGGGCACAATCCGTCGAAAGACGGCAGATCTCTTCGGTCGACTTGGTCCCGTAGGGAAGATGGGCCAAATCGCCCAAATAAAGGATCTCTTCGGAAGGCAGGAGGCGGCGGAGTTCACGAACCACGGTCAATCCTCCAAGACCCGAATCGAATACTCCGATGGGTGAACTGGACGACTGTCGTAGAGCTATCGATTTTTTAAGAGAACAAATTTTCATATTCAAGGATGGTCAGCAGCGGGACTTTTTAGAGCACCGTTACCTTTTGCATGGCTTGCCGGATGCGGCCAAGGCCTTCTTCAATTTGATCGATGTCGAGGGCGTAGCTGAGCCGAATCCTGTCGGGAGCCCCGAACCATTCTCCAAGATAAGTGATTACTTTGAAATCATTGTAGAGAACGGATAAAAATTCCCTCGCGTTTTTACACTTGGGGAGCACGTAGACCGCACCTTCCGGCTTCCAAAGATCAAAACCGAGATCCACCAAACCCTTGTAAATGTAATCCCGGCGCTGGCGCCAAATTTGTTGTTGTTTTGCGATATACTCTTTGGGAGCTCTCATGGCAGAAAGCGCCATATCCTGGCCCACCAGATTCGTGTTCATCGAAGTATGCGTCTTCATCTCGCAAACGTTTTCGACTACTTTTTTGTCGGAGCTCCAAAGATATCCGACCCTTACGCCGCACATGCAATAAGTCTTTGAGAAAGAATTGACCGTAATCACATGATCGCCGTTAATGTGATAATTTTCGCGCTCGTAAATTAAATCCTTATACACCTCATCAGAAACAACATAAACACCAAGTTTTTGGGTAATCTTTTCGATTTCTTTTAACGTCTCGATGGCCTCGACCCTTCCGGTCGGATTGGAAGGAGAGTTAATCAAAACGGCACGACAATCCTTAATCTTTTTCTTAAAATCATCCAGATCAATCCGGCCATCCACAAGATCAGTAAAAACCGGAACCATGCCCGCTAATTCGATGATGGGGAGATAAGAGTAATAATACGGGCGAGGCAGCAACACCTTCTCGCCCTTTGACCATCCCCTAAAAATAAGGTCAAGCGCCTCAGAGGCTCCGTTCGTAATGACAAAATTTTCCGCGGTCGAGCCAGGATATTCTCGGGCCAGACTTTCACGCAATTTGACTTCACCCTGAATGAGTCCGTAACGCAAATCGCGTGTAAGATCGATGCCCTGGAAAGCTTCCTGCGGTGGCGGCAAGTCGGGTTGCCCGGAACCGAAACTGATCACGCCGTTTCCCTGTTTTCCGATAAAATCGGCGGGACTTTTAAGTTTTAGCATTTCGGTCATTTTAAATGATTGATTATCCTTCGTTGATTTCGTCGTCTTATTCGAGAGCGTCTTCATTTCCATCTTCATCGTCGATGACACTAGCATTCCGTCGCGTTGGACCGCTTCATCTTGAGAATTCGATCTCATGAATTCACTACGCCCTGATCAGCTCTGACTCAACCTTCGATGAAAATTAGGCCGCCTCGTCCTCACTTTCGTCCTTACCCAGGCCGCCTTCTTCGTCATCGATGATGCAAAGCACTTCGTCACGCTGAACCGTATCATCTTCATCAATACAAACTTCCGCCAAAACACCCGTTGCCGGCACAGAGATCATCACCACCGATTCTTCGGTCGCAAGTTCCACGAGGTCATCCCCTTCGGTCACCGCATCGCCTTCTTCAAAAAACCAGGTCCTCACCGTCGCCTCATCCACGTTCTTTCCTAAACCCTTGGCTAGCACCTCAAACATCGTCCGCTCTCTCCTTTTTTAAATGCCCGTGCAAGTTTCAGAATTTCCGCAGGTCCGCACTTCCCCGAGGCCCGAAAAGGTCTCCCGGGCGTGATAAGAACTCCGGACATACGCACCCGCAAAAACCTGTTCAAATCCTAAAGCCATAAGTTTACGAGTCAGATCCTGAAATTTTTCCGGAGTCACGTATTCCTGCACTTCCAGACTCTGTGGCTTTGGCTGAAGATACTGACCGAGCGTCATCATGCTGACCCCCACCGACAAAAGGTGACGTCCTGTCTCCAGGATCTCAGGGACTGTTTCTCCGAGCCCTAGCATCAAACCACTTTTTGTGATCCGCTGCGGAGCCAGTCTTTTGGCGATTTCGAGGGTCTTAAGCGAGCACTGATAATCCGCCTGAGGTCTTACCATCCGCTGCAACCGCTCTACGGTCTCAAGATTATGATTAAAGACTTCCGGCCCTGCCTCGATCACACAATGAACCAGCTCTTCCCGCGAATGAAAATCCGGAGTCAGAACCTCTACTTGCGATTCGGGGATCTCCCGTTTCACGGCCCGTACGGTGCTGGCATAATGCCCCGCGCCTTCGTCCGCAAGATCGTCACGAGTGACAGACGTAACTACCACATAACGAAGCCCCAATTCTTTTGCCGCAAACGCCACACGCTCGGGCTCATCCCCGCGAAGCTTCTCACCCTCGCCGGTCGGCACGGCGCAAAAGCCGCAGTGACGCGTGCAAACACCGCCCAGAATCATGAAGGTTGCCGTATCTTTAGAATAGCACTCGTGACTGTTCGGGCACATAGCAGAACGACAAACGGTATTCAATTCATATTTATGTAAAATGGCATGGGTTCTCTGCGAAGAATTCTCGGGCAACGAACGCCGCAACCAATCCGGAAAACGCCTAGAGGCTCGCACGTGGGACCTTTCTCAGAATATCGTTCAGGAAGCACCAATAAGAAAATCGTGTGTTTTTATCAGAAAGCACGAGGAGTGTCAAGCTTCAAAGATATCCCCTTCGCGTCGTTTTTCAAGAACTGTAAGTCATTGCCAAGACGAGTTTTAGTCCCAATTCTTATCAATCTTAAAAAAGCTGAAATTGGGGCCATCCTGGCCAAACTTTTAAGAAGTCGAAGTTCAGGCAGGATCGTTCAAGAAAGGCAAAAGCAATTCGCGCGGCATACCAATGTCTACGACTTCGATCGCTCCGGCATGCCTGGGCCCTTCGCCTTCAAAAAGTCCGCGTTTTGGCAAAGTCAGCGTCACAGTCCATGCCGCTTGGACCGCAACCCCATGAACTTGCCCGGTGTCCGCGTCCAGCCCGGAAGGAATATCGATGCTTACCACAGGTCTTTGACTTGCGTTGATCGCACGAATAACTCTTTCAAAAATCCCGTTCACGGAACTATGGATCCCAACGCCAAAGATCGCATCCACGACAAGTTCCGAATCTTGACAATAAGTGAAGATTTTCTCTTCGGAAACGGCCGCCAGCAAGACCCACGGGATATTCATTTTTTTCACGATTGAAAAATTCAGAAGCGGATCAGTTTTGAACCGGGCTGGATCTTCAAGAAGAACGACCTGCACAGAAAAGCTGCGATTTGCGAGATTTCGCGCGACCACCAGACCATCTCCGCCGTTATTCCCTTTTCCTACAAAGATCAGGACCTTACAAGGTTTGTATTCACGGGAAATAACGTCACTGACACTCCGCCCGGCGTTTTCCATCAGGAGAAGACTCGGCATACCATACTCACGAGTCGCCATTTGATCGAGCCGGAGGATTTCCTCGGCACGGATTCTCACAGACTTAAAAGACGACGAGGAATCAGCCCTGGGGCACATAAAAGTATAAGGGGGAACCAGAACGGTCCACGTTACCAGCGGTGAAACAAAAGCACAGATTTAGTCAGCATTCTCCAAGGCGCCTTTCATAAGAAAAAATATGTCCCTGGGCTGCGGCGCCCCGCTTCATCGAAAAGCGCTCAGCTTTTTTCCGTAATGGGCGCATCCGGTCCACGGGTCAACGGGGATCTTAAAGAAGATTTTTTTTCGCTATCGAGAACCGCGGATTCACTTCCGAGGAAAAGGATCAATTTCTGAAGTCCTTGACGTATGGTGTCAACGCCACGAATCCATTCTCCGAGTTCGCGTGTCGCCGCGGCATTCTTCCGGTCCGTGCGACTCCGGTAGCGGCGATGGTCTTCCTCGACTTTTCCCAAACGCATTTCCTGCTCGACAAGTTTCGCGTCATACTCTTGGGAGATCGTAGCTCTCTCCCGAGCAAGTTGCGCGTGTTCCTGACGCAAGGATTCATACTCCTGAGCTTTCTCGGCCAACTTCAAGATCTGCTTCTCGAATTGAGCAAGCGCACCATCCCGAGATCGGAGAGACTCCGTCATCTCCTGAATGTTCCGTTCCAATCCCTCGATCTTTTTGGTGAATTCCTGCTCATGGCTCCGGAGAGTCGCGAGCTCCTGTTGAGTTTCTGACGCGGCTTTTTCAGACTGCCGAGTGAGATCATCTTTCTCATGGGTCAAATGCTCGACCGCGGAAATCTTCTGCAACAGATTGGTCTCAAGCTCGCGCACCTTCTCACTCAACGCTACGGTCCTGGAGCGCCACTCTTCCCCTTCACGGCTCAACACCTCGTGTTTTTGAGCTTCTTTCTGAAGATCTTCGTATGCTTTCGTAATATCGCCACTCTTTCTCTTTTCTTCCTCGAGCCGCTGCTGAAATTCACTCTTCACTTTTTCAGTCGCTTCCGCGTGCTGCACATGCAATTCCTGCTTCTCCTCATGAATCTTCTGGAGATTTTCGTTCAATTCCTTGACGCGCCGCTCCCAATCCGAATCAACACCTGACGGTGAAGACGCCGCAGGTTTTGCTTCGTATACCGAATGAGGTTGAAAATCACTCGCCGGAGATTCTTGAACGGGCTTCGTGGAGGCCGGCGGATTATGAGGAACGTTTGCCGGAGACTCTTGAGCTGGTTTTGGGGAGACTGGGGGAAGCTTGGGATCAATCGTCGGCAAATCGTAAAAAGACGCGTTAGGCGAAGGGGCTTCGTGAATTTTCGGCACATCCGGCTTTTTTTCATAGATCGAGACATTCTTCTCGACCGGGGGAACTTCGTCTGACTTGACAGTGTCCTTTTTCTCCTGCGCGGGCGCCTCGGCGGGACCTGTTTCATTTTTCATAAAAAAAGAAAGGTCCGGCGTCTGCGGCCAAAGGACTTGAAAACAATTTTTCTTGATCATATCGTGGTTCGTCGTCTCCGCGACCGCTCCGGTCGTCTGGAAAAACTTCTTGATGCGCGCAGCGAGCCCAAAGGAGAGATTATCCACGAGAATCAACGGCATATTTGAGAGGATCTGCTCAGCGTCATGCTTGCCCAACGCAAAGATTTCTTCGAGACGCTTGACGATCTCCTTCTTGTGCTTGGAAGGAACCGATTGGAGCACAACGCCCCAGTCTTCGGCGACATGGATGGATCTGGGTTCGTTCATGGACATAGCGTCTGCCTCTCCTTTTGAATTAATATTTCTGCTCTGACTACCATTTAAAAAATCAACGAGCTATCAGGACAGCCAAAATACCCTGGACATCAAGACACGAAATGTTTGAGCAAGCCAGATCAATTTCGGCTATTATACCCCGACTCAAAAATTTTTCTAGTACGACCTTTTTATTTATCTTAAAGGCACATGCATGATAAAACTCGGGAAACTCTCGCTAAAAACCCCCGTATTCCAGTCCCCCATGGCGGATTGTACGGATATCGCATTTCGTCTGATCTCCCGCGAACACGGACTTGAGCTAGCCTTCACAGAAATGATCTCTGCCGAAGCCCTTGCGCGGGAAAATAAACGGACCCTCCCTCTCGTACGCAGGATCCCCGGCGACCTTCCTGACTCTTATTATCCTTTTCAGAAAGGTACTCAGGGCGGCCCCAATTTCAGCTCCTCTAAAATTGATAAGGATTGGGACCGGCCGCTCGGCGCGCAACTGGTCGGACATAACCCGAATTCCATGGGAAGAGCTGCAGCCATGATCGAGGCGATGGGATTCGAGATTCTGGATCTGAACTTCGGATGTCCCGTGCGCAAAGTCACGGGACCCGGCGCGGGATCCGCACTTCTCCAACGTCCAGACCTCGCCGCAAAGATCTTTAAAAATGTCATAACCCATGTGACCAAGATCCCGGTGACCGTCAAGATGCGCACCGGATTCACCGATCCAAGCGGCAAGGAAGCTCTATCCATCGCCCGCCTGGCGGAAGAACATGGCCTTTCCGCAGTCACCATTCACGGACGAACGCGCGCCCAGGGCTACACAGGAAAAGCGGACTGGGGAGTGATCGGTCTTGTTAAAAAAAACCTTAAGATCCCCGTCTTCGGCAACGGTGATATTTTCACGCCCGAAGACGCCAAACACATGATGCAAATGACAGGATGCGACGGAGTAGCGGTAGGCCGCGGCGGGCTCGGAAATCCATGGCTCTATGCCGGCATCCGATCCGTCCTAGCGGGTCATACACCGAACCCACCTTCGTTTGCGGAAAAAAAACGAGTCGCACTTGAACACATCCGGCTCGAGGTCGAACATGAAGGTGAAAAAATGGGCGTACTTCAGTCTCGGAAAATCGCGGCGTGGTATTTTAAGGGCTGTCCCAACGTCGCTGTAACGGCGGCCTTCCATGATACGGCCGGTCTGCTCATCTACAATCTTAACTTTATTATCAATGAGAACATATTCAACATCCCGCTCAAACAAGGCATAGGCCTTCAGCAACTGGTTCACAGTGTGAATCCTTTCCGACTTGATGGAATAGTCGCGCATGAGTTCGGCCTTGGATTCCAGTTTTTCAGCTTCCGGAAGCTGCTTTCTTTCCAGTTCAGCGATTTCGGCCCCTACATC
>CAIOAT010000014.1 GCA_903856085.1 Candidatus Omnitrophota bacterium | reverse complement strand
CTGATCAAGCTCTGGACGCCGGTGGCGGTTTATCATAAGTCCAGCGACGGTAAATGGCTTTATATCCAGGCGCCTTATGTTCGTGGGTGGGTGAAAGCCAAAGACATCGCGCTTTTTCCGGACCGTGAAGAGCTACGGACTCGCTTGAAAACGGGGATCCCGCTCGTTGTGACGGGGGAAAGTGTCCGCGTGTTCAGCGACGCGACGTTGAAGGAAGTCGTCCAGCACCCCAGCATGGGGACGGTGATCCCGATGGCGACTTCAAAGTCCGCCGACGGAGCTTATGCCGTTTGGCTCCCGACCCGTTCTGAGGACGGGAGCGTGAAGCTCGTGAAAGGTTATATCAGCCGGAAAAGCGACGTGACCAAAGGATTTCCCGTTTACAGCCAGGCAAACGTGATCCGTCAGGCTTTCAAGCTCCTCGGCGCGCGTTACGGTTGGGGCGGGATGTACAACGGCCGGGACTGCTCGGGATTTACCCACGATGTTTTTCTGAGCATGGGCGTGGATCTTCCTCGCGACTCCAAGCAACAGGCCATGGTTGGCACGCAACTCGGCTATTTCAAGCCTTTTCAGGATGACACCGAAAGAAAAGCGGCCCTGCGTTCGGCGCGGCCGGGGATCACGCTGCTCAAGCTGCCGAAGCATCAAATGATCTACATCGGGACCGTGAACGATCAGTTCTATGTGATCCATTCGACCTGGGCCGAGCGCACGGGGGAAGATAAAATTGCCGATGAAAAGAACCGAATCAATCAGGTGGTTGTCTCGGATCTCGAACTGAACGGCAAGTCCTGGGTCGGATCGCTCGGGGATCGCATTCTTTCCATCAATGAGGTTGATTAGCTTGCGCCGTAAATACTGGATCCTGTTCCTTACCTTGAGCCTGATACTTCCTTCCGCCTTGCTCCGCGCGGAGGATGCCGCACCCGCCCAACATCCCTTTACTGTGTCGCCTTCCGGTGAATGGATGAAATTGCCCCTGCCGCTTCAAGGCGTGCTGGTTTCCTATGGACGGAAAGGGACCCTGGCAACTTTCCATATTACCGAGCGGGATCTCGAGGCCGGGAAAACCCTGGAAGCTCTGCGCTGGGAGGACCTTTTCAGCCCTCAGTTCAGTTCTATCGACATCCACAAGAAAGGGGATGCCGTTCTGGCCGGAGAAAAGGCCAAGTATTGCATTTACACGCTGAAGCCCGGTGAATTTAAAGACACCATGGAAGGGAAGATCGCGGGCAAATACATCAATTACGTGCTTCTCCATGGCGGCAAGCTTTTTTCTATTACGTTTTATGATACCGAAGAAGGATTCTCCGTGGATTACCCCTCTTTTCTCACCGCGATACGGACGCTTCGATTTGATGCGCCGCTTGCCAGTCACGTTCGGAAAAGATCATGAGTTTCCAAGAATTGCTCGCCGCAATCCAGTTGCTGAAGCTTGTCGAGAAGCGCACGGAAGCTGCCGATTATCTGGAGGTCGTGGTGGATCGCGAGCATCTCGCGTCCCTTTGCCAGCTGCTCGAAGTTTATTTCGGGTCGCCTCTCAAGCCCGAAGGTCAGGCGCCTTCCGGAAAGGCGAATCAACTCGCCCAAGCCTACGGAGGGATACGTGCCGACCAGACGATGTATTGGCGGCAAAGCTCTGAGCATGACGAATTCGCGCTTCTTTGGCCTTGGGGGAATGGGGTTCGTTTAACCGCCAAGATCATTCAGGCTCCTCCGTCTCCGCAGAGTTGCTGTTTTATGTCCTTTTTGGGAGGCCTGTTTTGCCGCAAGCCCTAACAGTTTTCAGCAAGACCCCGTTAATTCCCAGTGTTTCGCGGAATACCGGGAATAAAGAGGGTGGGCGGCGGAACACTGATCTTATTGTGTTGTAAGGAGCAACTATCAGGAGGTTATGTCTATGCTAAACGCGCGTTCTTCTCTCTCTCTTGTAAAAAACGCATGAGCCGTCTCCCCGGTTTGGCAAAGCGCGAAGCGCCTGTCATCCTGTCCCAATCCCTTTCCATTTCGACGGAGTTGAAATTGGGGCTGCACTGGTCACCTTTTATTAAAATAAGGCCAGTGCTGAGCCCGTTTTGGGCGAAGGATCTTGCTTTGAGATTCTTCCCTCTCTCTTGCTTTCGCAAGAAAGCAAGAGGTCAGAATGACGGGAATTCTCTAGCAGGCTGCTGAAAAACGGTTTATTTTCACGAGAACGGTCCTGATTTTGAATCGTTGCGTTAAGTCGTTTTAAAAACGAGCGCTTAAAACCTCGAAAAACGACTCCAAACTATTGTTTTCTCGCACCAAGGCCCTACACGACGCCTAATTTTCTCAATCTGACCAGGTTGTAAGCCGCTGCTGCGAAAATAAACATTTGCCGGACCAGCAGTTTCCCGCGGTGCCGGGCTTTGCGAATTAATCCAACCGTCTTCATCCAGCCAAAACACTGCTCGATGATCTTCCTCCGCCGCTGGCTGATCTCGTAGCCCTTGTGCCGCGTCGTTCTTCCATCGATCGTGGTGTACTTCCATCGCGCAAAATGCGGCGTGAACCCGGCTCTCCGGCTCGCTTTCACAAACTCTGACTTGTCGTAGCCCTTGTCAGCTCCGACCGTTCTTCGTCTCTTCGGATGTCTCTTTGCTTCACGCTCAAGGAGAACAAGCCCCTCGTCGCGCTCTGCGTTCCCCTTGGCCTGCCCCAACTCTGCATCCAGGATCAGTCCATTCCGATTCTCTGTCAAAAGATGCCCGGCATACGCCATCCGGGATTCCTTCCCCCGGCCCTTTCTCGCAAGCAAACTCTCCGGATCGGTTGTGGAAGCGTGTGTTTTGTTCGTCCGCTTCTCACCATGAAAATCAACGCTTGGATTCCGGCCTCCCTGAGGAGGTTCGTCATCCTTAGCCGTCGTCTCTTTTGATTCCCGGGGCTGAAAACTTTTAAGCGATGCCGCCGCATCGATCAATGTCCCGTCCAGGCTGAAATGCTCCCGCGAGACAAGCTTTGCGGCCTCGGCTCGATCCCGGATCTTCTCAAAAAACGATTCTGCCACCTCATGATTCAGCAATCGGTCACGGTTTTGCGTAAAACTCGTCGGATGCCAAACTTCATCATCCATCGATAATCCAACGAACCAGCGGAAGAGCATGTTGTAATCCAGTTGCTCCATCAGCTGCCGTTCCGAGCGGATCGTATATAAGATCTGGAGGATCTGTGCCCGCAATAACTTCTCCGGAGCGATCGAGGGGCGTCCCTCATGCGAATACATCTTACGGAACACGCCCTCCATCTCTCCGAGCGCCACATCCACAAGCTTCCGGATCGCCCGAAGAGGATGATCCTTCGGAATACGATCTTCCATGCTCACATAGCTGAATAGCCCGCTGTTCTCTTGATCATTGCCGCGCATCCCTCACCTCCAGAGTTGTAGAAGCCTTATTCTACCACCCCGGATGAGGGTTTTTCAGCAGCCTGCTAAGCAAAGCAAAAAAACAAAGGCGTATTTGACCCAAGCGAAGGATCGCGATTTTGCTGCGGGGGAAACGACAGCTTGTGAAACGACCTTTTCCGCTTCTCGCGTGGTTTCTTTCGATTCTTTGATCTGCTTCAAATAGTCATAAACAATGCTCATCGTATCTCTTCCATCGCGGCAATGAAAATCTCGGGGTTTAAGACCTTCTCCTTCCTGACAAATCCGAGTAAAAGCGCCCGGTCGCAAAGAAGGTTCACGAGTCGCGGTATCCCTTTCGAGAATTCATGGATCATGCGATACCCTTCTGCCGGGATCGACACGCCGGAAACACCGGAGTGCTCAAGTCGGAAATCCACATAGGCCTTCACATCCGAGAATTCAAGCGCGCGCAGGTCATACTTGATCACAATACGCTGATAGATCTGCCTGAGCTCGTATTTCAAGAGGTTCTCCTTGAGTTCCGGCTGCCCCACCAGAACGATTTGGAGGAGTTTTCCGTGCTTCGTCTCAAGGTTGGAGAGAAGCCGGATCTGTTCCAACTGTCGGGGCTTGAGATTCTGAGCCTCGTCAATGATCAGCACCGCATTCCCCTGATTCAGGCTGAGATCGATCAAAAAGGCATCGAGCTTCTTGACGATATCAAGGCGGGTCTTCTTCTCCGTTTCCAGGCCGAAGTCCTCCACGATGGCTTGCAAGAGCTGAATGTCGCTGAAATACGGGTTTAGGATAAGCGATGTTCTTACCGACTTGGGCAAGCGTTCCAGCAGAGCGTTGCAAAGCGTGGTTTTCCCCG
>CAIOAT010000013.1 GCA_903856085.1 Candidatus Omnitrophota bacterium | reverse complement strand
GCGGCCGTAACTATAACGGTCCTAAGGTAGCGAAATTCCTTGTCGGGTAAGTTCCGACCTGCACGAATCGTGTAACGAGCTGGCCGCTGTCTCGGCGAGTAACTCGGTGAAATTGTAGCAGCGGTGAAGATGCCGCGACCCCGCAACTAGACGGAAAGACCCCGTGCACCTTTACTGTAGGTTGGTATTGGATTTTGGTTTAGTGTGTGTAGCATAGCCGGGAGACTACGAGGCTTGGGCGCTAGCTCAGGCTGAGTCGCAATGTGAAATACCGGTCTCACAGAACTAGAATTCTAACTTCGATCCTTGAATCAGGACGAAAGACAGTGCCAGCTTGGCAGTTTGACTGGGGCGGTCGCCTCCCAAACAGTAACGGAGGCGTTCAAAGGTATGCTTAGTGTGGTTAGCACTCACACGTCAAGCGCAAACGTAAAAAGCATGCTTAACTGCGAGACCAACAAGTCGAGCAGAGACGAAAGTCGGAGTTAGTGATCCGGTGGTAGAAAGTGGAATCGCCATCGCTCATCGGACAAAAGGTACGCCGGGGATAACAGGCTTATTCCATCCAAGAGTTCATATCGACGATGGAGTTTGGCACCTCGATGTCGGCTCATCACATCCTGGGGCTGGAGAAGGTCCCAAGGGTTCGGCTGTTCGCCGATTAAAGTGGTACGTGAGCTGGGTTCAGAACGTCGTGAGACAGTTCGGTCCCTATCTGTTGTGGGCGCAGGAAATTTGAGGAGAGCTCTTCCTAGTACGAGAGGGCCGGAAGAGACGAGCCGCTCGTGTACCTGTTATCCCGCCAGGGGTAGCGCAGGGTATCGATGCTCGGACAGGATAAGCGCTGAAAGCATCTAAGCGCCAAGCCAACTCCAAGATAAGATTTCCCAACCGGTTTTCGGTTTAGAAGACCCCTCGTAGACTACGAGGTTGATAGGCGAGATGTGTAAGGGCCGTAAGGCCTTCAGCTTACTCGTACTAATCGGTCGTTCGGCTTGACAATCTTTTATCTTCGTGTCGCAAAACACGAAGAGAAATAATAACTGTCGGGACTTATTCACCCCGTTGGATCATTACGATCCGACGGAGGTCAGATTGAAATTCGCGCTTCAAACCCAGCAGCATTGTGTCTGGGGTTGGAGACATCGCTTTCCGGTGGCCATAGGAGAGGGGCAACACCCGTTCCCATTCCGAATACGGAAGTTAAGCCCTCTACCGGCGATGGTACTAACGGAGCAATTCGTTGGGAGAGTAGCAAACTGCCGGGATTTATTTTAAAAAAGCCGTGCCTGATTTATCAGGTGCGGCTTTTTTTATTAATGCTTTCCGGCTGCAGCCATGGTTTCATTAAGAGAAATCAATAGAGACTATGGCAAACAGCCGGGAGTTATTATTAAAAATGCGCATCCATGTAAGAGGGTGCGCGTTTTTTATTTATGGCATTTAGACCATTAGCCCTGTCAGCCCCAGGAACTTAATAATAACCAGGGCAAGCGGCCCCCGTTTTAAATTTTATTTCTCAATAGGCTGACAAAGTTGCCCCAAGCTCCACTTCGTTTCGATTAAAAAATATTGGGACTTCCGAGATGGATTATCCCATCCCCCTGGGGATTTTAAAACCCCGGGGGTTCTTGTTTTTAGAGGGCAAGTAGCAGCTTTGATTCCACGCCAAGTCTTCTGCCGTCGGTAAAGCCCCGCCTTTCTCAAAAAGAAACTATTGTTACAGGATATCTGAGAAAAGCCGATACACCGTGTAATGAGCGTAGTGTGATTAATGCGCAGCGTTTGGTTTTTCTGAAACGGTCCCCTGCGGGTGGGCGTTTCCTATGCGAGCGCGACGGAGAGCCAGTGTATGAAATTATTACGTTCCATCGCATTTACGATAGCAACGACTTGCCTATTTCTTCTGACCCCGGCATGGTGCAAAGAAGGTAAGATCAAGATATTTGTGGTGAGCAGTTACCATCCAGAATATCTCTGGTCACAAGATACCAGCAAAGGCCTTTGTGCTGCCCTCAAGGATTTTAAGTTTATTGATAATGACCAACAAATTGCGGAATTCATGAAAAACGACTTTCTGGAGACCGAGAGAGTTGTGATCAAAAAGATGTGGATGGACACCAAACGTAAGAACAAAAAAAATGAGATAGCGGCCACGACGGCCAATGTTTTGAGTGGAATAGAAGCATTTGATCCGGACCTGGTTTTTCTCGGGGATGATAATGCAACCAATTTTATCGGCGCCCATCTGGTCAATACGGGCGTTCCGGTTATTTTTTGGGGTGTGGATTTTAATCCGTTGGCTTACGGTTATATCGATGCCATAGAACATCCTGGGCATAACGTGACCGGGGTCTATCAATCGGGATATTTTAAAGAGTCTTTGGAGGTTCTCAAAAAAATTTTTCCAAGCCTCAAAACCTTTGCCATTCTTTCGGATGATTCGGAAACCGGTCGAGCTAAGACAAAAGCGATTGTTAAGCTTGCTCACGAGGGGCGGTTGCCCTTGCAGCTGGCTGATCAAGTAGCGACTAATTCATTTTCCGAATGGCAAGACAGGGCTTTGGAATTGCAACCAAGGGTGGATGCCATTTTTGTTGTAAATCATGGATCCCTCAAGGATGACAACGGTGCTTCTGTGGATTCCTTGAAGGCCGGGGCGTGGTATTTAGCCAATATTAGAAAGCCTGAAGCGTCCCCAGAGAAGCAGTTCGTTCAGGAAGGGATGCTTCTGTCCGTGGACGATTCTGGTTTTAAGCAAGGCTATGAAGCCGGACGGATTGCGGATTTGATCCTGCATCAGAAAAAAAGCCCTGCAGATATTCCTGTGATTACGCCGACGCGAGGTGCAGTTATCATCAATCGTCAGAGGGCGGCGATGTTGGGAGTGAATGTGTCGAGCAAGGATTTTATCGAGGAGTTCATTGATAAGTCCTCGGCGTTGGAAAAATATCCTCAATAGCGAGAGCCGTTGTTCATGCGGGAATTCTTTTTAGGACAGATAGATTATATTTTCTTTCTATACGGGCTCGCCTTCATTTTGCTTTTTTCGGTATGTATTTCCCTCCAAAAGCAACAAAAGACACAAATCCCATGGAATTTTCTCGGTCTCTTTGGCTTGGTTCACGGAACCAATGAATGGTTGGACATGTTGGCATTGAGTTTTGGCGATAGCGGGCCGTTCAAATGGGTTCGCCTTGCCATAATGGCGGCATCATTTGTCTGCCTCCTGGAATTCGGTCGTCTTACGTGTGAGCGTTTGAAAAATATCAGAATCGGGCGTTGGATCTATATCCCGTTATTTCTTGCCATTATTTCAGAAGCGCCTGCCGGGATGCCTGGACTGAACGCGGTTGTCCGTTATGCCTTGGGACTTACGGGTGGATTGTGGGCAGCGCTTGCGATGTGGTTGATCTCAAGAAAAAGCCAAGGCGGCGCGTGGGCCGTTGTTCTTGCGGCTGTTGCCATGGCGGGTTATGCCGTGGCAGCTGGTTTTATCGTGCCCCAAGCGGGGTTGTTATCTGCCGCGATGGTTAATCAGGAGTCATTTTTGAAGATCGCTGGATTTCCCGTTCAACTTTTGCGCGGTTTTGCGGCCTGCGTTATCGCCTTTTTGATCTGGTATTACCATGAGGAGCTTCGTGCGGAAAAAATGGATTCTCAGCGAAGTTTTTTTGAAAAAAGTTTTGCGGCAGGAGCGGTCCTGTTTCTCTTTTTAATCCTTGCGCTTGGATGGTTCTGGATTAACCGGATCGGACAAAGCGAGGCGATCGCACAACGGGCACAGTTAATAAGTGTTTCGCAACAGGTAGTCATGTTGGTAGATCCTGAACAGGTCAAAAGCTTGGACGGCTCAGAAGACGATCTAGAAAATCCTGCGTATGAGATAGTAAAAACCCGGCTTCGGAATTTGCACAAAACCATTTCTTTTGCCCGATCCCTTTATCTTCTGCGAAAGGTCGAGGGAAAGATCATTTTGCTTGCAGATTCTGAACCGTTTGGCAGCAAAGCGGAGTCTCCCCCGGGGCAGGTATATGAACAGGTGACCCCGAAGCTTAAGGATGTATTTGTTTCCGGGCAAGGGGCTGTTGATGGTCCGATGACTGACCGATGGGGAACATGGGTTTCGACATTTGCGCCTTTGAATGATAGCCGTACGGGAGAGATGATCGCCGTCCTTGGCATTGACCAGAATGGGAGCGGTTTCAGTTTTACTGTGGCACGCGCGCGGTTTCAGATCATTCTCTCTGTCGGGCTCACTTGTTTATTTGTGATTTTTATATTTGTCTACGGGCGAAGATTTTCCGAGACAATCAAGCAGGCCCAAAAAGGTAAGAGGAAGGACGACGAGATGCTCCATCAGGGGCTCGTGATGTTAGTGGTGCTGCTTGGCGCGATATTAACGACCGTCCTTTTTTTTGAATCGAGGCATAACGCGTGGGATTCGTTTCAAACAATCTTCATGCAGCGCGCTATTATCCGGGCGCAAAATGTTTCCCAAGAGGTCGAGCGTCAACTCGACAGAATGGATGGGCTGCGCCGATTTCTTGACTCCAGGGAGATTGTGGAGCGCGATGAATTCAAGCAATATGTAACCCCGCTTTTGAAGGGCGTTCCGATCCGTGCGTTGGAATGGATACCTCGTGTCAGACGCGAAGAACGTCTTTTTTATGAGAGCAGCGCCAAACAGGATGGCATAGAAGGATTTCAGATTTTTGAGAGAGATTCCCAAGGCAGACAGACCCCCGTCGCGCACCGGGAGGAATATTTTCCGGTTTACTACGTAGAACCTTTAGAGGGGAATGAAAAAGCAGAAGGGTTCGATCTTGCCTCGGATCCGGTCCGGCGAAGCGCCATGGAAAGGAGCTGTGATACGGGACGGGCCGTGGCCACGGCACCGCTTGTCTTGGTTCAAGAAGGACAAAAAAAGACAGGGGTTTTGATTTTTATGCCGGTGTATTTTAAGGATTTGCCGCAGCATTCCGTGGCGCAGCGACGCAAAAGCCTGAGGGGTTTTGTGCTTGCGGTTTACAGTACGGATGAATTTTTCAAAGGCATTTATTCAAAAGTGCCCCCGGAAGGTTTGGCCTGTTTGATCGAAGATCTCGACGCGCCGGTGGCTGGGCGTGTTTTGTATCGTCATGTTGTTCGAGATGGGATCGTTGATTGGAATCGTCTGCTGCGAAAGTGCGAATTGCCTCTCGATATGCCGGCGCGTGAATGGCGTATAACCATTGTGCCAAGCACGACGTTCATTGAGAGATATTTATCTCGGACATATTGGTGGATACTGCCGTTCGGCTTTTTTCTGACCGTAGTGGTGGCGGCGTTTTTGAATTTTCTGGCAACGGCCCGCTATCGCGCTGAAGATCTCGTAAGGTTGCGAACAAAGGAATTATCAAAGGAAAAAGAAGAGCTGCGGAAAAGTCGAGAGGACGTGCAGCTCATCCTGAATTCAGTTGGAGAGGCCATCTATGGCATCGATCTTGAGGGCCGGTGTACATTTTGCAACCGAGCTTGTCTCCGAGTGCTCGGATACGCGGACTTTAGCGAGTTGATGGGGAAGAACATGCACAACCAGATCCATCACAGCTACGCGAATGGAAAGGGTTTTCCCGCTGAGCAGTGCCGGATATTCCAAGCATTTCAGAAGGGGGAGGGGACGCATGTGGATGATGAGGTCTTGTGGAAGGCCGACGGGAACAGTTTCCCGGCGGAATATTGGTCGTTTCCGCAGTGGCAGGAAGGAAACGTTATAGGTGCGGTAGTTACTTTTGTAGATATTACAGACCGCAAAGCGGCGGAACAGGCCATACGTAAGAGCGAAGAACGTTTCCGGCAGATCACGAACAGCAGCGAAGAGCTCATCTGGGAGACGGACCAGAATGGTTTGTATACTTATGTCAGTGCGGTGATGGAAAAAATGTACGGGTTTCCGCCACGGGAAGTGATCGGGAAAAAATATTTTTATGATTTTTTCCCTTCGGAAAATAAAGAAAAATTGACTCAAGAGGTCCTCAAGGGTTTTTCTGAAAAGCGGATTTTTAGGGACTATTCCAGTTCAATCGTCCATCGCGACGGCAATATCGTATTCTTGGCCACGAACGCGATGCCTATTCTGGATGGTCGCGGAGAATTGATTGGGTATCGCGGTCTGGACAGGGACATCACGGCAGCCAAAGTTGCCGAAGATGCTCTCCGTGAAAGAGAGGCCTATCTGACCTCGATCCTCGATAACTTTCCCTATATGGTTTGGCTCAAAGATTTGGATGGACGGTTTCTTGCTGTGAATAAGATCTTTGCCCAAGCCTGCGGTCGGGCGAGCGTTGCCGACATCGTCGGAAAGAACGACTTTGATGTTTGGTCTCGCGCATTGGCCGAACAGTATCGCGCGGACGACAACAATGTTATCCAAAGCCGGGTAAAGGCAATCGTTGAGGAACCCATTGTCGACCATGGTGTGACCGGATACTTTGAAACTTATAAATCACCTATCTTTGACGCAGAAGGGCATGTGATCGGTACCGTGGGGTTTGCTCATGATGTTACCGAACGTAAAAAATCTCAAGATGCTCTGCGCGCAAGCGAAGAGCGTTTCAAAAAGATTGCTTCATCGATCACAGACTATATCTATACCGTGCATATAGAAAATGGCAAGATCACGGACACTGTACACGGTCTCGGGTGCATCGGCGTGACAGGCTACAGCGCAGAAGAACTCAAATCTCAATCCATGCTTTGGATCAGCATGGTGCCTGAGGAGGATAAGAATAAGGTGTTGGGGCAGGTCTGCCAGGCGCTTTTGGGCACAGAACCACCACCGATCGAGCACCGGATCATTTGCAAAAACGGTTCATTGCGGTGGGTCTCTAGTAGGATCATCCTCCGATTCGGAGAGGGGGGCCAGCTTATTGCTTACGAAGGTGTGATTGCGGATATTACCGACCGCAAACAGGCTGAACTTCGGTTGCAACAGGCTTTTGATGCTATGCAGACCTTACTCGAACAAATGCCTTTCGGGGTGGTTGTTGTTGGCAAAGATAAAACAATACGCCAGATCAATAGCACTGCCCTGAAGATGATGGGTGCTGTTTCGGAAAACGACATTCTTCGGAAAAAATGTCATGGTTGTATTTGTTCGGCTCAAGCGGGGCAATGCCCTGTGCTGGATCTCGGCCAAGCGGTGGATAGGGCTGAGAACGAGTTGATCAAGTGTGATGGCAGCCGTATTCCGATTCTTAAGACCGTATTGCCCATAATGCTTGCGGGCGAAGAGGTCCTCCTGGAAACTTTTGTGGATATCACGGAGCTCAAGCGTGCGGAAGGGGCTTTGGTGGAAGCACGGCGGCAAGCAGAAACGGCCAACAAAACCAAGAGCCAATTTTTGGCCAATATGTCGCATGAGATCCGGACGCCCATGAACGCGGTCATAGGTTTTTCAGAGCTTCTTGAAAACACGGCTCTTAATCGCACGCAAAAAGATTATATGGGAACGATCCGCGAAAGCGGGCAAATGCTCATGCTTCTAATCCATGATATTCTGGACGTTTCAAAGATCGAAGCGGGCGAGCTGAAGCTGGAAGAGATAGACTTCGATATTGTTTATTTACTAAGAAGCGTGATCAAAATGAACAGTACTCGCCTTGAAAAGAAACATATCGAGATGTTCTGTAATACGGATGAGAACATGTCCGCAAGCTACAAAGGTGACCCAACGAGGATTCGGCAGATCTTGACGAACCTTATCAGCAACGCGATTAAATTCACAGAAAAAGGCGAGATCAGTGTTTCTGTGAAAGCCCAAGCGGGGACCTCCGGTTCTTCCGGGAAACGGCGGATGCTTGAATTTTCGGTCAAGGATACCGGGATCGGCATTCCGAAAGACAAACACGAGAAGATCTTTGAGGCTTTTGAGCAGGCCGATACTTCCACGACTCGGAGATACGGAGGGACAGGATTGGGGCTTACGATTTCTAAAACGCTTGTGGCGATGATGGGTGGGAAGATTTGGGTCAATTCAACGCTCGGGCAGGGAAGCGAATTCTTTTTTACTCTGAACCTGGAAGAAGCAGTTCCGATCGTGGAAAAGGACATTACGCCCATTAGAACTGTGGCCCTGGAAGGTAAAAAGGTCTTAATCGTGGATGACAACGAGAGCGCGTCAAAAATGTTGGATATCTATTGCCGGGAAGCCGGGATGAATGTTCTCTATAAGGCCGCATTCGCGAAGGAGGCGCTGGACTGGCTGCTCCTGCAAACAGAATTGCCCGAGATCATTCTTTCTGACATTATGATGCCCGGGATGGACGGTTACGAATTGGCAAGGGTGATCAAAAAACACGCCAAGACGCAAGCCATCAAGCTGGTGGCAGTAACTAGCGACGTGAAATCAGGGGCTGCCAAAATTGCCGAGAAAGCGGGGTTTGACGCATTTCTTCCTAAGCCTGTTTTTAAGAACGATCTCATCGAAGTCATGCGGGCAGTTTTGGGCGATAAGCGGCAAGACGCCGGGGCGGATCAGATCGTGACGCGCCACATGGCGGGAGAACTTGCCTGCAAAGGATTAAAAATCCTAGTGGCTGAAGATAATTTTGTAAACCAGAAGCTTCTCCAGGTTGTGCTCGGGAATCTTGGGTGCGAAGTCGATGTTGCTTCGAACGGTCAGGTGGCGGTCGAAAAGGTGAGGACCCGTCAGTACGACTTGGTTCTGATGGACATCCAGATGCCAGGGATGGGAGGCTATGAAGCTACGGCGATCATTCGAAGCCAGATCAGCAAGACGCTTCCCATCCTCGCTTTGACAGCCGCAGTTCTGAAAGAGGACGAACAAAAGAGCCTGGCTTCTGGTATGAACGATTTTATAACGAAGCCCGTGGAATTGACCCGGCTGAGAGAGAAGATCCTCGAGTGGGCAGGCCGTCCTACATCGTAACGTCAGAGAAAAGAGGGGACATGAAGCTAGACAAAAAAAAGATAGCGGAAGAACTTGGCATTTCGGAAGACATGTATAATGAACTTTTGCAGGATTTTACTAGCCAGGCCGAGACTGTGTTGCCGCAATTGCAGGCCGCAGTTGAAGCAAAGGATTTTCAACAAATCATGGAAAGAGGACATTTTATAAAGGGCTCTACCGGAAACTTGAGGATTGGAGAGCTTTACGCGATTGCGAAAGAAATAGAGTCCGGTGCGAAAGAAGGCAAAGACCTTAAAATGATCAAGATGCATGTGGAGAGCTTTAAGCGCGGGTTTGAGGAGCTGAAAAAGCTTATTTGAAAGGAGAGAACATGGATAAAAGAACGATTTTGGTGATCGATGATGCTATCGACGTGCGGAAGCTCTTACGGCTCCACCTCGAGATCAAAAAATATAATGTGCTGGAAGCCGCGGACGGAGCGGAAGGGTTGAAATTAATCCGCGAGAAACGGCCCGACCTGATTATTCTCGATATCAATATGCCGAAGGTGAGCGGTCTGGACGTTTACAGGGATTTGATCGCGGGGACGGGACGTTCGCTGTTTCCGGTTCTAGTTCTGACGACCCGCGAAGAAATGGGTTCGCTGTTTAGGGACCTGAACGTGGATGGTTTTATTACAAAGCCGTTCGATATCAAAAAAGCCCTCTCGGAAGTTGACATTATCATTGCGAAAAGATATCGAACGGAATGGGCTAAAGAATCCAAGCCCAAGGAAAGTCCTAAAAAGCTTTTGGTTGTCGAGGATGATCAAGATGATCTCAACAGGATCGTTATGTCGTTCATCAATGCTGGGTACAATGTTACCGCGGCGCGAAGCGGCATGGAGGCCGTCGATAAGATCATGGCCGATCTGCCGGAGATGATCCTGATGAAATTAGGGCTACCGGATCTTTCGGGGGACCTTTTGGCCGCAAAGTTGAAACAGATTCCCCGGACCGCGGATATTCCAGTCGTTTTATACACGCCTTATAAGAGCACGATCGATCAGACGGTCGCAGAAAAAATATGCGAAAAAGCAGGCGTAAAGCTTGTCGGTTATGACGATCCGGCCGAACTTGTTAAGGCGATGAGAGCGGCGGCTTTTTAACCCAGCAAAGGAGTCAGTCGTGACTAAGAAAAAAATTCTCACAGTGGACGATGATCCTGTGACACTCAAGCTTCTCGCACAGCACTTGACCGACGCGGGTTATCGGGTGTTGAAAGCGGAAAATGGCAGCGAGGCCATTGCGACGGCAAAGACGGAGCAACCCGACCTTATCCTGCTTGATATTACGATGCCGGGTTTGGATGGGGGAGAAACCGCACAAGAGCTTAAGAAGAGCCCTTTGACAAAATATATTCCGATCATATTTCTCACAGGCATTATTTCCAAGGACGAGGAGAAAGCGACGAAGAATAACATTGGCGGTAATTTTTTTATCGCAAAGCCTTATGAGCGCGAAAAATTGCTCGCATTGATTCGTCGAAATATTGTATGAGGTGGTTATTTAAACGGCATCTCCGTTTTGGAGTAGAGTTTAGAGCTCGAGAAAAAACAGTCGCTTAGCGCGGCGAAAATTGTTAAACTGAATGTGCTGGAAATCGTTTCGAGACCATGCCCTAATGTTAGGATGTTGCTGTTATGCCCATACAAAAACAACTTTCCGTATTCCTTCCGAATCGTCCCGGCATTATGGCGCGCACATGCGCCATTCTTTCCGAAGCCGGGGTCAATATTCTTGCGATGGCGGTTCATGACACCGTCGATAATGCCGTTGTTCGGTTCATCGTCGACCATCCCACTAAAGCGACACTTCTTCTTGAACAAGAAGAGCTTTACGTGATGGAGCAAGATGTCCTCGTCGTCGAGATCGATAACAAAGCCGGAACCCTGGCGCGCATCTGCCAATCTCTCGCCGAAGCGGATATTAATATCGCTTATGCCTATTGCACCGCTACGCCAAACCAAGACTGCGGGTGTCTCGTGATCCGCACCGACCAGCCTGAACGAGCGCAAGACATTCTCAGCAAATAGATTGCCAGCACATGCCCATTAAAATTCTCTCCTGGAATGTCAACGGTATCCGGGCAGTTCAAAAAAAAGGTTTTCTAGAATGGCTCGAGAGGGAGAAGCCGGACATTCTCGGCGTTCAGGAGACCAAGGCCCACCCTGATCAGCTTGACGCGTTTTTGATGCATCCCGCCGGTTATGAAACTCACTGGGCCTGGTCCGCGGTCAAAAAGGGCTACAGTGGTGTCGCGATTTTCACAAAAGAAAAGCCTTTGAACGTGAAGCGTGGATTTGGAATCAAGAAATTCGACGAGGAAGGGCGTGTTCTTATCGCCGAATATCCCGAATTCACATTTCTCAATATCTATTTTCCAAACGGCAAGGCAAGCGACGAGCGGCTTAAGTTTAAAATGGATTTCTATGATGCGACCTTGAAGTGTGTACAGGCGTTGAAAAAGGAAGGCAAAAAAGTCATTATTTCCGGCGATTACAACACGGCGCATAGGGAGATCGATCTTGCGCGGCCCAAAGAGAACGAAGAGACCTCTGGCTTTCTGCCCATCGAACGCGCGTGGCTTGATAAGTGGGTTGCCGACGGACAAGTAGATATCTTTCGGGAGTTTCATAAAGAGCCAGGCCATTATAGCTGGTGGGATATGAAGACCAGTGCGCGGGATCGGAATGTCGGGTGGCGTATTGATTATCATTTTGTGACAGAAGATCTTGTGCCGCGCGTGAAGAGCGCTACGATTTTAAGCGATGTGGTAGGATCGGACCACGCGCCCGTTTCTTTGGTGTTGGCGGATTGAACGTGGCTTTAGGGAGGGCGACAGTGAACAAAGCACGGAACATCTTTCTCGGTATGATCCTTTTGATGGGGATCCAGGGATTATTTTATTATTTCGCATTACCGTCTACCATGGCGGCGCATTTCGGAATTTCGGGGGAGGCGAACGGGTGGATGCCAAAAAGTCAGTTTTTTATTTTTTACGCGATCCTCATTGCTATCCTCGGCTTCGCATTTCTAATCCTAATCCCAGCGTTGGGTCAATTACCTGAAGTTTTTATCAGGTTGCGGCAGAAAGGTGAAAGGATTGATCTTTTTAAAAAACGTGACATCCTCCAACATATCAACAACTCGATGCTTTGGCTGGGCAATCTGACGCAATTGCTGCTTCTAGTGGTCATGCAAATGGTTTTTGAATGCAATAGAAACGGGAGTCAGAGATTGCCGAAGGTGATTGTATATGTTTTAAGCGCTTACATTGGAGGCAGCTTTCTTTTGATGAGCAGTCGCACTTTGAAATTTTTTCAAAAACAAAACCGTTCATCTCTAGACGCCTGAATCAATTTTAATGAATCTACTCACAAAAAATATTTTAATAAAGGCCCCACTCGAGCGGATTTGGAATCTGCTCGCTGATGTGACGCGTACGCCTGAATGGGTGGATGGCGTCAAAGAAAGTGAGCGAACAGGAGCAGTGCGCGAAGGGGGTGGAATGCGCTGGCGTGAAAGTTGTGTCTTGGACCGCCAGCATATTGAGGTAGAGCACACAATGACCGTTTGGGAGCCTATGAGGAAAGCGGTTATTCAAAGCACGCTTCCCATGAACGGCTCTATGACGCGAGCACTTGTTTTTGAAACAAAACCTGCCGGAGTTGAAATTGCCGCAGAATTTCGCTGGGATCTTGGGATCGCGGGGATGATCCTCGGAGAACAGAAAGTGCGGGCTATTCTCGACCAGAGTTTTGAGAATACGCTCGCGAATTGGAAAGATCTCGCGGAAAAAAAATAGGCCACTGCTTTTTCCCCTGAAAACGGGAAATACGAAACAGGCGATGGAAAATCTCTTGAATCCGCGTTCCCCGTTAACCGTTCCCCGAAGTATTAAACGGATTTCTGTGGAAGTTCCCGCGCCAAGATTTCAGAGACGAGATCTTCCAGAAGAGTTAGGAACGCCGAATCTTTGGCGGCTTGGTAAAGGCTGGGATTCAGCGTGATGATGCGAAAAAGAACAAGCGAGATTGGTTTTTCCGGCAACACAACATAAGCCCCGCCCTGACGTCCGTTCTCCATGATCGCGAAGGGGTGTTTTTTGGCAAGACGTCCGAAACGCGGCGTTCTTTCGATCAGAGACGCGATGTCCGGCGTCTCAAAGCGATCGACTCCGCGGGTGGATAGCAAGATCTCCGGCATTTGTGTTGCAGGGACATCCTGAGCCAACGCTACGATATCACCGCCCGCCACGGCCTCCTTCAGAAGTTTCACGACATTTTCCTGCGAAAGCATTCTCGTAAGGACGCTGACCGAAGAGACCAGCATTGCTTTTTCGTGTCGGTCCGGTCCTTGCGTTTGCCAGCCCCGCACAATTTTTAGCTGTTCCAAACGGGGCTTTGCCATAAATTCACTGATCCGCAACTCGGAGGCATTGATCGCGGTCCCTGTTCTTAACTCCGGGATGACCCTTCCTTCGCGCGAAAGCTGAGAAATCCTGGCGGATCTTGATACCGTAACCGGCTCACCCAGAAAAGCCGCGACCGCTTTCCGGACATCCTTGGTTTGTAGCAGCACCTTAAAACTTTCCGGGAACCTGTCATCGACCCAAGCGATAGAGTTTCGAAGTTCGGATAGTGTGACGCTGTGAGCCGAGGGTGTTGGATGTTGGATCTCAGGCGACGTCTTTGAATTTGTTGCCATCCTCTCTGCGTCATCCGCCATCCTGGTTTCATAGAGTTTTTCATTCGCAGAAGTATTGCTGAGTTCTGGCGTGACTGTGATGTAGGAAATCCCTGCGTCGCGGAATTTTTGCGAAAGGCCATCCGTGTGGAATCCGCCTGTTACCACTGCGACATTGCCGGCCAGCGCCGGATCGTTCATGATTTTATCGAAGAAGATCTCATCGCGTTTTTTGACCGCCTCATAAAAATCAAGCGACAAGGACAGGCTTTCCGAAAGACCGGCTTCGGCGAGTTCGGGCTCGATCAAAAGTTTTTCATTCTCATAGGCCGTTATATCCGAGGGAGTCGCTTGTAAAAGAAGGATGCGCCGGGCGAGATAAAACCGCTCGGTTTTTTTCCACAACGCGTTTTCTTCCGGCGTTTTAAGAAGTTTTTCGAGGATACGACCGGTCAAAGTCTCGATCTGGGCCGTTAAGTCCCGAATGGAAATTTGATCGCGCATTTGATAGAGATGAGTCAGTTTTTTGATCTCAGGGTAAGACCCTATTTTTTCAGCCGGGATCTTGCCGCCACGGATCAATTCTTCCAAGGTCAAGGGAGTGTCCTTATATTCTCGCATCACGAGCTTGACCTCCTGCTCCAGTCTCTCCTTCGAAAAGGTCTTTTCCAGGGCGAGGATGTCTCTTAAGAGCGAGATCTGAGGGAGATCCGAGATCTCAGCGTTTTGGGTTTCGTCAGCTTTCAGGAGGACAGGGAAAAATTTTCCAAGGTCTTCAACCTCGCGGAATTTTCCGAAAGCGTTCCCAAAGGTCAAAAGGTTCGGTCCCCAGAGCGATTGCTGAGATTCTTCAAGGGTCTTGCTATAAGCCCGGAGTTTTTCCTGGATCTCACGATTCTTGACGAGGTGTGTGAGGAAAATAGCGCGGTTTTTTTCGTAAAGGACGTTATCTTCAATCCCAATAAGTGTCATCGGCTCCGAGGACATGATCGCGGCATAAACCGGCCCGGAGATTCTGTCATCTTCAAGCAGGGTTCTGGCGAGAAGCTGTTTTTCACGCGAGGTCGGGATAGCATGGCTTTTAGAAAGGGAAGTGGCGGCCCAGGCGCCTTCCAGCGCGACGGTCTGAACACCGAACACTGAGCGGAGATGCTCCAACATAGCGGCGATGTTTTGTTGGGCGGTGGCGTGTGCGTGGACATCCTGGATCTGGATGATGATTCTTGAGCCGCTTCCAGCGAAGCGCTCCTGGACTTTTCCAATCTCTTCAGGGACCGCCAGGCTGGATAAAGGGAGAGATGCCTCCGAGTGGGGTCCCGACGTTTCAGATCTCAAGTCGACCGGAGCCGAAGTAAGCGGAAGGATCAGGAAAAGAAAGACAGCGAGTAGCTTTTTCACGGGCACCTTGTTCATTATGGATTCCGCTTGAATAGCTGTTGGGAGCGCACCCCATATATATAGCCCAGAACCCGTGTAAAATCAATGCCTTGCGATGTTAAAGATCGGTATTGCTGCCAAGACCAAGTTGTAGCATAAACTAGCAATAGCCTCGGAAGGAGTCCTTCTTTAAAAGGCATTAAACATAGTCTGATAAATACTTTTCCAACCCCTTGAAATTTTAGAAAATCGTGTTACATTTCTATAAATCCTCCATACAAATTCTGAAAGGGGAAAGACCATTTCATGAACTGTCTCAAGCGGTTACAGAGATTATTTGCGGGCGTTATTGTTGTCACTTTCTTCGTGACCAACACGCTTACGCCTGCTCCTGTCGCCTATGGCCAAACCGTCGAAAACTTCCCGAAGTTTTTTTCCGAAAACTCATTTAAAATTCCAGCGGAGTTCGGCAAGATCACGGACAGCATCAAGAGCTCTGAAGGAGGATCTCTCCTTATTCATATCCAGGAAGCTCATGCGAACTACGATGCCCAGAAGAATATCCAGAATATCCTTCAGTATTTATCCAAAAATTACGGCATCCAGCTTGTCCTTTTAGAAGGCGCCGGCAATAAACTTACGCCCGAACCTTTCAGATTCTTTCCTAAGAACGCCCAACTTCAGCATTCAGTGAACGAAAAACTCATGCAGGCCGGGGAACTTACCGGCGCAGAAGTGTTCATGATCGATCAGTTGCCGTACGGAGTACGGGGTACGAAAGACGCTGTACAAGCAGAGGCGTACGGTATTGAAAACGCTGCGGCATACGCCAAGGATCGTGAATCCTATAGGAAAGTTTATGAAGGGCGAGGAGCCTCCGATCTGTTTTTGAAAGGTGTTTATCTTGAGTGGCAAAAAGAGGCAAGCCTTCGGCTGAACCCTGAGCTTCGCGAACTCATAACCCGTTACGCTGCATTCGATGAGGGGACCGTCCCGCTTGAAAGCTGGCTGGAAACACTCAAGAAATCTTCGAATACGATCCTACGAAATGATCTTACAGATGTTAAGGCGCAGCTTGCGTGGCCGACCCTGGTCCGCTATTTCCGGCTGAGATCGTTGGATGGGAAGATTGATCTCTCAAAAGTTGAAGCGGAGAAAGCAACGTTTCTACGCGATATCGCTAAGTACGGAGTACAGAGTACGGAGTACGGTGAAAAGAAGCTTGGAGATGAAATGAATGCGATGTTCGAAATGGCGAAAAAAGGCGGTTTGCCGCTCTACAAGACCCGCTTCGTTTTCGAGCGTCTGATGGATGCGTTACCAGCCGACTTTTCTTTTAATGCTTACCCGAACCTCCGCCTTCGCATCCAGCAAATGATCCTTATAAGCGAACTCCAGAGCGAGGTGCTTCAGTCCGAGATTAAAAAGCTTACTGCGTCCTTGGTCGAAGTCCTTGTAAAAACTGATGAGGAAAAAACGCTTGTGCGCTCGCTTCGCGAATACCAACTCCTTAAAAAGCTGTTTCATTTGGAGCTTTCTCGCGGAGAATATCAGCAAGTTCTGTCACGTCAAATTTCTCCTTCCGAGTTAATGCAAGCGCTTGATCGGGTGCGGGGCAAAGAGAGCGCCGTACGCGACACGCTGCCCGCCTTACAGCAACTTAACGAGCAAGCTTTGAATTTTTACTCCGGCGCCATCGAGCGTGAAGATTTTATGATGAAGAGGGCGCGCGAAGTGATGAAGGAGCGCAAGCAGACGAAAGCGGTCATCATCACCGGTGGTTTTCACACCGAGGGTTTTAAACAGGCGATCACAGCCTCCGGCAGTTCTTATATCGGCATCATGCCTTCCATCGGCGAGATCACAGCCGATTCCAACAAAAATTATCTGACAGCGCTTCTTGGCTCCAACGCGATTACGCGTTCTCATATCGCTCCTGAAAAAGTCACCCAGCAGGTCTCTTTTTTTAGCGCCGTGTCGCCGCGTTTTTGGCGTCGCGAACTTGCGGTCCGTTTTGCCAGGATTCGCGATATTGTGCGCGAGACCGTTGCTTCTTACCACGATCGCAGCGCGGAGAATAGGGCGGAGTTTGATGCGGGCTTCAAAAAAATCATTGCTTCTGCCGTTGGCGTTTCCCCGCGGCAATCTCAGCCTCAACCCTCGGGTTTGTTTCGCCCCGAACTGCGCGCGGCAAGAGTCGACGTATTTTTTAAAACATTGGGCGAAGAGATTGATGCGACCTATGGCGGCGTGAAGATCCTGCCGGCGGATGATCAATACTTGGGCGTTATCAGTTTTGATGGAACCTTGCCTGCAGATCCAAACTTTTGGGGATTTGTCCTACATCCTGACCATTCGCTGGAATATCGCGTGGTGGGATCCGAGGGGCGGGTTTCTTTCCGAGCAGGGCTTGAAAAAACCGAACTCTCCGTTCAAGGCGCGCAGGATGCAACACCAAAGGTTTTGCAAGCGTATCAGGGCGAATTCCCGATCGTTGCGATTCTTCGCAAGCGTGAAGATAACTCGATCCGGATCGTAGAAAAAAGCGTCAGGTTTGCGACCGGGAGTTTTGATGAATTGGGGCTCGGTAAATTTATCCGGTTAACGCCCTTTCTTCAAGATCAGAAAAGTAATGAGACCGAGCAAGCCTATCGGGTGTTGGCAAGAATGACACCCGAAAGTCCCTCGTTGGCTATGCGGCCAGTAGGACACGCAGCTCCCGCGGCCGGTTCGCCCCGCGCCGAAGTGCGTTCAAATCCAATTCTGCCGGTCATGAGCTCGAAGGATGGCAAGGTGGAGATCCACGGGGACCGGGCTGATTTTTCTTCGACCTTGGAATTCCCGGATTCGGCAGCACGCGACGCATTCCTTAACGCCGGGAATTTCAGAGTTTATCTGCGCTGGGGGAATTCGAAACAAAAAGAATCTTGGACCTTTTCAGAAGCCTCTATGCAGAGCTACGGCCTTCCGGCCAACCAGGTGAAACTTCTAGGCTCCGCTTTTACGACGCCTTATTACAACTGGAAAGACTACGAAGGAATATTTCTCTTGGTTCCGGCTGCCACGGATGATCCTTCGCGTGCTCTTATGGAATCAAAGGACCGGTTGCCGGAGGGCGTTTATCGCTGGCTTGGCCCCAACATCCAAACCAATCTGTTTTTGGCGCCCCGCGCTGAAGCGCGGGATAAGGCTGTCGGGCAGATAAGGGAAGTGATCGAAGCGATCCGGGGACAGCAGAGCCAGATTAATGCGGAAAATTTCCGAATGGTCCGCAAAATGCTTAACAAGATCCTCGAAGACGTGTACAAGGGCGGTCGGAATGACCTCGTTTTATCCGCGGTTGGCGCCGTAGCCGCTCCTATCACCCAGGCTTTAGAGACCTTTCAAAAAACAAAAGAACCTCAGACCCTTCTGTTCCAGGGAGCGCTGGATAAGCTTCTTCAAAACTTTTTTTCTAAGGCTGAAGATGAAGACATCGGTCCCATGGTACACACCCTAACCCACCGCATTGGCGTTGCCGCGTTTGTTGCGGGGGTTGGCCCGGTTGGCCCGGGAGAGCTTCCCGATGAAATCATGCTTGCATCCAATTTTAACGAAGCGGATTTTTTAAAAGGTCTTGAAGGGGTCGGAAAATCAGTGCTTCCGGACTTTCTGCGCAATCACAAAGCCGTGGTTCATTTATCCGAACGGGCCGCGGAATTTCAGGGAGCCGATGCCCTGGCCGTGGAGATCCCTGCGGGGGACGGGAGCCTGCCGGGGGATCCGAAGGTGGCCTGGCAGCTCTTCATTGATACGCTGATCCGTCAATTTAGAGCTCATGAGGGCCTGATGGATATGGACGCACAGCGCGGCGACCAAGCCCTTCATATAGATCCTGCGGGTTTGAAAAGGAGCCAATCTTTTTCCATGGAATCCTGGAGCCGGGACCAAATCCTTGGCTCCGTGGTGACGATCCTCTTCTTCCCGCGCTCGGAGGTGAGAAACATGGGCGAGGTACCACTGAACTTAGAGGGAATCAAAGGGAAGATGAATGTCCGCGTGACACGGGGCGGAAAGGTTGGAACCGTAAAGGGTTATGGCGGTGGAAAAGAACCGTTTTTGGAGATCCTTTTCGACGGAGAGAGTGATATCCAACCGTTTTATTTACGAGGCAGCGCCTCGGTGGGAAAACCCCTTCTTTTTGCCTCGGAGGTGGAAGAGCTGGGATCGCGAAAGGCTGCGGAAGCTGAAGCGCAAAAAGCTGCCAGTGAATTGGCGAAGACCTGGACTAAAACAACGGGTCTGGCAAAAGGAGCCATCGCGCTCATTAAAAAAGAAAGTCTTGTGAACCAATCCGCCGACCGGATGTATGTTCATTCCCGTTGGATGAAAAAAATCGCCATTGCAAGCAGTTCGGCAATGCCTCCCAAGAATCTCGGCGAAGAGGAAGAAGATCGTAAAATGACGGACGCCGAGTATGCCCAAGACCTGCAAGGCTTGGTGGAGGCTTTTTGGGGAGCTTATAACGGAAGGGCGAAAGAGCGGTATCTTTTTAGCAATGCGACAGGCGTGGAGCGTTTCGTGCTTTGGAAGATCTTGGGGCATGAGCTGGCCGGAGATGTTTTCTTTTCCGCGTTCAATCTTCGGGAAAGGCTTAAGGATGAAAAAGGGAAAACAGCTTGGCAGATAAGGTCTAAATTGAAATACGGGCGTATCTCCGATAAAACCATTGAGGAAATATGGGGAGAAGCAAGGCCCGGAAATTCCAAAGCTCCGGTGGCCGTTGCAAGATGGAATGAGGGCGGGTTCGATGTCCAATCAGCGGTTCTTCGCGCCATCCCCGTGGTGGAAAGAATCCTCCAGGCGGAAGTCCAAAAGGGGCTTGAGATCGGGATCACGCTCAAACCCCGCCCGATGGACGAGATCCCATCGGTGGCACTGTCACAGAAATCCCCGGGTAAAGCAGTCCGCTCCGAGGTGCGGGCGGGCAAGCAGGCTCCTCAAATCACCGAAGCTCGCATGGGAGAAATGATTGCGGAGCTTAAGGCTATCCGCACAGAAATTGATTCAAATTATTCGCTCAATCCCAACGACAAGCACGAAGTTCTGGGTGTGTTAACCCAAGCCTTGACCTATTTCCCGGCGGATCTGTTGCAAGTGATCGGAACCGTCAATTCGGTCATTGAGATACTGGCTCCCTATCGCGCTTTGACATTGGGGCTAATGCGGCGGTTGGATGCAATAGCCAGTGAGTTAGAAGGAGGAAACGCGGGTCTAAGTTCTTTGATCAAGGAGCTGGCTCCGGGCGAATTTCTTATCAAGGAAGATATTTCAATGCCGCAAGCCATCAGGGAGATTGGGAAATTTAATTCTTCTAAAATCAGGAAAATTCAAGTGCTCGGCGAGAGCGGGACTCAATTGACGCGTGGCGATATTTTGATGGTTTCTTTTGCAACGTCGGAGCCAAGCGCTGTTGGCGAAATCCGTGCCGAGATGCGGGGAGGGGAAGAGGTGCCCCTGAATCTCAAAGGCGTTAAAGGAATGGCAGGAGTGCGCGTGGAGCGGGCCGGAAGAATCGGGACTGTGGAGTCCTATGGGGGTGGCAGCGAGCCTTATGTCGAAATTCGTTTTGACGGAGCCTTGTCGGCCGAAAGATTTTATATGAATGCGAGCCGGATGGTTGGGAAGCCGATCCGTTTCGCCGGCGCGGCGGAGGATGCCGCTTCTATAAAAAGGATGGAAGAAATAAGGGCAAAAGCCGCCCAAGCAGTGGCCGTTGCTTTGGCCGAATTGAATAGGACCTGGCCGGATACGCGGAAGTTGGCGGTGCAGGCCATTGAGAAAATCCGGGCTGAAGGCTTGTTGAAACAGACACCCGATAAGATGTATGTCGCTCCTCAGTGGATGCAAAATATAAAAATGGGAAGCCTTCCTCAGCCGCCCAAGGAGCTCAAGTATGGACAGTCCCTGCAGGCGCTCGTGAATGCTTTTTGGGGTGATTACAACGGAAGATGGGGAGATCCGCAAAGTCCCAAACGGTATCTTCTAAGCAACGCGACAGGTTTTGAGCGAGTGGTTCTTTGGAAGCTCCTCGGAAGAGAGTTTGCCGGGGATGTTTTTTACTCTGCTATGAATATGAGAGACCGGTTGAAGATTGATAAAGCCAAAGCCGTGGCGCTTATCCAGTCAAAATTAAACACCACAGGTCAGATATCAGACGCAGTGATTGTTGCTATTTTAAACGAAACAGACCCTCATTATAAGGAAGGTCAAAAAAGAGCGCCGGCTCCCATTTTGGATTGGTTTTATGATGGCCTTGGGCGTGACAAAATTCAGGACGGAATCCTTCGCGCAATCCCGGTGGTGGAAAGGATCTTGCAAACAGAGTTTAAGGAAAACATCCAGGTTCCTCTCAGCATTCAACCGCGTCCGCTGGATGAAATTCCCACTGTGACATTGCCGCAGGGTTCGACCGCAAAATTTATTCGTTCCGAAATACGGGATGAAGGTCAGCCGACAGCTGAAAACAGAACGCTTGTTGAGTCAATCAAAGATCCATTCGATTTCAGCAAAATTGAACATCTGGTTACGCTGAGCTCCGGGAAAACGGCGGAAATTTTTCCGGGCATCACGATCCGTTTAGCCGAAACAAAACTGCGTCAGAGTGAAAGCCAAGGAAGTCAGGCCCAATTTGAGGTTTCCTCGACCCTTTATGACCCCTCCCGGGGCGCTTCTATGCCCTCTGTTGATTTGAAGTGGCGCGATGTCGGTTTTGAATTCAAATCGAAAATTCCGAGCGGGACAACAGGCGAAGATTTAGAGTTCACCCTCCGGCTCACCGGCGTGGACTCTCTCGGTCAGGCCCACTTCACTTCTTCTCGCGTGAGAAAGCCCGCATTTTCCGGGGGATTTCGCTCCGAGAAGAGGGCTAATCGCTCATATTCCCACCTTCAGTTCGAAAAGGAAGCGATCCTTGCTTTCAGCGGAGCAGGGTTTGCGGTCTTGGGGTTGCCTGTTTGGAATGCTACGGGACCTTCATTTACCCTTATGGCTGTGTCTCCCCAAAGTTTTCAAAAGGCTGCGCTGAGTGTGGCGGCGGAACTTGCCGGAAACTTTAACCCGTTATTTTTAGGGCAGCAGCTTCATATAAACATATTGCCTGCGGCGTTTCGTTCTGCGCCCCCTACGAGCCGAAAAGTCCGGAGTGAGGTGCGAAACGATGAAGCCATGACTATGCCGGTCCACGATGTGGTTCATATCGCGATGGAATCGGCGGATTTTTTTGGCAAAGGGGGAGTGAAAGATGTCGTTCGGGAAAAACCGCCGGCGCTTTTAAAACATTTAGGGGCTCATCAATTTGTGATCATGCCGGGCCACCCCTCGGTTTTTACCCAGAAAACTTTCAAAGTTGAAAATGCTGGGTTTACTGTGAAGATCCCCATCGAAGGGCGCGAGGAAACTTTTGAGGTTTATACCGCAGTTGCGCACAGTGTCCGGTATTATTTCATCAAGAAAGACGGTTATTTTCAAAAAGGCTACTGGAGTTCCGGAAGTCTCGACGGGCTCCGGGAATACGCGGTTTTTTCTCGTGCCGCCGTGGAGATCCTTCGTAAAAAATTCGCTGTCAAGAAACCCGACATCATTCATCTACACGACGCGCATCCGGGACTTGTCGCGGCTTTTATCCGAGCCGCTTTCCCCAGTGAATTCCAGACCTCCGGGATCACGATGACGATCCATAATGCTGATGCGGCGTATCAACAGCGTTATGGTCCGGATCTTTTTAATTACGGCAAACAGCTTCTTATGTCCATGGGGATGCCCGAATGGGCGTTTGGGTGGAAGTATCTCGAATTCCATGGCGGGCTCAATCTGATGAAGGCCGGGCTTGTTTTTTCGGAAAAATTCATGACGGTGAGCCCGAAATATCGCGAAGAACTTCTTGCGGATCCCGACACGGGTCTGCAAGGCGTTTTTCTCGAACGGAAAGATGATTTCACGGGGATCTTGAACGGAGTGGATAGCGGTGTTTGGAATCCATCGAAGGATAACAAAATCTATCAAAAATACACGTCTGAAAACGTAGCCGAAGGCAAGCGTGCGAATAAATTAGAGTTTCAAAAAGAAGTCGGCCTCCAGCAAAACCCGAACGCCATGCTTTTTGTGGCGGCTACGCGACTTGCGGATCAAAAGGGTCCGGAGCTGATCCTTGAAGAAGCACGCCGGCTCTTGAATCGGCATCCGAATGCTCAAATCGCCGTGATCGGGGAGGAAAATCACTACGCGGAGGGTTTCAGGGCCTTAATGGCGCAATTCCCGGGGCGCGCCTATTTCACGCCCGCCTTCAGTGAAACGCTCGTTCGGAAGGCACATGCCGCGGAAGATTTTTTTCTTATGCCCTCAAAATTTGAACCCTGCGGACTTGGCCAAATGCAGGCCCTCCGGTATGGCGGAATCCCGATCGTGCATGCGGTGGGCGGGCTTGATAATACGGTCCTGGACCCCAAGGAAGACGCGGCGATGGCCACAGGCTTCAAGTTCTATTTTCCAGGATTGAACAAGATCAAAGATCTTGAGAAAACCCCGTCCTTTGAAGCAGTCATGAAGCTTTTTGATGAGGCTACTGAGCGAGCTGTTGCGGTCTACATGAACGATCCCCAAGCCTTTTATGATATGCGAGCACGCGGGATGAATTCTGTCCGCGACTGGGACGAGTTGGTTCCGGAGTTTAAAAAATTATATGAAACAGCCCGCTTTAACGCGTTCCATTTAAATGGCATTCCTCTTGCTGCCCTTCGTTCCGAAGCTCGGGCGGCGGATCCTGCTGCGATCGCAGCGGTTTTCATGCCTCATTATCTTCCGACGATTTCAGAACTTGCGGCATTTATAAGCAACATGCCGCGCAGTATCTCGAGGGGAGTTCAGGCTGCGGAGGAGAGCGGTCAATTGCTTCTTTATGCTCTCGGATCTGCCGGATATGTGTCCGAGAATGTTTTGCCTGTGATCGAAGGCGGGGCTGTGGGAAATGGTCTTGAAATCGCGCAAGCCATGGTTCGCGTGGCTCAAAAAGCAAATTCCAAGCGCGCCGAATTGCGTTCCTGGGCCGAGAAAAATGCTCCCGAGCTAGAGGATTATACCGTTGTTACTGGGCAACTCGAGGCGGGGTTGGATCGTGAAATCCTAAAGAAGCTTGAAGAAAAATATGGCAAAACGATTGCGGGCTTGGTCGCAGCAACAACCGTGACGGGGGGATTAGGAGCTCTGATGCATGATCTTTTTCCTTCGTGGCAAAAGAATTTTGGCCAGCCCAAGAAAGCGAACATCGACGCTTTTGCCGTGAATGTGATCTATGACCGGATCAAGGGACAGGAATTCGCCAAAGATCTTCCGGAGGAAGTGACGAGCGGTAAGAAGACGCTGGGGGATTATCTTCGCGAGGTTTTGACCGAAGATCCTGGATTGAGTTTTAGTATTTTTCTCGATGCTGGCAATGAATACCGCGCCAAAGCTGAGGAATGGATCGGACGCGCAGGGGACCCGCTGTATAAGAAACGGCTCCAGCAAGCCCGAGAAGCGGTGGATCGCGAGATCAAAGTTAAGGTTTATCCGACAAACACATTTTCCGGCGGGATGCCGAATTTTTATATCGAGGCTTTTTATATTGCCGATGATGGGACAAAGGTCCAAATCTTTGATGAAGTTTATCCGGATACTCGTGATGGCGGTCCCAATCTTTGGCGTGATCTGCATCTGGCAGTTTATGGGAAAACCAAAGAACTCCTTACGCTAAAACTCCAGGAAAAGGGCATCGCTAAAAAGAAAATTCTCTTTGTGGATAACGAGGTCTTCGCCAGTATCCCGACGCCTCTTTTTCCGGATGCGCCTCATCACCACATGAATCATTCTGTGTATTCGCCGACCATCTACCGGCCGGCTGAAGCCTCATTTCAACTCTTGGGGTATCCCCAGGCGATGCGGTCGCGCATTATCAGGAATGGAACGATCAGCATCGTGGATGCGGTGGGAATTTCTTACGATCTCGTGACCGGTGTTGCGTTGTACGAGCATACGCCCGCGGTGTCCGGAGGCGTGATGCCGGGGTATGTCGATGTGATCGATAGCTTCAACCAGGGTGGGCTGCGGAGCACCAACGGGGTACTGCTCGAACAATGGCAGGCGCCGTTTTTGCGTCAATTGATCAATACTTACAAAGCGAAACTCGGGATGTCTTCTGAATCGGATGACCGGGATTTCTTCATCAAGATTGGCCATCCGGGGAATGAGGCTTTCCTGGGGGAATTCAAGGAAAGAACGGACATGATCAAGTCCTACCTTGCGGGGCGGCTGATGCTATGGCTCAAGGCAAGCCAGAACAAACCCGAATGGTTCGATCAGGCGATGAAGTCGTATCAGGAAGAATTCGGTATCACGGAAGTGGATGGGCCTCAGGTTGTGGCAGATCTTCAAGCCCGGATCCAAAAGGCGTTGGAAGATGAGAGTGAATGGCAACAGATCTTTAAGGATCCCAAGGCCCAGGCGCTCAGGAAGCAATTCCTTTTAACAGCAATCGTTTCGAATGTGCGCAGACAGGTTTCTTACAAGGGGCCGGACAAATGGCTTGAGATTCTCCGGTCGCTAGCGGCAGATCCTGCCAAACTCGAACAGTATAAAAAGACGGCGGCGCGCGCCATAATCGGCGGCCGGGAATTCGATGATGAGGCGCACGGGCTCTTCTTGGAGATCCAGCGTCTTATCCGGGAACTTAAACTCGAAGATAAATTCGCGACCATCGAGAACTACAATATTAAAGACGCGCCCATTATTTTCCAGGGCGTTTCCGGAACCGTCATGATCACCTACATGATCCTTGAGGCTTCCGCGACCAGTATGATGAAAGGTCTGCCGAACGGGGCCATTTTGATGGGGGCCTGGGGAGGCGCGCAGCCGGAACTTTTCACCATCGTGGATAATGAGACTGGGCTCGAAAAGGATATTTTTAGAGATAAGATCACTTACGAACAGGTGGTTGAGAATCTCAAATCAAAAAAGTGGAAGATCACGAATGGTTTTCTGGTGTTTTACAGCAAGGATGGCGACGGCAAGTTCATCTTAAGCACTCTCGACGACAACGGGAATATCAAGGTCGTCAACGCCCCTTATCCACTCGCGGAATCCATGATCGAGGACCTTATCGCCCTTCAAAAGGCATACGCGGTCTCTGGCGACAGAATGAATCTTCAGTGGGAAGCGCTCCGGTCCTCGCCTCTGGTCGATATGGAAAAAAGTCAGGCAAGGGCGCATATCAAGCTTTGGCAGAGGGTCGTTCAGAAATCCGAGAAACAAAAAGCTCTGTTGGCAAAGCCGGGACTTTCTGCCGAAAGCGCTTTGAGATTTCTTTCAAAAAAATCCGGGAATGACGGAGGATTTGTCTGGAGGAGTGAGCCTTCGAATGCTCTGGAGATCGCTCCTCCCGGAGTCCTGACGTTTGTTGAAAGCGCCCGGCAAGTACGGACGCATGGCGTCGAGAGCTACAAGTCGATCGCGTATCACGCGGCGAGGGGCGAGATCTTCGCAAAGATCCTTTATTATTTCGAAGGATTCGAAAAGGAAGCTCCCGATTTTTATCAGGAAATGATGCGGCTCAAGGCGGAGGCTGACAAAACGAACGATCTTTTAGAAAAAGTCCGGATTCATCTGGCGGCGCTCCGGCTTTTTGATCGTTTTGTGGTCCAACTCTCCGAGACCGTCTTGCAGGGTTACATTCAGTCGCGCAGCAAAGAATACGAAAGGCTTTTTAGGGATGAGCTTTTCCGGCAGAACCTCTATTTCCTGCTGGAATCCAAGGGAAAGAGGTTCGGTTCCTTGAACAAAAAGCTTGTAGGGTTTGGCGTTCAGGTCGGCGATAAGAAATACATCATAGGACTTAATCTGGGAGAGCAAAAATATCCTGCCATCGACGGAGGAGAATCGAAGGCCTGGGGACAGTTTTACGGAAACAAAGCGTTTCAATGGCTCACGGACATGCTCGATCCAGAAGCTGCCATGACTTATCACATTGTAAATACGATCACGGGGGAAGTTTACGGGGCGGGCGAGGAGAGGAAGCCTTATCCTCTTTCGGTGTTAATGGAGGGGGCTTTACCGATCGGAGTTCCCGATTTTCAAATCCTTGAATTGCAGGCCGCGGGGGTCATGAAGCCGGAAAAGAAAAGAGAACAGCGAGGATCTCTGATCCTGGACGATCTGCGCTCTCTTGTTTCCGGAAATTCTGGAGAGCAGTTGCGGCAGCAAAAGCCTAGGACTTATTGGCTAAAGCGAATGATCCAGGGGACTAAGCCCGAAGACCTGAAAATGCTTCTTCAGACGGTTTCCGGTATCGGCAGGGACAAAGCCCACGCTATTTTCGGGGTGGAGGGCGTTCGTCCCGTGATGGCCTTTATCGCGACGCTTGTGCCCGAACTTCTTGAGGACATGAAAGAGTGGGATGCGGAAGTTTACGGGGCATTAAAAAACATGATGCAGAGTCCTGAGACGAAAGATCTTTTCGAAAGAGGAGAGGTCTTTTTTCTCGATTCGAGCCGGGATACGGCCGTGGTTCTTGCGCGAGTATTGAAGGAAGAAAAGGACGGATTCGAGCACAAGCGTCATGTTGTGGTTCCCATCCATTTCTCGAAGGTTCCTTATAATAAAGAGGAAGGAAAAGTGTGGTTCGGGGTCGGGAGCATTTCGTTGCTCGGGTTGGAGTCCAGCCTGGTGTATCAGACCCGGGATCATATGCTCCAAATCGATTACGAAAAGAAACACACATTATCTTCTATTCAAAAAGAAGGATGGAGAGTCGGCATTTCAGTGGTGAAGAGGAAAGATCCCGCGGGGATCGCTCAGCTGGGGTGGCGTTTTCAGGTCCTTCAAATGGTCCCGGTGGGCGTCAATTCTTCTGAGGGGGCGACGCAGGGGATGCGATCTGAAGCGAGGACAGGAACCTCAGACGCCGGAACATTAAATGCGGCGTGGCCACAGCACGAGGCTCAGAAGATCGCGGTGATCGGTGGCGCAGGGTTTGTGGGTGCGACGGAAGCTTCTATGCTTTCTGCCCGATTCGGTCATGATGTGACCGCTGTGGATATTAAGCCCGCGAGCGTGGCATCCTTAAATGGTGGAAAGCTGGTCAATTACGCGCCGGGTCTTGAGGAATTCCTCCAAGCAGGCTTGGCGGCGAAACGTCTCCGATTCACGACGAATCTTGCTGGAGCGATCGAGGGCCGCGAGATCATCTACCTGGCCCTGCCGACGCCCTATCTTTCCAATGGGGAAAGTGACACCCATTTCCTCGAAGATGCGGTTGCTGATATCGCCCGACTGATGAAACCCGGCGAGAAGAAGATCATTATCGGAAAGAGCACGGCTCCGCCAGAGACCATTGACAGGCTGAAAGCCAGGATACACCAGGTCGGTCTTCCGCAAGGCGCCGAGATCGAATTTGCCTGGATCCCGGAATTCCTGCGCGAGGGGTTGGAGGTGGAGGATGCCCTCGGAGGTTCCGGGCGCATGGCTGTTGGCGCTGAGAAGCCGGCGATTGCCGACCGGGTGGCAGCGCTTTACGATCCGAAAAATATCAATCCTCAATACCCGGGGAAACCCATCCCGATCTTCAAGATGGGGATCAAAAGCGCCATGCTCGTCAAATATGCGGCCAATGGTTACCGGGCCTGGAAGATCTCATTCATCAATCACCTGAGCTGGTATGCTGCGCTTTTCGGATTCAATGTCAAAAAGGTCGCTGAAAAACTCGGAGCGGACCCCAGGATCCGACCGATGTTTCTCTCAGCCGGGATCGGATGGGGCGGGTCGTGTTTTCCGAAAGATTCCCTTTCTTTCATGAGACAGCTGGCGAAAGCCGGTATGCCTTTCGGGCTCATGATGGATACCTTTGCGGTCAATGAAGCACAGTGGCAAATGTTCGCGAACGGGATCAAGCAAAAGCTCGACGGGGTGAAAGACAAAACCGTCGTTGTGCTGGGCGCGGCTTTTAAACCCAATACCAGCGACGACCGGGAAGCGCGTTCTATCTTGATCATCCGTCAATTGGTGGAATGGGGCGCTCAGGTGCGGGTTTATGATCCTGTGGCGATCCCCTCTTTACAAAAAACCCTTGCGGATCTGAATCCGGCCCCGGGCACCGGCACTGCGGCGCCCGTGCAGTATTTTCAAAATCCGGAAGATCTTTACAGCATGATGGAAGGGGCCAGTGCGATCGTGCTTGTCACTGAATGGGATGCGTTCAGACAGCTCAATTTTAAAAAGGTTCAAACGATGTTCCCCGACAGGGAGAAGAGGCCGCTTGTTTTTGACGGGCGCAACGCCTGGGATCCCGCGGAGGTTGCGGGTTTTGGTTTTCAATATTTTGGTATCAGCCATGAAACGCTGCCGAGTCCTTTCGTCGGGGAAACCGGTACTTCTCTGACCCGTGGAATGGACGAATTCGTGAAAAAAGCGATCGAATTTTTTCTCGCCGGAAGGATCGCTTTTATGATCTCGCTCGCGGAGCTGGCCGAAAGGTCGGGAGGCGATATTCGCGACATCCTCAAAGGCCTTGGCGCGGATCCTGTCGTGGGAGACCTCTACCTGAAGCCCGGGATCGGGTTTGGTGGATTCGATCTTTTTGCCGCTCTTGAAAAATTTACTAAATTCGCAGAGAGTCACAGCGAAGGTCTTATGGACAAACTCCGGGAATATCGAGAACAGATCGAGATCCTAAAGCGCCATTATGGGTTTAGCGGGAGTAACGGGACAGACACAAGAGTGCCTTTTGTTACCGCGTTCGCTGAGAGCAATGAGCGAGCGGTTAAACTCTATGTCGATAAGACGCGCGAAGCGGTCGGAGGCAATTTGAGCGGGAAAACGGTCACACTTCTGGGCCTTGCTTATAAGCCCGGGCCGAATTCTTCCATTGAAAATGCGCCCTCCCTGAAATTAATAGAAGCGTTGCTAGCACAGGGCGCCAAGGTGCGGGTCACGGACGCGCATCCTGCCACAGCTTCGAGTGTGCGAAACCATTTTTCAAAAAGGGCGATGGACCTTAAAGGGGTCGAATTTTTCGATCATAAAACAAATGCAGCTGAAAATGCGCGTGAGGCGATTCGCGGTAGTGACGCCCAAATTTTGGTGACCGAATGGCCCGAATACGCGGATTGGCGAACACTGTTTTTTGAGGGAGGGATGACCGAGGCCTCTGGAAAATCCGTTACAGAGCATTTCAATGTTGTGGACGGACGTCATTTCTACGATCCTTATGAGTTGGAAGCGAACGGCTTTCATTATTTCGCGGTCGGAATTCCTTCTCAAAAAGAAAAGAAAACCGTGGTGCTTCCGGGGGCTGCGAAAGCGGAATTGGCAGGAGCCATTGAATTTCCTGAAAAAGGCGTAAGGATCGAGCCGCAGGCGTCCGGACGTTTTCAGCTGAAGTTGTTGGTTCGGATGAAGCACGAAGCTCTTCAGAGGGCTCGTTTCTTCGTCCACTTTGGACCGAGAGGCAAAGGGACCTCGGTTCCGCCGTGGCATGATCAGGAGATCCCGGGGGAAGGGATTATTAAGCCTTTACAGCAGGCTGGTGAGAAAGGCGTCTATGAGCTTGTTGCGGAAATCGATCCGCGCGAAAAATACCCTCAATTCACAGGAGCGTTTGGAGCGACTGTCTTCTTATTGCCGTCCGATGTTACTTTGCAGGATGCGGCTTTTCACACCGAGAGGATATGGGCGCAACAAGCGGGCGGAGTTAGGGATGGAGAGTTTTCTGTCTCTGAGCAGCGTTCTGAGATGAGGGACACCCAAGAGATCCAAACGACCCTTGGGGCCAAGAAAATCAGTGCTAACGCCAAGAAGGTTGTTGGCTTATTGAAAGAAAGTCCCTCGAACGCGTTTTGGACTGAAGCTCAGGCGCAAATGGATTCGCTATTACAAAGCGATCAGCCGGCGGTGGAATTACCGAGGATCGCGGAAAACTTCAAGGGCGGCAAGATCGTGACCGCTCGCGGAGCCTCAGCTTGTGTTTTCTTTGGGAAGGACCAGGAAGCAGCGGTCCAAAAAATGACGCAGATCCAAGCCGAGATCCAGGGCGCGCTCGGACCTCGTGTTCTGACGGTTCCTCAGGATGAGCTTCACCTGACTTTGCAGGGCTTGAAGCATGGGGTGACGGCGGCGGAAGTCGACAATGGTTTTCTTCGTAAGACAACCGAAGCTTTGCGGCAGGCGTTTCGAAGTTCTTCCGTTTCCGAAGTTCACGGAAAATTGATCGGGCCCTACTGGCACCGGGATCTTGGCGTGGTCATGATCTGGAAAGCTGACGGGAAAGAAGATCCATTGGCCGTAGTCCAAGGGACGATCGCAAAACATCTTGGTCTTGGTAATCCGCCACGGCCTTTTCACGTGACGCTGGTCTATCCCGTTCAGGGACGCATGACGGCCGAGGAGTTCGCGGATTTTTATAGAGCCGTCGGTAAAGTTCCCGTCCAGCAGATCCCCATTACGATCTCTGGTTTTGAGATCAACAGCTATCAGGACATCGCATTCACCGCTGTCCGGAGGGTCCCTAAAGCGACTATTCCGCTCCAGCGGTCCGAAGCGCGTGGGGTTTCCATCGAAGAGCTCCTTCGCGGTGAGCGACCCGAAGGGATGATCAATGTGCATCCTGCTCAAGGATTCCGGAATCAGCTCGTTTCGCACCGCGCATTTTTTGAAGGTACCGTGACGCCGCTCCAGGTGCGAAATTGGAATGCTAAAAATGCCACGGTGGCCGCCTCCATGACTTCTTACGACGGCAAATGGTTCTTGGGGATCACCCACGAAGGCCGGACCGAAGACGGTGTGGCCGCGATCTCCTTGGATCTCAAGAAATATTTTGGTGCAGATTTTTCCTCCAACTTCTACATTCTTCGTGACCGGGGCACCCGCTTTTGGAAGGGAGCGCTTGAATGGCCCCATGAAAACGATCTTACCTTCATAAGAACGCCCGACGAAATGAAGCCGTTGAATGTGATCCTGAGGCCGGGGCAGTTCCATTTCTTCGAGATCCTGCCGGTGCCGTCTTCGGACGAAATGATCTACGCCAAGATCGCGGGGATCAAGAGGTTCGTCAAGGCGGATGGTTTTGAATATTCCAAGTTGGGTGCATTACAGCCCCTGGTGCCGCATCAGACAGGGAACTTTTACCGTTTCCAGAATGGACAGCTACTCACTCAACCGATCGATATGGGTCAGATGGGACAGAAGGTTGAAGGCGATTCGGATCTGAGTTTTTACGTCGGCCCTCAGATAGAAAAATATCTACGCGCCCTCGCGGCTGGAGAGGTCGCCGGAGGTTTTGCGGGCGAGATCCAGATTTATAACGTCCAGGGAGGAGCCGTCAAGATCAAGGTCAATCACGGAAACTACCGGGAGGTCATTGAGCTCAACGAGCGGGGCGTGATCGTAATAAAAGACCTAGCGCCGGGAGTGACTCTGGATCTTCTGGATTTGAGCGGGGCCGAGTTCATGATCCATATGCGGAAGGCACCGCCGTGGTTCAAGGATTTTGGAAGCGAGGATTTCAGGGCTTTGCCGCACCCGGGGCCGGATCGCTCCGCGGTAGTTTCAAACGAAAAGCTCCAGGAACTGGGAGTGCTTGTTATCGCCCTTTCCGATAAACAGAATTTTATGTACGCGAGTTCCCGTATGCCGACCCAGTGGGCCAATTCCGCCTATACTCATTTCAGGAAAGCAGACGGGAAAGACCAGTTTCTTTGGAACGGGGCATCTCTCATCCGGGAAGACGCACCCCAGGAAAGATCTTTTCCCGGGAGGGATCTGTCACGCTACGATGAGAAACTCTATGGCGACAGGGAGCGAGTGCACTCCCACCGCTCTTCCCTGGAGCATGAAGGGAAACGCGCGCAGGCCATCGAATTGTATTACGTCGCCGACGGAGCTATGGGTTTTTATATCAAAACACAGCATTCGAAAGAATATGTGATGAAGGTCCAGGCGGGGGATACGATCGTGATCGATCCCGAGGTGATCCACGCCATTGCTTACGTCAAGCTGCCCTATGCGCACGTTGCGGTCCAGTCGCCAAGCGTTTGGCATTTGGGGATGGCCGGGCATGAATTTAAACAGTTCTATGGGCCCGTGCAGGACCTTCTGGAGAGCCGTCCTGGAGTCCGGGATGAGATCTTGCATTTCATGAACGCGCCGCAAGCGGGTATTATGGAACTGAACAAACGCTCTGAATTGAGATCGGCTGAAGAGACGAAACCCTCGTCGCCGGTAGCCGGGCTTCGTGATTTTTTTGAGGATAACTTCCGGAGGGGTGGCGGACGCGAACAAGGTATCCGGGGTGTTACAGAAAAACTTGCGGATGGCATCGTTTCGCTCTTGGCTTATACGAACAAGGCAAAAGATATTATCTTGTCGAATTTGATCCCGGCTGCTTATGCTGGAGAACCGGTCACGTTGACCCGTGAGCCGAAGAATTTCTTCAGTAAGCTTAAGATCAAGATGCTTTATCGTGCGCTGGGCGTCAAGACGATCCAGGCGAGCGATGCGCTTGTTCTTGATCCCGAAACAGCCTTCAAGCGAGGCCTTATTTATGTGATCCGGAATGTATTCGGAGCTATTCCTGTCGTTGTCTTGTCTGAAAAAGGTTCCACCGATCGCGTTTTTCTTGAAAAGATCAATCAGCAACTTCGTCAAGCGAATCGGCCCACCATTCTGTCGGCCGCCAATCTGGATGAAGCGAGAGAACTTCTGGCAACCGATCGTGAAGCCGCACCTATCCGTGATTCCTGGAATCTGAAGGCCATGGTTTTCGCGGGAGCGCATAATCCCCAGACGGCACTTCTGGCAGAAGAGCTGAAAGAAAACATCGTGACGATCGATCAGAAGATGTTCCGGAATTTCCTCAATCTCGCCGGCCTCGGCGTGAGCAAGTTTGTCGAGCAGATGCAGGCCGAGTATTTCGCGACCGCGAAGAGCGCGTAAGGCGAACATTGCGCGAATCACGGACTATGGTAGACGCAGCACGTGGTCCGCGATGCTTGGTGCGTGGAGCGTTGCGGAAAAGTTGACTTTCTCGAAGTATCCCGTATATTCCCTCTATGCTTGAAACATCCCCCAAAATTATCCGAGTCGGTCACAGTCCGGACCCTGACGACGCGTTCATGTTCTATGCCCTCGCTCATGAAAAGATCGATATGCGGGGATTCCGAGTCGAACATGTGATCGAGGATATCGAATCTCTCAATCAGCGCGCGCTTAAAGAAGAACTCGAAGTGACGGCCGTTTCCTGTCACGCGTATGCTTATCTCGCGGACAAATATCTCGTCATGCGGTCCGGGGCGAGTGTCGGCGACAATTATGGGCCGATCATTGTTGCGCGGGCCACGGGAAATGTGAAACGCGGATCGTGGAACGTGGATCGTCATACAAGAATTGCGATCCCCGGAAAATTGACCACAGCATTTTTAGTGTTGCAACTCCACACAAAAGATTTCACGCCGGTTTTTGTTCCTTTCGATAAAATCTTTGATGCGGTAAAAAGCGGGGAAGTGGATTACGGGCTTGTGATCCATGAAGGACAGATCACGCATGCCGAACACGGTCTCGAAAAGGTCCTGGACCTCGGGGAATGGTGGCATCAAAAGACGAAGCTCCCGCTTCCGCTTGGGATCGATATCATCCGCCGGGATCTGGGGCAGGAGACGATAGCTTCCTTCGCCAAGCTCTTTAAAGAAAGCATTGAATATGCCTTGAACCACAGGAAGGATGCCTTAGAATACGCGAGCCAATTCGGTCGCGGGATCTCTGAGGACCTGAACGACCGCTTCGTTGCCATGTATGTGAATGATCGCACGGTCGATCTCGGAGAAGACGGGGAAGCGGGATTCCGTAGATTGCTGGATGAAGCGTGCCGGCACAAGATCATTCCGAAACAGATCCATCTTGAATTCATTTAGAACAGGTAAGGGGTACGCCTTTCGCCGTACAAGGAGTTAAGAATGGCTAACGACGAATTACGCATCAAGACTGTAGAGATCGCCAAACATCACAAAGCAAGCTGGATCCAGCTCGGCCAGCACTTATTCTCCATTTATAAGAACAAGCTTTATAAGGAATGGGGCTATCAGGCGTTCGAGACGTATTGTCAAAAAGAGCTGAGCATCCGGGAAGCGACGGCCTCAAAACTGATCAAATCCTACTCTTTTCTTGAAAAAGAAGAGCCGCGCATCGTAAAACCGGATTTCACGGAAGATGAAACTCCCCGGAAGATCCCGGATTATGAAGCGGTGAATGTGCTCCGGCTCGCCAAGAACAACAAAAATATTCCCACCAATGAATTCGCCGAGCTCCGGAATGATGTCCTCAATGAAGGTAAGGAGGTCAAGGAAGCCCGGGCGCAGGTGAAAAAGATCCTCGAAACACATGCGCCGAAGGATACGGCAGAGGCCAAAGAACAGAAACGCAACGGGGTTTTAAGACGCCTGATCGGATTTCTTAATTCCGCGAAAACCCAGTTGGAAGAAGAGGACCTCGTGCCGGATTACTTGCTCAAGCAAATGGAAGCCCTGGCGCAGAAACTCGAAGATCAACTCAATTAGTAACGGGGAACGTCACCCGGGGAACTGTGAATGTTTCGGTTTTTCTTTTCTCGTTTCCCACTCCCCGATGTTATCAAAGTTTCTTTCTCTCTCCTTTGTCTCTTAGGAGTTTCTTCTTCACCCGAGATCAAAGAGATTTTTTTCTTTTTAGGCCATTCCTTCACTTCGCATTCCCGTATCAAAGCGCTGGATCTCGTGCCGCACGTTTCGGAGTAGAGCATCTCTACGGGCCCCCGGGTGCGGGTGTAGCGGGAAGCTTTTCCGTCCTGGTGCATTTTGAGACGACGCTCCAGATTGTTGGTGATGCCGGTGTAAAACGATCCATCGCGGCATTTCAGAATATAAAGAGACCAATCGTCTGCGGTTTTCTTCCCGTTTGCAGAGGGTTTTTCTTTTTTGAGACCCGCGAGCATTCTTTTATAGGTGGGATGCATGATTAAAGACCGGGGAGTGTTGAACGGGGAGCGGCCAACGGAAAAGCTTTACGTTCCCCGGGGTCTGTTCCCCTTTCCCCCCATTTTATGATGATACTTCACGGTCACGATGACGACGCCGGTGAAGAAAATGATATTCGTCCAGCCGAACGCGCGAAAAGCGATGTCCTGGGAGGTCAATGCGGCGGGGGTCATCAAAAGGATGCAGACCCAAACCCCGAAAAGCCAGACCAGACTGATATCGTCGGCGGATTTTCGTTTGATGATTCGCGTAATGAGCGGAATATTAAAAAGGGGAAGGACCGCTCCCGCCCAGGCGCTGATCTTAAAAAGAATGTCCACAGAGCTCAATCCTCCGGCGCAAGGTTTTTCAAGAATAGTTCCCGAAGATGAGACGCATTTTCCGTAGGAGCTACAAAGAAAAGTTCGTCCATTCGCAAATATTTCCGCATGGTCAAAGCCCCTTTCCAGTGGAGGTAAAGGGATTGCAATGCCGAGGGAAGTGCTTCGGTGATTTGTTGCGCATTGAGAAAATAGACGGGCCGGATGTCGTGCATGTCATCGATCGCGAAGAATTTCTGGGTGTAGACGTCAAGAGACAAATGGAGGGCGTAGATCTTCTCAAAAAATGGAAGTTTGGAAAAGAAAGGCGGAAGGGAGACAACGCTTTTCGCCGTTCCCAAGGGCCAGCGCGTCGAATAGGCGCAGTGCACGGTGTAAAGGTACAAGTTTCCTTTGACGGCGGGTGTTCGCTGCAGGGCCTCAAGCAGTGCGAGGGTGGCAAATTGATGGTCCGGATGTCCGTCGATGAGAGGATTGGGAGTGACGATGATCGTGGGATTGATCTTGTTCAGGAGATGCTCCAGATCCGCGACCAAGTTGTTCCACGTAGCTTCGGTCGGGATATCTTTAGGCAGAAGATCCGAAACGTTGTATTGGCGAAAGGTGTTCAGGTCGGAGGTTCCCGCATCTTCCGAAGCAAACTTCCGGGCTGGATTGCCGGACATGGCTTTTAATGTTCCATCAAAATAGCCGAGGTTAAAGCATTTTTGAGGCGGGATGTTACCCCAAAAAGGGACCACGAGGCTATCCCATGTTCGAACTTTCCCTTGAAAAAGAGCATGCTTTTTCGGATCCTTGAAAAACCGTTTATATTTTGTTTTTCCGCCTTCGCCGGCCGTGAGGGTGATGACATAGGCATCTTGATCGTCATAAAGGCCGAAAGTCGCGATCTCGGCATCATCCGGGTGCGGCGCGAGGATGAGGATCTTGGCTTTCTTAATCTCGGGATTTTGAAAAAGATAAAGCTCGGAAACGCCTGGATCCCAGGAGAGGTGATGCCCTTTGCAGACAATTTCTTCTTTTTTGGTAAGAGATGGGGTTGCTTTCAAAAGCGGGCTCAGATTCAGATAACGGATCCCGGAACTTGTTTTTTCAAAATATTGCTTCAAAACGATATCGCGATAACGAACTTCAACATAGGGAAGAAATAAAAGGCTTGTCCAATCCGAACGAACCGCAATTTTAAGAAAAGCCGTATCGGCACCGGGCCTCGCCGAGGGCCATTTGAACCCATTCTTTTCAAGTGTGACGGGGACAGCAGAGTCTTTTGGAAAAGCATAACCATAGTCGGCCTGCAGGTCGTAGCGGAAGCTCTGGTAATAGCGATGTTCGGAATCCAGATAAAAATAGAAGGCAATCATTACCAGGAAGAGGATCAATCCGAAAAACAACCAAGTTCCTTTTTTTGAACCTTGAGATTTTTCCATGAGCTATTATCCGTCTGTGCGGTGTGAAACGTTCTGATTCCGCGTCATTCTAAGAGGCTCCTGCGTTTTGTAAAGTGAATTAGACCGCGGGGATAGGGGATATCAGATTTCCAGCGATCTTGGGAATTTCGTAAGATTCTTGCAGCCTGTTTTTGTCACGACGACGACATCCTCGAGGCGCACGCCTCCGATGCCTTTGTAGTAAAGTCCCGGCTCTACGGTCACGACTTGTCCCTCTTTCAAAATATCCTCTCCGACGCTGAGGCGCGGTGGCTCATGGATGTCCAGCCCGAGTCCGTGGCCGGTGCTATGGAAGAACCCTTGCATGCGGCCATCCTTCGGGCCTGTTTTGAAGCCAAGATGCGTAAACCTGGATTGAATAGCCGCATGGACTTTTTTACTTGCCATTCCGGCACGGACCATTTTGAAACCGATGTTTTGTCCTTCCTTGACCGCCGCATATATTTTTTTAAGTTCAGGGGATGCCTTGCCGCGTACCACGGTGCGTGTGAAATCCGCGTAATAAAGCGTTTTCTCACTGCGTGGGAAAATATCCATAATGATGGGCTGGTGAGGTCGCAGCGGTCCAGTGCCTTGATCGTGAGGATCGATGGAATGCTGGCCACAGGAGACGATGGTATGTTCGCCGGCGCATCCTTCTGCCAAAAGCGTTTGATGAATGACTTTGCGGAGGGCTTCGCTTGTGAGGACTTTCCCCTGGAAATAAAGTTTATCTTTCCGGATGACGGATTTTTTCAGGACCTTGATTGCTTCCCGGGCTGATTTTTCTGTGGCGCGCAGCGCCTGAGTGATCGCCGCGATCTCGGCACGGTCCTTGATCAGGCGCTTATCAAAAAAGAGCCCGTTTTTATACTGGATCCGGAGGCCGGCTTGTTTCAGGGGCTCATAATATTGGACCGGAAAATTTCCAGGTACGAGCACGCTTTTGATTTTTTGTTTTTCTAGGAAATAAAGAACCAATTCCGTGAAGGAACAAGCTTTCTTGTGTTTTTGTTTATACTCGGCGGCGAGCCGGGAAGTAGAAAAGATCCCATCGGCTTCGGCCTGTTTTTTGGCACGATCGATCTCAAGGTCGTTAATAAGAATATAGTTTTTCCCGCGAACCCGGATGAAGACGAACGGATCCGGCGCGATGAATTTCGTCGCGTAATAAAGGTCCGCGTCTTTTTCACTTGAGGCGATGATCAACAGGGTTGGTTTGATAGACATAGGAACATCATTCTATGGGGAACTATCGGTATGACAATATGTTTTTGGGAGAACATGCTTTGGGAAAGGGGTAACGGTAACGGGAAATGCGCTCTTTTAACATGCAACATTTGCCGTTCCTTGTTTCCCGAGATGCAGTTTTTATTCCCGTTTTATTCATTGACGATATTCGTGAAAGCCGCTAAACTTCGCTGTCTTTTTCCTCTATACAAATCAGCCAAGGCATACTTAATTTAATGGAAAAGCTGTCCGTAGAGCAACTTAAGGCGAAGGCGAAACTTGTTCGTCGCCATATTGTCGAGATGACCGGGGCTGCGGCTTCGGGGCATCCCGGCGGTTCACTTTCTGCTACCGATATGCTGGTAGCCCTCTATTTCAACCTCATGGACCACAATCCCCAAGACCCGCAATGGCCGGATCGTGACCGTCTCATTTTGAGCAAGGGGCACGCTTCACCGGCTCTTTATGCGGCGCTTGCCGAATCCGGGTATTTTGACCCCAAGACACTTACCGATTTCCGTAAACTTGGCAGTCCGCTCCAAGGACATCCGGACCGGCGCAAGTTGCCCGGGGTGGAGGCTTCTACGGGTTCGCTCGGGCAAGGTCTTTCGATGGGGATTGGTATGGCGCTTGCGCGGCGTCTTGATGAAAAAAAATACTACACCTATGTCATTACAAGCGATGGTGAGATGAATGAAGGCCAGACTTGGGAGGCTGCCGCGATGGCGGCGCATCACAAAGTCGATCATCTGATCGCATTTCTTGATTACAACAAATATCAGCTCGATGATTCTACGAAAAATATCTGCGATATGGAGCCTGTGGTCGGAAAATGGAAGGCATTTCGCTGGCACACATTTGAAATCGACGGGCACGATGTGAAACAGATCCTGCATGCGGTGGAAAAGGCCAAAAAGGTCAAGAATGAGCCGGTCATGATCATCGCGCATACGATCAAAGGCAAAGGCGTTTCCTTCATGGAAGGGAACAATGCTTTTCATGGCGTCGCGCCGACGCGCGAAGAAGTTGAAAAAGCTCTAAAGGAATTATCCTGATGCAAAAAATCTTAGGCAAAGCCACGCGGGATGCTTACGGGGAGACCCTTGTCGAGATCGGCAAGATGAATCCGAATGTGGTCGTGTTGGACGCGGATCTTTCCAAAGCCACGAAGTCGGTGCTTTTTTCCGAAAAGTTTCCGGAGAGGTTCTTCAACGTCGGGATCCAGGAAGCGAACCTGGTGGGAGTGGCCGCAGGGCTTGCCTCCTGCGGGAAGATCCCTTTCATCTCCAGTTTTGCATCCTTCTTGGTGAGCAAAGGTTTTGATCAATTTCGCATGGGCGTTGCGTTTTCTGAGCTGAATGTTAAAGTGGTCGGTTCCCACGGCGGCATCACGGTCGGGGAGGATGGCGCCTCTCAGATGGCGATCGAAGACGTGGCTCTCATGACAAGCCTTCCTGGTTTTTCGGTGGTGGTCCCAAGCGATGAGGTCTCCACGCGGGCGTTGGTTCTTGAAACCGCGAAGCACCTTGGGCCTGTTTACGTCCGCACCGGACGTCCGAAAGCGCCGGTCGTTTACAAAACCGGCACGGATTTCAAGATCGGTAAAGGGATCCGGTTGCGTGAGGGGAAGGATCTGACGATTATCGCCAATGGTTTGGAAGTTTTCGAAGCGCTTGAAGCGGCGGAACGTTTGGCCGAAGAAGGTATCAGTGCGAGCGTGATCGATATGCACACGGTGAAGCCGCTGGATACGGATCTTATTCTGGAAGAAGCCAAGCGGACCGGGCATGTCCTGGTCGCGGAAGAACATCAAATCTGGGGCGGCCTCGGAAGTGCGGTGGCGACTTTTCTCGCCAAGAAACATCCTTGCAAGATGGGTTTTGTGGCCATTCAAGATACCTTTGCGGAGTCCGGCAGGGCAGACGAACTTTTGGAAAAGTACGGCCTTACCCATCCCTATATTATCAAAACCGCAAAAAAGATCTTGGGCCGCTGATCTCCCTTACGTAAGTTGTGAAAACCGCGTTTTTCCTGATCGGAGAATATTTCCGCAATGAAGACCCTCCTGGGTACGGCGTACCGTGCACGGCGTACCGCGGATTGTGAAAAGTTTTCCTCTCTAGAGAGCACCGTACGTCGTATTCCTTTCGCCGTACTCGTTCTTCTCTTCGCGACTCTTTTTTCTACCCCGCTCCAGGCCGCTACGGGCGAAAAAGCCATGGTGGTGACGTCGGACTCCCGCGCGACGCGAGCCGCTTTAGAAGTATTGAAACAAGGCGGGAATGCGGTGGACGCGGCCGTAACTGCCGAGTGGGTGCTCAATGTGGTCGAACCGCAGGCTTCCGGGATCGGGGGCGGCGGCCTCCTCCTTTTTTATGATATCGGCACACGGCGTATTCTTTCCTTCGATGGAAGCGTCAAGGCCCCCGCGAAAATTCTTCCGAAGATGTTCCTTGATGAAAACGGAAAGCCTCTTCCTTATCAGCCGGAACGGAATACGGGGGGACTTCCGGTCGGTGTTCCGGGACTGCTGAAATTAGTCGAAGAAGTTCATGCGAAATACGGAACGCATAAATTTCCTTTTGCGAAACTTATGGGTCCGGCGGAGCGTCTTGCCGAAGGCGGAACGGAAGTCTCCGCAGCGCTTGCCAAGGCGCTTCGTGAGAATGCAAAAAGGCTGGCGCTTTTGGATTCAAAGAGAACGGTGTTTTTCAAGAACAGCGTTCCTCTTGAAGAAGGGCAAAAATTCTCCCAGCCTGAACTTGCCCAGATGTTTCGTCTGATCCAGAGCAAGGGAACAGCGGCTTTTTATAAAGGTTCGATTGCAAAGGCGATGACGCGTGCCGTGCACAAAAATTCCTATAGAGCGGGTCTGTTGGGCGAGAGGGATCTTGAAAATTATACGATCGCAGAGCGAGGTCCCATTCATATCACCTATCAAGGATACGACCTTTTCAGCGCGGGACCTCCGGCAGACGGAGGCGTGATGTTGTCTCGCGGGCTCAATCTTCTTTCCCATTTCGGCATTCCCGGTTTTGGGCAGGCTCCGGAGACGTACCATCTTCTCGGAGAAGCGCAGAAGATCGCTTTTTCAAATCGCTCAGGCGTGGCCGATCCCGATCTTTTTGATGTTCCGCTCAAAGAACTTCTTTCGGCAGCATGGGCGCAAGACCGGGCGAGTGTCATTAAATTTGATCAGGCCTTGAAGTCTGATGAGATGAAGGTGGCGGGGCCAGAAAGAGGAAAGAAGCGCACGGGGTCTTCTGTCTTGATCGTGGATCCTCAGGGAAATATTGCGGTTCTTGCGACGACGCTTGGGGACGCGTTCGGCTCGGCACTGAGGGTGCCGGGCTACGGTTTTTTCTTAAACGATCTGCTGACTGATTTCACCCCGGACCCATCGCTTGTTAAGGCTCCCCAATCATGGGCGCTGATCTCCGGAGGGCAAAGACCTCGCGGACCGGAAGCACCCACGTTCATTTTCAAAAACGGGAAGCCTTCTCTTTTGTTGAATGCTTATGGCCCGGACGATCCAGCGGCCGTTCTTTTAAATGTGATGGTCCAGAAGATCGATTTGGGGGCGTCCTGCTCCGGAGCGGTGGAATCTCCGAGGCTTTTAGTCCAGGACAGAGCTCTTCACATGGAGTCCAGACTTTATGATCAGGAGATGATACGTTTAAAGCTCGATCTTTGGGGGCATGATATCGAAAAAAAAGACCCGATCGGGGTTGCGCAAATGGTTTGTTTTGATGAGGGTTCTGGTAGAATAGAGGGCGAAAGCGATCCTCGTGCGAGCGGAGAAGCCGCTGGTTTCTAGCACCGTTTTTTGCTTTTACGAGTGAACGGTCAAGCGCTGTGAATCCTTAAAATCAATAGTGTGACAGTTCTCATGGAGCAAAAATGATCCTGCATAAAGGCAAATATCTCCATCTGATCTGCGAAGATAATTGGGAGTACGTCAAACGGGTCAATTGCAGCGGCATCGTGGTCATTGTTCCGATGAATAAAGAGCACAAGGTTATTTTTGTCGAACAGTTCCGAAGGCCCGTTGAAGCCCAAGTGATCGAATGGCCCGCGGGGCTCGTCAATGACAAGACGTTGCCTGATCCCGAGACGATGGAAGAGGCGGCCCGCCGAGAGCTTTTGGAAGAGACCGGCTATGAAGCGGGGCATTTATCGCTTTTGGTGGAAGGGCCTATCTCAAGCGGTTTGAGTTCCGAAAGCATCACCTTCTATCAGGCTTTGGATGTAGTTAAAATTGGGCCCGGCGGCGGAGACGCTACGGAATCCATCAAGGTTCACGAAATACCGCTTAAAGAAGCGGACCTTTGGCTTTATGAGATGGAAAAAAAGGGATTCCTTGTGGATCCGAAGGTTTATGTAGGACTGTATTTTCTAAAAATGTAAACTCGGAGAAGGATTTTTTATGGCCGATATCACCATTTATCAAAAACCGACCTGCAGTACCTGCAAAGAGGTGTATCAGATCCTGAAAGAAGCGAACGTGGATTTTGATGCGGTGGATTATTTTACCGATCCGATCCCCAAGGCGAAGCTCAAGGATCTCATTCAGAAACTAGGTCTGCCGGTCGAGGAATTGATCCGTAAAAAAGACCAGCTTTTTGGGGATCTTCGGCTCGGGGAAAAGCAACTCACTGAGGGGCAGTGGCTGGATCTTTTGGCGATCTATCCCGATCTTCTGCAGCGTCCCATCGTGGAAAGAGGCGACAAGGCAATCGTCGCAAGACCGGCGAGAAAGATAAAAGAATTTCTGATGCCGGTCGTACCCGCGGAGATGCCTCCTCCGACCGCGTCAACGATTTGAGGCGAGAGCCGCGAGATTTATTTTTCCTAGTCTGTAGTTCCGATTCTTGAGGGAAGTTCGATTTTCGGTTAGAATGTTTTTGTGCAAGATTTAACCAGGAGGGGTGCTCTATGAACCAGCAAGATAATAAGCCGTTTTCCTATTCCCAGGATGCCGTTTTTTCTAATTTTATGCAGCGGGTATATCAGTGGATGGCTATGGGGCTCGCGCTTACCGGTCTTGCAGCTTTCATTACGATCGGCAATGCATCGCTTCTGCGCTTTCTTTTGCATGGCGGCATGTGGCTTTTCTTCATTTCAGAGTTTGTTTTAGTCATATGGCTTACGCGGAGCTTGCAGAAGATCTCGGTTCAGGCGGCGACCCTTGGATTCCTGACCTATTCCGTGCTAAACGGCATCACGATGTCGGGCATTTTCCTCATTTACACTTCCGCCTCGATTTCCTCAACTTTTTTCATTACGGCGATGACGTTCGCGGGAGTAAGCGTATACGGCTGGGTGACTAAGCAAGATCTGACATCGGTGGGGAGTTTCTGTTTTATGGCGCTTATCGGAGTGATCGTCGCGAGCTTGGCGAACTGGTTTTTTCACTCGCCTGTTTTTTCCTGGATCATTTCTTACTGCGGCGTTGCAGTTTTTATCGGGCTTACAGCTTATGACACGCAGAGGCTTAAGGCCATCCATCAAAATATGGAGAACGCACCGGAGCAACTCGCGATCGTTGGCGCTTTGATGCTCTATTTGGATTTCATTAATATGTTCTTGTTCTTGCTGCAGATTTTTGGCCGCAGACGTTAGTAAAAAGAAGGCTCGGATCGTTATGCTTTATCAGCTGTCACGCGGTACTCTGTACGGCGTACGGCGTACGGAGAAAAAATGATCGACGTTCAATCCCTCTCGATGCGTTATGGCCCGGCGACTGCGCTGGATCATGTTTCCTTTCAGGCGAATCCGGGCGAAGTGCTGGGCCTTCTCGGCCCCAACGGAGCGGGAAAGACGACCGCCATGAGGATTCTCACGACCTATCTTTTTCCTTCCTCCGGTACCGCAAAAGTCGATGGGTTCGATATCCTGGAAAATCCTATCGAGGTTCGCAAACGCATTGGATATTTGCCCGAGACGGTTCCGCTTTACGGGGATATGCGGGTTGATGAATATCTGACGTTCGTAGGCAAGGCTCGCGCACTGGAAGGAGCCAAGCTTGCGGAACGGATTGAATGGGTTAAAAACACCTGTCATCTTAAGAGCGCGTGGAAACATCTTTTATGTGAACTCTCCAAGGGGTATGGTCAGAGGGTTGGGATTGCGCAGGCTTTGATCCATGATCCCAAGGTTCTGATCCTGGATGAACCCACTTCGGGGTTGGATCCGATCCAGATTATCGAGATCCGTTCTCTCGTGAAAAGTCTCGCCAAGGAAAAGACCATTATTTTTTCCACGCACATTCTCCAGGAAGTAGAAGCCCTTGCCGACCGCATCGTGATCATCAATGAAGGGAAGCTTGTGGCGCAGGGAACGAAGCAAGAGCTGGCGGAGAAAGTCCAAAACTCCGGCAAAGCGGCGCGGGATCTGAGCCTGGAAGAGATCTTTATCCAGTTGCTCATGCCCTCGCAGCGGGTGGCCGTATGAAAAAGTGCGCCAATCTTCGCATCATTTTAAGCAGAGAGCTGGCGGCTTATTTTAATTCTCCCATCGCTTATATTTTCATGATCATCTTTACGCTCCTGAACGGCGGGCTTTTTATGACGCAATTCTTTCTGGTCGGGCGCGTGGATATGCGAGCTTTCTTTTATACGCTCCCATTCTTCCTCTCGGTTTTTTTGCCGGCAGTTTCCATGCGCCTTTGGGCCGAGGAGAAACGCGGGAACACGCAGGAGTTGCTTTTGACCTTCCCCATGCAGGCGCATGAACTAGTGCTCGGAAAATTCTTCGCAAGCTTCCTTTTCTACCTGATCACGCTTGCCTGCACATTTCCGATTCCTGTGATGTTAGCCGTGCTCGGGCGGCCGGATCTTGGTGCGATCCTGAGTGGCTATATCGGCGCGGCATTCCTGGGCGGGTTCTTTCTTGCGATTGGAACGCTTGTGTCGGGGTTTTTTCGTGATCAGATCGTCGCGTTCATCCTCTCCATGATGATCTGCTTCGGGCTTTTTCTTACGGGTACCGAATTCGTGGCTTCTTCTATCGATGGGTGGGTGGCGGGGTTCGGGACCTTTCTCCGGCATTTTCTCGGTGCCGCGGATCACTACAGCACGTTCGCAAAGGGCGTGATCGATAATCGCGATGTTCTTTATTTCGGGGTCGGCAGTGCGGTGGCACTTGTGCTGAATGGGTTTTGGATCGAAGGACGGATGCGTCCGAAAGCCACCTCGATCTTTGCGACCGCAGCCCTGATCTCGGCCGGGATCTTTCTTCTGAGTAATTGGCTTGTGGCCGGGGTTCCTCTCGGCCGTTTCGATATGAGTGAGGGCCAAACCTACACGATCTCTCCGGCGACCCGAAAGATCCTGAGGAGCCTTCCGTCTCCTGTGACCATAAAATTCTATATTTCTTCTGCGGACAAAATGCCGACTTCCATGAAGACGCTGGAACAGGACGCGCGCGATAAGCTGGAAGAACTACGCGCCGTATCCGAAGGCCATTTTCAGTACCAGGTTCTCCACATGGATGCTGCGACCGCGGTGGAGGGCACTCAAAAGAAGGACACGATGGAAGAGCAACTTGCCAAAAAAGGTCTCCAGCCTTTTCAGGTCGAATCCATCCAATCGGATGAAATGGGTGTTCGTCTCGTCTATTCCGGGCTTACGATCTCTTACAAGGAAAAACCCGAGGAAGTCCTGCCGCAGATCCATTCGGGGAATTTGGATGATCTGGAGTATGCGATCATCTCCAAGCTTTACCGCATGACTCTTCCGGAGGTCCCGAAGGTTGCACTGATGGCACCTTATACCGAGCGATCGGTCGATCCCAATCTCATGATGCTCCTTCAGCAGCTCGGCGGCCAGGTTCCTCCAAGCTATCGCGACGATCCCTATGAGTATTTACAACTAGGACTTGAAGGAGAAGGCTATCCCGTGAAGCGCATTTCTTTAAGTGAGAAGTCCGGGATTCCGGAAGGGACGAAGACGCTTGCGGTGGTTCAGCCGGGGAACTTGAGCGAACGGCAGAAATACGAGATCGACCGTTTTCTATGCCAGGGCGGTTCTGTGCTCATGGCCGTGCAGAATTACGAGTTCAATTACAAGCCCGAGGGCATGGGGGCGATCACGCTTGTGCCAAGTGAGAAAGATCCCGGCGTGAACGATTTGCTTTCTGTGTGGGGATTCCAGGTAGAAACAAGCGTTCTGGCCGATGAGCAGAGCGAAGCGATCACGCTTTCAGCCGGTGGCGGTCTTTCAGATGTCTCTGTCCCGGTCAAACTTCCGATCCAGATCCTGCTGACGGATGCGGAAATGAACACCGGAGTTTCGATCACGTCGCGTCTATCGGCGTTCTTTTATCTCTGGGGCAGTGCTCTGAAGATCGACCCGGAGAAGGTTAAAGCACAGGGGCTCAAAGTGCAGACCTTGCTTCATTCCAGCAAGCGTTCCTGGACTGTGCCGTTCAAGTCGGGGAGCATGATGACCCAAGGACTGGAACACGTTGCGACGAGCGTTCCTGGACCGTTCCCGCTGGCGGTGCTGGCGGAAGGGCAATTTGCGGACGCGTTCAAAAATAAGAAAATTCCAAAATGGGCTCCGGAGGCGGCCGCCGATGCAGCAACGCCTCATCCTGCGGAAGAAATAAAAAAAGAAAAAACGCCCGCCCCTCTTCAGACAAAGCCCGGAAAACTCCTCCTGATCGGTGCCGCGACGCCTTTCCAAAAACAACTTATGCAAAATGGCGGGCACCTGAATTTTTTCTTAAACGCTATGGATGTCTTAACTCTGGGAGATGCGCTGATCGGGATCCGCTCGAAAGGACAGGTGGGCCGCGCGCTTCCCAAGGTCTCGGCTCCCGCAAAAGTAGCATGGAGGCTTTTTATAGTGTTCTTGATGCCCGTGGTTGTCGCCCTGCTCGGATTTGGGCGCGCCTACATGCGCCGGCGTGCGAAACAGCAATATCTCAAAAACCTAGCCATCTCTTAGAATCACTCAATGAACGCCCGGGTTTTGAACGGGCTCAGGTCCTATGACAAAAAAACAGATCATGATCTTAGGCGCTATTCTTGCGGTCCTCGCGCTGGGGATCTTTTTGAAATTCTGGGTTCGTTCTGCGAGCGATAATGCAGGTTCCGCACGAAACGAACGCGTGGCGCTTGTGGAATTCGATCCGGCGAAACTTGAAAGGATACTGATCGGTTGTGGCAGTCAATCACCGGCCGTAGAACTTGCCAACGAAAATGGCGATTGGAAGGTGAAAAGTCTTTGGAATGCCAAGGCGAATCCTGCGAAGGTGGAAAAGTTCATTCAAGGGCTTCTCGCGTCCCGAGGAGAGCTGCGCACTTCGGGGAAGAGTTTTTTTGCGGATTTTGGCATTCAAGATGCGGATGCCTTTTCGATCAAGCTTTTTGGCGCCGGGAATACTTTGCTCCAAGATCTTCGGCTTGGGACGAAACAGGCCGGTGAGGATTCCTATTTCATCCGTAAAGCCACAAGTGAAAATATCTATCTTGTGGACATGAACATGGCAGAGCTTTTGGGGATCCATACGGATCTCCATGACGCGTCACCGACGAGTCTTTTTTGGGCGGATCTCAGCCTTTTCAATTTGGATCCTGAGAAAGTAACAAAGATCACCGTCTATCTTCTCAAGGGAGATGAAAAAACTATGGTCGCAGGATTGGAGCGCGTGACCGATCCCAAGGATCCGCTCAAAAATTCCTGGAAATTTCTGCGCAAAAACATGTCCTCTCCTCTTGACCCTGATAAGGTTCTGAAATTCATCGTCGTGATGAACAGTGTCCGGGCCGAGAAGGTCGTGGATCTTGGCGGGAAGGGGTATGGTTTTGAGAAACCTGTTTGGCAGCTAGCCGTGACCGAAAACGGTAAGAAAAAGCTTCTTACTGTGGGCTCGAAGGATGACAAAGGAGAACTTTTTTATGTGAAGCGTTCCGGGGAGCCAGCGGCTTTCGCCCTTAAGAGCTCTTTTTTTGACGACCTGAATGTCGATGATATTCATTTTCTAAAAGACGTTTCGCCTGCCGTAAAGCCCAAGAAGGACTTGCCCCAAGACATCAACGCGAGTCTATTGGAAAGCGAGGGACAAGCTTCGTGAAGCCATATCTGGATCTTTTAAACCATATCCTCGATCATGGCACTGAAAAGAAGGATCGCACCGGCGTTGGGACGATCAGCACCTTCGGTTATCAAATGCGCTTTGACCTCGCCGAAGGATTTCCTCTCCTTACCACCAAAAAGGTCTATACCAAGGCCGTGATCTATGAACTTCTTTGGTTGCTTGGCGGCGATACGAATATTAAGTTCCTGACGGACCACGGTGTGACGATCTGGGATGAGTGGGCAGACGCGAAAGGCGACCTGGGACCGGTTTATGGTGCTCAATGGCGTGCGTGGAAGCGTCCGGATGGCACCGTGGTGGATCAGATCGCCCAGGCGGTTGAAATGATTGAAAAAACGCCCGATAGTCGCCGGATCATTGTGAGTGCGTGGAATGCCGGCGAGATCGAAAAGATGGCTTTGCCGCCTTGCCACGCGTTTTTCCAGTTCTATGTGCTGAAGGGAAAACTTTCCTGCCAGCTTTATCAGCGAAGTGCCGACGTTTTTCTGGGAGTGCCGTTTAATATCGCTTCCTATGCACTTCTGACCCTGATGATGGCGCAAGTGACGGGTCTTCAACCCGGAGAATTCATTCACACCTTTGGGGATGTGCATATTTATCTGAACCATCGAGAGCAGGTGGAGTTGCAGCTTTCGCGGGAACCGCGCGCGCTCCCGCAAATGAAACTTAATCCCGCGGTCAAAAGCATTTTCGATTTCAAATATGAAGATTTTACACTCGAAAATTACAACCCGCACCCGGCGATCAAAGCGTCGGTTGCTGTTTAGACGTGCAGCGTATGATGTGAGAAATTCGGCGGGAAAGCGCGGGCCGTATATTTGCCAGGTCAACATAGCATAAAAAAGGAGAATCCATACCATCATGCTCTATCACATTGTTGCAGTAGCCAATCATCGCGTCATCGGAAATGGAAACAAGCTTCCCTGGCATTTTTCTAAAGATCTGCAGCATTTCAAGGTGACGACTCTCGGGCAAACCGTGATCATGGGTTTAAAGACATTTGAAAGTCTAGGATGCAAGGCCTTACCCGGCCGGGTCAATCTGATCCTGGACCGGAGCGGCCAAAAGCCGTATCCGGGCCAGACATTTTTTGCTTCCCTGGATGAGGCTTTGAAGAGCGTTAAAACCGAGCATGCCTTTATCATTGGAGGGGCCGAGCTTTACCGGACCACGATCGATCGCGTGGACGCGATCTATCTGACACGTATTCACGCCGATTACGTCGGGGATGTCCTTTACCCGGAGATCCCGCCATTTTTCACTGAAAAAAAGCGGCTTCCGCTTCAAGAAAATCCAACGCTTGAGGTGATCTATTACGAGAGCACAAAGAACAAGGGTTGTTGTTGCTGTGGATAGCAAGAACCTGTATTTCAGGCAGATCCCCGTGGGCTATATGGGGAATTTTGTCTATCTGCTCGGTGATAGCAATAAAAAAGAATGCGTGATGGTGGATCCGGCTTGGGACGTGGATGCAGTTCTCAAGAAAGCTGAGAAAGACGGCATGAAGGTCGTGGCGGGGATCCTCACGCATACACACTTTGACCATTGCAACGGCGTTGAAGGACTGATCCAAAAGACCGGGGTGAAGGTCTATGTTCATGAGAACGAGGCGAAGTATCTGAAGGAGAGCAAAGAGCATCTTGTGGAAACAAAAGAAGGTTCCACGCTTAAGATCGGGGATGTGGAAATGACTTTTCTCCACACGCCGGGCCATACGGAAGGAGCGCAGTGTATTTTGTTTGGTGATAAGATCATCACAGGCGACACGCTTTTTGTGGGAGCCTGCGGCCGTTGCGATCTTCCGGGCGGCGATGAAAAGAAACTCATGCAGAGCCTCAAACGCCTTGCGTCGCTGGATGGGGCGCTTAAAGTTTTCCCTGGCCATGCTTATGGGGATGCGGATTCTTCCACGATCGAACATGAGCGACGCACGAATCCGTTCATGAAATCTTCATAGAGCCGGAGAATGCCATTTCGAGCCTTTACTCACAGTTTCCAGAATAAGGCGGTATGAAGCCATGAGTGAGTTTCATTTGAATAAAGATGAAGATGCTGCAAAGTTTCTTCAGGAGGCTTACGACCAACAGATGGCCGGAAAGGTCGATGAAGCGATCGCTCTTTACCTGAATTCCATCGCTGCACAGCCTACTCCTGAGGCGCACACCTGCCTGGGATGGGCGTATAGCGTCAAGGGCCGGTACGGAGACGCGATTCGGGAATGCGAGAAAGCTGTTCGGCTGGATCCGGAATATGGAAATCCTTACAATGATATCGGAGCGTATATGATCGAAACAGGAAGATGGGAAGAAGCGATTCCCTGGCTTGAAAAAGCGACTGCGGCGGAACGATATGACGGAAAATTTTACGCTTGGTATAATTTAGGGCGTGTCTGGGAACACATGGGGGATTGGACTCAGGCGTTGGAGGCCTATCGCCATGCCCTGGAGCAGAATCCCGAGTATTCGCTAGCCGAAAAAGCCATTTCAAGAATGCAATCGATGCTTAATTAGTACGGCGTACAGAGTCGTGCGTGCGGCGAAGATCTAAAAAAAGCCCCGGTCTTAACTAAAAGACCGGGGCTTTAACTTGATGTGTAGCGTTGCGCGTGCGAAAGTTTTTTTGCCGAACTCCGCACACCTTCCGCCTTGAAGGGAAATCAGCCGTTCAGGTTTTTTGCCGCAAATTCCCAATTCACAAGATTCCAGAACGTTTCCACATATTTAGCGCGGGCATTCCGGTAATCAATGTAATAGGCATGTTCCCAAACATCGCACGTGAGAAGCGGCGTCTGGCCGTTTGTAAAGGGATTTCCGGCGTTGGACATCGCTTCGATTCCGAGTGTCCCGTCCTCGTCTTTCACGAGCCAGACCCAGCCGGATCCAAAGAGCCCGATGGCCATCTTCGTGAAAAGCGTTTTAAACTCCTCAAAGCTTTCGAAGGAAGCGTTGATCGCTTCGAGCAAGGCGCCTTCCGGAAGTCCGCCGCCCTGGGGCTTCAGGCAGTTCCAGTAGAAGGTGTGGTTCCAGACCTGCGCTGCGTTATTGAAGATAGGTCCTTTGGCGGTTTTGATCAGTGTTTCAAGCGACTTGTTGTTTTCCGGTTTTCCGTCCGTCAGGTTGTTAAGATTTGTGACGTAGGCGTTGTGATGCTTGCCGTAATGATATTCGAGTGTTTCTTTGCTGATATGCGGTGCTAGAGCGTCCCAGGCATAGGGAAGTTCAGGAAGTGTGAATGGCATGATGGTTTCTCCTTTAATGAATACGTGACCTGCGTTCGCTGCGTTGGTTAAGGATTGTCTGGCTTAGATCTTTCCTACAAGATTGAGACCCGGTTTCAAGGTTTTCTTGCCCGGTTGCCAATTTGCGGGGCAGACCTCGCCTCCGTTTTCTCGGACGAACTTGGAGGCCTTGAGCTTGCGGAGCAACTCCTGCATGCTGCGGCCGATCGGGAGATTATGGATCTCATAAGCCTGAAGCACACCGTCCGGGTCGATGATAAAACTTCCGCGCAGCGCCAAACCTTCGGCTTCAATGTAGGTCCCGAACATCTTGGAAAGATTTCCCGTCGGGTCCGCGACCATGGGGTACTGGACCTTCTGGATGGCGGGCGAGATGTCATGCCACGCCTTGTGGACGAAAACAGTGTCGGTGCTGACGCTCAGGAGTTCCGCGCCCTCTTTTTTGAAATCTTCATAAAGTCCGGCCGCCTCCTCGAGTTCGGTGGGACAAACAAACGTGAAATCCGCCGGGTAGAAAACGATCGCGACCCATTTGCCTTTGTAATCGGATAATTTAATCCGTTTGATGTCATTATGATGGTAAGCCTGAGCTTCGAAACTGGGAACTGCTTCACCGATCTTGATCATGTCACCCTCCTTTTTTAACATGCTAGGCCATAAAAACTCAGTGGTTCTATTTTAAGTTTTTCGCTGACAACTTGCTGCTGACCACTGGAATTCAAGGCCGTCATTATATCATGGGGTTTTTTCCAGTAAACCTGATACTCGCGTAGTAAAATCCCGAGTCCTTGGCCTTTGGAACGGTTCTCAATTTGATCTCAGGGGTTAACAGTTCCGCCAAAATCGTCATTTCTTTTTATCATGGCGACTTGGGATGGACTGATATCCGATCATTTTCTTTAATGAAAATTAAGCGCTGTGTCGCATACCCTTATATTTAAATCTGATGCGGTATAGGTCCTGGGGAGGTTATAATCCTGCCATGTCCCAAACAGAGCGAAAAAAATTCCTTCCTATTTCAAAGCAAGACATTGCGGAGCGCGGCTGGGATGCGTGTGACATTATTCTTGTTACGGGCGACGCGTACGTGGATCATCCTTCCTATGGTGCGGCGATCATCGGGCGGGTTCTGGAAGATGCTGGGTATAAAGTTGGGATCATCGCCCAGCCTGATTGGAAGACCTCCGAGGATTTTCTCGCGCTGGGTCGTCCCAAGCTCTTTTTTGGGATCACGGCCGGCAATCTTGATTCCATGGTCAGTAATTACACGGCGAGCAAAAAGCCGAGGCGTACGGACGATTACGCGCCGGGCGGGCGGTCCGGGCGGAGGCCTAATCGTGCGACAATCGTTTATACCAGCAAGATCAAAGGCCTTTTTCCGGGTGTTCCGGTCGTGCTCGGCGGGGTTGAAGCGAGCCTTCGCCGCCTCGCGCATTTTGATTATTGGGCTGAAGACGTGCGCCGGTCTATTTTGGTAGATTCGAAAGCGGATATTCTCGTTTATGGTATGGGAGAAAGCCAAATCCTTGAGATCGCGAGGCGCTTGGGCGACGGGGAGGACATTAAGAAGCTGAAAGATATCCGGGGGACAGTGATCGTCCGAAGCAGCAGCGAAGGTTTCGAAGGTGCGGTTACACTGCCTTCCTATGAAGAAGTGAGTACGGATAAAAACAAATTTAATGAAGCGTTCAGGCTCGCATATCTTGAAGGGGATCCTGTGCGTGGGAAACCGGTGATCCAAAAACACAGTGCTCGGTTCGTGATCCAGGAGCCCCCTCCGCTGTCGCTTACGACCGCGGAGCTTGATCATTACTATAGCTTGCCCTTTGCTCGAGAGGGGCATCCGGTTTATGAAAAAATGGGAGGCGTTCCGGGATTTGAGACGGTACGTTTTTCCATCACGGCGCATCGCGGTTGTGCCGGAGAGTGCAGCTTCTGTTCACTTTCTGCGCATCAAGGGCGGATGATCCAGAGCCGTAGCAAAGAATCTATTTTAAATGAAGTGCGGACGCTGGCTGCGCGGAAAGAATTTAAGGGTACGATCACTGACATTGGCGGTCCGACCGCGAATCTCTACGGGGCGACCTGTGAACAGTGGGACCATTCCGGCGCTTGTCGCAATCAACAGTGCATGATGCCCGCGAAATGTAAAAATCTGAAACTCGGGTACGAAAAATCCATGGAGCTTTGGAAAGAAGTTCTGGCCGTTCCGAAGGTAAAACATCTTTTCATTCAAAGCGGTCTCCGGCATGACCTGCTTGTGGAAAAGGAATCGGATGCCTATCTTGAAGCGCTTTGTCGCAGTCACGTGAGCGGACAGCTGAAGGTCGCTCCGGAACATGCCTCGGATGCAGCGCTCAAGATGATGAATAAACCGCCGTTCAAGATCTATGAGAGGTTTGTCGAGCGTTTTAAGGTCATGAATCGGAAAGTCGGCAAAGAACAATATCTTGTGAATTATTTTATCAGTTCGCATCCAGGGTGTACGGACCAAGATGCCGGGAAGCTTGCCGCATATTTTTCGGCACAGCGAATGCATCCGGAGCAGGTGCAGGATTTCATGCCGCTTCCCATGACTCTTTCGACTTGTATGTATTACACGGGTAAGCATCCGATGACCGGCGAACCGGTCCTGAGCGCCAAAACTTACAAGGAGCGGCAGTTTCAACGTGAGTTGATCCAGCCCAAACGAGAGGGGGTCATCCATCCTCCGGGGGTCTGGCAAAAAACATCGGGTGGAGAACGTCTCATGGGGAATAAAAACCGGCCCACGTTCTCCGGTAAACGTTTTCCGCGAAAGGAGAGCGAACATGGCCGAGCATGATGTGATCGTGATCGGTGGGGGCGCTGCTGGAATTATGGCCGCCATTACTGCGAAGCGCCAGGGCGCATCGGTCCTTGTGTGCGAAAAGATGCCGAAGATCGGGAAGAAACTGCTCATCACGGGCGCGGGTCGATGCAATCTCTTGAACGATGTGCTCGATGCTTCTTTTTATAATCCCGGCGGCCAGACGTTTGTTCAATCGATTTTGGACCAATTCGGGAAAAAAGACATGCTGGATTTTTTTAAAGAACTGGGGCTTGCGACCTATGCGGATGAAACAGGCCGGATCTTTCCGGTGACGAATCAGGCTGCTTCGGTGCTCAAAGTGCTGGAGATGGAACTAGAGAGGCTCAAGGTAACGCTTGATCTTGGATGCGAGATACAAAATATTCGGGCTTTTAAGAATGGTTTTGAAGTTTCTGCCAAGACCGGAGAAAAAGAAATATGCCGGAAGGTCATTTTATGCGCGGGAGGAAAATCCTATCCGGCGCTCGGCGCGGACGGGAATGGCTATGCGCTGGCCGCGGCGTTCGGGCACAGGATCAATGAGCCGGTTCCGAGCACGGTTCCTTTGCTCGTGAAAGACCCCTGCTGCCATTTTTTGCAAGGCCAGAAGGTTCGCGCGAAGGTTACCAGCCGTATCGAGGGGAAAAATATCCGGACTGTATCGGGAGAACTTCTTTTTACACAGTACGGACTTTCCGGGACCGCGATCCTGGATGTGAGTGACGAGATCTCGATTGCTCTTAACCGCGACCACATGAAAAACGTTACCGTGGTGGCCGACCTGATCCCTTTCATGGGCGAGGCCGCATTCGCGGAAGAACTTTCCCGTCGTTTTGAAAAGGGCGTGACACATGAGAATTTGCTGGAGGGGCTCTTGGCGCACAAATTTTTCCTTGCCTTTCGCAGCGCGATCCACAACGCGGACGCTTCGTCGATCGCCCATCTGCTCAAGCACAAAGAATTCAAGGTGATCGGCACGCGCGGTTGGAATGAAGCGGAATTCACCGCGGGAGGGGTTCCGTTAGATGAAGTGGATCCTTTGACCCTTGAGTCCAAGCTCCAAAAAGGCCTTTATTTTTCAGGAGAAGTGCTCGATGTGCAGGGACGGCGGGGCGGATACAATCTTGCTTGGGCCTGGGCCAGCGGTGCTGTCGCCGGGGGTTGCAACGGACGGGGAGTGTCGAACGGCTAGCGTAGAGGGCTTTTCGTTCCCGCCTTAAATTTTTTGAAGATGTACCAACACCTCAATGTGCTTCGTTCGAGGAAACATGTCGAAGGGGATGACTTCCCGGATCTTGTAACGGCCGGAGGCAAGGATCTGTTTTAGATCCCGCAAGAGGATCGGAAGATCGCAAGCAAGATAAAAGATGTTCTCTCCCACATCTTCCTTGGACAAGAAGTCTGCTAGGGAAGAGGCGATGCCCTGCCGCGGCGGATCCATGAAGACAAGCGTCCCGGGCTTTGGGCTGTCCTTGTCTTTCATTTCTTCTTCAGGATGGAGACAAGGACTGTCGCAATCTCCGCTTCGCTTCGATTGATTGGTATTGGGACTGTGGATAATAAAACGCGGGAAGGTTTTTTCGACTTTCCCCGCAAAAATACCCGCCAGAGGCAACTCGCACTCTCTAACATTTCTCCGGAGACAGCCCGTGCTGTAGGGGCTGTCTTCAAAACAGTGGACCTCCGGTACGCCGCGAGCTGCGAGAAGCGGAAAAGTTCCGACGCCCGCGTAGAGATCTAAAAAGCGGGCGGGCTTCAAGACTTCGATATACTCCGATAGTTTCTTTGCGATGAGTTCAGTGACCTCAATATTATTCTGGAAAAATCCCATGGAGCTTGTCCAGAGCGATCGGCCGCCGACACTAACGCGATAAAGCTTTTCTTCATCGTTGGTGAAGATCCGGCCTTTTTCGTCCAGTTTGAAACCTCTTTTTTCTTCACGCCGGTTGAGCTTGTGCTCGGCCGTAAAGATCTCCTTGAGCCGTTCGTCCGCGAGCATGCAATGGTCGATCAGAACCTTGGAATAATTGTCGTGGCCGATGAAACCGAGACGCTGAGGTTTATTATTCTTCTCCGTCGTGCGGTGGATCGTAATGCTCGTCCGGTAACCGTATTCCTTGGAGCCATATTGGATCGGGAGGATCGAAATCTCCTCCGCCTTGAACGCCTGAGCGAAACTCTCACGCACTTGGTGTTCTTTCCACTTCAATTCTTCCGGATAGGGGAGATGCTGGTACTGGCAGCCGCCGCAGCGTTCGATGTAAGGGCAGGACGGATGGATGCGGTGAGGGGAAGGTTCCAGGACGCGAATGAGCTTTGCCTTCATGAAGTTGGGCTTATCGCTTAAGATCCGCGCAAGGATTTTCTCGCCCGGAAGAGTCCTTTCTACAAAGCAGGCCTTTCCTTCGACGAATCCTAGGCCATCGCCGCCGAATACCAGTTTTTCGATCTTGAGTTCAATATCCATCTTTTCCTCTTAGGTCACATCCGACGCGTGCGAAAGTGTATCTCAAGACAGTGGGCAGGCCCGTGGTTAAGTCTGTCTCAGATTATCAGGTTTATTTTTCCACCGCCGATGACCCCAGAGCCATTGTTCGGGATGGCCCAAGATCTGACGTTCGAGAACTTCATTGAGATCTTTTGTGATGGTTTTTTCCCAGCCCGGCTGGTCCATATTATGAACGACCGGTTTTTCGATGTGGATTTCATAATGCCCGGGTGCCTTTCGGAGGCAGTATGCGGAAACGAGCGCGCAGCCGGTCTTTTCGGAAAGTCGCGCGGGGATCGACGTGGTCGATGTCTTCGTATCAAAAAAATCAACCCAAAGACCTTCATTACCGGCCCATTGGTCCACCAGAATAGCGACTCCGTGGCCTGCCTTCAGCTCATGAAAGATGGCCCTGACCGAGCTGTCTTTTGAGATCGGATTGACAGTCATGACACGGCGCATGGTATCGATCGCTTTGTCCAGATAAGGGTTCTTGATGTTCTTGACCACGACCGACCAGGGCCGTTTTGTGAAATAAGGAAGGAATGAAAGATATTCCCAAGAACCCAGATGGGAGATCACGAGGACGACGCCTTGCTCTTTAGAAAAGGCTTCTTCCAGGAATTCATTTCCGAAAAGCTGAAAACGCGTCTCGGCCTCTTTTTTGATTTTTTCGACCGTGAAAAGTTCCATCATGGAAAGTGCGGCACTCTGGAACGCGGAGCGTGCGATCTCTTTTTTTCTCCGATCGGGAAGGGAGTTTCCAAGCGCGCTGGCGATATTTTTTAGGGCGATCTTGCGACGTTTTCCCAAGATCCAGTAGGTTAAGGTCCCAAATCCGCAGGCGATTCTATGCGAAACCTCCACAGGAAGGGCTGTCGCGAGCATAGCCAAAAACCGGACGACGAGGTATTGAAGCCAATAATTAAAGGAAGGTTTTTCGTGCATGAGGCCATGCTAACATAGATGCAAAGATAAGAAAATATTTTTGCGGAGAAGGTTTCTAGGGCAATGCCGTGCGCGTTTATCTCGCGTCTCGCAAGACTTTTTAAAAGATCTCCCGCAAAAGATATTCGACATCATCCCGGGTGATGGGTTTTGGGTTTGCTGCGGTGGAGCCGGACTTGAGCGTTTCTGCGATGATTTTTTCTTTTTCGAGGAGTGGTTTTCCTTTGAAAGGGGAAATGATCTTGAGCGTTTTCTGAAGTTCATGGACTTTCTGGAGGAGGTCCATGCCGACGGCTTGGCTCATGATGGCGTATTTCTGATTGCCCATGGCTTCGAGATTGAGTTTGATGGAAGGCGCGAAACAGATCGAGCAAATCAGTCCATGCGGGACGTTATAAAGGACACCCAGCGGATGCGCGAGGCCGTGGATCACACCTAAGCGCGAATGGGAGAACGCGATCCCTGAGAAAAAACTTCCGAGCATGAGCCCGCCCAGGTCTTCGTCGCGGCCTGCGTTTAACGCGGGCGTCAGGTGACGGCTGATTAGCTGAATAGCTTTGAGCGCGAAGTTTTCACTGAACCAGGTTGCGTGTTTTGAGATGAACGATTCATACGCCTGGACCCAGGCATCCATTCCCGAATAGCACATCACGGCGAAGGGCAGGCCTTTAAGAAGGTCCGGATCGAGGATCACTTTGCGCGCGAGAAAATCTTGGTGGCGGATCGAGAGCTTCACTTTTTTTTCAGGATGGATGATCACGGAATTAGGGGATGCTTCCGAGCCGCTGCCTGCGGTCGTTGGAACTGCGATGAACGGGATCCCCCGTTCTCCGAGAGCGCCCCCTTCTTGATAAAAAACCGGTTTTTCTTTGGCGTGGAAAAGTCCGGCTGCGGCCTTGGCAAGGTCCAACACGCTGCCGCCACCGATCCCGAGGATCCAATCGATTTTTAAGACGCGTCCTTTTTCAATGACTGCGCTGATCTCGCCGAGGGTCGGTTCACCCTGCGTGCGGCAAAAAAACTCGGCGAATAAGCCCGTTTTCTTGAAGTCGTCCGCGATTTTTTCTTTGAAGCCATTTTTTTCAAACGAGGCGCCGTGAATTACGAGCCCGCGAGCACCGAATTCTGCGGTTTCCTTTGCAAGGTCTGAGAGCCCGCCTTTTTTAAAGAGGATTTTGGCCGGGAGAAAAGTTTCCTGCGGAAAAATAGGATGCATTAGTATTGGATAATGACGGCTGTGACCACGAGGTCTTCGGTGCCGGTATTCTTGATGGAGTGGGAGGCACCCTGGCCGGTGAGAATGGCATCGCCGGCCGCTACGGTGAACTCTTTGCCGCCGTCGGTCATGAGCCCGTGGCCTTTTTGGATGATGTAAATCTCGTCTTCGTCTACGTGGTCGTGGGGACCGATACTCGCACCGGCAGGAAGGACGAGTTCCGCGCAAAGCCGTGTGCGCGCCTTGATCTCTTCGTGTTTTAAATAATGGCGGATCGTGACTTCGCCTGTACCGCCGCGCATCACATGGCGCTTTTCAACTTCTTGTTCGGCTTTTTTCTTGATCATTTTAAGAACGTGTTTCTCGCATTTATTGTTTAAACAGGAAATTCTTAAAGCACCAGGGGTTTTTTTTGTCCAAGTGCGAACCCTGATTTTCCTGGAAGAACACCTGATAATTCTTAAAAGGTGTCCAGTCGTAAGGCTCCGAGACCACCGTACCCAGATAAGGTTTCGCTGTGGCGAGGATCTCCTTGTGAGGGAGATCGTCCGGGACGCAGACGCTTTTATTGGGATGTTCGATCATCCACATGGCCGCCGCCACTACGCCGATCGCGACTTGGATGGTGGTGGCGTTCTGATGGGGGACGAGTTTGCGTGCTTCGTCGATCGTGAGGACGCTTCCGGTCCACCAGGAATTGTATTTGTGCCCCATGATCAATGAACCCAAGATGTCCGAGCCCTTCACGATCTCATCAGACATGATGCGGCATTTGGGCTGAAGTTCGTAATTCCGGCAGCGGAGTTCGTGGACCGAGGCGATCGTTTCATTACAAGGCATGTACACATAATGAACCGTCGGGCGATAGATGGGCTTTCCGCTTTTCCAGACCGTGAGCTTTTCGGAAATGCTGAAGGCTTCACCGTGGCGGATGACCATGCCGACGATCTCGTAGTTCGGGACCCAGGAACGCACCCAGGTGTTCATGCCCATTTGAGAAAGAAAGATCTGGTTCTGCGGGCCGTAGTCGGGGATCGTGGCGAGAGTGGGCAGCTCTTTCTCGTGCGTTCCCCAACCCATTTCGACCGGAGAAGTCGCTTCTTCGCGTAAACCCTCGATCGACCAGGTACCGACAAATTCATCGACTTCTTTGGGCTGATCCGTGATCTGGGTGTCGCGTTCACTCACGTGGATCGTCTTCACACCAAGTTTCATGGCCAAGCGGTGGAATTTCTCGTCGCGGATCAGACGTTCCAGGGATTTCCGGTCTTTCTTGGAGGTGGTCTTGTCATGTGTTGCTTTTTCGGCAATATCGAGAAGGCCCTGTTTTGTGAAGTGACTGATGAGCCCGGGGTTGGCGCCGTGGTCGAGTACTGCCGTTGTGGAATCATGCGCCCATTTCGCCGTCATCTTGCGGAGCCCCATCTGTTTAAAATAGAGCGACTTCTCAAGCGGTGTCTTTTTTTCGATATTGGCGTACGGGTCCCATTCCTCAACCGAGGTGTTCACATAAAGCACTTTGTTTTCATGACACCAAGAGAGCATGTCGAGGGAATCGATATTCCAGGACAGGTCGATGATCATTCCGCCGGGGGAGACATACTTGGAAAGCGTTCGCGCAACGTTGACAGGGCTGAGTTTTTCCTGAGAGTAACGGACGCCTTTTTTGATCCAGGGTGCGAGTTCCTTGCGCTTGTCGGCGAAGTCGAGCACGGTGATATTCTTATAAGGGATGCGGATATGTTCGAGGAGGATCGGCAGGGCGCATTTGCCCACGGAACCGAATCCGATGCAAAGGACCTTCTGTTTAAAATCCAGCATGATCATTATCTCCCGTGAAAAAAATTAATGGAGGGATTATAGAGACTCAGGCTTGTCCGGGTCAACCTCTTCCTGTCCGTCGGGAGCGATTACGGATTATTTTTCGGAGCGTCTTTTTCGCGCAGGCGTTCAAAGAACGTGATGTGCAGGCGGCTGACGAATATCCGTTCCAACGCAAGCGCGAGCGCCACGATCACGGTTGCGATGATCAGAGGTATTTGCTGGGTCATCGGTTCTTTGGCAAGGAAGAGCTCCTCGTAAAGATGGATCAGCATGAGAATGAGGAAGATGCCGGCAACCGTGATGTATTCGTGATGTTTGATGATACGGCTCCAGAGGAAAGAGTCCTTCTCGGGCGCCGCGTAAGGTGTCAACCGCGGAAGGAACGAGGGGACATTTTTGCAATAATCCTCGTAAGGTTTTCCAAACATCTCTCGCAAGTGTTTTTCTTCGCCTCGAATGGTCCCCGTATAGATTCCCAGGAAGCCAGCGAGAAAAAGGAGCAGGATGACCCAGTTCCAGACGATTACGGCAACTCCGAGGCCTAGAAAGAAATTGCCGACATAAAGGGGGTTGCGCACGAAGGCATAAGGACCGCTCGTGGCGAGTTTCCGGCCTTTTTTTTCCACGAATCCGAGGGCCCAAAAACGGATCAATTCACCGATCACCATAAGCACAATGCCCCAGCGGAAGCTCTTGTCGTTCATGTGGGAGTAAAAGAGTAGAATGGGGATCGAACCCCAGGCCAGCAGTAACCGGATCTTTTTAAATTTAAACCATCCCTGGATCGCCATAATTCTCCTCAATCTTTAAAGGTCCGCTGAGAACGCGGGCGCCATGATCGCGCCTTTTATGTAGAGCGAGATTATACTGTAGCTTCCCCCAAGATGCAGGGATTTTTTCGAAAAAATTTTCTTGGAAGAAAGTAGGTTTTAGCTCAGTATGGCCGTCCCAATGCTTTTCAATCGAAGTAAGGCGGAGATTGGGGCGGTCTTAATACTTGTCAATTTCAACGCAGGTTGAAAATCGGGCCTTCCCAACAGCCATTTTGAAAAAGAAATAAAAGTTTGGACGGTCACAACTACACGTTTATTGTTTAATAGAAGGAGAGTTCTGGCCGTTACATAGTTCGAATTCCTTTAAACCCCATTTAATAATGACGAGGGAACCATGGAAAAAGAGCCCACAGGACTTGTTCAAAAACGCCAGGGATACTCGACCGAACCCCTGAGGCAGGTAGTTCTTTTTTTTACGCCTCTTCGCATAATCCAGATCCTTGGATTTATCCTGGTATTCGTTCTCTCGCTCAGTTTTTCAGGGACCCAGACCTTCCGGTCTTTCGATGATCACGTTTACGATCAGTTCCTCAAATATCAACCCGCCCCCATGGTTGATCCGGCGGTCGTCTACATCGGGATCGACAGGAGCAGCCTGCAGGCCATACGGCCTTTTCCCTGGCCCAAGCGCTACTACGCGGCGATGACGCGTATTTTGCGGGAATGGGGCGCGAAGGCCATCGTGTTCAATCTTTTCTTTTCTGAGGAGAAGGATACGCCTGAGGATGATCAGGCGCTTCTTGAGGAATTTAAGAAAACGCCCAATTTTTATCTGCCGATCTCTTTCGATTCGGAGGGATTCAGGAACTATTATTACATCAACCAATCGGCGCAGGTTTATAGCGCGGCCGCTCGGGGGATTGGGCATATCAATTACAACCAGGACCCTGACAACGTGATCCGGCGCGTGTATCCCTTCGTGAAGTTCAACAAAGAGCTCGTACCGCATCTCGGGATCCGGGTCGCGTACGATTTCCTCGGGAAACCCGTGCCGACGATGGAGCGGTGCGATTTTCCGCGCGACGACCAGAACAATCTTCTCATTCATTGGGCCAAGCGCTGGAACGATTCCTCCGGTTATTATCCGTTCGTGGATGTACTGAACAGTTACGCTCTGGTCTCCAAGGGCAAAAAGGCGCCGATCACCGCCAGGGATTTTAAAGGAAAGATCTGTCTTATCGGCATGACCGTTTCCGATTTCAAGATGACGCCGCTTGAGGCAGCGAGCCCGAGCATTGGGGCGCTCGGGAATATTATCAACACCCTTTTGACCCGGCAGTACCTTCACGTTCTTTCGCCCAAGATTTTTTCTGCGCTTCTTTTTTTGCTCGCGCTTTTAACCGGGTTTATCCTGATCGCTTTCCGGAGCGTGTTTTCGATTTTGCGCGTGATCCTGCTGGCGGGTATTTGGATCGCAATCTCGTTCGCGCTTTTCTTACGGGGAGGAGTCCTGATCGGAATCGCATCGCCGCTTTTTCTGATTTTCTTTTATTCCCTGATTTCCTTTGCGGTCGCCAAGGTCCAGGAATACAAGGAACGGATTTATTATCTGAGTCTGGCGGTGCGCGATGAGCTGACTGGGCTTTTTGTCATGCGCTATGTGAATACCTTTCTGTCGCAGGCGCTTTCCTATTCCCGCACCTTCCGGAAACCTTTTGCTGTGATCCTTCTGGATATTGATGATTTTCGCAAGATTAATGAAGCCTACGGCTATAGAACCGGTGACGAGGTTCTCAAAAAAGTTGCGGAGATCATCCAATATGCGATCCGCACCAAAGGCCGCGCGATGCCGGATATCGCAGGTCGCTACGGGGAAGAAGAATTCATTGTCCTGCTCGTGGGTTACAACCTGGCGAACGCGGCCTTCGGGGTGGCGGAGAGAATCCGTAAAGCGACGGAGCGTCTCGAATTTCATGCCCCCGGAGGATCCTCTTTCAAAGTTACGGCCAGCGTCGGGGTGTCGGTGCTTAGTCGTGATGAAAAGGATCCCAAAAAGGTTGTTGAGCGCGCCCAGGAAGCCCTGCTCAAGGCAAAATCCTCCGGCAAGAACCAGACCTGCATTCAGAATAACTGAAGTCGACCCAAACAGCGACAATCCCCGCGGATTTCTCCGCCGGGAAAGAGAGGTCTCTCGGAGATGGAACCTGGGATCAAGGCCGTGGCGGGAGTTTTGGTAACATTCGCGAGAAAGTTCCTCAAATGGTTTTTGTTGTTCCTTTGGGCGGCTTATCGAATGATTCCTCTGAGACAGGCACAGCGGCAGAAGGTCGCTGATTTTTTTTATAGGCACTACCCATCTTTTTATTATCGGATGGAGTTTCTTATCGACCGGCCGCCCTTTGATGCCGAGTTCTACCTCAAGGAAAATCCGGATGTCTTAGCGAGCGGTATGGATCCCTATGAGCATTATGCCCGGCATGGGAAAGCCGAAGGACGGCGGCCTGGGGTCGCTTCTTTGTTAAACGATTACCCGGAGTGGATTCGTCGCTACGATACGCTTACCGATGAGGCGCGCGCCAGCCTGCGTCAGCAGATCAAGGTCTTTCCGTCCCGACCGGTTATCTCTGTTGTGATGCCGGTCTACAATACGAATCCCGTTTGGCTGAAGGAAGCTATTGAATCCGTTCGGAATCAGATCTATCCCCATTGGGAGCTTTGCATTGCAGACGATGCTTCTACGGATCCAACGATCCGGACTCTTTTGGAACAATATACGAGGGAAGACGGCCGCATCAAAGTAGTGTTCCGCGAGCAGAATGGGCATATCTCGGCAGCCTCGAACAGTGCTTTGGAGCTTGCCACGGGAGATTGGGTTGCCTTACTCGATCACGATGACCTGCTGTCGGAACACGCTTTGTTCTGGGTGGCTGAAACCATCCATCGTCATCCTGAAACCTGCTTGATCTATTCGGATGAGGACAAGATCGACAAAGAGGGGAAAAGAGTAAAACCCTATTTTAAGTGCGACTGGAACTATGATCTTTTTCTGTCTCACAATATAACCAATCATCTGGGTGTTTATAAAACGCGACTTCTTCGAGAGGTCGGGGGCTTTCGTTTAGGCGTGGAAGGAGCCCAGGATTATGATCTGGCTCTGAGGTGTCTAGAAGTCATCGGCGCCAAGAAGATCCAGCACATCCCCCGGGTTCTCTTCCATTGGAGGATGCACGATTCGAGCACAGCGTCGCATCTGGGCACTAAACCCTACGCTCTTCACGCCGGAGAAAGGGTTCTGAATGAGTATTTCAAGCGGCAGGGAATCCGGGCGACAGCGGAGCCGGTGCCCCACGGTTATCGAGTACGTTATGCGTTGCCTGAAATTCCACCGAAGGTCAGTCTCATCATTCCCACAAGAAACGGATTCCCCTTGATCCGCGAGTGTGTGAAAAGCATCTTCCAGAAGACCACCTATCCTTGTTATGAAATTCTGATCATCGATAACGGATCCGATGATCCGCAGACACTTCACTATTTAAAGGAAATCGCATCCAAATCCAACGTACGGGTGCTCCGGGATAATCGCCCGTTCAATTTCGCAGCTTTGAATAATGCGGCGGTCAAAGCGGTCCAAGGTGAACTGATCGGTCTTATCAACGACGATATAGAAGTGATTTCTGAGGATTGGTTGTCGGAGTTGGTCAGTTTGGCGATCCAACCTGGAGTGGGAGCGGTCGGCGCGAGATTGTGGTATCCCGACAGGACATTGCAACACGGAGGTGTTATCACGGGGCTTAAGGGGTGTGCCGAGCATTCGCATAAGGGATTGGGCCGGGGTTTGCCCGGATATTTTGCGCGCGCGGAGCTGCTACAATCCTTTTCAGCCGTGACGGGAGCGTGTCTTGTCATCAAAAAATCCATATATGAAGACGTGGGCGGACTTAATGAGAAGGATCTCCCCATCGCCTTTAATGATGTCGATTTCTGTCTCCGGGTCCGCGAGGACGGATATCGCAATCTTTGGACGCCTTACGCAGAGCTTTGGCATCGCGAGTCAGCGACGCGAGGGTTTGAGGATACTCAGAAAAAAATGGCGCGTTTTGCCCGCGAAATTCAATATATGAAAAAACGCTGGGGGGATCGGCTGGTGAATGATCCGGCCTACAGTCCCAACCTTACGCTTGATGATGCGGATTTCAGTCTGGCCTGGCCGCCGCGTTATGCACAACAGCCTGTTTTTTTCATCAAGTAAGCATTTCTTGCCGCGCATGGCACGAGAAGTTCCGTCGTCAGAAATCGACCCGGCTTTTCAAAATCTTCTCGGTAGCTTTCTGCGATTTATTGCAGCGCTGTTTTTAGTTTTCTCGTCGATCTTTACCTTTGATTTTCCGTGTTTCCTTGTTACATTATTTGCGGCCATGGGTTCTTTTCCTTGAGGCTGTTGTACAGCCCTGTTCGAGGGGAGGTCCCAGGATTCTTCAGAGCATTTCAACTAACTTTAGCTAATCGTTACGATGAGCCGGGGAGTATCGGTGAGGCACAAAATAGCAGGTTTTCTGAGTGCGCGGCTGGCCATGCTGGGATCTTATGGCGCGCAATTTTTTCTTTATCCCAATTTTCAATGGAAGCAATACATCCGGATGTACCCGGATTTAGAGCAGAACGGAATCAACACAAAAGGAAAAGCCATCAGGCATTGGCTTGTATTCGGCAAGAAAGAGGGCCGGGTTTGTGCCGGGTCGATTCCGGGAATGACCACAGTCAATATTATGGCCGCCAATGGAATTCACGGAGGCGGGTTGATCCTGCTTGTTCGACCCAAGTCTTCTCCGTGGGAAATCGTCGTTATCCATAAGGATCCTTCCCGGGATCAAGTTCACATGTATCTGCGGAAGATCAAAAAGCGTTCTCGAAATGTAGCGCCCCAGAGCAAATCCCACGAATTGTCATTCTCGGCGGACTCGTCCCTTATGAGAGCGATCATTCAAATGCGCGGCAAGTTGGACAAGCGCTATAAAGATATGATCGTCCGCGGAAAACCTGTCGCAAAATTGTTGCCGGATCCTAAATTGTATATGTTGGCGGCGAGCATTGCCTTTGAGGCTGCAGAGACAGAACTTTCCACTCTGGCATACGCGATGGATTATGTTCTTCGTTGGGTGATGGCGGCCTATGAATTCGATCCCACATCAGGTTATGCCGTTCAGTTGATCGATGTGATCTTGTCCCGTTTTTCAAATATCATTATTCACAAAACGGCAGCCTTGGGGTTGTTGGAGAATCCGGTTGCGGCTCAAATTTTGCGCGGAAAAATGTTGGACTTGCTCAGCCGTCTAGTCCAATTGAAAAACGAATTGTTTCAAAAGAATCTAGGGCAAAGGGGCGGCGTAACACCCATGAGACCTCGATTTGGCAAGATTCTTATCGTAGGTACGCCTTATATCCCGCAGAGCTACTACTATCGGGCCAAGCAGAAGGCAGAACATTTTAAAAAACTCGGCCTCAAGACGGACTATCTGGAGCAAGCCGAACTCGGCGGTTTACAATGGCAATCGAGGCTCATCGACGTGGATTTAGTGGTCGTGTGTCGATTGCCAGCCACATTTGAAGTCCTGCGGTTTATTTATTACGCCAAGGGGTTGGGGATCCCCGTTCTCTACGATATCGATGACCTGATCTTTGACGGGGCCCACTTTCCAGCGCCCCTCACATCGTATGCGGAGTTAATAGATCAAAGAACCCATGTTCACTTGATGCTCGACGTTCCTCTTTTCCGGGCGGTGCTTTTATGTTGTGACGGCATTATTGTTTCCACAGCTCCGCTGGCCAGACAGGTACAGCAATGCGTTGCCGAAAAGACACCTGTTTGGGTCTATCCCAATCTTATCGGGGAGGAGCTGGCTTCGCTAGGCGTTAAAACGGACGGGAAATTGTCTTTCGCCGATTTTCAGGAAAAACCATTTCGCAAGGATGGACGACTCAGGATTTTCTATGGAAGCGGAACCAAGGCGCATAAGGAAGCCTTTTACGATATCCTCGTTCCTGCCTTTGCGATGATCCTGGAGAAATATGAACAGGTTGAGGTTCAGATGATCGGTCATTTTAAGCTCCCGAAAATCTTGGAACGTTTTTCCGATCGTATTTTGATGGTTCCATTCATGGATGATTACGGCGAATATTTGGAGCATCTGAAAAGGGCGGATATTAATGTTGCCATCTTGGAAAAGACCATTCTCACGGACTGTAAGAGTGAGATCAAATGGTTGGAGGCGGCCGCTTTTGGGATTCCCTCTGTTCTTACGCCGACCGAACTCTATGGTTCTCTTCTAGGCGACGGCTGGGAAGCGTTGTTTGCCTCGTCCATTGCGGATTGGGTGAAGGCCCTTGGGCAGTTGATCGACAATGCGTCTCTGCGGGAACGGATAGGGTTCAGAGCTTGCGCAAGAGCTTTATCGGACCATGGGGCAGAGATCGGCGAAATTTGCGCGGCAGAGATCTTACAGCATTATTTGCCCCCCGTATCTCCCAACCAACGCAAGAGGATCTTGGTGGTGAATACTTACTTTGCTCCGCAATCGATAGGCGGAGCGACCCGGATCGCAGAATCGCAGGTCAGTTATCTTGCGGAGAAATATGGAAGTGAGTACGAAATACATGTTCTTTGTGCGGACTGTTCCGGGTTCAGGGCTCCCTATGAGGTCGAGCAGTATGTTTTCGGAGATGTCCTGGTGACAAAGCTTTATGTTCCAGACAAGCCGTGGCAGGAGCACTCGGATCCTAAAGTGTTGGCTTTTTGCCGGGATTTTTATTTGAAGTACAATTTTGATCTCATCCATTTCCATTGCCTTCAAATCTTAACGGCTTCCGTGGTGGATGGAGCGCAGGCGTTGAGAATACCCTATGTAGTGACAGTTCATGATGGGTGGTGGCTCTCGTCCCATCAGTTTCTAGTCGATGAAGATGGCAAGACGGTCGACCCGTTTAACCCCCGTGCAAAGCCGGAAGAAATGAATCGCCGGGACTCTTTGAAACGGTGCTTAAGACAGGCCCGGGCGGTCTTGGCGGTTTCTGAGACATTCGCGAAAATTTATCGGGCGTCGGGTTTAACCAATGTTATTGTGAACGAAAATGGCGTGGAACCCTTTGAAATATTGCCCAAAGTGTCCAGCCCTCACGGCAAGGTGCGCGTAGCCCATGTCGGAGGTATCCCTCCGCATAAGGGTTTTTCTTTATTCCGGGAGGCCTTGAAAAAAGGGGTTTTTGAGCGTATTGAGGCCATCGTGGTCGATCACGCCCTTGAGCTGGGCGAAGAGCTCCGCGAAACGTGGGGAAAAACACAGGTGAGGATCATTCCGCGAGTGAAGCAGGAAGAGATCAACCGGGTGTACAGTGAGATCGATGTATTAGTCGCGCCCTCCACCTGGCCGGAGAGCTACGGACTTGTAACGCGGGAGGCGAAAATGGCGGGTGTTTGGGTCATTGCCTCGGACCGGGGAGCGATTGGTGCGGATGTCCACGAGGGGATCGATGGCAATGTTATCTCGGTGGACGATCATCAAGATTTAATGAAGGTGTTCGGTCAGATCAACAAAAATAAAGATTTCTACCTGAACTTTCGTGGCGTCAAGACAGGGAAGCGATTGCGTCTGCCATCGGATCAGGCGGAAGAATTAGCCGGAATCTATAAGAATTTGTTTGAGGCTGGAAAAACGCAGCAATCAAAGGTCGTTGATTCTCATTTTAACCAATAAAACGGAGGTCGTTATGGATATCAGAGAATTTGTGCATTGCGCCAAGCAGGTGGAGCCAAAACTTGAAAAGCTTAATGACGAAAGAGGGTGCATGCTTTTGCGGGAAGTCTTCAAGCAGATCGCTTGGGAGATCAAGGAGACAACAACCGGGGTTGTGAAAGTTGCGGGTCTCGGCCAGTTTGTCGTGAAGCAGGTTGAGCGGGAGAAGGATGGTAAAAAGGACGTTGTCAAGCGGGTCCACTTCCAAGCTTTCTCAAAGCAGCCGCCGGCAAAGCCTAAGCTTCCGTAATCCCGCCGGCGAAGCTATGATTTTGACAAGCAGATGGAGAGATCACTTCTTCCGCGCATCGTAGCATTAAAACATAAATACAACATCGATCTTTTCGCCGTAGCGCTCCCCATTTATCCTCAGATTGACGAAGGGTGTTCATACGATCAGAAGAAGCGACATTATTCTAGACTGGGGAATTACCTTGAGGGCAATGGGATCAAATTTATTTCTTTTTGGGATTACCAGGAGCTCAATAACCCCCGTGGGTAGGCAAAAAAAGATTCGTTGAATTGCCCGGACGATGCGGCGAAGCCAGATTTTATTTTACGCTTTCGCGGGCCTATGGCTAATGATCTTCGCAGGAGTTAACGCCTATGATTTCACGTATTTCAATTCTCAACGGATTATTTATTCTTGGTGCGGTCATTTTGGTCGCTGCGTCTTTCTTTTTTGTGGGTGTGTTTTATCCACCGGACGGTCAAGGAATCGATTATACGCTCCGGGACATGATCCAAGAGGAAAAGCCCGACATCGTTCTTTTAGGCACATCAGTGTTGGGGACAGCTATTTGTGAGGGCGCGCTGGAAAGGCAGTTGAGCGCTCTTCAAGGAAAAACGTACAGTATTATCAGTCACGTTGAGAACCAAGGCTCTGCGCCCTTCTATTTATTCTTTAGGAATCAGGTTTGCAATTCCAGCTGGAAACCGCTCGTGGGCTTGGTCATAATTCGGGACAAACTGACTCGTTTTTACAACCGAAAAGCCATTACCACTAAAATCAGGAGACAGCTTGGGAAAGGGGAGCGGCTTTCTGATTTTCAGCCGGGGTTAATGAGCAAGCGTGGAGTAAACGATATTTTGGCAGAGCGTATTCTCCTTATGAGATGTGCCGGGGACATATCGAGAGATCTTCTGCATATTTTTTTAAAAGAGATCTTGGAAAAAATAGCTCCCTCGGTTGATGGTGTGGATGTGCTGAGCATGAAGTTTCGCGTAGGAAGTTTTAAGGATGGTGCCGATCTCTACGATGGCGGGCCTTATGCTGCAAACTATCGTTTTGATAAAGACCTGGGAGGCTCTCTTCTCCAGCGCATCGTGGTATTGAAACACAAATATAATATCGATCTTTTTGTTGCAGTGCTTCCCACGTATCCTCAGGTTGAACAAGGGTTTTCATACAACCAGAAGCAACGGTATTATTCTCAACTAGAGAATTATCTTGAGGATAATGGAATCAAGTACGTTTCCTTTTGGGATAATGAGGAGCTGAACAACCCCGATCTTTTTCTCGATACCGCGCATATGAAAAGTTTTATGCGGTTTCACGAATTGCTGGCGCAAGAATTGGTTGCCAAAGGCATTGTGAAATGATCTTTTTTTGACCAAGAGAGAATCACTCGGTGGTGGGCACAAAGAAGAGAGATTTGTTGGTTTATTCCGGAGGGTGCTGTAGTCTTCGGGGAGGGTCGAGCTTGGAATTAGAAACGGAAGTATGAAGGGGTTGATTTTCCGAGTCATGAGAGTCCAAGATAGGCGGCAGGGCAATGGCTTGGGGGACGCATGGTACCGTCCATAAAAACGAAGCATAACGGTAGCCGGACGAGGGGGACTTGGTGCAAGGCGAAGAGCGAATCAAAGACGAAATAAAAGAGAGCATAAAAAATGAGGGGGCGGGGTGGAGATATCTTGCCCCGGCTTTTGAGATCAGGTGATGCTGGAAACCCGATCGTGTGCGGGTCGACCACTGTGATCGCAGTCTTTTACCGGTGGGATGTCGTGCTATTTCTGTTTTAAGCGATCTCTTTGCCTCCCAGCCTGGGCGCCAAAGACCGAGGTTTTATGATTTTCGCAGGAGGAGTTGATTCCTATGATTTCTTATAGTTCAAGTTTTAACAAGCTGCTTGTTTTTAATGCGATCGTGTTGGTTGCTGTTGTTTTCTTTTTTGCCGCGGTCTTTTATCCGTCTGGTCAAGGGATCGATTATAGGCTCCGGAACAGGATTCAACGGGAAAAGCCCGACATAGTTCTTTTAGGCTCCTCTGCTTTAAAGGAAGGTATTCGAGGGGAGAGCTTGAAAGAGCGGCTGCATTTTCTTACAGGAAAGACGTATAAAGTCATTCAACAGACTTATGGCGTCGGTTCTAGGTACGAATATTTATATTTTAGAAATCAGATTTGCAGTTCTGGCTGGAGGCCCTCCGTGGGAATAGTCTTTAATCAAGACAGACTGACTTGGTACGATAGTCGATATCTTGCAGCCAAATATATGGGGCAACTTGGGAGTCGGGAGAGGATCTCTGATTTTGAGCCGGGGGGGAAGAGAAAACTTTCGGTGGGAGAGATTTTGCGGGAGCATATTTTTCTGTCGAGGTGTGCTGAAGATATGGCTAAAGACCTTTTGCATCATTTTGTAACAGGAATATTTGGAAAAATCGCCCCCGGAGCAAATGTGGAAGATGTCTTGAATAAGAAGTTTCGCCTTGGAAAATTTAGAAATGATGCAGACTCTCTTCCTAAAAGCCGCCAAGTTCAAAGCTATGATTTTGACAAGGAGATGAAGGAATCGCTTCTTCCGTGGATCGTGGCTTTAAAACATAAATACAACATCGATCTTTTTGTCGTCGTGCTTCCTACCTATCCTCAGGTCGAGGAAGGGTTTTCGTACGATCAGAAAAAACAATATTATGCGAAATTGGAAGATTACCTTGCGAATAATGGGATCAAATATATTTCTTTATGGGATCGTAAGGATTTAAATAGCCCGGATCTTTTTTTGGACTGGAAGCATATGAACCATCCTGCAATAGTGCAGGAGTTGTTAGCCCGGGAGTTGGTTGCTCAAGGCATTGTGAAGTGATTAGTTCGTGACCCAGAGCGAATCAAAGACGAAATAACAGATGGAATAAAACGGGAAAAGAGGCGCACGGTTTTTAGAAGATGATGCGACCCGCATATCAAGGACGAAAATATTCGGACGGCTTCGAGGGCCAGGTGTAAGGCGGTCCAAAGGATAAATGAGGTGGTGGTGTGGAAAAGGCTATAAGAGAGAAGGTTCGCGAGCTCTTGGTGCAAAATTTCGGGAGTAAGGCGCATTTGATCGGCAAGCTTCTGGAGACCGAGGATTTTATCAAAAAGAACCTCTTTGATTCATTTGATCTCATCAAGGTGATCGCGATTTTAGAGAAGGAATTCGCGGTGACGGTCGCTGTGGCGGATCTCGCCAATGACAGGATTAGTTCATTGGAAAAGATCGAACAGTTCGTGATCTCGAAGAGGCCCGTGACATGAACCTCTCTTCTTTATTGGATCATCTGGACGGCCGGCAGATGTTCTTGACGGATTTGAGAAGTCATAAAAGTTATAGTTATGAGGATCTGCGCAAAGCGAGCCTGAGCCTTGCCCGACTGCTTGAAAAGAGGATGATCGCCCCTGGGGACAAGATCGTTTATCTGACGGTTAACTCGGCGTTTTTCTTTCCTTTGATATTTGCTTGTGCCTCACGACGGGCCGCCCTGATTCCCTTGAATCCCAAAATGCATACTGATGAATTACAGCATATTGTAAAACAACTGTCTCCCGGGGTTATTTTTTTTGACGAGGAGTGGCTACCCTTGGCGGAGAGCTTTGAGAATTCCGAGAAGATCCAGGTCAACAGCCAGGATATGCTTTGCCTGGCCGGTGCAGAAGACGGGTCTTACGACAGTGGTCCTTTGGCCGGCGAGGAGGGAGACGGGAAGGCAGTCCTTATTATTTATACATCTGGGACAACAGCCAACAGCAAGGGGATCGCGCTCTCTCATAAAAATCTCACTGTAATGGCAAAGGCTTTTTCGTCTTTCTATGGTTTTCAACAAGGCCAGAAGTTTCTTTCGATGCTTCCCTTCTACCATATCAACGCGCCGATGGTCACAGGGCTTGCGTGCATTAGTGCCGGGGCGCATGTTTTTCTTACAGAGGTCTTCGGGTTTTCTGTGGCCCGAAGCATCTGGGATATTGTCGAGCAACATAAGATCCAGGTTCTGAGCATAACACCGTCGATCATGGCTTCCTTGAGCGATATGTATCCGGCGGGCGCGTCAAAGGATATTTCTTCCATCGAGTATGCGTTGGTCGGTACGGCTCACCTGAAAGAGTCTCTTTGGAAGACCTTTGAGGCCCGATTTCATATTCCCTGTTTTCAGGGCTATGGGCTTACAGAGACGACGACTTGGGCCGTCATGACCCCCAGGGATGAGAGAAAGCGTTATGATTCCGCGGGGATTCCTGTCGATTGCGAGGTGCGTATTGGCCGATCGGGTTTGATCTCCGCCGAGGGGTTGCCGGAAGGAAGCGGGGAAGTTTTGATTCGTGGAGATATCATTATGAAAGGCTATTGGGGTAATCCCGAAGCCACCAAGGCTGTGCTTGTGGATGGCTGGCTCAAGACGGGTGATATCGGTTTTCTAGATAGAGATGGCCAACTCGTGATCGTCGGACGGATCAAGAATATCATCAAGCGTAAAGGACAGCTTGTGATTCCCGAGGATATTGATATTGCTGTCGGGCGTTACGGTCATATCGCGGAATCGTGTACTTTCGGCATTCCTGATGACATGCTCGGGGAACGGGTTGTCACGGCGTGCGTTTTGAAGGAGAGGACGCCGGAGATCGAAGCTGAGTTGTATGATTTTGTCCGGGGAAGTGTCTCTGCGCAAAATATGCCGGATCAATTTGTGTTCTTCCGGTGCTTGCCCAAGAACAGTCTCGGTAAGGTCGATCTGAAAAAGCTCAGGGAATATATTTCCGGACAGACGGCTCGGGATCTTTTCGCGATCTTCGACAAAGCCCGTTACAGAAAGGCCAAGACGCCGGATAAAGAGGCCATCTTGAAAGCTATTCAGGACTCTTTGATCGATGATACTCCGTTCTGCCTCGTCGGATATTGGGGGGTGGGGCAGCGGGATTTTGCGGATGAACACGATAGGGCCGCGCTGGATCATCTGCGTATGCTTGTTGATGAAGCGAACCGATGTGTCAACAAGCCTTGGGTCAGGCTTACGCTTATTTTGGCGGATATCCACGGTCGTTGCAATCTCGTGCCCGAGGCATCGGCCCGGAGTTATTTTAGAGCTATTACCGAAGAGTGCCGGAGGCGTGGTTTTGACAATATCTATTTGAGCGAGATCTGGGCACAGGCCGGACTTATTTTTGATGATATCCTTAAACAGTTAGAAGATCCGGCCTTTAACAGGCTATGGCAGGAGTTTTCTCTCAAGGATCAATTTATCAAACAGGCGGAGAGACGGCAGCCTCAGGAGGATTCCCAGAGAGCTGCGCGAAGGTATTATGCCATTGTGATGGCGGAACGCGAACCCATCGCACGGTATTGCGCAGGGGCGGTGTTCTTTACGCATAATGACCTCGAATATGCAGGGGTCAATCCACCTCTTCCGACGATTTATATTCATTCCATAAAGTCCGGTATTTCAGAGAAGCCCTGGTTTCTCGGGAGCGCATCCGAGAAGGGCGATGATCCAAAAGGAGGCGTTCAGGCATGATTATTTTTCCGTCTTGGGGATATTTTATTTTTCTTGTAGCTGTTGTACTTCTTTACTGGAGGCTATCGCGTCGGTGGCAGAATATGCTGCTCCTTACGGCCAGTTATGTGTTTTACGCAAGCTGGGATTGGCGGTTTTTGGGGCTGATCATGGGTGCGACGGTCGTGGTATTTTTTTCCGGCCAGCGTATCAAGCGGGCCCCAAGCGCGTTCGAGCGCAAAGCATTCTTTTTCGGGGCCGTGTTTTTGAGCATCGGGATGCTTTGTTTTTTCAAATATTATAATTTTTTTATTGATTCTCTGGCCGGACTTCTTGGCTTTTGGAATGTGGACGCGACGAATTTGCATCTTGAGATCATCTTACCTCTGGGTATTTCTTTTTATACCTTCCAGTTATTGAGTTATGTCATTGATATTTACAGGGGTGTTATAGATCCCGTCGATTCCTTTCCCGAGTTGGCTCTGTTTATTGCTTTTTTCCCGAAGCTTCTCGCCGGGCCTATCGAGAAGCCCAAAGCACTCCTTGGCCAGATCGCGCGAGATCGTGTTTTTAGCAAGAGCCAATTCATGCAGGGGATTGACTTGATCGTCTGGGGTCTCGTGAAAAAACTTGTGGTGGCAAACAACCTTGGGCTCTATGTGAACATGATATTCGCCCTTAAGAATCCTTCGGCTGGGCTTCTTCTCCTGGGAGGCTTTGGCTTTGGCAGCCAATTGTTTGCTGATTTTTCAGCGTACACAGACCTGGCCCGGGGATCCGCTAAATTGTTGGGACTTGAATTGATGAAGAATTTTGACAGACCTTTTCTCGCAAGGAATCCTTCGGATTTCTGGAACCGATGGCACATTTCTCTCACGCAGTGGATGAAAGACTATATTTACATGCCCTTGGTGGTTCGTCTGACCAAGAAGCGTCCTTTTCTCGGATATGTTGTCGCGATCATCATTTCATGGGGCTTTATCGGGCTCTGGCATGGTGCGGAGTGGAAATATCTTATCTGGGGTCTTTATTATGCCGCTATTATTATTTTGTATCAGCTGATATTTAAGCCAGCTCTCGATCGTGTGTGGAAAGAGAATTTCCTTACACGCGCATTTTCGATTCTCATAACCTATTTTCTGGTCAATATCGGATTTCTATTGGTTCGTACGCCATCTCTTGGATTTTTATGGGACCAGGTCAAGGTGGAGATTCCATGGCATGGTGGCCGGCCGCTCTTTGCGAAGTCTTATGCTGATGGGGATGTCGTGCTGGTTCTGCTTTGCGTATTTCTGTTTTATTCGATACCGCTGCTTGTTTCGATGCTTTGGCAAGGGTGGCAAAGGCGGAAGTCTTGGGATCTAGATGAGGTTTACGGGTTTTCTTTTATGCTGTCGCAGGCTTGCTACTTATGATATTTGCAGGCGTTGATTCTTATGATTTCATCTATTTCAAGTTTTAACTGTTTGAACTTTAACGAAATGGGGAGCAGTATAATAACTCCGGCGTTTCAGGGCTTGTCAACCCCGGAGTGGATTGCTCAGGGAATTATAAAATGATCAGAAGGGGTATTCTCTAATATTTCGAAATGAACATTATGGAAAAAAAATTTATTATCGGTGTGGGTTCTCAACGCGCAGGCTCGTCATTTTTATGGCGATTGCTCGGACTGCATCCGCAGATCAAAATGCACCCGGTTAAGGAGCTCCATTATTTCGATACGCTTTATGGGATTAGACCGGAAGAGAAGTTAAGGGTGTTTTCAAAAAAGTCTTTAGCCCTAGAGATTGATAAGCTTTGCCAGACCAAGGAGTTTGGTTTTATCAATCCTGATTGGCAATGTCATCTTAAGACACATTTTCATTTTTTTACAACGCCGATTGAAAAAATCAATTATCTCGATCTCTTCTCCGGCCTCGGAGAGGATGAGGGCGTAAAGTTTTTGGGAGAGTCCACGCCCGAATACATGTTGCTCCAAGATGCACAGATTTCTCGGATGAGGGAGCTCGTAGGTGATGCTCGCATAGTATTGATGTGCCGCAATCCGATAAAACGAACGATCTCTGCTTTTCGTTTACGGCTCGGTGGTGGTGAGGACGAAGTTTTGCCTGAGGAGAGAGAACGATTCTTTCTGTCCTTATTGACTGGAAATCGCTTGTGGATAAGAACGCAGAGAGAATTCGGCAATTATAAATTAGCTTTTGAGAAATATAGTAAATGTTTCAGCAATGTCCTGCTTTTGCCGTATGACGACATTATTGACAATCCTTCCGGGATGCTTGAAAATTTATCGCGGTTTCTTGACCTTGCTTTTGATGAGAAACATCTCAAACCCGCCTTTAAGACAATGTTCAATGCCTCGGAGGTGGAGTATTCCCCAGGACCTGAGGCTATGGCACGGCTTGATGGCCTGTTTACGGACCAACTTAAAGAGGTGGAAGATCTTTTGGGGAGCACCCTAAAGTATTAAGACGTGGGGATGTTCTGCCGACCGAGACAGTCACAAGATTTTACGGATGGCCGAAAGAAAAGAATGATCCTCGAACGCGTAGAAATGAATTAGAATCACAGAAAGCTTCATGGAACGTTTGACGCTCTGAGCGCGCTTGAGTACGGAAAACAGGCGGGCTATTTTTGTTAATTATTCAGGGGATGGAAAAGCGCATTATGATAAAAAATTTATTTTTATGTGTGGGTGCACAAAAGGCAGGTACCACCTGGTTGTACGCGCAGTTAAAAGATCATCCGGAAATCGGTTTTTCAGGCGTGAAAGAGGTCCATTATTTCAACACGTTGTATTGCGACAGCATTCTGCTGACGAGAAGAAAAGTAAATGAACTGGAACGGATCCTGAAAGAAAAGCGTTCGGCATTAGAACGCTATTTTTCAAATGTATCGTCTGGCAAGCCTGTTAATAAAGTCATCCACGAGTTATTATCACCTGTCAATGATCAGTGGTATATAAAGTTGTTTTCTCATAGTGGGAAGAAATATGCGGCTGATTTTTCACCGGAATATGCCCTCCTGCCTGACGCGGGATTTGAAAATATAAAAAGAGTGTGCCAAAATAAAAAAATACTTTTTATAATGAGAGATCCGGTCGATCGGGCTAAGTCAGCGATGCGTTATTTCTTTGAAATGCAAAATACGGATATTCGTGATGTTACGAGAGAAGAGCTTGTTGAACTAGCGTATTCCGATATGATTATCGAAAAGTCTTCATATCATGTTACCGTCCAAAAGCTGCAAGAGCATTTCAGGCCGGAGGATTTATTGTTTCTTTTCTACGAAGATCTTATGCGGAACAAACAAAAGGCCATCAATCAGATCACCGATTTTCTTGAAGTTGCCGCAGTGGCACTTCCTGAAGAGCGATTAGAACGCAAAGTTAATGTGACGCACGATTTTGATTTTTCGAATGAAATTGATAAAAAACTCAAAGCGAAGCTAAAAGATACTTACGATGCGTTAAGCGCTAGATTTTCTAAGCTCCCAGAGTCTTGGGGGCAGGCTTAGTCCGGTTTTATTTTCCGCAGGTCCTTTCGAAGGATTTTCCAAAACCTCCGACTCATTATCTCCTGGCCACAAGCGGGCAAGTGTCGGTATTTCCTGCGTTCTTTCCTTTTCATAATCCCTCCTTGCAGTTATCATATCCCACAAGCGTTGCGTTAAATTATCGGAGCTACCCCGCATGAGTTCTGAGAAAAGAAACGATATCTTCTCAAACGCAAAAAAACTTTTTGCTTTTTTGAAAATGAGCCAGGTTAATATGTGGTTTCTGGCATTGTCTGTCGTTCTCTCTGTCTGCTTCAGTCTTTCGGCCCTCTACTCCGTCAACTTGTTGTTTCCTCTGACACACGGGATCATCCAAGGGGATTTCAGCCATATGGTGGATATGGCAGGCGTTCATTTTTTCGTCAGGCGCTTTCCAAATTTTTTTAATACCTCCAATAAGCTTTTCGCGCTTGCCGCATTCTGGTTCTATATTATTGTCATTCTTAAAAACGCCTGTCTTTATTTAGCCTCTTTGTGCAGCCAGACCCAGGCGCGACTTGCCACGGCAAATGTTCGCCAATTGCTGGTCAAGAAATGTCTGGGTTACAGCAAAAGTTTTTACGATAAGAACACGACCGCGTTTTTGCACACTGTTCTTACGAAAGCGACCGGCATGATCGAATCCCAGTTCGATCTCTTTCAGGGGTTCCTCTCGCAATTCTTATTGCTCGTCGTCTATCTCAGTCTCATGCTCAAAACCTCCTGGAAGCTGACTTGTGTTGCGATCATCGCGGTTCCCCTGACGCAATTTGTGACGCATGGGATCATCCTGAGGATTCGTGCCGCCTGGCTGGAGCACGATCGTGTGGCCAAGAATCTTCATGAAAAGATCTTCAATATGCTTTACTGCATGCCGGTCATACGAAGTTTTGCCAAGGAGCAGGAAGAGATAGAAAAATTTTCGCGTGCAAGTGAACAAGAGATCGCGCAAGCATTTAAAACGCAACGGTTGAGCAGCCTCGCGGAGCCGGTCGAGGATCTGGGAGCGATGACCGGGATCCTATGTGTTGCTTTTGGATTGGCGCTCGTGATGCGGATCGACCACACTCTGGACGCGTCGCAAGCCTTTGTTTTCTTTTATCTGGCGATGCGGGTTGTTCCGGGGTTCGCCGCGTTCGGTAAGTTTAAAATGGGGTCTGCGGGCGCCGCTTCTGCATTGCGCGATATCGAGCAAGTCCTTCACTATGAAGGGACCACTCTGGTGGTGAGTGGCTCACAGAAATTCACAGGCCTCAAGAAAGTGATACAGTTCAAGGACCTTTCTTTTCGATACGGAGAAAAGGAACCTTGGGTTCTGGAAAAACTCAATTTTTCCGTAGAAAAAAAATCGATTGTTGCCATTGTGGGACCTTCGGGTTCGGGCAAAAGTACGCTCGTGAACTTGCTTTTAAGATTTTATGATTGTTCTCCCGGGACGATTTTAGTGGATGGTCATGACATCCGGGGGTATGACGTCGCTTCGCTGCGACAGCGTATGGCGTTCGTGAGTCAGGAAGTGATTCTCTTTAACGATACGATCCGTAACAACATTGTTTATGGTGCCTCTTCGGATGTTCATGAGGAACGTTTAAGGTACCTTGGCATCAGGGTTCGCATCCATGATTTTGTCAAAAAGATGCCGCAGAAATATGAGACCCTTGTCGGCGAAAGGGGTGCCCGTCTTTCGGGGGGTGAGCGGCAAAGGCTTTCGATCGCACGGGCGCTTATCAAGGACCCGGAGATCTTGATCATGGATGAAGCCACGAGCGCTCTTGATTCTGGGACGGAAGCCTGGGTCCACAACTTTATTTTGCAGACGCGAGGTGAGAAAACGCTGATCCTTATTGCCCACAGGCTTTCTACAATCAGAAGAGCCGATAAAATCGTCTATCTTGATCAAGGTAGAATCCTTGAGTCGGGCACTCTGCGGGAGTTGATCTATAAGAAAGGCCTGTTCTTCAATTTGTGGACAAGCCAGAGATTACGGGTGTAAAAAGACGTTGGCGTCCTGCATTTCTTAAGTTTTGCGCAATGGACATGAGTAGTATCAAGAAAAAATTTCAGATAGCAGGTTGGATGAGGTGAAGTGTCTTATGCAGGAGCAGGATTTTAGTGAAGGAAGTAGTTACGATGTTTTGGGGGCGTGGATGATCCGTGAAGTCTGAAATCGGCCGGGGCCCCTCTCTGCGATCCCACGATTGGCGCAAGCGATGTATTGCGCTCTGCATGGGTATCATTGTGAGTTTGCTGATATTGGAAGGCGGCTTGCGGATTGCCCAGCATTTATTTCCGATCAGTCTCCTTGTCGATTCAGATCGCCTGTCAGTAAACAGATATCCTGGACAAGTCTGGGGTAATGTTAAGCTGAACAATTTTGGTTTTAAGGATGCGGACTTTTCTATTAAGAAAAATCACAGAGTTCGCGTTGTCGCACTCGGTGATTCTTTCGCCTGGGGAATCGTCCCCCGTGAATACAATTATCTGACGCTGCTGGAGCGGAGCTTGCAGTCAGACGGGCTTGATGTGGACGTTCTTAATATGGGGATTCCTGGTATCGGTCCCGAGGAATATCTATACATGCTTCGCCATGAGGCGTTGTTCTTTCACCCGGATATCGTGCTAGTGTCCTTCTTCATCGGGAACGATTTCATCGATTTTCACCCGCCGCTTCAATGGTTCGAGCGATTTTATATTTACCAGTTTGCGAAATACTGCCATGGCTTTTTTAGATCCGTGGAAAGATCGCTGGCGGCTTTCCGTGCTTATCGCGATTATGTCCCGACCTTCAAAAAGGAAAAGTTCTTTGAAATTGAAAAGATTCGAAGTGTTTTGTTTCGAAAAGACAACGATGTCTTGCGAAAGAGAATGCGAAACGTCTTGTTGAAAATCAAAGAAATGGACTCTATCTGCCGGAAGAACGGTGTGGCTCTGGCTTTTGTCTTGATCCCCGACCAGATGCAGGTCGACCCCGAGCTTCAGCAGCAGCTCTCGGAGAGATTTCCAAGAGAGATTCCCGTCGGGAAAATGCAGTGGGAGGTTCCCAACAGGGTGCTCGGGCAATATCTTTCAGGACTCGGGATTCCTTACATGGATCTTTTGGATGCGTTTAAAGCGGGTGGGGCGGCCTTATACAAGCCAAGGGATACCCACTGGAATATTGCGGGTAATGCTTTGGCCGCTGAAAAAATAAAGGCCACTGTCATTAATTTGCTTCCAAAAGAATCGAAATGAAAGCACCGGCTCAGACAGTGCGGAGGTTTTAATGGATGTTTCCAAGATGGCAGTAGTGGCGCATTTATTTTACAGGGAGGAGACGGAAGCGATCCTCAAGCTTCTCGGGAAGCTCTCTTTTGAGTTCGATCTTTATGTCTCCGTGCCGGTGGAGAAAAGCGAGTGGGTGAAAAATCTTCTGGATGAAATGTTCCCGGGTAAAAAGATCACGCTCCGGGTGGTTCCGAACAGGGGCTATGACATTGCCCCGTTCGTCTGCATGTTTGGGGATGTTTATCCGTCTTATGACCTGGTTCTCAAGCTGCACACAAAAAAAAGTCCCCACAGGTTATGGCTTAAGGGTTGGGGTGAATATTTAATGAGAAACCTTGCAGGATCTCCGGAGATTATCGATTCGATCCTGCGGATGTTCGAAGAAGACAAAACTCTCGGGCTGGTTTATCCTGAAGCGATTGCGCCCCTTAAAGCGGGATTGGAAGATCCATTGCCTTCGGACTGGGATAGTTGCGTGGCGCTCGCCGCGCGATTAGAATTACCGCTCCCGGAAAAAAGCCAGCTTAGGTTTCCGGCCGGTTCTATGTTCTGGTTTCGCCCGAGGGCGCTCGCCCAGTTATTTGGGCTCGGGCTTACCTTTGAGGATTTTCCGGGAGGTAAAGCGATCCGGCGCAATGGGACGTTGGCCCACGCGATCGAGAGGCTTTTGGTGCTTATGGCCAAAAAACAGGGAAGCTGTTTCCGTACGGTTTGCTTCGAACCGTTTCGAACGATTCCCAACCCCTCCCTTTGGCAAAATGCCAGGGACATGGTCCACTGTGAGTGGAGCAGGTTCTTGGATTTTTTAGGCATTCACGGATGATCGTATTATGATGAGGCGTGCAAAGGGTCTGCCTCTCGGCTAAGTTTTTAACCTGAGATTTCGCCGGCATTCTCAAGGGATACTTGGCATCAAACGAAAGGGCCGTAAATTTTGAGTATTTCAAAAAAACAGATGATGTTCTTTGCTGCGCTTGTGGCTCTGTGTGTGTGGGGTTTTCTTCTCTACTCGAACACCTTGAGAGGGCCCTTTCTGTTCGACGATGAAAAATTCATCCTGAAAAATCCTGCTATTAGACAGCTTGGGGATCCGGCGCTTTGGCAGGATCTGAGTTACCGCAAACGTTTCGTCGCGTTCTCTTCCTTTGCTCTGAACTATCACGTCCATGGAAATGATGTCGCCGGCTATCATGCCGTCAATATGGCCATTCACATTTTTACCGCTCTTTCTGTGGGCTGGTTTTTATTGCTGCTCCTTAAGACGCCGCGTCTGCGGGAAGAAAACATCGCAAAGCACAACTATGCGATAGCTCTCCTTGTCGGATGGCTTTTTGTATCCCATCCGATCGAGACAGAAGCAGTGACCTATATCACTCAACGGTTCGAATGTCTGGCCACTCTTTTCTACGTGCTCTCACTCTGTCTTTATCTGAAGGGGAGAATGAGCTCCGAACGTCCTCTTCAAGGGACTGCTTTTTTCATGCTTTCAGTTGTGGCAGCGATCTTGGGAGCTTTCACCAAAGAAATTGTTTTTACACTGCCAGCGGCACTGGTTTTGATCGAATGGATCTTTCTCAAGGAGCCGGCCCCTCTGAGCTTTCTGAAAGAGCCTGGGTCGTTCTGGAAGAAACCGTGGATTTATAGCGGGATCGTTCTTCTATTAATGGTTCTGATTCTTTTTTGTCTCTCTATCAATCTTCGAGGGGTGTTTTCGCAGCATGCAGAGATTGGCATTACCAGCGGGACCTACCTTTTAACCGAATTCCGTGTGATCCTCAAGTACATCGGGTTGTTGTTCCTTCCCGTGCGGCAAAACGTTGATTATGATTTTGCCTGGTCTCACGGGTTGTTGGACGGCTCGACTCTTGCAAGCGCTCTCGTGCTTCTTGCGATTTTTCTTCTGGCGTTTCGATCGATCCGTCGCTTTCCGCTGGTCGGGTTCGGCGTGCTTTGGTTTTTCCTCACTTTGTCTGTCACTTCGAGCTTTGTACCGCTTAAGGATGCCATTTTTGAGCATCGGCTTTATCTTCCTTCCATAGGTTTTTTAATCGCGTTTTGCGCGGGCCTTTATTATTTGATAAAAAATTACAGACTTTTTCTCCTGAGTATGATCGGAATCATTCTTATTTTCTCTTCGTTGACCTACCGGCGAAACGAAGTTTGGACCAACGCGCTCGTGTTTTGGCAGGATGCCGTCAGTCAATCACCCCGGAAGTCACGGCCGTATGTCAACCTGGGGGTTGAGTACCAGAGAAGGGGTCAGCCGCAGAAGGCGATTGAGGCTTATCAAATGGCTTTAAAGTTCCATCAGGGGCTCAGGGAACCTTTGGCCCAGCTCTATAACAACCTGGGGTCGCTTTATGGAGAAATGAAAAAATATCAGGAGGGGATTTATTTTTGCCGCCAAGCGGTCGAGTTGGATCCGAAAAATTATCAGGCACAGAGCAACCTGGGGTATGCCTATGCCCTTACGGGGGATTATAAGAATGCGCTTCTATATGGACAAAACGCCGTCAAAATGGCCCCCTGGTTCGAAGAAGGATGGAACAATCTTGGGATGACCTATGGACTGATGGGCGAGTATCAGCAGGCCGCTATGCAGTTTCAGGAGGCTTTAAAGATCAATCCCCGTTATCAGGAAGCCGCGGCGAACTTACGTTTGGCCCACGATCTGATGAAGGAGAAATAAACTCCATGAGGATTGCGATCTTCCATAACTTTATCGACAATATCGGAGGGGCGGAGATTGTGTCCCTGACGTTGGCCCGGGAATTGGGGGCCGATATTTATACGACCAATATTGATCCCATCAAGATCCGCCACATGGGTTTTTCCGATGTGCTTCCGAGGGTTTTCTCGATTGGAAAAGTCCCGCTCAATCCTCCCTGGAGACAGCAGATCGCCCAGGGGAAGTTCCGGCGCCTCGATTTAAAAGCAAAGTATGATTTTTTTATTATTGCCGGTGACTGGGCTATGTCGGGAGCGGTCAAAAACCGGCCTAATCTCTGGTATGTCCACTCTCCGATCCGGGAGATCTGGGACCTGTATCCCTACGTGAGAGAAAGCATGGTTCCTTCCTGGTGCCGGCTGTTTTTCGATCTCTGGGTCATGGTCAACCGGTATCTCAACCGGAAATATGTAGTTGCCGTGGGACGCGTAGTTTGCAATTCTGAAAATACAAAGAAGCGGGTGAAACAGTTTCTTCAGAGGGACGCCACCGTGATCCATCCTCCCATTGAGATATCAAAATTCCATGAGGCCCCGTCGAAGGGTTATTGGCTTTCAGTGAACCGGCTTATAAAACACAAGAGGATCGAACTGCAGATGAAGGCTTTTGCCGGGCTTCCCGGGGAGCGGCTCGTCATTGTCGGAAGCTATGAGCAGTCAGACCATTTTCTCGAGTATGCGGCTTCTTGCGAAAAAATAAAACCGAATAACGTCGAAATCAAAAGCTGGGTCTCTCATGAAGAACTGGTAGAATTGTACGCGCATTGCAAAGGTTTGATCACCACCTCACAGGATGAAGATTTCGGGATGAATGCGGTGGAGGCGATGGCCTCCGGAAAACCCGTCATCGCCCCGGACGAGGGAGGTTACCGGGAGACGGTCGTTCACGGTCAAACCGGTATTCTGATCGATGCTATTGATGAGAATAAACTCCGCAACGCCATTTTGAAATTGGGAGAAGAACTGGCTCACGATCCCGCGAAATATCGTGAAGCTTGCCAAATTTCAGCGCGCCGGTTTGGTACCGGGGTTTTTATAGAAAAGATAAAAAGTGAAATCAGTCTCAGTCTTAATGCGACAGGCCCAGGGAGATCGTCCCATGCAAAAGAATGATCCAAAGCAGGAAGGCTCGTTTCCATTCGTCACGGTCATCATTGTTCACCGAAATGGAAAGCGTCTTATCAAGGAATGCCTGGATTCTTTGCGGGGTCTGGATTATCCAAGGGACAAACGCGAAGTTCTTGTGGTGGATAATGGTTCGACGGATGGGTCGGTGAAATATATCAATCGGAGCTATCCGGAGGTTCGGGTTCTTGCGAACGATCTTAATAACTACTGTAGCGCCAATAATCTTGGAATTCGGGAAGCGCGGGGGGAATATGTCGCGTTGCTCAATAATGATACGAAAGTAGACCGGCACTGGTTGGTGGAGCTCGTTCGTGCCGCCCAGTCCTCCGAGGGCATTGGCGCCGTTGGCAGCAAAGTTCTTTTTTTTGACGGAAGGATCCAAAGCGCCGGACATGAGCAACTGCCCCATTACCACTGGGGGGACCGGGGCCTCAAAGAAGCGGATCAAGGACAGTATTCCCGAACCGAAGAAGTGACGAGCGTTTCGAATGTTTCGGCGCTCTATAAAAAGGAAGCCTTAGAGAAAGCCGGTTTTTTTGACGAGGATTTCCACATGTATTCCGAAGATCTTGATATGAATTACCGGTTGCGGAGTCTCGGGTATAAGATCGTGTTTGCGCCGCGCAGTTTTGTTTATCACAGGCTTCGAGGTCCTCGGAGAATGGATGCTTTGAAGCAAGTTCTTATTTTGAAGAACAGGATGAGGTTTCTCGCCAAGCATTTCCCCCAAAAACTTCCGGAGCATCTTTTTGGTTTTGGGGAAATCCTGCTTTTGCCGGACGCGCTGTTTGACGAGATTCTTGATTTTATAAAAAAGGATCTGCCGAAATACTTGGGGGATAAGCCGGAGGCGATCCAGCAATTGATCTCTGGCGCGGCGGACCTTCGGGATTTTCGCTTGCGTTGTTTCCGGACCGTTCCATTCTTTAAGATGCTTAGCCGGATACGGAATTGGGGCGCTGGAAAATTGGCGTTCCGATCATCGGGGGAGTGTTGCCGAAAAGCTTCCTAGTTCACTTTCGTTTGATCCCTAGAATGCTAAGCATGAACGCGGAAAAAATGGTTTGGATCCCCAGGACGATGAGCGTAAGAGCCAGGATGGAATTCTTGATCTCGTTGAGCGGTCCCAGGTGAGTCTCCAGCCATTTGACGAAGATCTTCATATACATGAAGCCTCCCAGACCCACTCCAAACAGCCCCAGAAGACTGGCACGTTCGATGTTCATGTAGCGGTAGAATTTTTCTAAGACAGGGCTGTCCCCAAGATGCGTGATGGCGTATGTCTTGGCAAAGACCGAAAAAAGGACCAGCTGAAACCCCGTGATGATAAAAAGCGAAGAAAAAAACATGGGGTGATAGTAGAAACGGATGCCGGGCAGGCTGATCGCGTCAAAATAAAAAAGAGGTAGCGAGATCATCCCGATAGATAGCATTAAAATCCCCGGCATAAAAAAGAGGAAAAGCGGCTTGTAAAGAAGCATGAACCTCAAATGCCGCCACCCGTCCGAGAATCGTTTCAGCTTGGAGATGCCTTTTCGTTTGTGGTAATCGACAGGGAGTTCGAGGATCCGGAGGTCTTTTTTTAAGGCCATGACGATCATTTCCGAGGCGAACTCCATGCCAATGGTCATGAGGGACAGGCTTTGATAAGCTTTCTTAGTGATCGCCCGCATGCCGCAATGAGTGTCGTGGATCTTGGTCTTAAAGAACAGACGTAACACGGAGGAAAGTAGCGGGTTGCCGATATGTCGGTGCGACCAGGGCATGGCCCCCGGATCGATCTTGCCTTTGAACCGGTTCCCGATGATAAGATCCCACCCTTGAGAAAAGGCAGCCAAAAATTTCGGGATCTCCTCAAAATCGTAGGTGCCATCGGCGTCAGCGAGAAAGCAGTATTCTCCCCGAGCGGTCTCAAAACCCTTCTCACAGGCCGCGCCATATCCCTGGACAGGTTCCAGGACAACATGCGCGCCATTCTTTGAGGCGATCTCGGCGCTCCGGTCCGTAGAACCATTATCGATCACGATCACTTCCGCGGGGACATTCATTCGTGAAAGGACCGACTTGATCTTGGAAAGGCAGAACTCCAGCCCCGCCTCTTCGTTGAGGCAGGGGAGAATGACACTTAATGTTGGCTTTTCGTCCATAGTGAAAACGTCTCCCCAGTCTGATAATAGGAGCTATCTTATAACGCCGTCATCGTTCCCCAAACAAAAATTTGCTCTCTGTCGCACTTGTCCTTCATTCAGTAAAAACTCTTTTACAAGCGGGTGCGGTAATGAATTTCTTGAAACCTTTGCGGGCGAGTCAGTGAGCCGTACTTCGTACGTCCTACGCAGTGATATTCTTGTCAAAGAAGAGACCGTATGCTACTATCCCGTCCTTATGAACAGCCCGCAAGCTTCCACAGCCTCAAAAGCGAATCTCGATTTCCAACCTTTGAAGGCGTGGCGTTACAACACGGATCGTGTCAATATTTCCACCGTTCTAGCGCCGCCCTACGATGTGATCTCCCCGGAAAAACAGCAGAAACTTTATGACCGATCACCGTTTAATTGCATCCGTCTTATTCTGAATAAGAAAGATCCCGCCGATACCGACCAAAGTAACAGCTATACGCGCGCTCGCGACGCATTCAAGGCATGGCAAGAGCAAGGCATTTTGATCCAGGAGAAGGAGCCCTGCTTCTATGTATATCGCCAGACCTTTAAGGATCCCGCGACAGGTTCCGTCAAGAATCGATCCGCGCTGCTCGGGCGTGTCCGGCTTGAGCCGTTCGAAAAAGGCATTATCGTTCCTCATGAAAAAACGCTCAGCGGCCCAAAGGCGGATCGGATGCGGCTTCTCAAAACCGTGCAAACCAATTTTTCTCCGGTATTTGGTCTTTATAAAGATGAAGGATTGCAGGTCGGGGTCATCATTCAGGACCCTATGAATTCCAAGACCGTGTTCGAAGCGGAAGATGATGACAAGATAACTCACAAGCTTTTGGCCATCGAAGATGCGGATATTCTCGTCAAACTTCACAACGCCTTGCAATCCAAAAAGATCTATATCGCGGACGGGCATCACCGTTATGAAACCGCCCTGGAATATGCCCGGTTAAAGCGGGAAGAACAGAAGGCCTCTGGCAAGGTCATTTCCCCATGCGATTATATGTATATGGCCCTCGTGAGTTTTGATGATCCGGGTTTCATTGTCCTTCCCACGCACCGGATCGTGACGAAACTTGATATGACGGATGGCGAGATCCTCCGCCGGCTCGGAGAATATTTTAAGGTGGAAAAAGTCCCGCTTTCAGAACTGAAAAAGATGACAGCTTCCTACGATCATGCGGGGCGGACATTCGGGTTGGTGGTCAAGGAGGGGAATTTCCTTCTCACCCTGATCGATAAAGAAAAAGCTAAAAAGAAGATGATCCAAGGGAAGCCCGCAATCTGGTACGATCTTAATGTGAACGTGCTCGCGCATTTGATCTTTGCTGAATTGCTTGGGCTTACGGAAGACCGGTGGGAGGGGGTCCTGAAATTCGAACACACGGTCGATGGGGCTGTGGCACCGCTCCAAAAGGGCGAGGCACAAGCTGTTTTTCTCCTGCAGCCGCCCAAGGTCGAAATGCTCGAGAAAATGGGCGCCGTGAACGAACGCATGCCGCAGAAATCCACCTATTTCTATCCCAAGCTCGCTACTGGGCTTGTTTTTTATTCGCATAAAGCATAATTTCAAAATCCGCGAAATCCTCGAACGTTTCTGGGATGTTTTATGCCCCTTGTGATCGAAACCTTCCATTCTTCCAAAACCCCCTGGGAAGTTTTTCAAGCCGTTTACGCGGATTCCCAAACTTGTTTCTTTCTGGACAGTCCCCACTATGCGCCGCCCGACCAGGTGTATTCCTATATCGGGATGGACCCTTCTCTTGAGATTCGGCTCGACAGAGACGGTCTTCATATAAAGGGGGAAGAGTGCGGAAAATATCCTGCCGACGAACTTTTCCCAATGCTCAGGAAAATCCTCAAAAAATACCAGATTTCTCCCAGAAGCGCGCGTCCGTTTTTTGCCGGTGGATTTGTTGGTTATTTTGGATACGAAGCCGCGGACCTTTGTGACAAAATAAAATTCAGGACGAAGCCTGCGCCAGACGCTCCCCATGTCTATTTCGCGTTGTTCCGGGATGTGATCGTGTATGATCACAAAAAAAAGGTTTATTATTTGGCGAGGCAGAACGCTAGTAAAGCTTGCGGCGTGCGGCGTGCGAAAAAAATCAAAACTTACTTTAAAAATTCAATAGGAAGAAAAGGGAAGCCTTTTAAGCTGAAAAAGTTTACGGCAGAGATGACGAAAGAGCGATTTCAATCGATGGTGGAAAAGGCCAAAGACTACATCGCGGCTGGGGATATTTATCAGGCGAATCTGTCACAACGTTTTTCTTTCGGCTACGAAGGTTCTTCGCTGGCGTTGTATGGAAAGCTCCGCGCGATCAATCCGTCGCCTTTTTCCTGTTTTTTGAAAACCGGAGATCTTGAGATCGTCAGCTCGTCGCCGGAAAGACTGATCCTGAAGAAGGGACGCGTTTGCGAGACTCGGCCGATCGCAGGGACGTGCCCCGCCCACGGTCCTGCGAGGCAATTTGTGGCATGGCGTAAAAAGCTCCTTCAAAATGAAAAAGAGAAGGCCGAGCATTTGATGCTTGTGGATCTCGAGCGCAACGATCTCGGTCGTGTCTGCGACTATCGCTCCGTGAAAGTTCGGGAGTTTATGACGCTTGAAAGATATTCCCACGTGGTGCATATCGTTTCCAAGGTTACGGGGCATCTCCAAAAAGGAAAAGACGCGCTGGACGTGATCCAGGCCTTGTTTCCGGGAGGGACGATCACGGGATGTCCCAAGATCCGGTGTATGGAAATTATTGACGAATTGGAACCCGTGCGCCGCGGGGTTTACACGGGCTCACTCGGTTATATCGATCTTTGCGGGGATATGGACCTGAATATTGTGATCCGGACGATGCTCTTGCGGAAGGGCAAAGGACATTTGCAGGTGGGCGCCGGGATCGTGAATGATTCAGATCCTGAAAAAGAATACGAAGAAACATTGCATAAGGCTAGAGCGCTTATTTCGGCGCTGGTTTCTGCCAGCTCCGAGAAAGGCGTGCGCCGCACCTCGTACAGCGCGGGTATCTTTTCGCCGCATTCCGTACCCCGCACGCTATACCAATCATGATGAACTATAAAATCTACCAAAACGGCAAAGAAGTGAATGGAGAACTTCCGTTTGATCTCATGCGAACGGAAGCGGTCGGCATTTTTGAGAGCATGCGTGCTTACGGCGGCCGGATCCTTCACGAGGAAGATCATCTCTCCCGGCTTTTGGAATCGGCAAGGACGGTGGGGTACCGGCCATTTCCTGAATCGGCGGAGCTCCGGCGGGAATTGAAAGCGGCGCTTCGGGCCTTTGGGCAAAAGGACTGTTATGTCCGTCTGACGTTATGGGAAGGACAGACATTTGTGATCCTGGGCAGTCGGGAACATGCGAAAGAACTTTATAAAAAAGGAGTGGTTCTCAAGACCGCGTCTTTTCCGCGCGGCGGGCCGAATACCTTCCCTTGGCAAGCCAAGGCCTCCGCCTACCAGCAGGCGATACTGGCGAGTACCGAACCGCATTCGGACAGGATCTATGAATGGGTATTCCTGGATCACCAAAACTTTCTGACCGAAACCCGCATCGGCAACTTTTTCCTCGTCAAATATCGTTCCCCATTCGTTGGGTCTGGAGAAAAGGGTGGCGCGACGCTCTTCACGCCGCCGGAGCACCTAATCTTGAATGGAGTGACTCGGAGGTTTGTGATAAAATGCACCCTCGAATCCGGGTTTCATGTTCGAGAAATTCCGCTGACACGGCATGAATTTTTCAATGCTGATGAAGCTTTTCTTTGCAATACTTCCTGGGGGATTTTGCCGGTCCGTGAGCTGGATGGTCGCGTGATCGGTTCGGGGAAACCGGGGCTCGTCACTTCAAAACTGCACCGTTTCTTTAAGAGGAGGGTTCAACACGATGTCACGCCATACCGTTCGCCGCGCACTCATCAGCGTCTCTGACAAAACCGGTCTTATTCCTTTTGCTAAAACACTGCGCAAGCATGGCGCGGAAATTCTCTCCACCGGCGGCACTTTGAAAGCCCTTAAGGAAGCCAAAGTTCCAGCGATGGCGGTTGAAGATTACACGGGATTTCCGGAAATGCTCGACGGGCGCGTGAAGACTCTTCACCCGAAGATCCACGGGGGTCTTCTTTTTCTCCGCCACAAAAAAAGCCACCAAAAACAAGTTAAGGCGCATGGCATTAAGCCCATCGACCTTGTGGTCGTGAATCTCTATCCTTTCGAGGAAGCTACGAGCAAGGGAAACCTGAGCATGGACGACGCCAAAGAATTTATTGATATCGGAGGTCCTTCGATGCTCCGTTCCGCAGCGAAGAACTATCAGTCGGTGACCGTGATCACGGATGTGGCGGATTATGAGCGCGTGGCCCAAGAACTCGATCAGCACAAAGGAAGCGTGACGGACGAAACACGCTTCGCTCTTTCCCAAAAGGTTTTCGAGAAAACTTCTGCCTATGATGCCGTGATCAGTCAGTTCATGGCAAAGCATAAGAAAAAGACCAGCGAAGAACCCGCGTTGCCGCCGCAATTCGTATTCCATTTCAAAAAGGCCCAGGATCTCCGGTACGGCGAGAACCCGCACCAAAAGGCGGCTTATTATATCCCGACGACCCACAAGGCTTCGGCTTCCTGGACCCAGCTTCATGGCAAGGAACTTTCTTTCAACAATCTCATGGATGTCGACGCGACGCTCGATGTACTTGCCGAATTCAACGCGCCGGCGGCGTGTGTGATCAAACACAACAATCCTTGCGGTATCGCGCAGGACACGCAGGCTTTGGTGGCGGTCGACAAAGCAATCGACGGCGATATTCTTTCAGCCTTCGGCGGGATCGTAGGGGTGAACCGTTGTTGTGATCGCAAGATCGCGGAAAAAGTTCTCGAGAAGCTCGCGTTTTTCGAAGTGTTGGTCGCCCCGTCTTTTAAACCCGGAGCGCTGAAGCTTCTCAAGGCCCGGAAGAATCTCCGGCTGATCGAGGTCCATCAGTTTCGCGATGAAAACCTTTATGACGTCAAATTTCTGCGTACGGGGATTCTCGTTCAAGAGAAAAACAGGCCCATCAAGGATCACATGGCAGGGTTGAAAAAGAAACTGAACTTTGTCACGAAAGCCAAGCTTTCGGAGGCGGAGACTGAGGAGCTGATCTTTGCTTTCCAGTGCTCCAAAGTTGTGAAGTCGAATGCCATTGTCCTCACACAGGGCAAGCATACGGTCGGGATCGGAGCGGGGCAGATGTCACGTGTAGATTCAGTCCAGATCGCGATGCAAAAAGCAGGGTATCTTACCGAAGGCGCAATGCTCGGTAGTGATGCTTTTTTCCCCATGCCGGACTCCATCGAAATGGCGGCCAAGCATAAGATCAAGGCCATCATTCAACCCGGCGGTTCGATCCGCGACGCGGACGTGATCGCGGCTTGTGATCAGGCTGGCATTGCCATGGCTTTTACCGGCGAGCGGCATTTTAAACATTAAAATGCGAGGAACGGGAAACGCTGAACGGTTAACGAATCGTTCCCCGTTTGACGTTTCCCGCTTCCCGAGAACATGAACTACTCCGAAGCTCTTCGCTATCTGAATTCCTTTACCGACCTCGAGAAGCTCGCGCAGTTCCCCAAGAATCCATTTTTCAATCTCCGGAGAATGGAGCATTTGCTCAAAGGCGGCGGCCATCCGGAAAGAAAATTTTTCTCCATTCTGGTTGCAGGCACCACAGGAAAAGGGTCAACCGGGTTTTTTCTCGAATCCATCCTGAAAGCTAATGGTGTTCAGGCCGGTTATTATCACTCGCCCCATGTTGAAGATCCGCGGGAAAGAATACGCGTTCAGGGGGACATGGTCTCCCCGAAACTTTGGGCCGAAGGTCTTTCTGTGATCCGGAAACGGCTTCAGACAAAACCTCTTCCCAAGGGATGGGGCGTTCTGACCTATTTTGAGATTTTGACATTTCTTGCCATTTGGATCTTTGCGAAGAAAGGTGTCAGAGTCGGTATTTTTGAGATCGGGCTTGGCGGGCGACTTGATGCGACGAATGTTCTTAAAGCGCCGCTTGTGATCCTGACACCCATTCACCTCGATCATGAAGCATTCCTTGGTAATACGATCACCAAGATCGCCAGAGAGAAAGCCGCGATCATCAAACCTCATGGTCATGTGGTGATCGGTAAACAATTTCCGGCCGCTTTGCGCGTAATCCGCCGCGCGGTGAAAGCAAACCAAGGCACTTTATGGAAGGCAAAACCTGTCTCCAGTATTCCGATCGGGCTTGCCGGAGATTTCCAAAAGATGAATGCTGGCGTTGCTTTGAAGGTGGCGACTGTATTAACGGAGTATTTTGATATTTCCCTGTCTCTTGAACGATCAAAGGAAGGACTGAGAGGCCGGAACTGGAAAGGACGGATGGAAAGTTTTCAACGAAGCGGTCGCCGGTTCATTTTAGACGGTGCGCACAATCCGATCTCGATGAAGGAGCTTGTTAGATCGCTCCGGCCTTCCTCAGCCACATCCGGTGCGAACAAGGAAAGAGATCTATGGCTGGTGTTCGGCGCTATGAATGATAAAAACAGCCGTGAGATGCTGAAGGTGGCTAGCGGATTATTCCCGAAAGTGATTCTGGCCGGGATCGCGGGAAATCGCGCTAAACCTATCGCGATGCTCGTTGAAGAAGCGAAAGGGCTTTTCAAATGCGTTCTCACGGCCCAGAATATCGATGAAGCCTTGAAAATCGTCAGGCAAGCAACGGATCCCGGAGCACGAGTGGTTGTGACAGGATCGTTCTATTTAGTAGGCGAGGCTAGAAAGATTTTAAAATCAGCGCAACGGAAAAGCATTTCGTTGCGTGTCGATGGATGATCGTTGTGCGAGAGCCCTATGACTAAATTTGAATTAGATGACACGATTACAGCGGTTGCGACTCCAGCTGGAGAGGGCGGCATTGCGGTGATCCGTGTGAGCGGCCCAGGGGCATTCGAAGCGGTCGAGCCGTTCTTTGTCGCGCATGAAGATAAAAAACTGAGCTCGAGGCCGGCGAATACGATTTGTTGGGGGAAATTCATGGACCCAGCCGGGCTCCCCGTAGACCAGGTGCTGGTCAGTATTTTCCGCGCTCCTCAATCCTATACAGGCCAGGACGTGATTGAAATCAGCTGTCACGGAGGGCTCGCGGTCACAAAAAAGATCCTGGCGCTCCTGCTCGGGAGGGGTGTCCGTCACGCTGAGCCTGGAGAATTCACGCGCCGTGCATTCCTGAACGGAAAACTCGATCTCACGCAGGCCGAGGCCGTGCTCGATCTGATCCATGCTAAAAGCGAACGCTCACTCGATAGTGCCATTCGCCAACTTTCCGGCTCGCTTTCGCGCACGTTCAAAGAATTAAAGGACGAGCTCATTCGTCTTTTGGCGCATATGGAGGCCCATCTTGATTTTCCAGAAGAAGATCTAGCGGTGGATGTGAAGGACGGTATGCAGGGACAATTCACGAAGGTCCGGGAAAAAATCAGCGCACTCATTACGGGCTTTGCACGCAATCAGTTGATCCGTGAGGGCATTCTCGTCACGTTGGTGGGAAAACCCAATGTCGGGAAATCTTCTATCTTTAACGCGCTTCTCGAACGTGACCGTGCGCTTGTTTCCGATCTGCCGCACACCACGCGCGATCAACTGGAAGAAGCGCTCGAGATCCGCGGATTTTTTGTGCGATTGCGCGATACCGCGGGACTGATCTCCGCGGCGGGGCATCCGCTTGACAAGATGGGCATGGACCGGACGATTGATGCGCTTCACGAAAGTCATATGGTTTTGTTCACAGTGGACAGCTCCGCTTCATTCGAAGAGACCGATCGGCATGTTTTTCAACATATTCCTCAAGACAAGAAGGTGATTGTGTTGCTGAACAAGTCCGATCTCTCGTCCCGGATCCAAGAGAAGGAAATGAAGTCGTTCGTCGGCGATAAATCCGCCATCCATCTTTCTGCCAAGACGCGCGAAGGCTTTAAAGAGCTGGAACAGCAGATCGCGGATTTTTTGGAGCAGGAAACTTCCGAAACGGGGGAACAGATCACCAAGCTGCGGCACAAAAAAGCTTTAGAAGCTTCACTTGAAACTTTGCGGCGAGCCGAACAGTCGTTCCAAGAAAGAATGTCGCTTGAGTTCGTGACGCCGGACCTTCGCGTAACCCTGGAGGCCATAAAAGAACTGACCGGAGAGGTCTATTCCGAGGATCTTTTGGACGTGATCTTCTCGGAATTCTGCATTGGTAAATAATTAATAAAAATTTTTGAAAAAAAATTTAATAACCGTTTGACTTCGAAAATTTCTTTGTTAGAATTCCACTCGCTGAACGAGCTGTCGAAAAAATATCATGTGGGATTGCGCGTTGAGAGCAAAGTTTTTAAAATTAAAAGATTTTTATAATTCAAAGTATTCGTGAAGCATTCTTGAATTTTGAAAAACCTTGATTTTTAATAGTAAAAAAATATAACGGCCATCAGGGCGCTCCGGATCACTCTTAACGAAAAACAAGAAGATTAGGGCGGAAAAGCACGTAAGCCTTAACACCCAAGAGATTCCATCAACGAAAAAAGATTAAAGAAAAAAAATTCGAAAGCGATACTATATGTAGTGGATAGCTCCATCAGATACATCAACATATAGTAATGTTTAATAAGCTTTTAAAAAGTTTAAGAGGAGAATGAGTATTATGAAGACCGAGAAGCTATCTGCGCTCCAGGAAGCAACGCATTCAGGGAAAGGTCTTGTTTTTAAGAGGTTTTTTACGAAACCGGACGTGCATCCGCTGGATGAGATCAAATATGTCAAGCGCAGCTCGGTGATTACCAACCCGGACGGCTCCGTGGTCTTCAAGATGGAGAACGTGGAGGTCCCGGAGAGCTGGAGTCAGCTCGCGACGGATATCATTGTTTCAAAATATTTCCGAAAAGCCGGTGTCCCTGAGACAGGTTCTGAGGTGAGTGCCCGCCAGGTGGTGTTGCGCATTGCCCGCTCGATCCGGATCGCAGGGGAAAAGCTCGGCGGTTACTTTAAGGCTATCGGAGATGCTCAAATCTTTGAAGAAGAATTGCTGCACCTCCTGATTCACCAGAAATGCGCCTTTAATTCTCCCGTTTGGTTCAATTGTGGAATGGATCTTTACGGGATCAAGGGAAGCGGTGGTAATTTTTACTGGGATCCTGTGACGGACACGATCCGTCAGGCGACGGATTCTTATTCGAACCCGCAGTGCTCGGCTTGTTTTATTCAGTCCGTGGATGATAGCCTGATGTCCATTTTTGACCTGATCAAGAACGAGGCCCGGCTTTTCAAATATGGATCGGGGACAGGAACGAATTTCTCCAAGCTTCGGGGAAGGCAGGAAAAACTCTCAAGCGGCGGCACCTCGTCAGGACTTATGTCCTTTTTGGAGGTGCTGGACCGCGGAGCGGGTGCGACGAAATCCGGCGGGACCACGCGCCGCGCGGCAAAGATGGTGTGTCTGGATCTCGATCATCCGGAGATCATGGATTTTATTAATTGGAAGGTTCGCGAAGAAAAGAAGGTCGCTGCGCTGATCGCTGCCGGATACTCCTCGGATTTCAATGGCGAGGCTTATAAAACGGTGGGCGGACAAAATTCTAATAATTCGGTGAGGATCTCCGATGAGTTCATGCGCGCTTACTTGAATGACGGAAAATGGCAGACGCGTTTCCGCACAACCGGAGATGTTCACGAAACTTTTCAGGCCAAGGATCTGATGGACCAGATCGCATTTGCCGCTTGGGCGTGTGCTGATCCCGGCGTCCAGTTCGATACTACGATCAATGATTGGCATACCTGCGCCAACACCGACCGTATCCACGCGTCCAACCCTTGCTCGGAGTACATGTTTCTGGATGATTCGGCCTGTAACCTGGCATCTCTCAATGTTATGAAATATCTGAGGGCGGATGGAACTTTCGATGTCGAAGGGTTTCGTCACACGACTCGCGTTTTCATTACGGCGATGGATATTCTGGTGGACTATGCTTCTTATCCGACCGAGCAAATCACCCGGAACAGTCATACCTACCGGCCGCTTGGGATTGGCTATGCTAATCTCGGAAGCCTGCTCATGGTCAGCGGTATTCCCTACGACAGCCCGCAGGCATCTGCGATCTGCAGCGCACTCACGGCGATTTTGACTGGGCATGCCTATAGAACTTCCGCGGAGATCGCGGCCTCCAAAGGTGCTTTTCCCGATTATAAAAGGAATGAAAGTTCTATGGTGCGCGTGATCGAGAAACACCGTGCGGCCGCTCATAAGATCTCTCAGGAGCATTGCTGGCAGGATATTCTGGTTGCGGCACATGAAGATTGGGAGGATGCCTTCGAGATTGGAAAACTGTATGGCTATCGCAATGCACAGGTTTCCGTGATCGCACCGACCGGTACGATTGGTCTTCTCATGGATTGTGATACTACGGGGATTGAACCGGACTTCGCTCTTGTAAAGTTCAAGAAGCTCGCGGGCGGCGGCTATTTCAAGATCATCAATCAGTGCGTTCCTGCGGCCCTTCACAAACTTGGGTATGCCGAGAGTGAGATCCAGAACATCATCGAGTATATCCAGGGCACCTCGCGTCTGGAAGGGACTCCGTGGATCAATCGTGAGACTCTTACAGCGAAAGGCTTCAGCCATGCGGAGCTGGACAAGATCGATGTCATGCTGCCGTCGGTTTTTGATCTTAGTTTTGCTTTCACGAAGTGGACGCTCGGGGAAGACACGCTGAAGCGTCTCGGCCTCAAACCCGAGGATTACAATCATCTCCGGTTCAACGTACTCGAAGCGCTCGGATTCTCAAAATCAGAAATCACGGAGGCCAACAATGTGGTGTGCGGTATGATGACCATTGAAGGGGCTCCGCTGCTCAAGCCCGAACATTTACCGGTCTTCGATTGCGCGAACAAATGTGGAAAATACGGCGAGCGTTTCATCGAGCCCATGACGCATGTCCGCATGATGGCCGCGGCGCAACCGTTCATTTCCGGTGCCATTTCTAAGACTGTGAATTTGCCGCACGAAAGCACAGTCGAAGAGATCGAAAAAATCTATGTGGAATCCTGGAAGATGGGACTCAAGGCCGTCGCGCTTTACCGGGACGGTTCCAAGTTGTCCCAGCCGCTTAACACAAAATCCGGTGATTCGGCTTCTGATAAAAAATCTGAAAAAAAGAACGAACTCCAGGCCGCGCATCCTCCCGTGTTGCAGCGCAAACGTTTGCCTAAAAAACGCGCGGGGATCACGGTGGAATCTCGTGTCGGGGGACAGAAGATCTATCTGCGGACCGGGGAATATCCGGACGGATCGATCGGCGAGATTTTTGTCGACATGCATAAGGAAGGCGCTGCGTTCCGCTCCATGATGAACTGCTTCGCGATCGCGGTCTCACTCGGCCTGCAATATGGTGTACCGCTTGAAGAATTCGTGAACGTCTTCACGTTCACGCGCTTTGAGCCCCAGGGGCTTGTCGATCATCCGAATATCAAACTCTCCACTTCGATCGTGGACTATCTTTTCCGCGTTCTAGGTATGGAATATCTTGGAATGACGGAATTTGTCCAGATCCCTCCCGCTCCCGAAGATCTGCAGATCTATAAGAGAACTGTTCCGAGTGTCGCCCAAGCGCCCATGATCGAAACTCCCGTGAAAGATCCGGCGCCTCATACGAGTGCCATCAAAAAGAACGTTTCGCTTAGCGCTGCGGGTGCGAACGAACACCTCTCGAACATGATGGGAGACGCGCCCTTCTGCACGAATTGCGGCCATGTGACTGTGCGGAGCGGTTCCTGCTACAAGTGTCTCAATTGCGGCAACAGCATGGGGTGTTCTTAAAACAGTACGGCGTGAAGCGTACGGAGTACCGCGGTTAAACTTTTTCGGTTTAACAACACCGCATCCCTTACGTATTGCTGTCTCTTTAAGGAAAAGTACGGTAGAATTTTTCCCTATGACACATCTTTGTAAAAGATATGGCCGCTTTCCCACCACGACCTTCCTTTTCTCATGACTCCCCACGAACCCATTGAAGCGACCGAAAAACTTTTCACCCGTATTCGCTCTCGGGATTATCAAGGTTGGGTCCGGCTCGGAACTTATTTTCTCATTATTGGGGTATTTGCTTTTCTTTTGGGGACTCATCGGCTCGATCGATTTGAGGATTTGGTCCGCGACGGTTTTCTAAAACATGCCGCCTGGGGCAAAGCTCACCCGGACATTGTTCTCATTGAAATATCGGAAACATCTTTGGACGAGATCGGTCCTTGGCCGTGGCCGCGAAGTTATCACGCGATTACAGCACGCCTTTTGAGCGAATGGAAGGCGGCAGCGATCGTGTTCGATCTTGATCTCTCAGAACCGACCGATCCGAAGGACGATGCAGACCTGGCCCAAGCGCTTTCCAAAACGGGAACTTCTTTTTACTTGCCCGTGGATCTGAAACAGCAAAAAGAGAAAAAATTTTGGTTGCATGGGATGCCCGTGGTTTTGGATCAAGGCGGAGGGAAAGTGTACTGGTCTCACGCGATGCCGGAGTTCGAAAAACAGGTGCGGGCGACGGGGCACAGCTTTCTTACGTCGGATTCGGATGGCGTTCTGAGACGGTTCGATCCTTTTATCGCGGAAGGAAAAGAAAGGCGCCTTTTTCTGCCGCTGCGCGTGGCGTTCGACCAAATGAAAAAACCCATCCCGCTGGCCGAGGAATGGGGGAGCTTTGAGGATCACCGGGGGAAAGTCCTGATTCCTTGGAGCGAGGTCTGGGACCGTGGTTTTGTGCGTTACAATTATGCGGACTTGATTCATAGTTTTTATGCGATCCAGAAAGGGATGCGGCCAGTCATGGATCCGGGAAAGATTGCCGGGAAGATATGCCTGGTGGGGCCCACAGCGTCGGGGACGTCGGAACTCAAGATCACGCCTTTCAGCCTTACGTATCCGAAGATCGGTGTCTACGCGCAGGTGCTGAACGCTGCTCTGACCGGAAACTGGGTGCGCCCGGTTCCGTTTTTGGGGAATATGCTCTGTCTTCTTGGAATCGGTGGCTTGACCCTGGTCCTCTTTGTCCTGCTCCCCGGGGCAGGGTCGCTTGTGGCGGGACTTTTACTTGCTTTGGGATGGCTCGCGTTTTGTTTTGTGGCTTTTGCGAAATGGCATCTTGGGTTCTACGTGGTCTATCCCGTCTTGCTCATGCTCTGCCTTTTTATTTTTTCGGCAATCTATGTCCAGATTACCGCGACGCGCGAAAGATCCCGCCTCTTTCATCTTGCTACGCGCGACGGCTTGACCGACCTTTATGTGATCCGACATTTTCGGTTAATCATGAACCAGATTGTGATGGAATCAAAAAATGGGAAACAACCCCTTTCGGTCATTTTGCTGGATATCGATCACTTTAAAAAGATTAACGACACCTACGGTCATCCGGCCGGAGATATGGTGCTCAAGAAAGTGGCCCAAACCCTTGAGGCGCATATCCGCAGGAAGCGGTCATTCTCCCAGATCGATTTTGCGGCTCGCTACGGAGGCGAGGAATTCATTATTATGCTCCGGAGGGCGGATTTGAAAGAGGCCGCGGAGGATGTGGCGGAGCGTCTCCGGGAAAAGATCGCAGCTTTGACCTGTGAATGGGAAGGCAAACCGATCTCTGTCACGGCCAGTTTTGGAGTGGCCGCGCTCCATCCCGGAGAGAATATTCCCGACCCGATGGTTCGGAGGGCCGATGCCGCGCTTTACCGGGCTAAGGACAACGGCCGGAATCGGGTCTGCAGGGAGGACCGATAGTCTTTCTCGTGTCTTGACCGGAAGGGTCGGAACACATAGACTTTAGCTCGTTTTTAATTTTGTAAAGTGTGCGGTTACTCCGTACGCGGTATCGAGTTAAGGAGAGGTGGCAGAGTGGTCGAATGCGGCGGTCTCGAAAACCGTTAGGCTCGCAAGGGCCTCATAGGTTCGAATCCTATCCTCTCCGTTGTTCCTGTGAACAATGGCGACATCGTGATGGACTAAGGAAGTTCATCTGCGATGATCGCCGCATGCTCTGAAGGAGACCTTTATGGCTAAAATCTTGATTGTGGATGATGAGAAAGAAGTTGCGGAAAGCCTTGCCTCCATGCTGCGTCCCGCAGGATTTCTTGCCTTGCTCGCAAATAATGGAAGCGACGGTTTGAATCTGGCAAAAACAGAGCATCCGGATTTGATACTTCTTGATATTAATATGCCCGGCATGGATGGAGGGGATGTTGCCCGGGTTTTATCGGATAATCCAAAGACAAAAAACATCCCCATCGTTTATATAAGCGGTATGGTGACCCAAGGCGACGAGGATAAAATCCACGGGCGCGTACTTATTTCCAAGGCGACTCCCGCAGGGGCGATTATCAAGAAAATTAAAAATGTTTTGGGAATGGCCCTTTGATCTTCTAAGGAAGGACAGGACCGCGGACTTCACACCGTCTGTTCCATCCCAAACAAGGGAGTTTTTTTTGAAAAAGAAAACAAACCCGCTTATACGCAAAAGCGCCTTGCTTTTTGCCGTACTGCTTTTTTCCTTTTTGCAAAATGGTCGTTGCGAAATCCTCCAACTCAAGAATGGCAATGCCATCGAAACAAAAATCCTTAAAGAGAACGAAAAGTTCGTGACCGTCCAAGCTCCGGGAGGGGAAGTCAAGATTCCCAAGAGCGATATCCAAACGATTTGGCGCGGGGGCAAGGAGGAGCTTCTTGAGGTCCGGGGGAGGCAGGTCTTTTTTGCCAAAGGCATGGAGCTCTACAAGGAAGGGCGGTTCCAGGATGCCGCGGATGCTTTCGAAAAATCCATTGTTTCGGGCGCCGAAAACGCCCTCATTTATGCCAATCTCGGCAGTGCTTATGCTTCCGTTGGTGAAATTAGAAAAGCTGAGGCGAATTTCCTCAAAGCGCTGGGGGAAAAACCCAACAACCTTGATACGCTTTTAAATTTGGCGCATCTCTATGAGACTTCCAAGAATTACAAAGCCGCCGTTTCCTATTACCAAAAAATCATTACGCTCAAGCCGGATGCCTCGGATGTTAAAAGGAATATGGCTTATTGCCTTTATATGTCAGGGGATTATTTGGGAGCGGCGAAGTTCTTTGAAGAAGTGAACAAGAACAACGATGTTGTGGCCGCGTGTAATGCCGCAGCGGCTTATATCCAAGCAGGCGAATTAGACAAGGGGGACATGATTCTTGAGCCCTTGATCAAAAATTCTTCTGCGATCTCGAGGGTGTATCTTTATAAGGCGGAGATCTTACGGTTGCGGAAGAATTATTCCCAGGCCGAGACGCAGTATCATGAAGCTTTATCCCGGGATCCTAAAGATCCTCGAATTTCGTTCGGTTTCGGATTGTTATATCTCGATATAAAAGAATGGTCGATGGCCGAAGCGGCTTTTAATGAAGCCCTCGCGAAGGATCCCGCGTCTTTGGGAGCGGTCCGCGGGTTGGCGCAGGTTTTTATTCAAAAAGGAGAATACCAAAAGGCGATTGCCCAATATGAACAGTTGGCGAAAAAAGATCCGGATAATCTGGCGATTGCCAGCAGTATCGGGCTGGTTTACGTTAAGATGAACCAACCCAAAGATGCTCTCGAGATCTTTCAGAAAATTCTTTCTAAAAATGACCTGGACGCGAAAGCGCACACAAACGCCGGCTTGGCTTATGCTTTGATGCCTGATGTCAATAATGCTCTCAAGGAATGGAACCGCGCGCTCGAGTTGGACCCCAAGCTGGAGTCCGCACTCCGGGACAAAAAACTATTGGAAGAGGTCATGCAGGGTAATAAAAATGAAAAATCCCCTACAGCATAAAAAAAACGGTTTTACGATGGTTGAAGTGTTAATCGCGGTTGTGATCCTTGCGGTTCTTGCTGCCCTCGTGGTTCCCCATATTTTCCATCAGGCCGAAAAAGCCAAAGAAGCCGAAGCTGCCAACAATCTCGGGGCTATCCGCGCCGCCGAACTTCTGCGCCATGGCATGACCGGACAGTTTGTTGCAGCAGATGATGAAGCCGGGATTGAATCCGCGCTTGGACTTTTGATCAAAGGGCTTTTCTATCGCTACAAGATCATCGACGCCAGCGCAGAGAATTTTCTGGCGGTCGCAACCCCTCTCGAATTATTAGAAAGCTGGCTTCAAGAAATGAAGATCGACAAAGACGGTTTTGTAGGGTATTCGCCGGGCGACGGCGGCGGTGGTGGCAGTAGTGGTGGCTCCGGCGGCGGTTCCGATGGTGGTGGCGGCGGTGATGGTGGCGGTTCCGGCGGCGGTTCCGGTGGTGGTTCCGGTGGTGGTTCCGGCGGTGGTGGCTCGGGCGGTGGTGGGGGTATCCCCGATAGTACGCAGACGCTTCCGGAGAGTGCGCCCTTGCCGCCTTTTACAGGTTATACGACTGAAATTACGAAAGTTCTCGATACCTTGGCATCGTCAACGACTACGTTAGATATTTCTGGCATGGGATCAGGGACTCAGCTTGCTGATTGGCTTCGTACCAACAGTGTGCCCGTTTCATTCGGTGATCCGGGGGCTGGAAATTGGGGGGTTTTTTCTTGGAATGGCACCTCAAAATCCATCGTACTGAGTACCGAGCTGGAAGGCAATCAATACGCAGCGGCGTATGTGCTCGCGCATGAGACCAAACATGCTATATGGCACGATGATTGGCAAAAACACGTGAGTTTCCCCTTTCCTCCGGTGCAATATGGTGTTCCAAATCCTTTATTGGGGGATACACGCTCGGGCGATGCGCAGCATGGCACGATCGATGATGAGTATACCGCTTTTTCAACAGGAGCTCAGATCTGGATGGATTTGAAAAAACCTCCCAACCAGGTGTTTGACTCGGCAGGATTAGGGGCGCGGGTCAATTCTCAGGCTAGTTCGTTCGCAAATGATAACGGCACTTTAAAGGCTGAAAGTTCCGCGAAGGCTAAGGTTCGCGAGTGGTACGCTCAATATAATTTGCCGGAATATTAATCAAAATCTGACGAGGTCCTATGAAAATAAAAATAAAAGAGGGAGCCATGGTTTTAGGGGTTCTCAGTGTTACAATGCTCGTGGTCACAATTATTTTCGGCGTTCATCCTCTCAAACCGAAGGCACCCATTCAAAGTCGAGCGGCAATGAAAAATCATAATTTTCAGTCTAAAAATCCGGTACTAGACTTTACGTTCGAGTACCCTGAGAAGGGGTGGCAGCCTGTCGAAGCCCAGGGAAGCATCGAAAAATATGACCAGGTTTATTTACAGGGGCCTGTTAATAAAGAAAACGGATTCACGACGCTCATTCATGCTACCGTGCGGCCGCTTGAAGTTGGGAAAACCGCCCCCGATCTTTTGGAGGCCTGTCTCAAAACGGACTCCAATCTTACGAAATTCAGAATACTTCATAAGGATGTCAAAGAGGTCGGTCGAGAAAAAGCGTTTTCTGTTGTCTATGAATACGAATCCTTTCCGTTGTTCAACATGAAAGCTCCGCCTGTTTTACTGAGAGGGCAACGGGTTTATTTGATGAGAAATGGCCGTTCCTACGAATTGATGATAGAGACGGTCGCTGCTCAGTACAAAGATTACGCTCCCATATTTGAGAATGTTTTAAAAACGTTTAAATTTAAAAAATAGATTTTTTTCAAGAAAATTCCAAGGCGTTTTTCTCTCGATAAGTACTTCTTGAAAATCAGGTTCTTTTCCCTCATCATGGTGCCTCGCAACCCCCTTTTCAGTGCATTTAATTTCTCCTAGCACTGTGTTACTGTTGATTCTATGGGCTCGCAGGGCTGTATTGTTAACCCATAAAAATAAATAAAAACGGCACTACAAGGCAGTCATGGAATATCTGATCTACGCTAGGAAATTCAGACCGCAGACATTTGAAGAGATCGTGGGGCAGGAAACTATCACCACGACCTTGAAGAATGCCATCCGCCAGGAACGCGTTCCGCAAAGCTTCCTTTTCTCGGGTCCGCGTGGCGTGGGGAAGACTTCGACCGCGCGCATTCTCGCAAAGGCCTTGAATTGCAAAGAAGGCCCCACGGAAAAACCTTGCGGTAAATGTATTTCCTGCAAAGAGATCGAGCAGGGGAATTCCATGGATGTTCTCGAAGTTGACGGCGCATCGAATCGCGGCATTGAGGAGATCCGCACGCTTCGCGAGAACGTGAAATTCAAACCCTCTGCGGGTCGCTACAAGATCTACATTATTGACGAAGTCCATTCCTTGACCGGCGATGCCTTTAACGCGCTCTTAAAGACCCTCGAAGAACCGCCGGCGCATGTGAAATTCATTTTTGCCACGACGGAATCCCACAAAGTACCCCTTACGATCCTGTCGCGCTGTCAGAGGCTCCAGTTTAAAAGGATCTCTGTGCTTGAAGCGGTGGGAAAGCTTGAGGAGATCGCGCGGAAGGAAAAATTGAAATGTGAGAAGAACGCGCTTTTTATGATCGCGAAAGCCACGGAAGGAGCGCTCCGGGATGCGGAAAGCCTCCTCGATCAGCTTGCAAGTTTTTCTGAGGGGAAGATCAAGGAAGAAGATGTTCTGACCCTTCTCGGACTTGCGCCGGAGGAGATGTATGTTTCAGTGCTTGCCGCGATCCGTGAGAAAAAGGGGGATGAGATTTTCGGACTCGTGAAAAAACTTTACGAAGAAGGTGCCGATCTTGCACAATTCGCGAAGGGCCTGTTCGAGGTTTTTAGGCATCTCCTGGTCCTGAAGACTGCGTCCAAGGCGGAGGTGCTGATCGAAGCCAGTGCTGAAATGATCGTGAAATTGCGAAAGCTAACAGTTGATTTCCAGCAAGGTGAGTTGCTTTTGGCCCTTTCGATCTTGCAGAACCTTCAGATCCAGCTGCGACGACCCGTAGCTTCGCCAAAACTGCTTCTTGAGGCTGCACTTCTCAAACTCGTTTATATGGATGGGTTGAAATCCGTCGAAGATCTCATTCAGTACGCGTCCTCCGGACAAAAGAGTGCCTCCGCGATCCCTGCTGTGGAAAAAAAAACACAAAAATCAGTAGAGGCCGCTAGAGAAGCGGGAACTCCTTCTTACAACGCTACGAAAGCCACAGCGCTTCCCAAAGTTGTGGCGCAAGCAGAAGTTTCTTTACGATCTCATGCTGTCGGAGCTTCTTCCGAAGAAGGCCTAACGCTCAATGATGTCGAGAGGGTATGGCCTCAAGTGATTGAGCTTGTCAAGGCGAAGCGCATGTCCCTGAGTCTTTATCTTGCCGAAGCCGAACCAGCGGAAGTGGAAGGTTCTGTGATCGTGCTGGGGCTTCCGTCGGAGTTCCGTTTTCATAAAGAAACGCTCGAAAAGGAGTTGAACAAACAGGTTATTGAAGAAGCGTTTGCGCAGGCGCTTAACAAGAAGGTCCGGGTTCAATGTGTCGTGACCGAACGCGAAGGAACGATTCAGGACATGGGGGGGGATAGGACCCCAACCAAAGATGAAGACGTGCCGGACATTGTTTCGAAGGCCCTTGAGATTTTTGACGGTTCCAAAGTGATACGCAAAGACTGACCTCTCCGAAAGCCCACGCCATGAAAGCCTATTCTGAGTTAATGACAAAATTGGTCGATGCGCTCTCTAAACTGCCAGGGATTGGTAAGCGTTCGGCCGAGCGCATGGTTTTTTATCTCCTAAAAACGAAAAAAGAAGAAGCTCTCACGCTCGGGGAGCTCATCAAACAACTTCGCGAGAGCGTGGTTTTTTGCAGTGTTTGCCATAATTTTTCGGATCAGAAGCTTTGCCACGTCTGTTCGGATCCGGGTCGCGACCAGGGTCTTATTTGTGTGGTCGAGGATCCCAAGGATGTTGTAGCGATCGAAAAGACCGGAAGCCATCCCGGGGTCTATCACGTTCTTCTTGGGGCGCTGTCGCCGCTGGACGGGATCGGACCGGATCAGATCTGCATTCAAGATCTGCTGGAACGTGTAAAGCAAAAAAAAATCCGGGAAATCATTCTTGCGACAAACCCCAACACCGAAGGGGATACGACCGCGCTCTATCTCGCGAAGGTTTTGGCGCCTTCCAAGGTGAAAGTGACGCGCCTTGCGCGCGGCATCCCGGTCGGCAGTCACATCGAATATACAGACCAGGCTACACTTTCCCGCGCCTTTTCTGGGCGCCATGATTTTCATTAAATTGGAACATAATAAGGAATCATGACTGTCCTGGCTTCCGATCAACAACTCAAGGAGAATCTGGGCGCCATGATTTTCATTGGATTATGATGCGATCCTTTAAGAAGATTACCGCGCTTGTCACGGGCGCCTCCTCCGGAATCGGAAAGGCCCTGGCTCGGGAATTGGCCTTGCAGGGTGCCCATCTGGTCCTTGTCTCGCGCAATGCCCAACGATTGGAACAGGAAGCGGAAGATCTCAGGACACGTTTTGGCGTGAACGTGCACGTTTTTCCCGAGGATCTGGCGTGTCTAGAAGATCGCCTGGAACTTTTTGCATGGATCCAGAAAAGCGGGATTACCGTGGACGTCCTTGTGAATAACGCCGGTCTCGCGCATTACGGCTCCTTTGAAGCGGCGAGTTTTGAAGATACGGGCGCTATGCTAGACCTGAACATTCATGCCCTGACGCATTTGACGAGGCTTTTTCTTCCGTCGATGTTAGAAAGAAAAACAGGGGGAGTTTTGAACGTGGCTTCTACGGCTGGCTTTCAACCGCTTCCTTTTCTTTCGGTCTACGCAGCGACCAAGGCATTCGTGCTTAATTTTTCTGAGGCGCTTTGGGGAGAATGTCAAAACCGCGGCGTGCGTATTTTTTGTCTTTGTCCTGGAAATACAATGACGCGTTTCCACCAGACCGCAGGGATCGATAAACAGCGTATGTTTTTTAGCGCGTCGGCTGCCGATGTCGCGCGATTCGCGCTTAGAAAATTTTTGAAGACCAACCAGCCGTCGGCGATCTATGGCTTTTGGAACAAACTCATGATTTACGCCGAGAGGTTGGGTCCACGGCGTCTCACCGTGTTTTTCACAAGATGGATGTACCAGCCGGAGAGGATCGGGGATCCGCGGACACAGTCTCCATCCATTGGCGCCGAGCGGAAAGCAGGGCAATCCTGATTGCCAGTCAGTAAATGCAAACAAAAGTCTGAGCAGACTCCAGACTCACGCGATACGTCTTTAAGACTTTTGTCGCAAAGCTTTAGTTTACATTAGCAAGCTAAAGAGAGTTGCTAGCATCGCTTTTCTTGATTAGAATGACTCCCGTTTCGTGCGTCCAACATGCGGGCATAGCATAATGGTAATGTCCTAGCCTTCCAAGCTAGTCATGCGGGTTCGATTCCCGCTGCCCGCTGATTTCTAATGAATCAACACGGCGCCGTCACTTTTTAAGGAAAACCTTGTACGGCGACCGCACTCTTTTTGAGTCGCGAGAAGAAAGCGCCGAACGAAGATCGAAACGCAGTTCTGACTCCGATGTAGTTTAGGGCGCTCCTAACAATATAATTCTTCTTATGACTCCTATTCAAAAAATCTGTTACCTCCTCGAATATGCCGCCTTCAGGCTTTTGGCATTTCTCCTCCGTCTCATTCCGCTTCGGATAAGTTACAGGATTGCGGATGCCCTCGGAGTGTTCGCTGTCAGGGTGCTTGGCATTCGGCGCGAAACTATGATGAAAAATCTTCGGCTTGCGTTTGGAGATGGAAAAAAAGAATCCGAGCTTCTCCGGATCGCTGAGCAATCGATACAGAACCTCTGCAAGCTTGCCGTCGAATTTATTCGCACGCCTGAAGCGTCTGCCAATCCCGAGCGCTATATCGAGCCGCCCGAGGTGACGGCGCTTATGGAAGCCGTGGATAAAAAAGGCGGTTTTATCGCGATCGTTTCGCATTTTGGAAATTGGGAGTGGCTTGCGATCCCCATTAAAAAATACGGGCTTCATGTGCACGCGGTGGGCCGTCCGTTGAAGAATCCTTATCTTTACCGTTATATTCAGGAAATGCGCGAAGCGGCGAATCTGACCAATATCGAGAAGTCAGGCGCCGTGCGATCTTCCATCGAGGTGCTCAAGCAGCGAGGGATCCTTGCGGTGCTTATCGACCAGCATGAAAGTCGGGGGTCGGTGCGTGTGGATTTTTTTGGACGTAAAGCCGCTACGAGTATGCTGCCTGCGATGCTTGCTCTTAAATATGAATATCCGGTGCTGCCGGCGTTCTTTTATCGCGACGAGAATGGTTATTCGAAAATTAAATATGGTCCGTTGTTTCCGCTGATCAGGACCGGGGACCTTCAGGCAGACCTTTTGGCCAATACCCAGCAGTATGTTGCGAAGATCGAGGAAGAGATACGAAAACGGCCCGGCGACTGGCTTTGGGCCCATCGTCGCTGGCGGATTCCTCCGAATCAAAATTCTTAGCACCTGTCAAAAAATATTTACACGTAACTCTTTTTCTGACAAAGAGTTAGAATAAAAAAAGCCTTCGTTTGATCTCTTCCCCCTCAAGGAGGGTCCAACATACTCTCGTTGACTTTCGCGGGATTCTTCATATAATACGTCCATCAATTTTGGGAATGCGAAGAAGTGGGCGCACAAACCCACTTCTTTTTTTTCTCAAAATACCGAGGAGAGCAGGGACAAAATGTCACAAGATTTGCTGGCTTCACTGGAATACATAGAGAAGGAGAAGGGGATCACCAAAGAGGTCCTCTTGGATGCGCTTCGTCACGCCCTGATCTCCGCCTGTCGCAAGGGCTCGCCTGAAAAGGGAGATGCCTTTGACGTTCAGATCGATCCCAAGACCTTTCGTATCACCATGTTTCTCGACGGTAAAGAGATCCACGATCCTCGTTTCGGTCGCATTGCCGCGCAGACCGCCAAACAAGTCATCATTCAGAAGATCCGCGAAGCCGAGCGCGAATCCATTTTTGAAGAGTATAGCCATAAGCAGGGCGATATCGTTTCCGGCAGTGTTCATCGCATTGAGTCCAAGGCCATCATCGTGGATTTTGGAAAGACCGAAGGTATTTTGCCCGCGCGTGAACAATCGCCGCTTGACAGTTTCCGTCAGGGAAATGTGGTGCGCGCGTATGTGATGGAAGTTAAAAAGACTTCCAAAGGACCGGAGGTCATTTTATCAAGAACGCATCCGGACCTTGTGACACAATTTTTTGAAATGGAAGTGCCGGAGATCCATGACGGGCTCGTGAAGGTCAAGGCCGTAGCGCGTGAGGCGGGGTCTCGCACCAAGATCGCCGTGACTTCTTCCGATGAAAAGATCGATAGCGTTGGCTCTTGTGTGGGTGTCCGGGGGCAGCGCGTCAAAAGTATTGTGCGCGAGCTCGGGGGTGAAAAGATCGATATCATCCGTTACAGCGACGACATCGAGACCTACATCAAGAACGCCATGGCGCCGGCCGAACTAAAAAAGATCACGCTCAATCCAGATCGGCAAAGCGCCGAAATTCTGGTCGAAGACGATCAATTGTCGCTTGCGATCGGGAAAAAAGGGCAGAATGTGCGCCTTGCGTCAAAATTGATCGGCTGGGAACTTGACGTGCGTAGCGCTACGCAAAAAATTCCTCTCGGGGCATTGGACGGAGTTGGAGAAAAAACGGAGGAGATCCTCAAGGAAGCGGGGATCCAGGGGCTCAGAGAGCTTCTTAAAAAAACAGTCGAAGAGCTTTCCGAGATCCCGGGCATTGGTCTCAAGACAGCCGAAAAGATTCTCGCGTCGGCCAAGGAAGCTGCAACCAAAAAAAATGCGAAGAATAAGGTTGTCGAGAGTGCGGTTCCTGCGGAGGTGATTGAGGCGGGTGCCGCGGAAGAAGAAACGGAAGAGAAGGCTCCTGATGCTGAAAAGGGGCGGGAAGAGGCGGGTGGGTAACATGGTTGAAAAGAAAGAGAAAGTGAAAGAGAAAAAAGAAACCATCAAGAAAGCCGCAAAAATCCCCGTCGAGAAAAAAGCAACGCACGAAAAAGTCGCTACAAAAACTGCCGAAACAAAAGTAGTTAAAGAGAAAAAATCCGTCGTCAAGACCGCAGCCTCTAAAAAACCTTCCGGAGAAGTTAAGGCCCCTGAGAAAAAAGCGGCCGTCGAATCAAAACCGATTGTGGAAATAAAGCCTGCCGTGGAAGTAAAGGCCCCGGTGGTAAAACCGGTAGTCGCGGTTATTCAAAAAGCGGCTGTTCCGACCGTTGAAAAAAAATTGCCTCCGGTTGTTACCGTTGCTGAAAAGAAGGCTGAGCCAAAGCCCGCGGAACACAAAGCTCCAGAAGCTCCCAAGGCCGTTGTTCCTGAAATTCCAAAGCCGGTCATTCCGCCGCCTCCCGCAAAACCCGTTGTTGCGATTCGCTTTCCGATTACGGTTGGGGATTTAGCACAGAAGATGAGTCGAAGGATTCCGGAAGTCATCAAGGCTCTCATGGGGATCGGGATTTTTGCGAACGTGAACCAACTCTTGAATGAAGAGATCGTTTACGCGGCTGGAGAAGCGCTCGGGATCGAAATTAAAAAAATGGCGGACGAAGCCAAGGCGATCATCGAAAGTGGAGGCGCTGAAGACCAGGACGCTTCTAAACTGAAGCCGCGGCCGCCGGTCGTCACCATGATGGGGCACGTCGACCATGGGAAAACGTCACTTTTGGATGCGATTCGAAACACCAACGTGGCGTCCAAGGAAAAAGGTTTTATCACTCAGCATATCGGTGCTTATGGCGTTGATATCCCCGGCAAAGGACACGTGACATTTCTGGATACGCCGGGCCATGAGGCTTTTACGGCCATGCGTGCCCGCGGCGCAAACGTGACGGACGTGGTCGTGCTCGTGGTGGCCGCCGATGACGGCGTGATGCCGCAGACGATTGAGGCCATTGACCACGCGCGGGAAGCCGGTTGTCCGATCGTTGTGGCTATGAACAAGATCGATCTCCCGATCGCCAATCCCGCAAAGGTGATGGGCGAGCTTCAAAAGATCGGACTCGTGCCTGAAGAATGGGGTGGCAAAACGATTGTTGTGAAAGTTTCTGCAAAGACCGGTAAAGGCATCGAAGATCTTCTGGGGATGCTACTTCTGGAGGCCGAGGTTCTTGAGCTGAAAGCGAACCCCGATCGTTTGGCCGTGGGCGTTGTGATTGAGAGTCATATTTCCAAAGGAAGCGGCCCTGTGGCGAGCGTGATTGTACAAAAAGGGACCTTAAAGCTTGGCGATATTGTGGTGGCAGGGCCCTATACAGGGCGCGTTCGCGCTATGAAAAATGATCGCGCCAAAACAGTGCGTGAGGCCGGACCCGCCTATGCGGTGGAGCTCTCTGGTTTGAACGGCGTGCCCGAAGCGGGAGAGACGGTTTATGCCGTGGCGGATGAGAAGACGGCCCAAACGATTACCGAGCAGAAGATCCTCGAACTCCGCGAGCGCCAGATGCGTGGGACCCCGAAACACATGTCGCTTGAAAGCCTCTACTCCAAACTTTCGGAGGGGAATTTCAAGGAGCTTAAGATCATCCTCAAAGGAGATATGCAAGGTTCCATCGAGGCGCTTACCCAGTCGCTTGATAAGATCAGCTCAGAAAAATGTCGACTTCACGTGATCCATGGCATTGTCGGTGGGATCAACGAATCGGACGTGATGCTTGCCGCGGCCTCCGATGCGATCATCATCGGTTTTCATGTGAAAGCTGATCCGAAGGCTCAGGCCTTGGCTGAGAAGGAAGGCGTGGACATCCGTTTTTACAGCATCATTTATGACGCGGTTGAAAAAATCCGCAAGGCCATGGAAGGTATTCTGGAGCCGGAGCTCAAGGAAGTCGTGGAAGGTAAAACCAAAGTCCGCCAGATCTTCAAGTCTTCCAGGGTCGGGAATATTGGCGGTGCGATTGTGATGAAGGGCCGCATAGCGCGACAACATCGCGTGAGGCTTGTGCGCGATAACGTCGTGATTTTTGACGGGAAACTTTCGTCCCTCAAGCGTTTCAAAGACGACGTCAAAGAAGTTGCGGAGGGTTATGAATGCGGGGTTGCCCTTGAAGGTTTCAATGACCTCCATGAAGGGGATATGTTGGAATCCTATCGCATGGATAAGTTTGCCGCGAAATTATAATCATCGATCCAGCACCGATTCAAAAGAGAAATGATGAATTAGAGGTGCGGGTGTCGTTGATCCATAACATTCCAATAGAAACAGTATTGAGGAGGCGTTGCTGATGGAGGAGGCCGGGCTCTGGTTCTGGCGCTTTCAGTAACGCCTTTTTAATTAAGAGGTGCTTTATGCAAGGGAAACGGACCGAACGTGTGGCGTCGCTCCTTCAGATGGAGCTTGGCAGTCTTATCCTCGAACGGATCAAGGACCCACGTCTGGGTTTTGTGACCGTCATGCACGTGAAGATCACCCCGGATCTCAAATCGGCTGTGGTGTTCATAAGCGTTATGGGAGACAAAAAGAAGAAAGAAGAAACGCTCAAGGTCCTTGAGCGTGCGGCCGGTTTTCTTCAGCATGAGGTGGGTGTGGCGATCAAGATGCGTTACACGCCGAAGCTTCAATTCGAGTTGGACGATTCGCTCGACAAGGATTTTGAAATAGGGCAGGTCATTCGCAAGATTGAAGAAAAGGACCAGGCGGGCTGATTTTGATGTTTTCCATGGAGGGTTATCAGCCCAGCCCTTGCCGGATCTTCAAAAAATAAAACAAACAACAAGGACCGCATGATGGATGTGAATTTCATCGACGGCGTTCTGCTTGTCGACAAACCTGAGAACTGGACCTCGCATGACGTGTGCGCGTTCGTGCGCCGTCGTTTTGGGATTAAAAAAGTGGGGCATGCCGGGACCCTTGACCCTCTTGCCACAGGGCTTTTGGTGCTTCTCCTTGGCAAGGCGACCAAGAATTCCATGCAGCTTAGCGCCTGCGATAAGGAATATTTTGGAGCGTTGGAACTTGGCATTCAGACCGATTCTCACGATCGGCACGGAAAGGTAACCGCAGAAGCACCTTGGGAGCACATTACGATCGAAGAAATTCGTGCCAAGGCGGCAACCGAGTTCACCGGCGACATCATTCAAGTGCCCCCGATGGTTTCGGCCCTCAAACATGAAGGGACACGGCTTTACAAACTCGCGCGTCAAGGCAAGACCGTGCCGCGTGACGGCCGACCGGTTACGGTGCATGAATTTCGTTTTGAGAAAAAAGAAGGGAAGTTCGTAGAATTTTTGGCGTATGTATCCAAAGGCACCTATGTCCGCACTCTGGTGAACGATCTGGGCGAGTCTCTGGGCTGTTATGCGACAATGGCGCGTCTGCGCCGTCGTCGGAGCGGCACTTTCAAGCTGGAACAGAGCGTTACGATCGAAGACTTGAAGAACTTTACCCCGGCTCAACTTCGCGAAAAAGTGATACCCCTAAGCGCCACGTTACTCCATGCAGATCATTCCGGATCTTCAAGAATATAAACCCCGTTCATCCCGGCCCATCATCCTGGCGCTTGGGAATTTCGATGGGTTCCATCTAGGCCATCAAAAGCTTCTGCGTTATGTGGCCCAGCAGGCGAGACGACAGCATGCGCTTGCCGCGGTCCTGACGTTTCCTCAGCACCCGCATAGCATACTTCATCCGGAACGTAAACCTATGATGCTCACGAGTATCGAGCAGAAACTTTTTTATCTGGCGCAAGCCGGGATGGATCTTTGTTTCCTGCAGTCCTTCACGCCGGATTTCGCAAAAATGACGCCACGGGATTTTGCAGAAAAGGTCCTCGTGAAAAAACTTCATATTCGCGAGATATGCATGGGGCATGATGCCCATTTCGGTCGTGGCCGGGAAGGGGACACGGGCTTGATGGAGCAACTCGCCGGATCCAACGGTTTTCTTTTCAGAAAAATGAAACCTGTCATGATTGGCAGAAGACCCGTTTCAAGTTCCCGAGTCCGTGAACTGCTTGCGAAAGGGGAGGTCGAGAAAGCAGGGCAATGTCTTGGCCGGCCTTTCAGCATGTTTGGCAAAGTGATCAAAGGGAAAGGTCACGGCCTTCATATCGGGTTTCCGACCGCGAATCTCGAAGTCCATTCCGAGATTTTGCTGCCACTGGGTGTTTATATTGCTTCGGCGAGATTCTTATCTTGCGGACAACGTGAAAACTCAAAACAAACTCGTGGAGCATGGCGTGTGGTCCGTGGCACGGGGCATTGGCTTCCCGGCGTCATGAATTTTGGGAAACGTCCGACCTATCCCAAGGAGGAAACCCCGCGGCCGGTGCTTGAGCTCCACCTGCTGAATTTTAAAGGACAAGTTTACGGCGAGATGATGGAGATTGCTCTCCACCGCTTTCTTCGTCCGGAGGAGAAGTTTCAAACAGAAGGAGCTCTTAAAATTCAGATCCAGAAGGATGCGCGGGCCGCAAGGCGCTATTACAGACAAAAGTAGCGTTTTTTTTGTTTTTGGGGCGAGTGTTTGGATCCCCATCCTCAATGAATTGGGACGCACGGATTTTCGATAGATTTTTCAAGGGAATGAGCGCAGCCTAAGTTTTCCGATTGATTCAATTAATGCAAATCCAGGGCGGTTTCGTTAGGAGTCCGATGCTCCTATCCCTGTCTTTAATTTTATTTCTCTGATGGTTGACAAGGATTGTTATGATTACCCGCTGATTTTTTGATGGATGAATCATGACTTCTCGATCCGATCAATAAAATCTGGACAACGCAGGGGGGGTAGGGTATACTCCCGAGACTTTCAGAGACTAAAAAAAAGACGTAAATCCAACAAAGACGAGGAGTTAGGAAAGAAAATGGCATTGGAAAAGACGAAGAAAAAAGAGATTATTTCAAAATATAAGATCAGTAAGAACGATTCAGGGTCCGATGAGGTGCAGATTGCTCTTCTCACAGAGCGCATCAACGGTCTTTCCGGGCATTTTGGAAAAAATGTCAAAGACCACCACTCGCGTTACGGACTTATCAAGATGGTCAGTCGCCGTAAAAGGCTTCTGAAGCATCTTCAAAGCGAGACTCCTGAAAAATACCAGCAGATCATCGCTCGCCTTGATCTGAGGAAATAAATTCCTCGTTTCAGCCTGTCTGTCCTTATCTTGAATAAGTCCCAACCTCACAAGCGAAAGGTGTAACCTCACATGACAAAGATCGAAAAAGTTTCTACTCAAATCGGGGGCCATGAAGTGTCCCTGGAAACTGGGCGCATGGCCAAACAGGCCCATGGTGCCGTGCTTGTTCAATGCGGCGGGACCGTGATCCTGGCGGCCGTGGTTGCCGCGGCTGACAAGAAAGAGATCCGCGATTTCTTTCCGCTTACCGTGGATTATCGCGAACGCACTTACGCCGCCGGGAAGATCCCAGGCGGTTTTTTTAAACGTGAGGGGCGTCCTTCCGAAAAGGAGATTCTGACCTCGCGACTGATCGACCGGCCCATTCGTCCGCTTTTTCCAGAAGATTATCTTAACGAAGTGCAGGTTTCGGTGACCGTGCTGTCGATCGATGGCGAAAATATGACCGAGATCTTCGCAATGAACGCAGCTTCGGCGGCGCTTATGATCTCGGATATTCCTTACGCGACCGCTCTCGGCGCCGCGCGTGTCGGGCTTGTGGACGGACAGTTTATCGTGAACCCTACCCACCAGGAACTTGAAAAGAGCGCTTTAGACCTCGTGGTTGCCGGTACCCTCGAAAAGATCGTGATGATCGAAGCGGGAGCCCAAGAGATCTCGGAAGAGCAGATGTTCGAGGCGCTTAAGATCGGGCATGAAGCGGTCAAGAAGGCTGTGCAGTTGCAGCTGGATCTTGTGAAAAAAGCCGGTAAGACCAAGAAGACTGTGAAACCGATTGCCTTTGCGGCGGGCATGGAACAGAAGATCAAGGCCGCGATCGGGAACGAATTCGAGAAGTTGTTCTCCCAGCCGGGCAAAGAAGCGCAGGAAGCTTTCCTGAAAGGTCTTTATGAAAAGGCTCTCGCCGAGTGCGATACCAAAGCCGAAGGCTTTGACGAGGCTATCGTGAAGATCGCGTTCGCGCGGCTCGAGCACGAAAAGATCCGTGATTTTGTTCTTTCCACCGGAAAACGTCCGGACGGACGCGGGGAACGCGATATTCGCAAAATTACTTGTGAGATCGGCATTTTGCCGAGAACCCATGGCTCCTCGCTTTTTACGCGCGGTCAGACCCAGAGTTTGAGCGTAACCACGCTTGGTACGGGTGATGATGAGCAGACCATCGATGCCTTGGAGAAAGAATACTCCAGGCGTTTCATGCTGCATTATAACTTTCCGCATTACAGTGTGGGCGAGGTCGGCCCCAACCGCGGAACAGGCCGTCGTGAGATTGGTCACGGTGCGCTTGCGTCACGCGCGCTGGAACCCATTCTCCCGTCCCAGGAAGATTTTCCGTATACCATTCGTCTCGTTTCCGAGATCATGGAGTCCAACGGTTCGAGTTCAATGGCCACGGTTTGTGGCGGAACGCTCGCACTGATGGATGCCGGGGTGCCGATCAAGGCGCCGGTCGCGGGGATCGCGATCGGACTTGTGACGGATAAGAACCGTTGGAAGGTTCTGACGGATATCGCCGGGATCGAAGACCATTTGGGTGATATGGACTTTAAAGCTGCGGGGACCCGCGAGGGACTTACAGCGCTTCAAATGGACATGAAGATCGATGGCATCACAGAAGCCCAGCTCAAGGAAGCGTTTGATCAGGCGAAACAGGCGCGCTTCAAGATCCTCGACATGATCGCGGGTTGTATCAAGACGCCGAAGGAACTTTCCGAATTTGCGCCGCGCATCACGACGCTTAAGATCGATCCCGAAAAGATAGGCATGCTTATCGGCCCGGGCGGCAAGAACATTCGCAAGATCGTCGAAGAAACCGGCGCCAAGATTGACATCGAAGATGATGGTCGTGTTTTTATTGCTGCGGTGAGTAGTGAGTCTTCCGCAGCCGCCATTGCGCGCGTTCAGGCTGTGACCGAAGATGCCGAGATTGGCAAGATCTACGAGAGCACGGTCCAGAAGCTCATGCCGTTCGGCGCGTTTTGCGAAATTTTGCCGGGCAAGGACGGGCTTTGCCATGTCTCCGAGATCACCGAAGGATTCGTTAAGAGCGCCGGGGATTATCTCCGCGTGGGTGATAAAATTAAAGTGAAGGTTCTCAGCGTCGATGAACGAGGCAAAGTGAGCTTGAGCATCAAGCAAGCGATGACCGAACCCCTTCCGATTCTTCCTGAAGATCAAAGGACGGTTGTGGAAGCAGCTCCTCCGAGGCGCGATCGTGATGATCGTGGTGGAAGAGGCCGGCCTCGCCGATAAGATTTAGGGGGTCAGGCACCGTCTCGTTTTTTGAAGGTGCCTGACCCCCTTACTTTTTCCCCATGAAAGAAATACAAGTTCAGGTCAAAACATTACCCCATTTCGAAGGATTGCCTCTTCCTCAATATCAAACCGAAGGAGCAAGCGGCATCGATCTCTTAGCTGCCTGCCAAGAGGCCATTACAATTCATCCTGGGGACCGGGTTCTAGTCCCCACGGGAATCATTATCGCTCTTCCGAAGAATCTCGAGGCCCAGATTCGTCCCCGAAGCGGTCTTGCGATCAAATACGGGATCACGCTTCTCAATACCCCCGGGACGATCGATTCCGACTATCGCGGCGAGATCCAGGTCATTTTAATCAATCATGCGAAGGAAACTTTCACCGTGACGCGCGGTATGCGGATCGCCCAAATGGTTCTTGCCGAGGTAGTTAAGGCGAAGCTTGAGGCAGTCGATAATCTTGATGGAACACATCGGGGTGCAGGCGGTTTCGGCCACACGGGCCACTGAGCGGTTTTGCGCATGACAATTTTATCCCGCATGTTTTTAGCGGGATCCACGTTGTCGGATTTCTGCTTCCGTGGAAATGACAGAATGGAACTGCAATAGTTCACAATCCGGTTTCATATCCTATGAAAAAAGAAAGAGTCAACGAGATTTGGGGTGTTTTTTTCCTTTTGCTGGGGCTGTTTACCTTTGCAAGTCTCTTCTTCTATCACGCGGAAGATATCGCGTTCTATTCATCTCATCCGACGTTCCCTGTAGCGAATTACGCAGGCGATTTTGGCGCTTATCTCGCGTTCGGACTTTTTCTCGTTTTCGGCCTTAGCGCCTTTGTGATCCCGTTCGTCTTCCTGCTCTGGGCGGAATGTTTTTTTCTCCAAAAGGTCCCGGAACGAAAACTTTTTAAATTTATCGGACTTGCCATCGCACTTCTTTCGATAGCGACGATCGTCACCATTACCGTGGGGCCCGCACAGCGCTTCGTCTATGGCGGCGCGTTCGGGTATGTGGCGGGGAACCACCTCCTGCGCTATTTTGGGCGTCTCGGAAGCTATATCTTGGCGGGTTCAGCGCTTTTGCTCTCCCTGCTGCTCGCCACGGATTTCCTGCTCTATCCTTTGTTTCGTGCAATCGTTGGAAAATGCCAAACACTTTTCTCAGGTGTTGCCGAACGGTTTCCTCGCGATTCTAAAAAGAACGGGAATGCCGCTGCTCTTAAAAAGGAACAGGAGAGACAAGCTAAGGAACTCAAGCAAAGAGAGAAAGAAAAGGAAAAGGAAAAAGAAAAAGAGAAGGAAAAGCCGGCGCCGCGGATTCCGGATATTCCGCTCAAGATCAAAACTTATCAACCCACTGCGGGCATGACTGACGATAAGGCGAAGGTTGAAAAGAAGCCTAAAGAAGAGCCCAAAGAACTTGTTAAGAAGCTGGTGCCTCCCCAGCTTGGGGCCACCAACGTGGAGCCTACAGGTAAGGAAAAACAGTCCGCGTCCCAATCCAGCGATGAAGTCTCCTTTAAAGGTGTGATCGGATCTCAGATCAAGGCGGATGCGAACTATCAATTTCCTCCTGTGGATCTCTTGAAAAGACCGAAAGAGGATGTGGTCGGCGGAGGTGATGATCTCGCGGCCAATTCCAAGGCCATTGAGGCGACGCTCGCTGAGTTTGAGATCGAGGTCAAGGTGGTGGAGGTAGAGCAGGGTCCCAAGATTACATTGTATGAGCTTTTGCCGGCACCCGGGGTTCGCGCCAATTCGATCGCGACCTATGAAGACGATATCGCCATGGCGCTTAAGGCGACAAGCATCCGGATGATCATTCCAATCCCGGGAAAGCAGACGATCGGGATCGAAGTTCCCAATTCCATATCGCGGCCGATCCTTGTACGCGAGATGATCGAGAATCCCGATTTCCGTTCGCAGAAATGCATGCTGCCCTTGATTCTCGGAAAAGACACGAGTGGGAGGCCTATGATCGCGGACCTGGCTGCCATGCCTCACATCCTGATTGCCGGGACCACAGGAAGCGGCAAGACCGTTTGCATTAATTCGATTATTGCCGGATTTCTTTATCACTGCACGCCGTCTCAGCTGAAGCTGGTCATGGTGGACCCGAAAATGGTGGAACTTGCCGTTTACAACAAGATCCCGCACATGCTTTCTCCGGTGGTGACGGATGTGCGAAAAGCCTCGAATACCTTGAATTGGGTCGTGATGGAAATGGAAAAACGGTACCGTCTTTTTGCTACGGTCGGGGTGAGGAATATTGTGGGATTCAACACCCGCGAGCTTTCCGAAGAAGGTGTGAAACAGGTTGAAGCGGCGGGGGATTCCGAGAATGTGATCCCAGCCTCAATCCCTTACATTGTGGTTATTATCGACGAACTTGCGGATCTCATGCTTGTGGCACAGGACAAGGTCGAGACGGCCATCACACGGCTTGCGCAACTTTCCCGTGCGGTGGGCATTCATCTGATCCTTGCGACCCAGAGGCCTTCGGTGGACGTCATCACCGGCGTCATTAAAGCGAATTTCCCGGCCCGCGTTGCGTTCAAGGTTGCCTCGGTCGTAGATTCCAGGACCATTCTGGATAATAAAGGGGCCGATAAATTGCTGGGGCGCGGGGATATGCTTTTTGTACAACCTGGCAGTGACAATATGATCAGGGGGCAGGCACCGCTCATTGAGGATGAAGAGATCAATCGGATCGTGGCTTTTACTGCCCAACAAGGGAAACCGGAATACCATTCCGAGATCCAGGCTGCGCAAAATAGCTCGATGCCGGGTGGTGCCGGCGAGAAAGATGAAATGTTTGACGAAGCGAAGCGCATCGTTCTCACCACGCGTCAGGCCTCGACTTCCTATCTCCAGAGGCGTTTGCGGCTTGGGTACTCGCGTGCGGCACGCGTGGTGGATCAGCTAGAAGCCGCAGGCGTGATCGGACCTCAGGATGGCGCCAAGCAACGGGAGATTCTTCTCCCGAATCCCACCGGCGACTATGCCGAAGCCACTCCCGTCGAGGCCGAGTCCGACGATGAAGATAACGCATAAAAAGCATTGGTAGGGAACCCAGCGAGGCTTGGCAGAAAGCGCTCCGCGGGCAAGGATGAACAAGAACGTTTCCCATTCCACGAAACGGATTTCTCTGTATAATGCCCCCAACTTCCACGTGATGGAATTTTCAAAAGGTAGGAATTCTTCTTTCGCAATGAAGCTGTTTCGAAAATTTTGGTAGGCGCCGAACTTATGCAAGTCCCCAACAACGAAAAAAAAATCTTGCTTCACTCATGTTGCGCGCCTTGCTCCTGCGCCATCCTTCAAAGCATGATTGAAAGCGGGCTAAAACCCACGGTCTATTTTTACAATCCTAATATCTCTCCTCGGGAGGAATACGAGCACCGGAAACAAGAGGTCGTGCGCTATGTTCAGAAAATGAACATCCCGTTTGTGGATGCGGATTACGAAGCCGATAGGTGGCTTGAGACGACGAAGGGGCATGAGGAAGATGCGGAGAGGGGGGCGCGGTGCACTCTCTGCTTTGAAATGCGCCTTGGGAAAACTGCGGCCTATGCGGCCGAGAATGGTTTTAAAGTTTTTTCGACCAGTCTCGGTATCTCCCGGTGGAAGGACCTCGAGCAAGTGAGCCGGGCGGGAAGGCGGGTCGCTTTTTTATTTCCGGGGATTGTTTTTTGGGAACATAACTGGCGGCTTATGGGCGGTCAGGCACAAATGGAGAAGATCACGAGGGAGGAAAAGTTTTACCGTCAAAATTATTGCGGTTGTATTTATTCTCTTCGCGAATCCATCAAACGAAGTCTTTCAAAGCCTTCCATGGTTAACCCGCTCGATACAAAATAACGTTCGTATTTTCAAGGGTGACAAGGCCTTCTTTCACCATGGGATCGAGGAGCGGAAGGAATTTCGCGATTTTTTCCTCGCTATCCACGATCTCGATTACGATAGGCAGGTCCTCGGAAAGCCGCAGAATCTTTGTCGTGTGCAGGTGGCTCTTGCAGCCGAAGCCCATGAAACCCTTGATCGCTGTGGCGCCGGCCATGCTTTCTTTTTTGGCAAGCAATACGATCGCTTCATACAGCGGACGACCCTGCCATTTATCCGCCTCACCGATAAAAACCCTTAAAAGTTTTCCATCTTCTGGAATTTTCATAAGTTTCTCCTGAGGTTAGATCCACCGCGCGAGCATGACGCCCAAGCGGAAGACCAAAAAGCCAAGCCCCACGCTCAAAGCGATGTTCATAAAGGCATAAAGACTTTCGCTGTCCTTGACGAGATTCGAGGTCTCAAGGATAAACGTTGAGAAGGTTGTGAAGGCGCCGCAAAAACCGATCATGAGGAAAATCCTTGCGGTAGGGCCCAACAAGAACTTTTCTTCCGCGAGCACGGCGAGAAATCCGATCGCGAAACAACCCACAAGATTGACTACAAGCGTCCCGAAGGGGAATGTGACCCCGAAAATGCGGTGGACGGTTCCCGAGAGGAAGTAACGGGCAAAGGTTCCCAGGATACCGCCTGCGGCCAAACCCAGCCACTTTGCCATAAGAGAGTTCCCGTGTTACTTGTTCTTGCCGACCGTGAAGGCCTGGGCGAGGAACTTACCGGTTGCGTAATAGGCGCTCGTGCTCGGATCGAACATGAAAGCTTTCATTTTTTCGGCATCCGGAAATCCCTTTGCATTGAGGGAAGATTCTTCAGCCTTCACATCCTTGATCTCACCGATGAACTGCGTATGGGTGCCGAGTCTGTGTGTTTCTTTGAGGGAGCATTCCAATACGAGGGGGAACTCCTTGATGTAAGGGGCGTTGACCAAAGTGCTTTTGACGGGTGTCAGTCCTGTGGCCTTGAATTTGTCCTCGGTTTTTCCCGACACGATCCCGAAATGATCCGCTTCTTTCATGTATTTCTCGGAAGGGATATTCACGGTAAAGGCCTTGTTTGCCATAATGTTCTCATAGGTTTTTCGATGGTCGCGGATTGAGATGGCTACGCACGGCGGTTCTGAGCAGGCGATACCGCCCCAAGCGACGTTCATGGCATTAGGAACACCTTTGGCGTCATAAGAACAGACGATCAGGACGGGAGTGGGGAAAAGCATGGTTTTTGCGCCGAGCGATTTTTTCATAGGTCACCTCAAAAGTAGTTTAACGGCCCTGAATGTTGAGGACGTTTGTTTTTTTCTTTAAAAAACGGAGAACAAGATAAATGACGAGTGACGTTCCCCAGAAGATCCACCAAAAGGCGGCGATCTTGTGGTCAGGTTTCGTGAAAAGGTCAGCGGCGATTCCGAGTACGGCAAGTGTGGAAACCATGCCGAACTGGGTCGAATGCTCACGGCGAAGAACGATTTTCCACGCGTAGGGAAGTTCCGGTTTTTGCCAGCCCGAGAACTTAGGGATGAAGACGGGTGTTTTTAAAGACCATTCCACGAACGTGGTGCCGAATTTCTGACGCAAGAATTCTTCTTCCGTGAAAATAATACGTTCATAGAAGATCCAGAAAATAGCGATCCCGGCAAGCGTGAACCACCAGACCTGGATGAAGAGGAGAAGCCCCAGGATGATGAGGAAATTCCCGAGATAAAGAGGATTCCGGACCATGGAATAAAGACCTTTTGTGTTTAAACTTTCAGCGACCTGTCTCTCGGTATTGCGTCCCGATGTGCCAAGAGGTACATAACCGGCTACAAGGCAGCGGATCAAAAGCCCCGTAAAGGAAATAAGTACGCAAATCGTTTTCCAGAGGCTACCGGAAAAACCGCTGAACAAGGGATGGGTGTATTGGGGATCCAGGAGCGCGCCCACGACAAGAGGTCCCACCAAAAGGGGAAGATAGCTTCTGCCGCGGAAAAGGAATGCGCCCTGCTTTTCATAAGTTTCTTTAAGAGCCATAACGACCTTTCAGGTTATCCTGATTTTTCATTGTCTTTAAATCAGGAAGTTACCACTTTTTAAAAACAAAAAATACGGCAACGGCCATGAAACCAAAACCCACCAGATAGTTCCATTTTAATTCTTCTTTGAGATAAAGAACAGAAAAACCGCAAAAGACTACAAGCGTGATCACTTCCTGGATCGTTTTAAGCTGCGCGGTCGAAAACTGGTAAGACCCGATCCTGTTCGCGGGAACCTGGAAACAATATTCCACAAAAGCGATCAACCAGCCTGATGACAATGACTTTCCAGAGGGCGGAAGACCTGAATTTTAGATGGCCGTACCATGCCGCGGTCATGAAAATATTGGAAACCACCAAAAGTGCGACCGTCCAGACTTTCATTTTCTTCTCCAAAACGGCAACTTGGACGGTCCCGATCTCACTACGCTTCGATGGATGGGTATTGGGACCGCTCTCATACACTAGGCTTTTTCCTCGAATGCAGCCATTCCTTCAGGATCGGAAGGAATGAGAGGAAGATCACGGCCAGGATGACCCAGTGGACTTTTTTTTCGATATTGGGGATCGAGTGGCCGAGAGAAAATCCAAGAAGTGTCATGCTCGAGATCCAGCCGAGGCCGCCGACAAGGCTATAGGCAAGAAATTTTCGGTAAGGCATACGGCCAACGCCGGCGACCGTTGGCGCAAAGGTTCGGACGATCGGAACAAAGCGTGCCAAAATGAGCGTTTTGGGGCCGTATTGGTCATAAAACTTTTGCGTTCGGGTCAGATGATCCTTGTGAAAGAAAAAAGAATCGGTCCTGCTGAAAAGCTTCGGGCCGAAATGGTAGCCAAGCCAGTAGCCGGTGTTATCGCCTGCGATAGCTGCCACCGCGAGAAGGGGAATGAGGACCTCGATACGGAGCGCGCCTTCCACCGCCGCGAAAAGCCCGGCCGTGACAAGCAGAGAATCGCCCGGCAAAAAGAATCCGGCGAGGAGTCCTGTTTCTGCGTAGATAATAATCACCAGGACGACATACCCGCCCCAGCGGATCAGTTCTTCGAAATGATAAAGTTTCGAGAAAAATTCGTGAAGCCAGTCCATGATTTTAAACCGTTTCCTTGGAAAAGGGATGAAGGGGAACGGAATTTCTTTGCATCCCACATTGCCCGTTTCCCGATGTTTCTATCTGTTTAAAAGAAATATTCCAAAATTGAGGCTGCTTGCAAAACTTACCCATAAAAGATAAGGAACCAGCAGCCCTGCGGCCCACCGTGAAACCTTGAGAAATTGGAGTATTGTAATCAAAATCATGAACCAGAGAACAAAAATCTCAATGAGGCCGTAAAGCGGAGACCGGAGGCCGAAGAAAAGAAAACACCAGAAGCTGTTCAGAGCCAGCTGTACAAGAAAGACGATAAGTGCTTTTCGGACGTCCGCTTCTTTGAGGCCTTTGGCCCATACAAGGCAGACTGCAACTGCCATCAGCGTAAAAAGAAGGGTCCAGACAGGCCCAAACACCCAGTCAGGAGGCGAGAAGAATGGTTTTTGGAGAGACTTGTACCAACCCGGGATGGCGGGCAGCGTGTAGACCGAGCCTGCGGCGCCGGCACCCTGACAAAGGATAAACGCAAAAATAAATTTGAGAAAATTTTTTAATTTCATCGACGGTCTCCCCCAAGTTCAATAGTTTTATTTGCCTGGGTTTTGATGTTATCAAGTTTTTGCCACAATTGGAAGAATAGTTCGGATTTGAAGCGGGGGAGCGGTTCAAGGCCTTTCGCAGTCGAGGCGTAAAACTTCTTTTCTTTCAACAGTCTTTGCAAGATTTCCACGCCAACAGTTAAGCGAGGACCCTGTTTTTCGGCGATCTCCAGGGCCCTGGAAAGGGTAGTTTTTGAGGTTCTCGTAGGGATTCCTTTCAAAAAGTTCAGGATTCGGGTCGTGATGAGGAGTGTGTAAAGATCTCCGCGCTGGAAGTTTTTGGTTTCAATGGCCATAGCCGTGAGGCGCGCCCTGAAGACATCTGTTTCAGAGGGTTCATCGAAATGTCGGGCGATCGGCGAGTGGGGAATAAGATAAAAAGGAGAAGCTCCCAAAAGCACCGGGAGTTTGGCGTTAAAGAGAAGTGTCTTGATCATTGAAGGGAGCGTGTCACCCGGAAGCCCGAGGATTTGATATGCGACGACCTTAAAGCCGATGGCTACCGCTTTCTCTACGACGTCGCGGTATTTTCTAAGCGGGTTGGGCCGGTGGACGGTTTTGAGCAATGATGTGTTCGTGCTGACGAGAGAAAGATTCAGATGCGTAAATCCCGCTCGGCGCATGAGCTTGAGGATAGTGCTATCCAGCGTCCAGTAGCAGACCCCGTTCATGGCGAGGAGTTGGATGTCTTTTGGGGGGAACGTCCGAATGAGTTTTCCGCAAAGGTCCGTCATTTCTTTCCGATCAAACGTAAGGTTATCATCCTCAAAGTCAAAGACGCGATAGCCCTCTTGGTAACGCTGCTTGATCTCAGAAAGAATGTTTTCTGCGGAACGGCGCCGACATTGATAGCCGAATGTCTTATGGACCGAGCAAAAGGTGCAGCGGTAAGGACAGCCACGGGAAGTGATGATAAAGCACAGAGGTTTTTTTTCGAAAAGATAATGACCTTGAGGAAGGTCGGAAAGATCAGGGAAAGGAAGTGTTCCGATCGGGAAATTCCCTTTCCGGGGGTTGAAGACTACCCGCCCATTTTTCTTATACCCCAAATTGGAAACTTTCTTGAAATTCTTGCCGCTTTTCAAAATCTTTAAAAGTTCTACAAACGGCCGCTCGCCCTCGCCTTGGATCACAAAATCGATCGCGGGATGTACGAGCATCGCTTCTGGCATCGCGGATACCTGAGAGCCTCCGAGCAGGATGGGAACAGGAAAGCGTTTTTTAATCGCCTCGGCGCAGTGCAGAACCTCGCGGTGATATGGCGCGAAAAGAGAGGCGATGCCAACGAGGTCGGGTTTTTCTTTCGCGACCTCTTCAGCGATCATGTCAAAATCTGCGCCAAAATGATAATAATGATGAAATGTTGAAAACGGACTTTTGTCGTCTTTGGAATAATAATCTTTTAGATAGGTGAGCTCTCGCGGGAGAGGGATCGTTCGCCGGCCCCAGCCGTGATGATAGTCCTTGATCGTGACGCTCACCTCGGGGAGAAATTTTCTGGCGGCGGCTTTCAGATACGCCAGGCCGATCGGCTGGAGGCGAATATCGGTATTGTAGAAATCCTGCACGGGAGGTTGTAAAAGCAGGACCTTCATCGCTTCGGCGGAGAGACTCTGAGCAGACAATCTTCCAGGTCTTCCGGGAGCGGGGATTCGAGGGTGAGCAGTTTTCCGCTCGTGGGATGTGGAAGGACCAACCGCCAGGCGTGTAGGAACATCCTGTGCAGATCAAGAGCTGCCCGCAACTCTTTATTGAGAGTAAAATTTCCGTAGATCCTGTCACCAGCGACGGGGTGGCCGCGATAGGTCGACTGCACGCGGATCTGATGCGTTTTTCCGGTCAAGAGTTCGATCTCCAAAAGCGACAGATTGAATTTCTGGAAATATTCTTTCATTTTGTAATTTAAAAAAGCATTAGGTTTTCCCGCATAATTGATGGCAGAACGGATGCCGCCGGAGGACCGGTTTTCCATGAGCGTGTCGCGCCATATTCCGTGGGGTGGCATCGGCCGTCTTGAAACAAGGGCGATGTAGTTTTTCTTCACTTGCCTGTTCTCGAAAGCGTTCCTACAGGCCGCGACACTCTTCTTGTTTTTTGCGGCCAGAAGTACTCCGGAGGTGTCTTGATCCAGGCGATGGATGAGCCAGATCGGTCCTTGAGGCGTTTGAAATCGTCGTTCAGCCAGATCATAAGGACCTTCGAAAGCGGAAGCAGGACTTTTAGTCCCGGGATTAGGATGGGAGAGAACCCCTTCGGGCTTGTTGATCACAAGAAGGTCCGTGTCTTCGAAGAGGATCGGGCACTGCGTGTAAGGGGCGTTTGTCATTGAATTGAGCAAGAACCATTTCAAGCTACGAGGTTGGATCCTTTCAACCTCGTAGCTTGCGAATGTGTTAACGGCAGCAGCAACTGGATTTTTTTGCGGCTTTCTTGGTCTTCTTTTTTGCTACTTTCTTCGCTTTTTTTGCCATGGAGTACTCCTTTTTATTTTGTCATTCCCGTCAAAGCGGCGCTTGCTTTCATTAAAGATTTCATTAAAAGCGAATGCCGCACTCAACTCCCTATGAAGCTTTATAGGTCGTTCAGCTCGGGAATCTAGCTTGGTTTTATGTCTCCCCGATTAAGCCCTTCGGGGATGACGTCCTTTCGGACATTACAATTTATTAAAGAACATCAACATTCCGATGATCACGAATGCCGTCGCACCAGTGTAGCGAATGATCTCAGGCTTGATGTATTTCGCCAAGAGGGTTCCGATGACCACCGAGATCAGTGTCACCAGCGCATAGCCTGCGATCGAACCCAGAAATACGGAAAAGGGTTTCCCAGTTTTGGAAGCCATGGTGATTCCCACAAACTGGGTTTTGTCCGCAAGCTCCGCAAAAAAAATAGCACTTAATGTGGCCAAAAAAACTTTCCAATCCATAAAAGCCTCCGGGAAGGTGAGTGATGAGGAGGATTGTAGCTTAAATGGAATGAGCGGGGAAGGGATTAAAACGTGTGGCGGGGTGAAAGGAAAGCGGATCGCAAAAACGCGCAACGTTTTCCAAGCGGCGCGTGTTTAGTAGCCGAACTTTTTTACGTACCAAGCTTTGATTTTTTGCGTGAGGGCGAGATAGGCGAGGACGATCATGAAGACCGCAAAGCCGTAGCTCCAGGTCGGAGGCACAAAACCGAAGAATTTCCCCCACGGGGAAAGAGTGATGGCGAAGGCGGTCCCGATGATGAAAACTGACATCAGGACCAGGAAGCGGCTCGGGCGGCTTTCGATAAAGGGTATTTTGGCGGTCCGGATGATATAAATAATGAAAGTTTGAGTGCACAGCGATTCCAGGAACCAGCTGGTATGGAAAAATTCCTGAGAAGCGTGGAAAACAAAAAGCAGGAGTCCAAAGGTTAAAAAATCAAAGAGGGAGCTGATAGGGCCAAAGATGAGCATGAACCTTCGAATGGCTTTGATGTCCCATCCTTTGGGAGTTTTCAAATAATCGACGTCCACATTGTCTGTGGGAATGGCGACCTGAGAAACATCATAAAGGAAATTGTTGAACAGGATCTGGATCGGAAGCATCGGGAGAAAGGGAAGGAAAAGGCTCGCCCCGGTCATGCTGATCATATTCCCGAAATTAGAACTCGAACCCATCTTGATGTATTTCATAATGTTCCCGAAGGTTCTGCGGCCCTCCAAGACGCCGTCTTCCAGGACCAAAAGACTTTTTTCAAGCAGGATGATGTCCGCAGATTCCTTGGCGATATCGACGGCGTTATTGACAGAAATGCCGACATCTGAAGTCTTGAGGGCGGGGGCGTCATTAATGCCGTCTCCAAGATACCCGACGATCTGTCCGTTCTCGTGAAGCGCATGAATGACGCGTTCCTTTTGAAGGGGTGAGAGACGCGCGAAGACCGTGGTTTTTTTGACGAGTTCCCGGAGCGCGATATCGCTCGTGGCCTCCAATTTGTCGCCTGTAACGATCTCGTGAACATCAAGCCCGACATGGCTGCAGATCTTTTTGGTCACAAGTTCGTTGTCGCCTGTCAGCACTTTAAATTCGATGCCAAGATTTTTCAGGCGATGGATCGTCTCCTTGGCGCTGGGTTTCGGCGGGTCGAGGAATGCGAGGTAGCCGATCAAGACGAGGTCCTTTTCATCGTCCTTGCTGTAAACGCTTTTTCTCTCCGACATATTTTTATAAGCCACGGCCAGGACCCGGAAACCGTCGGCGCTTAGGCTGTCATACTCTTCTTTAAGATCCGATAGGATCAGGTTTTCCATCTCCAGAATCTCGCCGTCGAGTTCGTAATAGCGACAACGTTTGAAGATCTCCTCGGGTGCCCCCTTGGAAATAAGCGTCTGTTTTCCTTCGGATTCGACGATCACCGACATGATCCTGCGCGAGAAATCGAACGGGATCTCGTCCTCTTTCTTATATTGTTGGGCCAGCACCAATTCGTGCTTCAAAATCGCGCGATCAAGCAGGTTTTTGAGACCGGTTTGATAGAAACTATTGATGAAGGCATATTTGAGGACTTCTTCGTTCTCTGCTCGGACCACATCGCAATGGCGTTCGAGCACGACATCGTCCAGCGTGAGGGTACCCGTCTTGTCCGTACAGATCACGTTCATGGCGCCGAGGTTCTGGATCGAGTTGAGGCGCTTCACGATGACCTTCTTTTTGGACATGGCGATGGCGCCTTTGGAAAGATTGATCGTCACGAGCATCGGCAGCATTTCTGGCGTCAGGCCGACGGCGACCGCAAGTGAAAAAAGCAAAGCGTTCTTCCAATCGCCTTTGGTGACCAAATTGATCACAAAGATCGCGGCGACCATCACCATCATCACTTTAATCATGAGCCAAACGAACTGATGGATGCCTTTGTCGAAGCTGGTCTGCGTGCGGATGCTGGCCAGCCGGCGGGAAACCTCTCCGAATTGAGTTTCAATGCCAGTCCGGATAACAAGACCCAATGCGGTCCCGCTGACAACGCTTGATCCCATGAATGCGATGTTCGTCAGATTTGTAACGGAAAGGCTTTCGGTTTTGACCGGCGCTGCAGTTTTTTCAATGGGGAAAGATTCTCCGGTCAAGGACGACTGGTTGATGAAAAGATCTTTGCAGGAAAGAATGCGGAGGTCCGCGGGGATCATGTCGCCCGCGTAAAGATCCACGATGTCGCCCGGGACGATCTCGCGCATTTTGATTTCGATCTGTTTCCCGTCACGGTTGACCGTGGCCGTGGCGCGTACGAGTTCACTTAGCTTTTCGGCTTCTTTGTGGGAACGATACTCCTGGAAAAAGGACAAAAAGACGCTGAGGAAGATCATGAGCAGGACGAGCAGTGCCTGGATCTTTTCTCCGAAACAGAGAGAAAAGGTGGCGATGATCACAAGGACAATGACGAGCGGATCCGTGAATTTCTGGAGGAGTTGTCCCAGCACGGCCCTTTTTTTCTTTCTTGCCGGCTCGTTGGGGCCGTGTCTTTCGATGCGCAAAGAGGCTTCTTCTTCGGACAAGCCCCCCCACGAGGTCATAAATTCTTTGAGGAGATCTTCGGCCGTTGCCGCACTAAAAAAGGAGATCGGTTTTTGATTTTTAAGGTTTTGAGAATTTGGCATAGGAAAGTTTAGCGCATTAGAATATTAATAACAATCCCCGCGAGGAGGCTAACGAAAATAAGGAGGCTGATGATGAGAGCGTTTTCTTTACGATTTTTATTCTCTTTTAGGAGAACCAACAGTCCCAGGCCGCCACTGGCCGAAAGACCTGCAATGGCGGAACCGAAAGTGATGCCGCCTTTGAGGTAGATCTCGGTGATGGCGACGGAAGCGGCGCAGTTCGGGATCAGTCCCACCAAGACCGCGATCATGGGCTGGAAAAAGGTCCCTGCGAAAAAGATGTGCCCTAAGCCCTTTTCCCCAAATTTTGCGACCAGGAAGGCGATCGTAAGCGAAACTGCAAAAATAAAAAATAAAACTCTCATCGTGTGTTTCAAAGGGAAAAGAAAAAAGGTTTTCCATTTTGGGATTTCTCGGCCATGAGCATGGCAGTCGCAGTGTCTGTGCCCTCCCTCGGGAACCACGGGGCCGTGCGGAGAATGCAATATTTTAGAAGCGTCCTTTTTAAAAATAAGATCGATCGCATATCCGGCGACCGTCGCAAGGATCACTTTCACGAGCAGTAGCCAAAGGACGAGCGGGGCTTTGTCGTGCTGGGCGAGGATGACAGGGATCGCTTCGTCCGAGGTTGATAGGAAAACGGCCAGAAGTGTTCCCCTTGAAATGCATCTGCGGGCATAAAGCGTGGCCGCTATGACCGAAAAACCACATTGGGGCATGCAGCCCAGAAGCGCACCCAAAAGAGGCGCCGCGCCCATCCGGTGACTGATCTTTTCTCCGATAAAAGATTCCGACTTGTTCTCAAGAATCTCAAGCGCTATATAGATCCCCAAAAGCCACGGTATCATTCCAAACGTGTCTTTCAAGGCGTCCCACAAAACCTGTGTCATTGATGTCCGTCTCCTTTTCGACGCACCTAGGGTCCCAAGGTCTATCAATTTCAGCAATGCAGAAATTAGGGCCAGCCCTGCCATTCTCTTAAAAAATCTAAGAAGAGGATGGTACTCTGGAATCCCGATCAAATCAAGATAGCACAACAAAGAACCAGACCTCGGGCGTATTTCACTGTGGGCCGTCTTTCGGGATTGTTTTGTGCTCTGGATTTCCAGGTTTCCGTCCCGCTTGCGGTTGCCGATCGATTCTGCGAGAATGCCTGTTATGAAAAATTATCTTTGGCAATACCTCTTGCCTGGGTTGGCACTCATCGGTTGCGCGTTCTGGGTGGGGACTTTGCCCAGCATGGTTTTCTCGCTTCTGGGGTTCCTCTCCTTCTTTTTGGCCGGCGTGGCGCTTATTATCGAGGGGCGGAAACGCTGTTTTTCCAGCAAGGGAAAAGAATGAAAATTCTATGAATGTTTATCCGGTGTCTGAAAAGAAGCAGCAGGGACTTGCGAGCCAAATGGCGCGGATCGGGATCCGCGAGCAGGATCTTGAGGAATCGTTCGTGTGTTCTGGGGGACCAGGGGGTCAGAACGTTAATAAGGTATCCACGTGCGTGGTCCTGAAGCATCGGCCCACGGGTCTTTTTATCAAATGTCAAAAAGAACGTACGCAAGGTATGAACCGGTATTGGGCGCGCCGGATGTTGACTGAAAAGCTGGAGGCGCGGATCCTGGGCCGGGAGAGTGAGGCTGCCAAGCAAATTGCCAAGATCCGGCGGCAGAAACGCAAACGTTCCAAACGAGCGAAAGACAAAATGCTCGATGCTAAGCAGAGGCATGGTGCGCTTAAAAAACTTCGAGCCCAACCCGCGGATGAATAGACTGATGATTTTCTGTATCCTTTGGCGCAGTCATAGGTCCTGGCTTTGGGCTGAAAGTTGAAAAGTGGGTCTCGCAATAGGGATCGTTGCGTTATACTGATGGTTCGAATGATTCTGGCACTGATTTCCAATAAACCTTATTAAATGAGAATCCTGTGCTGACCCAACTCCATATTAAAAATTTCGCGCTGATCGAGGACCTGACGCTCGAATTCTCCGGTCAAATGAACGTGATGACCGGGGAAACAGGTGCGGGCAAATCTATTTTGATCGATGCGATCAGGTTCGTCCTGGGCGAACGCATGGACGGGCTGAGGCAAGAAGCGAATGATAAACCCTGCCAGGTGGAAGCTGCGTTTGAACTCCAAGACCCTTTTCTTAAAAAACAAACCGTATTTGAGCCATACCTCGCTGAAGACGATCTGCTCATCCTGCGCCGGGAATTCGCCCAGGGAAAGACGCGCGCGTGGATTAACAACCGACTGGTTCCACTCTCCATTCTGAAGGAAGCCGGTGCTTACCTGATTGACATCCACGGCCAGTATGATCACCAGCGGCTTCTTGATAGCGCGTCTCATCTGGGTATCATTGACCGTTTCGCGAAAATCGAGGGACTCAAGGAGGATTACCAGGCCCTTTATGAAAAATATTCGCACTTGATGAGGGAGCAAGAAGAACTCGCGGCGCTTGAGGAGCACAAGGAGCGGGAACTGGACGTGCTCAAATACCAGGTGGATGAGATCGAGCGCGCGGAGATCAAGGATCTGAACGAAGAAGAGCTGGAGCTCGAGCGGATGCGACTCGCGAATGCTGAAAAGCTCGCGGAGATCGTGTCCCATGCGCTTGCGGTGCTGGATGAGAATGATACGAGCGCGGACAGTTTTTTTTCCGAAGCCGTGCGTGACTTGAGAGGGCTGGTCAAATTCGACAGCTCGATCGAGAAGGTCAAAACCGATTGCGAGAACGTCCAGTATTCGCTGCAGGAAGTGGTCAGCGTGTTACGGGACTACCGGGAAAAACTGACGTTTGATCCTGACCGTCTCCAGGAGCTTGAAAAAAAGTTAGACCTTCTGGAGCATCTCAAACGCAAATACGGAGGAACGCATGCCAAGGTGCTCGAATTTTATCAGGAGGCCAAGGCGAAATACGATAAGCTGATCGATATGGAGATGACGAAAAGCGATCTTCAAAAAGACATTCGGGGCTTGGAGCCGAAACTTCGTGAGGCCGCGCTTAAGTTCTCCGAGAAACGTAAAAAAGCGGGGGCGTTGCTTAAAAAAACCATTGAATCTGAATTGAAGGACCTTCAGATCATGCACGCGGAGTTCGAGGCTCGGATCGAAAAGGTGGATTTTTCAGCGGAAGGGACGGATCGAGTGGAATTCATGGCACGCATGAATCCGGGCCAACCGATGCTCGGGATCGCGAAGATCATTTCCGGAGGCGAGGCTTCCCGCGTGATGCTTGCCATGAAAAAAGCGCTGATGCAGGTGGATCCCGTTCCCGTGCTTATTTTTGATGAGATCGATACCAATATCGGCGGTCGTCTGGGGCATGTTACAGGCCAGAAACTCAAAAGTATCTCCGGAGAGCGGCAAGTCCTGCTTGTGACCCATCTTCCTCAGATCGCGTCTTTTGCGGATCGGCATATCAAAGTGACCAAGTCCGTTCAAAAAGGGCGGACGCTTGTCCAGTATCAGATTTTGGAAGGAGAAGACAAGGTTCGCGAGTTGGCGCAGATGATGAGCGGTCAGCAGGAAAGCGAGATCTCACGTCGCCATGCTGAGGAAATGCTCAATCGCGCGAATAAGTAGATGAAAGAGTGCGCCCGGCATCTTTCGAGTTTCTTGCGGCCGCGAAGAGGGCATTGAAACAAGAGGAAGATGATGAAGGGCTTTAAGAGGACAAAAGATGACGATTCTTGAACCTGTGATCCGGCCGCCGGCTGAGGCCGACAGTTTTCTTTTGCAAGTGACCCTGGGGTGTTCGGCGGATCATTGCAGTTTCTGCGGTGCGTACAAGATGAAACCCTTTCAAGTCAAAGATCCCAACGAGGTTTTTTCGGATATTGACCGTCGTGTGCGCTGCGATCCCGGAACGCGTCGTGTTTTTCTGATGGACGGGGATGCGTTGGTTCTCAGCAACAGCAAACTGGTTCCGATCCTGGAAAAATTACAGCAGGTTTTCCCCCTTCTTTCCCGCGTCTCCAGTTACGCGAATGGATCAAACATCACACGGAAAAGCGATGAGGAGTTAGCCGAGCTTTACGGACACAAGTTGAGCCTAGTCTACATGGGGCTTGAAAGTGGCAGCCAGCTTGTGCTCGACCGGTGCGGCAAAACCTCAAGCGCGGAAGAAATGATCCAGGCGGTGCAGCGGGCGGATCGGGCGGGGATCCGGTCGTCGGTGATCGTTCTGCTCGGGCTTGGCGGCAAAAAATATTCTGCGGAACATGTGCGGGGTACGGTCGAAGCCTTGAACCGGATGCAGCCGCGGTATCTCTCGTTTCTCTCTCTGATGGTCGTTCCCGGAACGCCACTCGCCGAGGAGGTACGGCGGGGAGATTTTGTGGAGCTCGATCCGGTTGAGTTGCTGAACGAGGCTTACGAAATGATCCGGGGGCTTGAGCTCAAACGCACGATTTTCCGGTCGAATCACGCGTCGAATTATCTCGCGCTCGAAGGAACACTTCCGAAAGATCAACAGACTCTTGAGAAGGCCTTGAAAGCCGCGATCGATGGAGAGATCACTCTCCGGCCTGATTTCGCACGAGGCTTGTAGTGTTGTAGCCATGCATCGGGATCTTTTGGAAAAAACAAGGGCGTTCTCGGGAGCTTCGGGTCAACGCTTCAGGAATAAAAAGAGATGTTTGCGATGATCAAAAAAACTTCATTTTCATTCTCGCTCTCGTTTTCTTGTGCGGTTGCGAAGCGCAGGTCGCGGATCGCGATCCCAAGGGAGGTCCGGTCGTGTGTTTTGGGGACAGTCTGACGGCTGGATTCGGCGCCGACGAAGGCAGGGACTATCCGTCGGTCCTTCGGTCAAAATTGGATCTACCGGTGATCAACGCCGGCGTTTCCGGGGACACGACCGCTGATGGGTTGAGGCGTCTTGAGAGAGATGTTCTGCAGCAGGACCCGAAGATTGTGATTATCACGCTGGGAGGCAATGATTTTATGTGCGGGATTCCTCGGGAGGAGATACTGCGAAACATGGGAACTATTATCGACCGGATTCAGGAACATGGTGCCAAGGTGGTATGGGCCGAGGAGAGGATCGGCCTGCTGGGGGACGCGTATATCGGCGACTTTAAAAAGTTGGCACACCAAAAACATTTTCTCCTGATTCCCGATGTCCTCCATGGTATTTTTTTCGATCAACGGTACAAATATGATCGGATCCATCCCAACAGCGAAGGTTATCGGATTATGGCCGAGCGGATCTATAAGCGCATCAAGCCGTTATTGAAATAAAGGGACTGTGTCGTTTAGGTTTTATCAAAAGGTGCCGGGGATGCTGGGGCTTCGGGAGTTCATGGGGGTGGCCCTCGTTTTGACAGTAACGTTTAACTCGATGGGCTGTTCAAGGAACATTACGAATAACGGGCAGTTGAAATTCGAGGCCCTTTTCAAGACCGGAACTCCCGAGGAAACGGTAAAGGAATGTAACGAAAAAAGAAAACTTAAAATGGTGAGAAAACAATCACCGGAGACTGATGGGGGAAAGATCGATGAACTACTTTAAAATTTTAGGTATTTTGATGGGCTCGTGGATGGTCCTTGGAGGGGCGGGGGCCTTGTTTTTCATCGGAGGCTTGAAGCGTCTTAGCGCGGAGCTTTATCCTGAAGAGCGCCCACGCTGGATACCAGCCGTTGGGGTGCTGACGTTAGCCCTGGCCTTATGGACTTGGGTGGAATTTGTGCGGGCTGCGAGCATGGAGAATTTTGTGGTGACATTGGTGGTGAGCCTCGGCCTGGTGAAGGTCGTGCCGCTTGTCTTCTTTTATAAGAAGTCCCGGGAGTTCCTGCTAGCGCTCGTGGCGGAGCCTCTCGCGTTTCGCGTCGTGATACTAAGCTCAGCGGGTATAGGGCTGGCTCTTTTGGTGATGGGGATATTTTTCTAATGGTTACTAGATTTTTCAAAGTGTGGCCGTAACACCAAGGCTGAGCTTTTAAAAGGTTTGAACACAGTTTTCCATGAGGGACGTTTTAAAGTTCATATGCAGACAGGTAATTTTTCAAAAGGGGCGAGGGTCATCGATCATGAATAATACGGGAATCTCTTTGCGGCGGCTCAACATGGTCTGGGTCATCATCATTCTTGCTTTGGTGGTGCGTTTGCCGGGAGTGTTTTGGGGAGTCAAACTTTCGGCGTGGCCGGTGGCAGTTCATGGGTTTCGCTCTTTGCACATTGATGAGAGAGTTTTTACAAAAATGGCCTGGCGGTTTATAGCCGGAACAGACCAGGGCGTTAACCGTTACCCCAAAGGTTTTCCCTTCCAGATCACGCTTGTCGCTTCTCTGGCCGGGCAGGCCGCCAAGCCCTACCTTTTCCATTTCATCCTCATCGGAAGATGTCTTTCTCTGCTCTACGGCATCGCGACCGTCCTCGTCCTTTATTGCCTGGCAACCGAAATATTCGCCAAGAAAACTATTTCTTTGCTCACCGGTTTGTTCTTGGCCTTAGCCGGATTGCATGTTACTGAAAGCCATTACGCTACGGTGGATGCAGGAAACACGTTCTGGATATACGCCACGATCCTCTTTTGTTTGTGGGCGATCCGGAAAAAGGACATTTTTTTAGGTCTAGCAGTTATCACAGGCGGTTATGCAATCGCTTTCAAGTTCTCAGCGGCTGTTTTGATCCCGATAATTTATGTCCTGATCCTTCAGAGAAAGGATATCCGTTATTGGATCCTCGTGGGACTTGCCATGTTTTCGGTGTTCACCCTTGCCAACGGAGGTTGGTATCCGCTTTCCACCTTCCGGTTGCTTTTCGCAGGACGTGCCTCGGACCAGCCTACTTTGACACAGCACTACAACAGCCTGATCAATCCTCTTGCGTATTTCGTTCAGCTTCTTCCTGCGGTGGGTCTACCGATCTTCATTTCATTTTTCTTGGCTTTTCGGTCGTTTCATTTTAAGAAATTTCATGAGGATCAGAATCTAAGAGATGTGTTTTTTGTGGTTATTCTGCCCATCCTTTTGCATTTTCTCATCATCTGTTTCGTAGCCTTCCCGTTCGCACGCTATCCTTTCGCAAGGCATCTCTTGGCAACGATCCCTTTGTTTGTTCTCGTTGCAGCCTATGGAATGGTGCGATGGGTGGAAGGGATAAAATGGGGTGGCGAAAAGAAGTTGCTGCGCAAAGTCGTCGCGCTTTTTATCGTGTATCAGCTTATTTTTGTCGGGCAGATCGAATATTATTTTGTGTTTGATACGATCACTTCCTCGGCGAAATGGATTCGTTCGAACATCTCTCCCCGGCAGAACATCGCAGCGCTTTGTTGGTCGTTGCCTGAACTGAAGCTCAGGAATAGGGTCCGGCCGATCTCTCCAGAGTCGTCGGAAATGCCGTTTTTGTTAATAGACGAGACAGCTCTCGCTCAATATCAGCGTTCTGAAATAAATTTTTTTAAAAAATTTCCATCCTGGGAAGAAATATATCACGGGGATCAGTACCATTTCTGGTTTATTCAGGCCCTTTTCAAAGGCCAGCTTCCCTATGCGCTCGTCAAGAAGTTTGAGGTGAAGGCTATCACTCCCGAAATGTTTCTTTATAAAAAAATATGGGGAACGTTCCCGTTTTTTATCGGGGATGTTTTAATCTACAGAAAACTCAAGACTCCCTAGCGTTGGGATGGGGAGTGGCCCCTGTTTTTCAAAGGCACAAAACGATTTTTCGAAAAGCAAGGATTCAGTTTTGTGAGGTGCAGGTCTGTGTGAGAAACACGGCCTGGTCGTGATTGACTTCAAAAAATCCCGGGCCGACTTGAAAATCCTTTTCAAGCCCGCCACTTTCTTTCACCGCCATTTTCCCGCCTTTAGAAGAAACCAAATACGGAGCGTGGTGAGCCAGCACGCCGACAAAACCATTCTCCGTGGGAAGGAACGTATGAACGACCGTTCCTTCGTATACGGCGCCTTGCGGTGTGATGATCTTTAACGAGTAAGATGTGGCCATAAATACCCTAGTAAGGTGTATGCATTCCGCCGCACTTGTTCGTCATGCGGTTACCTTGATCTTTTCGTAAGCTTCTAAAACGTCTTCAATACCACCCGCCATGTAAAAGCACTGTTCAGGGATGGCATCGAGCTCGCCGGCGAGGATCTTTTTGAAGCTGGCGATCGTATCTTTCAAATGGACGTAGCGGCCTTTGCGGCCCGTGAACGCTTCTGCAACGAAAAAGGGCTGCGAGAAAAAACGTTCGATCTTCCGGGCGCGCATCACGAGTTCTTTATCGTCCTGCGAAAGTTCATTGATCCCTAAGATCGCGATGATGTCTTTCAGGTCCTTATAACGCTGGAGGATGCGCTGAACTTCTCGAGCGATATCATAGTGTTCCTGTCCGACGACGCGCGGGTCGAGCATGCGCGAAGTGGAAGCCAACGGGTCCACGGCCGGATAAATTCCCTGCTCCACGATCTGGCGCGAGAGAACGGTGACGCCGTCCAGATGCGAGAACGCGGTGGCCGGCGCAGGGTCGGTGAGATCGTCGGCCGGTACGTAAATGGCCTGAACCGAAGTGATGGACCCTGACTGAGTGGATGCGATGCGCTCCTGCAGTGCCGCCATTTCGGTTGCGAGATTTGGCTGATAACCGACCGCCGACGGCATGCGTCCCAAAAGCGCGGAGACTTCGGAACCCGCCTGCGTAAAACGGAAGATGTTGTCTATAAAGAGCAGGACGTCCTGATGCGCCTCATCGCGGAAATATTCCGCCATCGTGAGGCCCGACAAGGCCACGCGAAGGCGCGCACCGGGAGGTTCGTTCATCTGTCCGAACACCATGGCTGTTTTTTTGATAACGCCTGATTCTTTGAGTTCGAGCCAAAGGTCGTTCCCTTCGCGCGTGCGTTCCCCGACGCCGCAGAAGACCGAAACGCCGCCATGTTCATTGGCGATCGAATGGATCAATTCCATGACGACCACGGTCTTTCCAACACCGGCGCCGCCGAAAAGACCCACCTTGCCGCCCTTAGGATACGGCGCTAGGAGATCGATGACTTTGATGCCGGTCTCGAGGATCGCGGAAACGGGGAGCAGTTCCTTAAAGGAAGGAGGCGCGTGATGGATGCTGCTTCTCTTGGACGGATCCTTAACCTCGCCTTGTTCGTCGATCGGTTGTCCCAGGAGATTGAAAATGCGTCCGAGGGTCTGTTCACCCACAGGAACCGAGATCGGGCCGCCCGTGTCTTTCACCTTCATGCCACGCACCAGACCGTCGGTTGAGGCGAGCGCGATCGCGCGGATGATATTGTCTCCGATATGCTGCGCAACCTCCAGGACAAGCAGCTTCCCGGGGATTTCCACTTCCAGGGCGTTCAGGATTTTTGGCAGATGTTCCGCTTCGAATTCGACATCTACGCTGGGGCCCATCACTTGAATTACTTTTCCAAAATTCATTTTTCACCTCTTGAGGAGTACGGGGTATGGCGTACAGCGCCTGAATGTTCCGTACGCCGTACGCAAAATGCCGTACTAGTTTTTAAGGGCTTTCGAGCCCGAAACGATTTCAATAAGTTCTTTGGTGATGGCTGCTTGCCGGATCTTGTTTCGTAAAAGAACCAGCGCGTCGATCAATTCCTTGGCGTTCTCGGTCGCCTGATGCATGGCGTTCATGCGCGCCGTATGTTCCGAGATGAAAGATTCCAAAAAGATCATGCGCATCTTAGCCGCGAAAACGAGCGGGACGAGGCGGGTGAACAAAGCCTCACGGCTAGGTTCCATGATATACAAGCTCGAAGTCTCGACCGGTCCGCCGCTTGTCACTTCCAATCGGAACGGAAGTATTTTTTCTGCTGTGGCGCGATAAATAGATTTGCTTGTGAAATGGGTATACACGGCGTAGACCGCGTCGATCTTCTTCTCCGTAAAAAGTTTTTCGATCAACGAACTTGTCTCCGTGATCACCGGCTCAACCTGGGCCGTCGTGGTGTTCGTAAAGGTTTTTTGCCACACATGCCCGGCGCGCGATAGGGTGTTGACGCCATTCTTGCCGACACCGATCAAAAGAGGCGTTTTGTAGTCCGGACGCAGGAATTTTCTAGCTTCTGCAACAAGACTGTGATTATAAGAACCACAAAGGCCCGTATCCGATGTGATGACCAACAGCGCGATCTCTTTTTCTGCGCGCGTTTCGAGTAAAGGATGCGAAAGCGGAATGTCCGTGGCAAGCAGCCGCTTCAGGACTCCTTCGATCGCCTGGACATAAGGGGTTGTTTGCTCGCGCAGTTTTTGATAACGCTTGAGCTTGGAAGCGGCCACCATTTCCATGGCCCGGGTGATCTTCTGGGTGCTCTCAACCCCGCGGATCCTGTTTTTTAATGCTCTGAGTTGTCCACTCATGTTCTTCTCGCGAAACGAGGAACGACAAACGTTGAACGAAGAATTGATCGTTTCCCGTTCACCGTTCCACGGCTTTTAAAGTGTTTGTTTGAACTTTATGATGGCTTGTTTCAGTTTCTCTATTAACGCCTCGGAGAGGAGCTTCTTTGCCGCGATCTCCAAAAAAATCTCCTGATAGTTCTTGTCGATGAAGTCCCAGAGCCCTTTTTCAAAAGCTTGTACTTTAAGAGCGGGAATGTCATCAAGGAAACCTTCATTGCCTGCGAAAATACTTACCACTTGACGCTCAAGCGGAAGCGGATGAAGGTCGGTTTGCTTCAGGATCTCGACCATGCGCTCGCCGCGTGTGAGCTGGTCTTTGGTGGCTTTGTCGAGATCGGTCGCGAGCTGCGCAAACGCCTGAAGCTCTCGGTACTGAGCGAGTGCGAGGCGCAGCATGCCAGCGACTTGTTTCATGGCTTTGGTTTGAGCGTTTCCGCCGACGCGCGAGACTGAAAGCCCGACATTGATGGCGGGTCGTACGCCTGCGTAGAAAAGATCACTTTCTAGATAGATCTGCCCATCCGTGATGGAAATAACATTCGTTGGAATGTAAGCCGAAATATCACCGAGCTGCGTTTCGATCACGGGAAGCGCCGTGAGCGATCCTCCGCCCAGGTCTTCGCGCATTTTTGCCGCGCGTTCGAGCAACCGTGAATGAAGATAAAACACATCGCCCGGATAGGCCTCGCGTCCCGGCGGTCGCTGCAGAAGTAGTGACAGCTGGCGATAGGCGACCGCGTGTTTGGAGAGGTCGTCATAAACTACCAGGGCGTGTTTGCCGTTGAACAAGGATTCTTCACCGATCGCGGCTCCGGCATAAGGCGCGAGGTACTGAAGGGGAGCCGGATCATCCGAAGACGCAGACACGATCGTGGTATATTCCATGGCGCCGTATTTTTCAAGCGTTTCGGTAAGCGCTACGACGCTCGAGAGTTTCTGGCCAATCGCGACATAGATACAATGAACGCCTGTTGTTTTCTGATTGAGGATTGTATCGATCAGGATGGCGGTTTTCCCGGTTTGGCGGTCGCCGATGATGAGCTCGCGCTGGCCGCGGCCGATCGGGATCATCGCATCAATGGATTTAATGCCGGTTTGCAGCGGTTCTTTCACCGGCTGACGTTGGACGACCGACGGGGGCAAGGATTCGATCGGGCGCGTTTTTTTTGTAACAATCGGGCCCTTGCCGTCGAGCGGTTCTCCGAGCGGATTGATCACGCGGCCTTTGAGAGCGTCTCCGACCGGGACCTGCGCGATCTTGCCCGTACGCTTGACCTGGTCGCCTTCTTTGATGTTACGGTCTTCGCCGAGGATGACCACTCCGACATGATGCGGTTCAAGATTAAGCACCAGGCCCGTCGTCCCATCATGGAATGTGACGAGCTCACCGGCCATCACTTCGTCGAGACCGTACACGCGGGCGATGCCATCTCCTACCTGAAGGACATAACCCACGGACTGCATTTCGAGCTTGGTCTCATATTTCTGGATCTCTTTTTGAATGGCTTGCGTGACTTCTTCGGGTTTAAGCATTAGTCCTGTTCTCCATTAAATTTTAAATGTCATGCGGTGTTAGGCGATCCCTTCTTCAACAGAGCTGGAAAGTTTTTGTTGGATCTCATGAAGACGATTTCTAAAACTGCAATCGATCTCTTTACCGTCAAAACGCAGGACGAACCCGCCCAAGATGCCAGGGTCGGTTTGGGGGATCAGACGGATCTCGGAGCGGAGTTTTTTTGCGAGCGTCATTTTAAACTTTTCCCGGACTTCGGAAGAAAACGGTACGGCAGAGAGCAGTGTTACTTCCTGGACGCCCTGCTTTTTCTCAAAACGCTCATGAAAGATCTTTTGGATTTCCGGTAAAAGCGCGAAACGCTTTTTGTCAATCATGACATGAAAAAATCTTTCCAATAAGCTCGTTTTTTTCGTGGCGAGGGCTCCCAATGCCAAAGCATATTTTTCCTGGTTCGTAAGCGTGGGGTTTGCCATGAGAAGCAAAATCTTTGGCTGAGCCTCCAGGATCTTGGCGAAGGCATGGAGTTCGGCGTCTATTTCAGCGAGGGAACCTTCTTTTTCAGCGAGTTCAAATAAGGCGCGGGTATAACGGCCTGCGGCGATCGTGTCACTCATAACTTTTTCTCAAGTTCCCCGAGGATTTCCAGAGCCTTTTTTTCTTGCTGGGCCCCAGCCATTTTTTCCGTCAGGATTTTTTCCGCGACGCGGATCGAAAGATCGGCGATCTCCTGGCGGAGCGTGAGTCGCGCTTTCTGAACTTCGAGTTCGATATTTGCTTTTGCTTTTTCAAACGAGGTTTGGGATTCCAGACGCGCTTTTTCCTGGATCTCACGCGCGAGGCGGCGTCCCTCCTGAACTGCTTCCTGCATTTTGGCCCGGGCTTCTTCCTCGATTTTCTGAAGATGCGCGAGATAATCCTTTTGCAGTGCCGCGACCTCTTGTTTGGTTTTCTCGATTCCGCCCCATTCGCTTTCGAATCGTTCGCGTCGCGATTGAATGATCGCAAGGAGTGGTTTCCACGCGAATTTCTTAAGCGTGAAAAACACGATCAGAAAGGCGATGAGCTGGACCAAGACCTCGGTAAGATGGATGTTCTCTTGAAAGAATTCCATAAACGTTTCTTTTCTAGATCTTTCCCATCAAGACGAAGCCGAAGATCAGGACATAAAGCGTCAACGCTTCGATGAGCGCGCAACCGGCCATCATGTTGACCAGGATCTTCTGAGAAGCTTCAGGTTGGCGGCCCGTGGCATCCATGGCGGAGGCGACGGCTTTACCGAGGCCAAGCGCGGAGCCAAACGCCGTGATGGCGAGTCCGATCGGAAGTGCGAAACCTAATGCGACGTGTGAATCCATGGTGATTCTCCTTACGTTGAGGGTGAATGAATAGGGCTTGGTGATTTTTCGCTCGCCGCGTTATGGTCCTCGTCATGTTCATGCGGCAGGATCAGTGAAATATACACGGTTGAGAGCAAAAGGAAAACAAAAGCTTGAATGAAACTAAAGAGGATAACAAGGACGTTGGCGAAGAGCTGGAAAAAGAACGGCAGCCAGTGGTACATCGCATTGAGTTCGGCGAACTTGTAAAGCAGTTTGTCCTCGCTTGAGACATTGGCAAAAAGACGAAGTGAGAGGCTCAAAGGCACCGCGAAAAACTCAATGCTCAAATTGATCACAAGCATAAGCGGAATGAGCGCAACTCCCAGAATGCCGATAGGATTCCCGGCGAGATGTTTTAGGTAATTGAAAAAGCCATGTTCTTTAATGCCGACCCATTGGATGTAGACCGTGGTGATGAGCGCCAGAGCGATCGTGGTGCTCCACGCGCTGGTCGGTGATTTCATCAGAGGGATCAGGCCGAGCCAATTCTGAAGGAGAATATAAAGGAACATTGTTCCCAGGAAGGGGACATGTTCCATGCCTCGAGGTCCGAGAATGCTTGTGACGAATTCGGCGAGACCTTCCATGACGAGTTCCCAGCGGTTCTGAAGACCTTTGGGAAGAAATTCATTTTTCCTTGCGGCGCTGATCGCCCGGAAGGTAATGAACCCCAGAACCAAAAATGAAAAAACCAGATTTTCCCAAGAGAACAAAAAATGGACAAAGTGTGATTTTGGGAAAAAATGCTCCAGGATCGTGATCAGGTTCGGGAGCTCTTCGGCGGCCTGTTCCTGGACTTGTGCAACGGCTTGCACGGCGGCTGTTACATGCTGTTCAGTCACACTCATAAGTCTTTGTTCTCACTCCCCTTATATAGAAGCCGCAAGATCCGCACGGTCTGGATGACCGAGCCGACGAGTCCCAGAAGTACTAGCGCCAGGGTGGTGCTCGGAGTCCAGCCCCATTTTCCAATCAACCATTGGCTGATGAGATAACCCGCGAAAGGTCCGCTCAAAAGAACCATGGGCAGGGTCAAAGCCAATCCGAGCATCCCAAAAAGCTTCTGAAGGTCTTTCTTGATGGTATCCAAGGGCTTCGGGGTGGGTCCACACCCTGCTTGCAATGCTGTTTTGACACATGAATTTGAACGGCCGATATTATCTGGCAAAGCTTCTTTCATTGTCAAGGTAAACAGCGCAGGGAAACGTTTCTCGGGGAACCGCGAACGTGCATTCCGCAGCTTTAAAATAATATTCTGGATTTTCGTACGAGATGTCGATAAAGTGGAAGTCCTCGCGAACGAAAAAGGAGCATTATGATCAAAGGGCTTTTTAAGCTTGTCTTCGGCCTGATACGTCTGGCATTCTTCCTTGTTATTTTTATAGTCATTTTCCATACTTGGGTGATTCGGCAAGCCCTCACCTTTACCTTGAGTCATCAACTAGGTGCGGATGTTTCGATCCAGAGTGTGAAAATGGACTGGAAGAACACCGGCTTTGAAGTGCGGGGTCTTGAGATCGGGAATCCCTACAGTTTTCCAAGGGGGACTTTGGCGAATATCCCGCTTGTGCTCGTTTCAGTGGATCTTCTCGGAATTCCCCAGGGTGTTTTGAAGCTCAAGACTGTTGGCATCGTTCTTCGGGAGTTGCAGGTCATGAATGTTCCGCAAAAGGGTCTGAATCTTCTTGAGCTGAAGCCGCTACAGAAAAGTAATGAAGAGCGATCTTCGTCTTCGCGTGAGGCTGTTCAGGGGCAGATTAAAAAATATGCACCCGAAGTAATAATCGACGAGCTTATTTTTTCCATAGGGGATATCAGCTATTTGGATACGAGCGGTCCTTCTTTGAAACAAAATCATTACCGGGCCGGAATCCAGGGTGCGACCTACTACAATATTCGCGGAACCCAGGATGTGACTGCAATCGTGGTCGGAGAAGTTTTAAAGAAAATGGGTTTGGGTTATCTTGAAGCGCAACTCAAAACATTTCAGGGGCGATTAGTTTCTTCCGGAGCAAAAAAGAGCGGTCTTTTAAGCCAGGTCATGGCTGCTTTGAATGGTAACACGGCTAATTAGCCACATAACTCCATACGGAAAAACGAGTTATAGCTAGTTCTAAAAACACGGGTTGCTTGCTCTTAAATGTTGTGAGTGATGTTTTAGGATTTAGAGGCTTCAAGAAATAAATACAAAAGATTTTTTAAAAAAGCTTGACACGATTTTCTTTTTCAATAGAATGTCCACTCTTTCCTCGGGAGAGCTGTCTCCGCTTAAGGTGATTTTTGTCTTCAAACGAGAGATTTTTTTTCGAAGAAAAAAGGCTTTTTATTTTTGCTGTGGTAGGAATGTCGAGCGATCGAAAGCGCTGAGCAGGGTCAAGCGCTGGAGTAGCTCAGTTGGTAGAGCACATCCTTGGTAAGGATGAGGTCATGGGTTCAATTCCCATCTCCAGCTTAGGATGCGAAAAACAAACCTCAATAAGGGAGAACTTATATGGCAAAAGAACAATTCAAACGTACCAAACCTCACGTGAACGTCGGAACGATTGGGCACGTGGACCACGGCAAAACAACTCTGACTTGCGCGATGACTAAGGTTTTGTCGGCGAAGGGTATGGCGACTGTTCGCGAGTATGCGGATATCGCAAAGGGCGGTACGGTTCGTGACGATTCCAAAATCGTGACGATCGCCGTTTCTCACGTCGAATATGAATCCGAAAAACGCCATTATGCCCACGTAGACTGCCCGGGACACGCGGACTACATCAAGAACATGATCACAGGTGCCGCGCAGATGGACGGTGCCATTCTGGTCGTTTCTGCCGTGGATGGACCGATGCCCCAGACGCGTGAGCATATCCTTCTCGCCCGTCAGGTCGGCGTGCCTGCAGTTGTGGTGTTCCTCAATAAATGTGATCTTGTCGAAGATACGGAACTTCTCGATCTCGTGGAGATGGAAGTCAGAGATCTTCTCAAGAAATATGATTTTCCTGGAGATACGATCCCCATCATTCGCGGTTCCAGTCTTCCTGCCGCCCAGAATCCTACCGATGAGAAATCCATCAAGTGCATTATGGATCTCGTGAAGGCGCTGGATGACAGTATTCCCGAGCCGAAGCGTGATGTTGAGAAACCGTTTTTAATGCCGGTGGAAGACGTTTTTTCTATCTCCGGTCGTGGGACCGTTGCCACAGGCCGTATTGAAAGAGGCGTGGTCAAGGTTGGAGATGATGCCGAGATCATCGGTTTTCGTGAAGGCGCGATGAAGACCACTGTGACAGGTGTTGAAATGTTCCGCAAGCTTCTCGACGACGCTCGTGCAGGCGATAACGTCGGATTGCTCTTGCGCGGCGTTGAAAAGGACCAAATTGAAAGAGGAATGGTGATCGCGAAGCCTGGCTCCGTGACCCCTCACAAAAAGTTTAAAGCGCAAATCTATGTATTAAGCAAGGAAGAGGGCGGCCGTCACACGCCGTTCTTTAAAGGGTATCGGCCTCAGTTTTATTTCCGCACCACCGATGTTACGGGGATCGTGACTTTGCCGGCCGGCGTTGAGATGGTCATGCCGGGCGATAACGTCGCAATCGAAGCGGAACTGATCATGCCGGTCGCAATGGAAAAAGAGCTCCGATTCGCCATCCGTGAGGGTGGAAAAACGGTCGGTGCCGGCGTTGTCAGCGAGATCATCGCGTAACATCTCGTTCGGCCACAAATCCTAGCATTTTTTGGCGAAGCCCTGCTGGCTGTAAGGCGTTTATTTTCGCCGTAAGAGGTCTTACAAGCCGAAATCATTATTTGAAAGCCGTGTTTTTTCCGCGGTTTTTTTAAGACAAAGGAAAAGGTTTTATTTCAATGCGTGAGATTATTTCTCTGGTTTCGACCTGCGATCACAAATCGACCTACTGGACGCGGAAAAACAAGAAGAAAAATCCGGACAAGATCGAGCGGAAAAAATATTGCCCCGCTTGCCGCAAGCGCATTGTTTTTCGGGAAAAGAAATAATATTTTTCGGAGCCAAACGGGATTTAGGCCTGTAGCTCCAATTGGTAGAGCGGCGGTCTCCAAAACCGCATGTTGCAGGTTCGAGTCCTGCCAGGCCTGTTTTAAATACGGGCGGTATGTTACGGACTCGAAATAACGCGAGGATGTTCTAGTGCAGAAAGCAGCGAATTTTTTCAGGGAAACGCAGCAAGAGCTCAAGAAAGTGACTTGGCCGACTTGGAATGAGTTGTGGCAAGCGGCAGCTGTGGTCATTGTCGTGACTTTCTGCGCTTCGGCGTTTATCGCGGCTGTGGATTTTTGTATCTCGAATTTCCTCCGGATGTTGATCAGTTAAAGTTATGGCCGACGCAAAGTGGTATGTAGTCCATACGCAGACAGGTGTCGAGACTAAAGCTCGTGCCAGCTTGATCAGTCACGCGGAGACCGCGGGGCTTCCGCACTTGATCCATGAAGTGCTGATCCCGCTAGAAAAGGTCAGTGAAGTCAAGGGCGGCAAGAAAAGGATTAGCGAGAGGAAGTTTTTCCCCGGCTACATTCTGGTCAAGATGGAGTTGACCGATGAAAGCTGGTACCTGGTCCGTAACACGCCGGGGATCTCGGGGTTTATCGGATCGGGGAAAAATCCCATCCCGCTCACGGAAAAAGAAGTTAACGCCATCATCCGCGAGCAAGAAGAAAAGCAGACAAAACCGAAGCCGAAAGTAGAGTTTGAAGAAGGCGAAAGCGTCCGTGTTAAAGAGGGCTCTTTTGCAAATTTTAACGGCACTATTGAACAAATCAATCCGGATCGCGGCAAAATGCGCGTGTTGGTGACGATCTTCGGTCGACCGACGCCTGTTGAGCTCGAATACTGGCAAGTAGAAAAGATCTAAAAATGGCAAAAGAGATTAAAACAAAAATTAAATTGCAGATCCCGGGTGGCCAAGCAAATCCTGCGCCGCCGATCGGTCCCGCGCTCGGTCAGCATGGCGTCAACATCATGGAATTCTGCAAGCAATTCAACGAGCGCACCAAAGACCGTCCGGGGACGATCTTGCCGGTGGTGTTATCCGTTTATAAAGATAAGTCTTTCACGTTCATTCTTAAGTCCCCGCCGGTGGCGGCTGAGATCAAGAAGGCTGTGGGTCTTGCGAAGGCTTCTTCGGAGCCCGGGCGCGTGATCATTGGTAAGATCACCCGTGATCAGGTTATCGAAATCGCACGTAAAAAAATGGTAGACCTTAATACGACGAAGATCGAAAGCGCTTGCCGGATTGTGGAAGGCGCGGCCCGCAGCATGGGTATCGAAGTCGTGAAATCAAAGTAAGAACAGGATAAACGATGAAACGCAGCAAGCGGTATCAAAAAAGAGCAACTCTGGTGGAAGAAGGGAAGTTATATTCCCTGACTGAGGCTGTTAAGATCCTCAAAAAAGTCGAAAAAAGCAAGACGGATGAAACGATTTCGCTTAGTTTTCAGCTCGGTGTTCGCGCGGAACAAGGCGATGAGAACGTCCGTGGCACCGTCAGTTTGCCGCATGGTAGCGGCAGATCCCTTCGCGTGCTTTGTTTTGCCAAAGGTGAGAGTGCCCGGGACGCCGAGACCGCCGGGGCGGATTTCGTCGGGGCCGAAGAGCTTGTGGAAAAAGTAAAGAATGGTTTTCTTGATTTTGACGTGGTGGTGTCTCATCCCGATATGATGCGTGAAGTGAGCAAGCTGGGTCGAGTGCTCGGTCCTAAGGGGCTCATGCCGACGCCGAAGACCGGTACCGTGACGCCGCAGGTCGGTCGCGCGGTCAAAGAAGTTAAGGCTGGGCGCATTGAATTCAAGAGCGATAAGACCGCAGGGTTGCATGCGGTGTGCGGAAAATTGTCTTTTGCCGAGGAAGCGCTGTTAGAAAATGCGCGGACCGTGATCAAAGCTGTGAAGGATTCCAAGCCCGCGACGAGCAAGGGTGAATATTTCAAAACGATCCATATCGCGACGACTCATGGCCCTGGTCTCAAGCTCAATACGGGAGCGCTCTAGTCATGCCTTCTTTTGAAAAAAAATTGATGTATCAGGAGATCGTCAAGGAATTCGAAAAGAGTCCTTACGCTTTTATCTCCAACTTGAATGGGATCTCGGTTCTTGATATTTCGGTGGCGCGGCGGAGTTTGGAATCCGCTTCCGGACGTTCGCTGATGGTCAAGCACGCGATGGCCCGCAAGATCTTTGCTCAGTTCAACGTGGCCGGTGCTGAGAAGTACTTGAGCGGTTCCGTGGTTATCACGTTCGGGGACAAAGACCCGCAAGAGATCTCGAAAAGGCTTGTCGATTTTTCCAAGACGAATGAAAAGTGGAAACCCGCCGGGGTGATTTTTGAAGGTCAGGTCTACGGCGAGGATTTCGTCAAACAGCTTGCGAAACTCCCGTCGCGTAAAGAGCTTCTGACGCAGTTGGTGCTGCGCATGAACTCTCCGATTCAGGGTTTTGCGAACGTCCTCGGAGCTCTCACGCGCAATCTCGTGGTCGCTTTGGAAGAGGTCCGTAAGAAAAAAGCAGCCGCTGGCGCTGCGTCTTAAGAACGCCAGAACAAAACGAATGTCCTGATAAGGGAAATTCAATCAAGGAGGCATCAGCCATGACAGAAGCAACCGAAGTAAAACTTTCCGAAAAATTGCAAAACATCCTCACCTCGATCGAGACTTTGACGGTGTTGGAACTCGCAGAGCTCGTCAAGGCGCTTGAAGTGAAGTTCGGCGTGAGCGCGGCGGCAGCGGCTCCTGTGGCGATCGCAGCGGCAGGCGGCGCGGCGGCGGGTGGTGCGGCTGCAGCGGATGAGAAGACCAGCTTCACGGTCGTTCTTACCAGTGCGGGCGACAAAAAGATCAACGTGATCAAAGAGATCCGTACGGTCACGAGTCTCGGGCTTAAAGAAGCCAAGGACCTGGTCGAAGGTGCTCCGAAGACCATCAAGGAAGACGTGAATAAAGAAGAAGCTGAGAAGATTAAGAAAGTCCTGGAAGCTCAGGGAGCAAAGGTCGAGATCAAGTAAGGTCCCGGTAGCCGTAGGCGAATCAGGAACGCTGTCCTTAAGGAGGACAATTCATAATGATGCCTTTGATCAAGAGAAGAAGTTTCACGAAGATCCAAGATACGATGGATCTGCCGAATTTGGTGGAGATCCAGATCAAGTCATACGAGGAATTCTTGCAGAGTGGCCGTTCCAATCGCCGGCGTAAAAGCCAGGGGCTTGAAGCGGCGTTCGCGGATTGCTTTCCGGTCGAAAGTTTTGACGGGACTTGTAGGCTTGAGTATCAAGGCTATTCTCTTGGCAAACCCAAGTATTCCATTCCGGAGTGTCAGAAGCGGGGCATGACCTATGCCGCGCCGCTCAAGGTCAAGCTCCGTCTGGTTCGCAAAGGCATCGCCAAAGAGCAGGAAGTTTATATCGGGGAACTCCCGCTCATGACTGAGACGGGCACCTTTATCATCAATGGCGCCGAGCGCGTCATTGTAAGTCAGTTGCATCGTTCTCCGGGCATGTCGCTTGAGGAAAGCCTCCACCCGAGCGGCAAAAAAATGTACAGCGTTCGCATCATTCCGTACCGCGGCGCATGGCTTGAGTTTGAGTCCGATGCCAACGACGTTCTTTATGCTTATATTGATCGTCGCCGCAAGATCCTCGCGACTGCTCTCTTGAGAGCGTTGGGCTATTCTTCGACTTACGATATCTGCAAAGAGCTTTACCCTGTCGAAAAGATCCGCGGATTCGACAAGTCCAAGATCAAGGATTGTGAGAATGAAGCTCTTGCTGAAGACGTTTTTCATCCGGCAAGCAAAGAATTGATCGCGGCGGCTGCATCCAAGCTGACCAAAGAAGTGCTCGCGACTTTTCTCTCCAACGATGTAACATCTTTTTCAATAGTGAAGCTTCCCAAGGAAGATCACTCCCTTATCAACACCCTCGAAAGAGATCCTTACCGCAATTCGCAGGACGCACAGCTTGCGATTTACCGCCGGGTTCGTCCGGGCGATCCGCCGACAGAAGCGAGCGCCAAAGATCTCATTCAGAAACTTTTCTTTGATCCTCAGCGTTATGACCTCGGGCATGTAGGCCGTTTCATGCTCAACAAGAAATTAGGGCTCAGCACGAGCGCCGCAGACACGAAGAATACGACGCTCCGTCCTGACGATGTGATGAAGGTGATCGGAAAATTGCTCAAACTTCGCTCCGGTGAAGTGAGCGTGGATGATATTGACCATCTCGGCAATCGCCGCGTGCGTTCGGTAGGCGAGCTTTTGCAGAATCAGTTCCGGGTTGGTCTCGCGCGCATGAAACGTTCCTGCGTGGAGCGCATGTCCATTTATGATCTTGAAGCTGCGATGCCGCACAACCTGATCAATCCCAAGCTTATTTCCGCAGCGATCAAGGATTTCTTCGGACGTAGCCAGCTGTCACAGTTTATGGATCAAACGAATCCTTTGGCGGAGCTGACGCACAAGCGTCGTCTTTCCGCGCTTGGTCCCGGGGGGCTTTCAAGAGAGCGTGCGGGTTTTGAAGTCCGCGACGTTCATCCGTCGCATTACGGGCGTGTTTGTCCGATCGAAACGCCGGAAGGTCCGAACATCGGTTTGATCTCGTCTTTGAGTACCTTTGCCCGCGTCAACGATATCGGTTTCCTTGAGAGTCCGTATCGCAAGGTCGTGAAGGGCCGCGTGACCGACCAGATCGATTATCTTACGGCGGATGAAGAGGACAAATATGTGATCGCGCAGGCGAATGCGCTGCTTGATAAAAGCGGCCATTTTACGTCGGACGCGGTTTCGTGTCGTGCTCGCGGGGATTTTCCTAAAAAGAAACCCGAAGAAATTGATTATATGGATGTGTCGCCCCGTCAGCTTGTGAGTGTGGCGGCGGCTTTGATTCCGTTCTTGGAGCATGACGACGCCAATCGTGCTCTTATGGGTTCGAACATGCAACGCCAGGCTGTGCCTCTTCTTATTCCCGAAGCTCCTTTCGTAGGAACCGGGATGGAGCGCCATGTGGCGAAGGATTCCGGGGCGATCGTCCAAGCCAAATCCCGCGGGACCGTGAAAGCGGTCTCTTCCGAAGAGATCGTTATCGATGACTTTGTTTACAAGCTTCGCAAATTCAAGCGGTCCAACGCCGGTACTTGCATTAACCAGAGACCCCTCGTCGAAATTGGCGATAAGGTGAAGCGCGGGGATATTATTGCGGACGGTGCGGCGACGCAGGGTGGTGAGCTTGCGCTCGGGCGTAACGTGCTCGTGGCGTTCATGCCGTGGCGCGGCTACAACTTTGAAGACGCTATCATCGTCAGTGAAAAATTTTGCAAGGAAGACGTTTACACATCACTTCACATCGAAGAGTTCGAGATTGAAGCGCGGGACACAAAGCTTGGTAACGAAGAAATCACTTGCGATATCCCGAACGTGAGCGAAGAAGCTTTGAAGGATCTCGATAAGAAGGCGTGATTCGTATTGGTGCGGAAGTGAAACCCGGCGACATTCTGGTCGGGAAGATCACCCCGAAATCCGAGATCGAGCTATCTCCCGAAGAAAAACTTCTCCGCGCGATTTTCGGCGAAAAAGCCGGCGATGTGCGCGACGCGTCTCTCTCCGTGCCTCCGGGTGTGGAAGGTGTCGTGGTGGACGTGAAGGTGTTCGCCCGCAAAGAGTCTGCCGCCAAGACCAAAGAAGAGCGGCGTCAGGAAAATAAGGATATCAATGAGATCAAGGAGCGCTACAACGATCGCATCGATCTTTTGAAGCGCGAGCGCCTCCACAAGGTTTCGGACATGGTGATTGGAAGAAAGCTTTCCGAAGACCTTCTTGATGATGTTTTAGGTGAAGTGCTTATGAAGAGTGGGCATGTGATCACCAAAGGCGATCTCAAGAAGCTGGATGGCTGCGATTGGGATTCGCTACGCATCGATGAAGATCCGGACCTTGAGGAAAATATCAAAAAGATCGCCCGCGTTTGGGGTGACGAGATCGATGAGCTCGTGGCCGAACGGACTCGCGAGACCGATCGTGTGAGAAAAGGCGATGAGCTTCCTCCTGGAGTCATCAAAAAAGTCGTGGTGTATGTTTGCTCAAAACGCAAGATCTCGGTCGGTGACAAAATGGCCGGTCGTCACGGAAACAAGGGTGTTATTGCCAAAGTTCTTCCGGAAGAGGATATGCCGTTCCTTGCGGATGGAACTCCGGTGGAGATCATCTTGAACCCGCTCGGCGTGCCATCTCGTATGAACGTTGGTCAGATCCTTGAGACCCATTTGGGTTGGGCGGCCAAAACGCTCGGTTTTCATGTAGAAACGCCGGTATTCAGCGGCGCCACGGAAGCAGAGATTCGGCAGGTTATGAAAGAAGCGAAGATTCCCGGTGACGGGAAGATCTCGCTTTATGACGGCCGTACCGGCGACAAGTTTGATGAAAAAATTACGGTTGGTTACATTTACATGTTGAAGCTTGCGCATCTTGCAGATGACAAGATTCACGCTCGTTCGATCGGGCCCTACTCCCTTGTGACTCAGCAGCCGCTTGGCGGTAAGGCGCAGTTCGGCGGACAGCGTTTTGGAGAGATGGAAGTGTGGGCGCTTGAAGCGTATGGCGCGGCTTTCACGCTTCAGGAGCTTCTCACGGTGAAGTCGGACGACGTGGTTGGCAGAACGCGTGTCTATGAAGCCATCGTCAAAGGCGAGCCCGCGCTCCACGCCGGCACTCCGGAATCTTTCAACGTTCTCGTGAAGGAGCTTCAGGCTCTTGGGCTCGATATCGATCCCGAACGCACGGCAGGCGGTAAATTGCCGCACTCCGAAACCAAGGAAAAATCCGCGGAAGAAAAACAGGAAGAAGCCAGGGAGAAACTCAAAGTATGAACTACAGCGTGAATACTTTTGATTCTGTTTCAATCCGCATCGCGTCCCCAGAATCCATTCGCAAGTGGTCGCGGGGCGAGGTCAAAAAACCCGAGACGATCAATTACCGGACGCTCAAGCCGGAAAAAGACGGACTCTTCTGCGAGCGTATTTTTGGTCCCACCAAAGATTACGAATGTGCCTGCGGGAAGTACAAGCGCATCAAGCACAAAGGGATTGTTTGCGATCGTTGCGGCGTGGAAGTGACCCAGGCTCGCGTTCGGCGCGAGCGGATGGGGCATATCGATCTCGTGACGCCGGTTTCGCACATTTGGTTTTTCAAGACCATGCCGTCACGCATCGGGAATCTTCTCGATCTGAGCGTCCGCGCTCTTGAAAAGGTTCTCTATTATGAAGAATATATTGTTCTCGATCCGAAGCAGACGCCGCTCAAGCCGCGCCAGCTTTTGACGGAAGACGAATACCTGAAAGCCCAGGAACAATACGGCCCCGAGAATTTCGTTGCCCAAATGGGAGCTGAGGCCGTCCAGACGCTTTTGTCGGAATTGGAGCTTGATAAACTGACGGCAAAATATCACCGCCAGCTCAAGGCCGCCAAGTCCAAGCAGTCTCGCGCGCGTGCCGTCAAGATCCTCAAGATCGTGGAAGCATTCTACAAATCCGGCAATCGCCCGGAATGGATGATCATGAAGGTGGTTCCTGTTATTCCGCCCGATCTTCGTCCTCTTGTCGCTTTGGATGGAGGACGTTTTGCGACAAGCGATTTGAACGATCTTTATCGACGCGTCATTAATCGTAACAACCGTTTGCGTAAGCTTCTTGAGCTCAAAGCTCCCGATGTCATTATTCGCAACGAAAAGCGCATGCTTCAAGAAGCGGTGGACGCGCTTTTTGATAACGGTCGTCATGGTCGTCCGGTGCTCGGTGCCGGCAATCGGCCGCTCAAGTCCCTTAGCGACATGCTGAAGGGGAAGCAAGGTCGTTTCCGCCAGAACCTGCTCGGGAAACGCGTAGACTATTCCGGTCGTTCTGTCATTGTCATCGGTCCCGAGCTTAAGCTCCATCAGTGCGGGTTGCCGAAAAAGATGGCGCTCGAACTTTTTGAACCTTTTATCATCCGTAAGCTCAAAGAACGCGGTCATGTACACACGATCCGTTCTGCCAAGAAAATGGTTGAGCGTGTAAAGCCCGAAGTTTGGGATATTTTGGAAGAAGTGATCAAGGAGCATCCGGTGATGCTCAACCGCGCGCCGACGCTCCATCGTCTAGGCATCCAGGCTTTCGAGCCTATGCTGATCGAGGGGAATGCCATTCGTATTCATCCGCTTGTTTGTACGGCTTTCAATGCCGACTTTGACGGTGACCAAATGGCCGTTCACGTGCCGCTTTCCATGGAAGCTGTGATGGAAGCGCGCATTCTCATGCTTTCTGCCAATAATATTTTCTCGCCCGCGAGCGGGCAGCCGATCATGACCCCGACGCAGGACATCGTGCTCGGAATCTATTATCTCACCAAGGTCCGGGATAAGGTTCTGGGCGAGGGGCTTGCGTTTAGTGATACGCAGGAAGCGATCCTGGCCTATCAGGACAATCAGATTCATAAGCATGCGAAGTGCAAGCTTCGTTTGGCGAGCGGCGAGATCGTGGAAACGACCATGGGACGCATTATTTTTAACGATGTTCTGCCTAAGGGGTTTAGGCACGTTAATGACATCGTGAATAAAGGTAAGCTTTCTAAGATCATCGCAGAATGTTACAACACATTCGGCCATGAAGAGGTCGTGAAGCTTCTCGATAGATTGAAAGCCCTCGGTTTTGCTGAGGCGACGAAGGCGGGTCTTTCGATCGGAATCGATGACATTCAGATCCCGGACGCTAAAGAAGGCATTCTCAATGAAGCTCGTAAAGAAGTGAAAGCGATCGAAAGTCAGTATAAGCAGGGTTTGATCACGGACGGGGAACGGTACAACAAGGTGATCGACATCTGGACGCATACTACGGACCGCGTATCTGACGTGATGTTTGAGGCTCTTGATGCGTTTAATCCTATTTTCATGATGGCCGATTCCGGCGCCAGAGGTTCCAAGCAGCAGATCCGCCAGTTGGCAGGTATGCGTGGTTTGATGGCGAAGCCTTCCGGCGAGATCATTGAAAGTCCGATCACTGCAAACTTTCGCGAAGGTCTGACGGTGCTCGAATATTTCATCTCGACGCACGGTGCCCGCAAAGGTTTGGCAGATACCGCGCTTAAGACCGCCGATTCCGGGTATTTGACCCGCCGGTTGGTGGACGTTGCTCAGGATGTGATCATTAACATCGACGATTGCGGTACTTTGAACGGGATCGTGATGGAGCCGGTTTATGAAGGCGAAGAAGTCATTGTGTCTCTCTATGACAGGATCCTGGGCCGTGTGGCCTTGGACAACGTTGTCGACGTCATCACCGACCAAGTAATCGTGAAATCCGGCGATCTTATCGATGAAGCGATCGTCAAGAAGATCGAAGAGGCCGGGATCGAGAAGATCCGTGTCCGTTCCGTTCTCTGCTGCGAATCGCCAAAAGGTATTTGTGCGAGATGCTATGGTCGCGATCTTGCCACGCGTCGTCTCGTGGAACAGGGGACGGCGGTCGGTATTATTGCCGCGCAGTCCATCGGTGAGCCGGGTACCCAGCTGACCATGCGTACGTTCCACATCGGTGGTACGGCATCCCGCGTGGTCGAACAATCCTATTATCGCGCCCGCAATGAGGGCGTGCTCCAGTCCCATAATTTGAAAACGGTTGTTACCAAGACGAACGAGACCGTGGTGTTGAATCGCAACGGCCAACTCTCACTTCATGATCCGACGGGTCGTGAGTTGGAACGTTATACGATCCCGACCGGCGCGTTCATTCATTTTAAAGATGGCGAAAAGGTCAAAAAAGGCGAGATCTTCGTGAAATGGGACCCGTATACGGTTCCGATCTTGACCGAGGTTTCCGGGAAAGTGCGTTTTGAAGATATCAAGGCCGGCGTCACGATGAATGAAGAGCTTGACGCGACCACCGGTATGACCGAGCGCGTGATCATCGAACATAAAGAAGATATGCATCCGCAGTTGCTTTTGGTCGGGGAAAAAGATGAGATTCTTGCATTTTATCCGATTCCGACCGGCGCCCACATTGTCGTCAAAGACGGTCAATCGATCACCGGCGGAACGTTGCTTGCGAAAACGCCGCGTAAGGTCGCCAAGACCCGCGATATCACGGGCGGTTTGCCGCGTGTTGCCGAACTTTTTGAAGCCCGTAAGCCGAAGAACCCGGCCGTTATTTCAGAAATTGACGGTGTCGTGGAGATCGGGGCGATCGTAAAGGGGCAGCGCCAGATCATTGTGAAGAGTTCTACGGGTATGGCCAAAGAATATTTGATCCCGCACGGCAAGCATTTGAACGTTTACAAAGGTGACAGAGTCCTTGCCGGGCAGCAGCTTGTGGACGGCCCAGTCGTGTTGCAGGACATCCTTCGCGTTTCGGGTGAAAGAAGTCTTCAGCAATATCTCGTGGAAGAAGTTCAGGAAGTTTATCGTCTGCAGGGCGTGCGTCTCAACGACAAGCATGTTGAAGCGATCGTTCGCCAGATGCTTCGCAAGGTTCGCATCGAGGATTCCGGAGATACGGAATTTCTCGTGGGTTCCCATGTGGAGAAACTCAGGTTTGCGGAAGAGAATGCCAAGATGATCAAGAAGGGTAAGGAGCCCGCCAAGGGCACTTCGATCCTTCTCGGGATCACGAAGGCGTCGCTCACGACGGACAGTTTTATTTCGGCCGCGAGTTTCCAGGAAACGACGCGCGTGCTCACGGAAGCGGCTTCGGCCGGCAAGCGGGACTATCTGCAAGGCCTCAAAGAAAACGTCATTATGGGCCATTTGATCCCCGCCGGGACGGGTTTCAAGATTCATCACGATATTGAACTCGAAAAAGACCTGACCGATGTTTTGCCGGATCCTGAGGCCGGGAAGAAAGAAAAAGCTGCCGAAGAGGCCAGTGCATCCAAGGAGAATTCTTAAATGTCGCCGACCATCAACCAGTTGATCCGTTTTGGAAGAAATAAGTTTAAAGGGAAATCCAAGTCCCCGGCCTTGCAAAACTCGCCATTCCGTAAAGGCGTGTGCTTGATCGTCAGGACCCAAACCCCTAAAAAGCCGAACTCCGCTCTTCGGAAAATCGCTCGTGTGCGTCTGACGAATGGGCAGGAAGTGACCGCTTACATCCCGGGCGTTGGGCATAATTTGCAGGAACATTCGATCGTGCTTGTGAGAGGCGGCCGTGTGAAGGATCTTCCGGGCGTTCGTTATCATATTGTTCGCGGGAAACTGGATGCTGCCGGCGTTGCGGACCGCACGAAATCGCGTTCGAAGTATGGCGCAAAAACTCCGAAAAAGGATGCTAAGAAATCATGAGAAGAAGACGCGCACAAAAAAGATTGATCGATCCAGACCCGCGCTACGGCGATTTGCTTATCGCGAAGTTCATTAATATCGTGATGGAGTGCGGCAAGAAGTCCACGGCGGAGAGAATTGTGTATGATGCCTTGGATATCGTCAAAGAAAAAACAGCAAAAGAACCTCTTGAAGTTTTTCGAGCGGCGTTAGATAATGTGCGCCCTCTCCTGGAGACAAAGTCCCGGCGCGTAGGCGGGGCGACGTATCAGGTGCCGGTCAGTGTTTCTGAAGATCGTGGTTACTCCCTAGCCCTTCGTTGGATCCGGAGCTATTCTCGTGATCGCAAGGGGAAGCCTATGCATGAGAAGTTGGCGCAGGAGATCATCGACGGTTTCAATAAGACGGGCCCTTCCATCAAGAAGCGGGAAGATATGCATAAGATGGCGGAGGCTAACAGGGCTTTCGCGCATTATCGCTGGTAGAAAGAAAGCGCAACGCACGACGTGCAGAGCGTAACACAGTTCAAAAAAATATTTTAACGTAGAGCCTTGCGCGTTACGCGCATGACGAGAAAAAATGGCAGACGAAAAGAAAATTCATTTTCCGATAGACAGGATACGCAATATTGGCATTGCAGCCCATATTGACGCGGGGAAGACGACTACCTCCGAGCGTATTCTTTTTTATACCGGCCGCACTTATAAGATCGGGGAAGTACACGAAGGAACGGCAGTCATGGACTGGATGGAGCAGGAGCAGGAGCGTGGCATTACGATCACTTCAGCTGCCACGACCTGTTTCTGGAGAGATTGTCGCATCAACCTTATTGATACCCCTGGACACGTGGATTTTACGATCGAAGTTGAGCGTTCTCTTCGTGTGTTGGACGGCTGCGTCGCGGTTTTTGGAGCGGTAGAAGGCGTGGAACCGCAATCTGAGACGGTGTGGCGTCAGGCGGATCGATACAACGTGCCGCGCATCGCCTTCATTAATAAGATGGATCGCACAGGCGCCGAGTTTGAAAAGAATGTTCAGCAGATGCGAGACCAGCTTGGTGCAAACGCTGTTCCTATTCAGATTCCCTTGGGCCTTGAGGAAAAGCATCGTGGCATCATCGATTTAGTCGAGATGAAAGCCTATGTTTTTAATGACGAGAGTCTTGGCGCGAAATTCGAGATTCAGGACATTCCCGCCGATTACGCGGAACAGGCTAAGAAGGCGCGTGAATTTATGATTGAGAAGGTCTCCGAATATGATGACGCTTTGATGCACAAATTCATAGAGGCGCAAGCGCCCACAGTGGCGGAGATCAAGTCGGCGATCCGTAAAGGAACGATCAGCCTTAAGATGGCGCCGGTCATTGTTGGCTCCGCGCTCAAGAATAAGGGCGTGCAGCAGCTTTTGGATGCAGTCGTCGATTATCTCCCTTCGCCTTTGGATATTCCTCCCGTGAAAGGTACTGAGCCAGGGACGGAGACTGAGATCCATCGCGAAGCAAGCGATAAGGCTCCTTTGTCTTGTTATGCGTTCAAGATCGCAAGTGATAAATTCGTGGGATCTTTGACCTATATTCGAATTTATTCCGGAACGCTTTCTTCAAGTTCTTATATCTATAATGTTCGCACCGGAAAAACCGAGCGTATCGGGCGTCTCCTTCTTATGCATGCCAACAAGCGTGAAGAGATCGATGAAGCCGGCGCCGGGAATATCGTGGCGGCGGTCGGTCTTAAGGAAGTCAAGACGGGCGATTCCCTTTGCCTGGAAAGCAATCCGATCTTGCTTGAGACGATGTTCGTTCCGGAGCCTGTGATCTGGATGGCGGTCGAGCCGAAGACTAAAGCGGATCGCGACAAGATGTCGGATGCCCTTGGCAAGCTTGTGAACGAAGATCCGACCTTCCGCGTGAAGACGGATCAGGAAACTGTTCAGACCTTGATCGGCGGCATGGGCGAACTTCATTTGGAAATCAAAGTCGACATCATGAAGCGGGAATATGCCGTTCAGGTGAATGTCGGAAAACCGCAGGTTGCTTACAAAGAAACGATTCAGGCGACGGCCGAGGCCGAGGGAAAATTCATCAAGCAAACAGGTGGTCGCGGACAATATGGTCACTGTTACATCAAGATCGAACCGCTTGCGCGTGGTACCGGAAACGAATTTGAGGATGAAGTAAAGGGTGGTTCCATTCCTCGTGAGTACATTCCTGCTGTGGAGGCCGGGGTGGAAGATGCTTGTGCCAACGGCGTGCTCGCGGGTTATCCGGTCACGGACGTTCGAGCCATCGTTTATGACGGAAGTTACCACGATGTTGACTCTTCAGAAATTGCGTTTAAGATGGCCGGCATTTTCGCCTTTAAGGAAGCCTTTAAGAGAGCGAAGCCTGTCCTATTAGAACCCATCATGTTCGTTGAGGTTTTGGTTCCCGAGGAATACATGGGGGATGTGATCGGCGATCTGAACTCCCGCCGTTGCGTGATCCAGGAGCTCACGAACCGTGGCCATCTTAAGGCCATCAAGGGGCTCGTGCCTCTTTCTGAGATGTTCGGTTACGCGACTTCGGTCCGTTCCTTGTCGCAGGGACGAGCGACTTACACCATGGAGCCGCACACTTATCAAGAAGTTCCAAAAATGGTCGCAGAAAAGATCATCGCAGGATAAAAAAATGGCCCAAGCTAAAGAAAAGATCCGTATCAAATTGAAAGCGTATGACCACCGTGTGTTGGACCAGTCGGTCCAGGAGATCGTGGGGACTGCGAAGAAGACCGGCGCAAAAGTGATTGGTCCGATTCCTCTTCCGACGCATATTTGGAAAACGACGGTGCTTCGTGGTCCGCATATCGACAAAAGAGCGCGCGATCAATTCGAGATCCGGACCCATAAACGTCTTATTGAACTGGAAGATCCCACTTCCCGCACCGTGGACGCGTTGATGAAACTCGACCTCCCGGCAGGCGTGGACGTGGAGATTAAACTTTAAAAGAGAAAATTATGATCGGTCTTTTAGGTAAAAAAATAGGAATGTCCCAGATTTTCGACGGGGAAGGTCAGCAGATTCCCGTGACGGTGCTTGAGGTGGGGCCGTGTTTTGTGACGGCGCTTCGCACCAAAGAGAAGAACGGATATTTGGGTGTTCAGCTGGGATTCGATGCCATCAAAGAGAAGCGTCTGAACAAGGCGAAAGCGGGCGCGCTTCGCAAGGCGAATGTTCCTCCGGTAAGATTCATTCGTGAGATTCGCACGGAAGACATTGCAAATTTAAGTGTTGGCAGTGAGCTTCACGCGGAGAATTTTGAGGTTGGGGAGTATGTGGATATCGAAGGCGTCTCGATCGGAAAAGGTTTCCAGGGCGTAGTGAAGCGTCTCAATTATAAAGGTGGCGCAAGCTCGAGCCATGGTTCCATGTTCGGTCGTGTTCCAGGTTCCATTGGCTCAAAGGCCGGCGGCGTAGGCTGTCGAAAAAAGGTTCGCAAGGGAAAAGGGCTTCCCGGACACATGGGCGATGAAAAGGTCTGTATTCATAATCTTAAGGTCATGAAAGTGGATGTTGAGAACAATCTTCTTGCGCTGGGTGGCAGTGTTCCGGGCGCGGAAGGCGGTTATTTGATCATCCGCAGCGCGCTTAAGCGCGGCAAGAAAGGTTCCTGGATAGTGAGAAGTAGTAAGCAGGGGTCCCCGAAGGAAAGTTCCTCGGAAACTTCCAAAGCTGAAAATCCTCAAGAAGGAACAAAAGCAAGTTCCTAGCAATCAGCCTCGCGGCGAACGATCTTCGGATCGAAAGAAAGGTATAAGAGATGAAAGTGCTTCTTTACTCAAAAGAGGGTAAGAAGAAACAAGAGGTGGTGCTGAACCCCGAGATTTACGGGGTCCGGATAAACGACCGTCTTTTGGAGCTGGTGCGGAACGCCTATTCTGGCAATTTGCGCAAAGGGACTGTGGATACCAAGACGCGCGGCGAAGTTCGCGGCGGTGGAAAAAAACCTTGGAAACAAAAAGGAACCGGAAGAGCCCGCCACGGTTCGACGCGTTCTCCGATCTGGGTCGGCGGTGGTACAGTGTTTGGCCCGCATCAAAGGGATTACACGGTTAATTTGTCCAAAACGATCCGTAATCTGGCCTTGAGGGTCATGCTCAGTAAGCGTGCGGGTGAGAAGAACTTGATCCTGCTTGAAGCGGTCAAGTTTGAGACGCCGAAAACGAAAGAATTTGCAGCGATTGCGAAATCTTTGCCAGTCCTGAAAAAACGCGCGCTTTACGTTGTGAAAGAAGCGACGCCGAACCTTAAACGCGCGAGCCGTAACATGCGCGAGAGGATCGAGGTCAAGACCGCTGCGGAATTCACGGCTTATGATGTGATGCAGCGCGAAAAGCTTGTGATCGATGAGGCGGCTGTCGAGCTGATCGAAACGCGCCTAGCAGTAACGGCGAAGGAGAAGTCTCATGAAGCTTAATCTTTACGATGTTGTGGTTGAGCCGTTGATCACCGAGAAGCTTTCTAAGGCTGCCGAGGCTTCAAACCAGTATGGTTTTCGCGTACATCCGCAAGCTAATAAAAAAGAGGTTAAAGCAGCTGTCGAGAAGATCTTCGACGTGCATGTGGACAAAGTTAATACGATGAATGTTTCCGGAAAATGGCGCCGTGTGCGTCACGTTCCCGGACAGACGGCGGCTTGGAAAAAAGCTATCGTGACCTTGAAAAAGGGCGAAAAGATCGATCTGACGAAGTAAAAAAGAAAAAAAGGATTTATGGGACTCATTAAATTTAAACCAACAACACCGACGCGGCGATACGGAAACGTTTCTGATTTTGCCGAAATCACCACAGATCGCCCGTACAAACCGTTGACCTATATTAAAAAAGGCTCGGGGGGACGCAACAACCATGGACACATTACTTCGCGACGTATTGGAGGCGGGCATAAGCGCCGCATCCGTCTTATCGATTTCAGAAGGAATCGCATAGGCGTTGAGGCAACCGTTTTGACCGTGGAATATGATCCGAACCGTAGCGCGCGCATCGCGCTTGTGCAATACTCGGACGGACTCAAGAGTTATATTCTTTGCCCGGACGGACTGAAAGTCGGCGAAAAAGTGGTGAGTGGGCCGGATGTGGAAGTGAGGGTCGGTAATCATTTGCCGCTGGAGAAGATTCCGGAAGGTTCGATGATCCACAATATCGAGCTTCGTCCCGGTTTGGGAGGCAAGTTGGCTCGCGCCGGTGGCGTGGTAGCTCAAATTCTGGCAAAAGAAAATGACATGGCGCATATTAAGCTTCCTTCCGGAGAAGTAAGGCTTGTTCCGGCGAAGTCTTACGCGACGATCGGACAGTGCTCCAATATCGATCATGAGAATATTGTTCTTGGGAAAGCGGGCCGCGCTCGTTGGTTGGGAAGGCGTCCTGTCTCACGCGGTGTTGCGCGTAATCCTGTGGACCATCCTCTTGGCGGCGGTGAAGGTAAGTCGAAGGGTGGTAATCATCCCCAGAGCCCGACGGGACAAAAGTCTAAGGGGCTCAAGACGCGTAAACGTTATAAAGCATCGAACAAATACATTGTGAAGGATCGCAGAAAATGAGCCGTTCCTCAAAAAAAGGCGTCTACGTTGACGACAGACTTTTAGGTAAGGTCCAGACCGCAAATCAGAAAAAAGATCGCCGTCCCATCAAAACTTGGTCGCGGCGTTCTACGATCACGCCGGATTTTATTGGCGTTACGTTGTCGGTCCATAATGGGAAGTCTTTTACGAACGTGTTCGTGACTGAAAACATGATCGGGCATAAGGTCGGAGAATTCTCTCCGACGCGGACGTTTAGAAAACACAGCGCTTCGGGCGATAAGGCGAAAGCCCTTGCCGCCGGCTCAACGACCTGATCTGAAAGAACATCATGGCTAAAGAAGAAAAAAAAGCAAAGGTAGAAACAGTCGCTCCGTCGCCGCGTATTGTGCGAGCGGTCACAAAGCACATCAGGATCGCCCCGCGAAAGATGCGTCTTGTGATCGATACGATCCGGAGGCAGCAGGCCGTGGAGGCAGTCGGGATTCTGATGCTTCTTAAGAAGAAGGGCGCCAAGCTGGCGGTCAAGACACTGAAAAGCGCTATCGCGAACGCTAAGAATCTTGGCTTAAATGAAAATCGTCTTTATGTTTCAAATGTACGCGCGGATGGTGGGCCGGTGTTCAAGCGGTTTCTGACCCGTTCGATGGGACGCGCGGATAAAATTTTAAAACGGACGACACACTTGACCGTTGAAGTCCGCGAAGGGTTTAAGATTTGGGGCGGAAGAGCGCCGGAAGACGCGAAAGCAAAGAATAAGAAAAAAACCGCTGCGGCGGCTTAAAAACGAAGGTTTAAGGGAGGCTATTTTGGGTCAGAAAGTTCATCCTTACGGTTTAAGGCTTGGTTACATTAAGCCCTGGAAAGCGCGATGGTTCGTTAAGCGTGACGCAGGGGTTATTCTCATGGAAGATCTTAAAATCCGTGCTTATCTAAAGAAAAAACTGGCCATCGCCGGCATCTCTTCGATCGAGATCGACCGGGCGTCGAACCGGGTCCGCATTCGTATTTTTGCGGCCAAGCCGGGCGTTATCATCGGCCGGCGCGGTCAAGAGATCGATAAGATCAAAGAAGATCTTGGGGCCCTGACGAAGAACGAGGTGTTTTTGGACATCAAGGAAGTGAAGATGCCTCAGATCGACGCACAGCTCGTGGCCGAGAATATCGTGCTACAGCTTGAAAAGCGTATCGGTTTCAGGCGTGCGATGAAAAAATCCATCCAGCTTGCGATGCAAAAAGGTGCGCTGGGTATCAAGGTTCAGTGCAAGGGCCGTCTTGGCGGCGCGGAGATCGCGCGTGAAGAAAAATATCATGAGGGAAAGGTTCCGCTCAGCACTTTTCGTGCAGATATCGATTACGGTTTTGCGGAAGCCTTTACCACTTATGGGACCATTGGTTGTAAGACATGGATCTATAAGGGGGATGTGCTTGTAAAAAAAGAGCAAGAAGCGCAAAAGCTTGAGCTCGAGAAAAAATTTAAAGTTGCGGAAGAAGAGATGCCGAAAACAGAAGTTGCAGAAGTGGCTCCGAATAGCGAGACACAGGAGAATAAGAGCGATGCCCCTACAGCCTAAGAGGGTTAAATTTCGCAAGCAACAGCGCGGTTGGATGCGCGGGGTTGCCACACGCGGAAGCAGTTTGTCTTTCGGAGAATTTGGACTGAAGGCTCTGTCCTGTCACTGGCTGACCGGAGTTCAGATCGAGGCGGCTCGTGTGGCGCTGACGCGTCACGTCAAACGTGGTGGTAAGATTTGGCTGCGTGTTTTTCCGGACAAGTCGGTTTCCAAGAAGCCGGCCGAGACCCGAATGGGCAAAGGGAAAGCCGCTCCGTCTCACTATGTTGCGGTCATTAAGCCCGGGAAAATCCTTTTTGAAATGGGGGGTGTCCCGGAAGAGACAGCCCGTGCGGCCATGAGGCTTTGTGCCCACAAGATCCCGTTCCGTACTAAATTCGTGAAACGCGAGGTAGCGGTTTAATATGTTGAAAGTCACGGAATTAAAAGAACTCAGCGCTGAGGAATTAAACGAGAAGGTCAACGTTTTGAAGAAAGGCTTGATGCAGCTCCGGTTCCAGCATAAGACCGGCAAGCTCGAGCGCCACTCCGCGCTGAAGGAAGCCAAGCGGGACATTGCGCGCGTCAAGACCGTGATCACGGAAAAGAAGAAAGGCGAGAAAAAGTCATGACCGAGAATGAGCTGGAAGCTCAAGGGAAGCGAGTTCGTGAGGGTGTGGTCGTCAGTGCGAAGATGAACAAGACTATCTCCGTACTTGTGACTCGCCTGCTGAAGCATTCCAAATTTAAAAAGATCATTAAGAGGCATGTGAAGTATTTTGCGCATGATGAGAAGAACGAAGCCAAGGAAGGGAATCATGTTCAGATCGTTGAGACCCGGCCGCTTTCCAAGACCAAACGTTGGCGTCTCGTGAAGGTGCTGCCGTCATGATCCAGATGCGAAGCGTTCTCGAGATTGCTGACAACAGCGGCGCAAAAAAAGCGGCTATGATTGGCGTGATCGGCCGGCACAGTAAGCGGTCCGCGGAAGCGGGGGACATCATTACCGCGTCCGTGAAGGAAGCTCTTCCGAGTGGTGCGGTCAAAAAAGGAGAGGTCGTTAGGGCGGTGGTCGTCAGGACAAAATCCCCGATTCGTCGCACGGACGGTTCATCCGTGAAATTTTCGTCGAATGCCATTGTATTAATCGATAACCAGAAGAACCCGCGCGGGACACGCATCTTTGGCCCCGTGGCGCGTGAGCTCCGTGATTGTGGTTTTTCCAAGATCATCTCGCTCGCGCCGGAGGTCGTTTAAGTTATGAAGATCCGTAAAGGTGATGAAGTGATCGTGACCAAGGGCAAGGATTCCGGGAAAAAAGGTCGCGTGATGCGCGCATTCCCGAAAGAAGGGAAGATTTTGATCGAGAAGATCAATTACCGGACTTGTTATCTGCGCAAGAGCCAGGAAAATCCCAAGGGCGGAATCACGAAGATGGAAGGGAAGCTCCATGTTTCAAACGTCAAGCTCATTTGCCCGCGCAGCGGCAAGCCTTCTCGCGTTGGGTATTCCATCCTCGCGGACGGGACCAAGCACCGTATTGTTAAAGCGTCAGGTGAGGTTTTATAAACATCATGAATCAAAAAGTGACAGTACTTCCAAGATTGCTCGAGAAATACCGCACGGAGGCTGTACCGGAACTCCAAAAAGAGTTTGGTTACAAAAACCCCATGCAGGCGCCGCGAATGGAAAAGATCGTAGTCAATATGGGTGTGAAAGAAGGCCAGGAGGATATTAAGATTCTCGACCAGCTGGCGATCGAACTCGCGCGCATCGTCGGACAAAAGCCGGTGGTGACACGCGCGAAAAAGTCCATTTCTGCTTTCAAGCTCCGCGAAGGTTCTCCGATTGGACTGAAAGTGACGCTCCGGAGGAGCCGCATGTACGAGTTCATGGACCGTCTTTTTAACTTTGCCATGCCGCGTATCCGTGACTTTCGAGGATTTCTGGATAAAAGTTTTGACCAGCGCGGGAATTTTACGATTGGGCTTACCGAGCAGACGATCTTTGCAGAGGTGGAGTTTGATAAGATGAAGAAGGTCCAGGGCATGGACATCACGTTTGTGACCACGGCTGAGAACAGTAAAGAAGGAAAGCGGCTCCTTGAGCTTTTAGGCTTTCCTTTCAGGAAATAAGGGATTTCAAATGGCAAAGACTTGTTTGGTCATAAAGCAAAGATTAGAACCGAAGTTCAAGGTCAGAAAATACAACCGCTGCCAGCGCTGCGGACGTCCGCGCGGCTATATCCGGAAATTTTCCATCTGCCGTATTTGTTTCCGGGAATTGGCCAACACGGGCATGCTGCCGGGCGTGGTTAAATCCAGCTGGTAATCAGGAGGAAAGGTTTTCATGTCACGCTATGATTTTATCGGAGATTTTTTAACGTCGATCCGGAATGCTTCGAAGGCGCATAAAGAAAAGTTGACCGCGCCGGCTTCTGTGCTCACGATACGGATCGCTGAGCTTTTGAAGAGCGAAGGATTCATCGAGAACGTGAAACCGTTCAACGATGGGAACAAGAATTTTGTACGCATCCATCTGAAATATCTTCCTGGGGGCAAGAAATCAGCGATCCAGGGGCTGAAGCGCATCTCCACGCCGGGGTTGCGTCGTTATGTCGGCTATCAGGAAATCCCGAAAGTGCTTGGAGGATTTGGGGTGGCGATCCTTTCAACACCCAAGGGCGTTTTAACCGGACGGCAGGCGCGTGAAGCCAAGGCCGGCGGTGAATTTCTTTGCACGGTTTGGTAAAGATCCCTTAAGCGGATAATAAAAAGGAATTATGTCACGTATCGGAAGAAAACCAGTTACGATCCCTGAGACAGTAAAAGTTGCTGTTCAAGGTACGACCCTGAAGGTCCAAGGGCCCAAGGGTGAACTTACCCTGAGCGTTCATCCTCGCATCGCGGTTAAGATCGAGGGAAAAGAAGTGAAGGTCACCCGTCCCACGGATATTCGCACGGATCGCGCGCTTCACGGTCTGACGCGCAGTCTGATCCAGAACATGGTCCTGGGTGTGACGCAGGGGTATGCGAAGGAACTTGAGATTGTAGGCGTTGGTATGAAGGCTTCCGTGAAGGACAGCGTCCTGACCTTGTTGCTCGGTTTCACACATCCTATCAATTATCCTTTTGGTAAAGACGTTGAGATCAAATGCCCGAAACCGACCTCCATCACGATTACAGGGGCCGACAAGCAGCGTGTTGGGCAAACAGCGGCAGAGATTCGAAGTTTCATGAAGCCCGAACCGTACAAGGGGAAGGGCATCCGTTACCTTGGGGAGCATGTGCGCCGCAAACAAGGTAAAACGGTCAGCTAATCCGGATAGTCCCGATTCTTATCAATTTTAGCGTAGGTGAAATTGGGGCAATCCTGACGACATTTTAAGAATAGAAAACAGCAGTCAGGATAGAGGAGTTTAGAATTTATGGTCCAAGATAAAGAATGGGGAAGAATCCAACGGCATCGTCGGGTTCGTAAAAAGGTCGTCGGGTCAGCCGAAAGGCCGCGGGTAGTCGTGCACCGTTCCCTCAAAAATATTTTCGTCCAAGCGATTGATGACGTTTCTCAAAAAACGCTTGCTTCGCTGTCTTCTTTGGATAAAGAAGTTGCGAAGGTTGCTTCTAAAAAAGGAAAGATTCCCGTCTCGGAGCAGCTGGGGCAGATTTTTGCCGAGCAACTTAAGAAAAAAGGTGTGCAGAAAATATCGTTTGATCGCGGCGGTTATCTTTACCATGGCCGCGTGAAGGCTCTGGCCGAAGCGATTCGTAAGAACGGCATTCAATTTTAAAGTAGTCACCGAAAGGAAATCCACGAAGCATGGAAAAAACAGCCGTAGCAGCGCCAAAAACACAGCATCGAGCGGGTCCGAGGGCTCCTCAGTCCCCCTCACGGTCCTCCAGAACGCCGTCGATGTCGGCGGATGGTTCGACGACCTATGAAAAGGTTATTCAGGTGAACCGCTGTGCCAAGGTCGTAAAAGGCGGAAAACGTTTTTCATTCAGCGCGTTGGTGGTGGTGGGTAGCGGCACGGCTCAGCTTGGGTACGCGCAGGGCAAGGCCAACGAGGTCGCGGACGCGATTCGTAAGGCGCTGGTTGCGGCCCGCAAGAACATTATTAATATCACGCTCAAGGGAACGACCATTCCTCATGAGGTGATCGGGCGCTATGGTGCGGCGAAAGTGCTTTTGAAACCCGCTTCCCCTGGTACGGGGATCATCGCTGGAGGTTCGGTGCGCGCGGCGTGCGAAGCTTGCGGTATCAAGGATATTTTAACGAAGAGTCTCGGGAGCGATAATTCTATCAACGTTCTGAAGGCCACGATCGATGGGTTGACCGCGCTTGTGGACCGCAAGATTCGTTATGACTCAGAAAGAGAAAAAGTGTCATGAGGCACAAAACTCCTTATAAGAAGCGAAAGAAACGTTTGGGTTGCGGTATCGGTTCCGGTCACGGGAAGACTTCAACCAAAGGACATAAGGGACAGAGAGCGCGTTCGGGGTTTACACTGAATCCCGGTTTCGAAGGCGGACAGAATCCTCTTTACCGGCGTCTTCCGAAGCGAGGTTTTAACCGCAGTGCGTTCAAAAAGGTTTACGCGATTGTGAATCTTCAGACGTTGGCAAGGCTCGAAGATAACGAGATCACTCCGGAATTATTGCTTGCCAAAAATGTTATCAAGGAGCTGCACGATGGTTTGAAGATCCTCGGTTCCGGAGAGCTCAAAAAAGCTGTTACTGTGAAGGCCCATCTTTTCAGCGGTTCCGCGAAGACGAAGATCGAGTCTAAGGGCGGTCAAGCCGTTCTGCTCGGAAAATAAATAAAAAGAACGGAGTTTTGGTGCTACAAGCGTTCGGAAATATCCTAAAAATCCCGGACCTGCGTAAGAAGATCCTTTTTACGCTTGGCATTATTGCCGTATACCGAATTGGTGCCTTTGTGCCGACTCCGGGGATCGACGGCGTTGCGCTTGCGCGATTTTTCCAACAGCATATGGCGGGCGGATCCCTCCTTGGTTTTATGGGGATGTTTACCGGCGGTGCGCTCCAGAAAGCGACGATTTTTGCGTTGGGGATCATGCCGTATATTTCGGCATCGATCATTTTGCAGCTTTTGACGGTGGTAATACCGTCTTTGGAAAAGCTCGCGAAAGAAGGCGAGGAAGGCCGCAAGAAGATTATTCAATACACACGCTATGGGACGATCGTCCTGAGCATTTTGCAGACGTTTTTTATCGCTCTTTGGCTTGAAAATCCTGCGGCCTTCGGGGGATCGGTGATCGTGCCGGATCCCGGTTGGAGTTTTCGTTTGATGTGTATGCTTACCATGACCACGGGCACGGCCTTCATTATGTGGCTTGGCGAGCAGATCGACAATTTCGGCATTGGCAACGGTATGTCGATCATTATTACGGCAGGCATCATCGAGCGGTTGCCGGAAGTGTTGCGTCAGACATGGGTCCTGCTTTCACCGCTTGATCCGTCACGTCAACAGCTTGCCTGGTGGAAGTTTGTGATCATGTGCGGGCTTTTCGTGGGCGCGGTAGTTTTTTTGATCCTGATCATTCAGGGCCAAAGGAAGATCCCGGTCCAGTACGCAAAACAGATTCGTGGGCATAGGACTTACGGCGGGCAGAGCACCTATCTTCCGCTCAAAGTGAACCAGGCTGGCGTGATCCCGATCATTTTTGCGCAGTCGGTGATCTTGTTTCCCGCCACGATCGCGGGCTTTTTTCCGAATGCCGGGGCTTTTACAAGAATTGCTCAGATGATCAGCTACGGAAGCGGTGGCTATATGGCCTTGGATGCGCTTCTAATCGTGTTTTTTACGTTCTTTTACACAGCGATCACGTTCAATCCGATCGAGGTAAGTGACAATCTCCAGAAATACGGTGGGTTCGTGCCGGGGATTCGACCGGGAAAAAATACGGCGGAATATTTGGATTATCTAATGACAAGGATCGCGACGGCAGGTGCTGTGATCCTGGCATTGATCGCGCTTTTTCCAAAGATTATTTCATCGCCGCATGTGCTGAACATTCCGTTCCTGATCGCGAGTTTTTTCGGCGGGACCGGGCTCCTCATCATTGTCGGCGTGGTGTTGGATGTGATGAAGTCTGTCGAGTCTCAGTTGGTCATGCGGCACTATGACGGTTTTATTAAGCGGGGACGTCTGAAAGGACGCCGTTAATGAATCTGATCTTTTTGGGGCCTCCGGGAGCCGGAAAAGGCACCCACGCCAAAATGATTGTTGAGAAATACGGACTCACGCAGTTTGCGGCCGGAGATATTCTTCGCAGGAATATTAAAGAGGGAACATCGCTCGGAGCGCTGGCGAAAGATGTGATCGCGCGCGGGGAACTGGTTTCGGATGATCTTGTCAACGACATGATGTTCGAAGAGATACGCGCACTGAAGGATGCAAAAGGTTTTATTTTAGATGGATACCCGAGGACGATTGGCCAGGCGGAGGCTCTGGAGAAGTTCCTCTCTCATGAAAAGATCCCGCTTACGGCAGTTGTGAATTTTGAAGCGTCGGAAAAAATTTTGGTCGATAGGCTTGGGGGCCGCAGACTTTGCGCGATTTCGGGCAAGATCTATCACGTGCGGAACATGCCGCCGAAAAAAGAAGGCGTTTGTGATTGTCACGGACAGCCACTGGTCATTCGTAAGGATGATGAGCCCGCGACGATCCTTAACAGGCTCAAGGTTTATCATGAGTCCACGAAACCTTTGATCGAGTTCTATCGTAAGAAGGGACTTTTGCATGACGTTCCGGCAGAGGGCGATCCCTTGTCGGTCCAGAAAGTCCTAGAAAAGCTCTTTGAAAAGATTCGCTAGATTCGCATGATCGAGCTGAAGTCGAAACGCGAAATTCAGCTGATCCTGGAAGCCGCGGCCATCCTGAAGAAGGTGTTTGTGGCCGTAAAGCCCATGATCGTTCAGGGCATCACGACGGAAGCGTTAGATCGTGCGGCGGAAAAAGTGATCCTTGAAAATGGTGGGGAACCCGCGTTTAAAGGTTACCGTGGATTTCCGAAGACGGCATGTATTTCCATCAATGAGGCCGTGGTGCATGGGATTCCGGATGCGCGCCGCTTGAAAGAGGGCGATGTGGTCAGTTTTGATATCGGGGTTAAGTGGAACGGGTTTTACGCGGATGCCGCGAGGACCTGGCCTGTAGGTGCGATCGATCCAAAAAAGCACGCGTTGATTAACGCTGCGAAGGATTCCTTGGACGTGGCGCTTGCGGCATATCAACCGGGTTGGCGGATCGGGGATATTTCTGAAGCGATACAGCGATACGTTGAAAAACAGGGCTTTCAATTGGTTCGTGATTATGCGGGGCATGGGATCGGGCGACAGCTTCATGAGGATCCGCAAGTTCCGAACTATGGGAAAGCGGGGCGAGGAGCCAAAATCGAATCGGGGTTGGTGATCGCGATCGAGCCGATGGTGACGGAAGGGCATTATGCGGTGGAGACGCTCGAGGACGGTTGGACAGTGGTTACGAAAGATCGTAAAAATGCCAGTCATTACGAAGATACAATTGTTTTTATGGAAAGTGGCTTTATAAATTTAACAGGCGACGAGGTTCTCTAGACGATGCCGAAAGAAGATGCGATTGAAGTGGAAGGGACTGTGGTCGAGCCTTTGCCCAACGCGATGTTCCGCGTGGAGCTTGAAAATGGGCATAAGGTGCTGGCACATATCTCCGGCAAGATGAGGATGCATTACATCCGCATCCTTCCGGGAGACAAAGTGAAGATGGAGCTTTCTCCGTATGATCTGACGCGAGGAAGAATTACTTTTCGAGTTAAATGAGTTCTCTGAGGTGAAAAAATGAAAGTTCGAAGTTCAGTCCGAAGGATTTGTGAAAATTGCAAGATCGTGCGTCGCAAGGGCTACGTGTATGTGATCTGCAGTAATCCGAAACACAAGCAGCGCCAAGGTTAATTGATTTTTTAAGAAAGGATCCAGAGTATGCCGCGTATCATTGGGGTGGATATCCCGAGAGACAAAAGAGTGGATGTGGCGTTGACCTATCTGTATGGGGTCGGGAAAACGCTTTCAAAGAAGATTTTATTGGAAGCCAAGGTCGATCCGGCGAAACGTGCCAAGGACCTGACCGAAGCCGAGGTCTCCGCGCTTACGGGGATCATTCAGCGGACCACGAAAGTGGAAGGGGATCTTCGTCGTGAGATCCAGATGAACATCAAGCGTCTGATGGATATCCGCTGTTATCGCGGTTCAAGACATTTGAAGGGCCTTCCGTGCCGCGGGCAGAGAACGCATACGAACGCGCGCACGCGTAAAGGTAAACGCAAAACCGTAGGCGGACTCGCTAAAGGGGCGCCTGCGCCTAAATAATCCGAACTCATCACCGAGATAAAGGAATTCTATGGCAAAAAAGAAAAAGATTAAACATATCGTCCGTGGCGTGGCGCACATCGCGGCAAGTTTCAATAACACGATCATCACGATCACGGATGCCGGCGGCAACTGCGTATGCTGGGAGTCCTCCGGTTCTGCCGGATTCAAGGGGTCGAAGAAATCCACGCCTTTCGCGGCGCAGATGGCATCTGAGAAGGCTGCCAAAAAGGCCATGGAATTCGGTATGAAAGAAGTTGAAGTTTATATCAAGGGGCCCGGCGCCGGCCGGGAATCCGCCATCCGCGCGCTTCAGGCGGCGGGGCTTGTGATCAGCGCGATTCATGATATTACGCCGGTGCCGCATAATGGCTGCCGTCCGCCGAAGAAGAGGAGAGTTTAATTTATGGGAAGATATCGCGGTCCAGTTATTCGTTTACACCGTCGCGAAGGCGTGAATCTGGGTCTCAAAGGTCGCCGTACGACGGATGAGAAACATGATAAGCGTTTGTCGAAACCCCCCGGCCAACACGGGCTCTCTCGCCAGAAAATTTCTGACTACGGCGTGCAGTTGCGTGAAAAACAGAAGATGAAGAGGATTTACGGGGTGACCGAGCGTCAGTTCCGCGTGTTTTTCGCGCGTGCGGTCCAGATGAAAGGCGTCACAGGCGAGATGTTGATCCAGCTTCACGAACGGCGTCTGGATAACGTGGTGTTTCGCCTTCTTTTTTCCGGTTCCCGCCGGGAAGCGCGTCAAATGGTCGGACACGGACACATCACCGTCAACAGCAAGAAGGTGGATATCCCGTCCTTTATTTGCAAGGTGGGGGATAAAATCAGCGTGAAGCAGAAAGAGCCGCAAATCAAAAGATTGCAGGCAAGCATGGAGAAGTGGAAGGATTTGAACGCTCCGGAATGGCTCGCACTCGATCGTGTGAAATTGATCGGGGAAATCACGAGACTTCCCACTAAAGCGGACGCAGGGCTCCCTGTGGAAGAAGCACTTATCGTGGAATTGTATTCAAAGTAGAGATCGGGTTATTTTCTTAAAAAGTTTTTTATCTTGGTTCGCATAAGGAGGAAACACAATGGGTATTCGTTGGAAAACGTTTGAAATGCCGAAGCGCCTCGAAGTGGAACAAGGGTCGCTGACGCCCAATTATGGCAAGTTCATTGCCGAACCGTTCGAACGGGGTTACGGGACCACGATCGGGAATGCGTTACGACGCGTGCTTATCTCCTCGATCGATGGCGCTGCAGTGACCAGCATCAAGATCGACGGGATGTTGCATGAATTCTCTGCGGTTCAAGGAGTGGTCGAGGACGGCGCGCAGATCGTCATGAACGTCAAAAAGCTCGTGCTTCGTTACCATGGCAAGGGCCCGAAGAAGATCTATATCGACATCAAGAAACAAGGTCCGGTCAAGGCCGGCGATATCCAGGCGGATGAGACTGTCGAGATCGTCAACCCGGAACTCGTGCTCTGCACCTTGAGCAAGTCCCATTCGTTCAAGATGGAGATGGAAGTGGGCCGTGGCCGCGGGTATGTTTCTGCCGAAAAGAACAAGCAGGAAGATGCCTCCATTGGCGTGGTGACTGTCGATTCGGCTTTCTCGCCCGTGACCAAGGTGAATTTCTCTGTGGAAGACACCCGTGTTGGGCAGGCGACCGATTATGACCGTCTCGTGTTGGAAGTCTGGACCAACGGTGCCATGGGCCCGGAAGAGGCGCTTCTTTATGCGTCGAACATCCTCCAGCGGCATCTCGATGTCTTCGTCAATTACGGCGAATTGCCGGAAGAAGAGGAAGAAGAAGAGGTCGAAGACAAGGAATTTTTGGATATGATTCACAAGCCCATCAGCGAGTTGGAGCTTTCTGTTCGCAGCGCCAACTGCCTTGAGGCCGCCAACATCAAAACGATCGGCGATCTTATTCAAAAGTCGGAAGGGCAGATGCTCAAATACAAAAACTTCGGGAAAAAGTCCCTCAATGAGATTAACGCGATTTTGGTTGCGATGAACCTTCATCTCGGAATGAACATTGAAGAATCTTTGCCGAATAAGGGCGCGTCCGTCGCAGCCCCGACAGAATCATAAGGATCTATCATGCGCCATCAACGTCGCAGAAGAACATTAGGGGTTGTCACCGCTCACCGTACGGCGAAGCTCAGGAATCTCGTGCGGGCGCTCGTCTTGAAAAAACGCATCGAAACGACGCACGCCAAAGCTAAAGAAACCAGTGCGCTCGCGGATAAGATGGTCACGATTGCGAAACGCGAGGGGTTGCACGCCCGTCGGCTTTTGATCTCCAAGGTCCGGGATCCGGAGATCGCGCGTATTCTGATCACCCAGATCGCCCCGCTTTTTAAGGGTCGCGAGGGGGGCTATACCCGCGTGCTTCGGCTGGGATATCGGGCAGGGGATGGAGCTCAAATGGCTCTCTTAGAATGGACCGCAGTATTTGAAGCGCCCGCCAAAAAAGCCAAGAAAAAGAAAGCAGCAAAGCCGGACGAAAAAACGGATGAAAAAACGTCGGTCAAGGAATCGCCCAAGGCTACGGCCGCGAAAAAAGAATCCGAAACGCCGAAGCAGGACGAGAAAAAAGATTCGGAGAAAAAGGGCGGGTTCTTGGGGAAACTCAGAAAATTCCTTAAGGGCGACGAAAACTAAGGCTTGCCCCGTTAGAGATCGGGGCAAGAGTTAACGGGATCAACATGGAACTTTCCAGCAGAGTTCTCGCGGTAAGACCCTCGGTTACGCTCGAGATTGCCGCCAAGGCGAAAGCCATGAAGGCTCAGGGGATCGATGTGATCTCTTTGAGCGCGGGCGAGCCGGATTTTGATACTCCTTCCTTTATCAAAGAAGCCTGCATCGAAGCCCTTCGTAAAGGCCAAACAAAATACACTCCCGTGCCGGGGACCGTCGAACTCCGTCAGGCCATTTGCCGGAAGCTTAAAAGGGATCAAGGTCTTGATTTCACTCCCGAGCAGGTTGTGGTCGGCTGCGGCGCCAAACATGTGATCTTCAATGTGCTTTTCGCGCTGCTGAATCCCGGTGATGAAGTGCTCATTCCTGTGCCTTACTGGCTGAGTTACCCGGAAATGGTGACCGTGCTTGGGGGTACGAATGTTTTTCTGCCGTCGACGGAAAAAACGGATTTCAAGATCACCCCCGATATTCTGGAAAAGGCGCTCACTTCGCGGTCCAAGATCCTCATTCTCAATTCGCCGTCAAATCCTACGGGGGCTGTTTATTCCAAAGAAGAGCTCCTGGCGCTTTGCGCCGTGCTCAAAAAACATCCCAAGGTGATCGTACTGAGTGATGAGATCTATGAAAAGCTCACTTTTGACGGCCGGAAACACACTTCGATCGCATCCCTGGATCCTGAGATCGCCAGACGAACGGTGATCGTGAATGGACATAGCAAGGCCTATGCGATGACCGGCTGGCGCTTGGGATATGCCGCGTTCCCGGAAAAGACATTGGCCAAGGCCGTGGAGAGCATCCAAAGCCACTCGACATCGAATCCGGTTTCTTTTACGCAGCCCGGCGGGGTCGTCGCGCTCGATCAAGGGGACGAAGAAGCCCGGAAAATGTGCGAGGTATTCCAAAAAAGGCGGGATCTTTTCATCGAAAAGCTAAAGGTTGTGAAGTCTTTCAAACCATTCAAATCCAACGGAGCTTTTTATCTTTTTGTCGATATTCAAGGAACGGGCCTGAGCGGTTTGGAGGTCGCGAAAAAACTTCTCGACGAGGTCCATGTCGCGGTTATCCCGTGCGAGCCCTTCGGCAGTCCTCATCACATCCGCATGAGCTATGCCACCTCCGAAAAAGATATCGAAACCGCTGTTGAACGCATCGCCTCTCTTTTTAAGTAGCTTCCGCGTTACATAATCGTTTTTCTTGAAAAATCAACAAGCTCACTTTGTGCTAAAATATCCCCCTTATGGAGATTCGACGTCTTAGGATCAACGCCCAGATCGGGATTGAGCAGCTCGAGGAGCTTCTCACCGGGCTCCACTACCAGAAAAAAGAATATGTCGCCCTGCCCGGAGAATTTGCCGTGCGTGGCGGAGTGGTTGATATTTATCCCGTGACCTACCGACTTCCGGTTCGCGTTCAGTTCCAAGGGGACATACCCATCCAGATCCGTGATTTCTCGCTTGCCTCAGGCGAGAGCATGGCGACCTTTGAAGAAGTATTTCTCATCCAGGTCTCCGACATGTTCCGGAAAAAACTTCGTCGCATGGAGGAGCGCCTTGAGACCTTCGAGCCCGTGGCAGGTACCCGGGACCTCGAGCGAGGCGATCTGGTGGTACATCTCAAGTACGGGATCGGTCGTTTTCTCGGCACCAAAGTCATCCAAATGCAGGGGAAACGTACTCGCTGCATGGCGATCGAATACGCTGCGAGCGAGATTCTTTATCTTTCCATCGAAGAGCCTGTGGAGCGTTACATCGGTGGTTCCGGTATTGGGCCGAAACTCACCAAGCTCAATACCCAGGAATGGGAGCGGATCAAGCACCGGACGAGGACCGCTCTCTATAGAGTCGCAAAAGATCTTCTCGAGATCCAGGCCAAGCGCAGCCTCTTGCAGGGGTTGGCGTTTCCTAAGGATGTGCCGTGGCAAAAACAGTTCGAGGAAGAATTCCCTTTTGAAGAAACATCCGGTCAAAAACGTGCAATCGAAGAAGTGAAACGGGATATGGAATCCACAGGGCCGATGGATCGTCTGCTTTGCGGGGATGTGGGCTACGGTAAGACCGAGGTTGCAATGCGCGCTGCATTTAAGGGTGTGATGGGAGGCAAACAGGTGGCGTTTCTGGTGCCGACCACGATCCTTGCCGAACAGCATTACATTCTGTTGAAAGAACGCGCGAAAAATTTTCCAATCACAGTCGAGCTTCTCTCAAGATTCCAATCGCCGAAAGATCAAAAGATGATCGCCAGGTCCCTTCAAAAAGGCGCGACGGACGTCGTGATCGGCACGCACCGCCTGCTTTCCAAGGATATCTTGTTCAAAGATCTCGGTCTTGTCATCATTGATGAGGAGCAACGCTTCGGTGTGCGGCACAAAGAAAAGCTCAAGCAGATGCGAACGCAAGTGGATGTTCTCACGCTTACGGCTACGCCTATCCCGAGGACGCTTCATATGGCACTTCTCGGCGTACGCGATATGTCGGTGATCGATACGCCGCCGAAAAACCGGATGCCGGTCGAGACCTTTGTTATCGAGTACCACGAAAATATCATCAAGCAGGCGATCGAGCGGGAATTGGCGCGAAAAGGGCAGGTTTATTTCGTGCACAACCGCGTGCAGTCGATCGAACGGGTCCATGAAAGGATGCAAAAACTCCTTCCCGGCGTGCGATTCGGGGTCATGCACGGACAGATGCAAGTTGATATGCTGGAAGCTGCGATGAAAGCATTTCTCAAAGGCGAGATCGATTGTCTTATTTCGACCTGCATTGTGGAGTCCGGGATCGATATCCCGAATGTCAACACGCTCATTGTGGATCGGGCCGATTGTTTTGGTCTTGCAGACCTTTATCAACTGCGCGGCCGCGTGGGACGTTTCAAAGAAAAGCGGCAGGCCTATGCGTATTTTTTGATCCCCAAGGACTGGGTGATGACGCAGGACGCCCAAAAGAGGCTCCACGCCATCGAGAAATTCACTCAGCTGGGGTCGGGTTTTAAGATCGCGATGGAGGATCTTGAGATCCGCGGTGCCGGGAATCTCTTGGGACATGAACAAAGCGGTTTCATTCAGGCCGTGGGCTTTGACCTTTATTGCCGGATGCTCAAGAAAGCGGTGGAGGAGGTAAAAAATGGCTAAGGGCGTTTTTCGAGTACGGCGTAAAGCGTCTTGCGTACGACGCGAGGTCTATTTGAGATACAGTGCCTTTTCACCGTCGGAGCACACCTTTTTTTGCTTTGAAGGCTGTAGTCTGAGGTCTGAATTGTTGTATAATACCGCCCTATGAAAAAACTCATTATTCTCGTCCTATTAGTTCTGCCCTTATTCGTGCCGCTTGCCCGCGCGGCGGAGCAGGAATTGCTCGATCGCGTGGTGGCCGTGGTCAATGACGAGGTCATCACCCAGGCCGAACTGGATACATTCCTCCGGCCGATCTATGAGCAATACAGCAAGGAATACAGCGGTGCTGAGTTAATGAAAGCGATTAACGATGTTCGTCAAAAGATCCTGAGCCAGATGATCGAGGACAAGCTTGTGTACCAAGAAGCGGTCCAGATGGGGATTGAGGTCAAGGACGAAGATGTGGACAAGGAGTTCCAGACGTTCAAGTCGAAGATGGAAAAACCCGAAGACTTGGACGAGATGCTGGAGCGAGAAGGCCTTACGATGAAAGCTCTGCGCGAGAGGCTCAAGAAGCAGGCGATGATCCGTCAGCTTCAAGATCGTGAGATCCGTTCGAAGGTGATCGTGTCTCCGACGGAGGTGGCGGATTTCTATAAGAACAATCCTGAAAAGTTTACAACGAAAGCACGCGTTAGGGCGCGATCGCTCACGATCAAAAAAAGCGAGGAGGCTCGCTCCAAGGGGCTTACGGATGAAAAGGCGCGGCAGCGGATCGAGCTTTTGGAGCAAAAGATCCGGCTCTATCACAATTTCGATCAGATCGTGAAGGATTTTTCCGAGGACAGTCTCGCAAAGCAGGAAGGCCTTGGGGATTGGATCGAACGCGGCGCTATGATCGAATCTGTCGATGAGGTGATCTTTAAAACGCCCGTGGGGCAGCTGACTGGGATCGTGGAGACGCCCATTGGGTATCACATCTTCCGCATCGAAGCCAAAGAGCCAGAGAAAGTCCGGACCTTTGAAGAAGTGAAAGACCAGGTATCGGGATACCTCTTCCAGGAGAAAAGCAACGCAAGATTTCACGACTGGGTGGAAGAGGTTAAAAAGGCGGCGTATATCTCCATCAAGTAAGGACGCCTTGCCATTTTGATAAGGCCGTCTTCTTCCCAATAGGAATGAAAAATATGTCCCATGATCCTGTTATTGCCCTTACGATGGGCGATCCGGGCGGTATTGGTCCCGAGATCCTCGTGAAGGCCCTTCAAAAAGAAAAACCCTCCAAGCGTTCGGCCTATCTCTTGATAGGATCCCGAGAAGTGTTTAAAACACTCTGTCAAAAAACTGGCCTCTGGCTTTCGTTTAAAACGGTTCACACCGTTCTTCCAGGATCCCTTCGTGCTGGGAATATTTATTTTTTCGATGTTTCCTCAGGGCTCCGGGGTTGCGAGACATTCAAAATAGGGAAGCTGTCTCGCGAAAACGGGCGCCTTGCGCTTTCGGCGATCGAAAAGGCAGCGTCTTGGGCCAAGCAAGGGATCGTAGACGCAATCGTGACCGCGCCGGTGAACAAGACCGCGATCCGGCTCGTGGATAAAAAATTTATCGGGCACACGGAATATCTTGCGCAAAGATCCAGGGTGCGGCGATTTGCCATGATGTTTGTGAGCCCGCGTCTTAATGTGACGCTTGCGACCATCCATGTATCGCTTAAGAAAGTAAGTCATTTGCTCACGGCGAAATCCATACTCGAAAAGATCGTTCTCACGAGTGAAATGCTCAAGCGCGGTTTCGGGATCAAAAAGCCAAGAATTGCTGTCTGCGCCTTGAATCCTCATGGAAAAGAATCTGGGGATGAAGAGGTGAAAGTGATTGAACCCGCAGTTCGCGCGGCTTGCCGCAAGGGGATCGATGCTGTGGGGCCACTCTCTGCCGACCTTCTCTTTCACGCGGCTTATCACGGCCAATACGATGCGGTGATCGGTATGTACCATGATCAGGCGCTCGCGCCGTTCAAACTGGTCGCGTTCCACGACGGTGTGAACGTAACCCTCGGGCTTCCGTATATCCGCACTTCGCCGGATCATGGAACGGCCTTTGATATTGCGTATCAAGGCAAAGCCGATCCTTCTTCCATGCTTGCGGCACTCCGCCTTGCCAAGAAAGCTGTTCTTGCGAAATGCTCACACAGATAGAACTGCTAAAGAAATACGCTCTTCGGATCCGCGGCCATCTGGGTCAGCATCTCCTGATGGATCCCAATACGATCCGCAAGATCGTGGATGCGCTGGACCTTCAAGAGGGTGAACATGTTTTTGAAATTGGGCCGGGATTGGGGGCGGTGACGCAGGAGGTTTTGCGGCGAGGGTTTCCGTTGCTGGCGGTGGAGACGGACAAGAAATTTGTCGAGATCCTGACCCAAGAACTTTTGTCGGAATATCCCGATCGCTTCAAATTAATCCAGGGCGATATTCTGAAAAGCGATCTCTCAAAACTGATCCGGCCATGGGCCGGCCCCGGCGTTAAGGTAAAGGTGATCGGGAATCTACCCTACTACATCAGCACGCCCATTCTTTTTCATCTGATCGACCACGCAAAAGTTTTTTCAAAGGCCGTGCTCATGCTCCAAAAAGAAGTGGCCGCGCGGCTGACTGCGCAAGCGGGGGATGAGGACTATGGACGTTTGAGTGTCACGAGCCGGTTCTACGGAGAAACGGAGTTCCTTTTTGACGTTTCACCGAAGTGTTTTCTTCCGCCGCCGGAAGTGACTTCGAGAGTCGTGGGGTACGTTTTCCGACAAAACTTTTCCCCTCTTTTTCAAAATGCTAGTCTAGGCAGTCCCCATCGTCGCCTTGCAGGCAGTGATCCGTATGAAGACCGCGACCCTCTCAAAACGGGGCGTGAGAAATTTCTTCTTGAGATCATCCGGGTCGCGTTCAGCCAACGCCGCAAAACTCTTTTATCGTTACTGGCACATCATTTCAAGCAGGAGCGAGGACGTGAAGATCTCGAGCGCATTTTCGAAGAGAGCGGTTTTTCTTCCAAAGTTCGTGGTGAAACCCTTTCTCTTGAGCAGTTCATAACCCTTGCCCAGGCCCTCGAAGAAAAGCCCGAATAATTTACACCACGGGCCGTAACACACGAGCTACAGGGAACGCGCTGATCCGTTCCTCGTTTCCCGCGGACGTCTGTTTGTTGTATAATACCGCCCTCTATGAAAACCACCCTAACCCTTGAAGACATCTACGCTCCCGTTCAGGCCGGCCTCAGCCGGGTCCCACCGCTTATCCGGGAGACGCTTGACACACCCATCCTCAAGATGCGCGAAATGGTCGACCATTTTTTTTCGAAGAACGGAAAGCTCCTGCGGCCTGCCTTGATTCTGCTAGGCGCCGGTCTTTCAAGGTCCCTACAGCCGGGGCGGGGAATCCCGTCGGAACGCAACGAGACTGCGGAACTTTATCTTGCCGCGGCTACCGAAATCTTCCACGCCGCGACACTCATTCATGACGATATTATTGATTCTGCTCCGCTCAGGCGAGGCGTCGCAGCCCTTCACATTAAATCAGGACCGCAAGCGGCCGTTCTTGCGGGGGATTACTTTCATGACCGTGCTATCGTGACGATCTTTCGCTATGGCAATGACCGGATCGTTCCGCTTTTCCTAAAGACCGCCGGAGAGATCTGCGAAGGAGAAGTTCAAGAAATTAGTGAAAAGAAAAATATCAATATGACCGAAGAGACCCATCTCGAGATCATTGGCAAGAAAACGGCATCGCTTCTCGCGTGCGCGATCGAGACCGGGGCGCTCATTTGGGGGATCGAACCCGAGAAATCCGAGGCGCTCAGACGGTTCGGGAAATTTTTTGGGATGGCGTTCCAGATCACGGATGACTCTCTGGATTTCTCCGGCGAAGAGAGTGAATTCGGCAAGACCCTGGGCTCCGACCTGGAAGAAGGGGTTTACACACTCCCTGTGATCCATTGTCTTGCGTCGGGAGAGAGGGACAAAGTCGTTCGCATTCTTTATTCGCGAAGTCAAAGCAGACGGTTTTCCATGCTCCGGGAGACACTCGAAAAAAGCGGGGCCCTGGCTTACGCGCTGGCTAAGGCGAAAGCGTTTATGGCTTTGGCCAAACGCGAACTTGAGGTTTTCCCACCATCCGTTTTCAGAACAAGTCTTGCACAGCTTGCAGATTGTGTGCTTGAACGGAATCGCTGAGGGTCCATGTTGACCATTGTTCCGACACCGATCGGTAATCTCTCCGATGTTACGCTCAGGGCGCTGGAAGCATTGAAGCAGGCGGATATCATCGTTTGTGAGGATACGCGTCAGACGCAGAAACTCCTCCAGCATTACGCGATCACAAAACCGCTGGTTAGTTATCACGAGCACAGCTCCGCGCAAAAAGCCGCGGGCATTGTTGCGCTTCTAAGAGAAGGAAAGCGGATTGCGCTGGTCTCAGACGGTGGGATGCCGCTCGTGTCGGATCCGGGGTTTCAGGTCGTCCACGCGGTGCTTGCGGAGCAGTTGCCCCTGGAAGTCTTGCCGGGGCCGTCGGCGGTGACGATGGCGCTTGTCTTATGCGGTCTTCCAACGGACAGTTTTAGTTTTTTTGGTTTTCTTTCAAATAAAGGACAACGGCGCAGGCATGAGCTTCAAGCGCTTGCGGACCGGGAAGAAACGCTCATTTTTTTTGAATCCCCCTTTAGGATCGTGAAAATGCTTCAGGATGCGATGGAGGTTTTGGGGGATCGTGAAGCTGCGGTTGCGCGTGAACTCACAAAAAAATTCGAAGAGGTCTTGCGCGGGAACCTGTCCGAACTCATCCGGGATATGACGCAAAAACCTCGTAAAGGTGAGATGGTGGTTTTGATTTCAGGGAAGGACCGAAAAAGCGTTTTGCCGAAAAGGAGCCTCCAATGAAACGTATCGCTTTTTTAGTGTCCGGCAGCGGAACAAACGCAGAGAATCTGATCAAACGGATCCAGGCGGGTGAGATCCTCGCGATTCCGGCGCTTGTTATCTCTAATAAACCCGGTGTGACGGCGCTTGAAAAGGCGGCCGCTCTTGGTGTGAAAACGGTTGTGATCGATCACAAGGCGTACGCAGAGCGGGCGGCTTTTGACAAGGCTCTTGAGGAATGCCTGGAATCCCATAAGGTTGATTTCGTCGTGCTGGCCGGGTTCATGCGCGTTCTCACGGAAGGTTTCGTGAAAAAATACTACGGACGGCTTATTAATATTCATCCCGCGCTTCTTCCGAAGTTTCCGGGGGCTCACGCGATCAAGGATGCTTGGGACGCGAAAGCCAAAGAGACCGGCGTGACGGTTCATTTCGTCGACCCCGGGGTGGATACTGGCCCCGTCATTTTACAGCGCAAAGTCCCGATTCTTCCTGATGACACGCTCGAAATTCTTGAAGCTCGCATCCATCAGGTCGAATACGAACTCTATCCCGAAGCCTTAAAATTCGGTCTATCCGGAAAAGTAAAAATATAAAATGATTATTTCGTTCCACTCGGAAGAAATCCGTGATGCGAATTAGAAGGCAAAGAGCTGCGGCGGCTTTGCTGGCGTTGGTATTTTTTTTCGGGCGAATTGTTTTGGCGCAAGAAGCGGTTCAAAAGCTCGGGGAGATCGACACTTCCTACTATACACCTCCGGAATCGACTGAGCCGTACTCTAATTCCAATACTGCGGGGCCGATACGCAATGTGATTCTTCTTATCGGTGACGGAATGGGCCTTTCCGAAACCACGCTTGCTCATCTGATCGCAGGAGGGGCAGTAGGAAAACTCCATTTGGAAAGACTTCCAGTGACCGGAATTGTCTGGACGAATGCTTCCGACACGCTTGTAACGGACTCGGCCGCTGCCTCAACCGCTCTTGCTGGGGGAGTCAGGACTAAAAAAGGAGTGATCGGTCTTTCGCCGGAAGGCGGACGTGTCCTTACTTTGTCCGAGGCTGCCAAACAAAAAGGAATGGCTACGGGACTGGTCGTTACTTCATCGATCACGGACGCAACGCCGGCCGGATTCGTTGCCCATGTTCCTAGCCGCAGAGATGAGATCGACATTGCGCTTGATATGAGAAAAAGCGGCACGGACATTCTTTTGGGCGGAGGGAGAAGTTATTGGATCCCCGAATCGGTCCCCGGAGGAAAACGCAAAGATGGCCGTGATCTCATCGCTGAATTAGAAGCCCTGGGTTATGGCATTCCGCGTAATGCCGAAGAATTGGCGGTCGCGAAAGAATCAAAACTCTTGGGTTTGTTCGAGAATGACGCGCTGACGACCCTTCCTCCGGAACCTTCGTTGGCTTCGATGACGGCCAAGGCGATAGAAATCCTCGCGAAAAATAAAAAAGGATTTTTCCTGATGGTCGAGGGAAGCGAGATCGATTTTGCAGGACACAAGCACGACTCCGGCGAGGTTGTCCGGCAGACCTTGCTTTTTGATATGGCGGTTAAAACGGCCATGGAATTTGCCGAGAAAGACGGTTTAACGCTTGTAATCGTGATCGCTGACCATGAAACCGGCGGGCTGGTTCTCATTGACGGCAAACTGTCCGGCAAAGATATGGAAGTGACTTGGACGACAAAATACCATACGCCGACGCCTGTGATGCTTTATGCCTTTGGACCGGGCTCTCTTGCCTTCACCGGGGTAGAGCATCATGTGGACGTTTCCCGGAAAATCGCTCAAGCGCTTGGCATCACGGATTTCCCCAGGGTTACTTCAGGAGCCAAAACGATCGAAGAATTAGCTACGAGCACGAAAAGATAAATCGATTCGCAAGCATCGTGATGCTAGACACCCTTCGAGGATTTGCTATAATCACACCCTGATTTACCGGATTTTTCTTGTTGTCTTATTTGAACAACCGTAAAGGAGCTCCAAAATGACCCGAGCCATTATTGAGAAGATCTTAGCCCGTGAGATCCTGGATTCTCGTGGGAATCCTACCGTGGAAGTGGACGTAAAACTTCGTGACGGTATTGTCGGCCGTGCGGCGGTGCCGAGTGGCGCGTCGACTGGAGAACACGAAGCGGTCGAACTCCGGGACGGGGATAAAGCCCGTTATCTCGGCAAAGGCGTGCTTAAGGCTGTGGAAAACGTCAATGGCGAGATTCAGAAAGCGCTCAAAGGGAAAGACGCGGCCCAACAGGAAGAGATCGACGGTTACATGATCGTGCTGGACGGGACCCCGAACAAATCTCGTCTTGGTGCGAATGCCATTCTGGGTGTTTCACTCGCCTGTGCTCGCGCGGTCTCAAGTTCTCGTGGCATCCCGCTTTACCAGTATCTCGGTGGCGAATCCGCAAATCTTCTTCCGGTTCCCATGATGAATATCATCAACGGGGGCGTGCACGCCGACAACAACGTCGACCTTCAGGAATTCATGATCATGCCCTTCGGTGCCGCGACCTTTCGGGATGGGCTTCGTATGGGCGCCGAGATCTTCCATCATCTTAAAAAGATCTTGCATGATAAGAAACTTTCTACATCCGTGGGCGATGAGGGGGGATTTGCGCCGAATCTCACTTCGAACAATGAGGCCCTGGACGTGATTATGGAAGCGATTGCGAAGGCCGGGTATCAGGCGGGCAAGGACGTGAAGATTGCGCTCGATCCTGCGAGTTCCAGTTTTTACGGGAAAGACAAGTTTGGCGACAACCCGAATCCCGGCAAGTACATTCTTCGCGCGGAACAACAGTCCGTGAAGACGGCCGAGGAAATGATAGAGTTTTATGCCGCGCTTTGTGAGAAGTACCCGATTTTTTCTATCGAGGACGGCCTCTCGGAAGACGATTGGGACGGTTGGAAGAAACTCAACGAAAGGCTCGGAAAAAAGATCCAGATCGTGGGGGACGATCTTTTTGTGACGAATACAAAGCGCCTCGAACGCGGCATCCAGGAAGGGAGCGCCAATTCGATCCTGATCAAGGTCAACCAGATCGGCACCCTGACCGAGACTATCGCCGCAGTTCGTTTGGCCCATAAAAACAACTATACGGCGGTCATGAGTCATCGGAGCGGTGAGACCGAGGACACGACGATCGCGGATCTTGCGGTTGCTTTGAGTACGGGGCAGATCAAGACCGGCTCAACCTCACGTACGGACCGTGTTTGCAAATACAACCGTTTGCTCAGGATCGAAGAGGCCTTGGGTTCCAAAGCGGTGTATGCGGGGCCGAAACTCGCCGCTCGATGCTAAAGAGGTTTTTTGTTGCTCTTGCGCTCGCGCTTGCGGTCGTTTTAATCCTGTGTTGGATTTATCTTCCTTCGATCACGCGCTATCGCGAACTGAAGTCAGAGTCAGATCGTCTGAGCCAAAAGATCCAGGAAATCGACTCGCAGATCAAGAACCTGGCGGATGAGCGACATCTTCTTCAGACCGATGTGGCTTATCTCGAAAAAGTGATTCGCGAAGAGCTTGGGTTCGTAAAGCCGGGTGAGATCGTCTACGAGCTTGTTACAAAGAAGAACCCTTCAAATCCTCCGCGAGCGTCTTCTGGGACTTCCGTAACAGCTGATAGCAAAAGCACTTCCATCGCTAAGGCGGCTGTTTCTTCAAAAGCCAGAATGTCTCCCATGGCGGTAGTGGCTTCCTTGGCGAATACGGCACCTAAGGTCTCCAAGAAAAAAACCATTCGGCCTGCCGTTTGACCTGATCCACCGGAAATCCCAAGATTGCGCGAGAAAAGCGTGCTTTTCGCATGCTTTTTAGCTGCGTTGACAAGCCAGATGTTATCCATATAATAATAACCTCTTTTGTCTCAGAGGTTTGCGTCAATTTAATTCCCTGCGGGATCGAGGATCCAATGGAAAACCGTCGCCAAATTTTTTTGTTTCTTTGCGTAATCGCTGTGGTTACTGCGTTCAGTATCCCTGCGTACGCCGACACGGTTGAAGAAAAAAAGGCCGCAGCGAATTATGATGAAACCTTGCCGGCCCCTGGCGAAGCACGGCCTGTCGTCGAGACTTACTCAGCATCAAAAATTTCCATAGGGGCGCAACCGACGCGGGCAATCGTTTCGCCGGTTCAAGCAGCTTCGGCAGCAACGTCTGAAGTAAGGACGGCGCCGGCGGCAAGCCCTGCGAGCCTTCCCCCAAAAAAGCCAACGACGATTCCTGATGCAAGTCTGGCGTTGATCCCTGCGGCGTCGCCGATTCCTCCGATTCAATCTGTTGAGACGATTGCTTCCAAAAAAAATTCGGTAACCCCAGCGGTTTCTTCGCTTAAAACGGGAGGGGTCCAAACGCCTAAGACGGTTCAGTCCTTGCCGTCGCCGGCCAAAGTTGCTTCCAAAGAGATGCCAAAAGACCAGGTTTTTACAGCTTCCAACCCTTCGGGGCTTGTGGAAGTCAGTGGTTACAAATATCCCGTTTTTCTTTTTGCGCCGAAGGATTATAAGACCGACAGGACCTATGCGATGATCATGATCGCGCCGGCAGAATCCGCGAAAGCTGAAAAACAGATCGAATATTTGACAGGGCTGGCTCAGAGAAAGAGCATCTTTATTCTGGCGCCCTATGTTCTCTGGCCAAAAGAAGGGGACACGCCCTACACCTTGGATCAATGGCTTCTTACCGTAAAAAAAGATGTGATGGAACGTTTTCCCATCAGTAAAAAGCGTGTCTATCTGGTCGGAAAAGATCTGGGAGCTCATTACGCGGCCTACATGGCCATCAAATATCCCAAAGAATTTTCGGCGGTCGCTTTGTTGGGCCAGGCGTGGGCCGGACCGTTTTCCCAGTTGATCCAGCCTCGTGCGGATGCGGCAGACCAGGTCCCTTTTTACATCGCGTTAAAAACGGATGGGGATGTCCGTTCCCGCAACCAGGTTTGGTTCGATAAGCTACAGCAAAAAGGTTATCCGCTCCATCTTGTAGATTACAAAACGGACGAAGAACTTGACGAGTTGGAATTCAAAAAGTCTGTTTTTGATTGGATGGAGGCAATGGGACAGAGTTGGGAGGCTTCCGTCGCCAAGGGCCAAGAGACCTGGAAGGGAAAATTCAAAAAAGGCGTGAAGGATTTTTTCGCAGTTTGATCGTTCCCCCGGTCTCATGGAATGGAGTAGCGGGTCCAATGCTCGATTCAAGAAATGAAAGATTCATTGGGCTGGTCCTAGTGACCGTTTGTGGAAATAAAAAAGAGGTTGGGATAAGCCCAGCTTAAAAAGGAAAAACATGTCATGAAACTTACAGGCGCTGAGATTTTGATCAAATGTCTTGAAAAAGAAGGCGTGGAGCATATCTTTGGGCTTCCGGGGGGGGTTATTCTGCCCACCTACGATGTGCTCTATGATTCCAAGATCAAATTGATTCTGACCAAGCACGAGCAAGGCGCGACGCATATGGCGGATGGGTACGCTCGCGCGACGGGGCGACCCGGAGTTTGTTTGGTGACCTCAGGACCAGCCGCTACGAACACCGTGACCGGTCTTGCGACCGCTTACATGGATTCTGTGCCGGTGGTCTGCATCACCGGGCAGGTGACGACGAATGCGATCGGGAGCGACGCGTTCCAAGAAGTAGACATCGTCGGGATCACGCGCCCTGTGACGAAACACAATTTTCTGATCAAAGATGTCCGGGATATTGCGCGAATCGTGCGCGAAGCATTTTTTATCGCGACCACCGGAAAACCAGGTCCCGTGCTGATCGATTTTCCTGTGGATATCAGTCGCGCCAAAACAGATTTTGTGTGGCCCAAAGATGTTTTTATCCGGAGCTATCAGCCTCAGGTGGAGTGCCAAGGGGTGGAGGGCGAGATTCGGAAGGCGGTCGAATTGATCCGTGCGAGTAAGCGGCCTGTGTTGTATGTCGGTGGCGGGGCGATCATTTCCGGAGCCGAAAAAGAAATCCGCGAGTTTGTGGAAAAGACGGGAATCCCCATCACAACAACGATTCTGGGGCTTGGGATTTTTCCAGAAACACACGAGTCGTCGCTTAGGATGCTCGGGATGCACGGGACTCATTTTGCGAATTATGCGGTACAGAATTCCGATGTTCTGATCGGGGTCGGCGCGCGTTTTGACGATCGCGTGACCGGCAATGTGGCGAAATTCGCGCCGCATGCCAAGATCATTCACATTGATATTGATCCAGCGTCGATCTCCAAGACGGTGCGGGTGCATGTGCCCGTGGTGAGCGACGTAAAACAGGCGATTAAGAAACTGAGCGGGCTTATTGCGGACAAGCGTTCGGATATGCAGGAGTGGCTCACCCAGATCGCGGCGTGGAAAGAGAAGCATCCGATGAAATATGAGAATACGGGGCAAAAGATTCATCCTGCGTATATGATTGAAAAGATCGGGGAGTTGACCAAACACCAGGCAATCGTGGTCACCGGCGTGGGACAGCATCAGATGTGGACGGCGCAATGGTATCAATTCGACCGGCCTCGCACGATGCTTACTTCCGGAGGACTTGGGACGATGGGGTATGGTTTTCCCGCCGCGATCGGCGCGCAGCTCGGAAGACCCCGTGATACTGTGGTCTGCATTGAAGGAGATGGATCGTTCCAGATGACGATGACCGAACTTGCGACCGCGGCTTACAACAAAGTGCCGGTCAAGACGTTCATTCTCGACAACGGCTATTACGGCATGGTTCGCCAATGGCAGGAGCTTTTCTATAAGCGGCGTTATTCGGGTTCCGTGATTGGGCCGACGAATCCTGATTTTGTGAAATTGGTAGGTGCTTACGGTATTCTTGCGCTCCGGGTCCGGCAAAAAAAGGAAGTGGTCCCGGCGATCAAAAAGGCGTTGGCGCACAAAGGACCCGTGGTGGTGCAGTGTCTTGTTTCCAGAGAAGCGAATGTGTATCCAATGGTTCCAGCCGGGAATGCCCTGGATCAGATCATGGATATGGCGTAAAAAAAGAGGATAAGGAGTTCTTATGCAACATACGGTCTCAGTTTTGGTGGAAAATCATTTTGGTGTTTTGGCACGTGTAGCAGGACTTTTTTCGGCGCGCGGGTTTAATATCGACAGTCTTGCGGTCGGGGAAACCCAAGATCCGGAAGTGTCGCGCATGACCGTGATCGCGAACGGAGATGATCGCGTGGTCGAGCAGATCATGAAACAACTGAACAAATTGGTGGATGTGATCTGTGTGGAGGATCTCACGGCGAAGGATATGATTGCGCGAGAGCTTGTGCTGATCAAGATCGGGGCGAATGCGACGAACCGTAACGACATCATGCATGTCGTCAACACGTTTCGCGCGAAGATCGTGGACGTAAGCCCGGAATCCCTGACGATCGAGGTCACGGGAAGCGAAGGTAAGATCGACGCGATGCTCGAGCTTTTGAGGCCGTTTGATCTTAAAGAAGTCGTCCGAACAGGGCAGATCGCCATGGCTCGCCGGGGTGAACTGAAAGCCCCGGCAAAATGCGGCGGGAAGACCGGCGTTTGTAAGACAGCAAAAAAAACAAAAAAGAAATAATCTCAACAACATCGCAACGAGCGAAAGGAAAATAAAATGGCAGTCAAAATTTATTACGATAAAGATGCGGATCTGAATTTTCTTAAAGGCAAGAAAGTCGCCATCATCGGCTACGGGATTCAAGGTCGCGGCCAAGGGCTCAATCTCCGTGATTCGGGTGTGAATGTGATCGTTTCCGAAATCCCAGGAACCCCCAATTATGAGCAGGCGGTGAAAGATGGTTTCAAACCCATGACTGCAAGCGAAGCGGCTCAGCAGGCGGATATTATTCAGATTCTCACGCAGGATCATCTTCAGGCTGAGATCTATGAAAAGCATATCGCGCCGTATATGAAGGCCGGTAAATCGCTTTGCTTCTCCCACGGGTTTAATATTCACTTTGGCTACATCAAGCCCTCCAAGGAGATCGATGTCTTCATGGTTGCTCCAAAAGGGCCGGGCTCACTTGTGCGTTCCCAATTCGTGGAAGGCGGCGGTGTACCATGCCTTGTGGCCATCAAGCAGAATCCCAGCGGCAAGGCGCTCCAGATTGGCTTGGCTTATGCTAAGGCCATTGGCGGTGCTCGCGCGGGAGTGATTGAAACCACTTTTAAGGAAGAGACCGAGACGGATCTTTTTGGCGAGCAAGCGGTTCTTTGCGGCGGCTTGAGCGATCTGATCACGGCTGGTTTTGATACCTTGGTTGAAGCTGGGTATCAGCCGGAAATGGCGTATTTCGAATGTCTCCATGAAGTGAAGCTCATTGTGGATGCCATGTTCGTGCACGGGATTGCGGGCATGTACCGGCGTGTTTCTGATACCGCGGAGTATGGCGGTTACAGCCGTGGACCGCGCGTGATCACGAAAGCGACGCGTAAAGAAATGAAGAAGATGCTGAAAGAAATTGTGTCCGGGAAATTCGCGAAGGAATGGATGGCCGAGAATAAAAAGGGCCGTCCGAATTTCAAGAAGCAGCGCGAGCACTGCGAAAAGCATTTGATCGAAAAAGTCGGGGCGCAGCTGCGCGGGATGATGGCGTTCATCCATAAAGCGAAATAAGGAAGGAAGTTACCAGGACTGCTATGGCGGGAAAACGGAAGATCCACATATTTGACACCACGCTCCGGGACGGCGAGCAATCGCCCGGGGCGTCGCTCACGCCCGACGAGAAGCTGAAGATCGCGCGGCAGCTTGAACGATTGAATGTCGACGTGATCGAGGCAGGATTTCCGGCGTCCTCGTTGGGGGAGATGAAGGCCGTTTCCATGATCGCGGAAAGTGTGCGCAAGCCCGTGATCTGCGGACTGTCGCGCATGATCCCTCGGGATATTGACGCATGCCGAAGGGCGCTTGAGAGGGCTGCGAAAAAACGGCTGCATGTTTTCCTTGCGACTTCCCAGATCCATCGCGAGTTCAAGCTCAAAAAGAACAAGAGAGAGATCCTTGCGATGGTGGCGCAGCAGATCAAGTCAGCGGCCAAGGATTTCAAGCAGATCGAGTTTTCGCCTGAGGATGCATCGCGCACGGAGCGGGATTTTTTGGCAGAGACCGTTCGGGCTGCGATCCATGCAGGGGCGACCTCAATCAATATTCCAGATACTGTCGGGTACACCGTCCCGCAGGAATTCACGGATCTGATCCGTTTCTTGATCAAGAAAAATCCAGAGCTCGGGCAAAAGGTCGTGCTTTCGGTTCATTGTCACAACGACCTTGGCCTTGCGACGGCGAATTCCTTGGCGGCCGTCCTAGCGGGTGCGAATCAGGTGGAATGTACGGTGAATGGGATCGGTGAGCGTGCGGGGAACGCTTCGCTTGAAGAGATCGCCATGACGATCGACACGCGTGCGGATTTCATGAATTGTTATACAGACATTAAACTCTCTGAGATCACCAAGGCTTCGCGTTTGGTATCTCATCTGACGGGGATGGTCGTTCAGCCTAACAAGGCGATCGTTGGGCGCAATGCTTTCTGGCATGCCTCTGGCATCCATCAGGACGGGGTGCTTAAGAAGCGCCAGACCTATGAGATCATGGATCCTAAAAAGATCGGGCTTTCCGGCAGTCAGCTGATGCTCGGGAAACTCTCGGGGAAGCACGCTTTTGAGGTCCGCGTGAAGAAACTCGGATTCCGATTGGCGTCCAAGGAACTCGACCAAGCGTTTGTTCAATTTAAGACGCTTGCGGACAAGAAAAAATATATTTTTGATGAAGATCTCGAGGCTATTTTACAAAATGAAATCGCCAAAATTCCAGAGACTTGGAAGCTGATGTCCATGAAAGTAGTGTCGGAGACCAGCGTGAAGCCTCACGCCCAGATCAAGCTTTCCTATGAAGGCAAGGCTAAACAAGCCCTCTCGACTGGGGATGGCCCCGTGGATGCCTGCTACAAGGCTATCGAGAAGATCGTGAATTCCAAGGCAAAACTGATTCACTACGGGCTGCAATCGGTTACGAGCGGAAAAGACGCGTTGGGCGAAGTGTTGGTCAAGCTGGAGATCGGTGGCAAGGAAGTGACCGGTCGCGGCACAAGTACGGACATCATTGAAGCCAGCGTGCGCGCCTATCTTTTCGCGCTTAATAAGGTTTCGGCGAACTCTCCACGGGCCCTGAGCCAGCCTTCCTCGGTGTGAAAAAGGACAAGGCCAATTCTCCATCAAAGGGTTTGAAGGTTAATTGGACTTGCCCTGGCAACCTTCAGTCAGAAAAAAACACATGCCAGGGCAAGCCCTTTAAGCTTTACGGGATCTTCGGTCACCCCCTCTCGCACACTCTTTCTCCGGCCATGCACGAAGCCGCGTTTCACAAGCTCGAGATCGATGCCAACTATATCGTCCTGGAACTGATTCCCGCTGCTTTCAAAAGGCTCATGAATCAATCCTCCGAGATTTCTCTTTCAGGTTTTAATGTCACCGTTCCCTACAAAGAAACAGTGATGAGCTATCTTGATAGCGTCCGGCCGGAAGCGCGTGCCATCGGTGCGGTGAACACGGTCTTCAAACAAGGAAAACGGTGGATTGGTACGAATACAGATATGGAAGGTTTTCTCATGGCACTCATGAAGGATGGCAGGTTTCGCCCATCCGGGAAAAGGGCCGTGATCCTCGGGGCCGGAGGCGCGGCACGCGCGGTTGCGTATGGTCTTTCGCGGGAGGGCATCCGGGAGATCTTGATCGCGGATTGTTTTCCGCAAAAGGCCCGGAAAATCGCAAGCGATATGCGAAGGCTTTTCAAAAGGGTGGATTATCAGGCTGTTTCGGCTGGAACGCCGGAGGTCAAGGAGGCCCTTCAAAAGGCCGATGTTATCATCAACGCGACTCCGATCGGGCTGAAGGCTCAAGACCCGAGGGTGATTCCGGAAGGCTGGGTCCCGCAAGCCGGCGCGAAAAAAATATTCTTTATGGACCTTATTTATAATCCAGCTATGACGCCCTTTTTGAAAAATGCGAAAAAGAAAGGGCACAGGACTTTGAATGGGCTCGGGATGTTGCTTTATCAGGGTGCGCGGGCTTTGGAGTATTGGACGGGAAGGACGGCACCGGTAGGGGTGATGCGTCAGGCGCTTCTTCAGGTGTTAAAAGAACAGGGGAAATAAATGGATCCAGTCACAGGGGGGTTCGTTTTTGCCGTTGGGGCGATCGTGGGGAGTTTTCTGAACGTTTGCATTTACCGGATGCCGCGCGATCTTTCGATTGTGCTGCCCCGCTCCTTCTGCCCGCATTGCAAGGCGATGATCCCATTGTATGAGAATATACCGCTCGTGAGCTATCTCTTGCTCCAGGGGAAATGTTTCCGCTGCAGGAAGCCGATCGCCTTTCGCTATTTTCTCGTGGAATTGACAAGTGCCCTGATCGCATGGTTTTTATGGCGACGGTACGGTTTGTCGGCTGAATTTACGGCGAGTGCTGTCTTTTTTGCCATGATCCTTGTTGCTACCCTGACGGACTTTGAGACCGGGTTGATTCCGGATCAGATCACGATCACGGGAATGATCTTGGGGTTAGCGCTCAGCGTGACTGGTCACGGGCATTTTCTCCAAGCGCTCTGGTACCAAAAACTTCTTGCTTCCGGGGTCGGGCTTTTGGCAGGAGGCGGGATCCTGCTCCTGACCGGCTGGTTGGGGAAACTGGTTTTTCGCAAGGACAGCATGGGAGGCGGGGACGTGAAGCTTCTGGCTATGGTTGGCACTTTTGTGGGAGTGACAAAAGTCGGTCTTATTTTTTTTCTCGCGCCTTTTCCGGCCCTGCCGTTCGCACTGTGGCAACGTTTTGTGAAAAAAGAAGAAACCATTCCGTTTGGTCCGTTTCTGGCGCTCGCGGGGGCGTTCATTTTCATAGAAGGGGACACAGTTTTGAATTTCTTATCAAAAACCTACGGAGTCTAGACTATGCTTAAATATATCACCGCAGGAGAGTCTCACGGTCACTACATGGCCGCCATTTTGGAAGGTTTCCCAAGTGGTCTCGCTCTCGATCTCGATTTTATCAATGGGGAGATGCGCCGTCGTCAGGGAGGTTATGGTCGCGGAGACAGACAAAAGATCGAAACGGACGGTGTGGAGATCCTGGGAGGCGTGATCAAGAAGGTTACGACGGGTGCGCCTTTGGGGTTCCTCCTTACGAACAAGGATTTCAAGATCGAGGAAATGCCGGAGCTTTTCCGTCCTCGGCCCGGCCATGCGGATCTCGCGGGATCTCTGAAATACGATCAGGGAATTCGTGCGGTGTTGGAACGTTCGAGCGCGCGCGAAACCTCCATGCGCGTTGCGGTGGGCGCGGCTTGCAAGCTTTTGCTCAAGGCCTTCGGCATTGAGGTGGCCGCTCACGTGGTCCAGATCGGGAGTGTCTCGCTTCCTCAACAAGATATCACGGTTGAGGAAATTCGAAAAAGCGCCAAGGATTCGCCCGTTCGTTGTGTCTGCAAAAAGACCGAAAAGGCTATGATCCTGGCGATCGCGAAAGCCATGAAGAGCGGAGACTCGCTCGGTGGGAAATACGAAGTGCGCGCCACGGGCCTGCCGATCGGATTGGGTTCGTACGTGCATTTTGAAAGAAAACTTGATGCCCGGCTTGCCATGATCCTTATGAGTCAGCAATCCGCGAAAGCGGTTGAGATCGGAGATGGTGTGAAACTGGCCGGTTGTCCAGGTTCCGAAGCGCATGACGAGATCTTTTACGGTAAGGCGCGCGGCTATTTCCATAAAACGAACCATGCCGGGGGTTTTGAGGGCGGAATGACGAACGGGGCGGATCTCGTGGCCCGTCTTACGATGAAGCCGATCGCAACGCTTGCGAGACCTCTCGCGTCGGTGAACATGAAAACGAAAAAAGTAGAAAAGGCTGATTTCGAGCGTAGTGATGCCTGCGCGGTGCCTGCGGGAAGTGTCATCGGGGAAGCGCTTGTGGCGTATACGCTCGCGGATTCTTTTCTCGAAAAATTCGGCGGCGATTCCCTGGCGGAGATCCGGCGTAATTACGAAGGTTATTTAAAACACACCCGTGTCTAACAACGTTTATCTGATAGGCATGATGGGTTCCGGCAAGACTGTGACCGGAAAAGCCCTGGCGGATCTTCTTGACTACGCGTTCGTGGATCTGGATGCCGAGATCCAGGCGAAAGAGGGGCGTTCGATCCCCGAGATTTTTTCGGGATCCGGTGAACACTGTTTCCGCGACGTGGAGTCGTCGGTCCTGGAGGATCTTTCAAAGCAAAGCGGGCAAGTGATTGCGACGGGCGGAGGTATTGTGCTTCGGGACGAGAATGTGCGACGCATGAAAAAGACCGGAAAGGTTGTACTGCTAAAAGCGTCCGCGGAATCTTTATGGCAGAGAGTTCGGTACTCGAAGGATCGTCCGCTTCTCAATAAACCCGATCCCTTTGGAGCGCTTCAGCAGATATTAGGGGATCGCCAAGTCTTTTATGAGGACGCGTGTCATTTTTCAGTGCTGACAGACGGTAAGATTGCTGATGATGTTGCGAGTGAAATCCGTGAAATGTTGAGATCGAGAGCATGAAAACAATACAAGTAAAAAGCTTGAAGGGGAATTACAAGATCTGCGTGGGACAGGGGCTGCTGTCCAAGACCGGAGCGTTGGTCGCTGGTATTTTCAAGCCCGGTGTGAAGCTCATGATCGTTTCTCAGAAGAAACTCGCACCCTACCTGAAAACGATCGCTGCGTCGCTTTCCAAAAAAGGATTTCAAGTTTATTCCCATACACTTCCGGATGGTGAGATCGCGAAATCCGGGGCAGAACTGTTCCGGCTTTCCTACGATCTTCTTGCGAAAGGATTTGAGCGCAGGGACGGGATCGTGGCTGTGGGCGGAGGCGTGGTGAGCGATCTTTCGGGGTTTGCGGCATCGGTCTATCTGCGCGGGATCCGCTATGTGAATATTGCGACAACCTTGCTTGCGCAGGTGGACAGTGCGATCGGGGGGAAGACCGCGATCGATCTTAAGGAAGGGAAGAATCTGATGGGGGCCTTTTGGCCTCCGGCTCTTGTACTCTCGGATGTGAACGTGCTTTGCTCTCTCCCTCAGAGAGAACTTTGCGCTTCTATGGGGGAGGTTGTGAAATACGGCGTGATCGGTGACCCTGCCCTTTTTAATTTTCTGGAGAAGAATTTCAAAAGAATTCTTCGTAAAGACCTCGGGGCGATCGAGAAAGTCGTTCTCGCTTGCGCCAAGATCAAGGCCGGGGTTGTCAGCCGTGATGAATTCGAGACGAAAGGAGAGCGTGCAATCCTTAATTTCGGTCATACTTTCGCGCACGGGATTGAAGGGGCTCTGAGTTATAAGGGTCTGGTGCACGGGGAAGCGGTCGCGATCGGGATGATGATGGCGGCTCAGCTTGCTGCGGACCTCGGGTTTTGTTCGCAAGAACTTCCATGGCGTCAGATGAAGTTGCTGGTTTCTATGAAATTGCCCGTTTCGATCAAGAAATTCAATCTGAAAACGGTCGCGATCCTGAAAGCCATGATGACGGATAAGAAGAAAAACAAAGGGATACTGCATTTTGTTCTACCGAGGAAGATTGGTAAGGTTACTCTCGAAAAAGATATTCCTCTCGAAAGCGTCCGCAAGATTCTTCGTCTCGCCGGCGCGAAATAGCGTCGCTCCTCCTCCCGAGGCAATAGCTCTAAAATGTGCCTTTTCCCGGAAGTTTATTTTAATTAAATAAATATTGATTATAAGTAAATATTCGTTTAAGCTTACCTTATGAACAAACAAGATCGTTTCATTTTTTGGCAGGTGAAAGGTTTCCAGTCATGATGTCCGCTGAGCAAGAAGAGATCCGGGCATTCCTAACCTTGAATCGGCTTCGTATCGAAGGCAGACGGAAAGCCGTGGCACTTCTCTCGGAAGGAAAGAGTGCTTGGGAAGTCTTGGAGAGCATGGAATCCGAGGATCTGCTGAGGGGGCTTCCGGTTCCAGAAAACATGCCGCCCTTTAATGCAGAAAAAGAGATGGAGCTCTGTGCTCACAAAGGAATCGATTTTTTGCTCTACTCCGACAGGGATTATCCGGCGATTCTTAAAGAAGTCGCAGACCCGCCGCTTCTTCTTTATAAAAAAGGAACCTTGCTCGAGAATGACCGGAATGCTATTGCCATCGTAGGAACGCGGCATCCAAGTTTTTATGGGCGGACGCAAGCGAAACGCTTTGCCCAGGAGTTGGCCGCAAGAGGGCTCACGATCGTTTCTGGATTGGCGCGCGGGATCGACCATGTTGCGCATGATGGTGCGCTTTATGTTCCTTACGGTCGCACGATCGCGGTGATGGGGTGCGGGCTTGATGTGATCTATCCCAAGGAACATGAGGGGCTTTTCAAGAGGGTTGCGGAGCGGTGTGTGGTCTTGAGCGAATATCCCTTGGGAACGCCGCCGTTGCCGGAGAATTTCCCGCGCCGTAACCGGATCCTTTCGGGACTCTCCTATGCCACGTTCGTGGTCGAGGCCCACTCTCGAAGCGGATCTCTCATCACAGCACATCAGGCAGTTGAGCAGGGGCGAGAGGTTTTTGCGCTTCCCGGGCCGGTGGATCAACTGACCTCGCGCGGTACGAATCAACTCATCAAAGAAGGTGCGTGTCTTGTAGAAACTCCCGAAGATATCCTGCTTGTTCTTGCGGATCGGCTGAAATGGGAGAATAAATTTGAGTCGACTGCCGGCGAACAATCGAGCCCTTTGGAATTGCAGGACGATGTGCTTCGGGTATCTCCAGAGGCATCCACTGGGGAAAGGGGGTTGGAATCTTTTTGTGTCAAAAAAGTCTCCGGAGTTGATCTTCCTATCGAGGAAAACAGCATTATAGGAGAGCTTTTGAAAGAAGAAGGGCCGCTTTCGCAAGATGAGATTCTCGAATTTACTGGTCTTGAACCCTCGAAATTACCCGTGTTCTTGCTTCAATTGGAGCTCGCAAAGAAAGTTCGGCGGATGCAAGACGGGAGATATGCCTTGCTCTGTTAAGCTCCGGCGCAGGTAGGCCGTTATAATGAGGGTGATTCATGATAAAAAGTTTTGACAGGCGGGTGTTTCCTCTATAGAGTTTCATATGAAAACCATGTCTTGTTAAGAGAAAAGTTCTTAAAACGAAAGGAGTCAAAGATGGAAGGATTGGTTCCAGCAAGTAAGGGAAAGAGGTTCGCGGCAGGCTTGATCGATCTGGTCGTTATTCCCATTGTTCTCGGGATCGTGATCGGTCTGGTTCTTTTGGCGGCTCCGGACATGGTGCGCAGCATCGTGCTTGTGATCGTCAATATCATTTGGTTGGTATTTCGTGATGCGGTCTTTTCTCCGGGACGAGCGATGGTCAAGATCAAGATCGTCAGCCTCACAGGGGAGAAAGTCACGTGGTTGCAGGCTTTGATTCGGAACATTCTGCTGATCATTCCGTTCGTGCTTGTGGTCGGGTATATCGTTGAGATCGTGATGCTGATTGTTAAGGGACATCGCCTCGCGGACAGTTGGGCCAAGACGCAGGTCGTTGAAGTCTAATTGACGGCGTCATTAGGTCAATCAAAAGGGACAGGCAGTCAATGATTGCCTGTCCCTTTTTTATTTCTCCGCGCGATCGATTTTATGTGTTAGCCTTTATTAAGTGAGGTAGGATTTATGGCGAAGCGAAAACGTTCGAAAAAACAAAAGCCTTCCGGAAAAAGAACAGGGGGGAGCCTCAAAGAGGTTCTTTCCTTTTATGCGAAGATCGCGGACCTCAAAAATGAAATGGGCAAGGTCGCAGAGGGTGGGGAACGGGCGGACGATCGTCTGACGGGCCTTGAGGTGCATGTGAATATCCTGGCGCGGCTTCTGACCACGCTTTGTATTGAGAAACTTGGCATTCGTATCGGGGCGCTCAAGCGTTTGGTTCGCCGCGTTGAAAAAGAAGCGATGCGCGACTCCCAGATCATGGAGCTCGAGTCCCTTTATAAGCTTTCCAATGGAAACTCAAAGAAGACCCCTTCGGCTAACGCTAAGCCCAAAGACGATCCTTGGGAGCAGATCTCTTGAGCCGCGGAGATTTTTTCAAGGGTCACCCTTAGAAGTCCACTGCTTCTAGCGAATGACGTAAGGGTTTCCGCCAGTGCACTAAGAGAGGGTGGGTAAAAACCAATCGCTTCTGCGATTCTCCTAACTCGTTTTTAACAAACGGGTTGCAAGCGTCCGATAAACTTGCCGTTTACAATCTCTCGCATTTTGTTTAGAATCCCCTTCACTTTATCCAATCTGAATCCTATTTTGAATCCTCAGGGAGGCCTTGTGGCAAAAGCAAAGAAGAGCGTGAAAGCTTCAAAGAGTGCGAAAACTTCAAAGATCGCGAAGGGACCCAAATACCTGGTGATCGTGGAGTCCCCGGCCAAGGCTAAAACCATCAATAAATTTCTAGGGAAGGATTTCCACGTTGTGGCTTCCATGGGCCATGTCCGGGATTTGCCGAAGAGCCGGATGGCCGTGGATATTGAGCATGATTTTGCCCCGGAATACATCATTATTCGCCGGGCTCTCAAGACGGTCAAACAGCTCAAAAAGGATGCCGAAAACAAAGAAATCATCTACGTTGCCCCCGATCCGGACCGGGAAGGCGAGGCCATCAGCTGGCATCTTGCCCATATTTTTTCAGAAGAAGGCCACGGTCCGAAGATCCTCCGGGTGGAATTCAATGAGATCACAAAAGATGCCGTGCTGAAGGCTTTTGAGCATCCCCGTGCGATCGACATGGATCTTGTGAATGCCCAGCAAGCGCGCCGTATTTTGGATCGCGTGGTCGGGTATCAGCTGAGCCCGCTTCTTTGGAAGAATGTCGGACGGGGACTTAGCGCGGGCCGCGTGCAGTCCGTGGCGCTGAGGTTTATTGTGGACCGCGAGCGCGAAATCCGGAAATTTGTGCCGCAGGAATATTGGACGCTGGACGCAAAGCTTTCTGCTAGCGAAGGTCCAGAACAGGAGAGGATTTTTCTTTCACGTCTAACGCAGATCGATAAAGCAAAGCCTGATCTCAAGGCCCAGGCCGAGATCGATCGGATCAAGCAAGAGCTCCAGCAACTCCCCTTCCAGGTCTCGAATATCGAGAAGACCGAAAAACGGCGCAAACCGCAGGCGCCTTATTCTACGAGCAAGCTTCAGCAGGAAGCTTACAGCCGGCTGGGGTTCTCGGCCGCGAACACGATGCGGATCGCACAGAGACTTTATGAGGGCGTGGAGCTTGGAGAGGAAGGGAGCGTCGGTCTTATTACCTACATGCGAACGGATTCCGTGAACGTTGCTGTTTCCGCGCAAGAGGAGGCCGTGCGCTACATCACCGAGAAATTCGGAAAAGAATATCTTCCCGAAAAACCGCCGGTCTATAAGTCCCGCAAAGGGGCTCAAGAGGCGCACGAGGCGGTCCGTCCGACCTCGGCTTTCCGCATTCCGGATTCGATCAGAGATTTTCTCGAAAGCGATGAACTGAAACTTTATGAGTTGATCTGGAGAAAATTCCTTTCTTCCCAGATGGTGCCTGCCGTGGATGAACATACCGCCATTTCGATTCTCGCAGGAGAAAAATACGGGTTTCGCACGACCGGAAAACGGAATCTCTTTTTAGGGTTCACGGCTGCGTTTGGTGAGATCAAGGTTGAAAATGAAAACTCAAAAGAGGCCGAAGAAGAAGCGCCTGAATTGCTGGAGCTCCCTGATTTGAAGATCGGGCAGAAGCTCAGCCTTCATGAGCTTTTGGGCGAGCAGCATTTCACCAAGCCTCCGGGGCGATTCAATGATGCGAGTTTGATCAAGCTACTTGAAGAAAAGGGCATCGGTCGCCCGAGCACCTATGCGCCGACGATCTCGACTATCCTGGGACGTATTTATGCCGAGCGCAAGGGGGGCGCGCTCATGCCCACCGAGCTTGGCGAAACGGTTGTGGACATTCTGGTCGAACATTTCCCGAAGATCCTGGATGCGGAATTTACAGCGCTTATGGAAGAAGAGCTTGATGAAATCGAAGAAGGGAAAATGGAATGGGTGAAAGTCCTGAAGGATTTTTACGGGCCGTTCAGCGAATTCTTGTTGCGTGCACAGACCGAAATGAAAAGCGTCAAACAGGCGCCCATCCCCACGGATTACAAATGCGGCCTGTGCGGCAAACAGGTCTTCATTAAGTTCGGGCGGTTCGGAAAATTTATGGCTTGCTCCGGGTTCCCGGAATGCAAGTACACGCGTTCCCTCCCGACAGGGTTCTTTTGCCCGGAGCCGGATTGCGGCGGAGAACTGGTGAAGCGCCGGGCCAAAGGCCGCCGCGCATTCTATGGTTGTTCGAATTATCCCAAGTGCACGCATGTGGTCAATGAACTGCCGAAAAAAGAAGACGCTACCGAAGCTTCGTCTGAAGCGCCGTGAGCCCCAGAACATGAATCAGCGGGTTGAAGATTTTCTGAATTTTCTCGCGACCGAAAAGGGCGCCTCCGTGCATACGACCAAAAATTACGGGATCGATCTCCGGGAGTTCGTGAAATTCATCACAGAAAAAGAATTCCGAGACCTGACCTATCTTGATATCCGTTCCTTTCTGGCGTTCCTGAAGACTCGGGAATACAGTAAGAGCTCAATTTCTCGCAAACTCGCCTGCCTTCGTTCGTTCTTCAAATATCTGGTGCGCGAGAATATCCTGACACAAAATCCCGCTGCCGGGATCGCAACCCCAAAAAAAGAAAAACGGCTTCCGTCTTTCATGAATCCCGATGAGATCACCAAACTCCTCGACGCACCGGCCAAGAATTCCTGGGAGGAAAAACGCGACAAGGCGATCCTGGAGATGCTTTACAGCTCCGGACTTCGCGTGAGCGAACTTGCGGGGCTCAATCATGACGATCTGGATTTTTTCGGTGGATTGGTCCGGGTGCGTGGCAAAGGGAAAAAAGAACGTATCGTGCCTGTGGGACAGGCGGCATTGAACAGTCTGCGTGCTTATTGGGATATGAAAGCGCCGCGAGAAACCCCCAATGTGATCAAAAAGCCTCTTTTTATCAGCCGGATCGGGAGCCGTCTTACGGACCGGAGTGTCCGGCGCATGATCCTAAAATATGTGAAACGGACGGGACTTGGGAAAGAGATCTCGCCCCACACATTCCGCCATTCCTTCGCGACGCATATGCTCGATCGCGGAGCGGATCTGCGGAGCGTTCAGGAACTATTGGGGCACGCGAATCTTTCGACGACGCAGATCTATACGCATGTGACGACCCAGCGCCTTAAAGACGCTTACATGGCGGCACATCCGAGAGCTTAGCGAATGCGGACCCTATCCATGATTTACGCATCACGCTTTTCATAGCGCGAAGAACACGACGGTAATCCATGATAAGAACATTCTTATACAATCTGGCATTCGCGGTGTTCGGGATTCTTTATCTTCCGATTTTTTTAATCAAACTCCGCCAAGCTGAAGATCCGGACGCGCTTTGGCGGGAACGCCGAGGGATTTTTCCGAAGGAATGGGCCGGAAAATTTTCCGACAAGAAAATTATCTGGCTACATGCTGTGAGCGTGGGGGAGGTGATGGCCGTTGAAAAGTTCATGCAGGAATGGCTTGCCTCCGCCCCGGAATATGAATTGCTGCTGACGACTGTGACGCCGACCGGACAGAGGATCGCGAAGAAATTCGCGGGGGAACGGGTCCACGTCTGCTATTTTCCGTTTGATTTAACATGGATTGTGAAGCGCTTTCTCGATCTTTTTAAGCCGGTCTGCTTGCTGCTCGTAGAGACCGAGATCTGGCCGAACCTCTTGACCGAAGCCAAACAACGGAATATCCCGGTGGGCGTGATCAATGCCCGTCTTTCGGAGCGTTCGTTCAAAAGATACAAGATTTTTCCGTGGCTTTTTAAACCGCTCTGGGGAAAGCTGGATTTTGTGCTCGCTCAGTCTGAGGAGGATGCGGGCCGTTTCCGGGGATTGGGTGTTGCGGAAGAATCTGTTCGGGACATGGGGAATATGAAGTTTGACCAGGCGGAATGGGCCGATGCCAGCGCGGCGGTCCCAATACCGATCAATCGAAGCGAAGCGGGGATTGGGGCCGTCCAAAATACTATTTTAGAAAAGAAGGGAAAAGTTTGGGCGGATGCGGCCGGCCTGCGGCAGGTCTGGGGATATGCACCGGACGATCTTGTGTGGATCGCGGGAAGCACGCATCCGGGGGAAGAGGAAACGCTCATGGTTGCTTTTCAAGCGTTGCGAGAGCGGTTTCCGACGCTCAAGCTGATCTTTGCGCCGCGTCACATTGAGCGTTCGCAAGGGCTTTTAAAGCAATTGGAGAAATATGGTTTTAGTGTGGTTCTATCAACAAGCCCAAATTTCCATCAAAATAATGAAAGGTTCATTGGGCTAGCCCCAACGACCAGTCATGAAAACATGATGAAAGTTGGGGCAAGGAAAAAAGAAGGTTCAGGGCCTGCGGTGCAGATCCTGGACCAATTAGGTGTTCTCAAGAATCTGTACCAGATCGCGGATCTTGTGTTCATGGGCGGGAGTCTGATCCCTCACGGAGGTCAGAACCCGATCGAGCCCGCGCGTTTTAGTAAAGCAATACTCCATGGGTCGCATGTTTTTAACTTTCACAAGATCTACCACCAGCTCGATCATGACGGTGGCGCTCTCAGGATCTCGGCTCCGGACGAACTGTCGTCCGCGGCGGCGGAGCTCCTCGCTAATGAGAGCAGGCGTCATGAAATGGGGCAAAGGGCTTTTCAGATCGTCAACCGTTTACGGGGTGCCAGCAAGCGTCAGGCCGGGTGGATTCTGACGTTTCTTCGAGGCCGGTATTCTCAAGAAAGGATCAACAGAAATGGACAGCATGAAGAATTACTTTCGTCTCTTGGCGGAGGACAAACAAAATGACCCGACGAGCGGAGTTCTCTTGGCGCTTCTTTCTTTCGCGGCATGGGGATACGGCTACGGGGTCCGGACATTCCGCTGGCTTTATGAGAACAAGGTGCTGGCACGCAAACGTCTTCCTTATCCGGTCATCAGCGTTGGCAATCTCACCTGGGGAGGCACGGGCAAAACACCTTTCGTAGAATATCTCGCCCGCAAGATCGGTATGCACCGGCGCGTGCCATTGGTTCTCACGCGTGGTTACAGTCATGATGAGGCGGTGGAACTTCAGAATCATCTTCCGACCGCGGTCATCGGTGTCGGCAAGGATCGCGCGAAGGTCGCCCAGCGCGTCAAGGCCGAGAAACGGCATGTGGATATCGCCATCCTCGACGACGGGCTTCAGCATCAGGCCCTCCACCGGGATGTCGATATCGTGGTTGTCAATTCGCTAAACCCCTTCGGCAATGGAAAGCTTATTCCGCGGGGTATTTTGCGTGAACCGCTCACCGTCATGAAGCGTGCGGCCATTATCGTGCTTACCCATGTGAATCTTGTAAGCCCCGAGGAACTCAAGAAGCTTAAGGAGAAGATCGCGGTTCTGGCGCCGCAGGCGCAAATGGTCGAGACCATGATGGAAGTGTTGTTCCTTTATCGTGCCAAGACCAAAGTCCGGACATCGATCGAGAAAATGACCGGTCGGCGCGTCGCAACCTTCGCGGCGGTGGGGACCCCAAGATCCTTTCAGCTCGTCCTGCAACGTTTTCAACTCAAGACCGTCCGGAACTTCGAATTCCTGGACCATCATGAATACACCAAAGAAGAGCTTCTGAAGATCAAAGAGGTCGCGCAATCAGCGGGTGCTGAGGAGATCATCACGACGGAAAAGGATTTTTACCGTTCCCGCGAGTTGATCACTGAGACGCTGAACCCGCTGGTCCTTGCCGCGCGACTTCGAGTCGTGTCGGGAGAAGAGATCCTCACGGACCGACTTTTTCGTTTACTGGGAGTGAGAAATTAATGGAAGATCTGCTCGACCGGATGGCTTGCCTCGCAGCCCGCGCGCTTATTTTTCTTTTCGCGCGTATTCCGTTCGCCCTCAGTCTCCAGATCGGTGATTGTTTGGGGCGTGGGGTATTCTATGTTTCAAAAAAGCGACGCGTTGCCTATATCAATCTCAAGGCCGCACTTGGGAGTCAGCTGACTCCGGGGGAGCGATGGAAAGCCGTGCGCGATCATTTCGGTTTTTTGGGGCAGACCGTTGTGGAAGTGATGTCTTTTAAGCGGATGGAACGAAAGCATCACGACCTCCACATCAAGGTCCACAACCTGGAGCGGTACGAGGAGCTTCTCCGCTCGGGACATGGCGGGGTTCTGATCACCGCGCATTTTGGGAATTGGGAGCTTTTGCAGGTTTGGTCCGGACTTCGCGGTACACCGATCCATGTGTTGACACGTGAGCAAAGGTATCCGAGGCTCAACGGATTGATCAACGAACTTCGCGAGAGTCACGGCTCGGTTTCCATCAGCCGCGGGGTGGGCATTCGTTCCTTGATCCGTGCACTTCGCGAAAAACAAATGGTCGGAGTCCTCGGTGATCAATCGGCCGGTAAGACCGAAGGGATTCTCCTGCCATTCTTTGGTCGGAGGACCACGGTCCCGACCGGGGCTTTCCAGTTGGCGCATCGTACGGATGCGTTCATTATGCCGTTCTTTATCGTGAGGACCGGAGGCCCTGAGCACGAGGTCTACGCTGGAGAGGTTCTGAAGGATGATCCCTCTCTTGAGCCGCAAGCGCGCATCGAGTTTCAGGTCCGGCAATATCTGAAGGTGCTTGAAGATTTTATCCGGAGATTTCCGAACCAGTGGCTTTGGGAGAATAAACGGTGGAAATATTGTTGGGATAGGAAAATCGTGATCCTCTCGGACGGCAAAGCTGGGCATTTCAAGCAGTCGGAGGTCGTGGCGGAGATACTCGCGGATTTCAAGGAATTCCACGGTCAGGCCGGTCTTAAATTTGAAACGGAAAGGATTTATGTTGAATACCGTTCGCCTTTCCACCGGACGGTCTTGTTTTGCCTGGCATTTCTAATGAAACCCTGGATCCAGGGGAGGCTTCATTGGCTCGCGCCTTTTTTTACCCCGGAAACACAAAAAGCCATTGAGCAGGCGAACGCGGATTTCATTATCGCGGCCGGTTCCGGGCTCGCGCCGTTGCAGATGCTGCTTGCGCAAGAGACCGGCGCCAAAAAGATCGTCATTATGAATCCGCCTTTTCCTTATTGCATGACAGATTATGATCTTGCGATCGTCCCGGCTCATGACGGCGGTCAAGTGCCCAAGCGGACGTTGCGTTCGGTGATCATGCCGAGTGGTTACAAGGCCCACGAGCGCGGTCCGGACGTCCAGCAACTTCAGGAGAAGCTAGGCGAAGGGACGAAGCCGAAGATCGCCGTGTTTCTCGGTGGCGCGACGCGTGATTATGATCTGATGGTCTCAGACATGGAAAAACTCTGCTCGACTTTGAAACGCGCTGCTTCGCGGGCCGGAGATTTCATGATCACTACATCGCGGCGAACCTCTGCACCTGTGGAGTGTTTCTTGAAGAGTAATCTTGCCGGGCAGGCTGGCTGTCGGTTGCTTGTGATCGCGAATGAAGAGAATCCGCCTTACGCAGCCGGGGGGATGATGGGACTTGCAGACCTCCTGATCGTGACGGAGGATAGTCTCGCCATGATCTCCGAAGCCGTGGGAACGGGCAAGCGTGTGATCGTTCTGAGCCTTGGGGAAGGCGAACTTCCTGAAAAACATTACCGTTTTCATCAGATCCTTGCTCAACGCGGACTTGTGACTTTGAGCGGTCTGGCGGATCTGGAAAAAAATATGACTGAACTTCTTAAGAAACCGGCAACGCCAGTCCTTCAACGTGAAAAAGACGCTCTGACTGAGCGGTTGGGAGCCATGATATGAAGGTGATGCAGCTTTTGCCGGCTCTTGAGCTTGGCGGGACCGAGCGTGGGGTGGTGGATCTGGCGCGAGCCATGAAAAAGGAAGGGCACGCGACGGTGGTCGTCTCATCCGGCGGGTCGCTTGTGGCCGAACTTCAGAAGATCGGAATCCCGCATTACGGACTGCCCGTGCATCAGAAATCTCTGGCGGGTTTATTTCTGGTCGAAGAACTTGTGAAGATCATCCAGCGGGAGCGCGTGGACATCGTTCATGCGCGCAGCCGCGTTCCGGCCTGGCTCGGGTGGCTTGCGGCCCGTAAAACCGGCATACCCTTTATTACGACCTGTCACGGACATTACTCTGTTCATCTGATGAGTTTTGTGATGGGGTGGGGCAAGCGCGTGATCGTAGCGTCTCACGCGATCGGCCGGAGAATGATCGACGAATTCAATGTTCCACCGGATCGCATCCGATTGATTCCGCGCGGCGTTGATCTTTCGCAATTTACTTTCTCGTTCGCGAAATTCGAAAAGCATTCAGGGCCGATGAGGATCATCCATATCGGACGTTTTTCTCCGGCCAAGGGGCAGGTGGAATTTCTCAAAGCCATTCATTTGTTGCGCAGCCGGCTTTCCCATTTTGAAGTATGGATCGTCGGTTCCGAGGGGCGCGGCAAACACCGTTACACGGATCTGATGAAAAAAACCGTGCACCAATTCGGGCTCGAGAGTTGCGTCAAGATCCTTCCGCCGACGCGGGATGTGGCGGGACTTTTGGCCGAGTCTGATCTTTTGGTGCTGTCTTCGCTTATTCCCGAACCTTTCGGTCGTGTGATCATTGAAGCGGGTGCTGTGGGGACTCCTGTGACTGCGACCTGGCTGGGCGGCGTGCCAGACATCATCGACAATAATGAGAACGGCTTGCTTTTTCCACCGAGGAATATTCCTGCGATGGCTGAGGCGATGTACGAGCTTCTGACGGACCGGGATAAGGCCAAGGCGTTTGCGGTGAAACTGCGAAAAAAAGTGGAGGAGAAATTCAACCTGGAGCAAATGGTCCGGAAGACGCTTGAGGTCTATCAGGAGGTTCGTAAACGCCGGAAAATCCTTGTGATCAAGCTCGGGGCGATGGGGGATCTCATCCTGGTCGTACCGAGTCTGCGAATGCTCAAGGAACGTTTTCCCGACGCCTCGATCACTCTCCTTGTGGATCGCAAACTCGCGCCGATCGTGTCGGCATGTCCTTACCTGGATGACATGATCCTGGTGGACCGGAAGAAGCTTTCGAATCTTTTTTATCTTTTGAAGACCGCTCGTCGCGTTCGCCGCGAAGGTTTTGATATATCTATCGATCTTCACAACAATAAGTGGACACATCTTCTGGCCTATCTCGGTGGGGCGGTCCAGCGTTTCGGGTTTGCACGCGGAAGATGGGGATTCTTGCTGAACCGGCCTGACAGGACCTTCGAGGTCGGGGATTCGCCTCTTCGCCATCAGTTTCGCGTGCTGTCCAAGGCCGGGGTTATTAAATTCGATGACACGCTGGAACTCTGGCCAAAATCCGAAAGCCTTGAAAAAGCAAATCAGATGATCGGCACGCTCGAGCCCAAGGAATCGACCCGGATCATTGGGTTTGTGATGGGATCCAGCCCAAATTGGCCGAGCAAACGTTGGCCTCAGGAACATTTTGTCTCTCTTGCGAAACGGCTCCTTGAGAAATATGATGCGCGGATCGTCCTGATCGGGTCTTCTGACGAAGCGGATCTCGGGCGACCGTTCTATTCCTTCGGGTCCGGCAAGATCCTCGATCTCATCGGCAAAACCGCGTTGGAGGAATTGCCGGCTTTTTTCAAACAGCTTCATCTGGTCGTGACAGGGGACACGGCGCCGCTTCATATGGCCGCGGCCATGAATGTCCCGATCGTGGCCTTGTTTGGCCCCACGGACGCCAAGCGGCATGTCCCGCCCGGGAAAAAGATCGATGTGCTCTCGCATCATTTGCCTTGCCAGCCTTGTTACGATGGCGTTTGCAAAGCTAAGGAAACGAAGGCCTGCCTTACCCATATTTCTGTGGAAGAAGTGTTTGAACATTGTCAAAGGGCGCTCTCACTATGAAGATTGTTGTCGTCATGAAAAATTGGCTCGGGGACCTGCTTTTCCAGATGCCTGCGCTGGATCTCATCAAAAAAAAATACCCGGAGGCGTCGATCACTTGCGTCGCTCCTGAGCGTTGTCGCGAGATTCTCGAGGCTCATCCTGCGGTCTCCGGATTCATGCCTTTCGATGAAAAGACAACGCACCGACCGCTTTTCCCAAGGATCCAGTTCGCTTTCGAGCTCGGGAAAAAGGGACCGTGGGATCAGGGGTATCTTTTCCACCGTTCCAGAACCCGGGCTTTGCTTTTAATGCTGGCAGGGGTCAAGGAACGGATCGGATTCGGCAAGGGGCGAACGTTTTTTTTAACCCAGGCGATTTCGGAACCGTCCCAGCGAATGCATCAATTGGACTATTTTCTTGATTTAATGCGTCGTGCAGGGTTTGAGATCCCTCAAGCTCCGGCGTATACATTTTATTACAAAAAAGAAGACCGGGACCTGGCGTTACGGCTCTTAAAGGACAAAGGCCTTGAGAAAAAAGGTTCTTTTATTTGTTTTCATCTTGGGGCGAATTGGGAGCCGAAGCGTTGGCCTCCAGCATATTTTGCGGAGCTCGCCGACAAAATCCACGAAACGCGAGGCCTGCCTGTCGTGGTGACAGGCTCGCGGCAAGATGAGGCGCTCTTCGAGGCCTTTTCTGGAAAAGTAAAAAAGGCGCGTTTTCTCTCGTTCGTGGGAAAGACCAGTCTCGGGGTTTCGGCGGCTATTTATGAGCAGGCCGCGTGTCTTGTGAGTGGCGATTCCGGACCTATGCATATTGCTTCCGGTGTCGGTGCTCCAGTCATCGCTCTTTTTGGTCCTACCGATCCAAAACTCACCGGACCCCGTGGAAGAGGCGAGAGCCTTGTACTACAATATGTTCCCCCAGGTTATGTGGTCCCTTTTTTCGGTAAGAACCTTCCGGCCGAAGGCTGGCTTTCGCATATTACTCCGGAGGAGGTTTTGACGGCGATCGAAAAGATCCTCTCCCATTCTCTTTCAAAAGAATCAAAGGTTAATGGGACTGGCCCTGGCAACCTTTTACGGAAAGAAAATGGATGCCAGGACCTGAGGAAAACATGAATATTCTCGTCGTGACATTAAGCAATTTCGGGGATGTGATCCTGACGACGCCGGTGATCATGGCCCTTGTTCGGAAATATCCCGAGGCGCGGCTCACGGTAGTGGTCGGACCGCGTGCGCGGAGCGTTCTGCAGAGAAGCCCCGACATCTATAAGACCGTCATCTACGATAAGAAAGCTTCCTTGGGACAAAAATTGAAATTCATTGCGGAACTGCGCAAGGTAAAATACGACTGCGTTGTGGACCTGCGAAATACCGTGATCCCGTTTTTGGTTTCCTGCAAGAAAAGGACCCCGCTTTTCAGAAAATTCACCAGGGTCAACATGCGAGATCGTCATCTCGAAATGCTTGCGGGGGTGGAATCCGATATTCCCGTTCCGTCTTCTTTTCTTTTCTTTAACAAAGCGGATGAGGTTTTTGCGATGCGCGCTTTGGACGTTATAGGGATCCAGGAAAAGAGGGGATGGATCCTTGTGGCGGCAGGGGCGGCCAGCGAGAGAAAACGGTGGCCGGTTCAATATTTTAAGGAAGTGATCCGGAAGCTTCATGCGAAGACCGGAAAAAAGATTCTTTTGGTGGGGACTCTTAATGAGAGGCCAGTGGCCGACAGCATTCTGGCGGAACTTCCCGAGAGCGTCGGGGTTCTTTGCGGGGACCTGGTTTTGCCCGAGACTGCGGCGCTTATCGCGAAGGCTTCGCTTGTGGTCGCCAACGACAGCGCGATCATGCATCTTGGGTTCGAATTGGGTACGCCGACTGTCGGGATCTTCGGTCCGACGGACCATGAGAAATATGGGCATGGGGGTCCGAAATTCCGCGTCGCGCGAGGAGAGGCTCAAGACTGCGCTTGTGGATCCGAGAGGTTGCCCCGTGCTGAACGGAGTTGTTTTCACGGATTGAAACCTGAAAAAGTGGTCGAACTTTCTCTGGAGCTTCTGAATGCCAATCAAGCTGCCTGACGCCCCGCGCATTCTCATTACGCGCACAGATCGCATCGGGGACCTGGTCCTTACAACGCCGCTTTTTAAGGCGTTACGCGAACAATTCCCGAAGGCCTGGATCGCAACGGTTGTATTCCGCGAACATCATGAGATCGTTCAGGGGAATCCTTATCTGGATGAAGTGATCCTCTACGATAAAAAAGGAAGCGAACGAGGTCTTTGGGGGCAATTCCTCTTTAGCCAAAAACTTCGCAGCAAGAGGTTTGATGTTGTGATTCATTGCCATGGTACGAACCGGATGCATCTGGCCGCGTGGTTTGCGGGGATTCCGGTTCGGATCGGATACGACCGTCGCGCTTCTTGGGCTTTGACGAAAGTCCATCCGTATAACAAAAAAGAAGGTCTCAAACAGGAGGCCGAATATCTCTTCGAACTTCTGGAGCCCCTGGGTGTGACTCCGCCTCGAGAGATTGAAACTTTTTTCCCCATCACGGATCGCTCCGTGCAGTCGTTTGAGAGCATGCGCTTGTTCCATAAAGTTCCAAATGATCTTCCGTGGATTGCTTTGAACCCTTCGGCAAGCGATGTCACCAAAATGTGGCCGGCGGAGCGTTTTGCCGAACTTGTGACGTGCCTTCAAAAGGAACGTCCCAGCATTTTTCTCGCGATAGGGACCTCTCAAGATCGGGCCACTATTGAAAGGTTGATAAAAAATACCTCGGTCCCGGTCTTCGATTTGAGCGGCAGACTTTCACTCGGAATGCTGGGAGTGCTTTTGAAGCGATCAGCTTTACTGATTTCCAATGATTCTGGGCCGGTGCATATCGCGACGGCGGTCGGCACGCCGGTTGTTTCTATTTTCGGGAGGTATGAACCGGGTCTTGGGCCCAAACGCTGGCAGCCTCTCGGAAAGAATTCCCGTGTGGTCGCGAAGGATGTTTCCCATATTCCCGCCGCCGAACGGAAGTTCACCTATATTGATGAAATTGCGGTAGAAGATGTGCATGCCGCGGTGCGCGACCTTCTGACACTCGGGGTGTGAGCGGGATCCGGGGATAGGGAAAGCCTGGAGTTTTGGTTAAACGCTAGCGGCTAGGTTAAAGGAGCTTTTATGGCAAAACGTAAGATCATTGAGATCGATCGTGAAAAATGTAATGGGTGCGGGCTTTGCACCAAGGCCTGTGCGGAAGGCGCGTTGGTGCTGGATGAACATAAGAAGGCCGTGCTCGTTAAAGAGATCTTTTGTGATGGGATGGGAGCCTGCCTGGATGTTTGTCCTGTCGACGCGCTCAAGATCATCGAAAGAGACAGCAACGACTATGATCCCAAGGCCGCTTTCGATCACGTGTTGAAGACCCAAGGTTCTGAGGCTGCGCAAAAAGTTCATGGGGTGGCGTCACTCCATGGCACCGGTCACGCACCGCATTTTGGCGGTTGTCCGGGTTCCATGGCCCGCGAAATCAAGCCGCATTCTCCATCCACAGAATCAAAGGTTCAAGGGACGGGTCCCGCGCCCTCCGAGCTCAGCCAATGGCCGATCCAGCTTCATCTGATCTCGCCGGTTGCGCCGTATTTCAAGGAGTGCGATCTTTTGATCGCAGCGGACTGTACGGCCTTTACGCTTGGAAGTTTTCATCAGGATATGCTGAAAGGGAGGCGACTCGTCATTGCCTGTCCCAAGCTGGATGAAACTGGCGAGTATGTCGAAAAGATCGCCGAACTCCTCAAGAATAACATTATTTATTCACTTACCGTGGTGATCATGGAAGTGCCGTGCTGTTCGGGGCTCTTTCGCATGGTTCAGGAAGCGGTTGAACTCTCCGGGACACGCCTTGCCATTAAGAGGGTCGTGATCGGCCTTGACGGGACTATCCGGAACTGATGCCCATGAAAAAAGCAGCGCTCTTTTTTTTAACGCTGGTACTTCTTGCTCCCATCAGTTCTGCCCAAGAAAAGGGGCGGGTTTTTGCGCCTTCGGAAAAATCTGCCGCAAAAATATTTCTCGGGGAGAAAATAAAATTCGAGGTCAGTTATCTTGGAATCACCGTGGGGGAAGCAGTTTCCGAGGTGAAAGAGCTTGTCAAAGTGAACGGCCGCGATGCTTATCACATCGAGATCAATATCCGGTCGCGACCGATCCTCGACTGGATCTACAAGGTTCGGGATACGCACCACACCTATATCGATGCCGAACATTTTGACTCTCTTCGCTATGAAAAAAAGATTAAAGAGGGTAGCTACTGGACGGACGAGTCGATGGAATACGATCAGAGCAAACATATCGGCCTCTTTTATTCCCGGAAGGACAACAGTCGAAAAGAAATGTTCATTCCTCAGCATGTTCAGGACCAGATCTCCTGCTGCTACTGGCTCCGGCTCCAGGATCTGAAGCCGAATTCCAAGACGCTGATCCCAGTGAACGCGGACGAAAAAAACTGGGATCTTGAAGTGGTTGCGCATGGCGTCAAAGAAATGAAGATCGACCCTGTGGGCGTTTTTCAGGCGGTTGAGATCGAACCGATCATTTTGTTCGAAGGGTTTTTTGTCAGGCGCGGAAAAGTCCGTGGTTGGATGAGTATGGACGAGCGCCGCATTCCGCTTGTGATGAAGGTCAAGGTTCCCGTCCTGGGTGAAGTCGTCGCGACGCTTGCCGGCTACGATCCCGGACAGGCTCCGGCGAATTGATTGAAATTATTTCTTTTCTCCCTGTCCTTGTCTCGGATTCTTTTCTTGAACGGTTGACAAGGATTGCCCCGATTTCAACTCCGTTGAAATCGATAGGTATCAGGACTATAATGCGTGTCTTCAAAGGAGAGACCCTTTAATGCCGACTTATGAGTATGAATGCGGGGCATGTGGCCATCGGTTCGAAAAATACCAGTCCATGACCGAAAAAGCCATCAAGAAATGTCCAAAATGCGGGAAGGCCAAGGCCGAACGTCTGATCTCCGGCGGAGCGGGGGTGCTTTTTAAAGGGAGCGGCTTCTATCAGACCGATTATCGTTCCAAGGGTTACAAGGAGTCAGCCAAAAACGACGTCCCCAAAAAGGAAGCTCCCGCAGCCCCATCCTGTTCCGGCGATTGCTCTGCTTGTCCCACAGCAAAAAAGTGACTTTCTGACCCCGAGCTGGCATGAGGAAATGCCAAAAGGCAACACACGGCGTCTTCATTCTCTAACCCTTTTAATTGCAACAAGTTAAAGAGCTTTCCTTTCATTGACACCCTCGGCAAGGGGTGTTATCATACGGCCTTCCTTGATCGCCCCAACCGGGACTGGCACTGATTTCTTTTTTAAATCAGAATGTGCATCATGTGCTCGTCCTTTTTTTAAAAAAGGGACAATGAAAACCACATCTTTACCGCTTAACAGCTTAGAGAAAAGACGTTTTCTCGAGATCATCGAGAGGTTCAAAGAAGCGCGTATCCTCGTGATCGGAGACTTTATTCTGGACCAGTTTGTTTGGGGCAGCGTCAAGCGCATTTCCCCTGAGGCGCCGGTTCCGGTCGTCAAAGTCGAGCGGGAATCCTATATGCCAGGCGGGTCGCTCAACGTGGCCAACAATATTCGCTCTCTTCAGGGACAGGTTTGCCCTTGCGGTGTGGTAGGACGCGATCTTTACGGGCGCATGTTGCTTAAGGTGATGCGCAAACAGGGGATCGAAACGGGCGGGATCGTTTATGATCCGACACGTCCGACGTCCCTCAAGACCCGTGTGATCGCGCATTCCCAGCAAGTCGTTCGTTTTGACCGTGAAAAGACCGAAGATGTCTCCAAGGCCGACCTTCTAAAAATCCTGAAATTCGTTCGTGAGAATATCAAACGCATGGATGTTGTGATCCTTGAAGATTACGGTAAAGGCGTCATGCAGCCTTTTCTTTTAAGGGAGATCGTTCGTCTTGCCAAAAAGTTCAGGAAGCCCGTGCTCGTGGATCCGAAGGAAAAACATTTTGTTTATTACCAGGGCGTAACCTGCATCACTCCGAACCGGAGCGAGGCCTTTATCGGTTATGAACGGACGCATGGATCGTGTTACAAAACACCGGAATTGGAAACGGTCGGCTGGGGGTTGATGAAAAAATTAAAACTCGATTCTGTGTTGATTACGCTCGGTGAAGATGGTATGGCGCTTTTCGAAAAAAATAAAAAGCTGACCAAGGTGCCGACCGCCGCGCGCGAAGTTTACGATGTTTCAGGCGCCGGGGATACGGTGATCGCGACACTCGGGCTTGCGTTGGCGGCAGGTGCTAAAATGCAAGAGGCCGCGAAGATATCGAATCTCGCTGCTGGTATTGTGGTCGGTAAACTCGGTACCGCGACGGTTGCTCCCGGAGAGCTCGAAGAAGCGATCCGGAAGGCATGAGCCTAGAGAATATGAAAGCCCTCGGTGTTATCCCCGCACGTTTAGGTTCCACGCGCCTTTCCGAAAAGATCCTGCGTTCCATCGGCGGCAAGCCCATGATCCAGCATGTTTGGGAACGCGCGAGACAGGCGAAAAAGCTTGAGGATGTGATCGTAGCCACCGACGACACGCGTATCCAGCAATGCGTTGAAGGGTTTGGTGGTAAGGCTTTCATGACGCGCAAAGACCATCCGAACGGGACCTCGAGGATTGCGGAAGTCATGGGTCGTTTCAAACAGGAACTGGTGATCAATATTCAGGGCGATCAGCCTCTCGTGGACCCGAAGGCGCTTGACGAGATGGTGAGCATTTTTGAACGAGCGAAGGATGTGGAAGTCCTGACCCTGGCCGTGCGGATGACGGACAAGGAAAGTTATGAGAATCCCAATGTTGTTAAAATCGTTTGTGACGCGGAGGGGAACGCGCTTTATTTTTCACGCGCGGCCATCCCGTTCTTTCAAGGAAAACAAAATTGTGCGTTCAGTTTTTTGAAACATCTGGGAGTTTACGGATATCGGCGCGAATTTCTTTTGAAATTTGTTGCTTGGGAGCCTGGAATCCTGGAAAATACCGAGAAATTAGAGCAGCTCAGGATCCTCGAAAGGGGCCGTTCCATTCGCGTGATCGAAACGGCGTATGATTTCATCAGCGTGGACACGGAAGAGGATCTGCAGGAAGTCGAAAAGCGTTTACAGGCCAATTCTCCGTCAAAAGAGTTGAAGGTTAATTGGACTAGCCCTGGCAATCTTCGATGAAAATAAAATAGATGTCAGGACAGGCAAACCTCGTGAGGAATTTAAAATGCCAAAGCATATTTTTGTAACAGGCGGCGTCGTTTCTTCCCTTGGAAAAGGCATTGCATCTGCATCGATCGCAAAGATCCTTGAAGCAAAGGGTCTCAAGGTCGCGATCCAGAAGCTCGACCCCTATCTGAACGTGGATCCCGGCACGATGAATCCTTTTCAACATGGTGAGGTCTATGTGACCGATGATGGGGCAGAGACAGATCTGGACCTCGGGCATTACGAACGGTTCACGCATAGTACGCTGGGCCGCGAGAACAATGTGACCAGTGGTCAGGTCTATTACACCGTGATCGCCAAAGAACGACGAGGGGATTATCTGGGCGGTACGGTGCAAGTGGTACCGCATATTACCAATGAGATCAAAGAACGCATCCGGAATGTTTCACGCAACAAACGTTATGACGTTGTGATTTCGGAGGTCGGAGGCACGGCCGGCGATATCGAATCCTTACCGTTCCTGGAGGCCGCCCGGCAGTATCGTCATGAAGTTGGTCGCGAGAATTCTCTTTTCATCCATCTCACACTCGTTCCTTATCTTAAAGCCGCGGGCGAGCTCAAGACCAAGCCCACGCAACATAGCGTCGGAACCTTGCGTGAGATTGGTATCCAGCCGGACATCTTGATCTGTCGTACCGAAAAAAAGATCGACCAAGCGATGAAGGACAAGATCGCGCTTTTTTGTAACGTGGAACCGGAAGCCGTGATCGAAGCGCGCGATGTGGCCTCGATCTATGAATGCCCTCTCATGTTCAAAGCGGAGGGGATCGACAAAGTTATTTGCCAAAAGCTCAAGATCGAATACAAAGCGGGCAGTCTTCACGAATGGAAAAAGAACGTGGTCGACAAGGCACTTCATCCCAGGCATCTGGTCAAGATCGCCGTGGTCGGTAAATATGTCGAGCTGCAGGATGCTTACAAGTCCATTTATGAATCTTTGAAGCACGGCGGAATTGCCAACGACACGGGCGTCGTGATCAAACGAATCAATTCCGAAAAGCTTGAAACGGCGCGTTCACTAGAGCAGCTGAAGGGGGTCTCCGGGATCTTGGTTCCGGGAGGGTTCGGGAGCCGTGGGATCGAAGGAAAACTCAAGGCGATCCAATTTGCCCGCGAGAAAAAAATCCCTTTCTTTGGGATATGTCTCGGGATGCAGTGCGCGGCGATTGAATTTGCACGCAATGTGATGGATATGAAAAATGCGCATTCCACCGAGTTCAACAAGAAGACGCCCTTCCCGGTGATCAGTCTTCTCGAGGAACAGCAGAATGTGAAGGAGATGGGCGGCACGATGCGTCTTGGTGCGTATCCTTGCCAGGTCAAAAAAGAAACGCTTGCGCACAAAGCTTACAAACTGGATGAGATTTCAGAGCGTCATCGCCACCGTTATGAGTTCAATAACGAATATCGAGAAAAATTCCAGAAAGCCGGAATGAAACTTTCCGGCGTTTCCCCAAATGGAAAACTGGTTGAGATGATCGAATTAGACGATCACCCCTGGTTCCTTGCGGTCCAATTTCATCCGGAGTTCAAATCCAAACCGGACAGGGCGCACCCGCTTTTTCGCGAATTTATTCGTGCCGCGCTCGCTTTTCAGGAAGCGCATGGTTTGAAGATTCCCGTTCCGGTGAAGCCAGAGATCGCCAAGGTGGAAGTTCCTGCTCAGGAGGAGGGTGAGGTCCATGCATAAGGTCGCTCTGAGATCCATCGTCTTCGGAGATCCTCGAAAGCTCGTCCTGATCGGCGGGCCCTGTGTGATTGAAGATGAAAAAGGCACGCTGCGGCTTGCGAAAAAGATCTCGGAAATTACCCGCGCGCTCAAGATCCCGTATGTTTTTAAAGCGAGCTTTGATAAGGCGAATCGCTCCTCGATCCGTTCCTTTCGCGGTCCGGGTCTTAAAAAGGGGCTCGCGATCCTTGCGCGCGTCAAAAAAGAGTTCAAACTTCCCATTCTCACGGATTTTCACACGCCCGAACAAGCGGAGCCGGTGGCCGAAGTTGCGGATATTCTCCAGATCCCGGCGTTCCTTTGTCGCCAGACCGACCTTTTGTTCGCGGCTGCGGCGACGGGGAGGATCGTGAACGTGAAAAAAGGACAATTCCTTTCTCCGTGGGAAGCCAAGAACATGATTCAAAAACTTGAAGAGGTCGGATGCAAGAAGATTCTTCTCACGGAACGTGGTACAAGTTTTGGGTACAATAACCTCGTGAATGATTTTCGCGCGATTCCCATCATGCGCGGATTCGGGTATCCTGTGATCTACGACGCCACACATTCAGTGCAGATTCCTGGAGGGAAGGGCACTTCGTCAGGCGGCATGTCGGAATTCATTCCAACGCTCTCGCGGTGTGCGGTTGTAGCCGGAGCGGATGCCGTTTTTATGGAGATCCATGAAGATCCTAAAAAGGCGCTTTCAGACGGACCGAATGCTCTCGCTCTTTCTCAATTGGAACCCTTGCTCAAAAAATTGATCGCATTAAAAAAATGCGTCGTGACGGAAGACTAAGACGATGAAAACGTCCAATGTGATACGGCTCGCCAAAGAAGTTCTTAGGATCGAAGCTCTGGCAATCTCCCGACTCCGTTCCAGGATCGGTGAGGATTTCGAGACGGTGGTTGAATGGATGGCGGAATGTAAAGGACGCGTGATTCTTACCGGGATGGGAAAACCTGGTTTTATCGCCCGCAAGATCGCTGCGACCATGGCGTCAACGGGGACGCCCACTTTTTTTCTTCATCCGGCCGAAGCGGTCCATGGTGATTTTGGCATGGTGACTTCCAAGGACCTCGTGATCGCGATCTCGCAAAGCGGGGAAAGCGAAGAGATCGTGAGGCTTTTGCCTCTTTTGAAGAAAAAAGGCGTGAAACTTGTCGCTTTGACGAGCGTTCCGGGATCCTCTCTTGGAAAAAATGCCGATAAGGTTCTTGATCTCGGCGTGCGGCGCGAGGCCTGTCCGTTGAACTTAGCGCCTTCTGCTTCAACGACCGCTTCGCTTGCGATGGGGGACGCGCTCGCGCTTTCGCTTCTCAAGAAAAAAGGTTTTCGCTCTGAAGATTTCGCGGAATTGCATCCTGCGGGAAGTCTTGGCAGGAGGTTGCTTAAAGTCGGGGAGATCATGCGTACGGGGAAAGCGAATCCGCTGGTGGGAGTGAAGACCACGGTGCGTCAGGCGCTTCTTAAGATCACGGCCTCGCGGGCCGGTAGCTGTACGATCGTGGATGCTCGCGGAAAACTTGTGGGCGTTTTTACCGACGGAGATCTCCGTCGTCATCTTAAATCCAAGGGCGAAAAGATCTTGAGTCGGCCTGTGGCCCAATTAGCCACGCTGAAACCCCGTTATATCCAGAAGGAAAAGCTTGCGGAAGAAGCATTCCATATCATGGAGTCTCTTCGCATCGATGAATTGCCGGTGGTGGACAAATCCCGACGCGTCGTAGGCCTCCTGGACGTTCAGGATCTTATGAGGGCGGGACGGGTTTGATCCGCCTATGGCCAAGCGCAAGTTCTATCGTTATCCCCTTTATCTTTTAGCGAGACTGGGGGCGGGGCTTCTGTTAGTCCTGCCGCGCAGTTGGGCCCTGGCGTTCGCGAACAAGGTCGGGCATTGGGGATACCGGTTCGTTTTGCGCCAAAGAACGAAGATCCTTGAGAATCTGAAGCTGGCGTACGGCGACACGAAAAGTCTCGCGGAGTTGGAAACAATCGGTCGGCGGGTGATGGGGCACATGCTCCAGACGGCGGTGGATTTCCTGCGTTTTGCTACTCTTTCTAGTGATCAGGTGGCCTCGATCGTGGAGGTCGGCGATGCCTATTCTTTCTGCAAAGATATTTTGCAAGAAGGGAGAGGGCTCATTATAATGACGGCGCACCTGGGCAACTGGGAACTTTTGGCCGGAACTTTTTGTTTGCAGGGTTTCAAAGGTGCCGTCATTGGCCGCAGAATCTATTATGAGCCCTATAATCGGTGGATCGTGGGTTTGCGAAGCGCCGTCAATGTTCGGACCATCTATCAGGATGAAGCCGTCCGTCAGGTCTATAAGCAGTTGAGAGCCGGAGACATTGTCGGAATTTTGCCGGACCAGGACAGAGATAGAGTGCGGAGTATTTTTGTGGATTTTTTTGGACGACCGGCTTATACGTCTGTGGCGCCGGTGAAATTCGCGATGGCTTCGGGGGCGCCGATCCTTCCGGCTTTTATGATCCGGATGCCTGGGAATCGCTACAAGCTCCTTTTGGGGAAGTTGATCAGGCCGCAGATCGAAGCGGGAGACCGGACCGCCTCGATCCGGAAATACACCGAAGCCTGGATGAAAGATTTTGAAGAAGTGATTCGCCGTTACCCTGACCAATGGGGATGGATGCATGATCGCTGGAAAACGAAGCCCGACGAGAGAGTTTGAGTCGGAACTTAAGGGAACAGTGAAACGCTCATGATCAAACGTCTTGTTTTTATCTTTGTCGCGCTTGTGGTGTTCTATGTGTTCTTCGTTCAGGTGCAGGTGGTCATTACCCGCAAGCAGAGGGCCGAGCAGGGGGTTCAGCAGCCTTCTGCGCAGAAACCGCAAAAGATCTTCTCTTTTTCATTTACCAAGTATACGCCCGAGGGGCAGCGCGAAATCGAGATCGAAGGGGATTCTGCGGATATTCTTTCCAATACGGTGCAGCTCATGAATGTGATGGCTAAGGCGTATGCCGAGGAAGTTCCCGTGACCGTAACGGCGGACCGCGGAAAATATGACAAGAAAAAGAACAAGATTCATCTTGAGAAAAATGTTGTGGCTACGACCGATGACGGGACGAGGCTTGTGACCGAGGCTCTGGATATGAGCCCCTCGGAACACATTGTGGAGACCGATTTGCCGACGCAGGTCAAGAAGGACAATATTAACGTGGAAGGCACCGGCGCCCGGGCAGAGACGAACCTGAAAAAAGTGAAATTTCAAAAAAACGTAACAGTCGTGGTGCAGAATATGGAAGATAAAGAGACCGGACCCACGACCATCACCTGTGACGGGACCCTTGTGGTCGACTACGAAAAAAACATTGCGCATTTTAGAGATAACGTCGTGGCCCAGGACTCTCGCGGGAAGCTTACGGCCGACACAATGGACGTTTACTACAATCGTGTGAGCCGTCGTGTTTCAAAAATCGTGTCTGTGGGGGATGTGGTAATCGAGAATCCTGACGGAAACAAGACCTACTCGGATAGCGTGATCTATCTGGCGGATGAAGGGCGGATCATTCTGGGCGGAGATACGGAGGCTCTTTATTTTAGTGGGGATGCTAATAAAACTCTCGGGAAGGGAGTGCTCTGACCATGAATTTGCTTGAGACGAAACATCTGACGAAAAGCTACAAAGGTCGTACGGTCGTCAAGGGTGTGAGTATCCAGATCTCGCGTGGCGAGATCGTGGGCCTTCTGGGTCCGAACGGCGCGGGTAAGACGACGTCTTTTTATATGGTGGTCGGGGTCATCCGTCCGGAATCCGGGCAGATCCTTTTCCGCGGTGAAGACATCACGAACCTCCCGATGTTTGAAAGAGCCCGGCTCGGGATCGGTTATCTTTCTCAGGAACCGTCCATTTTCCGCAAGCTCACCGTAGAAGAGAATATCATGGCGATCTTGGAAACGTTGGAGATCCCTCAGGAAGAACGCGATCGTCGTCTCAAGCGGCTTCTAAGCGATCTTGATATTGCCTATCTCGCGAAGAACAAGGCCTACACGCTTTCCGGCGGCGAACGACGACGTCTTGAGATCACGCGTGCGCTCGTGACAAACCCCTCCCTCATTCTTTTGGATGAACCCTTCAGCGGGGTAGATCCCATCGCGGTTTTTGAAGTGCAGAAGATCCTTCAGCGGCTTAAGGCCCAGGGCCTCAGCATTTTATTGACGGACCACAGTGTCCGCGAAACGCTTTCCATCACCGACCGTTCTTATCTTCTTTTCGAGGGCAAGGTCGAGGTCTCCGGGACCTCGGAATTTCTTGCCTCCGATGCCAAGGCCAGAGAGATTTATCTTGGAGAGAGGTTTACTTTAGCGTAATCCGATACCCGCGTTTTGAAGCGATCCATCAAAGACCCTTAAGGAGGAAATGACAGTGGATATACGTTTTTCAGGACAGAATCTTAAGATCACGGAAGGGATGAAGGAGCATTTGGAGGAACGTCTCCCTAAATTCGAGAAATACGCACCTCGGATCGTAGAGGCGCATGTGTTCCTTAAAAAAGACAATTATATCTTTAAAGCGGAGATCACGCTTGCGGCCAAGGACTTCCATGCCTTCGGGATGGGCGAAGCCAAAGATAATATCTTTGCGGCGATGGATGAAGCCTATGAGCGCGTCGAGAAACAGCTGAAGAAATTCCGCTCGAAGTCCAAGGGCCATCATAATAAAAGTGCCAAGACGTCGGCGAAGATCGCTCGGGCTCTCGGAATGCTCGACGTGGAAAGTATTCTGCCCGAGGACCATCCAAAGATCGTTCGTTCCTCGGCGTTCGCGTCCAAGCCGATGTCGGTGGAAGAGGCCAGTCTTCAGCTGGAAATCTCTCCGGAGACCTTTCTTGTTTTCATGAATCAGAATACCCAGGGTGTGAATGTGATCCATAAGCGCAAGGACGGGAATCACGGGCTCATCGAGCCCGGGTTCTAGTTCCGAAACCTTTTTAAATCCGGAGGAATACATCCATGAAGATCACCGATTTTCTCAACGTCAAAGGCATCAAGGTCGATTTAGACGCGACCGACAAAGAAGGCATTCTCAAGGAAATGGTCGATCTTTTGGCCGAGGTCAAAGACGTGGGGGATAAAAAAAACATCCTGCGCGCTCTGATCGAGCGTGAGAACCTTGGCTCGACAGGTATCGGGCAGGGGATCGCGATCCCGCACGGAAAGACCGATAAAGTGGACGGACTCGTGGCCGTGCTCGGCGTAAGTCGCAAAGGCGTGAACTTTGAAGCGTTGGACGGGGAACCGGTCTACATTCTGTTCCTGCTTGTCGCGCCCAAAGACACCGCCGGACCGCATCTCAAGGCGTTGGCACAGATTTCAAGACTTCTCAGGGACACTTATTTTTGCGAACTTATCAGGAAGTGCAAGACGCCAAAAGACATTTTTGACCTGATCGCAAAAGAAGAAAATCGGAAGGTCTGATTCGGACCGGCTCCGCGGTAACCTTCTATGAAATTCTTTAAGTGGTTGTATCCTGGCATCGGGATCAAACGGTGGATCTTTCTCTGCGCGTTGGGTCTTGGATTTATTGTGTTGGTGGCCCTTTTGACTGTGCAGACCATGTCCAAGACGAGCGTCATGCTGGCCTCGTTTGCGACGGCGCTTTTGATCCTCGGGATTTTTCTTATCTATACCTCGATCAAAAACATGGTCCGGATCTTCGTGCGGGCGCTGATGCCTTTGAACGGGAACGATTCGCTTGTGGATATTGTTTACCAGAAGCGGCGGGTGGAGTCCTTGTTGCATGGACCGCGTGTTGTGGCGATCGGCGGTGGAACCGGTTTAAGTACCATGCTTTCAGGGATCAAAACGTTTACGAGCAATATTACCGCGATCGTGACGGTGACGGACACGGGCGGAAGTTCCGGTCGTTTGCGCGATGAAATGGATGTGCTGCCGCCGGGCGATATCCGGAACTGTCTGGTCGCCCTTGCCGATGCCGGGCCGCTCATACGCGATCTTTTTCAATACCGGTTCGATCTCGGAGAAGGGCTGAAGGGACACAGCTTCGGGAATCTTTTTATTACTGCCCTTTCGAAGGTGACCGGCGATTTCGAAAAAGCGATTGCGGAATCCAGCAAAGTTTTGGCCATCCGAGGACGGGTGCTCCCGTCGACGCTTGAAAAAGTGACGTTGGTAGGCGAATTTATGGATGGGACATCGGTCGAAGGCGAGACGAACATCACAGATCTAAAAAAACCGCTTCGCAGCATTCGTCTCCGGCCGGATGATTGTAAAGCTTGCCAGGAAGCCCTGGACGCGATCGAGATCGCGGACCTCGTGCTCATGGGTCCGGGAAGTCTTTATACCAGCATTCTGCCAAATCTTTTGATCAAAGACATTCGCGATGCAGTGCTCCGGTCCGATGCGTATAAGGTTTACATCATGAACGTGATGACGCAACCCGGTGAGACCACGGGGATGAGCGCGTGGGACCATTTGAACGTGATCCTGGAGCATACGGACCCGAGGATCGTGGATGCTTGTTTCGTGAACACGGCGACCATCCCAGAGGCGATGCTACAACGGTATGCCAAGCAGGGCGCTACGCCGGTTAAGTTAGATATTGAGAAGATCCAAGAAAAAGGTTACCAAATCATCCAGGGGGATGTGCTTCAGGCGGGGGAGCAGGTTCGCCATGATTCGGAGCGTTTGATGAAACTTGTTTTGGAGCACTACAAGGAAAATGCCGAACGGACGGAAGAATGATTCGGTGAAGTTGTCATGGGGCTGTCAAGCGACCCCTTCGTAAAAGAAATAAAAAATTTCGGCATTCCTAGTGACCGTTTTATTTTTGCTTAAGGAGAATCATGACGAAACGACAGAAAAAAAATGAGCCAGCGCCGGTCGAACGGACCTTCGTGATCGGCAATAAACTGGGGCTTCACGCCCGGCCTGCCGCGGTTTTTGTTCAGACCGCGAACCGCTTTGAGGCATCAGTCGAGGTTCAAAAAGAAGATCTCAAGATCGACGGAAAATCGATCATGGGGATTATGACGCTCGCGGCGGAAGTGGGTTCTTCCATCACGGTGCGCACGGCGGGTAAAGATGCCGCGGCGGCCATGGAATCGTTGGCCAAGCTTATAGAATCTAATTTCGGAGAATAATGATATGAAAGAATACAAAGGGATCGGGGCGTCGCCCGGCATCGCGATCGGGAAGGTGTTTATCCTGCATAGTGGCGGATCCTTCAATCTTCCCAAACGGTCCGTAGGTCCCGAGCAGATCTCCAATGAGATCGCTCGCTTTGAAGAGGCTCTTACGCGCACTCGTACCGAGATCCTCAGTATCCGCCGGAAACTTTCGGATCAGATCGGCCGGGAGAGCTCGGATATCTTCACAGCGCACCTTCTGATCCTCGAAGACCGGACTCTGATCGAAGATGTGATCGAAGTGATCAAAAACGAAAAGGTCGGGGCAGAATACGCCTTTGCGGCTGTGATCCAACGCTATTTTCAGGCCTTTTCCCAGATCAACGACGAGTATCTTAAAGAACGCATTTCGGACATTCGCGATGTGGGCAAGCGTCTTCTCGCGAATCTCTGCGGCGAGGAGAAAAAGAGGCTGGAAGAATTTCAGGGGAAAGTGATTATCGCCTCCCACGATCTTTCGCCGTCGGATACGGCTTCGCTCGACCGGAAAAAAGTGATGGCGTTTGTGACCGAAATTGGCGGGCCGACGTCGCACACGGCGATCCTGGGCCGTTCACTGGAGATCCCGGCCATCGTGGGGCTCGACAAGATTATTAATGAGCTTCAGGACGAGGATACGATCATCGTAGACGGGACGCATGGGGTCGTGGTCATTAATCCCGATCAGGCGACCATTGATAAATTTAACTCTCAGGGGAACCGGTTCATCCAACTTACCGGAGAGCTCGATAAATTGCGCGACCTTCCGGCTGAAACGCTGGATGGAAAACGCATCACCCTTGCGGCTAATATCGAATTCCACCACGAGGTATCCTCGGTCATTTCTCACGGCGGCGACGGTGTCGGGCTTTTCCGCACGGAATATTTTTACATGAACCGGTCGACGCTGCCGACCGAACAAGAACAATACGAAGCTTATCGCAAGGTTGCGGAGACGATGCATCCGCATGCGGTGGTGATCCGCACCCTCGATCTCGGTGGGGATAAGTTCGTTTCCACGCTCGAAATCCCTCACGAGATGAATCCCTATCTCGGCTGGCGTGCCATCCGTTTCTGTCTGACGCGCACGGATATCTTTAAGACTCAGCTTCGAGCGATTCTTCGGGCGAGTGCGCATGGGAACCTGAAGATCATGTATCCGATGATTACGGGCGTTTACGAGGTTCGTGCCGCACGTGAGATCTTAAATGAAGCAAAGGCTGAACTTGAAAAAGAAGGTCTCCCTTTTAATAAGAACATTGATGTCGGAGCCATGATCGAGATCCCTTCGGCCGCACTGGCTAGTGATGTTTTGGCGAAGGAAGTGGATTTCTTTTCCCTCGGGACGAATGATCTGATCCAGTATGTGCTCGCGATCGATCGCATGAACGAGAAGATAGCGCATCTTTATGAGCCGACCCATCCCGCGATTATTCGTCTGATCGATCTAACGATCCGGAACGGGCACGGCCACAATATTTGGGTGGGAAGTTGCGGAGAAATGTCCTCGGATCCGGCGATCGCGATTCTCTTGGTGGGGCTCGGGATCGATGAGATCAGCGCCAGTCCTGTGATGTTGCCTAAGATTAAGAAAGCGATCCGTTCGATCCGTTATTCCGATGCCAAGGAGATTGCCCAAAAATCTCTCGCGTTCCACACCGGCAAAGAGACCTATGCTTTTCTGAAAGAGCGACTCAAAGACGTTTGCGAGGAGCTTGCCGACGAATAATGGAAGCCTATCTCAAGGATTTGGCCCATCAGATTGTGAAGGCGCGTGCAATTGCCAAGGGTATTAGTCTTCCAGCCTCATTCATTAAAAGACCGGAGAAGGTCCTTTATTGCGGGATGGGGGGTTCCGCTATCAGCGGGGACATTCTCGGGACCATCGCACAGAGTCGTTCGCGTATCCATTGGACGGTAAACCGGACCTCGCGTCTTCCCGAATGGGTTGATTCCAAAACGATCGTGATCCTTTCCAGCTATTCCGGGAATACCCACGAAGTCGAATCGATCTTCGAGCAGGCGGTCGCGAGAAAAGCACATTTCCTTGTTGTGGCGTCCGGGGGATGGCTTGCGGAGGAAGCCCTTAAGAGGAAGATCCCGCTTTTCCGTTTGCCGCAGGGGTATCCGCCGCGTTTTGCGATCGGGTATACGACCTTTTCGCTTCTTTTTCTTTTTATGCGCTACCGGTGGTTTTCGGTCTCCGAAAAAGAGATTCTGGAAGTGCTCAAAAGAGTCCGTCATTTTCCAGAAGGAGAAGCGCGCAAACTCGCCAAGAGGCTTTTCGGCAAGAATATCGCGATTTACGGGGGTGGTTTGATGCAATCCGTGGCGCTTCGGTGGCGTACACAGTTCGCGGAGAACGCAAAGACACTTGCGTCGTGCGAGGCGTTGCCTGAGATGTTCCATCATGAGGTCGAGGGTTGGGTTTTCCCGAAATTCAAGGTCAAGCGTTCGGTTGCTGTTTTTCTGACGGATCGGAATGAGCCCCAGTGGCTTCGCAAGAAAAAGAAGGTCGCGATGAACGCGATCCAGGAGCATGGCGCTGAATTTGCGGAATTCAAGGCGCGGGGCGAGGGCGCCCTGGCCCGTATTTTTTCCATGGTGATGCTCGGGGACTGGACGAGTTGTGAGCTTGCAAAACTTTACAACGTCGATCCGATGTCGATCTGTGTGATCGACCGGATCAAAAAGGCGGTGAAATAATGGGCTTAAAAGTCATCATTCTCTGCGCGGGATACGCGACGCGTCTTTATCCTCTCACCGAAAATCTTCCGAAACCCCTGCTTCCGGTGGGGAATAAGCCTATTTTGGAGTGGATTCTGGAACGCGTCGAAAAAGTCCAAGGGGTAGAGGTCGTTTATTTGGTGAGCAATCAGAAATTCGCGGGGCATTTCGAATCATGGGCTGCAAAAGTAAAATACCCCTGGCCGGTCAAGGTCGTGAATGATCACACCACGAGTAACGAGAACCGTCTTGGAGCTATCGGAGATCTGGCGTACGTGATCAAGACGGAGAAGGTCGATCCTTGTGATCTTTTAGTGATCGCGGGAGACAATTTCTTCGATTTTGATCTGGCATCGTTTGTTGATTTCGGGAAAAAGAAAAGGCCGCACGGCATTATTGCGGTCTACGATGTCGGGGATAAGGAACTCGCCAAGCGTTATGGGTTGGTCAGGACCGATGCCGGAGGGAAGATCCTGGAATTTCAGGAAAAACCGCCCCAACCGACTACTACGCTTGCCTCCAGTGGCATCTATTGGCTCCCCAAGGAGACCTGGAGCCTGCTTGACAGGTATATCACAAGCGGCCATAATACCGACCAACCCGGCCATTATATGCGTTGGCTGGCTGAAACAGCGGGCCTCTTTGCTTTTTCTCTTAAGGGAAAATGGTTGGATATCGGCGACCTTGCCTCTTATCAGAAAGCCAACGCCATCGTTAACACCCCAAAAAATCCAAAGGAGTAACACCACTATGAAAAAAGGGCATTATTTCTTCACTTCTGAATCCGTTTCTGAAGGGCATCCGGACAAGGTCTGCGACCAGGTTTCTGATGCCATTCTTGATGCTTATCTCGCGGGCGATCCCGCGTCGCGCGTGGCCTGCGAATGCCTGGCCACGACGGACCGCTTGACCATCGCCGGAGAGATTACGAGCAAGACCAAAGTTAATGCCGAAAAGGTTGCTCGCGAGGTCATCCGTAAGATCGGCTATGTGGACCCCTCGATCGGTTTCGATTACAAGACTTGCCGGGTTGATATTGCACTCCATACCCAGTCTCCCGATATCGCGATGGGTGTTGATACAGGCGGCGCCGGAGACCAGGGCATGATGTTCGGTTTTGCGTCGAATGAGACGAAAGAACTTATGCCGCTTCCGATCATGCTCGCTCAAAAACTCGTTCGCTATTTGACCGCGGTTCGTAAAAGCGGCAAGATCACGTATCTCCGGCCGGATTCAAAGAGCCAGGTTACGGTGGAATATGATGGTGATGTGCCGGTGCGTGTAGACGCCGTGGTGCTGAGCTCCCAACATGACGGGGATGTGACGCTTCCGACGATCACCAAGGATCTGATCGAGAAAGTCATCAAGAAGGTCATTCCGGCTAACTTGATGGATAAGAACACCAAGATCTTCATCAATCCGACCGGACGTTTCGAGGTAGGTGGACCGCACGGAGACACAGGTCTTACGGGTCGCAAGATCATCGTGGACACTTATGGTGGCATGGGCCGTCACGGGGGTGGTGCGTTTAGCGGGAAGGATCCTTCCAAGGTGGATCGCTCGGCCGCGTATTTTGCCCGTTACGTCGCAAAGAATATCGTTGCAGCCGGCATTGCCAAACGTTGCGAGATCCAGGTCTCCTACGCGATCGGCGTGGCGGAACCTGTGTCGATACGAGTGGATACGTTCGGGACCAGCAAGATCGATGACGAAGCGATCGTCGAAGCGGTCCGCAAAGTGTTTGATTTCACGCCAAAGGGGATCATCGCAACGCTCGATCTTCGTCGTCCCATATACAATAAAACCGCCGCGTACGGGCACTTTGGCCGTACGGAAGCCGGCTTTACGTGGGAAAAAACAGACGCGGTCGATCAACTCCGGAAGGCGTTGAAACTCAAAGACAACTGCGGTTGCAGCAAAGTGACTTGCGCAGCTTAATTTAAGAAAAGAAAAAGGCCGCGGCGGTCACCATACTATTCAATTCCAAATCAACGGGTAAGCATGACCGTCCAATTCACCGTGAATCAAAAGAAGGCGGAGAATTGGGCGGGCATGGTCAACCTTACAGAAAGAAATTTTAGAACATGAAGAAAAAAGCTCAGAAGACAGTCCCTGCTCTTAAATTGAAACGCGATTTCAAGGTCGCGGACCTTTCGCTTGCTGATTGGGGTCGCAAAGAGCTCGATATGGCCGAGAAAGAAATGCCAGGGTTAATGGCGACCCGCAAGAAGTACGGGCCCCAGAAACCTCTCAAGGGCAAGCGGATCATGGGCAGTCTTCACATGACGATCCAGACGGCGGTTCTGATCGAGACTTTGATTGAGCTCGGGGCGGACGTCCGTTGGTGTTCCTGTAATATTTTCTCCACCCAAGATCATGCCGCGGCGGCTTTGGCTGTCAAAGGCATTCCGGTCTTCGCGTGGAAAGGAGAGACTCTGGAGGAATATTGGTGGTGCACGCTTCAAGCGCTCAATTTTCCGGGTGGCAAGGGGCCGAATCTTATCGTGGATGACGGCGGCGATGCAACGCTCATGATCCATCTGGGTTATGATGCGGAGAAGAACCCCAAGATCCTCGATAAGAAGGTTGACACGCAGGATGAGATTGAATTGTTCAAACTTCTCAAAAAGATCATGAAGGATGAGCCTAAGAAATGGCACGGCGTGGTCAAAGAATGGGAAGGCGTTTCCGAGGAAACGACGACCGGCGTTCATCGGCTTTACAAAATGCAGGAACAGGGGAAACTTTTGGTTCCGGCCATAAACGTGAACGATTCTGTGACCAAATCCAAATTCGACAATCTTTACGGCTGCCGCGAGTCTTTGGCGGATGGCATCAAGCGCGCGACGGATGTGATGATCGCGGGCAAGGTCGCCGTGGTATTGGGTTACGGGGATGTTGGCAAAGGCAGTGCTCAGGCCATGCATGGTTTTGGGGCTCGCGTCATTGTGACGGAAATCGATCCGATTTGCGCGCTTCAAGCGACTATGGCCGGTTTCCAGGTTGCACGCATCGAGGATGTTCTTGATATTGGGGATATTTACGTGACCACGACTGGCAATATCGATGTCATTACCGCCGAACACATGTCTAAAATGAAGGACGAGTCCATCGTCTGCAACATCGGACATTTTGACAATGAGATCCAGGTCGTCCAACTTCAGAAATGGCCGGGCGTGAAGCGGATCAATATCAAGCCGCAAGTCGATAAATATGTTTTTCCGGATGGACACTCGATCATCCTGCTCGCCGAAGGCCGGCTTGTGAACCTGGGTTGTGCTACAGGCCATCCGAGCTTCGTGATGTCGAATTCTTTTACGAATCAGACGCTCGCGCAGATCGATCTGGTGATGAATCCCAAGAAGCCCGGTGTGTATCGCCTTGAGAAGAAGCTCGATGAGGAAGTGGCTCGGCTCCATTTGGACAAACTGGGTGCCCGGCTTACGAAGCTTACGAAAAAGCAGTCCGAGTATCTTGACGTTCCTTTCGACGGTCCCTACAAATCCGAGCACTACAAGTACTAGCGCTGCGTTATTATTGATTTTGCGCATTTGCAGTGCTGCCCTCGTCTTGGAGTTTGTTCCCTGAAGGGTTGACGAGGACTGCCCCAATTTCCGGTTTGCGGAGATTGCTAAGAATTGGATTGTACCGTTAACCCGCAAAATCAAATGGAAAACGGTGCTAAACAAGCGGGTTGTTGCGGCGCCTGATCTTGAGCGAGCCCTCCGGTAACGCGTGATGTTTGTATCGATTTCATAGGAGTTATGAATGCAGAATTTTGTTTATAAAAATCCCACCGAGATTCTCTTCGGCAAGGGCATGATCCGCGAGATCGCGGGGCGAATTCCCAAGGATCTCTCCGTGCTTTTTCTCTATGGCGGTGGGTCGATCAAAAAGAACGGCGTTTATGAACAGGTAAGAGCTGTCCTCAAGGGTCATCGCATGACCGAATTTGGCGGCATTGAATCGAATCCACTCTATGAGACCTGCCTCAAGGCCGTTGAAATTGTTAAAAAAGAGAAGCTTGGTTTTATTCTCGCGGTGGGTGGAGGCTCGGTCCTGGATGCTGCCAAATTCATCGCGGCCGCAGCGTGTTTCACGGGCCAGGATCCATGGTCGATTCTTCGGGAACATGGTACCAACGTCAAAGCAGCGCTTCCGCTCGGGACCGTGCTGACGCTTCCCGCGACAGGTTCCGAATCGAACGGAAACTCCGTGATCTCCCGGAAGGCGACCCAGGAAAAGCTTCACTTCTTCTCGCCTTATGTGTTTCCGCAGTTTTCCGTATTGGATCCCGAAACAACCTTTTCATTGCCTTCGAAGCAAATACGCAATGGGATCGTGGACGCTTTTGTGCATGTTATGGAGCAGTACATGACGTATCCTGCGAATGCGCCGCTTCAGGACCGGATGGCGGAATCGCTTCTTCAAACTTTGCTCGAAGTAGCGCCCACAGCTTTGAAAAAACCGAAGGATTATGAAGCCCGCGCGACGTTTATGTGGAGCGCGACGCTTGCGCTGAACACCTTGATCGGTTGCGGCGTGCCGCAAGATTGGTCGACTCACATGATCGCCCACGAGCTGACCGCTTTTTACGGACTCGATCACGCCGAGACCTTGGCGGTCGTTCTGCCGGGGGTTTGGCAGTACAAATTGACCGCTAAAAAGAAAAAGTTGGAACAATACGGCCGACGTGTCTGGAACGTCAAGACCGCGAAAGAGGCCATTATGAAAACCGAAGCGTTTTTTCATTCCGTTGCGATGCCGACGCGCTTTGGCGACTATAAGATCTCCGCCAAGGAAGCCGCGCGCAAAGTGCGTGAACGTTTTGCGGAGAGGGACTCGGTTTTCGGAGAACACGGCGACATCACGCCGGATGCTGTGGCAAAGATCATCGTCTCGCGCGCGTGATCAGTAGTCTTTCCATCTTTATTTAACATGGATCCCATAAAATAGAATCTTAAACAATGAACGTCCCATTACCCATCAATCGAAGCAATGCTGAGATTGGGGCGGTTATTACCAACCGTAATAGAAAAGAATTTTAGACAATGACCGTCCTTTTACAAGTTAACGAGCTTCATAAAGCCTACGGCGCTGTGACGATCCTGGATGCCGCGACGGCGTCTTTTGGTGATGACCAAAAGATCGGCGTGATCGGTCGAAACGGTGCCGGGAAATCCACGCTTTGCCGCATCATCACCGGACACGAATCGGCCGACAGCGGTACTATCACGCGTAATGCTGCGCTGCGTCTTTCCTATCTCGAACAGCATGACACCTTCAAGCCCGGCGAGCGGGTGGTGGATTTCTTGATGCGCACCACACGGAGCGAGCATTGGGAATGCGGGCAGATCGCTGCGCGGTTCCAGCTTAAAAACGAGATCCTCGAAGAATCTGTGCGGAATCTTCCGGGAGGTTTCCAGACCCGCGTGAAGCTTGCGGCGATGCTCCTGGGTGATCCCAATTTCCTGATTCTTGACGAACCTAGCAATTATTTGGATCTAAGCACGTTGATCCTGCTGGAGAATTTTCTGCTTAATTTCAGAGGCGGATATCTGGTGGTTTCCCACGACCGGGAGTTTCTGAAGCGGACTTGCGACCATACTCTCGAGGTTGAGCACGGAGGACTTGCTCTTTTCCCCGGGGATATCGAAGAATATTTCGAGTTTAAGGAAGAACAACTCGCGCAAAAGCAGGCCTACAATCGCGGGCTCGACAAAAAGCGCGAACAACTGCAGACTTTTATTGACCGGTTTAAGGCCAAGGCCTCCACGGCGACGCGCGCCCAGTCAAAGATGAAACAGCTCTCAAAACTCAAGACGATCGAAATCGCGCATCCGATGAGCACGGTCAAGATCCATATCCCACCTGTGGAGCCGAAAGCGGGGGTCGCGGTGACCTGCGAAGATCTTGTGATCGGTTATCCGGAAAAAGATATTGCGCGCGGCATCCAGGTTGAGATCGATCGTGGAAAGCATGTCGCGGTGCTCGGCAATAACGGTGAAGGAAAGACGACATTCCTCAGGACTCTGGCGGGAGATCTCGTGTCCAAAGGCGGTAGCTTTCGCTGGGGAACAGGGCTTAAAGTCGCTTATTATGCCCAGCATGTCTTTGCGGTGCTTGACCCGGACGATGATGTGTACACTTATCTTTTGCGCGAGAGCTCGGATGGCGTGACCCGTCAGGATGTGCTTAATATGGCCGGATGCTTTCTTTTTAAAGGGGATGATGTCGAAAAGAAGGTGAAGGTTCTCAGTGGCGGCGAGCGGGCGCGACTCGTTTTGGCGGGAATCCTTCTTTCAAAGAGCCATGTCCTGCTTCTGGACGAGCCGACGAACCATCTGGATTTCGAGACTGTGGAAGCTTTGGGGCGCGCGCTCAAGACATTCTCCGGCACTGTGGTTTTCATCAGCCATGATCGGACCTTTGTCAATCTTCTGGCCTCAAGCATTCTCGAAGTGAAGAAAGGCCGTATCCTCCATTATCCCGGAAGTTATGAGGATTATGTTTATCACCTGGAGCAGGTGGCTCGAGGGGAGGAAGAAGATACTGATGAGGATAGCGGGTCTGCATCTTCCCAAAGTGCTGCTTCCAGACTCAATGTTGAAGTCCAGCAGCCTAAAAAGGATGAGCATAAAGCTGAGCTTTCAAAACTTCGCAAGGGGATGGAAAAGGCCGAGGGGCGTGCGCGGCATTTTACCGAAGAACGGAATAAAGTTCTCGAAGAGATAGCGAAGAACCCGCTCCATTTTTCCAAAGATCGCAACGTGCGCTTAAAGGAGCTGCAGATCCAGATTGAAGCTGCCGAGGCCGAGTGGAGCTCTTTAGAAAGAAAAATGGGAAAACTTCAACCATGAGAAATTTTGAACACCGGGAACGTTCAGGGAGTGGGCCTCAAAGATCCCGCGGAGAACGTTACTCAAACCGCGGTCCCAATCCTCACCGTCCTACTTACAGACCCCCGCATGAAGAACCCCGACGTGTTGTGGCTGAAGACGAGCAGAAATTTTTTGCCAGCACCGCCGTCGATCCATCGCCGCGTATCCGCCTTGAAAATGGTTCGGAAGAGCTGACGATGCGTGTCATGGATCTCATTGCGCCGATCGGTATGGGGCAGCGCGGATTGATCGTGGCTCCTCCGGGTTCCGGAAAAACAACTTTCCTCAAGCATCTTTGCCAGGCCGTCGCCAAAAGCCGTCCGGAGATGAAGCTTTATTGTCTTTTGATCGATGAAAGGCCTGAAGAAGTCACAGATTTCCGGCGCAGTGTGACGGCCGAGGTCCGGTGGTCATCCTCCGATCAACCTTACGATCATCATATCCAGACTGCCCGAGAGCTCATGCAGCAAGTGTATCGCGAGGTAGCGGCAGGTGCCAACGTCATGGTGCTGGTTGATTCCCTGACCCGCTTGGCTCGTGTGCATAACGCAGAACAACGTTCCAGCGGCCGGACACTTTCCGGAGGCGTGGATGCGCGTTCGATGGAAGTTCCGCGGCGAATTTTTGGATCTGCTCGCAAGATCGAGCACGGAGGATCGCTTACGATCCTCGCGACGATTCTGGTTGACACCGGAAGCCGTATGGACCAGCTCATCTTCGAAGAGTTTAAAGGGACCGGCAATATGGAGATATTTCTATCCCGCGAAATTTCGAACCAGCGCATTTATCCGGCTGTGGATATATCAAAAAGCGGAACACGCAAAGAAGAACTTCTTTTTACGCTTGAGGAGCTGGAACCCGCGCGCCGGATACGCCGTGCCTTGGCCGGCCTTAAACCTATTGAAGCGATCAGCGCGCTGATTGAACAGCTCAAGAAATATCCCGCGACAAAGGACTTGCTCGCCGCTGTTAGCAAGCTTCAGACATGATCGTCCCAATACCCATCAATTTCACGCAGTTGAAATTGGGGCGTTCCTGGTCAACCTTAATGACAACAGGACTTTAAACAATGACCGTTCCTCCAGACATGAAAGATGAAAACGATTTCGGACTGCAGCCGCTTGATACTCTGATGACAAAGCACGGGCTTACCAACCATGTGCTTGTTATGGCTTCGACCGATCAGTTGTCCCATAAGGTGGTGCAAAAGGCGCGCAAGGGAAGGCGTCTGACCGCCAGGGCCAAAACCAAGATTCTGAGTGCGATCCATAACGCACTTCCCGAACTAAAGTTTGCGCATCGGGATCTTTTTAATTATTAAATGTAAGTTCTGAAAAATTCCCTGACAGGATCGGTTGGGGGACAGCAAAACAGAAGAGGAGATCTTAACTCTCATGAAGAAGAAAAATATTATGAGCGAGCTTCCGAAAGGTGTAGAGCTGTTGCGGGATCCCCTGCTGAATAAAGGGACGGCTTTCACCCAGGCGGAGAGGGAAGCCCTCGGGCTTGCGGGATTACTTCCGGCTCGCGTAGATTCCTTGGAAGATCAGGTCGAACGTGCTATGAGCAATGTTCGCGCCAAAAGTTCGGATCTCGAAAAGTATATTTATTTGACAGGGCTGCAGGAACGCAACAAAACGCTTTTCTACCGTCTTCTCATCGATCATCTCGCGGAAATTATGCCGATCGTGTATACGCCGACCGTGGGGAAAGCGTGTCAGGAGTACGGGCGCATTCTCCGGAGCAGTCATGAAGGTTTGTTCCTGGGAGCGCAATGCAAAGGGCGGATGAAGAAAGTTCTTGAGGATTGGCCCCGGAAGGATGTTCGTATTATTGTGGTGACTGACGGGGAAAGGATCCTGGGGCTTGGGGACCTTGGAGCGGACGGCATGGGGATCCCCGTAGGGAAGCTCATGCTTTATACGGCTTGTGCCGGGGTTCATCCGAAGTATTGTTTGCCGGTGACGCTGGATGTTGGGACCAATAATGAAGCGCGTTTGAAAGATCCTCTTTATATCGGGATGCAGCGTCCCCGTTTGCGAGGGAAAGACTATGAGGATCTTATTGAAGAGTTTGTGACCGCAGCGCGCGAAGTGTTCCCGCATGTTCTAATCCAGTTCGAGGATTTCGCCAACGAGAATGCTTTCCATCTTCTTCAGAAATATCGCAGTCGTGTTTGCACGTTCAATGATGATATCCAAGGAACTGCGAGCGTGGCGTTGGCCGGGCTTTATTCTGCGGTGAGGGTCCGGGGAGGGAGTTTGAAGGATCAGAAAATTCTCTTTTTGGGAGCGGGAGAAGCGGGGCTTGGGACCGGGAGTCTGGTTGTGGGCGCGATGATGAAAGAGGGTCTTACCGAAAAAGAAGCCCGCAGCCGGTGTTTGTTCGTGGATTCCAAAGGGCTTGTGGTGTCGAGCCGCACGGATCTGGATGAGCGAAAGCGGATTTTTGCGGTGGACGGGCCGGGTGCATCCGATTGTTTGAGCGCTGTGGAGCTTGTGAAGCCGACCGTGATCCTTGGCGCGTCCGGAAGACCAGGGACTTTTACGAAAGAGGTTTTGGAGGCGATGGCCAGGATCAACGAAAGGCCGATTGTTTTCGCGATGTCGAATCCCACAAGCCACTCGGAATGCACGGCAGAGCAAGCCTATTTCTTTACCCAGGGGCGCGCTATTTTTGCAAGTGGCAGTCCGTTCCCTCCGGTCGATTACCAGGGGAAGCTGTTTTCTCCGGGGCAGAGCAATAATGCTTATATTTTCCCGGGAGTGGGTTTGGGAGTTACAGCATGTCGCGTTCAGCACGTGACTGATGAGATGTTCTTTGTCGCCGCAAAAACGTTGGCCGAAAAAGTAACGGAAGAGGATCTTGGGAAAGGCCGTATTTATCCGCCTCTCAAAGATGTTCGTAAGGTTTCACTCGCAATTGCGGAAGCCGTCGCTTTGGTTGCTTACCGTGAAGGACTTGCGGCCCAACCCAAGCCTGAGAATCTTCGAGCCTATCTTGAAAGCCAAATGTATGAACCGGTTTATGAAAGCTACGTTCCGTGATTTTTGGAGCTGAAGAAAAGGTGTTACGGGCCGTTGCCTTAGCGCCGGCTACCTTTCGATAGAAACAAGATTCTTTTTCGTTTAAGATAGAGCGCATAGTTCCCTTAAATAAGGAAAAGAGTTCATGATCCTCACCCTCAACGGAAAACAAGAATCGATCGACAAACCTTTGAGCCTCGATGCGCTCGTTGCAGCGAAAGGCTTGTGTCCTGACAAGATCGTGGTTGAACACAACTTCAGCATTATCTCTAAAGAAGACTGGCACAAGATCACACTCAAGGATCAGGATATGATCGAGATCGTCAGTTTCGTCGGAGGGGGATGACCATGGAAGATCTGTTGCATATCGGAGGTCGCTCGATCAAAAGTCGGCTTTTGATCGGCACTGGGAAATTCTCCAGCTATCCGCTGATGAGAAAAGCCCTTGAAGCTGCCCAATCAGATATTGTGACAGTGGCGCTCAGGCGCGTGGATGCCGGTGCTAAGACCGATAATATTCTGGAATATATCCCGAAATCTTGCATTCTGATGGCCAATACCTCCGGGGCAAGGAATGCGGACGAGGCGGTGCGCATTGCGAGACTCGCCAAGGCGAGTGGGGCCGGCAACTGGATCAAGATCGAAGTGGTGCAGGATAACAAATATCTCCTGCCGGATAATCTTGAGACGCTCAAAGCGGTTGAGATTCTTGCTCAAGAGGGATTCATTGTGCTTCCTTACATGAGTCCGGATCTTTCCATGGCCAAGCGCATGGCGGATGCGGGTGCGGCAGCAGTCATGCCCCTTGGGTCTCCCATTGGCAGTAACCGCGGCATGAAGACCCGGGAGCTTGTGGAGATTCTGGTGCGTGAGATCAAGGTGCCCGTGATCGTGGACGCGGGCCTGGGCAGTCCCTCGGATGCCTGCGAATGCATGGAGATGGGCTGCGCGGCGGTACTTGTGAATACGGCGATTGCGATTGTCCGGGATCCCGTGGCTATGGCCAGAGCATTCAGGGAGGCTGTAAGCGCGGGCCGTACGGCGTATCTCGCCGGGCTTGCCTCCTCAGGGAGCGAAGCAAGCGCCTCTTCGCCACTGACCGGTTTTCTTCGGAATGAAACGCGCTGAGAATGAGTTACTCCGACATCCTTCTGAAATATAAGGATCTTCCTTTCGAGAAGATCTTTCATGAGCTTTCGCCCCAAGAGGTTGAGCGTTCGATCGCCTCCGGTACCCAGGAGCCCGAGCGACTTTTGGCGTTGCTTTCTCCGACTGCGGAAGGATTCCTGGAATCGATGGCGCAAAAAGCACATGCTCTGACCCTTCAGCATTTCGGCCGGACGATTCAGCTCTATACTCCGATGTATCTTTCGAATTTCTGCGAGAATGAGTGCGCTTATTGTGGTTTCAACGCCCGGAATAAAATGCCCCGGAGAACATTAACCTTGGAAGAAGTGGAAAAAGAGGCCGCGTTTATTGCCTCGACGGGGATCGAGCATCTGCTTATTTTGACAGGAGACTCAAGAACCAAAAGCTCTCCGGCCTATATCAAGGAATGCCTTAGCGTGCTGAAAAAATATTTCAGCTCAATCTCTGCAGAGATCTACGCTCTTTCTGAAGAGGAATACGCGGATCTTGTGCGCTCAGGGATTGATGGATTGACCTTGTACCAGGAAACCTATGATGAAGCGGTCTATGAACGAGTGCACAGATCGGGTCCAAAAAAAGATTTCATTTTCCGGCTCGATGCCCCAGAACGTGCAGCAAGAAGCGGGATGAGAAACGTGAATGTCGGGGTGCTTTTGGGGCTGAGCGATTGGAGGAAAGAGGTTTTTTTAATGGGGCTCCACGCTCAGTACCTCCAGGATCATTTTGGGGATGTTGAGACCGGGGCTTCGCTTCCGCGCTTGAGACCGCATGCGGGGGATTTCAAAGAAATGACGGAAGTGAGCAATGCGAATATCGCACAGATCATTGTGGCTCTGAGGCTTTTCCTCCCGCGGCTTGGGATTGCGCTTTCGACGCGTGAAAGCGCAGGCTTGCGGGAGGATCTCTTGCCCCTTGGAATCACGCGCATGTCCGCGGGGTCCACAACGCGTGTCGGCGGTCATACGATTGCATCGCCCGAAGAGGAGAATGCCCCTCAATTTGAGATCGCAGACCCCCGGGATGTCGATGCGATGAAAGCGATGCTTGTCGCCAAGGGTTATCAGCCGGTGCTGAAAGACTGGATGCAAATCTGATGATGGACGCTTTCAGACAAAACCTTATTAAAAAGCTCGGCGAAACAAAGCTCGCAAAGATCGAGAAAGCAGTGATCGGGATTGCGGGCGCGGGCGGCCTTGGTTCCAACTGCGCAGCCTGTCTTGTGCGAGTGGGATTCAAACATTTTACGATCGCGGACTTTGATGTGGTGGATGCCACGAACCTGGACCGGCAATTTTATTTCCAAGACCAGGTCGGGATGAAGAAAGTCGAAGCTCTGCAAACCAATCTCCAAAGGATCAATCCTCACCTGGAGCTTCAAATGTTGCCTGTGAGGTTGGATCCCGCTAATATTCCAGAAATATTCTGCGATTGTGATGTTGTTGTCGAGTGTCTAGACCGGGCCGAGGCGAAGAGTATGCTCGTGTCTGGAATGCTTCCTACCGGAAAATTGATCGTCTCTGCCTCCGGGCTCGGGGGCTTTGGTTCGAGTGATGATCTCCGGATTCGCAAACTCAGGTCAAACCTTATTCTGATCGGTGACCTTACGTCTGATATTGAAAAGACGCCCGCCTTATCGCCCCGGGTCAGTATTGCCGCAGCCAAACAGGCGGATGTTGTACTTGAATTCATCGCCGGAAAGTAACTCCATGAAAGATCTTCTGCGGGCCAATCTCTTTACCGATTCTCCTTCTTGGAAGGCTATTTCTTACCCCAAAGAACTTACAGCCAAGATCCTAAGATTCGAAGTGATTCTGGAAGAAGAAAGCCCGCGACCCCTTTACCTTGCCTCGATCATCTCCAAAAATGAAAAAATGGCGTGGCAATCTTTTCAGGATGTTCTGGAGCACACGATGAGCCTTGCGCAAAATGGACTACACGGTTTTTTTGGTTTTGATGTTCTGTCCGTGGATATCCAAGACGGGATTCGGAATTTCAATCCCAACGATCTCGGGCGGCTCATTATCAACCATTCTAGGGATCTTGGCCCGGATCAAAAGACGCTGATCCGTTACGGACAGCTTTTTGCTCTCTTACATTACCGCGCGCCCGCCGACTGGGGCAAGATTGAAGTGATGAGCCATGTAGAGTTCTTCAATCGGGAGCCTATAGCATCCCCGTTGAACAGTTTTTCTGAAGAGAGTGTGAGGGCTGCCTTGACCGGAGGCGGTGCGAAGAAACAGTCCTGGGACCAGATGGATATTCTTTTTAAAAAAATGATGAATAAAGGTGGCCGGGAACCTAACGCGTTCTATATCGTGCATGACTTAAGCGTCGATCCTATCTGGGATCCTGCTGATGAAGTCCAGCAGCAACGAGTGCGTGTCTGGTTTGAAAAGGAAATACAGGCGTATGAGGGGAAAGCACCGGAGATCTATTATTATCATGGTGGAAAAGGTATTTTGGTGAAACCATGAAGACGTATCTTTTTTTTGATACGGAAACAACAGGCCTGCCGAAAAGCTGGAAGGCTCCTGTGACTGATCTCGGGAACTGGCCGCATATTGTCCAGATCGCCTGGGCGCTTTTTGACGGCAACGGGACTCAACTCGCATTTCACGATTACATTATCAGGCCGGAAGATTTTGTGATTCCCCAAGTCGCGACGGCGATCCACGGCATCAGCACCGAAAGTGCCTTGAAAGAAGGGCGGCCGGTCGCGGAGGTTTTGAAGGAATTTTCCAAGGCGATTCTGGGGGCTGCATGCCTTGTCGCACACAATATGGATTTTGACGAAAAAATGGTTCGAGTGGAGTTGTTGCGCCAAGGACTGTCGGATGTGCTGTCACCGATGAAGAAAATGTGTACCATGAAAAGCTCCACAGGCTATTGCAAGATCCCGGGGCCTTATGGTGACAAGTGGCCAAAACTCTCCGAGCTTCACATTAAGCTCTTCGATGTGGATTTTGAGGATCAGCACAACGCCGCGTCCGATGTGCTCTGCTGTTCAAAATGTTTTTTCGAATTGAGGCGTCGAGCCGTCATTGGTGACAGCCTGGCCGTTCCTTCCTAAATATCCGGAAAGATCTTTTTGAAGGGAGTGGGGAGAGGGGACTGAAAGGTCTTGAGTGCGCCGGTACCCGGATGGGGGAATGAAAGAAAGCAGGCGTGGAGCGCCAGCCGGCGGAAGGGATCGGACTTGGCGCCATACTTTTCGTCGCCCATGATGGGACAGCCGATGCCGGAACAATGAACACGGATTTGATTCTTGCGGCCGGTCTCAAGTGTGACCTCCAGAAGCGCGTAGCCCCCGTTTTCGCGAAGTACGCGGTAATGGGTGACTGCATGTTGTGCCTCGGGATGGTTGGGTGACACGGTATAAACCCGTTTGAAAGCGTCTTCCCTGAGATAATTCTCAATCGTTCCCGTCTTTTCTTTCGGAGTGCCTTCCGTGATCGCAAAGTACTTCTTGGTTGCGAGTTCCCAATGGCCCTGGAGCGCGCGCTTCAGGGCATCACTTTTCGCGAAAACGATCAATCCTGAGGCGTCCCGGTCCAGGCGGTGGACGATAAAAACGCGCCCGCTTTCATCCTTGGTTTTGGAGCGCTCGTATTCATTGAGCATGAAATAAAGAGTTGCTTCTTTTTCGCGTTCCGTGCCCATGGTCAAGAGCCCCGCAGGTTTTTCCACCACCAGGAGTTCGCTGTCTTCATAGATGATCTTCAGGCCCAGCTCCGTCTTGGACCTTTCCGCGGAAGCGCGTTCCTTTCCTAAGATTTCGACCTTATCACCAGGTTTCAAAGGGTGCTGGTACCAGGTGACCTCGCGGCCGTTGACGTGGACGGAACCGAATTTCAGGATCTGTTTGATCTTTGTTTTCTTGAGGTCCTTGAGGGCTGTGAAGAGGAAATCCTGAAGAAGCGATTTTTCCAGAACCGAGAATTTCCGCACTTTCTATCCCAGGATGCGGGTGATGAAAAAGCTCGGGAAAATACCCAAGGCTAGCACACTCAGAAACAGGGTCCAAAGGGCGACCGTCAAGGCTTTGGACGGAGCGGCAAATGCCGGGCCTGTCGCCGGCGTCAGATACATGAGGCGGATGATCCGGAAATAATAATAGGCTGCAATCACGCTATTAATGGCGGCGAAGATCGTGAGCATGATGAACTTTCCCTGAATGGCAGCTGCGAAAACATAATATTTTCCGATGAATCCCGCGAGTGGAGGAAGACCGGCTAAAGAGAGAAGAAAAATGGTAAGCATTGCCGCGGCCATAGGGGAGCGCTTTGAGAGGCCGGCGTAGGCATCGAGGGAATCGCTTTGAGTTTCACCTGCGACAAACAGAACGACCGTAAACGCGCCAAGATTCGTCATCAGATAAGCGAATAAATAGATCAGGACTGCATCCCGGCCGAGATGTGAGAATGCCGCGAGACCCATCAGGATATAACCCGCTTGCGCGATGCTGGAGTAGGCCAGAAACCGTTTGATGTTGGATTGAGAGACGGCGGTGATGTTGCCGATCGTCATGGTGAGGATCGAGAGGATCACAAGCACCGGGGTCCAGACGCTCTGGAAATTCCAGAAGATCATGTCCAGTACGCGCGTCAGAACCGCAAAGCCCAACGCCTTGGGTGCTACGGTCAGGAAGGCCGTGACCGGAGTCGGCGCACCTTCATAAACGTCCGGTGCCCACATGTGAAAAGGCGCCATGGAGATCTTAAATCCAAGACCCGTGAAGAAAAACAGTATGGCCGCGGTCGCCAAGGGTTTAAAAGGAGCTCCCAGAAGGGCATTTCCGATGACGGGAAGCTCGAGGGATCCAGTGGCACCGTAGAGAAGCGACATGCCGTAGAGCATGATCCCTGAACAGACGCTCCCGAAAAGGAGATACTTGATGGCCGCTTCTTTCGATTTCGGATCTTCTTTCAGGAATCCCACGAGAAGGTACGAGAGCAAGGAAACAAACTCGATGCTGAGGAAGATCATCAGCAGGTTATTCGCTGCTGCGACCGTGATGAGGGCGAAGGCCATGAAAAGGAAGAGGCTGTAGAACTCGCCGGTATAGCGTTTCTGAAGCGGGGAGTAGCCCAGTGAGATCAGGATCGTGATGCCGACGGCGCCCAGCGCGAGGTAACGGAAAAAATGCGCGAAGGCGTCCAATTCGAACATGCCAAAGAAAAGCGGCAGGGGTTGCGTAGGCGCTTTCGCGAGGCATAAGGCGAGCACGATCACAAGCAGCGCGAATTCTCCCACGAGTTTCTTCTGGCGCAGGAAAAAATCCAGCGTTAACGCAACGAACGCGCCGCCCAGCAAGATCAATTCGGGAACGAAATATTTCAGGCTTTCGATGGCGTTCATGCTAGGCACCTTGATAAAAATTCGAATTTCATAAGTTCTAAACCTTTATGGCTTTAAGTAAACCATCGAGTGTCGGGATCATGTAATCCAGGATAACGCGCGGATAAATACCGATCCCGAGAATGAGGACCATGAGCGGCAGCAGCGTGAGAACCTCCTGGATTTTGATATCGGTAAGTCCGGCCCATTTCAGATTGAGTTTCCCGAGCAGGACACGCTGGATCATGTAAAGGAGATACGCTGCAGCGAGGATGATGCCGATCGTTGAGAGCCCTGTCACTACCTTGGAATATTGATAGGAACCCAGGAGTGCCAGGAACTCACTGACGAAGCCGGAGAGACCCGGAAGGCCGAGTGAGGCAAGCGCAAAAAAAGTCAGGAATCCCGCATAGGCGGGCATTTTAACGCCGAGTCCGCCGAAATCATTCAGGTCGCGGGAGTGGGCCCGGTCATAGAGGACACCGACCAACAAGAAAAGTCCTCCGGTGATGGTGCCGTGCGTGAACATCTGGAGCATGGCTCCGCGGAAACCGTTCGCGTTCAAGGCCGCAAGTCCGAGCAGAACGAACCCCATGTGACTGACGCTTGAGTAAGCGACCATTTTTTTGAAGTCCGTTTGGGCGAGTGCTACAAATCCTCCGTACACGATACCCACAACGGCCAGAACTGCCATGGCGGGTTGGAACCAATGCGCGGCTTGAGGAAAAAGGGGATAGCTGAAGCGGAAGAATCCGTACGTACCCATCTTCAGGAGGACGCCCGCGAGGATCACGCTGATCGGGGTCGGGGCCTCCACGTGCGCGTCGGGAAGCCAGGTGTGGAACGGAAAGATCGGCACCTTGATCGCAAAGCCGAGGAAGAATGCCATAAAAACGACCTGTTGAAAAAGGAGTCCGCGAGGCATTCCGACAAGCTGTGTCATGTCGAAGGTGTGGGGTGCCGCAGCGAAGTAAACGCCGAGGATTCCCAAGAGCATGAAAAGACTGCCCGCGAGAGTATAAAGGAAGAACTTGATTGCGGCGTATTCGCGGCGTGGTCCACCCCAGATCCCGATCAGAAAATACATCGGAACAAGCACGACTTCCCAGAGCACATAAAAAAGGAAAAGGTCGAGCGCGAGGAACGTTCCCAGCATGCCGGTCTCAAGTAAGAGATACAGAAAATAATACTCTTTTTCGCGACCCTCTTTGACGCGCACATGAGGAAAAGATGCGAGACACGCGATCATGGAAATGATCGCGGTGAGAAATACCATGGGAAAGCTGATCCCGTCCGTTCCGAGAAGGTACTGGACGCCGAATTGCGGGATCCACGAGGCGCGTTCCACCATCTGGAAGCCGGCTTGAGCGGGTTGGAAGATCGTAAGCGCGTAACAGGTGAGCGCGGTTACGATACCGGTGGTCGTCAGTGCGATCCATTTGATCCAGTCAGTTGCGCTTTTCGGTACGAAAAGCACAATCCCTGCGCCCATGAGCGGTGTGAAAATGATCCAGGATAAAATATGCGCTGTCATAAAAACTCCTTTTGAGTACTACGTCAATTTCAGTTCAAAAGCAAGAAAAGCGAGAACGCCTAAAAAAACAATGAGCAAATAGTTTTGAACAAAGCCCGTCTGGATGCGTTTAGTGATCGAATTAAGAAAATAAACCGAAGTTCCCATGAAATTCACGGTACCGTCAACGATGTAAGTGTCGATCCACTGCTTCACGCTGCTTAGGAACATCGTCGCGCGTCCCGCGTTGTTCACCGTACCGTCGATCACAGTCTCGTCAAAGCCGAACAGGACGCGACCCAGCCCTTGAAAAGGTTTTACGATGTAAGCGGAATAAAACTCGTCGAAATAGAATTTATTGAAAGAAAGACGGTAAAAGGAAGGAAAGCTTTTCGCGACGGCTGCGGCCCAGTGTTTTTGCTTGAGATAAATGACGCCCGCGAGCGCGATCCCAACGACCGCGACGGCGATCGAGCAGGCCATGACCAAGGCGGAGGGTTCATATTCCGGATAATGGACCATATGCGCTATGAATTTCTGGAACCAATGATGCATGAAAGGAGAGCCGGGGATACCGATCACGATCGAGCCCAACGCAAGGCACCAGAGGGGCACCGTCATGAGTGCCGGAGATTCATGGGCGTGTACTTTGGCATTTCGTGCCGTGCCGAAAAACGTCAGGAAAATAAGACGGAACATATAGAAAGCCGTCATAAATGCCGTGAGGAGCAGGATGCCGAAAACCAGAAAGTTTCCCGATCCGAAAGCTGCGAGCAGGATCTCGTCTTTGGACCAGAAGCCGGAAAGCGGCGGGATTCCGGCGAGGGCAAGACTTGCGATGATGAAGGTGGTGGCTGTCTGCGGCATTTTCTTGAAAAGGCCGCCCATCTCGCGGATATCCTGAACATGGGTCCCGTGGATCACGCTGCCGGCTCCGAGGAAAAGCAGGGCCTTGAAAAAAGCGTGTGTGATGAGGTGAAATGTTCCCGCTCCGAGGCCCGAGAGACCCATGGCGGTGACCATATAACCGAGTTGCGAAATCGTCGAATAAGCAAGAACGCGTTTGATGTCGTTTTGCGTGAGCGCGATAAAAGCGGCCATGAAGGCTGTGATCGTTCCGATGGCGGTGACGATCGGCAGGATATTCGGGACGGCCATGAAAAGGGTGAAAGATCGCGCGACGAGAAAAACGCCGGCGGCCACCATGGTTGCGGCATGGATGAGTGCGCTCACGGGTGTCGGGCCTTCCATGGCATCGGGCAGCCAAACATGCAGCGGGAACTGCGCGGACTTGCCGATCGTCCCGCAGAAAATAAGAAGCGCCGCCATGGTCAGTAGCGCCATATTCAAAATGGCGTGATTTCCGTGTGCTCCGGTCATGATCGTGTTCATCTCGGCAAAGTTGAGCGTGCCGATCGCTGCGAAAAGAGTCAGGAATCCCAGGAGGAAACCGACGTCGCCGATGCGTGTGGTGAGGAATGCTTTCAGAGAAGCGTTTGCGGCAGAAGCTTTCTCAAAATAAAAGCCGATCAAAAGATACGAGCAAAGTCCCATGATCTCCCAGGACATGAAAAAGAGCAGATAGTTGTCCGAGATCACGAGCGTAAGCATGGCGGCCATGAAAAGCGAAACATAGGCGAAGAAGCGGCTGTAGCGCGGGTCGCCATGCATGTAGCCCGCGGCATAGACCTGGATCAGGGTGCCGACGATCGTGACCATGAAAAGCAGAGTCGCGGAAAGAGGGTCCATCAAATAGCCAAATTTGAGAGGCGTGGTGCCGAGCATGAGCCAGGTTCCTTGATGGGCAAAATGAGCTCCCCTGAATACGGCCCAGCAGACGGGCAGCGCGATCACGCAAGCTACCGAGCTCGTGGCGATGGAAAGCCAGGCCGCGCGGTTTTTAAGCCAGCGTCCGGCCAGGATGTTGACCACGAAGGCCAAAAAGGGTAAAGAAGGAACAAGAAGAATCTGGTCGGACGTTACCATTTCAGTAAATTAACCTCATCGGTATAAACAGTTTTACGAACGCGGTAAAGGGCCAGAACGATGGCAAGTCCCACGGCGGCTGCGGTCGCAGCGATCGCGATTACGAAAATAGCGAAGATCTGCCCGGTTGCCGGAGAAAGGGACGTATATTTCGAAAATGCGATCAGATTGATATTGGCGGCGTTCAGCATCAATTCGATCGAGATCAGGATACCGATGATATTACGCCGTACAAGCGCGCCGTAAACGCCGATCGCGAAAAGGAGCAGTGAAAAGATCAGAATGTGCGACAAGGGAATTCCGATCATAGCCGTTCCTCCGGAGCATCCTTTTTGGCGATGACCACCGTACCGATCAAGGCTGCGATCAAGATGATCGAGATGACCTCGAACGGGAACACATAAGTCCCCATCAAAGCTTCGCCGAGTGCCATGACGGAGACTTTGGCTTTAAGTGCAGTCTGCGTGACCGGCCAGGGTGTTTTCAGGATCACGACCGTGAGGAGTGCGACGAAACCCAGAAGACCCGCGATCGCCAGCGGGCTTTGGGAGTTGTTCTGGCGGACGGTTTTTCCCGCGAGATGTTCTGTAAGCATAATGGCAAAAATGATCAGCGTGACTACCGCGCCGACATAAAGAAGGATTTGGATTGCGGCGAGGTATTCCGCCCGGAATGCAACATAAAGGACCGCCGTTCCGATCAGTGCCGCCGCGAGGCAAAGTGCGCAATGGAAAATATTCCGGAGCGTGACCACGCCCAGAGCGAAGATAAGGATCACGGCCATCACAGCATAGGTCCCGAATTTTGCGGCCATTTCTAGGATTGGCATGAATTAGCTTTCCAAAGGGTAGTGACGTTTTTCAGGGACAAAAGTACGGTTGAGCTTGACCAGGGTCCAGAGCGAAATCCCCAAGACCAGGATCGATCCGCACCACGCCGCAAGGTTCGACGTGAACTGCCAAAGCGCGGTGAGAAGAATATTGATGAGTGTGAGCGGTAAAAGGAATTTCCAGGCGAAGGCCATCAGGTGGTCGACGCGAAAGCGCGGAAAGGTACCGCGGAACCAGATCATGACACAGATAAGGATAAATGTTTTCCCGAAGAACCAGAGCCAGGACGGAAGGAAAGGGCCTTGCCAGCCGCCCAGGAAAAGAGTGGCTGCGATGCCGCAAAGCGTGAACGCGTTCATGTACTCCGCCATATAAAAGAGGGCGAATTTCATGCCGCTATATTCCGTGTGGAAACCTGCAACGAGTTCGGATTCTGCTTCCGGAAGATCGAACGGCGGGCGGTTGCACTCCGCGGTCGCACAAAGAAAAAAGATGATGAATCCCACGATGCCCCACGGCGTGAAGATGAACCAGTTGAGGCCATGGCCACCCGCCTGTGCCAGGACGATCGCGTTGGTCGCAAGGCTCTGGCTCATCATGATGGCCGGGACAACGGCCAAGGTCATTGGAATCTCATACGAGATCATCTGGGCTGCCGTACGCATGCCGCCCAAAAGAGAGTATTTGTTCCGCGAAGCCCAGCTTCCCATGAAGATCGGAAGGATCGTGATGGACGATACGGCGATGAAGTAAAGAAGGCCGATATTCAAATTGACAGTGGTCATGCCTTTGCCGAAGGGTACGACCAAAAAGATCATCAGCGCGGGCACCACGATCGCGATGGGAGCGAGGAGATGGATGACCTTGTCGGCGTTCGCGGGGACGATGTCTTCCTTGGTGAACATCTTGATGCCGTCGGCGATGGGTTGCAGGAGGCCCCAGATCCCCACGCGGTTCGGGCCGTAGCGGTTCTGGATCCTTCCGATCAGCTTTCTTTCAAGGAGTGTCAGGTACATCATGATCACTGGACCGAGACATAAGATCACGACGCCGCTGATGGTGATCGATACAAGCACCACGATCCAGGCGGGCAGGAAATGACCTAAAAGGCACAGAATCCACGCCTTGGCTGCCACGAAGATGCTATCGATGAATTCCAGTATTTTTGTCATTTCGATTCCGAGGTTGCGGGCGGCTGAATTGCCGCCTTCTTCTTTTCTTCAGCCGTTTTTCTCTTTTGATCAATGACCGCTGCCAGAGTCGGCCGGATCTTCTGAAAATATTCATTCGATTTCAGGAGTGCTTTTTTGGGCCGGACCAGACTTATTTGACGCTCAGGTGCTGTGACTTCAAAAGCATGATCCATGAAAATCGAATCGAAGGGGCAGACCTCTTCGCAGATGCCGCAATTCATGCAAAGGCCGTAATCGATATCGAATACCGTAGGTTTTCTTGCCGGTTTTCCAACTACATCAAGGGCCATCTCAATATGAATGCATTTGGGCGGACATTCCCGCTCACAGATTCCGCAGGCGACGCAGCGGATCTGCTCCGGCGATCCGTCATAAACAAGAAAAGGGAAGTTCCGGAAGTTCTCGATCGCTTTTTCGCGCTCTTCCGGGTACTGGACCGTGAAGATGCCGCCTTCATCGGGTTTGCGGAAATAAGAGGTCAGGAAGTTTTTGAGTGTTACCATCATGCCTTGGAAAACACCCGATCCAAAGATGTTCATCGGTCGGTCTCTCCGAGTACAATGTCGATACTTCCAAGGATAATGATCGCATCCGCGATCTTTTGGCCGAGGCACATCTCTTCCAATACGGTCAGGTTAATGAGCGAAGGGGCGCGCACGTGATAGCGCCAGGGTTGCGGCGTTCCGTCACTTACGACATAAAATCCAAGCTCGCCTTTGGGAGATTCGACGCGTCCATAGGCTTCACCCACCGGCGGTTTGAAGTTGCGTGGCATCTTAAGGAGGGGAAGGGACTTTTTATTGATAATCTCACCCTGCGGAATCTTGGTCAGGGCTTGTTCCAGGATCTTCAAACTCTCACGTATCTCAAGGACACGGACGTAAAAACGGTCATACACATCGCCCTTTTCTCCGAGTGGGATCTTGAAATCAAAACGATTATAAATGCTGTAGCCGTCCACTTTCCGGATGTCGTAATTGACGCCGGAGGCGCGAAGCACGGGGCCCGTGATGCCGGCGTTCGTCGCCGTTTCCCCGGAAAGAATGCCAATATTCTGGCAGCGCATGCAGAGAATCTCGTTTTTTGTGAGCAGGGCTTCGAATTCTTTCAGGAACGCCGGGAATTTCGAAACGATCTTCTGAATAGCAGCAAGGTTCTCATTCGTGAGGTCGCGTTTTACGCCGCCGAAACGAAAATAATTATTCATCAGGCGTGAACCTGTGATCTCTTCGAAAAGGTCCAAGATTCTTTCCCGCTCGCGGAAGGCGTAGAGAAGTGGTGTGAAAAAAGCACCGAGGTCGTTGAGCATAAACCCGATGACCGTGATATGGTTTACGATACGCGCGAGTTCTGCCATGATGACTCGGATGTATTCCGCCCTTTCGGGGACTTCAAACCCCGCGAGTTTTTCGATCGTGAGCGCATAGCCGAAGTTATTCGCAAGTGCATTCACATAATCCAACCGGTCCGTGTAGGGCATGATCGCCGCGTAGGGGAGGTTCTCCGCGATCTGCTCGTGGTTGCGGTGCAGATATCCGAAGACAGGTTTTAGACCGCAAATTTTCTCGCCGTCCAGTTGAACCGTCATGCGGAAAACGCCGTGCGTGGACGGATGTTGTGGCCCGAAATTGATCTCGAGTATCTGTGTCGCGTCTGTATTTTTAAGGACTTCAGTTGTTTCCATAAACTAATTCCTGGGTTTTTCCGGCTTTTGAGCAATCGCGCGCTGGTTGGTGGCCTGGAGTGCTTTCGCTTTTTCCTTCATTTCGCCAGGGATCTCGATCCCGCGAGCCTCAAGCCACGCGATATCTGTAGCTTCCAGTACCTCGGTGTCTTCTTGCTCGTAATCCTTGCGCAGGGGATAGCCTTGAAACTCTTCCCACATGAAAAGACGCCGGGGGTCAGGGTGCCCTTCAAAAATAATGCCGAAGGTGTCGTAAGCCTCACGCTCTTGGAGTTCTGCGCTCCGGTAGATCGGTACCAGCGAGGGGACTCGCGGGTTATTTTTTGTGACGCGCACGCGAAGCGCCACAGGCCCCTGCTTTGTGGCCATCGAATAAAAATGATAGACCGATTCCAGGAACGTCAGATAATCCGCGCCCGTCACTGATGACAGATAATCCAAAAGGAATTTCGGGCTTTCTTTTAAGAACAAGGCAACCCGCGGCAGATCTTCCGGATTTTCGATCAGAATGGAATCCCTGATCAGGCGGAGTTTGACATCCGGTAGCCGGGCCTCTAGCTCTTTTTTGACCTCTTCAATCGGGATATTCATATCAGGCGGCAGCTCCCGGGGCGACTGGCTTGGTGGCTATCGCAAGTTCCAGGTCCGGAGCTTTCAACTTTTTTCCAACCAGGATCGTCTGCCCGTAATGTTCCCTGCGAGAATTTCTTTTAGAAGGCTGCCAGACCTCAGGATTGAATTTTGGGATGAGACCATTGGGCCCAAGCTCTGGGATCGGGAATTCCCGTTTCAGACCTTTTTGATACCATTCCGCCTTCCGGATCTCTTGTGAAGCGATCTTTTTTTGAAGCTCCATGAGGCCATGAAGCAGGGCCTCGGGCCGGGGAGGACAGCCGGGAAGATGGACATCGACCGGGATATAACGGTCGATTCCGCGTAAAACATTGTAGCCGTCGATAAAAGGACCGCCCGAAATCGCACACGCGCCCATCGTGAGCACATATTTTGGCTCCGGCATCTGATTATAGAGACGGACGACTTGGGGGGCCATTTTCTTGGTGACAGTCCCGGAAATGATCATGAGGTCGGCCTGGCGCGGCGAGGCACGGAAAAGCTCGGCTCCAAAGCGTGCAATGTCGTAACGGGCGCAGGCTGCGGCGATCATCTCGAACGCGCAACAGGCGAGGCCGAACTGCATGGGCCATATCGACGAGCGCCGGCCCCAGTTGTAGAGGAAATCTAAACTCGTCCAGATCACGCCTTTTTTTGCGAGTTCTGCCCGAAGCGTTTCATCAATTTTAGTTTTATTTTTTGTGAATGCCATAAGGTTTTTTCAGTTTCTATGCAAACGGAGGAAGATCACTCCCACTCGAGCATTTTCTTCTTCCAGGCGTACATGAGGCCGAAAGCGAGGATGGCGATGAAGATGGCCATTTCCACAAAGGCGAAGAGGCCCAGCTTTTTAAAGGCGACAGCCCACGGGTAGATAAAGACCGTTTCAATGTCAAAAATGACGAAGATCAAGGCGAAAAGGTAATATTGCACGTGATATTGCATCCAGGGGTCGCCTTTAGAGGCCAAGCCGCATTCGTAGGTCGCTTGCTTCTCAAGTGACGGCTTCTTGGGGGCTAGGAGCCAGGCCAGGACCAAGGGAATCGCGGCAAAAACAAGCGCGAAGACAAAGAAGATGCCGACAAAGAGATATTGGTAGAAATAGGAGCCGCTGGACATAGGCCGTCATTATATGAACAAAGGGTTCAAAGTCAATGAAGATAAGGGGTTAGAGTAGGGGTTAAGAGGGCCTTAAGCCGCTTCTTTTCCTGTCTAAGTCTTGATTTTTTTCATGAAGGGCGACTTGGACTGTACGGATTATCCGTTCATTTTTTCATAGAGAATTAGTGCTGATAAAAAGATTCCATAGGGTAAGGCTGTTGGGTACAATACCTTCAATCGTTTAACCTCGGGATTTCCCTAAAGAACTGTTCAATGACTAACGCAACTATTTTTTCTTATAGTCCCATGCTGTTTGTGGTTCGAGTTTTCTGTCCGAAAGAAAAATAATGGAAACTCTTGAGGTCGGTTGTGCGATCATTCATAGGAATGGGCAACTTTTGATTGCTCAGCGCAATCTGAAGGACAGCTTCGGCGGCTATTGGGAATTTCCGGGCGGCAAGCGCGAGCAGGATGAAACGATCGAAGCGTGTCTTGTGCGCGAGGCTTTTGAAGAACTGGGCATTCGGGTCCATCCTGAGAAGCTTCTTTGCAATAGGGTGCAGGGATCTCCGGAGCGCAAAATCTCGCTTTTCTTCTTTTTTTGCCGGTGGGAAAGCGGGGAGCCCCGTGCGATCGACTGTAAGGATTTCAGGTGGGTTTCGCGGGAGGATATCCGTCAATATACGTTGCTTCCGGGAGATCTTGAGGTGTTGGAGGATCTGGTCCTTCATTGGGAGGAGTATTTCAAAACCTGAGGAACATGCCGATAATAGAAGGCGCTCCGTTCCAAAGGCTGTGTTGCTATTGATTTAAAGGATTCGGAGGGCTTGTCTTTGATTTTGTCTCTTGAAGGGTAGACGAGAACAAGAGGCTTTGGAAGTTTTAAATAGGCTGCATTTTTGTGAAAATAGGATCCAGGCTTTGAAGCGAAGGGTTGGATCTCTGGAGAAATGTTGAAGATCCATGTTGAAGAATCGTAAGAGTTCCGAGAATCAAAAGGAATCGTCCCAGCGACAAGCTTGGCGTGTGCCTATTCGCTATAAGCTGTCATTGCCGGTGTTGGTTCTTGTTCTCGGGATCGTTTTTTTTGTGCTTCTTACGACCTTCAATGTCTTTCGCGACCTGATGGTCAAATACAAAGAGGCGCGACTTCAAACTATTGCTGAGATCTTTTCGGAGACGCTCAAGATCCCGCTCGAGGCGAAGGACCAGCGTTCTCTCAGAGCCTATATCCAACTTCTTGCCGAGCAGGCCGATGTGGAAGAGGTCCGTGTGGAGGGTTCGGACGGAAAAACCCTTGGCAGCAGCCGGCCTGAAAACGAAGCCCTTCCGGGACTTTTTTATAATCAAGATTTTTTCGGGGTTGAAAAAATCGACGCCGATACCTACGCGGCTGTGGCGCCTATCATGAGCGGAGAGGAAACGCTCGGACGTCTCATCATCATTTTTTCCAAGATCGAATTCGAAAAGGAACTTCGGAAGATCTTTGTCGAAAAATTCTTTGTGGCCTTTCTTTTGGTGATCATCGCAACGCTTGTGATCGCGTGGATCACCTGGCTGGTCATGCGGCCTCTGACCTCGTTGCAAAAGACCGCACGCAACATCCTGGCCGGGGATCTTGAGGCGCGGGCTAATATCCATTCTCACGACGAGATTCAGGAAGTCGGCGAGGCGTTCAATAAAGTGGTGAGTCGTCTGGTGCAAAGTTTTGAGCATTTGCGGGCCCGGAGTCAGGCTCTTGAGGAGTCCGAGGAGAAATACCGATCGATCGTCAATGACGTGAGCGATATCATTTTTTCCATTACCCCTGAAGGCGAGCTTATGATCCTTAATCGCGGTTTTTCGGGTTACACACGCGAGGAGATCCTCGCGGAAGGGCTTCCGCTCTTCTTTCTGATGCACGCACCGGGAGAGGCACAGAAATTCCAGGAAGCGCTTGAAACGATCGTTCGAACCAAGAAATCCGTAGAACATTTGAGCACCAAACAATTCCACAGGCTTCATCACGCAGAGATCTATTACCAGACCAATCTCACGCCGGTCGTGGACTATGAAGGGAATCTTCGCCTGATTCAGGGTGTTATGCGTGATATTACGGACCTGCGACATGTGGAAATGATGAAGGAAACACTTGTTCGCGACGTGGCGCACGAGCTCAAGACGCCTACGGCTAAATTTATCATGACAACGCAACTTTTAGCCAAGCAGATGACGAACAATCCTGAAAAAGAGAAATTTCTTCCCATTATCAAGATGCTCAGTGACAATGCGGACCGTTTGATGCGGACCATTTCGAGCATCATGGATCTTTCTAAGGTGGAATCCGGGATGTCAGACATTAAAAAACAGGAACTGGATCTTAACGACGTGCTCATGCTCGTGGCGGACGATACGCGTCCCTTGGTCGAGCAACATCATTTGAAGCTCCAGACCCGGCTTTCTCCGTCACCACTCAAGATGCTTGGAGATCCGGACATGCTTTACCGGGTGTTCGTTAATCTCATCACCAATGCTATAAAATTTACTCCCGACGGCAGTATCACGGTTGCTTCCTCGATCCGAGGGAACGATGTTTTCGCGGAAGTCGTGGATACCGGGATCGGGATCGAGCCCGAGAATCTTCAGAGAATTTTCGAAGCGTTTTTCCAGAAAACGCCGTCGACCTTGGGGATCGGGGTGGGTCTGACCATTTCCAAGGAGATCGTGGCTTTGCACGAGGGAGAGCTTTGGGCCGAGAGTGAAGGCGCCGGGCAAGGCAGTGTTTTTAAAGTTGTTTTTCCGTCGTATCAGCTCGCAAATAAGAACGTATAAATCAACCCTAGTGCCACGTGCTGGGGTGAGATGAGAGGAACTATGAAAAAGATATTGATCGTTGAGGATGACAGTGATTTTCAGGATATCTATCAGCTTTATCTTCAGGGGGAATCCTTTCAGGTACTGACCGCGTTGAACGGGAAGGAAGCCATGGCGATACTTGAAAAAGAGACACCGTCTCTCATCATTCTTGACCTTATTATGCCGGTGATGGACGGGGAAGAATTCTATGTGTGGTTGCGCGCGCAGGAGAAATGGCGCTCTATCCCCGTCATTATTGCCAGCGTCAATGATAAAATGCCTCAGCGCGTAATCGATCTCGGCGGTATTGCCGGGAGTTTGAAAAAACCTTTTGAAATCGATGCCCTGATCGAAAAGATCCGCGCGAATTTAAATTGATTCCAATAAACGGGGGACGATGAACGGGGAACGACAAACGAATACGTTCCCCGGGGAGCGTTACGCATTTCCCGCCCTTTTATAGACAAACCCTGCTCCCTCGGCTATTATGCTTTCAGGTATTGTTCTCAAGCCTCCCGGGGGTCCTTTAAAACAGCTCCAATCTCAGCTTTGCTTCGATTGCTTGGAATGGGGACTGCCCCAATTTCAACTTCGTTTTAATTGATAGGTGTTGGGACTATGGATGAAAAAGATCGTCTTCTTTTGAGTTATCTCCAAAACGGGCTTCCGCTGACTCCGCGGCCTTTTGATGTTTGGTCCGCGAAGATCGGCTCAGACAGTGCGGAGCTTCTGGTTCGTATCCAACGTCTCAAAAGGGAAGGGACCTTCGGAGGGATCAAGGCCATTCTGGATCCGCGCGCGTTCCATTATCAAAGTGCTTGGGTCGCGGTGCGGATCGGACAGGAGCGTCACTTGCTGTCCGATGCGGCAGAGCTTGAGTCCCGGACCGAAGTCCTTTGGCAGCATCCGGGGGTGGTCTACGGCTGTGAGCGTGAACACGAGTTCAATCTTTGGTTTTTTATCGCGGTCCCATCGGGGTATGATCTTGAATTGCATGTCCAGTGTCTTGGGAAACTTGCGGGGGCCCAGAGGGTATTGTTTTTACCCGTTCGTAAGGTATTTAAGGGGACCGACCTCTTAAGCTCTTTGGACGCGGAAACATTTCCGGCCATGAGCGAGCGTTTTGAGAAGCGTTGCTTGTCGTCTCGTGCGACGAGTACAAGCTGTGGAAATTCTGAGATTTCCAGCCGCTTGCAAGCTCCCGGCGAAGCCGTGCTCGAAGATGGGCTTTCAGCAGAAGAGATTGGAATGATCCGGAAGTTGCAGGAGCCGTTCCCGCTGACAGACGAACCTTACCGGAAGATCGCTTCGGATCTTGGGATCACGGAAGTTCAGGCGCTGGAGCGGATGATGTCGCTTATCGGGAAAGGTTGTCTCAAAAAGATCGGAAGTTTTCTGAAATCTGTCGCGACTGTTACGGAGACCCGAACGCTCCTGGTTTGGCAAATTCCGGAAGAGAAGCTCGAGCGGCTAGGACCCGAGATCGCGGACTTCGGCGAAGTTCTTTATGCGGGTCGGCGGCCGGCTTACCCGGAATTTCCGTATTCACTTTACACGGTAGTCCGAGCTGAAACGGCTGCGGCGCTCGATCTCTTGACCCGGCGTATTCAAGACCGTATCGGAAAGTGGCCGCACCAGGTGCTCGTAACGACCCGGGAACTCAAAAAAGAGCGGATAAAATATTTTCCGAAAGAATTAGATGTGTGGTGGCGCACGAGTTGCCATGTTGTTGAAACAGCATTTCATTGAGCGGATTTAAAAAGGAAAACATGTCATTTCGAGACGGCTGGATAGCGAAACGAGAAAAAGACGAGAACCGTTCCCAGATGCACTATGCCCGCCAGGGGATCGTGACGGAAGAAATGAACTATGTGGCGGCGGACGAACGTCTTGCTCCGGAGTTCATCAGAGAAGAGGTGGCGGCCGGGCGGCTTGTGATCTGTGCGAATGTGAATCATCGGGATCTGCGGCCGATGGGGATCGGGATCAGCGTTCGGTGCAAGATCAACGCGAATCTCGGCAATTCCGCGCTAGGGTCGGATATTCAAGCCGAAGTGGAGAAGGTGAAGCTCGCGGTCAAGTTTGGAGCGGATACTGTGATGGATCTTTCGACCGGAAAACAGCTGGATGAGACGCGCGAAGCGATTATTCGTGCGACTACGGTTCCGGTCGGAACGGTGCCGATTTATGAGGCTCTCGAACGCGTGAATGGAAAGCCGGAAGTGCTGACGCCGGAGATTATGTTCGAGGTGATCGAGCATCAGGCCCGGCAGGGCGTGGATTTCATGACGATTCACGCGGGAGTGTTGTTGGAACATTTGCCTCTGATCGAAAGCCGCGTAACCGGCGTGGTGAGTCGTGGCGGTGCGATCCTTGCGCGTTGGTGCAAGGCCCATCAAAAACAGAATTTTCTTTTTACGCATTATGACCGGCTGCTTGAGATCTGCAAAAAATATGACGTGACGATCAGCCTCGGCGATGGGATGCGGCCGGGGTGTCTCGCGGATGCGAGCGATGCGGCGCAGTTCGCGGAACTTGATGCGCTCGGGGCGTTGACCTTGCGAGCTTGGGAACAAGATGTGCAGGTGATGGTGGAAGGTCCGGGGCACGTGCCGATGGACCAGATCCCCATGAATATCGAACGCCAGATCAAGGTTTGCCATGGCGCACCTTTTTATGTGCTCGGACCGCTTGTGACGGATATTGCGCCGGGTTATGACCATATTACCTCCGCGATCGGCGCGGCGATCGCCGCTCAAGCGGGCGCGGCTATGCTGTGTTACGTTACGCCCTGCGAACATCTGTGTCTGCCGAATTTCGATGACGTTAAACAAGGTGTGATCGCTTACAAGATCGCGGCCCATGCGGCGGATATTGCGCGTCACCGGCCCGGTGCTCGGGAGCGGGATGATGCTCTTGCGAAGGCACGGTTTGCCTTTGATTGGGAAAAACAATTCGCATTGTCGCTTGACCCGGAGAACGCAAGGAAAAGGCACGATGAGGCCCTTCCGGAAGGCGAAGCACGGCATGCGGAATATTGTTCCATGTGCGGGGAGGGATTCTGTGCCATGAATCTTTCACAGTGTCTGACCGAAGCCGGGAAAAAGAAACAGGCTTTAAAGAATAAATGAAAAAACAAAATAGGATCTCCAGAAAAAAAACACGTGCGGTCAAGGTCGGGAATCTAATCCTGGGCGACGGACAGCCAATTCGGATCCAGTCCATGACCAAGGTGCCGACGCGGAACGTGCAAGCCACGCTGGAACAGATCGACCGCTTGATCGAAGCCGGTTGTGAGATCGTTCGTGTCGCATGCCCTGGTGAAGAAGACGTAAAAGCGCTCGGAAAGATCAAATCAAAGATCTCTATTCCCTTGGTGGCGGACATCCATTTCAATTATCGGTTTGCTTTGATGGCAATCGACGAAGGTGTGGATAAGTTGCGCTTAAATCCGGGGAACATTGGAGACAAGGATCGCGTTGCAGAAGTGGTGGAGAAAGCAAAAAAACATCGTGTTCCAATCCGGATCGGCGTGAATTCTGGGTCACTTGAAAAAGATTTGATGGAAAAATACGGTCCGACACCTGAGGCGCTTGTCGAAAGCGCGCGCCGTCATGTGGCGATTCTGGAGGCGCTGGATTTTCATGATACTGTGATCTCGCTTAAAGCGACTGACGTGCCGACGATGATCGAGGCCTATCGTTTGGCGAGTCAGAAGTTTAATTATCCTTTGCACCTGGGCGTCACCGAGGCCGGGACTCTCATTCGTGGCAGTGTTTATAACGCGATCGGGGTGGGGACGCTGTTGCAGGAAGGGATCGGGGACACGATCCGCGTTTCGCTTACGGCAGACCCCGTCGAAGAAGTCAAAGTCGCCAAAATGATCCTCGAGTCTTTGGATCTTCGCCAGGGCGTGAGGGTGATTTCTTGCCCCACTTGCGGGCGCACCGAGATTGATACCGCGAAACTTGCCACCGAAGTCGAAACGCGCGCTATGAAGCTCAAAGGTTCGCTTACGATCGCTGTCATGGGATGTGCGGTCAACGGGCCGGGTGAAGCTCAGGGAGCCGATTTTGCGATCACGGGAGGTCAGAAAAAGGGAATGATTTACGTGGCGGGCAAGCAGGAGCGTGTGGTCGACGAAGAGCATCTTGTGGATGAGCTTTTTAAAGAAATCGAAAAACGCCGCAATAAAATTTAAAAATCAACCGCTGCACGCCGCGTTAGCAAGAAAGATCCAACCATGAACCCCGAAGCTTATTTCTTTCAAACAATCGCCCAAAAAGTCCAGAATAAGGAACGCCTGTCTTTCGAAGAGGGCGTGCAGCTTTTCAATAGCACAGACATTCTTGCGATCGGTCAGATGGCGCATGAGGTTCGTGACAGGATGCATGGCCGCCAGGCTTTCTACGCCCTGAACCTTCATCTCAATCCCACGAATATTTGTTCTGCCCGTTGCGAGTTCTGCGCCTTTTCCCGTGATGCGGATGCGCCCGACGCTTACACGTTGACGCTTGAGGAGATCGAACAAAAAGTCCGGAATGCGGTCGATCGCTGGCAGATCAATGAAGTTCATATCGTGGGCGGTCATAATCCTGCGCTCGGGCTTGATTATTATCTGGAAATGGTGAAGCGGATCCGTGGGGTGAGCTCAGATCTTTTTATCAAGGCATTCAGTGCCCCCGAGATCGATTTTATGGCCAAGCACTCGGGAGTGTCCTGGGCCGAAGTTCTGCGCAGGCTTCAGGAGGCCGGGTTAGACGGGATGCCCGGGGGCGGGGCGGAAATTTTTGACCCGGAGGTACGGGCTAAAATTTGTCCTAAAAAAATATCCGGGGAGGAGTGGCTCCAGATCCATCGGACCGCACACAAGGCGGGGATCAAAACCAACGCCACGATGCTTTACGGGCATATTGAGACCGCCGGGCAACGCGTAGCGCATCTTCTCAAATTGCGCGAGCTCCAGGATGAGACACAAGGGTTTTGCGCCTTTGTGCCGCTTGCGTATCATTCCGAAAATAACGCGCTCCGGGGGGGCAAAGAAACCAGCGGTTTTCTTGATCTGAAAATGCTTTCTATTTCGAGGCTTCTTCTGGATAATATCTCTCACATTAAGGCTCACGGGTCGGCGACGGACTTGAAGTTCGTACAAGTCGCGCTTTCGTTCGGCGCGGATGACATGAGCGGGACAAATCTCCAGGAACGGGTCATGCATGAGGCGGGAAGCCGCGCTCCTGAAGGGTTAAGTTCTGAGGACCTTATCCGATGTATCAAGGACGCAGGATTCGAACCTTGCCGGGTGGATAGTTCTTATTCAATCAAATAAACAAAGGATTCCAAAATTATGTCGGACAAAGTGATCTTAACGCAGCAGGGTTATGATAAGCTTTACGAAGATTTAAATTTTCTCAAGACCAAGAAACGTCGCGAGGTCGCGGACCAGCTTGAAAAGGCCCGGGCGCACGGCGATTTGAGCGAAAATGCCGATTGGGAGACCGCCAAGGAAGCGAAGCATCAGCTGGAAATACGGATCGGTCAGTTGGAGGCCAGGCTCGGGAATGCGCGCATTCTTGACAAAGGGGATATTGCCCAGGACAAGGCTTATCTGAGCGCCAAAGTTAAAGTGAAGAATCTCGATAGCGGCGATATTTTTGATTACACGCTTGTATCCCAAGATGAGGCGAATTTTGACGAGGGGAAGATCTCGGTGACCTCACCGATCGGCCGCGGCATACTCGGGAAAGCCTTGAACGAAGAGACCGTCATTCAAGTTCCGGCAGGAAAGATCAAACTCAAGATCATGGAGATTCAATATGAATAAAATGTTCACGTTCTTTACCGCTCCCGTCACCGCTCTTTTTTACCCGCCCGTCTATCAGGATGCCGCCAAAAGCAATGCAGGCCGCGGTGTGCTTTATTGCCTCTATCTGGCAGGTCTTACGACAGTCCTTGTGTTGATACTCCTTTCCGTTAAATTGATGCCTCATGCGGATGCCTTTGCACAATGGACCCAGTCGAATATGCCAGTCCTTATCTGGACCCCGGCCGGTCTGAGTCTTGAAAATGGCAAGACCACAGCGACTCTTGTGCATCCTCAGTATGGAACGATCGCTCTTTTTGACATGACAAAAACGGCCGCGACAGAAGCGGATATGGGCAAAGCTTATTTTCTGGTGACATCACAAAAGGTTTTCATCAAGCGTGCGCCGGGACAAATTGAGGCGCGGGATATTACCGGAGCAGGGATGCGCCCGACTCAGCAACTGCCGCCGCGGGTTCGTATCGACGGGACTACCGCGATGACGATGTATCAGAACGTTAAGAGCGCGATGTCATTTGTGGTGCCGCTTCTGGTGCTGATCTCTTCTTTCGTATTTTTCATGGCGGCGAGTCTTTTTTATTCCCTGGCAGGGCTTCTATTCAATCTCATGCGGACGGAAAAACTTGGCTATGGAGCTATTTTAAATCTGGCGTGTTTTGCCATCACGGCGGCTTTTACACTCTCTTGGCTCAAAACCTTGATCCCAGGTCAAACGCTGGCTTGGCCGTTCTCCGTGAACGTTCTGATCAACCTGGTCTATCTGTTTGCGGCATTCAAAATCACGGATCAGAAGCGTAACGAAGCTTAATACCGTTTTTCTTGGAAAATAGGGTTGCAAGCGTTAGAGGCAAGATTCGCTTGAGAGGGAGGCAGGAAGCTTTTTTTCTCGCCTTGTCTCAAACCAAGAAATGAGCGAGCCGCTTCCCACAATCAGAAAAATACCAGTCGCCGTGGCCCAGGTGACGGCATCCCTCCAAAGTAGCCAGCCATATCCGAACGAGAGCACTGGATGGAGATAAGAGAACGGCGTGACCAGGTAGGCGGGCGCCCGTCTTAAGGCTGTCGTCATCCAGACCTGTCCGTAGAAAGAAAAGATCACGACTCCCGCGACCAGTCCCCACGTTCTTAAGTCTGGCCATCGCCAGTCTTTCAGGAAAAAAAGTGAACCGATCGTTGAGATCAATGTGAAATAAAAGATCACGGTATAAGGGGATTCCCGGTGCCGGATCGTGCGGATCGACAAATAAGCGAATGCGGCGAAGACCGAGGATAGGAGCGCAAGCCATACCGCGGGGCCCCAGGCCGCGCCGGAACGGGCATTGAGCAAAACCACTCCCGCAAAAGACAAAAGGATCAAAAAACAAAGGGAGAGGCTCGGCCGTTCTTTTAGAAAGAAGATCGAGAAGATCACCGTGAAGATCGGGGCCGTGTAATTGAGCATGATCGCAAAACCGAGTTCGAGTTTTGCAATCGTGTAGAAATGCAGGATCAGGGCGCCGAAGCCGCAGATGCCGCGAGCCGTGAGTTTCAACCGTTCCTCACCCCAGACCGAAACTTTTTTGCGCCAGATCCAGGGGAGTACAAGCACTAGTCCGAAAAAACTGCGGAAGAAAACGATCTGGAAGGGAGAGATGGAGGTGCTGGCGTACTTGACGCAAAGCGCCATGATCGAAAAACAGATCGCGCTTTGGGACATGAGTTGGATGCCGGAGAGATAGGGTTTGGAGCGTTTCATTTAGGGTTTTAAAATAATCTTCCCAAAATTTTCGCGGGCGGCCATGCGATTCAGAGCCTGACGCGCTTCCCGCAACGGAAAGACTTGATCGATCACGGGTCGCAAACGGCCGTCTTGAATGCGCCGGACGATGCGCTGAAGCTCCGGGATGCCGCCCATATAAGAGCCCATGACGGAAAGCTGATGCGTGTAAAGATAGCGCAGGTCAAAGCTAACGGTGCGACCGGCTGTGGCGCCGCAGGTAACGATCCGGCCTTTTTTCTTGAGGCATAGCACGCTTTGAGTGAACGTGTTGCCTCCGATATGTTCAAAAAGAACGTCGACGCCCTCACTTTGAGTCAGGCGCATCACCTCAGTCCGGAAATCTTTCAGTTTATAATTGATGACAGCATCTGCGCCGAGTGCTTTGGCGCGCTTGACCTTTTCTTCACTTCCCACCGTGGTGATCACTCGGGCTCCCAGAAGCTTTGCGATCTGGATCGCGGCGCTTCCGATGCCGCTTCCGCCGGCCTGGATGAGTACCGTCTCTTTTTTCTGGAGTGCGGCTCGTGTTACGAGGATATGCCACGCCGTCAGGAACACAAGTGGCACCGCGGCCCAGGATTCCATACCGAGATTTCCGAGCACAGGGAGGATGTTCCGTGCAGGGACTTTGACATATTCTGCGTAACCGCCGTTATTCTGAAATCCGACGATCTCATATTTGGCGCAAAGACTGTCCCAGCCTGATTTGCAGTGAACGCATTTGCCGCAGGAAATACCGGGTGCGACGATCACGGGTTTATGAAGCGGGATGCCGTGAGCTTTTTTGCCTTTTTCAACGACTTCGCCCGCGATATCACAACCGAGAATATGCGGCATGCTGACCTTGACGCCTGGCATGCCCCCGAGCACCCAAAGATCCAAATGGTTCAGCGCGCAAGCTTTGACCTTGACCAGGACATCCTTTTTCCCGAGTTCTGGAATAGGCACATAAGTTTCTTCAAGCTCTGCCGTTGTGCCGTGTTTTTTGAAAACGACCGCCTTCATTTTTGCCATAAAAATTCTCCGTATTTACGAAGTATACTTGAAATAAAAGTGGAGGACAATACGCATGACATTTAGCCTCAACGTGGTAGCCAGCCTGTAGTATAGTGTTATCCATGAAAGAGACTCTTGCGGTCCAAAGGAAGCGTGTGCGTGCCATCCTCCGTTGTCTGGAAAAGGCCTATCCAAATGCCGCATGCGCTCTTAAGTTTTTGACGCCGTGGGAACTTCTGGTGGCGACAGTTCTTTCCGCCCAGTGTACGGACAAGCTCGTCAATCAGGTCACGCCAGACCTTTTTAAAAAATATTCAAACGTGCGTGCCTTTGCGGCCGCGGATCCTGGGGAGGTCGAGAAAATGGTGCGCAGCACGGGCTTTTACAGAAATAAGACCAAGAATATCCTTGGTGCTGCGCAAGCGGTTCTTGAAAGATTCAGAGGAAAAGTGCCGGCTCGCATGGAAGATCTCATCACGATCCCGGGAGTTGGCCGGAAGACGGCCAATGTCATTTTGGGGAATGCCTTTGGGATTCCCGGGATTCCGGTTGATACGCATATGATACGCATCAATCGCTTGTTGCGATTGACACGCCACACCGATCCCGTGAAGATCGAAGTCGACCTAATGGAATTAGTGCCGAAAAAAGATTGGACACTCTACGCGCATCTTATCATCCATCATGGACGCGCGCGCTGTTTGGCTCGACGGCCGGATTGTTGGCATTGCGAGATCAGGCGCCTATGTTCGTCCGCGGGGAAGCCTCTGGCGAAACGATGCGGGAAGAAGCGGAAATTGGGGCAATCCTGACTACCATTAATCAAAAGAAAATATAAGTCAGGATAGATTTAAAGTTTATGGCGAAGGATTCCGAAACTCTAAGAAGAACCCTGACGTGAAGTGTCTATGGAAAAAGAGCTATGACTCAATTAAAGAATCCTCCGGCCGGACTTTTACAGACCCCTGACAGTTTTTTCAGGCGCAAACAACGCCAGATAGTTTTTTATTTCAGCACGACCTTCCGGTTGCATTTGATCCATTTCTGTTGCTGCCTTCTGATCATTGGATTTCATATGCTTGTGATGAAAACGCCTCTCATGGAGCGATTCGAGAACGTTTTTATCGACTTCTTTTTCCGTCAAAGACCTCCGATCACGATGCATCCGGCCATCGTGCATATCGATATGGCCGAGGACAGCCTTCAAGGGCTCGGGCGCTGGCCGTGGCCGAGACATAATCACGCCGCATTGGTTCATATCCTCCACGAGTGGGGCGCCAAGGCGATCGTTTTCGACGTGATCTTTAGCGAATCCAGCACTACATTCGATGATGAGGCCCTGGCTCAGGCGATCAAGGAAGCTGGGAATGTGTATTTGCCGGTCATGATGGAATCGCTGGGTTCGGAAAAGACCTGGGTTCACTCTATGCCCGAATTCGAACACAGTGCGAAGGGAGTGGGACATGTGAACATCTTTCCAGATCAGGACGGGACGATCCGAAGGGTGATTCCTCGGCTTTCTTATAACGGAGAGACCTATTCTTACCTTGGCGCTAAGGTGGCATTTGACTATCTTGGCAAAGATATGTTGAAGGAAAAGCTTTCCATTCCCACGGACCAGGAGGGAAGGATCTTCATCAATTGGGCGGGAAGGTGGAAGGATTCTTTCCAGCATTATTCTTATTTGGATGTGATCAAAAGTTATGCGGATATCCGTGAGGGCCGTCCCCCGCTTATCACGCCGGACAAGATCAAAGGCAAGATCTGCGTGATCGGGCTCACGGCTCTTGGGCTTACGGACATCAAGGCAAACCCGATGGAAGAGGCCTATCCGGCGGTCGGGGTTCAGACCAATATCATGAACGGCATTCTCATGAAACAGTTTGTGCGACCCGTAGCTCTGCGGTGGAACAGGATCGCGTTGCTGGCGATCGGAATTTTGCTTTCTTTTCTCTTCCTTTTTTCGAGGAAAGTTTTTTCACTTATGGTCGGTCTGGGGTTCGGATTTTTATGGGTTCTTTTCGCCTTCTGGCTCTTTGTCGATCGCGGGGTTTGGGTTTATGTGGTCAATCCGCTTCTTTTGATCTTCTCGCTTTTCGTTTTTTCGGCGGTCTTTTCAATTACAATCGGCAAACGGGAACAGGAGCGTCTTTTTGCCCTGGCGACCCGCGATGGCCTCACGGGGCTTTATGTCATCCGGCATTTCCGGACCTTGCTTAACGAGGCGGTCGTGGAAGCTCATAAGAAACAGCAACCGCTCTCCATCATTCTGTTGGATTTGGACCATTTCAAGAAAATCAACGATAAGTACGGCCATGTGGCGGGGGACGTAGCGCTTAAATATGTTGCCGAGAATCTCCGGCTTTTGACGCAGACGGAAGAGGGGACTGGGGAGATGAATCCCGTGGGGCGTTATGGCGGTGAAGAGTTCATTGTTATGTTCAAGAAATGTCATCTGATCGACGCGGCTTTTAACTATGCGGAAAAGATCCGGCGTCAGTTCGAACATAACTCTTTTAGCTATGAGGGCGTCAAGATCCCACTGACAATGAGCATTGGGGCCGCGACATTGAGCCCCGGAGAGACGATTCCCGATTTGATGGTTCTTCGCGCGGATGAGGCCCTTTACCGGGCGAAAACAGAAGGACGGAACAGGGTCTGTGTTGAAAAAGAACTCAGCGAAGATGTTCCCAAGCGGGAAGAAGGATTATGACGTCCAAGTCTCTCGTTTATTTTTTAAGTGAGGAGAAATCATGACGTCCAGAAAAATCTTGATTGTGGATGATGAGCCTGTGGTGGTGACGCTTCTGAAAATGCGCGTCGCATCTCATGGTTTTTTGGTCGAGACAGCGCACGACGGTGCTAGCGGGATCGAGAAGGCAATGACGTGGAAGCCGGACATTATTCTTCTGGATATCGCGATGCCCGATATAGATGGTTACGAGACCTGTCGCCGTCTCAAGGCGCTTAAGGAAACAGCTCATATTCCCGTCATTTTTTTTACGGCAATGCAGGAAACGCATCTCGAAGTCCTAGCCCAAAAAGTCGGCGCTGCAAGGGTGGTCCAAAAACCGTTCGTGGACAAAGTATTTAAAGCCATTTCCGAGATCCTCGGTCTCGAATAGCTACTCGATCTTTTAGAGATTCTCCGGTCGTGTGGACAGAATAGCTTGTTCGGTGTATAGTACAGCTCCGTCACAACAAGGTTTTCACTGTTATTTTCCATGAGGAGCTGTCCTATGAGTAAAGAAAAGACCCTTACCGACGCGAATTTTCAAACCGAAGTGCTCCAATCCTCCCAACCCGTTCTGGTCGATTTTTGGGCAGAATGGTGCGGACCCTGCCGGATGCTCGGGCCTGTGATCGAAAAGATCGCGGTGGCCAATGCCGGTCGCGTTGCAGTCGGAAAAATGAACGTGGATGAGAATCCGGGCACTCCCCAGAAATACGGGATCCAGGGCATTCCGACGGTTATTTTCTTCAAGGATGGAGAAGTCGCGAAACAGCTCGTTGGTTATCAGGCTCAGGATAAGATCCAAAAAGCCATTGACGAACTTTTCCCCAAGTAGTTCGATCAACCCACCCAAGTCTTTAGCTTCTTTTTTAGAGCTTCCGGGATTGGAGCCGTTGCCCCTTACATGAAAGAGCGCCGTTTTGGAAAAACGGGTTTGCGTGTTTCCGAGATGGGTTTTGGTTGTTGGGCCATCGGAGGTAATGCCTATGGTCCGGTCCGTGATAAAGATTCTCTCGAAGCTCTAGCGGCGGCATGGGATTTTGGAGTTAATTTTTTTGACACGGCGGACACCTACGGAGAAGGACACAGCGAAGAACTTCTTGGAAAATTCCTGAAAGGCCGGGCCCGCGACCGTTGTACGCTGGCCACTAAGTGTGGCTGGGATTTCTACACGCCTTCACAAAAACCCGCCTCTTTGTTGCCGGGATCGCCTGAAAAGCTCAACCACACCGGGCACAGGAAAAATTTTGATACCCATTATGTCCGCTTCGCTTGCGAACAAAGTCTCAAGCGTCTCGGGACGGATGTGATCGACCTTTTTCAGCTTCATAATCCTTCGCTGGAGCTGATCCAAAAAGGCGATCTGGTTAGCGTTTTGGAAGGACTGAAGAAAGAAGGAAAGATCCGTTTTATCGGGATCTCGGTTCACACGGAGGCGGAGGCCTTGGCGGTGCTTGAAGATCCGAGGGTGCATGCGATCCAAATCATTTTGAATCTATTGGATCAGCGTATGACCACAAAAATTCTTCCTGAAGCGGAGAAAAAAGATATCGGGGTCATTGTCCGGGAGCCACTTGCCTCAGGGCTTTTAAGCGAGAAATACGATCCTTCGCACGAGTTTCCTAAGGAGGATCACCGCCGTCGATGGGTTCCTGAAAAGCGGGAAGCTGATTGGCAAAAGATCCAGCTTATCCAAAAAACACTGGGGTCTCGGATCTTGCCTCTTGTGAGAGCGGCGTTGGAATTCACGCTCTCATTCGGAGCAGTTTCGACAGTGATCGCCGGAGCCAAGACCCGGGCGCAAGTGCTTGAGAATACGGCGGCGTCTTTCGAACCAGCATTGAGCCCGGAGGATGTTGGACGGTTGAAAGAACTTTATGCGCAAGAAGAAATTTTCCGGAAAGGGTTGAATCCTCGATGAAGAAACGAAGGCTGTTTTTCCTTATTTTGATCGGACTGGTGGTTCTCGGAATGTTGCACGCCCGACTTCTGGGTATCGCCGCCGAACCTTTTTTAGAAAAAGTAATGACCCGCGTCTTTGACATGCCGGTGCATATTGAAGGAATGCGTATTTCCCCGTTTTTTTCACGTATAAGTGTTGAAAAACTCGAGATTCTCAATCCTCCGGGGTTCAAACGACGCGACCATTTTACTTGCAAGGGGATCGATCTGACTCTGGATCTCGGGGTACTCAAGAATAAGTTTATCCGGATTCGCAAGGCCCATTTCAATGAAGTTGTTTTTGCGATTGAGAGCTATATGACTTCTCAGGGGTCTCGCACCAATGTTAAACACTGGTATCACAACATGGGGCTGGATGTGGATGGGCCGCCGGTCCCGCAGCGTGCGATGCCGGATCCGGACAACGGCAATATCGGCGAAGGTTCCTGGCGTGTTCGGATCGACCGTTTGGAACTCGAGAAGGGGACGTTCATTTTTGACGACCGGCGTGAATCCGACTCGCACCGGTGGATCTTTGAGCATATCAAGGGTTATTGGACCGGTTTTGATTTTCTTTCGAATTATACCAGTCCGACCTTTACGGAGACGATCCATGTGGACGCAACGTTCGGAGAGAATCCTCCGGCCCGTTTTTCGGGAGGCGGAAAGTGTCAATTCGCGGATGGGGACAATTTTGATATCAACGCGCAGCTCACCGATGGGTCTATGTCGGAATATGATTTTCTCCTTTCGGGGATCCTCGGGGAAGTGCAAAGCGGGACCTTCGATCTCAAGTCGCACCTTTTATGTGTCGAGGGGGGTCTTCGATCGGAGCATTTACTGGCCCTTAAGTCCATGACGTTCGCAGCGCCGACGGCTGCCCAGAAGCTTCTCAAATATCCTTTCGGTGCGATCCAATTTCTTTTAGAAAATCAAAAAAGTGTGGAGCTGAATATCAAAGTCGATGGCGATATCGAGGACCCCAAATTCCGCGTTTTCAGCGCTTTCACGAAGGCGTTTCAAAAGTCTTTGATCTCCAAGACCAAGGCCGGTATTGTCGGGACCGTTAAAATTGCCGCGAATACGCCGGGACAAGTGACGTACGGGCTCACCAAACTTGGCGCGATCCTGACGCAACCTTTTATGGCCCAAGATCAAGAAGCAACGAATGCCGGATCCAACGGAGAAAAAAAGAATGTCTGAGACTAAAGTAGGACATGTCGCGATCATCGGAAGACCGAACGTCGGAAAATCCACCCTTTTGAATTATCTTGTGGGAGAAAAATTGGCCGGGACCTCTGCAAAACCTCAAACGACACGCGATGTAGTCCGCGGGATCCTGACAGTTTCTGATGGCGCGGTGGTCCAAAGCCCTTATCGTGGGCAAATCGTTTTCCTCGACACGCCCGGCGTGCATCAACCCAAAGACGCTTTGGGTGAGGGCATGGTGCGCGATGTCCATCAGTCGCTTTCGGACGCGGATCTTCTTTTCTGGATGGTTTATCCCAAAGCCATGGGAGATGCGGAACGCGCGATCCTGAAATGGATCCAGGATGTTTCCATTCCCGTATTTCTTCTAGTCAATCAGATCGATCGTTTTCCCAAGGACGATCTTTTGCTGGCCCTGGATTCTTATCAGAAAGCTTTCGCTTTTAAAGAATTTATTCCTATCAGCGCCAAGACCGGAGAGAACGTCAAGACCTTGATCCAGCAGGCGTTGGAGTATCTCCCGAAGGGCGAGTTCATTTATCCGGAGGATCAACTCTCCGACCAGAATGTCCGTTTTCATGTGCAGGAAATGATACGCGAAAAGCTCTATCACTTCCTAGGAGAGGAACTTCCTTACGATGGAGCGGTGCGGATCGATGAATTCAATGAAGAAGAGAAAATTACCCGTATTCACGCTACGATCGTGATCGAGCGGGATTCTCAAAAAGCGATCGTGATCGGTCAGGGTGGCGCAAAGATCAAGCAGATCGGCACGGCGGCGCGTCTCGACATCGAACGATTCCTCGGTAAAAAAGTATTTCTGGAACTTTGGTGTAAAGCGATCCCGGGTTGGAAAAGCAACATGGGTTTTCTCCGTGAATCGCAGCAATCCAGTGGGGCTTCATAAAATCGGACTCGTTCTGGTCATTTCAAAATCCTTAAGGTAATCAAGTCATGCAAGCAGGTTTGATCCAAGATGAAATTCTGAGACGGCGGACTTTCGCGATTATTTCGCATCCAGACGCCGGTAAGACGACGCTTACGGAAAAATTTCTTCTGTATGGCGGTGCGGTTCAGTTGGCCGGGTCTGTGACCGCGCGCAAGCAGGAGCGGGAGACGGCTTCGGACTGGATGGAAATGGAGAAGAAGCGGGGAATCTCCATCAGCTCCACGCTCCTTCAGTTTGATTACGGTCCGTGGCGGATCAATCTACTCGACACGCCCGGTCACAAGGATTTTTCGGAAGATACCTATCGCGTCTTGATGGCGGTGGATGCGGTCGTGATGGTGATCGATTCCGGGAAAGGGATCGAAAGCCAGACCCGTAAGCTTTTTGAGATCTGTCGTCACCGCGGAATCCCGATCTTTACCTTTATGAATAAACTCGACCGTCCGGGTCTTTCTCCTCTTGCGTTGATCGATGAGCTGGAAACCGTCCTTGGGATCCATGCCTATCCCGTCAACTGGCCGCTGGGGAGCGGCCGGGAATTCCGGGGAGTTTATGATCGGCTTCAAAAGGAAGTCCACCTTTTTCAAAAAGTTCCCGGGGGTGCTTATAAGGCTCCGGTGTCGATGCACGGTTTTTCGGACCCGGCAGTGAAAACGATCGTGGACGAACAATCCTATGCCCAAGCGTCAGAAGAATTAGAGCTTTTGGATACGGCGCATGTCGGTTTTTCTCCGGAGTCGGTGCTTGAAGGGAAAACAACCCCGGTTTTTTTCGGGAGTGCCGCCAATAACTTTGGGGTGCAGCTTTTGCTCGATGGTTTCATCAAGTACTCCGCAGGACCGGCAGAAAGAAACGCGGGGGAGCGGTCGATTCCCGTCGTCTCAAAAGATTTCTCAGGTTTCATTTTCAAGATCCAGACCAATATGAATCCGTTGCACCGTGACCGGATCGCTTTTTTGCGTATTTGTTCGGGCAAGTTTATCCGGGATATGGATGTTTTTCATACGAGGACAGGAAAAAGCGTCAGGATCGCGGGATCGCACACGCTTTTGGGACAGAGCCGCGAGACCGTCAACGAGGCGTATCCTGGGGATATTGTCGGATTTGCCGTGAAATCGGATTTTCGTGTGGGGGATACCGTGAGCGAAGATCCTTCGATCGTGTTTAACACCATTCCGCGTTTTGCTCCGGAATGTTTTGCTTCGATCCACAATCCCTCGCCGGGGAAATATAAGCCCTTTCGAAAAGGCATGGAGCATTTACTCGCCGAGGATATTGTTCAGGTCTTCAGCTGGATCAAACCGGCCAATCCCAACACCGCGCTTCTGGGAGCCGTGGGCCCTTTACAATACGAGGTCTTGCAGTACCGGCTGAAAGAGGAATACGGCGCGGAGTCGACACTTGAAATGTTACCGTGGAAGATCCTGAGATGGGCGGAGAGCGCACTCACTGACGCGGATCTAGGGGATATCCTTTCTTACGGCGTTGCCCTGGCTCGGGATGAACAGGGGCGGAGGGTGCTTCTTTTCCTGAGTGAATGGCTTCTCAGGAATTTTCAGGAAAAAAATCCAAACGTCGTTCTTCTCGATTCTCCGGTGTGAAGAGCCGACACCCCTTAAAACGAAGCGAAATCGGGGAGGCTTTTGCCGAGAAGCGGGAGGGCGTAATTCACGAAGGCCGGAGTGATCATCCCTTTTTTCTTATCAAAAAATTCAGTGGGAAGGTCACGTTCGCGGCTTGGGATCTTTTCCAGTGACACCGGCTTATAAGTGATGGCGTAATTTTCCCCTGATTTTCTATCAAATCCCACCATGACCTGGGTCATTCCCTGAAGCGCCCATGTTACGGCGTGCACACCCGCCTGATAAGCTTCCTTTTGATCGGTCTCTGAGATATAAGCCATCGACATGCGCTGGATCGTTCCGGGTTTGTCGAAGCGTGCCCGCACTTTCAATCTTTTTTCAAGAATACTCGCGAGCCGTGCGGAGGCACCTTCCACGTAACGGTGGCCAAAGGGATCTGAGGTCACGCCCTCGGTTTTTCGGCCGATGCGGTTTCCGCCGTAATCGCGGATCGTTTCTGAGATCACGATGATGCAATAACCGATCGATTGCAGGATGGCTTCGGTTCTTCTGATGAAAGCGGTCTCATCGAACGGGACTTCCGGGATGAGAAGGATGTGGGGTGCGTCCAGGGGCGATTTTTTAAGAAGCGCCGAGGCTGCGACAATCCATCCGGAATTCCTTCCCATGAGCTCGATAATCTTCACGGGATCCACGTTCTTCATCGCCTTGGTGTCGAGCGCTGCTTCTTGCGTGGTGACGGCCGCGAAACGCGCGACGGAGCCGTATCCCGGGCAATGGTCGGTTTCGACTAAATCGTTATCGATGGTCTTCGGGATATGGATGACCCGGATCTCATAATGGTCTTTTTCCGCGGCTCTTGCGATCTGAAGACTGGTGTTGGCCGTATCATTTCCTCCGATCAAGAATACATAACGGATATTGTGTTTCCGGAGGCTCGCAACGATCTTCCGGTCATCTCCGGGTTTGAGTTTGTAGCGGGAGGAACCGAGCGCGGCGGAAGGAGAGTTGGCGATATCGCGGATCAATTTTGACGGTTTCGTTTTCAGGTCGATGAATGAACCGTTCAGAATGCCTTCGATCCCGTTGCGTGAGCCCAAGACGCCGGTGATATGCTTTGAATGGCGCGCGGCCATGACGACACCGGCCAGACTTTGATTAATGACCGCAGTACATCCGCCGGATTGTCCGATAACCGCCTTGCCCTTCAGGGGAGGAGTCTTCATGGCTAGGCGACTTTAATCTCTTTCTCTAATTTCCCACTCAGGTTGCAATAACCCTCGACGCTGAGTGAATCGCCCTTTTTCACGCCGGAAAGGACTGCCGTTGCGAGCTGTTCCCGGTTCGTTGCTTGCTGCTTGAAGCTGAGGGATTTGACCTCTTTTCCATTGAGCCCGATGTCCACCTTGTAAATGTAGTGAGTCAGGGGATTGCTCACCCGGTGCATGATCACGGCATTCAGCGTCTGCGTTTTGACATCGAACTGGATCTTGATATCGGAAGGCGGGTGTGCGAAGGCGGTAGCGCTTGCAATAAGGATTCCACAGAGGAGAAGGGCTATTTTTTTCACGGAAGCTCCTTTTAAGTGATCTTTTTCGGGGTTGAAAATTTGTAATTAGGGATTTTGTTGAGAAACGGGACCAGTGCGTTCAGGACGAGCAGGGCAAAAAGTTCGGGTTCGTAACGGAAACCTCTTTCGGTAAGAACAAAAACCAGAAGCGCGGCCCCGGCTCCGAATGTGATCTTCGGCCAGCGCGTGGCAGGGGTCGTTTTGGGTTCGATCAGCATGATAAAGATGAAGAAAAAATTAAAATAGCCCGGGATATCCATTAAGGAAGTGCCTTGCCTGAGGGCCTGAGGGATAAAAAGCAGGAGGGACATTCCTAGATAGCCCAGGACGATCTCCATCTTCTTGATCTTGTAGACGATGTAAAGACCCGCGGGAATGAGCAGGTACCAGGCATAAGTTCCTTTCCATTCCGTATTGCCTTTGAGTAAAAGCACGGCCAGGAAGATGCCCAGTGCCGCAGGATTCAGCAGATTCTTTCCGTGGAATCGAAGGATGTGCTTCAGACCGACGGCGAATAGAGCGACCGTGAGGAACATCCACCACGGGGACCCCGAGGACAGGACATAGCCGATAATCAAACCGGAAGTAAGGGCGCTCTCCGTGATCTGGAGTTTCTTCGTCTTAGGGAGAAGAAAAGCGCCTTCGAGTAGAATTGAAAAAAGAATGGCCCAAAAGAATCCAGCGAGGAGCGCGAAGCTGGGTTCTTTCAGGTAGAGGAAGACGGCGAAAGCAGCGAGGAATAAATTGATCTGAACTTTGATCGACTTGAAATTGATCATCTCGTCCGCTCTCCCGCTTTAGGTATTTTAAAGGCCCAGAAAACAGTATAATGTAAAAAACCTGGCAAAACCAAACACTTAATTTCGTTCACCTTGGAATGATCCGTGAAAAAAAGTACGATCAAAAAAGCAGAGGCGAAGATCTGGCGCGCGAAGCTTACGCGGCCGTTTAGCACGGCGAAGGGCCAGCATGACTTGCTCGAGAACGTTCTTTTCTCAATAGAACTTTCGGACGGCGTGTGCGGATTCGGCGAGGCGGCCGTTGCGACGCATATCACCGGAGAGACCGTTGCAGGGACTCTCGGGAATTTAAGGACCGCCGCGCTTGAGATCGCAGGCCGCGACATCGCGGATTTCCAGGCTCTGATGGAAGAATATAAAGGGAAATTCTCCGGGAATCCTTGCGCGCTTGCCGCGGTTGAAATGGCTCTGATGGATGCTGTGATGCGCAAAAAAAAGATGCCCTTGTGGCGTTTTTTTGGCAGCCGGCTGCGAACGCTTCATAGCGACATGACCGTGGTGCTCGGCGATATTTCGGAAGCCGAGATTGCCACGCGTGAGATCCTGCGGCGCGGTATCCGTTCTTTCAAAGTGAAGATCGGCCGGGATTTCGACCGGGATCTCAAGCGCGTCGCGGCGGTGGCCCGGATCGCGGGCAAATGCCCGGTTTTTCTTGACGCCAATCAAGGGTTTACGGCCGCTCAGACGCTCAAATTCCTGAAAGAATTGGCATGGCTTAAAATCAAACCTGCCCTCGTCGAACAGCCGGTCCCGAAAGAGGATTGGGAGGGACTCGCAAAAGTGACGCGCGAAGGGAAAGTACTTGTCTGCGCGGATGAGAGTGTCTCCTCGCTTCAGGACGCCAAACGGTTGATCAAGGAAAAAGCTGCCGGCGCGATCAATGTGAAATTCATGAAGACGGGTATCCTCGAGGCGTATGAGATCGCGCGGCTTGCGAAGCGGAACGGGATTAAGCTGATGATCGGGACGATGATGGAAACGCCGCTGGCCGTCACCGCGGCGGCGCATCTCGCGGCAGGGTTCGGAGGTTTTGATTTCATCGATCTTGACGCGCCTTTTTTTATGGAAGAACAGGTGACGCGCGGCAATTTTGTGACCCGTTCAGGTGTTTATGATCTTCGAAAAGTCAAAATGGGCATCGGTGTTATCCCTGTTTAATAGCCAAAAAATGCAAGGAGACATGCTGTGAAAAAAACAATGCTTATGCTGGGAATGGCGTTCGCGGGTTATTTGGGCTACGCGCTTGTTGAAATGACGGACCGGTTTCTTTCCTTTCAAACGGTTCTCGATGCCGGGATCTTTATCGCGATCATCGCTTGCTTTGTGGGGCTCTGGAAGTCCAAGCGGTGGGCGCTTTGGCTCAGCTGGGGGCTGGCCGTGGCGGCCTTGGTGTGGGGCTGTTACCTGATCCATTTTGTGTGGACGTTTTGGATTTTCGAGTCGCCAACTCTGATGGAGCGGATCGGTAACGTGCTGCATCCCCGCGTTTCGGTGTTCGTGATCTTTCCCGGGGTGTGGCTCCTTTATTTCTCCCACCCGAAGATCCGGGCGCTGTTCTCGTAGACCTTATGATTCAAAGCTCTTCCGGCATTCTTTGCGCGCTTCTATTGATCGAAGGGGTCATTCTTTTCCTCTCCGAACATCCGGAATGCAAAAAATTCTTCCGGTTCCCGCCGCCGCTTTTCTGGATCTATTTTCTCCCGATGATCGTTTCCGGATTAGGAATTCTTCCGCAGCAGCACGCGATCTATCCGAAGATCACGAGCACGGTACTTCCTGCGGGATTGATCCTTCTTTTGATTTCGACGGATATGAAGGCGATCCTGAAACTCGGCCGGCCCGCGCTTCTCATGATGTTCGCCGGAAGTGCCGGGATCATGTTCGGTGCGCCGCTTGTGGTCTGGATCTTCAAGCCATGGCTTCCTGCGGAAGCGTGGTCGGGATTCGGCGCGCTTTCGGCTTCCTGGATCGGCGGAAGCGCCAATATGATCGCGGTGAAAGAGGCGATTCATACGCCGGATGCGGTCTTTTTTCCGATGATCGTGGTGGATACGGTTGTGGCGTACTCGTGGATGGGGCTTCTGATCCTGCTCGAGGGTTTTCAAAAGACTTATGACCGGTGGAACCATTCCGACCTTCGCGTGGTTGAAGAACTGGCTCGGAAAACCGCCGCCGCTGAAGCCGGTCCTGAAAAAACCCGGTTCCAATTCCTTCCGCTGATCCTTGCCGTGGCCTTTGGCGGCTCGTGGATCTCGAACAAACTGGCGGACGTTTTCGGGAACGGTTCTTTTGCTTGGACGATTATTCTTGCGTCGACCTTAGGCATTTTGCTTTCATTCACGTCCCTGCGGAAACTCGAGCGCCATGGAGCTTCTAAAGTGGGATATCTTTTCCTGTTCCTGGTGCTGACCTCCATCGGCGCTCGGGCAAGTCTCTCGGGCATCTTCTCCGCGCCGCTTTTGATCGTGGCCGGGATTGCTCTGGTGCTGGTCCATGCGGTATTCCTTCTTATTGTGTCCCGCATCACGCGGATTCCTCTCTGCCTTGTCGCGACCGCGAGCCAGGCGAATATCGGCGGCCCGGCCTCGGCGCCGATCGTGGCCGCGGCTTATGAGCCCGCGCTTGCGCCCGTCGGATTGCTCCTGGGGATACTCGGCAATGTAATGGGGACGTATCTCGGGCTCATCACGAGCCAGCTCTGCAAGCTTGTCGGCTGAAGTCTTCCGTTCGTCGTTTCCCGCGAATTTCGATTGTGTTACAATGCCCGCCGATGAAAAATCCCAAGAATAAAGAAATCAAAGCCATCATCTTCGATCTCGGCAACGTGCTCGTGAATTACGACGTCAAGAAAGCCGCGCGGCGGTTCTCCGCGGCCGGCGGTATTTCCCAGATCAGGATCTGGGCGCATTTCTTTCTTTCCAAGTTCGAGCAGGCCTACACGCGAGGCGAGATCTCGACCCCGGAGTTCTACCGGGAAGCGTGCCGCATCTTTAAAAAGCCGGTTTCTTATAAAACGTTCAAATATTATTGGAACGACATCTTCTGGGAAAATCCGGGGATGGACAGGCTGCTCGCGCGGATCAAGAAACATTACCCGCTTTACCTGATCTCGAACACCAACCACATGCATTACACCCACATCAAAAAGCATTTCAAACTGCTCCGGCATTTCAACCGGAAATTCCCGTCGCATGAGGTGGGCGCGCGCAAACCCGATCTCAAGATCTACCGCCGCGTCCTGAGGAAGATCAAGCTCAGGCCTGAGGAAACCGTTTTTATCGATGACATGAAAAGTTTTATCGCAGGCGCCCGGAAAGCCGGTATGCACGCCATCCGCTTCAAAACCCGTTCGCAACTCATTAAAGACCTCCGCAAGCTCGGTATCCGATTCTGACCGACAGTGAGCCGGCATCCGCATATCTTTTCGGAAAATCGTCCAAAAAATTCATTGAAACCATTCTCAAAGGGGTTAGAGTACGAAGAGTTCGCGGCTTTTCTTGACTTGTACCACGGTACAATCATGAGGCGTTAAAATCAGTACCGGATTAAAATATACACTTAACGAAGCTAAGGGGAGGTCTTCCAATGTTTATGAAAAAAGCCTTAAACGTTATTATTCTGTCAGGAATTCTTTTTGTTATGGGTGTCTCTGCCGCCATGGCGCAAGGACCGATGGAAAAACTCGCGGACAAGAATATCGACAGGGTCGAGAATGCTTGTCAGACGGAGCTCGAGACTTATTGCCAGACCGTGACTCCCGGGCAAGGACGCGGCGTTGCGTGCCTTTACGCGCATAACGAAAAATTATCGACTCAGTGCCTGACCGCTCTTTATCAAGCTAAGAACGAGTTTAGGAACGCCATCGATAATGTAAACGCGTTTGTCGCGGACTGCAAACCGGACATCTTGCAATTATGCTCCAAGGTCGCCATTGGAGAAGGCCGCATTCTGGCGTGCCTTGAGAAGAATAAAGATAAGGTTGCCCCGAAGTGCCGGGAGGATCTCAAGAACGCGCACGGGGACCTCGGGAAAGCAAAACAGATCGTCTCGTAAAACAAAAGCCGTAAGGAGAGCCCGGGAATGTCAAAGATCCTCAAAGGTATGATCGCGGGAATGGTGGTAGCGTCGATGTTGGGAGCTTCTCCCGCCTACGCTCTCTTCGGGACAAGAGTTGTCAGGCGGGTGGCCATGGCAGCAAAAACAGGGACGGGTGTTGCCGACAAGACTGCGGATGAAGAGGTCAATAGCAAGATCAATTCCAATCTCGAGTACTTGAAGGAATCCCACCGCCTCGACAGTACCACTCACCAGGAAAAATCCTAGCGTCGTGCCGGGGACGATCTAGGGTAGTCGAATTTATTTTTCGCAGGCCTTCCTTTTTGATCCCCGGTCTGCTAGGGTTCTATTAGGCCAAGAGATGATGGAGGCTCGGGGGATTGAACCCCCACTGTAACGGAGCCGCTCTTGGCGTGCTCTTTTGACATGACGTGTTCGGCTTACGAAGGGAGAGGGGCTTTATCCCCCATAGGACCGACGTAGGCTAGAGGCAGTTTGGATAAAGCAAATGGCCTATTTGAGGTTGCTGACGCCAGAAAATCGCTTCACTGGCAACACCCCGCCTTTCGGGGCTGTTCTGAAGGAGTCGAGCGTCCTTCCGGTGATCTCGCACTGAGGCTTAGCTTTCGGTTGATGCGCTTGGTTGTAGCAGCGTCCAAGTTTCCTGACCCTATCGCTAAGCCTTTTCTGTTTTCAGGGGGCGATTGGGAATTAGCCCAATTCTAAGCAAAGCTCAAAATTTCCCTAATTGAAACACCCGGAGGGGGTGCGTGTGGATGCGTGGTCCAAGTGCCTCAAAAATACCACATGAGGCCATGGAGCAACCCCATTTCCCTCTATGGAGCATCTGACTAGGGGGCGCACGCTCTCAGGGTCACGGCATGATTTTGACATAAAAAATAATATGCTACACTTATGCCGTCTTTTGCTTGAATTGCGTCAAAGCCTATGGAATATTGAAAAAAGCTTTTACCCTAAGGTAAAGATTTCTATAAGGAATCACGTGAAAAAAAATAGTCGTTTAAGCCCTTTACTTTTAGCGATGGTCATGATGATTTCTGTCTTAGTGCAATCTGCTAATGCTGAAAGTCAGGCAAGATTCAAACACATTCCTTTGCAATACATTGTGGCGTTGGGTGATCCGGGTGCAAACTCTGGGAACGATGCAGCGTTGTGGGGGTTGTGGCGTCAAGATCCAGGTCCTCGAGGATGCAGGTTGGAAAACTACAAGCAGTTAAAGGCGACAGGCGTTGCCCTCGCACAATGGCCATTTGACAGACAAGATTGGTGGCTTGAGGAACACGGCCTGATTATGGAGAAACCGACCTTTCCTTTGCCTTCCGGAAAATACGTCGTGACAGGCGGGCAGAAAGTAACAAGTGTGCTCACTGTTGACCCCATGGACAAAAGCGGTTCGCAGCACTGGCAACTCGATCATGGCGTGAAGCTTTATGATGTGACGCACCTGCCCTGTCATGCAGCACGCTACACACCGGTTGCAAACAATGCTTCTTGCTCGCCGGACACAGTAGAAAAAGCAGCTTTTCCGGTAGCGCCTGGAATCTCAATGCCTTCGGTCAAGGGTTGTAACAAAAAAGATTATGCGGTTCTTTTTGTGATAGGTATGGCTGAGAATCGGTCATCGTAGAACGGTATCTGGTACCATTCGAGTAAATAAATAGACCGAACTGCTAATCGTTTTGAAGATTATAGAGAACTTCATTGTGGCGGAAAAAGGGAAGTGTCCAGGGCGGATTGTAAAATGCGTAGACCGGATTTCCCGCCGTTTTTAATCCCTGGGTCTGAATAAAGGTATCAAGTTTCTCTAAATTCTTGCGCAAATTCCTATCCGTCCAGAATCCTGAAAAGCGAATCCCCACAGTGCGATGACCAGGGGTCGCTATAATTTTGATCGCCGGATTGTTGGGTTTGGGTAAAGTTTCCAGCGTGTAGGAAGAAGGCATCGTGAAGCGAACTTTCCAGAGATCCCCGTCCTGGGTCTGGCTTACGGGCGCCGTCATGGCGATCTTGGCACCCTTTTGCTGAATGACGGGTGCTGTCATCGTAATGCGTTGCCCCGGGGCATTATTCCCGAAAATATAATCGGCGAGGATGCGAAAGCCGGTATTGATCGCTTTGCTGCGTTCGCCTGCCACCTCCACCTCGGCTACGATCATCGGTGAATATTCCCGCACCTCGATCTTTTCAGCGCTCTGGATCACTTGATAGGGCGGTGTTTCAATCTTCGCCATGGCGGACCTCATTGGGGTTAGAAGAGCCAGCCCTAAGAAACAGGCAATGATGACTTTTTTTTCTCGCATTGTCATGCTCCCTAAGTATAGCTTTTGTTTAGATACAAGGGATGGATATGTTTTACCGTAACAAACTCTCAGGTAACATACTATTGCGAAAACCCAGCGAAACAAGAGCAAACCCTAGTTCCTTCGCCAGGATCTTGAGGATATCGACCTCTTCTGAGGTCAAAAGCGAGTTGTGAAAGTCCCCCAAGCGGGGGAGTAATTCATCGGATACCAACTGGTCAAAGTGTTAATAGAAAGTGTTAATACTAGGGGACACATAGACCACATTTGAAACCAGTGTTAGAATCCTCCGGTAATGTCATGATCCATAATCAAATGTTCTGCGTTTTGGGAGTGCTGGTGATCGTGTTCGCCTGATGGCAGGTGACCTGGGGCCAGGTCGCTCTGACGGTTCTGGGCGTCCTCATTATTCTCAAGGAAGTGATTAGTAAGTGCTGCTGCCCATTGGGCTAAAAGCCCAAGACCGGTAATTAGCGCAGGAGGCGTTTGCGGTTCATGGTTAGAAAAAGTTTCATTCTTGCGGGTTTATTCTTGTTTGTGGCGTCTGGGGTGTGCCCGGCGCTCACGACGAGCTATCATGATCTCCAAGATCAAAGCATCTCTTCCGGTTCCGGGACTTTCGAGTTTCGCGTCAAACTCTTGAAAAATATTTCCCAAGATCCGCACAACCATGTTCTACTGCTCGGAGTTTCCTCGGACATCGCGGAAAGTTTCGAGATCCAGATCATTCAGGACAAGCTGATCGTTCACAGAAAGTTCGGGCGCTGCGTGTTGGCCGCGTTTGTCTATCCCTATGATTTTAAAATAGGCGACTGGCACAGCCTGAAGCTCGCCTGGAACGGCGAGTCTTCAAAATTCTACGTCGACCAGCTCGAGGTCAAGAAATTGGGTTTATATTCTTCCGGCGATCTTCCCAAGATGATCCCCTGCATACGCCTCGGCATGGAAGATAATTTTGAGATTGATCACTTTCAAGCTTCCGCGTCCGGCGATCTTCCCGTGGATCCGGCCGATCAAGCATTTGTCAAAAATGTGGTATGCACGGATCTGGCTCAGCTCGTCGACGAATCGCCTCAGGAGGAATACCGGGGGATCGCGTTCCAGCATTTCCCGGATCAAGCGTCCCGGGACAAGATAAAATCCTACATTGATCTATTGCCCGCGGGCTTTGCCAAGGCGATCAAGCATATTGTTTTTGTGGAAGACGCGCGTTTTTTAAAAGGAGGCGAAGGCGGGTATGCCGACCCCAGCTCTGGGAGCCTTGTGCTCAAAGGTTCGCTTTATGATCAACCGACGGTTTTCTTTCACGAGGCCGCCCATCTTTACGATTATAAATTAAAGATCAATTTCGGCGTACCGGACCAGCAAAGCGAGTGGGCCACTATCTCGGGCGCGTCTTGTTATTTTAAGGGTGCGAATATGAAGGAGTATTATCAGGACTTCCAGAAGACGAGTACCAAGAACGGTTTTCTGGGGGCTCAGGGCGGGCAATGTGCTTCCGAGGATCTCGCGATTTGGGTAGGCGCGGCTTACGACAACTATCTTGCCGGTAAAACATTCGCGGACCGGTTAAGCCCCTCCAGCCCTAAATACGGCCCGAAGAATCAGAAGAAACTCGATTTCATCCTCAAAAAGGGTTTTATCAGCCAGGAAGTTTACGATAAATTGACGCATTAAAATTTCGCGAGGGGATATCAGTATCCTCCGGGTATTCTCCGGCATATTTATATAAAAAGATTCCTGCGACCGGAGAACAAAAAAGAAAGTAAAAGGATGCCTCTGGGAGGTATTGTTTCAGCCCCGTTTCTTGTGAAGCCGGTGCTGTCGAGCATGTCCTGGGCAAAAACCATAGGGGGTGCCTCTTGCGGGGAGTTGGGATCTCCCCTGGGACATAGGCGCTCATTAAAGTCATAGCGAGTTGAGATAGGACAAAAAAAGCGATGGGTGTGACGAATTTTTTTAAAACGACATTCCTTCTACTGTTTCTGACGCTTCTGGTTGTTTTTTGCGGTTATGCATTGGGCGGGCCGAGCGGTTTGATGGTTGCTTTTTTTTTCGCGTGCCTGATGAATCTTGTTTCTTACTGGTTCAGCGATAGGATCGCGCTCGCGATGCATCGGGCTCAGCCCTTGACTAAAGATGAGGCGCCCGAGGTTTTTGAGATTGTAAGGCAGCTGTCCGAAAAAGCCGGCATTCCGCGCCCCGGCTCTATATGCTCCCATCGGCTTCCGCAAACGCCTTTGCGACGGGTCGCGATCCGAAGCACGCGGCGATCGCGGTCACGCACGGGATTGTCGGGCTTCTTAATCAGGAGGAGCTTTCCGGAGTTCTAGGGCACGAGTTCTCACATATTCTGAATCACGACATCCTGTTATCTTCGATCGTAGCGACCCTGGCCGGCGCACTCAGCATGATCGCCTCCATGTTTCGTTGGTCCTTTTTTTGGGGTGGTGAGCGTGATGATCGTGATAACGGCCATCCGCTGGCTTGGATCATGGTATCGATCGTGATGCCCCTTGTTGCGATGCTCATCCAACTTGCGATCTCACGCTCCAGAGAATACGGAGCTGATCTCGGCGGTGCCAAGCTCTGCGAAGAACCTCTTTATCTCGCAAGTGCGCTCAGAAAGATCGAGGCTGCTTCCAAGCGTCTTCCGCTGCGTGATGCCGTGCCTGCGACCGCGCATCTCTTTATCGTGAATCCGCTTTCCGGGAAGGGATGGACGGCCCTTTTCAGCACGCATCCTTCCATCGAAGATCGTGTGACCCGTCTCGAGACCCTGAGTCTTCAGTAGCCTCGCCACCTCGTAGGGGGTGTTGCGGGTTTGAAAGCATTGACGCTGGGAGGGGGAGCGGTTAAAATACGGCCTCTTTCAAAACCAACATCCACTAAGGAGAATCACAGCATGGCTTATGTAATTACTGAGAAATGTCACGGCGAACGCTACGGTCTTTGCGCCGGTGTTTGTCCCACCGAAGCGATCTATCCAGGAACGTATCAGGGGAAAGATTTTATGGTGATCGATCCGGGGACCTGTATTTCATGCGGCGCTTGTGCGGCGGAATGTCCGGTTGGCTCGATCGTCGAATCTGAGGATATGGACCCGACTTATGCCAAGATCAATGCGGATCTTTCAGTCCAGTTCAAGTCCAACGCCAAGGCAACGCCTCGTTCGAAGGATGAAGCCCCGAAAAAACCCGGAAATACGCTGAAGTAGAGTAAGCTCGTATAGGTTTTTCCCGTTTGCCCCGGCATCTATTTTTTTGGATGAAGGCTGCCAGGGCTAGTCCAAGTAAGCTTTAAAATTTTTGATAGAGAATTGGGTTTGTCCTGACATCTATTTCTTTTAACTGAAGGTTGCCAGGACTAATCCAATTAACCTTTGATTCTTGATAGAGAATTGGGTTTGCCTGCCTTGCGCGCCGGGGCAGGCAAGCTTTGTCTTTGAACGATGAGGAACTCAAGATGTCATCTGCTCCCGGCTGTAAAGACCCCGCCCTCATGGAACAGATCCTGAAGCAATATGCCGCAGATCTTGCTGTGGAGAATACTGCGGTCCGGGTTGTGACGCGCGGTTTGTCGCTTGTTGGGATCGGGGTCCGTCCCATTCTGGACCATTTTATTTTTCGCACCATTCACCTCAAAGAGAGGGCGAATGAATTTCTCGAGATGGGGTATGAACGAGATCCCGCTGCCAAAGTCCTTGAGCATAAAGGGCATGGCGTAGAGGTTTTACGCAGGGGCTGTGCTCCGGCGATCCTGGTCGAACATCCCCATGAAAAGTCCGGGCTGGATTGGGTCGCGCATTTTGGAGATAAAAAGCCTTATGCCATGGCGCTTCGCGTGGATGACATTGAAGAGGCGGCCTTCCGCCTGGAGAAACAGTCCGTGGGTTTTATAAGGCCTCCGGCCGGGAAACATGGAGAGAACCTTCGAGAGATCGCTGCATTGCCTGAAGTAAAAGATGGCAAGAACGCGCATCATCTTGTTTTTGTGGAACGGCACGCGGGCGATCAGCGTTTCTACTCTCCTGATTTTTGGATCCATCTTCCAAAAGGAACTTTATGATCATTGGACTGACAGGCAAGAACGGATCGGGAAAAGGGGAGGCGGCGAATTTTCTAAAAGACCGAGGCTTTCATTACTATTCGCTTTCCGACGCGCTCCGGGAGGAGGCCAAGAAACGGGGTCAGGAGATCGCGCGTGATGTGCTCGTCGCGCTCGGCAATGAGCTGCGCGAAAAAGAAGGACCGGGCTGCCTGGCCGAACGGATCTTCGCGAAGCTGGATCCCGAAAAAAATTATGTGATTGATTCCATTCGCCATCCTTCCGAGGTCCAGGTCTTCCGTCGTCGCCGTGATTTCACTCTCGTTCGCGTCCATGCTCCGGAACGGCTTCGTTTCGAACGCCTCAAACAGCGTGGCCGGGAGAACGATCCGCGGGTGTGGGAGGATTTTCAGGCGCTTGAGGTCAAGGAAGCGAAAAGTGCGAGCCAAACCGACCAACAGCTCGATCAAACGATCGCTTTGGCGGATCTTCAGGTGGATAACAACGGGCCGCTGAAGGAAATGCATGAGAAGGTGAAGTCGATCTTTCTTGATCTTGCTCAAAAGGCTCCGCGGCCAGGCTGGGATGAGTATTTCATGAATATCGCCAAGGTCGTGGCCATGCGTGCCAACTGCATGAAGCGGAAGATCGCCGCCGTCATCGTCAAAGACAAACGCATCATTTCGACCGGCTACAATGGAACGCCTCGGGGGATCAAGAATTGCAGTGACGGCGGTTGCCCTCGTTGCAACGCGATTGATGCTTCCGGAAAAGATCTCGGAGAATGTCTCTGCTCGCATGGCGAGGAGAACGCAATTGTGCAGGCGGCCTATCACGGCGTGAGTGTCAAAGGCGCCACGCTTTACACAACTTTTTCTCCCTGTCTGATGTGTACCAAGATGATCATTAATTCCGGGATCGGCGAAGTCGTTTTTCAGGGTAATTATCCTTTCCTGGAGATCTCCCTCAAGCTGCTTGAGCAAGCGGGCGTGACAGTCCGTAAGATCACTTCCTCTTAAGAAAGTCCTCATGACCGAACCCGAAAAGACATTCCGCGCAAGTTTCGGGATTAAAGGGATCGTCCAGCATCAGCTCGATCAAAGCTATCACAGTCCTCTTATCGATAAGATCCGCACGGCAGGATTCTCGCTGAGAACAGGGCGGCTTGAGATCCGCCTGGCAAAAGAGTTTGGTTTTTGCTACGGCGTGGAGCGTGCCGTCGAGTTTGCCTATGAGACCCGCGCGCGTTTTCCGGACCGGCGTATTTTTCTCACCAACGAAATCATTCACAACCCGCGCGTGAACGCGGAGCTGCAGGGGATGGGCGTGAAGATCCTTATCGACGACGCTTCGCGTTCTGAGATTACCGAAAAAGATGTGGTCATCATGCCTGCTTTCGGGGTGCCGGTCGAAGCGCTAAGAGAATTTCAGAAAAAAGGTTGCGTGATCGTGGATACGACCTGTGGGTCCGTGATGAGCGTGTGGCGTCGGGTGGAATCTTACAGCCAGGATGGATTCACGTCTGTGATCCACGGCAAATATGACCACGAGGAGACGCGCGCAACTTGTTCGCGGGCCGCAAAATATCTGGTGGTGAAGAATAAAGATCAGGCGAAACAGGTTTGTGACTATATCGCGGGATTCGGGACCCGGGATTCGTTCCTTATGGCTTTTAAGGACGCTTGTTCGGAGGGGTTTCATCCGGACAAGGATCTTGGAAAGATCGGGTTTGCGAACCAGACGACGATGTTGTCGCGAGAATCGATCGAGATCTCAGAAATGTTGCGCTTGGCTCTCGGGGCTCGCTACGGTCAGGCCGAACTTTCGAATCGTTTCCGTCATTTTGACACGATCTGTTCCGCGACGCAGGACCGGCAGGACGCGATCCGTAAACTGGGTGAGAAAAAAATGGATGTCATTCTTGTGATCGGGGGTTACAAGTCGAGCAATACAGGCCATCTGGCGGAGATCGCTTCGGAATTTTGTCCGGCCTACCATGTGGAAGATGCGTCTTCGATTCTCTCAGGCGAGAAGATCCGGCATAAGAAGATCGGCGCTCAGGAGGTTCTTGAAACTTCGGGCTGGCTTCCGGCGGGGGAGATCAAGGTGGGTGTTACGGCTGGGGCGTCTACGCCCAATCGTTTGGTTGAAGAAGTGATCCAGAGGCTTATCGATATTTCTGGGGCGAAATGACCTTTACAGAGCTGGTTCATCAACGGCGGAGTGTGCGGCGGTATTCTGAACGACCGATCGCGAAGGAAGATCTTCTGAAATGCATCGAGGCCGCGCGGCTTGCGCCCTCGGGATGCAATTCCCAGCCATGGCATTTCATCATGATCGACGAACCGGGGCTTCGGAAACGTGTGGCGGAGCGGATCTTTTCCGGGCTTTATTCGATGAATAAATTCGCCAAAGAAGCGCCGGTCCTTGTCGCGGTTGTTTCGGAAAAAGAGCAATTCCTGGCCTCGTTCGGGGGGCAGGTCCGGGACACGCGGTATTGTCTCGTGGATATAGGGATCGCTTGCGAGCATTTGATCCTGCAGGCCCAGGAACTCGGGATCGGGAGCTGTTGGATCGGATGGTTTGATGAAAAGGCTTTGAAGGAAGAAATGAAGATCTCAAAAAATAAGAAGATCGATATTGTGATCTCTCTCGGTTATCCGGCGGAAGACAAGATCGTCCCTAAAACAAGAAAGCTTTTAGAAGATGTCAGTTCATTTAATGCGTATCGTCAGTCCAGCAGGGCGTCGTAAAACAAAAGGAGGATATCTTGAAGGAAAAAATGATTTATGGGCTTTTGGTGTTTTTCCTCGTCGCGTTGATGGGTACTCCGGCGCTTTATGCCGAGAGGGGAGTTGCAGAGATCGACAGCCAGGCCGAAGAGAATGACTCGGATCCTTCGGCTTTTGAAGGCGATTCGGATTCCACGCCTGGTGAGAGAGCTCCCGAGAACTTGCCGATGGCCGATGCCCCTGCTGATGCCGGGATGGGTGTGCAGTAGGAAGAGGCAAAAAACCTTATTTGAAGAATCCGGAAGGGCGGAGGTTGACCGTTAAGCCCGGCCGGATACTTCGCCGGTCTCGGTATTCACCCGCATGATCGTTCCTATTTCCGCGTAGAGCGGCGCCTGCACTTCGAGTCCTGTTTCAAGCTTCGCTTTTTTGGTGGAACGGCCTGAAATGGAAGCTCCTTTGATCGAGGGATCGGTCTCCGCGATGGCGAGTTCGACATAAACCGGCAGTTCCAGAGAAACCACCACGCCGTTCAGTTTCAGGGCCAGCATTTCCTGGTTCTCTTTTAGGTAGAATTTTTGCTCACCGAGTTTTTCCGCCGTAAGCATGAATTCCTCGTAGGCGACGTTATCCATGAAGTGATACGTCGTTCCCTGGACATATTGGAAAACCGCGGGAACTTTCTCCACGTCGGGAACCTCGAATTTTTCGCTTGTCTTGAAGGTCTTGTCCTGCACCGCGCCGTTCAAGAGATTGCGAACCTTGGCCTTGACCATGGTGGAAGCCCCGCGCGCGGAAGGCGTTGCGAATTTGACATCAAGCACGAAATACGGCTGGCCGTCTACTTCGAGGTAAAGTTTCTTTTCCAGGTCATTGGCTGAGATCTGGGGCATAAAGGATCCTTTCTAAGAGATAAGAACGTGTGTTTTAAAAGAGGGATTATTCTATACGATACCTAGGGAATGGCAAAGGCCTTCCGGGGGCTCTTCAAAATAAAATTTGACAAACGGTACGCCATAGGGCATAGTTCTCCCGTAGTAAGCAAGAGGTAGAACATGATGTGTACCGCAAGGTCGTATGTTTGCCTTGCGGTTTTTTGTTTTTACCCTGTTTCGAACTCCCCGGATGGGGACAACAAAGCGGGCTAGTTCCAACTGCACCAGGTTGATGTTTTTACCGTAGTGAAGGTTGAACTTGTCATGCGTTACTATAATTCTAGTGAAAGGAGCAATATCAACCATGGTACAAGGTAAAGTGAAGTGGTTTAACAACTCAAAGGGCTATGGATTCATCTCCCGTGAGGGTGGCGCTGATGTGTTCGTGCATCACACCGCTATTCAGGGTGAGGGATACAAGTCTTTGGAAGAAGGCCAAGCGGTCGAATTTGAAGTGACCCACGGTCCCAAGGGCGAACAAGCCTCCAACGTTGTGAAGATCTAAGAACCACAACTGGAACTAAGAAAAACCCCGTTGGCTTCGGCCAGCGGGGTTTTTTTGTCTTCAGGGATACGACGGAGAGGGCGTGATGCGTCGCACTTTTCAGCGAAACAGCCCCGTGATCTTGGACGTTTTAAGCTATTTCTCTTCCTGGATCAAATTATTCCAGGAGAAAGTGACGGGCAGGGCGTCTTCATTCGAAAGCTCGATCGCAAGCCGGCGGTTGTCCGTGGTGTAGGGGTCTCCGGTAAGATTTTTTTTGGGTTTTGTGGAGCGTTCAAGCGCCACATTGTCGGTAAAACCATACTGCGAAACTTTTTGTACTTCCGCCAGGTCCGCCAAAAGATAGTTTCGCGCATCATCCAGATTCGGGTCGATCTTGTGCGTGGTCATGTACCAGGTCGACCAAGTGAATTTCACTCCAATATCGCGGCTGATGGTCCCGACCCAAACAGGTTTTGTCCTGTAGCGCATGGGGGTGTACCACAGGCGCAGATGAAGCCGCTGGTTGATGGTGTCCCGGGATTTCTGGAATGCGATATCCTGCGGATGTCCGTCATAGTAAAGAGGACTGATGGGGGAATATCGGTCGCTTGAGCCGGTGATGAATGCCTTGGCCATAGCCAGTCCCGATTTGAATGACAGCTCCCGGGTTTCATCCCATCTGGCGGAAGTGAAGATCGTCACAAGGTCCTCCAACTCTCCGACCACCACCAGGTTGAGCGGGTCTCCGTTCTTCGTTCCCTTTTTGTTCGTCGTGCAGCAAGGAAGTTCCGTCAGCGCCTTGATCAATTTTTTCTCATCGTAATTCACGATCGCCTTGCCGGGATAACGGGCCTCGAAATCTTTGGTCGTATAGTCGGGTTTCATTCCCGGGATTGGCACCACAAAATCGAACGTGGTGTGCGCCTCTTTGTCACCGATCAAGTCCAGACGGACATGTTTTGTGCCTTCATCGACCGAGACGAAAACGAATCCCGCTTTTTTAGCCCCTGGCATGACGACATGGCTTGGTAGCGAGAGCTTGTTGAAAAGAGCGTCCATTCTTTTATTGGCAGAACGGGCTCTGAAGAAAGAAATCGGGATTAGGGCGAGCAACGGAAAAAAAATGATCCCGACCAATCCCGCCTCAAGGAATTGTTTCCCCTGCCTGTAGTGGGCCATGTAGGCTGCCTCTCCTGCGGAATAATAGTTCGGGTCCAGATTCCTAGGGATAAAGAAATAGAGGATTGTGTCCAGGTTCTCAATCTCGATCCAGACAGGCTGGATGCCTTTCTTGGCCAGCGCCACGCCAAAGAGTTGCTTACTTTCCTTGTCACTCAAGACCGCGACGGTCACGGTTAGTTTGCCCTGGGTCTGGGTCTGCTTCCGCTCCATGAAGGAGGCGTTTTCCATGGGATGGGGTCGGTACCGGACGCAGCCGGAAAAGGCGACGGCGAGGGTGAGGAAAAAGCAAAGGAACGAATTCTGCTTTGGCGCGAAATGCATTCGAATTTTGTCCTCCATTGCACAGACCTTATTGTATAATATCACTCCGTAGTAAGGAATGCTTTTAACCCTAGCTTCTTTATCCGCATGGAGATGTTTATGAGAAGAATATCCCGCCTCGCAATCCTGTTATTTTTCATCGGCTGTTCCACGGTCCCGATCACGGGCCGCAGACAGCTTTCCTTTATTCCCCAAGGCGAACTCTTGAGCCTGAGCGATCAAAATTACAAGCAAGTCCTGAGCCAGTCCAAGGTTTCGACCGACGCGTCATGGAATCAAAAGGTCACGGAGGTCGGCCAAAAGATCGCGGGTTCGGCAGAGACTTTTATGCGTGAGAACGGCATGGAAAAGGACCTCAAGAACTACAAATGGGAATTCAATCTTATTCAGGATGACAAAACTGTGAATGCGTTCTGTATGCCGGGCGGAAAGATCGTGGTCTACACAGGGATTTTGCCGGCCGTGAAAGATGAGAATGGCCTGGCGACCGTCATGAGCCATGAAGTGGCGCACGCCCTCGCGAATCATGGCGGTGAGCGCATGAGCCAGGAGCTTCTAGTCCAGGCGGGCGGTATGGGGCTCGCGCAGCTCACGAAAACAAAGCCGGCCTTGGCCCAGCAGATCCTGATGCAGGCCTATGGTGCTGGCTCGCAGGTCGGGATCCTCTTGCCCTACAGTCGGAGTCACGAGTCCGAAGCCGACCATATCGGGTTGGTGCTTATGGCCCGGGCGGGTTATGACCCCAAAACGGCGGTTGTTTTTTGGGAAAGGATGAGTTCTTTGGGCGGAGCGAAACCTCCGGAATTACTTTCCACCCATCCCGCGAACGCGCGCCGGATTGCAGACATTCAAAAAGAAATTCCCGAGGCAGAGAAATATTATAAAAGCTAGTACATCGTACGGTGTACGGAGCGCAGCTCAACCCGGGGGGAATTATGAAGAGCAAGATACTAATCATGGTGTTTGTGATAATGGTGGTCTCAGCGGGGGTGGGTTATGCGACGGAGGATCAGACGTCTCCTGACATGCAAGCCGCGTTACAAAGTCTTGGAGGACAAGCGGGTGAGGTAGCTCGGGAGCTGAAGGGTACTGCCGACGAGAGTTTTTCGACAGGGGCGATGAAAGTCTCGGAGACTTCTAAAAAGATGGAAGCGGATGCCCAGGAGACTTTAAAAACGCTTCAGCAACAATGGGATGTTCTGGCCAAACAACTCCAGGAAAAAACCCAGCAGATTCAGAAGCAGGTGCAGCAGCAGTGGCAGGATTTCGACAAGTCTTATAATAAATCGCCCAAGCCGTAGTATTTTTTTTCATGAACGGCGACGTAGAGACGTAGAAAGGAGGGGAATTGTTATGGAAGGAACCAAATTCGCATCCCCGGTAAGGTCCAATGATCATGAGATCGCCCAAGAGACTCAGACGATCGTCCGATCGGAGGTTTTCTCAAAAGTCCTGAACCTCTATCCCGAAATCGTTCTGATCCTCGACAAGAATCGTCAGGCCATCTATTGCAACAGGGAGCTTCTGCAGACCCTCGCACTGAAATCCCAAGAGACGATCGTCGGAAAACGTCCGGGAGAAATATTCAACTGTGTTAATGCTTTTAAGGAAAAAGCGGGCTGCGGGACTTCGGAATTCTGTCGCGAGTGCGGTGCAGTGAATGCCATTCTGATCGCTCAGACAGGGAAAGCCCAGTCCGGAGAATGCCGCATTACGGTCAATGCTCCATCAGGGCAAGCTTCCCTGGATCTGCGTGTGTGGGCCTCTCCTGTGGAAATCGAAAAAATCCCTTTCACGTTTTTTTTAATAAGAAATATACAGGACGAAAAACGACGCGCGGCCCTGGAACACGTTTTTTTTCATGATATCTTGAACGATACAGCCATCTTGAAGGCCTACACCGAGAATGTTCGCGATGGCATTATCCCGACCGATACCGCGGCGGTCGAAGAAATTTTCCGCTTCAGCAAGCGGCTGGACAATGCCATTACGGAACAGAGGGATCTGCTCCTTGCGGAAGAGGGCCAGTACACGCCGGACCTTCAGGATATTGAGATCGGCTCCATTCTCCAGGAACTTGTCGAGCGCTACAAGCAAAGCCCTCAGGCCAAGAAGAAAACGATTCTGTTGCAGTGTCCGGATCTTTCCGCCAGGATCACCACAGATGTCAATCTTCTCTGGCGCGTGCTGGGCAATCTCGTGAAAAACGCCCTGGAAGCGACTCCCGAGCAAGGAACAGTCAAGGTGGCATTCAGGGAGGAGGCTGGAAAAAAAATATTCTCAGTGAACGGCCCCGCTGTCATGACCGAAGAGGTCCAGCATCAGGTGTTCCAGCGTTCTTTCAGTACCAAGGGCCCGGGTCGCGGTCTTGGGACTTACAGTGTAAAACTTTTTACGGAGCAATACTTAAAAGGGAAGGTCGGATTTGAATCTTTGGAAGGTAAAGGGACGACCTTTTTTATTTCACTCCCTGCGCTTCTCCCGAAAAAGTAAACACCTTGAAACGAAAGTGACCTTATTGCGGAAAGAGAGTAGCGTCCATTCGGAATTCGAACATTTTCCTCGCAGGAGTTAGGTGATAAAATGACGGAGGTGACAAATGCCCGTATCGTCTACAGTGCAGACAGCAGCGCAAAAATTGCTTGAAGGGAAATTTATGGAAAAAGAAATGACCACAGTACAGAAGCTCATCAATAAGCTCATTGATTTTGGGACGGAGTACGGCCTCCAGGTCATTGGGGCCATTCTCGTTCTTATTATCGGAAATCTTATCGGGAATTGGGCGCAGGGAGTTGTGCTCAAGCTTTGTGAGAAAAAGAAGATCGATATCACCTTATCAAAGTTTATAGCGTCCTGTATTAAGATCGCGATTCTGGCCTTCGCCATCATTATCGCGCTTGGAAAATTCGGCATTACGATCGCGCCCTTTATTGCGGTGATCGGGGCGGGAGCTTTCGGCGCGAGCATGGCGTTGCAGGGTCCTCTTTCCAATTACGGCGCCGGGATATCGATCATCCTGGGGCATCCGTTCGTGGTGGGAGATACCATTGTAGTGACAGGTCAAAGCGGGGTGGTCCATGAAGTGACCCTATCTTCGACGATCCTCACCGATGAGGATGGCGTGAAGATCACAATCCCGAACAAGAGTATTGTGGGCGAGATCATTCACAATTCCTTTAAGTTCAAGATCGTGGAAAACATGGTGGGCATTAGCTACTCCGATGATCCGGAAAAGGCCATTGGGGTGATTCAGAAGACGATCGCGGGCTTTACAGAGGTTGCCGCGACGCCCAAGCCGCAAGTTGGTCTTCAGGAGTTCGGGGATTCTTCGATCAACATCGGTTGCCGCTACTGGATCCCGACGACGAAATATTTCCAGACTCTTTGCGCGATCAATCTGGCGATCCATAAAGCGCTTATCGTTGCCCAGATCACGATGCCTTACCCGCAGCGTGAGATCCGTATTCTTTCCGGGAAGGTTTCTTAGGGAGATCTTTAGGCGTAGGGTGGCCCCATCCCCGGATGGAAGCTGACTTTTCCCCGGGGACAGCTCGACCCATAAAGGCACATGAAAAAGATCCTTATCCTCTCCTTTGCTATTCTCGGGTTTTCGTCGCTTATTTCCCAGGTGGTGGTGATCCGGGAATTTGCGATGAGTTTCTACGCCAATGAGTTTTTCATCGGCTGGGTTCTCTTCTGTTGGCTCTTGGGGACTGCGCTAGGCTCAAGATTCTCCTGCGATGCAAAAAAAGCTTTTCGGATGCTTGCAATCTGCCACGTTCTTATAGCCTTCCTTTTTCCTTTCACGATCATCCTTATACGCTCCGGCAAGTTGGTTCTTGGGACTCCGGCAGGGGCGCTTCCGGAATTTATTCCCTCTCTCCTCTATTCGCTGGCTGTTCTTGTGCCTCTATGCGGGGTACTGGGGATGCAATTCGCGGTTGCGGCACGAGCCCAGTTATCTCAAACGTCGGAGGGGGAATCGGCGCGAACGGTGGGGTGGGCGTATTTCTGGGAATGCCTTGGATTCATCGTGGGCGGGACCGTTTTTAGTTTTGTGCTTGTTTTCACTAATGAATTTCGGGTGGCAGCGATTCTCGCAGTTTTAAATCTCGTGACTGCCTGCGGGATTTTTCATATTTTTCTCAAGAAAAAGATTCTGGGGCTTTTTGTTTTTACAGCGATTCTTTTTTCGGCAGGGCTTTTTATGAGCAGCGCTTCTTTGCAGCAACGGACGTCTCAGTTACGGTTCCCGAACGAAAGGCTTGTCCTGACGGAGAATACCGTCCACGGCAATGTGTCTGTCACGCAGCTAGGGGCGCAATATAATTTCTATCAGAGCGGCCTGCTTCTGGGCGCGGATCGGGAAGCCCTCGCGAGTGAGTATCTGGTCCATTTTCCGATGCTTTCGCATCCGGGACCTCAAAAGGTCCTGCTCCTTGGGACCGGATTCAACGGGCCTTTGCAGGAGATCTTAAAACATGGCCCCCGAGAGGTTCGCGCAGTCGAGCTGGACCCTGAGTTTTTGAAGATCGCCCGCGGGTTTCTGCCGCAGGATCTCCAAGGGACGCTTCGCGATCCCCGGGTGCAGCTTGAGGCTGCGGATCCGAGGGATTTTCTTAAACGAGAAGGAGAGAAATTTGATGTGATTATTGCGAATTTTCCGGATCCAGCTTCGGTGCTCATCAATCGAAATTACACAGAGCAATTCTTCCGTTCTATCCGTTCCCATCTTTCGGTCGGTGGCGTTTTTGCCACCCATATTACGTTTGCGGCGAACATCATGACGCCAGAACTGGAACGGCTTGGTAGCTCGATCTTCGCGACGCTCAGTCAGGTTTTTCCTTCCGTGAAGGCGCTTCCTGAGGACACGCTTTTCTTTTTGGCTTTTGCGGGGAAGGCGTCGTCTTTGGGTTCTAAGGAAATGATCGATCGGCTCTCCGAACGGCAGATACGGTCCGATTTTGTAACGGCGGATCAGATCCGCTACCGGCTTACGAACGATCGCGTGGGGCGGGTCTCGACGGCTTTCAGTAATTCGATATGGAAGACAAAGAACACAGACCTCCGGCCGCGCACTTGTTATTTCGAATTTCTCCAGTGGCTCAGTCAATTCGATCCCAAGATCACGAAAGCCTTCTTTTTCGGGTCGACCCTTCCTTTCCCGGTCATTCTGACGGTGGGTTTATGCCTGGTCCTGTTCCTTGTTGCTTTCTCCGGGGGGACGCAGAAGGGCATAAGGAAACTCGCGTTCGTTAGTATGGGGACGGCCGGTTTTTCTTTGATGGCGTTTGAGATCGTGGTGATCTATCTTTTTCAGGCGGCGTTTGGAGATCTTTACTACCGGCTTGCCTGGGTGATCACGGTGTTCATGGTGGGACTCGGGGCGGGGACCTGGGTAGCGTTGGGCCTCAAAAAGATTCCCGAGAGGTTTGGACTTGCAGGACTTCATGGAATGAACGCAGTATTTTTCTTTTTGATCATCAAAGGTTGCGTGAGGATCTTTTCAAAAGGGTTTTTTCTGGGTGAAGAATATCAGTTTGTTTTTTTAGGCATGGCGCTCGGGGGCGGTCTTATCGCTGGGGCTGCCTTTCCATTTGCGAACCGGCTTTATCTCGTCCGGGGTGAAGGCAACCGGCTCGGGAGTGTTTACGCGGCGGATCTTGGGGGCTCGGCGCTGGGCGCTCTTCTGACCGCTGGATTTTTCATTCCGATCTTGGGAGTTCCTCAGACACTCATACTTCTGGGTGCTGTAAACGCTCTTCTAATGCTGCTGCTTCTCTTCCGAAAAGACGTCCGCCGTAAAGATCTGTAAACTCACCGCTGGATCTTTCCAGCAGTCTCTTGGCAATCCGGCTTTCTGAGAGCAAAGTTCGCTGAGGAAAGCGTCTTTGCTCCATCCCGTCTCCGTTGCTACTTGCGGCAGGAAAACGCCATGATGAAATCCTTTCGAGACTTGAACGCCGTGTTCGCCAAGTGTGATCTCATCTGCCGCACGAACTTTTCTCAACGGGCTTAAAACCGAGATCTCGTATTCCAACCGTCCGAGTTCATTGGAGCCAACAGGTCTGAACCGTGGATCTTGCGAGGCTGCGGACACGGCCATTTGCTGGATGGTGAGATAAAGAGGTCCGGAAGGATCGAAGCGGCCAATACAGCCGCGAAGTTGGCCGTTTTCTTTCAGTGTTACAAAAGCACCTAGCGGCTGTTTGAGGGCCGGGGAAGCGGGAGAAAATTCAGGGATTTTTCCAGTTCGAACGTAACTTTCCACGGTGGAGCGTGCGATCTTCAGGAGTTCTTCCTTTTCCGAAGAGGTTATTTTTTCTTTATCTGCCGCACTTTTCTTTTCTTCGCCAGGGGCCGGAGGTGCGGCAGGTCCCGCGGCTTGCTTTGCGATGAAGGCGACGGCGCCGTAGCCGACCACACGGGTTTTATCGCCGGCCGGTGAATCTCCCGAATTTGCATATTTCAAAAGAACGGGGCTAATGTTTCCGGAACTTTGTGCGAGGAGCATGGCGACGCGTACGCCGCTGGGACTGCAGAGGAAAGTTTCAGCCTGAGGGACATGTTCAGTGTCGAGCGTTTTTAAAGTAGCGTCTAGATCATCCATTTTTCCGGTCAGAATGGCGTCGAGCGTTTTTTGGTCCGAGGCCGTGGCATCGGCATAGGGTGGATAATGAGACATATCGGTGCTCGCAACGATCAAGGTTTTGTCATTCAGGAACGGGGGAAGGATGCGGGCGAGTTTTCTGGCAAGTTCCGGCGAGTCGCCACTGAAGAGAATGGGGACTATTTTGAAATCTTTCAGAATGCGCTGGAGGAAGGGAAGTTGCACTTCCAGTACGTGATCGCCTTCGTGAATATCGGGGCGGTCGATGATGGCAGGGTCGGCCGCCAGGAGTTTTGCGGCGAGCGTCTCGTCGACGGGAACAAGACCCAGTGGTGTTTCAAAGGCACCTTTGGCGTAGACCGCGATGCCATTGAAATAATGGTGGTGGCTGTTGCCGATCAAGATCACCGTGCTAATGTCGCGGCCTTCAAGCTCCTTGTAAGCATAAGCCGCGACCGGGCCTGAAAAAACATAACCAGCATGCGGGACCATGATCGCGCGGATCGGATCTTTGATCGCTGGCGGGTTGGCTTGGAGGAGCAGGGTGTCCACGTAGTTCTCAAGCGTAGCTCTGTCCCTGGGATAAAATTTTCCGGCCACAGCTGCCCTTCGGACGTTCGCATCTCTGTTCCCATCATTTTTTTCACCAGGCGTGGAGAACGTGAACGCCAGTGATAGTAATGCGATCGTAATCCATCCGCCGTACACACCGGGTGTGCGCAGGCTATTTCCAGACGCCGGGGATTTGTTCTCCATCGGGGCAAGCTCCATTTTTCAGGTGGTTCGCGATAACAAAATAACCTTGGCGGACAATAGCTTTTTCCTTCGATTCCGGGCAATAAGTCGCCTCGCCTTCGGGATAAGCGATATTTCCGGTATAAACGTATTTGAGTCCTTCGTCCATAGCGATCTTGCGTGCGCGAATGAGCGTTTCAGGAGGCGTAGGCGGAAGGTTCTTGAGTTTGTATTGTGGAAAGAACCGGCTGAAATGGAGCGGTACGCTGTCGCCCAAATTTGAGTGGATCCAGTGCGCCATGGCGCGGAGTTCGTCATCGCTATCATTTTCCCCGGGGACGATCAGGTTCACGATCTCCAGCCATACGCCGCTTTGCTTGATTGTCTTGAGGGTTTCCAGGACCGACGCCAGCCGACCGCCTGTAAACTTCCGGTAGAATTTTTCATTGAAGGCTTTGAGGTCGACTTTGTACGCATCGATGTATTTCAAAAGTTCCTTGAGCGGTTCTTCCTCGATGTAGCCGCTTGAGACAACCACGGTCTTGAGCCCCTTGCTTTTGGCGAGCTTCGCGATATCCAGCATATATTCATAAGCAATCACAGGTTCGTTGTAGGTGAAGGCGATGGATCGGGCGCCGTTGGCGAGCGCTTGGGCTACAACCTTGTCAGGCGTTGCGGCTTGGGTTGGCACATCCTCGGGGAAGGCCTGCGAGATCTCCCAGTTCTGACAAAAAAGGCAGTGCATGTTGCAGCCGGTTGTGGCGATGGAGAAAGCCGTGCTGCTCGGGAGGAAATGGAAGAATGGTTTTTTCTCGATCGGATCCACGTGCGAGGTCGCGATCTTGCCGTAGACCATGGAATAAAGTTTTCCATCGATATTTTTGCGAGCCTTGCAAGCGCCAAACTGGCCGGATGAGAAGGTGCACTCATTGGGGCAGAGGAAGCACTGGACCCTCTTTTGGGGCAGGGGTTCATAATAGCGGGCTTCATGAAAGCCTGTCTTGTCCAGGGAGTCATCCGCGCGGACGGAATTTTCACGTCGGTAAATAAAAAGAAGCGTTGCTCCAAGAACGATCGCTAGGAAGAAAAAAGAAAGAATCTTTTTAAGCAGTTGCGTGATATTCATCCTCAAGTCTCCATGCTAAAGCCTATTATGAACAAGCGAATAGATCCCGTAAATAAAAAACAAGGTGGCTACCAGAAAGCCGCTTGTGCGTGCCATGGTTCGGAATTCCTTAGCTCTGGAAGCAAGCCCTACAAAGACGGTTGGTAGAAAATAGAGGGAGCTCGCGAGAAAGAAAAGCGCGAAGTAAGCTATGCCATAAAGGGCGCTATGCCGGGAAAAAACATAAGTGACGGACAGCAAAAACGGAGGGCAAAGATTGATTCCCATGAAAAAACCCATGAGCATGGGGCTCCGGGCTTTAAGAAATTTCGGGGGTCGGCAGAAGTTTTTTTCACGTACAAGGCCGAGAAGATAAAAGAAAAGTGCAAGGGAGAGAACGATGAAAGAAATATCCGTGGCGCGGCGTAGCCACCGGGGGTCGAACTTCTCGCCGAGGTAGCCCACGAGCAGGCCGAAACAAAGATAACCCGCCAGACGTCCGCCCAGAAATTCAAGAAGGATCAAAAAGTTTTTCTTGGGGCTGCGTTCTTCTGCGCCGAAGAAAGTGCCTATGAAGGGAAAACAGTAGGTGAGGCAAAAGGCCCCAACCGAGAGTCCTGCCAAAAGCGGCTGAAGGATAAGTTCCATAGGCATGGCTCTATGTTAGAGCCGGAGAGTCTTTAAGGATAGGTGAAAATGAATATGTGTCAGGCCTGTTTTTTTTGAAAAAGGACCGAAAGCTTGGATTTGAAAGCATCAACGACCGCGCCGAACGATCCTTTTTGTTCCAACTTGTCGCACACCAGATAGAAGGCTGGTACCACGAACAGTGTCAAAAGCGTTGAGACCAGCACGCCGCCGATGATCGCGACGCCCATCGGGATACGGGTTTCCGCGCCGGGACCGAGCGCTAGGGCGGGTGGGACTGCGGCCGCGATGGTGGAGACCGAGGTCATAATGATCGGGCGTAGCCGGATCGGGCAGGCCGTGAGGAGTGCGTCGTAAGTATTCATGCCTCGAGCTCTCATCTGGTTGGTGAAATCCACGAGCAAAATGGAGTTCTTTTTCACGATTCCCATCAAAAGCAAAAGGCCGATGAAACTGAAGATGCTGAGAGATTGGTTTGCGATCAGAAGCGCCCAGAAAGCGCCCACGAGACTGAACGGGAGCGCCAGGAGGACCGTGATCGGATGGATGATGTGATTGAATTGGGAAGCCAGGATCATGTAGGCGACGATGATGCCCATGACAAGTGCGAAGATCAGGCTCATCATCGATTCCTTGAAAGTTTGGCTCGAGCCGCTGAAAACAACACGGTAGGGGTCAGGGAGCGTCTCTTCCGCGATCTTTTGGGCTTCCTGAATGGCCGTAGCAAGCGATTTCCCGGTGGTTGCACTCGCGTAAAGGCTGATGGCGCGTTCGCGTCCTTGGCGGGTGATGCTCAGGAGACTGGGACGTTCCGTAATTTTGACAACATCCACGAGTTGGACCATCTCTCCGCGGTTATTCCATATCCAAAGATCCTTGATATTCTCGATGGTCTGCCGGTCCTTATCGGTTGCCTTGACCCGGACGTCATAACGCCTTCCATCCTTTGTATATTTCGCTACGCGTTCGCCACCGATCATGGCGTTCACGGTTCTCGCGATCGTTTCGACGCTCGCGGCATGACCGAAAGCCTTATCACGATCCGGCGTGATCCGTACTTCGGTGACGCCGGATCGGTAATCGCTGTCAACATCCTGAAAGTACGGGCTCTTTTTCATCTTATCCTGGATCGTTCCGGCGTACTCAACTAATTTGTCCCAATTAGGTCCGCGAATCGAGAACTCGATGGGATACCCGCGTGTGGCAGAGAATCCGCGAGTGGAAAGGTCTTGCATGATTGCTTTGACGTTCGGAATCTTATTGATGTCGGTTCGGAACTTGTCCATCACGTCCTGTTGAGTCGGACGCCGTCCAAGCTTTGGATCATAGGGGCGGTTTTTCGGATCTTTGAGAGTTACGAAAAGCATGCCCGCATTCACTTCGCCTTCCATCCCGCCCATGCGCACACCGATAACGCAAAAGTAGCGTTTGACGCAAGGGTGCTTTATGACATATTCCTCGACGGCTTTGAAACGCTCATTGGTGAAATAAATCGAGGAGCCGATGGGTGTTTCCAGGGCGGCCAGGAACATGCTTTGGTCCTGTGCCGGGACGAATTCTTTTCTGAGCAAAGGGGCCGTGATCATATAAGAGGCGACACAAAAAATAAAAGAAAATAGAAGCACCTTCCACTTATGCTTGAGTGCCACTACAAGGCTTTTGCCGTAGAATTCATTCAGTTTAACCATGCCGTGTTCAAAAGCTCTCCCGAATCGCGTCTTTCTTTCTCCTATCTCAAGTAATTGTGAACATCGCATGGGGGCGAGCGTTAAAGCCTCCAAGAGCGAAAGAAAGACGGCGGCGGTGATCGTAATGCCGAACTGGAGGAAGAATTTTCCAATAATACCCTTCATGTAAACCACGGGAAGGAAGATCGCCGCGATGGCGAGTGTGGCCGCCAAGGCTGCGAATGTGATTTCTTTGGAACCTTTCAAAGCGGCATCGATCTTGCCTTCGCCCAGTTCTCGATGGCGGACGATATTTTCAAGCACCATGATGGCATCGTCTACCACGATGCCGATGGCGAGCGAGAGTCCGAGTAATGTGAATATGTTCATGGTGAAACCCGCGAACTTCATCACGATGAAAGTTCCGAGGATTGAGGTCGGGATCGCGAGCAGGATATTCATGTTCGAGCTCCATGAACCCAAAAAGAGCCAGCATACCAGGGACGTGAGAACGGCGGAGAGGATGAGGGTCAGGTAAAGTTCATGAACACTGTCGCTGATGAATTTGCTTGAGTCAAAATTGATCCCGATCGAAAAATCCGAAGGAAGATCACGCTGGATCTCCGCGAGCCGTTTTTTGACGCCTTCGGCCACGGCGACGGTATTTGCGCCGCGTTGTTTCCGGATCCCGAGGCCGACGGCCGGCTCTCCCATCGCCCGCGACATTCTCCGGAGGTCGGCAAGACCGTCTTCAATCCGGGCCACCTCGCTTAATTTGATCGGACGATAAATAGGTAAGCCGTTACGATTGTTGATGACGATCTTTTCAAATTCCTCAACGGACCGCGCTTCGCCCATCGCGCGTACGGAAGATTCTTTTTCCTGGGTTTCAAGCCTTCCGGCGGGAATTTCCACATGCTCTTTTTGAATGGCGTTGATCACGTCTTCGACCGTTAGTTGGTATGCGAGAAGTTTTTTCGTGTCGATCCATACACGGAGATTCCGTTCCAAGAATCCGCCCAAAAAGACATCGCCGACGCCTGGAACGGTCTTGAAACGGTCCTTAATGCTCCGGTCGACAAAGTCCATCAGATCTTTTAAAGGAAGACGTGATGTGACCGCAAGGTACATGATCGGCTGGTCTTCAGGATTGAATTTCTGAATGATGGGGGGATCGATGTCGATTGGAAGGCGCCGGCGGGCCTCAGAGATCTTGCTTTGGACTTCTTGAAGTGCGACGTCAATGTCGCGGTCAAGATCGAATTCGAGCTTAATATTGGCTTTTCCCTCCGCGGAAGAGGAGGAGATATCGCGCAATCCCTGGATTCCCATGACAGAATCTTCAATGATATCGACCACGTCGCTTTCCATGACCTCGGGCGCAGCACCTTCCCAGTTAACACTGACATTTAAAACAGGGAAGTCCACGTCCGGCATCTGCCCAACGCCCATCCCGTGGCAACCGAGGATGCCGAACACCATAAGTCCAATCATGAGCATCCACGCAAACACTGGGTTCTTGATCGAGATTTCAGATAAATTCATGACACTTCTCCGACGGCGACCCGGAAGGCCGCCTCATCTTGTTTCATTACATAATAGGTCAGGTTCTGGCGCTGCCGGGCATTATGAAGAGATTCCAGGGCTGCGAGGACATCCAGATTGCTGACGAGACTGCGGGTGTATTCCTCGGACTGGATCTCGTAATTTTTCTGGGCATCTCGGACCGCCTCCATTAAGAGAGCATTTGTTTCTTTAGCAGAAAGCCAGATCTGATAGCTTTGCTTGATATCGAGTTCGGCCTGGCGTCTGGCGAGAGTAAAAGAAAGTTTTTTCTGTTTTAGGATGCTTACGGAATCTTTTACCTGTCCGATGGTCTCACCGCCTGAGAAAAGAGGGACGTCGAACCTGAAAAGCGTGTCCCAATCCAGATTTGCTAAAGTGCCTTCGCGGCGCATGTATTGATTGTGATTGAGTGTGAGCGTAGGCCAGAATCCGCTTTGGGCGACCAGGATGCCGCGCCAAGCGGTCTTGACCGCTTGTTCCGCGGCTTTAACGTCGGATCGTGTCGCGGCCATTTTGAGATGCTCGGTAAGCGTTTGCGATGAGACCTCTTCCGAGGTTTCTTCTTCAAGTTTGCGCTCCCCAAGTTCGGTTCCGGTTAGGAATTCCAACATATAACGGACCGTGGCAAGGGCTCCCTGAGAGGCGGCCAGGTCCGCCTCAAGTATTTTAAGATTGGTTTTGGCCGTGATCACTTCGCTTACACGGGAGCGGCCGATTTTTTCGCGCCCTTCCAGCTCTTTAATTCGTTCCTGAAGAAGTTCGCGAATGCCTTGGTTGATCTCGATCTCTTTCTCATAGCGCAGGACGTTATAAAAAGCGCGAGCCACATCCGTATAAAGAAGCTCCTTGGCGCGGATCCATGCTTCCGTTTGCTCCTGTTTATAGCTTCCGGCGCCCGTCAAAGCGCCGATAGCCTTAAAACCCTGGAAAAGCGGCTGGCTGATCGTGAATTTGCTTTCGTGTACGTTAGAACTCACTGGGGCGCTTCCAGACGGACTACTCACACTCAAGTTGCCGCTTTGGCCATCCTGAAACGTGCGATCAATGATGAAATCCACATTGCCGAGTCCCTGGCTTGCCGCATTGAATATTTGCGCCGTGGCGCGGGAGATGGCTTCTTTCTGGATGCCCACGATTTCGCTTTGGACAAGGGCGAGGTGGTAGCATTCTTCCAGGGAAAGAGAATCTGTTTCAGCCGCAGGGACAGGGGAAGTGCTTTCACGGGACTGAGCAAATGGCAAAAATGAAACGAAAAGTGTAAGACAGAAAATCAGGAAGTTTCTAGTCCTCATTTTTAGACCTCAACAAAAAATCATCCATGACTTTTGAGACCGTTGCGTAGAAACAACGGATCACTTGGTGTTCTTTCCCATTGAATTGATCGTAGGCCTTCAGGAGAAGGTCCAGGCTTCGTCCCTGGATCTCCGTGATGATCTTTTCTCCCCTGGGAAGGATCTCAAGCAAGATGACGCGCCGGTCTTTGGTGTGGGGAATGCGTTTGAGGAATTTTTTTTCTTCTAGGCGGTCCACCAGGTTCGTGACAGCCGGTTTGGTGATCTCGAGGCGGCCGCTGATTTCGGTCATGGAAACGGTACCCAAGAGCATCAGTTGATAAAGAAGGGTGTATTGGGGCAGCGTCAGATCGACCCGGGTGAGCATTTGGGCGTACATGCGGGAGAACTTGGGATGGAGTTCCCTGAAACTTGCTGCGAAGGCTTCTCGTTCACCCATGGTTTAAATCTCCGGCGTCGTCGGCGTGTCAGAATGGTTCAATCTATTAACTATTAACGCTTCGAAGTATATACGCAAAGTGCTGGAGACACAAGGGGTCTGAGAGGATTTTTCTTGAGCTAGCTGAAAAGACGGGCTGCCAGGACGCCGTTCAGAATGAACTGAACTGCGATCGCGGCGAGGATGAGACCCATGAGGCGCCCCGTAATCTTGAGGGCGATCACGCTGAGTATTTTGGAACGGACGGCAACGGTCCAGAGGATCAGGAGTGTCAGCGCCGAGACAAGAAAGATAGCGCCTGCCAAGATCATATGTTGTGAGAATGTTTCAGCCTTGTTTGTCAACAGAATAACCGCGGTAATGGCTCCGGGGCCCGCAAGCATGGGGATGGCCATGGGGGTGACGGCGACATCTTCCTTGGTAATGCCTTCTGCTTTTTCTTCTTGGGTTTCTTTGAGGGCTGTGCGGCGCGCTTGGAGCATGTCCAACGCTACCAGAAGGAGCACAATGCCTCCGGCAATCTCAAAGGCTGGAAGTGTGATCCCGAACGCTGTAAGAAGCCGCTGACCGAACAAGAAGCTCAGGATCAGAATGCCGAACGTGATGAGGGAAGCTAGCTGGGCCATGCGGACTCGTTCCTGGCTGGTGTTTTTTTGAGTCATGGCTAAAAAGGCAGGGATGAGCCCGACTGGGTCCACAATGACAAAAAGGGAAGTGAAAGAAAGGATCGCGAAATCAAGAGAGTTTATCATGGCCTTAAGACATCGGCAGAGGGTTCGCGCGTCTTTACACTGGAAAAAGAAATGAAGGCTGGGGCCGTCTTTGACCATGCTCAGAGGAAGCAAGCTGAGGCGAAGGCCGTCAAGTCGCCATTGAAGGGAAGGTCAGGACTTGGTTGGAAGATGAAGAAAATGTAATGTTGGATTCATCTTTTCGTAATGTCGGAAGGGCTATACTTCTATCATAAATCGGAGATCGATGCCGGGCCCTTAGGTTCGTAAGCGGAAGATCGAAGATAAAAATTGAAAAACGATTTAACAAAGGAGAAACACGATGAAAAAGATGCTCATGATTGCGCTCATGTTGATGGTCGCTGGAACTGCTGCTTATGCCGCGATGCCCGCTAAGCGCGTGGAATGTAGCGTGAATGGAAAAGCGAAATGGGTCAGGACCGTCGATGCCTGCAAAGCTTTAGGCGGCACGGTTGTTGAAGCGAAGAAGGTGTCATAAGGACCTATCCGAAAACTTTTCGGATACTGTGTTGGCGCAAAGGGAGTTGCCTGAAAAGGGCGGCTCCCTTTGTTTTTTAGCGCGTAGTTGAATCAGGCCTGCCTGTTTTCTTGAATGATTTATTTGTCTTTGTCTTTGGATTTAGTGATAAGATTTTGCAATCTAGGATAGAGCTTCGTTTCTTGAAACGATTCACCCAAAGAGGTTCTGATGCGCATTCTTTTGGCTGAAGATGACAGCCGCGTTGCTAGTTTTGTCCGCCGAGGCCTACGGGAAGAACAGTATGCCGTGGATATGGCTGCGGACGGTGAAAAGGCGCTTTTTATGGCCCAGACCATCGAATATGACCTCATCATTTTGGATCTCATGCTGCCCAAAAAGGACGGGATGGAGGTTTTGCGAACGCTTCGTGGGTCCAAGTGTGGCACGCCGGTCTTGATCTTGACCGCGAAGGATAAACCCAAGGATAAAGTAGAAGGGTTGAACGCGGGGGCGGATGATTATCTGACCAAGCCTTTTGGTTTCGAGGAACTGTTGGCACGCGTCCGTGCGCTGCTCAGGCGCCGAGGAGACATGGTCCCGACGGTACTTACCGCAGGAGATCTTCAAATGGACACCCTGAAACACCGGGTGCGGCGCGGTGGCAAAGACCTTGATCTGACGAACCGGGAATATGACCTCCTCGAATTTTTTCTGCGCCATCCCAACGAGATTGTGACACGAACCAAGCTTTCGGAACATGTGTGGGAAGCTGATTTTGATACATTTTCTAATGTCATCGATGTCCATATCGCGAGATTGCGGCAAAAGATCAACGACGGCTTTTTACCGAAACTTCTGGAGACCGTGCGCGGGAAGGGTTACATCCTCCAGATCCCTGAAATAGAATGATCCGCTCCATCCGCTTTTCTCTGACTCTTTGGTATGCCGCGATCTTGATCGTGATCCTCTCTCTGTTCGGGGGGGTGCTTTACACCAATGTTCGGTCCAACCTTGTTCGGGATGTCGATCGATTATTGATTTCCGAGGCGGATGGGGTTGGGGATGCTATCGAATCTTTTGGGAAAGCCGAAGTTGTGGCTAAAAATCCGAACATTTCTTCTCAGGATAAGATCGCGGAAATTTTTCTTGAAAATGTTACCCGTGGAGAATTTCCGGCGCTTGTCGGGCGATGGGCCGAGGTGACGGATGAACTGGATACCGTTCGTCCTGTTCGCATTATTTCCAAAAAGGGCGAAACATTGGCTTTTTCCCCAAGCTTGGCGAATTGGGTGATCCCCGTCAATGCTCAGACGCTCCAGGGGGCGAGTTCTGGAAAGACGTTTTATGAGACCTATCGTGTTGCTGACGGCCATCGAGTGCGTATAGCGACGTATCCTATTCTTGAAAAGAGTCGCTCGCTTTATTTTGTACAAGTGGCGATATCCCTTCTCCAGACAGACGCCTCGCTGGAACGTTTGAGAAGCTGGTTGCTTTGGCTGATTCCGTCGACCGCGATCTTGGCCAGTGTGATCGGATGGTTTTTGGCGAGTCTTGCGCTGCGTCCCGTCGGAAAAATGATTCGCGAAGCCCGGCAGATGAGTGAATCACGACTTCATCAGCGCATTGAAGTGCCAAAAACAGGAGATGAATTGCAAGGGCTGGGTGTTACCTTCAATGAGATGCTCGATCGTTTCGAACGCGGTTTCAAAAGGTTGCGTCAGTTCAGCGCTGCGGCTTCGCATGAACTTCGTACGCCTCTGACCGTGATGAAAGGGGAAATAGAACTTGTTCTTCGTAAATCCCGGACTGATGAGGAATATGAACGAGTGCTTCGCAATCAGCTTCATGTGGTCAATGACATGGCACATGTGGTGGAGCAGTTGCTGGCGGTGGCACACGCGGAGGATGGGGAATTGGCGGTACAGTGGGAGGTCTTGGAGTTGGAAGCGTTGATCCGCTCCGTGGCACAGAGTTTTGATCAGATTGTTCGCGAAAAAAATATCTCGCTTCAAGTCGCAGCGGAAAGATCGGTCCGGATCCAGGGAGAAAGAAGGCTCTTGGAACGCCTTATCGCCAATCTTCTAGAGAATGCGATCAAACATACGCCCTCAGAGGGTCGAGTAACGCTTGAGGCTGTTCGGCGCGGGGGACAGTCTCTTTTGATCGTGAGAGATACTGGGAAGGGGATTCTTGCGGAAGATATGACGAAGATCTTCGATAAATTTTTCAGTCCCCAGAATTCTGCAGAAGGGATTCCCTCCACGGGGATCGGGTTGGGGCTTTGCCGCTGGATTGCGGAGGTCCATAGAGGAAAGATTGAGGTCGCGAGCCTTCTGGGCCATGGTGCGGAGTTCACGGTTTCATTCCCGGCTTCGGGCGTCTGATTCCTTCGAGCCTATCCCCACAGCTTTAAGCTTTCGCCGATAGGGGCGTGCTGTCCTTGTCGACCATTTTAAAAAAGAAGGGAACGACAAGGACGCCTTATGGCATAATGTGCTGCCATGATTATTTTCCGGAAGATCCTTTTTTATCTTTTTCTTGCGCTCTATCTTGCTCTGTGCCCGATCATTATCCTCTATGCGTTCGGCTATATCTTCACGCCCAAGGTCGAAGAAGGATTTGCCAAGACGGGACTGATCCATATCGAGACGCTTCCCGTGAATGCTTCCATTTTGATTGCGAAGAGACGCTACGCGGAAAGGACGCCCGCCACGATCCGGAACCTTCTTCCTGGACAGTACGATGTGAAGATCCTTTTGCGCGATCATAGGGCTTGGGAACGGAAGGTGAAAGTGGAGTCGGGGAAGGCCGTTAACTTTGAAAAAGTTTTGTTGGTTCCTCAAAGTGTCAAGATCCGGACCTTGGTCGCCGCGCCCTTCGAAGACCTTTGGACTGTTTCCGGGACACATTTTCTGCTTCTTAAAAGTGGGGAGCGTGCCGGAGATCTGAAGGTTTTTGACTGGAAGAATGAAGTTTCTCGTTCAGTCCTCCCCGAAACATCTTCGTTCGCGGAAGCAAAACTCGTCAGGGTTTTCAAGGTCAAAGAGAGTTCCTTCATTATTCTTCAGGTGAAGACTTCCGGGGGCATGAAATTCCTGGGGTGCCAGCTTGATAAAGAAAAATCGGAAGCGAAGGATCTCTCGATCCTTTTTACAGGGGGAGAGCCAGACGAGATCTCGTGGGAGGGTAGCCATCCCGATTATCTTTTCGCGTTGTTGGGCCAGGATCTTTCACGATTGGACCTTGAAAAGATGACAGTGCTTTCGGATTTCCTTTCAAAGATCCGGGGTTTCGGGCTTTTTAGGAGCAAAGTTTATGCTCTTTGCGGGTCCTCGATTGTCCGGTTGGGTTTCAACGCCAAAAGAGGAGAAGAGTCCCTGGTGGAAAAAGGCATTTTTCTCGAAAATCTTTTCAGGGGAGAGATGAAATATAAGATCGATTTTATTTCAAATCATACGATCTGTTTCTACGGAGACCGCGGAGAACTTTTTTCAAACGCGCTGCCCTACCGTTTTGTGGACGGAGGGGTGCGGGGATATCAGACCGATGCGGGGGGAAGGAAGGTCGTGTTGTGGCAGGGGGAGCGGGTCGGGGTTCTGGATTTTGAAAAACCGGAACGAAAAAAAGAATTTTTTGAGCGTGGGCCCGAGATCGAGTGGCTTTTTGAGAAGGGAAAGAACATCCGCCAGGCCTATTTTGTCTATGATGCCGCGTATGTCCTGTTCTGCGATGACGATAAAATATTTCTCGCACGGATGGGGGAGCGGGACATTCCCCTGGAGAAGCTCGTGAGTGTGCGGGCGCGGAGCGAGGTTTTTTATGCTGAAAAAACCGGAAGACTTTATTATCTGGAACCCTCCAGGGGCGAGCTTGTGGCTGCGGATATTCTTCCGGAGGGGATCACCTTTTCCGGCGTGATCAATGAATTGGAAAAAGAAACCCAGGGGGCGATAAAATGAAATTCCGTTATTCGCGTCAGGGGTTGAGCAAAAAAGAAATTATCCTGCAGCGTTTCTTCGAAACGCTTCCGGGCCTGACCAGTTGGACCTTGATCCTGGGGCTGGTGGCGCTTTCGATCTGGGCGCCCCTGGTTGCCGCAATCGCTGTGATCGCTTTTATGTTAGCCTGGGTCCTACGGCTTTTTTATCTGACGATCTTTCTTCTTCTTTCCTATGTCAGACTTTCGATCGAAAAGGACACGGATTGGCTGGCAAGGATCCGCGGGATGGATCGCTTCGATGCTTATCTTGGAGAAACCCGCAAGGCGTGTCGTGAGAAAGACTGGTATAAACGAATCTCTCATTGGACGCATCAGAAAGATCTGGAACGACTGGAAAAATCAGGGGACATCGTGCCGCAATCCTCGGAGATCTTCCATTTAGTGGTGATCCCCGTCGTAAAAGAATCTCCGTCGGTGGTGGCGGCGAACGTCTTGAGTGTCGCCCAAAATAAGGCTTTTGCCCGGCAGACGATCATCACGCTAGCGGTGGAAGCAAGGGCCGAGCAGTCCGTGAGAGAAGGGATGACGCGGATCGCGGGCGAGTATCGTGACCGGTTCATGGGGTTCCTTGTGGTGGAGCATCCGGATGGTCTTCCCGGGGAGGCCCGAGTGAAAGGTGCGAATGCGAGTTATGCCGCGAGAGCTGCGGCGAAGTATTTTGAAGAGAACAAGATCCCGTTCGAGAATGTGATCGTTTCTTGTTTTGATGCGGACACGGTCGTGGGTCCCGATTACTTTGCCTGTCTGACCTATTGTTTTATGAATTGCCCTGACCGGCACCGGGCGAGTTTTCAGCCCATCCCTGTTTTTCATAACAATATCTGGGAAGTGCCCGGGTTCGCGCGCGTGATCGAGACCGGTTCTTCTTTTTTTCAGCTGATCGAGACCACCGATCCGGAAAGACTTGTGACGTTCTCAAGCCATAGCATGAGTTTTAAAGCGCTCGTGGACGTGGGGTATTGGTCGACGGACATGATCTCGGAAGATTCCGGGATCTTTTGGAAGTCCTACCTCTATTTCGATGGGCACTATCAGGTCGTTCCGATGCCAACGACTCTGTCTATGGATATCGTGGATGCCGGCTCGTGGTGGGGGACCGTGGGGAGTCTTTACAAGCAAAAAAGGCGGTGGGCGTGGGGTGTGGAGAATTTCCCGCTTGTGATGCGCGGATTCCTTGTGAATAAAAAAATATCCTTTTCCGACAAACTTCAGCACGGCTTCAAGCTTTTTGAGGGTCAGGTTACTTGGGCGGCCCTGCCATTCTTGCTGACCTTTGTTGGATGGCTTCCCGCGATCTCCGCGGGCAATGAATTTTCGAACACCGTTCTTTATTACAATGCGGGCCGGTTTACCCAGGCGATCTTTGGACTCTCCACAATCGCTCTCTTGGGGACCATCATCATGAGTCTTTGGCTCCTTCCAAAAAAGAAGAAAAGGTTCTCGTTCTTCTGGACTTTGATCCATGGATTAGAGTGGTTCCTCGTTCCTTTCATTCTTGTTTTTCTGAGCGCGATGCCCGCTTTGGATGCCCAGACACGGCTCATGCTCAATAAAAGAATGGAATTCTGGGTCTCGGATAAAAGAAAGATTTGAGCATCTCCATCTCTTTTATTATCAACGACTTGTGGTTTTTATGATCCTTTTTGGCGCATCAAAATCCCCTGGCAGATTAGATTGAAAAAAGGCCTAGCCCATTTGACAGGGAACGTTTTCCAACGTACACTTTTGGTAACAGTCGAAAACAACAGTGAGGTGAAACCCGAAAGAACCCCGAAGTTTTGAAAGGGTAGCACCGGAAGGCCTTAAGCCTCTCGGTGACGTGGAAAGTAAACGCTAAACAACGTCTTTGGTTTTAAGTGATGGCCTGCAGGTGCAGGGTATTGCTTGGAACTTGAAGGCGTTTTTTTTATACCCAGGCGAAATGAGGGAGATTTCGAGTGATGGTGCAGTACCGCCTCACACAAACCCAAGAAGATCTGGGCTGCGCCGCGAAAAAGTAGCACAAAAAGGAGATTTAAGGATATGAAGAGTAAATCAGTGGTAAGTCTTTTCGTAGTGGCGTTGATGCTTTGCCCGGCTTTTGCGTTTGCCGCTCAACAGCAGGAACCCGTTGCTGTCGATGAAACGGTTGTTGTGGCGGAAAATGCGGCGACCGGTGATGTGGTAGGCGAGGCCGTTGAAGTGAAAGAGCTTTCCGCTCCGGCGACCGCCAAGGACATCAAGGCCGAAGCAAAGGAAGAAACCGCGGAAGTAAAAGCGGAAGCAAAAGAAGCTGTTAAGGATATCAAGGTGGAAGAGAAAGAAGCGTTGAAAGAAGTAAAGATGTAAGACTTGCTTCCTGCCCGAGAGGGCTGGGGCATGATCGCCTAATACCCAGTGTAGGGGAACGGGAAAAATAGAAGGGTGAACCGAGCTTCTTAAAGGGAGGTGAGGCGGGCTAATCTGCGGTCCGAACCAAGAGCTAATCCCGTCGGCGTTGCAGATTGTTTTTATTTAGGATAAAATCACGGGAGAAGGCCAACCCTTCGGGGTTGGCCTTCTTTGCTAAAGGCAGAGAGGGGCAATGACCCTCTTGCACAGATCGGAGTTTTTAATGAACAATATTTTTGCCTGGACTGTTTTCGGCATTCTGGTTTGCGGGATGATGTTTCTTGATCTCGGAGTCTTCAACCGAAAGGCACACGAAGTCAAAATCAAGGAAGCGCTCATTTGGAGCGGACTTTGGATCGGTCTGGCATTTCTTTTCAACCTCGGAATTCTGATTTTTCGTGGACACGAGATGGCCATGAAGTTTTTGGCCGGTTACCTTCTCGAAGAATCCTTGAGCGTGGATAACCTTTTTGTTTTCCTTCTGATCTTCAATTTTTTTAAAGTGCCGAGCCACTATCAACACAAGACGCTTTATTGGGGAATTATGGGTGCGATTATCTTCCGCATCATTTTTATTGCAGCTGGCGTTACATTGATCAGCCGTTTCCACTGGATTCTTTATATTTTCGGGGCCCTTTTGATCGTCACGGCCTACAAACTGGCGTTTGGTGAAGAAAAAGAAGTTGATCCGGCTAAAAACCCTCTTGTGAAAATTTTTCGGAAATTTATGCCGGTTACCGAAGACTACGAACACGAAAAGTTTTTTGTCCTGCGAGGCGAAAAAAAATACGCAACGCCGCTGGTGGTCGTTTTGCTTGTGATCGCGACCACCGACATTGTTTTCGCAATGGATTCGATCCCTGCGGTTCTGGGAATCACGACCGATTCCTTCGTGGTTTACACGTCGAATATTTTCGCGGTGTTGGGATTACGCTCAATCTTCTTCGCTCTGGCAGGATTAATGAGGCTTTTTCGTTATCTTAATTACGGTCTTTCGGTTGTTTTGGCTTTCATCGGAGTCAAAATGCTGGTCTCAGGTTTTTTTTACATTCCGGTGGGGGTGGCGCTCGTGGCGGTCGCGTCAATTTTGGGGATCAGTATCCTGATTTCGGTGCTTCGTCCCGCCTCTGGGCTGGGCAGTTAATAGATTTCAGGCCTCACATAAGATTTACAGAACCAATAGCTATCCTTTGCAGCCGAATAGGGACGTTTCTCTTATCGAGACTGTTTTAGTTTAGAAAATAAAAAAAGCGCAGGACGGTACGCCGTCCTGCGCTTTTTTATTGATTTCTTCTACAAAACCAACGTTTTGTCTGTTGCCGCTGGGGTCGCCAGCCGCGGAATCCGCATCTTGTAAAAAGACCTCCAGACGAAGAACAGTCCTGTAGCGAAGAAGACTACTCCGCTGATGCGGGTCGTTGCCGGGTTCATCTTGATCGCGATCTCGACGGCAAGCATGCCGAAGAGGGTCGAGAACTTGATGATCGGGTTGAGGGACACTGAAGTGGTATCCTTGAAGGGATCTCCCACGGTGTCGCCAATGACGGTCGCGGAATGAAGCGGCGTGTTCCTCTCTCCCAAATCGACCTCCACAACCTTCTTTGCGTTGTCCCACGAGCCGCCCGCGTTGGCCATGAACATAGCCTGGAAAAGGCCGAAAGTGGCGATGGCGATGAGGTAGGCGATAAAGAAATAAGGGTCGAACATCGCAAAGGCGAGTGTGAGCATGAGCAGCCCGATGAAAATATTCCACATCCCTTTTTGAGCGTACTCGGTACAGATCTGCACGACCTTGATTGAATCCGCGCGATCGGCCTCTTTCTTATCGAGGTTCAAGTTTTTCTTGATGTACTCGACAGCGGAGTAGGCCCCGGTGGCCACGGCTTGAATGGAAGCGCCGCAGAACCAGAAGATCACAGCGCCACCGCACAGAATTCCCAAGAGGATCGGCGCAGCCGTGAGCGACAGCTTTGCGTTTAACAGCATCTCTCCGGCATTCGCGGGAACCAGTGCGCCTGCCGCCGCGGCGATTACGCCCTCCTGGAGGTGATGCTGGAGAAGCAGGATGATCGAAAAGATCATCGTCGTTGCGCCGGCGACGGCCGTCCCGATCAGTACCGGTTTCGCGGTGGCCTTAAAGGTGTTGCCTGCCGAGTCATTAGCTTCCAGGTAGTGCTTGCCCATTTTAAAATCAGGCTTGAATCCGAAATCCTTCTCGATCTCCTTCTCGATTCCGGGGATCGACTCCGTCTGAGCCAATTCGAAGATCGATTGGGCGTTATCCGTCACCGGACCGTAGGAGTCCACCGCAATGTTCACCGGGCCCATGCAGAGAAAGCCATAAGCCACCAGACCAAACGCGAAGACCGAGGCGTGCGGCATGATGTTCTGGAGCCCCGTTCCCGAGATCAAGTAGGCTGCGAACATGAGACCCGCGATGAGAATACCTTTCCAGAATGCTGAGAAATAACCTGCCACAAGGCCCGAGAGGATCGTGAGCGATGCTCCGCCTTCACGTGATGCGGTGACGATCTCTTGAACATGCTTGGAGTGGGAGGAAGTGAAGACCTTAGTGAATTCTGGAATGAGGTAAGCCGCTAAAGTTCCGCAAGTGATGATCGAGGCGAGTTTCCACCAGAGCGTCGGATCCGGGAGATCACCGACCAGCAGGTACGACATCCCGAACGAGGTGGAGATGCAGAGGGCCGAAGCGATCTGGATCAGGCGCGTGAGGGGCTCCTCGAAATCGAATTCTTTCAAGTCCTTGTACTTGCGTTCGGAGATGGCTTTGTTGATGAAATAGGAGCTCCTGACATGAAATCCATCAAAAAACGCATGGCGAAGATCCAGACGATGAGCTTTGCTTGAAGGGAGGGATCTTTTACCGCGAGGGTGATGAACGAAATAAGTGCGACGCCGGTAACGCCGTAGGTCTCGAAACCGTCAGCGGTAGGTCCCACCGAGTCGCCAGCGTTGTCGCCTGTGCAGTCGGCGATGACGCCGGGATTGCGCGGGTCATCTTCTTTCACCTTGAAGACGATCTTCATGAGGTCCGAGCCGATGTCGGCGATCTTGGTGAAAATGCCGCCCGCGATCCTCAGAGCGCTCGCCGCTAGCGATTCTCCGATGGCAAACCCCAAAAAGCAGTACCCGACGATGTCGCGTGGCACGAAGAGCAGGATGATCACCATCATCACCAGCTCGACGGAGATCAGGAAAAGGCCGACGGACATGCCGGAGCGCATGGGGATATTGACCACATCCCAAGGCTTTCCACGCAGGGAGGCGAATGCGGTTCTTGAGTTAGCATAGGTGTTAACGCGGATCCCATAATATGCTACCAGGGTAGACCCCGCCATGCCGACCACCGAGAAAAAGAGGACCAATCCCAAGGTTGCGAGAGGCTCGTGCTTGAGTCCCAGGAAGTAATAACTCATCGCGCATGCAATGATCGCGAACAGGATCGTAAGGAATTTTACCTGCTGCTTGAGGTAGGTCTTGCAGGTTTGGAAAATAGTTTCCGAGACGTCAAGCATCGACTTGTGGGCGGGAAGAGCCTTCACATTATAGAACTGGTAAAGGGATAAACCGACCGTCCCGAGGATCACCATGGCTCCGTAGAGGAGGATCTGGAAACCCGAAAGACCGCCGAACATGGTGAAGTGTCCCTCATGGAGGTCCGGGATCTTCAGATCCGCTTCACTGGCCCATGCGACGCCTTGACCGAGGCAGAGCGTGCCTAGAAGAGAAACTCGAGTAAAAAATTTTTTCATATGTCTCCAGTCGAATTAATAACTCAAGTCTGCAAATCTTCTGTGGAATAACCAAGAAACGCAGAGCTCAAGCTAATAACTATCTTTACATTGTTGAAGTTGAATAGAGTTCTTGAAGGATCTTGCTGAATGGACTCGTATAATAGGCGTAATGCCTGGAAAATGCCAGCCCAATTTTAACACTCACGGGAAAGGAGATCTATTATAGAAAGGGAGACAGGCCCCATTCTTCGATAAAAGTTAAATTGATTGTCTGGTCCCTTCTGCTATATTACGCACTTCCTATGGCTCTCATGATCAAACGGGTCGAAAGACCTCGCGAACTTAAATGGTATCATGCCGGCGCCATGCTCTATGGCGACTGGGGCACGAGCAAGGCCTATGTTCTTGGTATTGCTTTCGCCCTTGCCGGTCACGCCTCCTGGTTCTTCCTCGGACTCATGTCGCTTTTCATGGTCCTGGTCGGTATTTGTTATACGATCATCTGCCGCATTTATCCCGACGGCGGTGGCGTTTATTCCTCGGTCAAACACCGCTCACAGACCCTCGCCGTGATTGGCGCACTTCTCCTGGTAGCGGATTACGTGGTGACTGTGTCCCTGAGTGTGCTGGATGCTTTTCATTATTTTAATGTGCCGTATCCCGAACTCTGGGCCATTGGCGCGATCCTTGCGATTGGCGCCATCAACTGGGTCGGGCCTTCGAAGGGCGGCACGGTTGCGGCGGTGATTGCTGTGTTTGCCTCTCTTACCGCTTTAATTCTTTTTGCTTTTACCGTGCCGAGTCTTTCGCATGTTCATCTTACAATGCCGGTGGGCGGATTCATCAAGAACTGGCCAGTCTTTGTCGGGATTGTGCTTGCGCTTTCGGGCGTGGAGGCCATTGCGAATATGACTGGCGTGATGGTGGAACCGGTCGCGAAAACCTCTCGGCGTGCGATCATGCCGGTACTGATCGAAGTTTCGCTCCTGACATTCCTTCTGGGGATCGCGATGAACGCCATCCCCGGCCTTACGGGGCATACGGAGGATATGTTGCGTGCCCTGGGCATTTATTACATTGGCCCTTGGTTTGGGCAGATCATTTCAATTGCGTTCGGCTTTCTTCTTTTGTCGGCGGGAAACACGGCTATCTCCGATTTGGTAAGTATCCAGTTTGTGATGGCCAAGGATCGTGAACTGCCGCCTATCTTTTCGAAGCTTAATCGCTTTGGGATGCCATGGCTTGCGCTGATCATCGCGACTTTGGTTCCGGTCTTTGTGCTTGTTGTTGAGAAGGACATTGTTCATCTGGCGGCTCTTTATGCGATTGGTGTCGTGGGGGCGATTGCACTCAACCTTTCGACTTGCGCGACGAACTTTGGACTTCGATTGAAACTTTGGGAGCGCGTTCTTTTGGCCGCGGGCGGGATCATCACGCTTTTTATCGAAGTGACGATCGCGATTCAGAAGCAGAACGCGCTTTTCTTTGTTCTTACTATTGTGGGGGCCGGTTTGGCGTTGCGTTATGCGGCCAAGATGATCGCACCGGTCACGATGCCGGAACTGGCCTCGACCGTGAACGTGCTTACCGTGGCGGAGGCGAAGGAACTTACGGGGCTTTATAAAAGTTCCGCTCTTGTCGCTTTGAAATCGTTTAATCTGGTACTACTCGAAGAGGCCGCCCTTCACGTGAAGGCGATGGGCGAGAATTCGGTTTATCTGAGTTATGTGGAAGAAACGCCTCCATCGCCCGAGCTTCCGACTGAAATGGAGCCGTCACGGGAATCCGTGGAGGTGCTCGCGCAGGCCCAGGAAGAGATGGAAAAACGCGGCATCACGGCGGTCCCGATCTGGATGGTGGGGGATAACCCCGGCCGGTTGATCGCACGCGCTGCCCAAGACCTTGATGTTAAGGCCGTGGCGATTGGTTCTACGAAACGCAGCGCGCTCATCAATCTTTTACGCGGCGACGTGCTGCGTACACTCGCCCATAACCTCCGCAAAGATTGCCATTTATTGATTGTCGGTTAGCGCCTTCTTGGAGTATTCTATCTCAGGCGTTTTACTTTTTTGAACCGAGAAATTTTCAAGAGCTGCGAGCCCTCAAGATCAACAGCAACGCAGCGCAAGAAAGAAACCATGAAAGCTTCCAAGGTCATTGCCCTTCTTTTGGTTCTGATGCTCCCGTTGGGGGTGATGCTTCGCGCAGAATGGTTTGACGGCGAGGTCCAGAAGATCGACTCCAAGGCCAAGACGATCACGATCAGTGAGATCGATCCGATCACGGACATCGAAGAGAAAAAAGAGATCCTGGTCGATCAGGCTACTATCTTTTCGGGCGTCACTTCTCTCAAGGATATCCACGAGAACGATGATGTCACGATCGAAGCCCAATACGATGAGCCGACCGATGCCTGGAAAGCCCTTTCCGTAGAGGTCGCCGAGGCCGGTGCGTGAGAGCGGCCGGGCCTGATGCGTTCCCGCGGTCCTCAGATCTTCCTTTGAAAAAAGGTTCTTACACTTTCGGTATTCTCACCACTCCCGCTAAGGATATTTTCCATTCCAATTATCACTTAGGTCTTTTGTCAGGGATCCTTCCGCGGATCAAGGCAGCAGGGGGCCGCATCAAGATCATTATGATGCCCGCCAAACCGTACAAAAGCCTGGAGGAGATTTTCGCGAAGAACGGGCTGGATGGACTTCTCATTCTGACCTGGCGATGGATCCATCCTTCGGTCGCCGGACTGATTGAAACAACGGCACACTCTCGGGTGCTGGTCGTCAATGATCCTGTCTCCGGGCTTCGGGTGAATAACGTTTCCACGGACACTGCTTCGGGAATGGCCCAAGCTGTGGCGCATCTTGTGAAAAAAGGGTGCCGCAAGATTGGGATGTTGCACGGGCCGATGTCTGTTTCGTTTACGGTCGGAAAGAAAAAAGTCCTTGTTCCGTTTATCGATACCCGTCTCAAAGAAGAGGGATTCGTAAAAGCTTTGAAGGCAAAGCGCATTCCGTTCCATCAAAAATGGATTCGGGCCGGAAAAGCGAACAGCGAGGCCGAAGGGTATCGAGTGATGAAAAAATGGCTCAGGGAAAAGAATCTGCCGGAGGCGATCGTTTGCGGGAATGATGATCTCGCGTTCGGTGTGCTCCGGGCGCTGAAGGAATCCGGAAAAAGCATGGCCGTGATCGGTTTCGACGACAATGAACACGCGAAAAGTTTCTCACCTCCGCTGACCACCGTTCGCCAGCCTCTTGCTCAAATGGGGAAGGACGCGGTGAATATTTTGATCCGGCAGATCGAAGGTCCGGCTCACCAGCCTGTTTCAAAACGGTATCTTCCAAAACTGATCGTCCGTAAGACGGCCTAGCCCGAAGTTACGGTCAATCTTGCGGCGCGTTCTGCCGTAATATTAGAGAGAACGAACATTCCTGGAGGAACGTCCATGTTTGTCACCCTGACTGCCGTCGTGATCGCCCTTGGATATTTTTTTTATCCGGTCAAACTTGTCTGGCTTAGGTCATCGCTTAAGTATCTGGCGGGGGGCTTCTGCCTTTGGACCGCACTTTTTTTCGCCGTGCCTGCCGTGGACGTTTTATTCGTGTATCGTGCCGGGATCGTGTTCCTCGTGATTGCGGGGGGGGTGCTGTGTGTCGATATGCTGGTTGCGGCGGTTCTTTGGACCGTCGAGCGGTTTGGGAATATCTTCTGGAAGACACCGCAGCTCCCGCAGTATCTTTTGGAGATCTGGTCGGCTATGGAGCGCATGGCATCCCGTAAAGTCGGCGCACTTATTATTCTCCAGCGCAAACAGCCTCTTCGTCCGTTCATGAAAGGCGGCATGCCGTTTGACGCAGAGATCAAATCTGAAATTCTCGTTCCGTTGTTTCTGACCTCATCTCCCGTGCATGACGGCGCGCTTATTGTGCACAAAGGGCGTATGCAGACCGTGAAGGGCATTCTGCCTCTTGCGTCGCTTTCCGATCTTTCACCGAGTTTCGGCACGCGGCACCGGGCGGCGATCGGGATCACGGAAAAAACCGATGCCATCGCGCTCGTGGTTTCCGAAGAACGCGGCCAGATCAGCGTTGCCTATCGGGGTTGTCTCGTCCAGATCGCGGACCGCTCCGAGTTCCTGAAGACGCTGCAGTGGGTGTTGAAAGGACGGAACATTCTTCGTCTCAAGAACGCGAGTTTTATTGTCACCACCAAAGTGCTGGACGATCTGACGTGAAGCGTTACATCCTCGCGCTCGACCAGGGAACGACCGGTTCGAGGGCCATTCTTTTTGATGTGAACGGGAAAACCGTCGCGAGTGCCTACCGCGAGTTTAAACAGTATTTCCCTAAACCCGGCTGGGTGGAACACGACGCCCAGGAGATCTGGCGCTCCTGCGAGACTGTGATCCGGGAGACCGTTTGCAAAAGCAAGATCGCTCCCGGAGAGATCCTTGCCCTTGGCATTACCAACCAGCGGGAAACCACGGTGATGTGGGACCGCGAGACCTCAAGGTCTGTCCATCACGCCATCGTTTGGCAATGCCGCCGGACTTCCGATATTTGCCGGGCGCATAAAAAGCACGAACCGTTGATCCATAAGAAAACGGGGCTTGTGCTGGATCCTTATTTTTCTGGCACCAAGATCCAGTGGCTGCTCGATCATGTTCCGGGTCTTCGCCAAAGGGCAGCCCGGGGAAAGATCGCGTTCGGCACGATCGACAGTTGGTTGATCTGGAAACTCACCGGCGGGCGGTCGCACGTGACCGATCTTACGAATGCCTCGCGCACCCTGCTTCTCAATATCCAAACAAAAAAGTGGGATCCGAAGCTTCTTAAGATCTTTGGTGTTTCCGCCAAGGTTCTGCCGGAACTCCGGCGGTCCGGCTCAATTTTTGGGACCACACGAAAGATCGCAGGACTTCCGGCCGGCATTCCGATTGCGGGAGTGATGGGGGATCAGCAGGCCGCGCTTTACGGCCAGGGTTGTTACGAAGCCGGCACCAGCAAGAACACCTACGGCACGGGTTGTTTCATCATGATGAACACGGGCAAGAAACTCGTTGTTTCAAAAGAAGGACTCCTGACGACGCTCGCTTGCGATTTCAAAGGCAGGCCCGTTTATGCGCTCGAAGGTGCCGTCTTCATCGGGGGCGCGGTCATTCAGTGGCTGCGTGACGGTCTCAAGGTTATCCGGAGTTCCGCAGAAACTGAAAAACCGATCAGGAATCTCAAAGATACAGGTGGGGTTTATGTGGTGCCGGCGTTTGTGGGCTTGGGTGCGCCTTACTGGAAAAGTGACGCGCGCGGTTTGATTGCCGGGATCACGCGTGGGACCACCACCGCTCATTTGATCCGGGCGTGTCTTGAAGCGATCGCTTATCAGAGCCGCGACGTTTTCGATATTATGCAAAAGGCGTTCGGCCGTCCGATCCATGAGTTGAAAGTGGATGGCGGCGCGTGCAAGAATAATTTTCTTATGCAGTTCCAGGCGGATATCCTTGGCTCGAAGATCATTCGTCCCAAAGTGATCGAACTCACGGCCCGCGGTGTGGCGCATTTGGCCGGTGTCACGATGGGGCTCTGGAAAAAGAGTCATGATCTCAAGAAGCAGCACCAAGTCGACCGCATTTTTGTGCCGGCGATGAAACCCGGCGAGCGCTCGAAATTTTATCAAGGATGGCAGAAGGCCGTTCGAAGGACTTTGCTGTAAAAGCCGGGCCTCGCACTGCGTTTTCGTGGTCCATGCGTGTGGCTTGAGGTGCGAGTTCCGGGTTTCGATGTCAATGGAATATGAAGGCGGTATGCGATGCAAAGAAATATAGAGCAGTTTAAAAAAACCACTTATGACCTTCTCGTGATCGGCGGCGGCATCAACGGAGCCGCGATCGCGCATCTTGCGGCCAAACGCGGCATGAAGGTCGCGCTTCTTGAAAAGGGTGATTTCGCGAGCGGTACCTCGAGCAAGTCGACCAAGCTCATTCATGGCGGCATCCGTTATCTTGAAAATTTCGAGGTCGACCTTGTTTATGAATCCTTAAGAGAACGCCATATCCAGCTTGAAGTCGCGCCGCATTTGGTGAAGCCACTGCCCTTTGTGATCCCGGTCTATGAGGGGGATAAGCGTCCTCTCTGGATGATGCAGCTTGGCGTTTTCCTTTATGATCTGCTCGCGGGCAAGTACCGGGTGAAGCCGCGCAAGAACCTCACCCGCGAAGAAGTGATGCGCCTCGAACCCGGCATTGAACAAAAGGGTCTGAAAGGTGGCGTGCTTTATTATGACGCGCAGATGGATGACGCGAGGCTTTGTCTCGAGAACGTTCTTATGGCGGCTCAGTACGGCGCGCATGTCGCCAATTATGTGAAGGCGGTCTCTTTTGTAAAAGAGAATGGCCGGGTTGCGGGCGTCAGGGCGCACGACATGCTGGGGATCAAGGAGTTCGAGGTGCGAGCGAAGCGGGTCATTTGCGCGACCGGGCCTTGGACGAACGAACTCTTGCGTCTCGATATTCCGCACGCAAAGAAAAAAGTCCGCACGACCAAAGGGATCCACCTCGTTTACAAAGGCGAGATCTCAAAACATGCCATTTTGATAGGTTCTCAAAGTGACAGGCGTATCTTTTTTGTCATTCCCTGGATGGGGAATTCTCTTATCGGGACGACGGATACGGATTATGTCGCGGGTCCCGATGAAGTGAAGGTGGAACAGAAGGATATCGATTATCTGATGCGCGAATCCAAACGTGTTTTCCCGGCGCTTGATTTTAGTCCCACGAAGATCCTCGCAACGTTTGCGGGTCTGAGGCCTCTTATTCGCAAAGGCGGCTCGCCTCGCAAAGTCTCGCGCAAGCATCTATTTTACAGCTCGAAATCCGGCGTCATCTTCGTGGTCGGTGGCAAGTACACGACCTACCGGAAAGTGGCCGAAGATTGCATGAACCGGATCCACAAGATTTATGAAAAAGAAAAGTTCGCGGTTTATGGTAGCGGAACTATCTCGGAAACTGTTGAAGCTGCGGCCCGGCGATCCGGCCTTGAAAAGGAAGGGGTGCAGTCACTCATGGATCTTTATGGCACCCGCTATAAAGATGTTCTGAAGCTTGTTGAAAAAGATCCCAGTCTCAAAGAAAAGGTTTCGGTTCAGCCGATTGTCATTAAAGCCCAGCTCGTCTATTCCGTGGAAACCGAAATGGCGCGCACTGCGGAAGACATCACCGACCGACGTCTCTCGCTCATTTTCCGCGGTCCCGTCTCCGTTCCAACCCTCGCCGCCATTTCCGCCGTTCTTCCCAAGAAATAATCCATCCACCGCGCGTCGGCCTCGATGGGAAACCTTGTCTCTCGGCCTCTTTAGCGTGGCTTACCATACTTTCCGTCGCGGGATGTGTCTTGAGAGCACCTTCTCGATTGAGTTTGTGGGATTTTGTGGTAGGATACGCCTCCCCGTTACTTCATCTCTAACAGGAATAAAATCATGATCTCAGCGAACGGTGTGACTTTACAATACGGGAAGCGCGTGCTCTTCGAGAACGTGAATATCATGTTCACGCCGGGAAACTGCTACGGGTTGATCGGGGCCAACGGCTCGGGGAAGTCCACGTTCCTCAAGATCCTCGCAGGTCTGCTCGAACCCAACGCCGGATCCGTGGCCGCGGGCAAGAATGAGCGCATTTCCTTCCTGAAGCAGGATCAATTCGCCTACGACGAGTACACGGTACTTACGACCGTCATCATGGGCCATGAGCGCCTTTACAATATCATCAAGGAAAAAGACGCGATCTACGCCAAGCCCGATTTTTCGGACGCCGATGGTATTCGGACCGCGGAGCTGGAACATGAATTTGCAGATATGAGCGGCTGGGACGCGGAGCCTGAGGCGGCGAAGCTTTTAAGCGATCTGGGGATCTCGGACGAAATGCATCAAGTCCCGATGAAGCAGCTTGAGGCCAGCGAAAAGGTGCGCGTGCTTTTGGCGCAAGCGCTTTTCGGGAATCCCGATGTCCTGCTCCTCGATGAACCGACGAACCATCTTGATGTTGAGACGTGCATGTGGCTTGAGGATTTCCTTTATGAATTCAAGAACACGGCGATCGTCGTTTCGCATGACCGCCACTTTCTCGATCGGGTCTGCACGCATATCGCGGATATCGATTACGGCAAGATCCAGCTTTTTTCAGGGAATTTCACATTCTGGTCGGAATCCAGCCAGCTTGCGCTTCGTCAGAAAAACGAGGCGAATAAGGATACTGAGGCCAAGCGTAAGGAACTGCAGGCCTTTATCGCTCGGTTCAGCGCCAACGCGTCCAAAGCACGTCAGGCCACCTCCCGCAGGAAGCTCCTGGAAAAGCTGACGCTTGAGGATATCAAGCCTTCCTCCCGGAAATATCCGTACGTGGCGTTCAAATTCGAGAAGGATTCCGGTAACGATCTCCTGGAGATCGAAGGCCTGGAAAAATCGATCGAAGGGGAGGTCCAGTTCACGGGCCTCAATCTCCGAGTGGACAAGGGCGACAAGATTGCGTTTCTCGGGCCGCTTGATCGCGTCAAGACCACGCTTTTTCAGGTGCTCATGGGCGAACTTCCGGCGGACAAAGGGACTTTCAAGTGGGGAGCGTCTACGTCCCGGGCTTATTATCCCAAAGAGAACGGAAAATATTTTGAGACCGATATGAGCCTGGTCGATTGGCTGCGGCAGTTCTCCAAAGAAACAGACGAGAATTTTATTCGCGGTTTTCTCGGGCGTATGCTTTTCTCAGGCGAAGAATCGCTTAAAAAAGCGTCCGTGCTTTCCGGAGGAGAACGGGTGCGTTGCATGCTCTCGCGCATGATGCTTGTCGGTGCGAACGTGCTGATCTTGGATGAACCGACCAACCATTTGGATCTCGAGTCCATCACCTCGCTCAATAAGGGTCTCGAAAGTTGCACCGGCACTGTGCTTTTTTCCTCGCATGACCATCAATTCGTTCAGACCGTGGCCAACAGGATCATTGAACTCACGCCGCGCGGCATGATCGACCGACGGGACATTACCTTGGACGATTATCTCGCCGATCCCGAGCTCAAAGCCAAACGTGCTTCTCTTTACGCTACGCGCACAGCATAAAACGTACTCCGCAAAGGTCTTGGCAAAAAGTGCTGTGTTTTAATTTTGATACTCCCTAGCCATTCCCATTGAGTGGGTTTATACTACCCGCCTAACCATGGAGGTTTAGGACGTGTTCGAACAAAAACACCAAAACGTAGCGTCGGTTTCGGTCTTTGTCAAAAGATTGGCTCTGTGTTTTGGACTTGCTCTTTTTTTGATCCTGGTCGCTTTATTTATTGGCATTGCAGGGTATCATTGGATAGCCGGTCTAACCTGGATCGATTCGCTTTTGAATGCGTCTATGATCTTAGGGGGTATGGGTCCCGTAAATCAGCTGACCAGCACAGGCGGCAAAGTGTTCGCGTCGGTTTATGCGCTTTTTAGCGGGCTTGTATTTATTGCCGTTATGGGGGTCGTTTTCTCGCCTGTTTTACATAGGATGCTTCATAAGTTTCATATGGACGACAAAGATTTTCAGAAATGATGTCTCGCAAAAAGGCCCAAGGATCGGAGGAAGAAATATGAACTCGATTTTAATCAGTCTGATTATTTTTGCTTGCGTGTTTGGCGGGTCCCTTTTCGGTCTGTTCCTTCGCACGGTATTGCCCGGGCACCATCTCAGCGACGATGCCAAGGAGGCCGTGAAATTAGGCGCCGGGTTGGTCGCGACACTGACAGCTCTTGTGCTCGGCTTGCTTATCAGCTCTTCAAAAGGCTCTTTTGACACAACCAGTACGATGATCACGCAGAGCGGCGCGAAGGTTCTCTTGATGGACCGTGTTTTGGCGAACTATGGTCCCGAGGCTAAAGAAATTCGCGGCCTTTTGAAGCGTTTCCTCAGCGCCAGGATCGCGAAGGTCTGGCCTGAACAGATCGAAAGGCTCCAGGGCGCGGATCTTTCCGGAAAATTCACTGACATGGAAGAGATCCAAGCGGCTCTTCGGAACCTCGTTCCTCAAAACAATCTCCAGCGTTCATACCAGGCAAAGGCCATTCAGATCAGCGACGATCTGTTGCAGATCCGGTGGTTACTTTTCGAACAGCTCCAAACCTCGCTTCCGCCGATGTTTCTTGGGGTGCTTATATTCTGGGCGACCGTTCTCTTTGCCTGCTTCGGGCTTTTGGCCCCGCGCAACGGAACTGTGGTCGTTGTTTTTCTTGTCTGTGCGATCTCGGTGGCCGGAGCAATATTTTTGATCCTGGAGATGGAAAAACCGCTTACGGGGGCGATGAAAATCTCCAGCGCGCCGCTGGTCAAAACTCTTGGGCGTCTTGGGAAGTAGAAAAGACGGAAACAAGGCGTGAAATAAAAAAATAGCGTATATCGACAGGGCGAAGCTGTTTTGCCGTAGTTGCATCGCCGATGCTATTTCATTGAGGCATCGACCGCAGACGAAGGGCTTGTCGGAGTTTATTCAGGACTTCACAGGTCTCAAAGACTCTAACGCGGTTCTGCTTTCGCAAACCTTACTCGTTGCGAAAGTAGACGCAATCCTCCAAGCAGGATACAATCCCTTCCATGCTTACCGATATGCATCTTCATTTACAGGATATTCCGGACCCGCTCATGCTCAAAAGTATTTTGAAGCTGGCGGAGCATCTCCGGACCGGGCAATTTGTGTGCTGTGCCACCCGGCCGGAGGATTGGCTTGCGGTGGAGAAGTTCAGGACCGAGGACCGGCGGGTCGTGCCGTTCTTTGGGGTTCATCCGTGGTATGTTGCCAAGCTTCCGGCGGATTGGTATGCGATGCTCGAAAGCTTTTTAAAGAGGAATCCTGGGGCGGGGGTCGGCGAGGTGGGTCTTGATAAGGCGCGTAATGTCGACCTCGCGAGACAGACCGAGGTGTTTCACCGCCAGCTTGAGCTTGCGGGCCGTTTAGCGCGTCCTCTGGCGATCCATTGTGTCCGGGCGTGGAGCGATCTCGTGAATATTCTAAAACGCAGCTTGCCCGCGAAAACGCGGTTCATGGTTCATTCCTTTCAGGGCTCTCCGCAGGTGCTGAAGGACCTCTTAAATCTCGGGGGGTATATCTCATTTTCCTGGAAGAGTCTCCAGAGGGACACCGAGGAGTCGATCGCCGCGATGCGGAACGTGCCTCTCGACCGGCTGCTCCTTGAAACGGATTTTCCGTATACCGAACCGGGACGGATCGGCGCGGACGTGCATGATGAGAAATATTTTGAAAGTCTTCAGGGCATTTATAATCTTGCGGTGCGCGCGAAAGGGATCGACGAAGACGCGCTCGAGAAAGCAGTGTGGGCGAATGGAACGGCTTTTCTGTCTGGAACTTCTGCTCGGTAAGGAAAAGGTCGAGCGACTCAAAAAGGCTTTTGTGGTGGTGATCGGGATCGGCGCGGTGGGAAGTTACGCGACTGAGGCCCTTGCGCGTTCCGGCATCCGCCATCTCCGGCTCGTGGATTTTGATACCATCAAAACGACCAATTTTAACCGCCACCTCCTCGCCATTACCCCCAATCTCGGGAAACTCAAGGCCGAGGCTGCCAAGGAACGCATTGCTCAGATCAATCCCCATTGCAAGGTCGAGGTGGTAAACGCTTTTGCGGCGGCAGAGACCATGGACCAAATTGTCGAAGGGAAGCCGGATCTTGTGATCGACGCCGTGGATTCCCTGAACCCCAAAGTGCAGCTCCTCGCGTACTGCCACGAAAAAAAGATTCCCGTCATTTCCTCCATGGGTGCGGCGATCCGGATGAATATTTTTTCGATCAAGGCAGGAGATCTTTTTAAGACGACCGGTTGCCCTCTTGCGCGCTATGTTCGCTCACGCCTCCGGCGGCGGGGGATCCAAAAGGGGATCTTCTGTATTTATTCCGACACACCCGTTTCCGAGGAGCCGATCCAGGAAACCCGTATCCTCAATGAAGAACAGGATAACGACCGCGGCCGCCGCCGGCACAAATTGGGCAGTACGCCGACTGTCACCGGCGCCTTTGGCCTTGCCGTCGCCCATCACGCTCTCCTCTATCTCATCGGCGATCTCAAGCTCCGCTAGTTTTTGTTTTTAAAGTGACTTTGCGGGAAAGTCTGATATACTTCGTGGCATGAATAATTTACATGCTAAATTAACGGAGGGCTTATGAGCCGACTAAGTATGGAAGCGTTTGCGGATCGCGTTACGGAGCTTTTTCCCCAGTTGGCGCGGGGCATGGCACGGCATGGAAATAATTATCTGACGAAGGGAGCCATCACGCTGCCCCAGCTTTGGGTGCTTGGCTATCTGTCTCGTAATAGGGAATGCCCGATGCGTGAGCTCGCTAATTTTATGAAGATGGGGCTTTCGTCCGTCACCGGGATGGTCGACCGCCTTGTAAAACAGGGGCTCGCGCAACGAAGGCGGACTGACGAAGACCGGCGCGTTGTTTTTGTCGATGTCTCCACAAAAGGGCGGAAGGTCCTCCGGGAGATCATGGATCAACGGCGCGAAACGACCTTGAATCTTTTTGAAACGTTGACCGCAGAAGAACGATCGACCTATTTGAGCATCCTAGAAAAACTTGTCGAAAAACTTTCTCAAAATTGGAAATGATCTAGCAATTCAGAACGGAGTTTATCTTTATGAAAGAACCTGAGAATCCAGCCCCCAAATCACCGGCCTCGCATCTTCACGTGATAAACCTTGTCGTCGCGCTTCTTGCCGGCGTCATTTCGATCACAGGAGGGATCTATTCATTGAAGAACAATGTTTTTGCAGGGCCGGCCCACGGGAGTTTGCAGGGGGTCGTCCTGGATGAAAGGATCGCGAAGCCTTTGAAGCTTGTGGCGGTGGAAATCTCCGGCTTGGATGGCGCGGTCGTGAACACGGCGGCGACCGACGATGATGGGCATTATCTGGTCGAGTCCATCAGAACAGGGAATTATGTCGTGAAATTCACAGCGCCGCTTCACAAAGTCGAGACCAAAACCATTAAGATCGAAAAAGATCTGGCATCGTCGATCAACGTGAATTTGATCCCCGAGGAACAGCAGATTGCCAAAGGCGCCATGAACATACCCGAGGCGCCCTTCCGGCAGAGTATCCCGGCTCCTTACAGCGCTTCGGGTTCTCAAGCGCCGATTACGGCCACCCCAAGTTATAGCGCTTCGCCGAGTGCCCCGGCGGGATATGCACAGACTGAGCCCGTGTCCGATCCGTCGTTCTCCAATTCAAGGCCTGCGGGTTATCATCGACATTCCCGCCGCAGTTATTCCGGGGATTCTGTCGATAGTGCGTCCGGAACTTCGCAAAGCACTTCTCAGACCAGTGCGTTGGCAACGACCGGTGCACAGTTGCTTCAAGCTTTTCTGAGCAAAAAATCAGACAGCAGTTCGTCGACGTCATCAAATTGATCCGGTCGCTATGAACCGGTTTTAAAAAGAGGAAAGATGAAATATCCGAAGAAATTTTTTATTCTCGTGCTGATGACGCTTCTCCTCGGAGGGTGTCTCACGGTGCGTTTACCGGGGGCTCATATCCAACGCGTGTCCCAACCCGAAGTGGTGACATGGCTGGGTCTTGTGCGAAAAGCCCTGCAACTCAATCCTGATCTTCAAAGCGCCCGGTATGTGGTGACTTCCGTCGCGCGAAGCCGCGATATCGCTTTTGGGGATTACCTGCCTTCGTTCCAGGGAGATCTCCAGCGGAGTGTCTCCCGCAATGGATTTTCGGGGGGCGGGTCGGGTTCGGGCGGCGGGAGCGCGCTGCAGGACAATCTTTCTTTGGACCTCGTGGGGAACCAGTCGCTTTTTAATGGATTCGGGACGACCGGAAGTTTTATCAAAGCCCGGAAGGATCTGGATGCGGCGAATTTTCAGTATGTGGTGACGAGCGCGACTGTTCGCAACGCTTTGAAACTCGCGTATGTCGATGTCCTGAAATGGAATCGCCTTTGGAAGGTGAACCAAGGAATCCTCGAACGGAGAAAACAGAATGCGGAAATGGTTCGTCTCCGTTACGAAGCGGGACGTGAGAATCTCGGTTCCGCTTTGCGAGCCGAGGCGCTTGCCGCCCAGGCGGCTTTTGATGTCCAAGCGGCGGAACGCTCTATTAATAGTCAGACGATTCGGCTCGCGCGGGAGAGCGGCGGCGAATTCGTTTTGCCGGTCATGATCAAGAATTCTCTGGAGCAGTTGGTTCCGTTGGGGATCGTCATGGAGCCCGATTATGGGGAGATCGCGGACAATCTGCCGCAGGTGCAGCGGCTGATCAAAGTCGCGGAAGCCGCGAAGGCTAATGTTGTTGCCGCGCAGTCGGCTGTCTGGCCTCAGGTCGACGGGACCATGGATTACGGCGATTCGGGTTCGCGGGTTTCCAACTTGAAAAGCGAACATTCCTGGGGTCTGAATGTGATCGTTCCGTTTTTTAACGGTGGCAAAAACGTGAACGCGATCCGTAAGGCCAAAGCCGACTATGACGTGGCGCGGACACTCGCGATCAGTGCCCGGGATGAAGCTGTGGCCCAACTTGCGGAGGCCTGGGTCAAATACGCGAATGCGATCGATAATATTGCGGTTCGCAAGAAATTCCTCGAAGCCTCGCAGAAACGGGCGGAGATCGTCCGCGCGGAATACGCTTCCGGATTGATGACGTTTCAGGATTTTGATACGGCCGAGCAAGAACAGAATAATGCAGAAAATGATTACGTGCTAAGCCTTGCCGATGTGTCGAACGCGCAGGCAAATTGGGAAATGATCCGCGGTAAAACTTTGGAGGATGACCTGAATGCAAATAAATAATTTATCAAAGGGGTGGAAGATCGGGCTGACCTTGGTCGTCCTGTTCGTCTTGGTGAAAATGTTTTCGTCCTGTTCGCACGGAAAAGATTCCATGCAAGTGCTTCGCTCCGTCAAGATCCATCAGGGCGATCTTGAGGTCAAAGTGACCGCGACTGGGACCGTGAAGCCGTACAACCGGGTGGAGATCAAACCGCCGATCCCGGGTCGCGTGGAAGAGGTTTTGGTCCGTGAAGGGGATTGGGTCAAAAAGGGCCAAGTGCTTGCCCAGATGAGCTCCTCCGAACGGGCCGCTTTGCTCGATGCGGCACGGGCGCATGGAAACGAAACGATGAAGCGGTGGGAAGAGGCGTACAAAATGGCGCCGCTTCTTGCGCCGCTGGATGGAACGATTATTGTCCGGGCGGTGGAACCGGGCCAGACTGTCACCACGGCAGACCCTGTGGTGGTTCTCTCCGATCGGTTGATCGTGGAGGCCTTGGTGGATGAAACCGATCTTTCCTTGATCGCGCTCGGCCAAAAGACGGCGATCCAGTTGGACGCTTACCCGAAGGAAATCTTTTGGGGGAAAGTCGATCACATCATGTATGAAAGCAAGCTGATGAACAACGTGAATGTCTATGCGGTGGATATCCTTCCTCAAAAAATTCCGCCTGCGTTCCGTAGCGGGATGACCGCCAATGTCACTTTTATCGTGAAGGAAAAAAAAGGGGTTTTGCTCGTTCCTTCGGAAGCGGTCGTGGAATGGCCGAAGAATGTTCCCAAGCCCAAGGACGCGCAATTCGCCGTTTATGAAAAAACGTTCGGCGGGAAACTAGTCCCGGTTGCAGTGCGTATCGGAGATTCGGACGGCCGGGAGACCGAGATCAAGGACGGTTTAACCGAAGGCCGGGAGATCCAGATCGTTCAAAAGAAACAAAAAGAGATGTCGGTGAGTCCGTTTGCCATGGGAGGACCCCCCAAAAAATCGAACACTCAGGGACAAGGACACTCGTGAAATTACTGGAAGCTGAAAACATCACCAAGACCTACCGCATCGGCGAGGTGGATATTCGTGCGCTGCAGGGTGTCTCAGTGACTATCGAAGTCGGGGAATTTGTTGCGATCATGGGACCTTCCGGTTCCGGCAAATCCACGCTGATGCATCTTTTGGGGTTTTTGGACACACCGGATAGCGGCGTTTTCCGTCTGATGGAACAGGACACTTCCCGTTTAAAAGAAGAAGAATACGCTTTTCTCCGTAATCGCGTGATCGGTTTTGTCTTTCAACAGTTCAATCTTATGACGCGATCCACGGCTCTTGAGAATGTCTGTCTTCCCCTGCTTTATTCCGAGGATCGTGTCGGGGACCTCGATCGGTCGAAGGCGATGCTCGGGAAGGTCGGGCTTGCCGATCGGATGGAACACCGTCCGAATGAACTTTCCGGAGGACAGCAGCAGCGCGTGGCGATCGCCCGGGCGCTTGTGAACCATCCGCTTATGATCCTCGCCGATGAACCTACCGGGAACCTTGATTCAAGATCCGGCAAAGAGATCCTGGAGATCTTCAAGGATCTTCATAAGCAAGGGATGACGATCGTGCTCGTGACCCATGATGAAAATGTCGGGAATGCGGCGCAGCGGATCATCCGGATGCACGATGGAAAGATCGTGAGTGATGAAAAGCGGCCGGACTTTAAAAGAAAAGAAATCCCTCTGGAAGACCAGCCGCGTCTCCGGGATTTTTCAAGAAAGAAAAAATATAATTCCGAGGAATTCATCGAACACTTCAAACAAGCCTATCGCATGATCGCGAGTAATAAACTCCGTTCTTTTCTTTCCATGCTCGGGGTGCTGATCGGGGTGGCATGCGTGATCACCATGCTGGCGCTTGGGCGTGGCGCGAAAGAATCGATCACCGAACAATTGTCGCGTTTGGGTTCCAATTTGCTTTCGGTCCGGCCGGGTTCGGTGAAGGTGCACGGAGTGAGCACGGAGGCTGGGGCTGCGACGCGGTTGGATTTTGAGGATGTGAAGGCGATCCAGGAGATCGATTCTGTGGCCAAAGTGGCGCCTCAAGTGACCGGACAGGGACAACTGGTCTATGGGAATAAGAACTGGAGCACGCAAGTGATCGGGGTCACGCCCGATTATGCAAGCGTCAGGAATCAGGAACCTGTCTCAGGCCGTTTTTTTACCGCGGAGGAGAACCAGACGCGACAGCGGCTGGTGCTTATCGGGCAAACGGTGCAGCGCGAACTTTTCGGCAACGAAGATCCCATGGGCCAGACGATCAAGATCAACCGGGTCAATTTTCGGGTTCTGGGGGTTTTACCCTCTCTGGGCGCCAATGCCTTTCATGACCAGGATGATGTGGTCGTGATCCCGCTCGCGACCGCGATGCGCCGTCTGATGGGGAAGGACTATCTGGACCAGATCGATGCCGAGATCGCAGACCTTGCCAAGATGCCGCAGGCCGAAGAAGCGATCAATGCGATGATCATCCGCCGGCATCACCTGACTCCGGAACGCTACGACAGTTTTAATATTCGTAATTATGCAGACATCCAGCAGGCTCTTTCGAGCACGACGCAAACATTTTCCGTTCTGCTCGGGTGTGTGGCTGCGATCTCGTTGGTGGTGGGCGGCATCGGGATCATGAACATCATGCTTGTTTCGGTGAAAGAAAGAACGCGCGAGATCGGTTTGCGCAAGGCCATCGGCGCGACCCCGCGTGATATCCTGATGCAATTTCTGGTTGAGGCGATCGTGGTCACTTTTATCGGCGGGCTTGCCGGAATTCTGCTAGCGGCTGTGATCTCCGGGATCATCGCGGCGATCGCTCACTGGAAAATGATCATCACGTTGGGCTCGCTCCTCCTGGCTTTTTTCTGTTCGGCCGCGGTCGGCATCATTTTCGGTCTCTGGCCTGCCAAGCAGGCCGCTGCCCTTGATCCGATCCGCGCTTTACGATATGAATAAATCGGTTGATAACCCTGGTGCAGACCTTTGAATAAATCTTTTGAATTCAAAAATATCTTTCGCGCACTGCGCTACCGGAACTACCGCATCTTTTTTTTGGGACAGAGCGCTTCGCTCATCGGTACCTGGATGCAGCAGGTCGCTCTGAGCTGGCTGGTCTATCGCCTGACGAACTCGCCGTTCCTTTTGGGGATGACCGGTTTTATGAGCCAGATCCCGACTTTTTTCTTTACGCCTTTTGCGGGCGTTCTCGCCGATCGTCACAACCGCCGGAACATGCTGATCGCGACCCAAGGCCTTTCCATGCTACAGGCCTCGATTCTGGCCTTCCTGGTCTTGACGCATCAGATCCAGGTTTGGCACATTATGGTCTTGAGCGTTTTCCTGGGGATTATTTTTTCTTTTGATATCCCGATCCGTCAGGCCTTCACGGTCGAAATGATCGAAAACCGGGAAGATCTCGGGAATGCGATCGCGCTGAACTCTTCGATGCTCAATGCCGCGCGACTTATCGGTCCTTCGATCGCCGGACTTTTGATCGCGTGCGTGGGAGAGGGTGTGTGCTTTCTTTTGAATGCGGTGAGTTTTATCCCGGTCATCCTGTCTCTGGCGGCGATGCGTATTGCTCCGTCCCAAGTTTCCACACCGTCGCGCCACATTTTGGTGGAATTAAAAGAGGGCCTCGGCTACGCTCTTAGCTTCGCACCCATCAAATGGATCCTGATCCTTTTGTCGATGATCAGTCTGATGGGGGTCCCTTATCAGGTGCTGATGCCGATTTTTGCGCGGGATGTTTTTCATGGGGGTCCGAACACGCTGGGCTTTCTTATGGGGATGTCCGGGATGGGGGCCCTTATCGGAGCTGTTTTTCTTGCCGCACGCAAAAGCGTGATCGGGCTTCCAAGGATCATCGCGTGGACGGCTGTAATTTTCGGGGCCACAATCGTCATTTTTTCTTTTTCGCGGGTGTTCTGGTTCTCCATGCCGGTCATTCTGCTATCCGGATTCGGCGTGATGGTCCATATGGCGGCCTGCAACACGATCTTGCAGACCGTTGTGGACGAGGATAAACGCGGCCGGGTGATGAGTTTTTATACGATGGCGTTTATGGGGACGATGCCTTTCGGGAGTTTGCTTGCCGGTGTTCTGGCCTCAAGGATCGGAGCGCCGCATACGCTTTTGATCGGTGGCGCGTCCTGTGTAGTCTTGGCCTTTATCTTCATGAGTAAATTGCCGCTGATCCGTAAGGAGATCCGTCCGGTTTATGTGAAGAAGGGGATCATCGCTGAAGTGACTCAGGGGATACAAGCAGCCACGGGGCTTGAAAGCCTTACGGGGGAATAGATAAATTTTATTTTGTGTGGCTCAGTGAATTCTTAGGCGGTTTTTAAAACTGCAAGAAGAAAGGGATTTCGGGATGGCGACTGGATCGCGAAAAAAAAGAAAGCCTGTGGCCCTAAAGAAAGGCATCCCCGTGCCTCGAAAGCCCCGGTGGTCGACGGAGCCGGAGGCGATCGAAAAGATCCTCCGTTTTGAGACAGGAGATCCTTTTAAGGTTTTGGGACCCCATCCTGCCAGGGACGGCCGGGGCGTGATCATTCGTGCGTTCCTTCCGCGTGCCTCCAAGGCTTGGGTTCGGACCCAGGGAAAAAATAGTGTGCGCACGCCGATGGTGAAGACCCATCCCGAAGGATTTTTCCAAGCTGTTTTTGAAAAAGCCGGTGCGATCTTTTCCTACAAGATCGAGAAATGTGATGAAGCGGGATTATTGACGGAAATCACGGATCCGTATGCCTTTTTCCCCGACCAGTTGAGCGATTATGATCTTCATTTGATCGGGGAAGGGACCCATCACCGGAGTTATGAAAAATTCGGAAGTCATCTTTTGACCTTGAAAGGGGTCCAGGGTGTTTTTTTTACGGTATGGGCGCCGAACGCGAAAAGTATCAGTGTGGTCGGGAATTTTAATCACTGGCTTCCGGGCGCGCATCCGATGGCCCGCCTTCCTACGTCAAGCGTCTGGGGTCTTTTTATTCCTGGTCTGGAGGATGGGGAAGTCTACAAGTTCGCGATCCGGTCCTCAGTCGACGGGCAGGTGCGTCTTAAGACGGATCCCTACGCGTTCGGTACGGAATTAAGGCCGGGCAGCGCCGCGGTCGTGACCCGTCTGGATACCTTCGCGTGGTCGGATGAGACATGGATGACAAGGCGGAAGCAACAGGATCCTTTGCGTTCTTCCATCTCGATCTATGAGGTGCATCTCGGTTCCTGGAAGAGGGATGAGAAGAACGGCTGGGGGTTTTTAAACTACCGGGATCTGGCGCATCAGCTTGTGGAGTATGTCAAATTCATGGGCTACACCCATATCGAACTCATGCCGGTGATGGAGCATCCTCTGGATGAATCGTGGGGCTATCAGGTCATTAGCTATTATGCTCCCACGCGGCGCTTCGGCAGTCCGGAGGATCTCATGTATCTGGTGGATCATTGTCATCGCCATAACGTTGGCGTGATCCTGGACTGGGTGCCGGCACATTTTCCGAGAGATGGACACGGCCTTTTTGATTTTGATGGCCGGCAGATCTATGCCTCCGAAAGCTGGAAGAGGGCCGAACAGCGTGAGTGGGGGACGATGGTCTTTGATTTCGGGAAAAAAGAGGTCAGTAATTTTCTGATCTCCAACGCCCTTTTCTGGATGGACCGGTATCACGTGGACGGCCTGCGTGTGGACGCGGTGGCCTGCATGCTCTATTTGGATTACGCCCGCAAACCGGGGGAGTGGGAACCCAATCGCTATGGCGGGCATGAGAATCTTGAAGCGATCGACTTCCTGAGAGAATTCAACAAAGTGGTTCACGCTACTTTCCCAGGCGTCCTGACGATCGCCGAAGAATCGACGGCCTGGCCCGGCGTTTCAAGACCTGTTCATTTGGGAGGGCTTGGGTTCAGCATGAAATGGAACATGGGCTGGATGCATGACACGCTGGAATATTTTTCCAAAGACCCTCTTTTCCGGAAATACCACCAGGGGGTTTTCCCGCTCTCGAGCCATTACGCGTTCTCCGAGAATTTTATCCTTCCGATCTCGCACGATGAGATTGTTTATGGAAAGCATTCGCTTCTTGAAAAGATGACCGGCGATGATTGGCAGAAGTTCGCCAATCTCCGTCTTTTTCTGTCCTACCTTTTCGCATTTCCAGGAAAGAAGCTTCTTTTCATGGGGAATGATTTTGCTCAGAGGAACGAATGGGATTCCAACAGGTCGCTGGATTGGCACTTGATGCGGGCGCCCCGGCACCGGCGGGTGAATCTTCTGATCCGGGACTTGCACCGTCTTTACCGGGAGAATCCTGCTTTTTATGAGGGAGATTTTTCAGGCGGAGCCTTCGAATGGATTGATTGTTCGGACGCGGACCGTTCGGTTATCAGTTTTCTTCGCTGGTCGCACGATTACAGCCAGGTCCTGATTTTTGTTTTCAATATGACGCCCACGATCCTTGAGCGTTACCGTGTCGGCGTTCCCAGGGCGGGCTATTATCAGGAGATCCTGAACAGCCAGGCCTTTGAATATGGCGGCTGCGGGTTGGGGAATCTTGGCGGCGTGCGTGCGGAAGGTGTGTCATGGCAGAACCGTCCCTTTTCCATAAATCTTCAAATTCCTCCGCTGGGTGCGCTTATTTTTCGTCTGGCGTGAGCTAGACAAAAGAAAATCAGATTGATTTTTTAAGGTAACCCACTATACTCCAATCATTGTTCTTTGAAGAAACTATGGTGACAGGCGTCCTGGTTTTCGATCAAGCTTTATAGTGAACCAGTGCTGCACTGATCCTCGGTGAAGATTGATCGAAGATTAAGTGCGTTGGGAAGTGAGACCTGCTGAATTTCGCAGGGACTCCACGGTGCCGCCGCTGTCGGTAAGGACGAAAGCGAATTGCCACTTTTCCGCGAGGAAAGGGAAGGCTCGCAAGTAGGCTTGTACTTACCTAGTCAGAATATCAACCTGTCATCTCATCATCAACGCAATTCATGCCTCCGAGCAGAGGTCGAGACAGGTCAACCCTTTCTTGCCCCTTGAGGCAGAAAGGGTTTTTTTGTGTCCATGAATCGAAAAGTCCGGAGCGAGCAACTCCGGAAGATCAGCTGTTTGTTCCTCGTGGTTTGCCTTCTGAATATTGGATGGAGCTGGCCGTTCTCTAAAGACCGCGTAACGGGCAACGCTCAAAGCTCAACTAAAAACGAACAAACTCAGCCAGCCGTGACCACGTCGCCGACTGATCCGAAAGCGGAAATCAAAGGCCCACCGCGTCCTGTGGCCGCCGATGTGACCGTTCTCCAGGTCACACGAACTGAAGATCCCATCGCGAATGTGACCCGGAGCATCGCGGTCATTGATCAGGAAGAGATCAAGAATTCCACCGCCAGATATGTTCCGGAACTGTTGAAGTCCAAGGCAGGGATCACTGTGACGAACACCACCGGGAATCCCAAGGGAATGACCGTCGATATGCGCGGTTTCGGCGATACGGCGAATCGCAATGTCCTTGTGCTTGTCGACGGGAGACGGACGAATCCTATGGATATCTCAGGGCCGGACTGGAGTGCTATTCCGCTTGAAACGGTTGAACGTATCGAGATCATTCGGGGGCCTTCCTCGGTGCTCTATGGAGATAATGCTGCCGGAGGTGTGATCAATGTGGTGACCAAAAAAGCAAAACCTGGCGTCCATGCCGAGGCAGAGACTGAGATCGGATTGCATCAATACAAGCAGACGGGTGCGACTGTTTCCGGAGCGAACGACTGGGCGAACGGCCTTTTCCATTATGAAAACACGCAAGACGATGGCTGGCGCAATAACACGCAATATTGGGCCAACGACTGGTTCGGCAAGTTCGGCGTCGGACCATTTTATGGAGCGGGTGTGAATTTCACCGCGGGGCATCATCGCGATCGCTATGGGCTGCCGGGAGACCTATCTGTTGATGAGATGGAGACTATGGGACGAACGGGGAGTACGACTTCCAAGGATCATGCCTGGAGCCAGGAGACATATTTTACCGCGGACCCGGAGTGGAAATTTGAGTTGGGAGAGAACGGATTTACACTTTCCGGCTTCAACTCTTTCCAGCGCCGTTTGGCTAAGGCGGATTATGTCTCCATGGTCAGCAGTGCTGTGAACAACCTGGATTCCTATGAGTTCCAGCCCAAGATGAGCTGGACGCGCTCCCTTACCGATTGGCTCACGAGCAAATTAACGACGGGTCTTGATTTCTTCTCAGGGACGAATGATGTCAAAAACGTTGGGACCACGTTTACGAAGCTCGCGACCATTAACAAGAAATCGCTGGATGTTTATGTGATCGAGAATTTTTCTTTGTGGGATAAATTGCTATTGAATATGGGGTTTCGCGGTGGCTGGGCAAAGTACCGGTTTGATCAGTCCGGGGATACGACGAACCTTGATCGGACGGGGATGCGGAACGCTTCGTTTGATTTTGGATTTGGGTACAAAGTGTTTGAGAGGTCTCTTGCCTATTTTGATATCTCCCGTTCTTTTCGGATGCCAGCGACCGATGAATTTTACAGCACCTTCGGAAGCGGCCTAAATGCGGGCTTAAAACAACAGCAGGAGATGGATTATGAACTTGGTTTTCGGGATAACACATTCAAACCGTTGAATATGAACATGAATCTTTTTCTTGCCGACATCAAGGATGAAATTTTTTATGATCCGAGTGGCGGCCCGGGGGGCTGGGGTGCGAATGCGAATTATGAGTCCCCGACGCGACGCTACGGCCTTGAGACGGAGTCTTCGCTGAAGTTTTTTGAAAAGCGGTGGTTTAATATCGCGCCGTTCTTTAACCTGACGGCCCAAAAAGTGTATTTCAAGGGAGGAAATTACTCCGGAAAGACAGTGCCCCTTGTCCCCGAATTTAAATATGCGACGGGGTTTGTTCTTGCGCCGGTGAACGGGTTGACTGTCTCCACGGAGATGAATCATCTGGGGCATCAGTTTGCCATTAACGACGAGGCGAATGATCTTCCGAAACTTAAAAGTTATACCGTCATCGATTTGAAGGTTCGTTACAATTGGCGTTGGGCGACGGTTTGGATATCGTTTACGAACCTCTTTAATAAAAAGTACTCGGAGTATAGCGTCGACAATTGGGCGGGGGGGGCAGACTATTATCCTGCGCAAGGTCGTAATGTCGTCACAGGTTTTTCATTGAAGTATTAGAGCATCAAGGGAATTTATTCCGGGGGTGAAATGGGAGTTTCTATGATCAAGGTTATCGCGCTAGCCCTTCTGACCGTGTGCGTTTGCTTGCCTAGTCTCTGCGCGCAGGAGATCGCGGGTCAGGGTTGGGCGGCTCCCGAGCCAAGGCAACGCTCGTCGAGTGCGATCTCTATGACCGTAACAGGGAGTACTCACGATTTAGCGCGTGAGTCTTCGGCGGCTTTGATCCCCACGGCTATTCCTCAGCAGATCGGGGAAGAAAGCTTGCCGCCTTTTCCTGTGCTGACATCGAAAGCCATCGTCTATCCGCGGAAGGCGATCCGTAGGGGATGGGAAGGACAGACTGTGGTCGCTGCGGAGGTCCTTCCGGACGGATCGGTGGGCCGGATGGCGCTGGCAAAAACTTCCGGTCATGAGGTACTCGACCAGGCCGCGCAAGAGGGCATCAAAGACTGGAAATTCGAGATTGAATCTAAACAGGATGAGGCCGTTCCTCACTTCGTGGATATTCCAGTCACGTTCAAGCTTCAGCATGAGGATTGATCTTGGGCATCGATAGAAGGAAGCTTTCGATTTGCGCTTTGTTCGTTGTCCTTTGCGCTTTGAATGGCCCGGTTACTTTTGCGTCTGATATAAAACAAGCGAATCCCAAACGGATCGTTTCCATCAATCTTTGCACGGATCAATTATTGCTTCAACTTGTGGGGCCGGAGCGTGTGGCGGCTGTGACGAAATTTAGCGCCGATCCCGAGGTTTCGCCGATTGCCTTCCAGGTAAAAGGCGTCAAAAAGATCCAGGGCGGCATTGAAGATGTTCAAGCTTGCGGGCCGGATCTTCTCGTCGGCGGAAAATTCAGCCATAAGGAAACGCTCCGTTTTTTTAATCGTTCAGGGATCCCGGTTCTGACTTTCGGTATCCCCAAAAATTTCGAAGACATTTACGCGGATATCCGTAAACTTGCTGAAGCGGTGGGGGCGCAGGGTCGAGGCGACCAGCTCATCCAATCGATGCAGTCGGATCTCGCAGCGCTTAAGCCGGGTCCGGGCTCTAAAAAGAAAGCGTTCTTTTTTCAAAGCGGGAGCCTTGTCCCGGGCTCAGGCACATTCGAGAATTCGATCATGGAAGCCGCTGGGCTTGAAAATCTTGCGGCGACGATTGGTATTCAAAATTACGGGAGTCTTTCTTTGGAAAAATTAATTGAGATGAAGCCGGATGTGTTGATCTTCTCAAGTGATCAGAAACAAAAACCGACGATCCGGGGAGAAGTGCTCGATCATCCCGCGATCCGGAAGGCATTGCCCCATGTAAAAACGGTGACCCTCCCGTCCGCGATCCTGAATTGCGGATCTTCTGCATCCATCGAAGCAGTTCAGATCCTTGTGAAAGAGACGAGGCAGCCGTGAAACATTCCGGAATCCATCCGACACATCCATTGCGTCATGCACATACGCAGGATCGTCTAAGCGAAGCCCCCGCGTGGCTGCTTTATGGCGTGCTTGGGGCCGCGCTTGTAGCCGTTTCTCTCTGGTCTTTGAATGTCGGCCCCACGAAGATTCCACTTTGGAATGCGATCCTTCACCCGTCCTCGGAAGGAGCTTTTATCCTCTGGGATATACGTTTGCCACGCGCGATTCTGGGACTCCTGGTGGGCGCGACGCTCGGACTTGCCGGCGCTGCGATGCAAGGATTTCTGCGTAATCCCTTAGCGGAGCCTGGGGTACTTGGAGTGACTGGTGGCGCGGCGCTTGGTGCGGTACTAGTTTTTTATACCGGGCTCGCGTCTGCTTTTTCCCTGGCTTTGCCGTTGGGTGGAATTCTGGGGGCGTTCCTTTCCGTGCTCCTGCTCTATCTTTTTGCCGGTCGTCTCGCGAGCATTCAGACGCTGATCCTGGCGGGCGTGGCGATCAATGTGATCGCGTTCTCAGGAACTTCGCTTGTTCTTAATCTCACAAAAGATCCGTATGCCGTGCTTGATATTGTTTTTTGGCAGATGGGTTCGCTTGCGGACCGGAATTTTACGCATGTGTTTCTGGTGCTGCCCTTCATCCTGATCGGTTGGGGATGGCTTTTGTGGGACCGGCGTGCGCTCGACGCTTTGAGTCTCGGCGAAGAAACAGCGGCAAGTCTTGGAGTGGATCTCAAAACTCTCCGCTTGAGAATGATCCTTGGAACGGCCCTGTGCGTGGGAGCTGCGGTGTCGGTATGCGGAAGCATCGGTTTTGTCGGGCTCGTGGTGCCGCATCTCTTGCGTCCGTTCGTGGGGCATGAGCCGGGAAAACTTTTGGGCATCAGTGCTTTGGGCGGGGCGATCCTTCTTCTTTTATCCGATATCGCGGTGCGGCTCATTCCTTCGATTGTAGAGCTGAAGCTCGGTGTCGTGACATCGCTCATTGGCGCGCCATTCTTTATCCTGCTTATTTTCAAGATGAGGCGGAAACTTTTATGAGAATGATCGAGGCTCAAAAGATTCGCGTGAGCTTTGACGGTCTTAAGATCCTTCGGGATGTGGACCTCGAACTCCGGAAGGGGGAGGTCCTCGGGCTTATCGGACCGAATGGCGCGGGCAAATCGACTTTGTTGAAAGTGCTTATCGGCGAGTTGACGCCGGAGTTTGGGAACGTCAAGATCCTGGATGGAAAAAAGGATCATGTTGCAAAAAAAGTCGCCTATTTGCCGCAGGGACAAGTCATCCACTGGCCGCTCAGTGTAAAGCGGCTGGTTTCGTTGGGGCGTATCCCGCATCTGATGCCTTGGGAGCAACTGGGTCCGGAAGATGAAAAAGCGATTGCTCAAGCCATGGAGGATACGGATGTCGCGCATCTGAAAGATCGTTTTGTTGACCATCTGGCCGGTGGCGAACGGAATCTTGTGCTTTTGGCCCGTGCGCTTGCGACCCAGCCTTCGGTGCTTTTGGCCGATGAGCCCGTTCAGGGGCTTGATCCGGCGCATGGGCTTCAAGTGATGGAGCTTTTATCTCGTTTCGCGGACGCCGAGCACGGAGTGATCGTGGTGTTGCACGACCTTACGCTTGCCGCGCGTTTTTGCCATCGGCTTGTGCTGCTCCATCAGGGAAAGGTGCTTGCATCGGGCAAGCCCGAGGAAGTTCTTGCGCCTGAGAATCTCAAAAAAAGTTATCATATCGAAGCGAAATATGGAACCAAAGATGCTTTTTATATTGTTCCGTGGAAAACCGTTCAAGGCGTAAGACGTACGGCATATGGGGAGAGAAATGAATAAAAAAGGATGGGTCATCGTGTTTACAGGCGACGGTAAAGGGAAGACCACGGCGGCGTTCGGGACGGCACTCAGGATGATCGGGCGCGACGGACGGGTCGCGATTGTCCAGTTCTTCAAGCCGGGAGCGGGAGAAAAAAAGGTTCTGAAAAAGTTCGGTTCTTTATTCAGGATATTGAGTTTCGGCGGCGGGTTTACATGGGAGACTACGCGCGCGGAAAACCGGAAAGCCGTTCAAAGGGCTTGGAAAAAATGCGGCGAACTTCTGAAGAATCCGAAATATCGCCTGGTCATCCTCGATGAGATCCATATCGCTTTAAAATATAAATTTCTCAAAAGTGCTGAAGTGATCAAAGCCCTCAAGAAGAGACCGGCCACCCAGCACGTGATCCTGACTGGTCGAGATGCGCCGCAGGCGATCATCCGTCAGGCGGACCTTGTGACCGAGATGAGATGTGTGAAGCATCCTTTTAAGCGAGGCGTTCTCGCCCAATCCGGTATTGATTTCTAAAAAATCCGGGCCGTTTTTCCCGTTCTTATTTTGCCCCTCACTTGGTGTATAATGACCCCACGAAAGAAGTTGAAACTTCGGGAAACGGGGAACACCGAACGTTAAGAGCTTTTCTCATTCCCCGTACCACGTTCACCGTTCAGCGAGAGTAAATATGAAAAAATATTCTGACCTTAGTCTTGAAACTTATCTGGAAAAACTTGCAAGCGATGCGCCGGTGCCGGGCGGGGGGAGCGTCTCCGCTTATGCCGGAGCTCTGGGCATGGCTCTGACGCAGATGGTCGCGCGGATCGCGCTCAAGCGCAAACCCAAGGCCGATCTTCTCCCCGAGCAAAAATTTCAGGACGAAGCCAACCGCAAGTGTATGCAGGAGATCGTTGATTCTCTTGAGAAGACCCGGGCGGATGCGCTTCAAGTGGTATCCCTTGATCCTCAGGTCTACGATGAAGTGATGGCTTGTTACAAAGAGGGGGCGGGGCCCGAGAAATTGGAAGATGCGCTCCAGAACGCGTTCCGGTTGCAGGCGGATCTCGCGCTGATCCTTGTGATGGCGAAAGAATGGAACGAACACATGAAAACCCTTGTCAAGGGCGCGGTCGCCAACGATTTGATCGTAAGTGATGGTCTTTTGTCCGCCGCGTTTGAAGGGGCTTTCCACACTGCGCATATCAATGTGGTCTATATGAAAAACAAAGAGCGGAAAGAGCGCGCCGAAAAAGCTTTGGCGGAACTCCGTGGCCGCTTCACAAAAGGGAGCTAAAGTGGAAGCAAAAAGACTTGAAGGAAAAGTAATCGCAGCGGGACTGCAGGAAAAGATCGTCGCGAAGATAGGATCCTTTGCGGGAGCGGGACTTCCCAGGCCATCGTTAGTTGCGATCCAGACAAGTGAAGATCCGTCCGCGGTCTGGTACATTAACAGCCAGGAAAAACTTGCGGCGAAACTCGGCATTGATTTTAGGCGCATTATGCCGGATCAAGTGAAAGGGGAGAATGCCCTGCTCCAGAAGGTTCGGGAGCTCAGCGATGATAAAACGGTTCACGGGCTTTTTATTTCTATGCCGCTTCCCGAGGGGATTAATTCCGACAAGGTTCTACTGGCCATGGATCCCAAAAAGGATGTCGAAGGCGTTCATCCCACCAGTCTCGGGTTGATCGTCCTGAGGCGCGGGAAACTGATCCCGCCCACGGCGTTTGCGGCCTACACGCTCATTAAAGCAAGCGGAATCATGCTTCGAGGAAAAAAGGCGGCGATCGTCGGGCAGAGCGCTATTGTTGGAAGGCCGTTGCAGCTTCTGCTGGGTGAGGCGCGCGTGACGACTCTTGTTTGCAATACCGGCACCACCGATGAAGATATGAAAAAGATTGTCGGGGCTGCCGAAATCGTGGTGGCCTGTTCGGGGAAGCCCGGTCTTGTGAAAGGTGCCTGGATCAAGCAAGGCGCTGTCGTGATCGATGTCGGTACCACCGAGGTTGACGGAAAGCTTCAGGGCGATGTCGAATTTGACGAAGCGGTCAAAAAAGCCGGTTTTATCACGCCGGTTCCTGGAGGTGTCGGGCCGCTTACCGTGACCATGCTCATGGAAAATCTCATCATCGCGTATGAGTGGCAGATGAAATGAAATGTATAGGGTGTAAGGAATACGGCAGATCACAAAAAGATTTTTCACCGTACACCCTACGCCTTATTCCTTACGGGAGACGATGAAACACACACCTCAAACCATCTATTCAAAGAAGCAGGCTGGCGAGAAGATCGTCTCGCTCAGTCTCTACGACTATCCGAGCGCAAGAATTGCGGATGGGGCGGGCGTGGATGTTGTTATGGTCGGCGATTCGGTCGGTATGGTGCTTTTGGGCCATGAGAATACGCTTGGCATGACGATCGAACACATGCTTTATCACACCGCGGCGGTCGTCAAGGGCGTGAAGCGCGCGCTGGTGGTCGCGGACATGCCGATCCATTCCTATAACGATCCTGAGCTGGCGTTCAAGAACGCGCAACGTTTGGTTCGAGAGGCTGGGGCCGATGCCGTGAAGCTCGAAGGTGGTGCGAAAATCCACGCTCAAATCCAAAGACTTGTGACCGAAGGCATTTCGGTGATGGGGCATGTCGGCATGTTGCCGCAAAGCGTCGGAGATGGAAAATACCGCGTTTACGGAAAGGATCCGAGCGAAGCTGAAATGATCCTGGAGGATGCGAAATTGCTGGACCGGATGGGGGCGTTCGCGATCGTGCTGGAATGTGTGCCGTCAAAACTTGCCGCTGAGATCACCCAAGCCGTGCGATGTCCGACGATCGGGATCGGTGCGGGACCCGCGACCGATGGGCAGGTGCTGGTATTTCAGGACCTGTTGGGCATCCGCTCGGGGGTGAGCCCTCGTTTTGTCCGGCGCTACACGAACCTTGAAGAAATCATGAAAAAAGCGGCCGTTAATTATTGCCGTGATGTTCAAAAGAAGAAATTCCCTTCCAAGAAGGAAAGTTTCTCATGATCAAGGGAAAGCGGATCCTGGTCGCTGAAAAAGACGATGCGACTCGGGAAATGATCCTGATGCGCCTTCATTCCCGCCACCACAAAGTCTTTGAGGCTTCAAAAAGCAGCCAGGCCTTGAGATTTCTGGATCGCGAGGTTCTGGACCTGATCCTACTTTCAAGCGAACTGGAGCCCGTCAACGGCAAGATGCTCATCCAGGTCATCCGTTCCCGTTCCCATCTCATGTCGGTCCCGGTCATCATGATCACGGAGGAGCACAAGCTGACAGAACTCATGCTCGGTCATGAAAAAGGTTTCGACGATTTCCTCGTCAGGCCTTTCAGTCCGCTCGTGCTGCAGCTGCGCGTGAATCTTAATATTGCCAAGACGATGGAGCGTGTGGAGGCCAACGCGCTCACACATCTTCCGGGCAATCATGCGATCGAGAAGATCGTATCGAAGAAGATCCAGGCGGGGGAAAAATTCTCGGTTCTGTATATGGATATCAATAACTTCAAGGCGTTCAACGATCATTATAGTTTTCAGAAAGGGGATGAGGCTATCCTTCAGACTGCCCGGCTTCTTGTGACGACCAGCCACGCCGTGGCGCGTGACGGGGAGTGCTTCATCGGGCATATCGGCGGGGACGATTTCATCGTGGTGCTTCCGGCGGAACTTGAAGAGGTTTTCGCACGCCAATTTATCGATGATTTTGACCGGATTATTCCGACCTATTACAACAGGACGGACCGGGATGCGGGATTCATCCGCGTAGAGAACCGGCGCGGCAAGATGGAGAATTTTCCCCTCATGTCCTGCTCGGTCGCCGGCTGCACCAATCTTTACCGGAATTACGTGAATCTCCGTGAGATTGCGCAGGATGCCGCGGAGGTCAAGACGTTCCTCAAGAGCCAGCCGGGGAGCCATTATCTCCAAGACCGTCGTTCGTCCCCGATCAAGAAACTGGATGATGCGGTCCATATTCTGGAGCCGGAGATCAAACCCGCCAAGCCTAAAAAGCGCGCGGACCCTCTGGGCCAGGTTCTTGTGAGTTCCGGCCTGATCACCGAAGAGCAGCTTGGCGAGGCTCTTAAGCAGCATCTCCAGACCGGCCATCGACTTGGCCAGACCCTGATCGATATGAATCTCATTTCAAGCCAAGATGTGGGCAGGATGCTTGAAAAGAAGCTCAAGGTTCCTTATTTCAGTCTGAAGGGGTGGACCCCGGACCCGGCGATCTTTCATCTTTTTAACGCGGAATTCATCTTCCATCATCGCGTGGTCCCCATCGGAGTTTCTGAAGGGTTGGTGAGGATCGCGATGTGCGATCCATTCGATCTCAGGACTTTGGATGCGGTTGAGCGGATCACGGGGCTTAAACCCGTGCCCTATCTCGCTTTGGAAGATGAATTCGAACAGTTCCTGGAAAGCCTGGTTCCTGAGACGGAGAAGGGGATTCCGTCTGTTCCAACCCTGTGATTGAATGAACAGTCGGTGGAGAAGTCTCTGCTCTCGATGAGAGCTTGAGAGCCGGAAAAATAGTGTAAGGAAAGTCCTCGATTGGTCGTTTTTATAGTATAGGCATGGCAACCTTCAAGCCATGATTTTCATAAAAACGGTCAAATTAGGAAATCATGACAGTTCTCGTTTTGAATGACAGAACATGCGTCGAGAACGGGAACGCCATGAGCGAGGCTATGGGGATAGAATCCTTTCCAGAGATTGAGAATTTTCAGAAGCTGCCGCGCGAAGTGATTATCAAAGGCGCGAGCACCCACTTCAACGAAGCTGAAGGCGCATCCCTCCAGGGCATTGTCATCAACAATATCGGCCATTCCATAAAGCATATCCGCGCCCAGCTGGTGATCTTTGATAAGAACCAGGTCCCTCTTTTAGGGACCAGTGTTCCGACCGAGCCGGACCATCTGCCCCAGGGAGGGATTGCGAATTTTCAATTTCAGCTGAAGGAGCACAAGTCAGAGATCAAAAAATATTTCTTGCACGCCAATTGGGGCTTTGACGAAACGGCCTAGCACTGACCAAGTTTCTGTTTTTATCATCAAGGCGACTTGGGCTGACCTGATGACTCGTTGATTTTCAATGGGATCAGGGGGCAAATCATAAAATTAATTGTAACGCAGTGCTAGTTCGTTTAAGCTATGGGCTGGTTTCAAAGGTCTGAAATATCCCCCCAGAGAAAGGCCCCTGTGGAAAATTACGTATGTCCAGTTTGTAAGGAAGCGATGGAGCATGATCTGATGGTTTTTTTGAAACACACAGACCATCACATCATCGAGGTGATCTTGAAGGAGCACCCTCAGTGGGGGCATGGGGACGGGATTTGTCGGGAGTGTTTGGATTATTATAAAAAAAGCGTGGGCCATACGCCTTATATAGACGAAACATAACACCGATCAGACGGAAGGTTGAGGAATCATAACGGTAATGAAGAAATTCTTGGTGAGCGTTGTTTTATCAATTTCCTTGAACGCTGTTTTTTTAGGGACAGTTCCGGCGGCCTTGAGTGCGGAGGGGCTTGAACCTGTGGCGAAGTCCCAGGCCTATCAGGAATTCCTCAAAAAACCCGATAACGATCTTGCTAAGATGATCTGTATCCTGAATTATTTCCGGGACGCACCGATCACCGTTTGGTATGAGGGGATCGAATATACGACTCAGCTCGCGTACCCGGTCGGGCTGGTGTATCTGATGACGAATTACCACAATGAAAATCCGGAGCAGTGGGCAAAGAAACATTGTTACCGGTCGCTTTCTGGCAACAATATCATCCTTATGAAGTTCCAGGACGGAACTTCTCGGCCGGTCCGCGATGTGATCATAGAAAAATACCATGAACTTGAGGAAGCCCAGCGTAAGCAGGTTTCCAAGATCTAAAAGAGGGGGGGCTCGGATGGCGACAGAAATGGACATAAAACCCGTAAGGTCGCGCGATCTCGCGTTGATCGGTTATGATGCTGCGACAGCGATCTTGGAGGTTGTGTTTCGCGCAGGCGGTGTGTATCGCTATCACGACGTTCCCGAAAGCATTTATCACGGACTGATGGCCGCACCTTCGCACGGGACTTTCTTTCAGAAGCATATCAAGGTCCAGTATTCTTTTGTGAAGGTTAACTGACCTACGCGATGAAAAAGACCCCGCTTCTCTTTTCCGTCGCGCTTCTTTTTCTTATTGTTTCCTGTCTTTGTTTCTTCGGCACGAGCGTTCGGGCTGAAGATTCGCTGCTCAAGATCCAGGCGCTTCCCGACCAGAACTCCGTGAAGGGCGGTATGATGTTCCTTGTCCATGCGCAGGTCACAAACTCGAGCTCCGACACCTCGGTTGATTTTTGGAGCAACACTTGCTCCTATGAAAAACATTGGGTGACGGACAATGCCGGGGTGTTTATCCAATCCTGGACTTGTAACGAAAACACCCTCGAAGACATCACGCTTCAGCCCGGCGATGTTTATGCGAAAAACGTCATTCTCTACATTCCCAAAAATGATAAAACAGAACCGGTGATTTTTCGGCTCGGATTCAAGCAGATGAGCGAGGACGGCGATGTCGCGGAACCGCTTTGGAGCGATCCGGTTACGATGAACGTTATTGTCCCTGACGAAATGAAAAAAAGTGCGCCGCCTCCGGTCGCAGGAGCCACTTCTCAAGCGCTCGCTCAAACCCCAGTGCCGCCGGTTGCAATGAATAAAATGTCTCCCGCTGTCGTGTCAGATCTTGCGGTGCCGGCGGGGAGCCAGCCCTTGGTTTTTCGGGATCCTGGTGTTCCTATCAAGGTTCGGCCCAGTGAAGAATTTTCAATTGTTTTAGCCAGCAATCCCTCGACCGGATTTCGCTGGAAGATGACCCTGCCGGAAGATCAGCAGACCGTTAAGCTTTTGGGTTCTGAGCATGTTGCTTCTCAGAAAATGATGCCGGGCGCGCCCGGTGAAGAGGCTTATAAATTCAAAGCCGTGACTTCGGGTGAAACTAAAGTTGATTTTGTCTATGAACGGCCTTGGGAGCCCAAAACGGTTCCAACCCGCAAGATCTTTACGATCCTTGTCCAAGAGAATTAAAAACACGCCGGTTTTTTTCGTTGCATCCCATGAATAAACACAGCGTGGTGATTGTCGGAGGAGGCATCTCAGGCCTCAGTACCGCTTTTTTCCTTTCCCGAAGAGCCTCTCAGGAACATTTTCCTCTCAAGATCACCGTGCTCGAAGCCTCGGATCGTTTCGGCGGGGTGCTTCGTACGATGACCCGCGGAGGCTTTCAAAGGGAAGCCGGGGCGGATGCTTTCTACGCCGGCCAGGATGATGCCACGGATCTTTGTCGCGAGCTGGGCCTTCAGAAAGATCTGGTCGAGGCGGCCTCATGCTTCCGGTGGTTCTTCTTTCTGAAAAATAAACGATATTTTCCTATTCCTGGCGTACCCGGTTCATTTCTGGATACGGTTCGATTTTTGTGGCATCCCCAGCTGAGTTTTCTCACGAAGTTCCGGATGCTTGGGGAGCCGTTCATCCCGCGTTGCAGAGACGAGCAAGATGAAAGCCTCGCAAGTTTTATCCGCCGACGTTTGGGGCAAGGTTTCTATCAGGAGCTCGTAAAACCCTTGGTTCAAGGTGTTTACATGATGGATCCTGAAGTGTTGAGCCTGGGAGCCATGTTCCCGAGGTTCAAACAAGCCGAAAGGACTTTCGGAAGTCTTGCCGGATCTTTTTTGAAAATGAAGAGCAAAAAAAAAGAAAAGGGACATGCGGAATTTCTCACTCTGAAACATGGCCTTGAAGGATTGGTCCAGGCGCTCGTACGAGAGTTGGGGGTCTTCGAAGCCTGGCCGTCAAGGCCAAGCGAGCGTGTTGGGATCCCGGCTTGTGAGTTGCGGAGATCAGCGCCTGTTCGGGAATGCACTTATCGCATGGGCGCGGGCTGGGAAATTCTTTTGGAGAATGGCGAGTTGTTGCGTGCGGATAGTCTGTGCCTAGCTATGAATGCCTGCGAGTCCTCAAAATTGTTGTCTCGTCAAGCTCCCGAACTTTCCCGAGCACTTTCTGAGATTCGGTACGATTCAATCGCGACGGTGAATCTCATTTACAGGTTCGAAGATGTACCAGCCGGAGATCTGGCTCCCGGATTCCTGGTGCCCATGGACGGTGAGTGCTATCCTTTTTCGAGTCTCAAATGGCTCGGCAAGAGCGCTGATGGAAAACACATGTTCATGCGCGCATTTCTTTCCGAAACAATGATTCCCGAGGTTTTTATGGAGAGTGATGAAACGCTCAAGCAAAAACTCCTGGATTTTTTGGACGAATTTTTTGGCATCCAGGCCAAGCCTTTGTTCATCGATGTCGAACGCTATCCCCGCGCGTTGCCTCAATACGAAACGGGGCATTTTGAGCGCGTGGCGCGGATCGAAACATTGACTGCACAATATCCCGGGCTTTTTTTTGCGGGGAACGGATTCCGAGGATTCGGTATCACGGATTGTATTCGTCAAGCCAAGATCGTGTCCGCTCGTTGCCAGTTCCAAAATCACTAGAGGAATGCTTTTCGCTGGGGCGCTTGATTGAGGAAAAATAACCATCTGAAATGCGATGCGTCATTCCGAAAACCATTCCTAGCTGTCTCTCATGAGATGGGGTATAATCCAACCCCATGCAAATTCGAGAAAATCCCATCTCTTCCGACTGTGGCTGTTCTTTGGAGGTCTCCCCGGAGGCCCAAGGCGAGGACTCTGCCAAGGCGGTTTGTTCTCACAAGTACGAGCGCCTCCACCTTTTTCTGATCAAACCCTCCAAATACGATGATGAAGGGTATGTCATTCGCTATTGGAAAGGTGTTCTTCCCAGCAATACGCTTTCCTGTCTGAACGGTCTCAGCGAAGACGTTCGCGAGCGCGGTATTTTGGGTAAGGACCTGACATGGGAAATAACACTTATTGATGATACCGTCCAGGGGATCTCTTATAAAAAGATCATAAAAGAGAGTCGCCGGGCCGGGACCAAGACTGTGATCTGCTTGGTCGGGGTTCAATCCAACCAGGTGCCGCGCGCCGCAGATATCGCGATGAAATTCCGCAAGGCCGGGATCGATGTGATGATGGGCGGGTTTCATGTGAGTGGCGTGATGGCGACTTTGCCGGATCTTTCCCCGGAACTCGTGACGCTCCGTAACGCAGGCGTGAGCCTTTCGGCGGGGGAAGCCGAGGGAGGGCACTGGGAGCAGATGCTTTCCGATGCGATTCATGACCGGCTCAAACCCGTTTATAATTTTCTGAACGATATCCCGGATATTTCAAAAGCGCCCTTTCCGCGTATTAATCCCAAACATCAGAAGCGTTACGCGCTTCAGCATTTCGGCACGCTCGACTGCGGTCGCGGGTGCCCCTTCGGGTGCAGTTTCTGCACCGTCATCAATGTCCAGGGGCGCAAGATGCGGTTTCGCGATGTCGAGCTCCTTGTCGAAACGGTCCGTGAAGGTTATCGGCTTCACAAGATCTCGCATTATTTTTTCACGGATGATAATTTCTGCCGTCATAAGAACTGGGAAACGATCCTGGACCGATTAATCGAGCTGAAAGAAAAAGAGGGAATCCCGTTCCATTTCATGATGCAACTGGACACCCAGGCGCATACGGTGCCGAATTTTGTGGAAAAGGCTGCGCGCGCCGGTTGTCGGCAAGTTTTTATCGGGATGGAAAGTCTGAATCAGGAGAATCTCAAGGCTGCGAAGAAGAATCAGAACGACATCGAGAATTTCAAAAAGCTGGTGGATTCTTTTCACGAAGTGGGCATCGTTTGTCACTTGGCCTATATCATCGGGTTTCCCCTGGATACGGTGGCCTCGGTCAAACAAGATGTGGAAAAGCTATTGTCCTTTGGCGCAGGGCAGGCGTCGTTTTTCATGATGACGCCGCTTCCGGGCGCTATGGATTATAAAAATGCTCTTGCGAAGGGAATGTTGCTGGACGCGGATCTTAATAACTATGACACGTTCCATGAAACACATCGTCATCCGCGGATGAATCCCGGAGAATGGCAGGCCGCTTACGAGGCCGCCTGGCAGGCTTTTTACAGCACGGAGAACATGAAGAGGATTTTGGCCCGGGACCTCAAGGCGGACAATTACTGGGGCATTTTTTCAAACTTTATGTGGTATAAAAATTCCATCGATGTGGAAGGCGGGCATCCGATGATCAGCGGTTTTTTTCGCTTGAAAGGTCGCCTGGAACGTCGGCCGGGCTATCCGATTGAGGCCCGATGGGTTTATTTTAAACGGAGAGTGCGTGATATTTTGAGTGCTATGAAAGGCCGGTTAAAGCTGACACTCGAACTTGAAGAGGTCTGGCTCGCAACCCGCCTCCGGGGACCGCTTGAGCAGAAGGTGATTTCCGAGATTGCGCGACTGACCCAATGCGCGAAAGAATGGCGAGATCTCCGGACCTCTGAGATTTTTCATCTTTACCAAAAGGCCGCTACCGCGCTTGAGAAAAAAAATGTTTACCGGTTCCGGATCCCGTCGCATTTTCAAATCTGGATGGACAAGGGGAATCTTTTTTCGCTTCGGCTGACTTCGACGCGCGAGCCCCTCCAAAGATTTTGGGATAATGTCCGTGTCTCTTGGCAGCGGGGGGATATTTTGAGGATCAATTATATTCGTATTTTCCTTACGACGATCGAGGAGTCGGTTTTATTTTCCAGGTTCATCCTTTCCATTGTTATTTCCGGGATCTTTTTGCGGAAACATTAAAAATACGTTCATGGATACGACGACTCCCGTGAGAGAAAGAGCAAAACGATCTTGAAAGTCTATCTTATCAATCCCCGTTTTCAGCCGACAATATGGTCCTTTGAAGGACTGCAGCCACTTACCGGGACCCGTTTTTCTACCACACCTCTCGGCCTAGCCACTGTTGCCGCCCTCACACCCAAGCCCTGGGAAGTGGAGATCGCTGATGAGAATGTCGAGGATATCGACTTTGACAAAGATGCCGATCTGATCGCGCTCAGTGCTTTTAATGTGCAGTATCATCGGGCGCTTGAGATCATCGCGGAATTCAAGAAGCGCGGCAAGAAGATCGCCGTGGGCGGTCCCTACAACAGTCTTTTCCCGGAAGCATTTGAAGGAAAATGCGATTACAGGATCGTGGGCGAAGCGGAAGAGATCTGGCCCGAGTTTCTTCGCGATTTTGAGCAGGGGACAGCCCGGGAACTTTATAAGGCCGTGGCCAAGGCGGATGTCAAAAAAAGTCCGGTTCCCCGCTATGATCTCATTCGGGGTGATCGGTACAATATGTTTTCGCTTCAGACAAGCCGGGGTTGTCCGTTTAATTGCGAGTTCTGTGACATTATCGTGATGGACGGGCGTGTGCCGCGCACCAAGACGATCTCGCAGGTGCTTGCCGAGGTAGATCATTGCGTGAAACAGGGTGCTCATTACATTGTTTTTGGTGACGCGAATTTTATCGGCAATATTCCGTTTGCCCGGGAACTCCTTACGGCATTGGCGGATTATTCGAAAAAGAACGGTTATCCCATTGAATTTTCCTGTGAGTTGACGATCAATGTGGCGCATCATCCCGACCTTTTGGAACTGTTTCAGGCGGCGAATTTTTATGCGCTCTTCATCGGGATCGAGACGCCGCGGCGTGCGAGTCTTGTGGAATCTGGTAAGGTGCAGAATACACGCGAAAATGTCCTGGAAGATATCAAGCGCATCCACTCTTACCACCTGACCGTTGTGGCCGGGATGATCGTGGGATTCGATGCGGATGATAAAAAGATCTTCAAGGAGCATTTTGATTTTCTGATGGAACTCGGAATTCCGTTCACGACCTGCGGGACACTGATGGCGCTTCCGAATACGCCCTTGATGAAACGGCTTCAGACCGAGGGACGGCTCCTGGACCTGGAATGGACCGAGATGAATGGACATGGTTCCTCGGATTGTAATTTCAAGCCGAAGAACATGACGCTCGAAGAACTTCATCAAGGTTACAACTGGCTGAGTCGATGTCTTTACCGGTACGACACTTACGCGGATCGTCTGGTGACGGCCTTGAATCGTTTTCGGAATCTGAATCCGGAGCACAAACGTGCGTCGCTGGATTTTAAATTCACTTATCTTCTAATCAAGCTTTTGGCTTATTATCTGCTGACCTTTGATTTTGAACGGATGAGATTTTTTGCTGGGACCTTTTGTCGCGTGGCGAAGGGCGGGCCATTTTCGATGAGTAAATGGCTGGAATTTTTTCGTTGGATCGCGACGCACCGGGCTTTTCGTCAGTATGTGACGGAAACTCAAGGGATTCCGGAAGGGCAGGATCCGAAGAAACCGCCTTTTGAAGAGGTTGGAGATTCTGAGGGCCCGAAACCGAAGTCGACTCAAACGGGCCGATTTCCCGCAGGAGTTGCGTCATGATGAATATTACAAGCAAGTTTCCCCTCGATAAGCGGGTGTGGCCTGGAGTCGTATTCCTGGGTTCTCTTGCACTCCTCCTCCGAGGTATTTTGAATGTTCCGTATGTGATCCGTTCATTCGCTGTTCTTCTTGTGGCCCACCTTCTTTTTTTTAGAGATCCACAGCGGGAACCGCCGATGGCTCAGGGGTTGCTGGCGCCTGCGGATGGGAAGGTAGTCAAAATTGACGAGATCTTTGAAGAACGATTTCTTCATGAACAAGCGGTGCGCATTCGTATCTTTCTTTCGGTGTTTGACGTGCATAGCACCCGTGCGCCTTTGGCGGGCATCATCAAATATCAAAATTATGTGCCGGGGAAGTTCCTGAATGCGCTGCGCAAGGATGCTTTTGACCATAACGAGTCCAACTGGATCGGTATCGAGAATCGCGCGCGGCGGGTCTTGGTGCGTCAGCTCACTGGTGCGATTGCGCGGCGTATCTACTCGGATGTAGTGATCGGACAAGTGATGGGACGCGGGGAAAAACTTGGAATGATCTGCTATGGGTCCGGGGTTGAGGTCTGTATCCCTAAGAGGTTGTTTCAGGTTGGTATTCGGGTCGGCCAGCATGTCTGCGGAGGAGCGACGATCCTCGGGGCATGGAACGAGGAGGACTAAAAGCATGAAGAAACGTTTTTATTTTACGAGCGCTGCATTCCCCAACATGATCACGATGCTCAATCTGGTCGCGGGTTTTTTTTCGATCCTGATGAGCGTTCAGGAAAAATATGAATATGCTGTCTGGCTTGTTTTTCTCGCGCTCATCCTTGATTCTTTGGATGGACATGTGGCCCGGATCTTCGGGAATGAAACGGAGTTTGGACGCGAGCTGGATTCGCTGGCCGACGCGGTTTCTTTCGTGGTGGCTCCCTGTATGCTTGTTTACAAGGCTTTCCTCCAAAATTCTCCCATGGCACTTCTTCTGGTCATCGTGTTCTATCTCTGCTCCGGAGTCTTCCGTCTGGCGCGGTTCAACGTGAACCCGACCCATGGAGGGTGCTTTGAAGGACTCCCGACACCGGCCGCGGCTCTAACGCTCATGATGACAATGTTGGCTTTTCACGAGAGCCCGTGGGCCGACCGATCCTTTTCCTTGATCAGCGTGGTGTTCCTGATGACGGCGCTTGGTTTTCTCATGGTCAGTGATATTCCTTATCCGAAAGTTTCGGCTATCAAGTTTCGTTCCTGGCGGACCTTATTTGTGGTACAGATGGTCGCGTTTTTTGGTGTGTTTTTCTATCTCAACATCGAAAGTGCTATCGCCTCGATCTTTTTAACCTTTATTGTGCTTTCCCCGTTCTACTGTGTTTCATGCCATAAAGCCTCCGACGAGGGTGCTCCGGACGAAGGAGGGGGCGCTTAATGCTCCTCGGGATCCTGGCCGGTTTTTTGGCGTCCTGTTTTGGCTGGCAGATCGACTTGATCGCGATCCAGCGCGGGCTCAAGCGGGGGAGAACAGCCGCTTTTCTGGTGGGTTGCGGGGCGATCCTGGCGGATATGATATTTCTTTCGGTCGGTTTCACGGGCACCCAACCGCTCTTGGCGCATCCGGAGTGGTGGGGGATCATTCGCTGGGTCGGGATCGGGGTGATCTTGACACTGGCGGTGCGTGGCTTTTTGGGCCATAACAAACCCCATACGCAGGTCGAAGAGGTGAGCAAGAGGAACCCGACAAAAAATTTTGTTGTTGGATTCTTGGTGGTCATTTCCAACCCCGTGGTTTTCTTGATGTGGGTGGGAATTATCGGTTTTCTCAGGGCCCATTTTTCCGAGACTCGCGAGTTGTGGTTCAAGGAGTTCTTTCTCGTCGGGTTTTTAACCGGTGGCATGCTTTGGTTCATCCCTCTGGCATTCATTTTTTTGAAGAGGCTGAAGCACTGGAGTGAGGAGAATCACTCTTTCCTGTCTCGGCTTTCTTCCGGGGCGCTCGTATTGGTCGCGCTCTATCTGATTTTTTTTGAAAACTTCAAATTTTCTTAACGTTTTGGTCCTGAAAAATCGTTGGGTGCTCTCAGGGGGCGGTCGAGGTCTTCCGGGAGGAGATCAGAAAAAATGTCTATTGCTATGCCGTCACCCTTTTGATATATTGACGCTGCTTCCCATCCGGTCGCATTGAATACTTGGAAGGTCTGGCGCTATTTTTTTCTCTATTTGGTTATAATAGTTTCATATATAAACTAGCGCGTGCAAGTAAGAGTGTCATTTTCCTGCTCGAAAGTGATTTAAAAAAGGACCGGACAGATGGCTTTGTCACCTCGCAAGAAAAATCAGGAAGTCAAAAAAGAACCTCTTAAAAAGGTACAAGGCAACACCTCCGTAAAAAAAACAGCGGCTAAATCGGCCGCGTCAACTCTCAAGCGGGTCCCCGTCATAAAAAGATCTGCTTCGGTCCTTTCCAAAAAGCAGCCTCTCGCGCCTGTCCCTGACATTGGCATTATGCCTCCCAAGGTCGAAGCACGGACTTATCAGGAAATGCCGCGCGAACTTCCGGACAACTACGGCGATAATCAGATTTATCTTCTCGTCCGCGATCCTTACTGGATTTACTGCTATTGGGAGATCCAAGAGGATCACCAGAAGCATCACCTTGCGGAACTCGGCGGAAGTTGGGAAAGCGTCGTCTCCGTGCTTCGTGTCTATGACACGACTGAAGAAGGAAAGGCCCCTTCCGTTTCTGATGTCGTGCTTCAGAATATGAGCAAGTGTTGGTACATTAGCACTCAGCCCAACCACAGCTATTTCGTCGAGATCGGGCTCCTGCATCGTGACGGCCGTTTCGTCTGCCTTGCCCGTTCCAATCACGTGACCACGCCAAGATCCGGAATGTCTGAGATCATCGATGATCAGTGGATGTCGATTGATTTCGATAAGATGTATGCCCTGTCGGGTGGTTTTCAGGTCGGGAAAAGTTCTGCCGAACTTCGCAAACTTATGGAAGAGCGCTTCAAGAACGCAATTACGTCAGGCTCCGGTGCCGGTGCTGTTTCCAGTATGTCGAGCCCGGTCAAGATCAAGAAGCGCGGTTTCCATTTCTGGCTTGAGTGTGAACTCATCATCTATGGCGGTACGGAACCCGATGCCAAGGTCACCATGCAGGGAAGACCCGTTCAGCTCCGGCCGGACGGAACCTTCACGCTCCGCTACGGTTTGCCGGATGGGAAATTTATCTTTGATTGCCATGCCGAATCTTCGGACGGTATCGAAGAAAGGGTTATCACCCCGATCGTGAGCCGAAATACAGAAAGGCCCGCGCCTGTCTTCAAGGCAGGAAAGCACTTATAACTATGGAAAAAGGTTTTCTTTCCATAGTCCTCCACGCGCATTTGCCGTTCATCCGCCATCCTGAACACGAATATTTCCTCGAAGAGGCCTGGCTTTACGAAGCCATCACCGAGACCTACATTCCACTTATCCATATGTTCGAGGGTTTAGAGCGGGACGGCGTTCCCTGGCGGCTTACGATGTCTCTTACGCCCTCGCTTATGTCCATGCTGCAGGACGAGCTTTTGCAAAATCGCTATCTGCGGCATCTGGATAAGATGATCGAGTTGGCCAATAAGGAAATCGAGCGAACGCGTTTTCAGCCGGAGTTTCATGAAACTGCGCTCCACTATTATTGGGAATTTACACGCGCCAAGGATACGTTTGCGAATCGCTATCACAGGGACCTTACGCAAGCTTTCCGGAAATTCCAGGATCATGGCCATCTCGAGATCATCACCTGCGCGGCAACGCACGGATTTCTTCCCCTCATCAGCCGTAATGAGGGAACCGTTCGTGGTCAGATCAAGACCGCGGCAGAACTTTATGAAAAAGTGCTCGGTCGTCGGCCGATGGGGATTTGGCTTCCGGAGTGCGGTTATTATCCGGGCGTGGATAAATACTTAAAAGAGCAGGGCATCCGTTATTTTCTGACCGATACGCACGGAATTCTTCACGCTTCACCGCGTCCGAAGTATGGGGTTTTCGCGCCGATCTTCTGCCCGAGTGGGGTGGCCGCGTTCGGCCGTGACGTGGAATCTTCCAAACAAGTTTGGTCGGCCATTGAAGGCTATCCGGGCGATGCGGATTATCGCGAATTCTATCGCGACATCGGGTTTGAACTGGATTTCGAGTATATCCGTCCTTATATCTCTCCCGACGGTCTGCGTGTCAATACCGGCATCAAATATCACCGTATCACAGGCAGCACCGAAGAGAAAAAGCCGTATGTGCGTAACTGGGCCATGCAAAAGGCTGCGAGTCATGCCTCAAATTTCATGTTCAATCGCGAGAAGCAGGTGGAGTATCTTCACGATTTTATGGGCCGCAAGCCTCTCATCGTGGCTCCTTATGACGCAGAACTTTACGGACACTGGTGGTATGAAGGTCCGGATTTCTTGAATTTTTTTGTGCGCAAGGCGGCTTTTGATCAGCAGACGTTCCGCTTGATCGCGCCGTCTGATTATTTCAGGGAGTATCCCGTCAATCAGGTTTCCACGCCGTGTTTTTCGAGCTGGGGGTGGAAGGGCTACAGCGAGACCTGGCTTTCCGGCGCCAACGACTGGATTTATCGGCATCTCCACAAGGCGTCGCTCCGTATGAGTGAGATGGCCCAGAAATTTCGCGGACAAAACGGAACTGTCGGCCGGGCGCTCAAGCAGGCCACGCGTGAGCTTTTTCTCGCACAGTCCAGCGATTGGGCTTTTATCATGCACACGGGCACGGTGGTGCCGTATGCGGTGAAGCGGACGAAAGAACATCTCCTTAACTTCACAAGGATCTATGACGATCTTATGAATAACCGGCTCGATGAGGGCTGGCTTAGGGAGCTGGAAGGGAAAGACAATATCTTTCCGGATGTGGATCACGAGGTTTTTTAATATCACATTATTTTACAAGGATTGCCCCAATTTCAGATGCTCTGAAATTGATAGGAATTGGGACTAACATCAGAGAGGGAGTCATCATGCAGGAACAGTATTATGGAATCGGCGAAACGGCGGGAAAGATCTATAAAACATTAGACCAAAAAGGGGAGATGACCCTTGCGCGGCTTCTCAAAGAGGTCGGGACGGATGAGGCGCTTTTTAACCAGGCCATCGGCTGGCTTGCCCGCGAGAATAATATCAACTTTGGAAAGATCGGCAAGATCGTGAAGGTCTCCCTCCTGAAGGGTTAGGCTTTCGAGCGAAAACCAGCACGCATTCCTAGGCGTGGGGCGGAACCGCCCCGCGCCTTTTTTTTTCCGCCTCAAAATAAATCATTCCTTCTGCGACCTCTTGAATGGCGGGCTATCCCGTCGTTTTCCCTTTAGAAATCTAAAATTTCAAGTTTCTTGTCTTTTAAAGATAAAATTGATAATTATGCTATTCTTTGCTAGTTTTAATGTTACAAACTGCTATAAAAAGCGTCATTCATAAAAATGTTTATAAAAAGTTCTATATTTTCTGTTTTATAGTGTATTCTTGTATTGAGAGGCAATGCACATGGAAAAAGAAAATCTTACAACCCAGCAATGGGATTGGATTGGGGAGCATCCGGCCAGGGCCATGAGTCCTGAGGTCCAAGCCCGGATTTTTTCTCGTGAATCTCACGTCGCAAATCCTGCGACTTGTGTCCTTACTTCGAAGTCGACTGGGAAGAAAATCATCGCACTGAG
>CAIOAT010000012.1 GCA_903856085.1 Candidatus Omnitrophota bacterium | reverse complement strand
TTTTCTCGTAACTCCTTTGTTTGCTTATAGAAAGAATCGGGGCGAAAGGATTTGAACCTTCGACCGCACGCACCCCAAGCGTGTGCGCTACCAGGCTGCGCTACGCCCCGATGATTCCTTGTGCTCTTTTCTCAACAGACATCGATGGCAGTCTTGATTTCCATAAAGTTTTTAGATGAAAATCCGGACGCCCCGAAGAGGTTTAGAGATTTCAAGAGCGGAAAGTATACCAAATTTCCTGAGTTCTGTCTTTTTTTCTAAAATCTCGTTCAGGACTTTGCTTTAAGAAAAGCGGCCAAACTGAAGGGATGATCTTTGAGAAAGGCGAGACGAATACCGACGAGGGTGTTAAAAACGTCCAGGATAAGAACCTGGAACGGTTTCAGGTGGATCAAACTTCCCTCCCCAAAACAGCCGCAATCGGCAGGTAGGCTCCCGGTCACGATACGGGTCGCGAGAATCAGAAACACAAAACTCGAGGACATACCAGCCAGGACAAGAACGCTTACGCGCGGTAAATATCCGACAATCACAAAGGCTCCGAAAAGAAACTCGATCCATGGAATGACATGCGCGAGGAACGGAATGACCGCGTAGGGAATGATCTCATAAGCCGCCATGCCGCCTTGAAAATTCTCCACGGGCTCCATAAGCTTGGTAAATCCGGAATAGGCAAAAACAAGCCCGAGAAACATGCGGCAGAAAATCAGAAACCCGAGCTTCAGGCTCTTGGGATCGATCCCCTTCATTACGAAACTCCCTGTTTGTTGGATGTCGCGACTGGCGGCACCGGCACGACGGCATCCTTTTTGGGCTCCGGCATGGGTTTCGGAGACAGCCCAAGGATCTTACGGATCGCATTTTCGCCACGCTCCTGCATTTCCTTGCGACCGACGAATCGTTCTTTCCCGAGAAAAAATGTCGGCGTCGCACTGACCTGCTGCTGATTCCCTTCTTCTTTTTCTGCGTAGATCTCGCGTGTCACCGCAACATCCGCCATACACGCTCCAAAACGATTCATATCCGCGCCAAGTTCCGTGGCATAGCGCGCCAGGATCTCCACAGGCGGCACGTTCGAAGGAGCCCATTCCTGTTGTTTCGCATACAGCATATCGTGATACGGCCAGAACTTCCCTTGGGCGTTCATGCACTCCGCGGCCTGATGGGCATAAATGGACCATTTGTGCGAAGTGAGCGGGAAATGCTTATAGGTCAACTGCATCTTCCCGGGATAGTTCTTTAAAAAACCCTGGATATCCGCCTGCACCGCGCGGCAAGAAGGACACTCGAAATCGCTATACTCTACGATCTTCACGGGCGCACGCTTCGGGCCTTGCACCTTTAAAGCGGCCCGATAAATGGAAGCCCCTGGCTGCGTCGGTACGGCTCGGTTCCTTTTTATAAAAAAAATAGTCCCCGCCAGAAGCAGGACGAGCAAAACGCCTGTCAAAAGAGTACGTAGGTTCATTTTCATATTCGCTCTCACCTAAATTTTAAAACTCGGTTTTCTTAAAATTAAACCTGCCCTTGAAAAAGCCAGAATCAACGCCTGACTTCAGCGCAGTCAAAAAAGTCGCTTTCATTTTATGGGAACATACCGCCCTGAATCAACCACAATCTTACGGACCGCCTTATTGACCGGAAGTTTCTGCATAGCTTCAAGGGAGAAAGGCGCCACGACCGACCAGTTCTTTTCCCCCATGCTTCCAGGCACATTGATGCGATATTCCCAAGAATCCCGTTCCTCGAATTCTCCGAGTGAAAGCCAGTCCTGCAGGATCTGGAGGCTAAAAATGGACCGCGCATGATTTACGCTTTCGAGCGCTTTTCCGACAAACTCCACAGAAGCAGTATGTGTGACCGGCCCCGTCATGCCCACATGTTGCCAATAAAAATTCCGTTCTTCGAAAGAACTCTTGTAAGCATCCACGAGATGCCACGCCTCATCGTAACTCTTCCCTAAAATAGCGAGCAGCCTTTCTACGCTCTCAACCTCATGGCGCCAACGCAACCGCCCGTGTTTGGAATGAGCGAGATCGAAAAGTTTTTCTTTGAAATAATCGAACGGAATACCGCGCTCGTCGCATTTCTTCCGAAAGAACCACTCGTCAACGGTTCCGGCCTCATACTCCCACCACGCACAAAAAGCGCTCGTATCATGCGTCGAAAGCATGGCCATGGAATTCTCGCGATAAACGTCGCCATCCTTGAACCGGTAATCCTTCCCCCAGTTACGGGCCCAGCGCTGGACATCGGAACCGGGAATCTTATATTCCTCAAGGATCTCATAAGAGCATTTCGGAACTACTCCGAGGTCTTCGGCACACGGCAGCATTTTTGCACTTCCGAGCATCACATCCAAGATCCTTTGACCGTGATCCTTCCAAAGATGCTCGTCCTGAGGATCAAAGCATCCATGCATCCCGGCGTGCTCCGTCGGCTCCGAAAGCGAGATCGTCCAGAGCCGGAACATCCCAACAAAGTGATCGATCCGGTAAAGATCAAAAAGTTCCTCCGCACATTTCATTTTGCGCCGCACGTAACCGAAATTATCCGCCTCGATCCCTGCCCAATCATAGGGCGGCATGCCCCAGCGCTGGCCTTGAGCAAAATACAGATCGGGCGGCGCACCGGAGGAAAGATCAAGTCTGAAATACTCCTGATGGGCCCAAACATCCGCACTGTCCCGTGAAACCAAAAACGGCATATCGCCCATGAGAAGAACGCCGCACTTCGCGGCATATTGCTTCACATCCTTGAACTGCTCAAAAAGCTGCCACTGGAGCCACTTGTAAAAAAGGATTTTTGTTTTATTTTTCTTCACGACCTCCGCGACGGCTTTAGGCTGCTTGGTTCTAAGCCCCTCGGGCCAATCCATCCACCCGCTCATTCGGAACTCGTCTTTCAATGTCTTGAAAACAGCGTAATCCTCCAGCCAACTTTTATTCGTCTTGAGAAAGCTCAGGAATTTTTTTCCTCTTTGGGAAGTCGCGGGACTCGCAAAGATCCGGCCTAAGAGTTCCAGCTTGGCTTTTTTGATCCCATAATCAACCCGCCCCTGGCCGACGGGAAATTGTTTGCGCAATTCTTTGAGGTCTTTGGCGAAGGCCTTAAGGTCACAATCCGCGAGTTTTTCGAGAGACAGATACATTGGATCAAGTGCCATACTGCTTTGGGCGTCATAGGGCCGGAAATCGAACCCAACGTCATTGAGCGGAAGAAGCTGGAGGATGGAAAGCCCTGTTTTTTTGCACCAGTCGAGCAAAAGCTTCAGATCTGGAACTTCGCCAATCCCGATGCTTTTCTTTGAATAGAGCGAAAAAAGAGGGGTCGTCACGCCGGCACGCCGCTTGGCGCCAACCTTTTTCCAAATTTTCCCGCACTTGGAACTCAAGAATGATGCGTAGTTTGGCTTCATAAATTTCCTTTCACTCCCGCCACACCCGCCTGGGGCATATTAATTCTTTAGAAATCAATGAATGCCAGGGCGTTGTGTCCGAGGTTAGGACTGGTTAAAACGATTGAAAAGCTTGCGGATATCCCCTTCCGCGGAGCGCGTGATTTGGCTACAGATGAAGATCAATACCGAGAACTGCCAGCAATCCTCCGGCCCGATTACAAGACCCGTCGTTACGTTCTCCTGCTGTTGAAGCGCGTGGGTGAAAAACTCCGCGGCCTTCGAAAGTTTTTCCTCCCGGATATCCAGCGACGCTATTTTATTCTCATACTTCATGGAAGGAAAGCGGATCCCACGCACGAGAAGAAAGGTCGTCAGATAATCTTCGACCCCGGAAAACTGTTGATCAAACTCGAATCCTTCAAACTGCGGTAGATGGGGCGGTAAAATGATCGAAGGCTTCTCGACCGTTACTTCCCCCTTACGAACGACCGTGTCCCCATGATTGACAACGGATTCGGCCAAGAAGACATAGGGGATCTCGGTCGCTTCAAATGTTTGGAGAGGCTGGACCCGCGGCCGTATGATCTCAGTAGCTTTAAGCGCCTTTTCCCAGGAATCGTGGATATCCATTTAAAATCCGTATGCCGTAAGTCGTAGGTCGTAGGTCGTAGGTCGCATATCGTCGAAACCGGGTTCAGAACTTTTCGTTTTCTCGCGACATGCTAGATACGGCATACTCCACACAAGATTCATCAGTAAGAGATGCTGTCAGAAAGTTCATTCTTGTCGTTCGCCTGATAAGGGAAATAGGCTTTCAGCTTCTCTCCGATACGAAGAACCGCGTCAGAGATGCCTTCGGCAAACTTGTTCTGTTTAAAGTGCTCTTGCATGATCCCGACAACATCGTTCCAGAACCCTTCAGGAACTTTTTCATTGATTCCAACATCCCCCAACACCGCAAATTTCTTGTTCCGGGTCGCCAGAAAGATCAAGACACCGTTGCGCTGAGCGGTCTTCGTCATCCCAATCCGCTGAAAAACCTTCTGGGCATGGCCATAGACAGGCTCCCGGGCATTGTATTCCAGATGCACACGGATCTCTCCGGACGTGTTCCGCTCCGCTTCCCGGATCGCGTTCAGGATCTTTTTTTTCTCTTTTTTTGAAAAGAATAATACCGGATAAGTTATACGCATATTATTTACCAGCCTCCGCTGGCACCTCCTCCACCGAATCCACCCCCACCTCCGCTGAAACCTCCGCCGCCACCGCCAAAGCCACCACCGCCAAACCCACCGCCCCCACCCAACCAATAAATACCAGACCGTTTGTACCGTCCCCCTCGTCCGTTTATTCCATAGGATGAAAGACCCCGGAAATAAAGAAATGGGAAAATAAGCGCTAAAAGCAGAGAAAATAATCTTCGAACATCAAAAGAGGACTCTTTCTTTTGAAACCCTTTGAATTCACCCTGGGTGGCCTTCATGATCGCGTCTGTGCCGGCCATGATCCCGCCTTCGTAATCGCCTTGGCGAAAATAGGGGGCGACGACCCCTCTGATGATCTGACCCGACAAGGCATCCGTCAGAACACCCTCCAGACCATAGCCGACTTCAATACGGATCTTTCTGTCGTTCTTAAAAATGAGAAAGATCACGCCGTTATCTCTGTGCTTTTGTCCCGCTTTCCAAGCCTCGGCAAGACGTATGGAAAAAGCTTCGAGTGAATCTCCTTCAAGCGATGGGAAAGTGGCTACCACGACCTGGTTCGAGGTCCTGTCCTCGAAAGCACGGAGTTGCGCCTCAAGCTCCGCTTTTACGGAGGAAGACAAAAGGCCCGCGCGATCGGTTACATAACCGTCCGCGCGCGGCGGCACTTGGAGAGCAAAAAGGACAGGAAGCCCGAGCAAACAAAAAAGAGTGAGAAAAGAAAAGGGACAAGCTACTTTTACGAAAAACAAAGTCCATCCTGACTTTAGATTTTTTTTCATGGATGGGAATTGAAACTGTCCCTTTTTCCTTAGCACTGCCTAGAACTTGACCTGCGGAACGGTCTTGGCATCCTGAGCCGCCTCGAAATAGGCTTTATTCTTAAAGCCCATGGCCCCGGCTACCACCACATTCGGGAAACGACGGCGAAAGGTGTTGAAATCCTGGGCGGCTTCATTGAAACGCTGACGCTCGACCGTGATGCGGTTCTCGGTCCCTTCCAGCTGGGTCTGAAGCATAAGAAAGTTTTCACTGGCCTTGAGTTCCGGGTATCGCTCCACCACAACCATCAGACGGCTGAGGGCAGAGGTGAGTTGGGTTTGCGCTTCCTGGAATTTTGCGAGAGCGTCAGGACTGTTAAGCAGTTCCGGAGTAATGTTCATTTTAGAGATCTTGGAACGCGCTTCGATCACGTTCTGAAGTGTCTCTTTTTCATGGGTAGCATAGCCTTTCACCGTCGCGACCAGATTCGGCACGAGGTCCGAACGTCGCTGATAAACATTCTCCACCTGCGACCAAGCGCTTGTCACGCCTTCTTCTTTGGTCACAAGATTGTTATAAACGCCGCCAAACACAAGCGCTCCCAAAAGTACTATGATGACAATAAGCCCGAGAGTGATGAACAATGCCTTTTTCATGATCGATTCTCCTAGATGATGGGGTAGCAAAAAACAACGGTCGTATTATAGCCTTTCGAGGAAATTCTTGGTAATCAATTAAAGCGGAAAACCTCGGCGGAGCAAGGTTTTAGCACTGCTAAAAACAAATGAAAGACGGTACTAGTAATTGACGTTGAATGTGAAATGAAGCTGGGAACGTCCCGCCTCGGTGATCGGCTTATCTCCCAACGGAACACCCCACTGCACGCGCGTCGTAATGTTCTTCCGGTAGCGAAGCTCGAAACCCCCGCCGGCCCCCATCAGAAAATCAGACCGGTATTCAGAATCCGCGGAAGGATCATGCGCCCGGCCATAAGCCGTATCGAAGAAAGCAATAAGGTTCACCTGATCTTTCAGCGGAGCTGTATCGAAGGGAAGCCTCCACTGATCCGGCATTCCATAAGGCGGTAAAAGATAGTCCAACTGGGACTGGATCGCCTGGTCCGCACCATAATCGCTCTCCGGATAACCACGGACGGAATTGGCGCCACCCAGGAACATCTGCTCCTGCGGCAGGAGTGGATCCGGCGAGAGCTGACCCTGAAGGTTCCAAGTCGACTTCGTACGCCATGGCAATTGTGTCACTCGCGTCAGAGAATAAGTGTATTTGAAAAAGGACTGCACTCCGTTACCGCTTGCAAGAGCCCACCCATCACCGAAGGTCGGGAGCCCAAAATAAACACCCTGCCCCAATCCCCAGCCCCCCCAACGATCACGGGACTGAAGGTTCCCCGTAAGCGAAATAACGCGCTCCTTATCCCAGGCTGTGGTCACGCTATATGCGGATGTGTGTTTTTCCTTGAAATCAAACCCGAGCTGAACATTCCCAGAATATTTATCTGTCCGGATCACGCGCTGCTGCAGGGCCAGACTGTAAGTCTCGGAAGTTCCGTTGATCCCGGCGATTGAAAATTCTTTTTTGGGATTGACTTGTGCATGACTGATCGACCAGATGAATTTCGTTCCGAAATTCGAGATCGGGATCACATGATAAAGATAGAGAGCCCCGAAAGCCTTGCCGAAGGTCGTCCCGATCAGGAACGTATCATCCAAGCCAAGAAAATTATTATTGCGGAGCGTAAACCCTTGACGATCCTTCCCCGTCAACTTGACACCCTGGTTATCGAAAGAATAACCCGCATGAAGCGGAAAATGATCTTCGACATCCAGCACCACATCCGTCGTCCCTTTTTCCGCACCGGCCTTCAGGATCGGCTTCACGACGCGGTCAGGGTTTTCGTTCATATCCATGACATTGTCACGGATTTTATCATAGCGGAGAACATCGCCCCTGCGGATTTGCCAGTAGGATCGCGTACGCCATTGGGCATAATAACGATTCTTCTCGATCGAAAGATCCCCCATGCGCGAGGTCACAGCCCGAAGATGGATTTCCTGATTTTCCATTTTCTGGGGCGGGAGCAGAACGACTGCGATGTAGCCTTTCGCACGGAACAATTGTTCGAGCATACTGATCAGCTTCTGGAGTTCTTCAAAACGGACCTCTCGTCCCTCGAATTTTTGAAGAAGGGGCTCGTATTCCGGCGTCTCAAGCATCACATCGCCTTCAAGGATGATTTTCTTTATGAAAAAGGAAGGACCGGTCGCCGGAGCTTCCTGGGTTTGTTCTTCCTCGAAAGCAACAGGTTTGGCAACATTGGGCTGGTATAATTGATCTTCGGCTTGATCGCGGATTTTGGATTCCTGAACGGCTGCGGAGGCTCCAAAATGAGTATTGTCTTGGTTTGCCGCAAAAAGCTCCCCGCTTGCGAACAGCAAACCCGCAATAAGCAAAAGAGAGGTGTAAAACGCTTTCATGACGGTTTGATTCATATCAGAAGAAACGGCTTTTCGGTCCAATCCCTAGAGTTCTTTTTTAGAAGCCAATTCTGGTTTTTCATGTTGAAAAGGTTTATAAAAATCGGCTTTCGTGGGAAGGCGCAAACGCTTTAGGAGTCGAACGACAAGCGTGAACTCGGCGTCATGCCAGCGGGTTTCGTCTTTATCCTTGCCACGCACATGAAAACTACCGCCGGCGACCATGTCATGACCGCCGGCTTCCTTGCGGTCATCAAAGATATCACGAAGGATTTCCGGGGTTTCGTCTGTCAGCCGGTTGCTCCGGAGGGACACGTGCAATTTGTCTTTATAACGGCCCGTACAAAGCGATCGCTCCATACCTTTATACGCCAAAAGGAAATCCGCGATCTCTGAGACAAGATCCGGATGTTCTACTTCCCCGAGATGTGACACGATCACGCCCCGGAACGCTCGCGCGCCCTGAAGTCCGCGGTTTAGCGTGCTGAAAAATTTCTTGGACTTCGGAGGATTCTGGATACGGATTAGGGCTCGCATGTCGCAAAGTGGCAGAATATCAAGATAGGTCTGGATAATATCAGCCCGATGCGCCCGATAGAGATTCAGCGTGTCTGAGAGAATGCCATAGGCGAGTGCGGTCGCGATCCGTCTCGGGATCTCAAGACCGCTCAGAAGCAGCGCCTGCGAAAGGATCACGCTCGTGGCACCACAATCCGGATCGATAATAGCAAGCTCCGCGAGGGGGCGTTTCACGTACGGATGCTGATCGATCACCAGCGTAACTTTTTTGTTCCGCGGATAGGGATTATTCTCAAATTCAGGCTGAGTATCGATCAGCGCGGCATTTTCATAACTTTTGATGTCCGAAGGACGGAACTTGTGGATCGGGACTTTGAGAAGATCCACCATAGCCCGGTTCTCCACGCGCCCGATGATCCCCTTGTACACGATCCTGGACTTGATCCCATGGAGACGCTCCGCGAGATATTGAAGCCCCATGGCCGTCGCAATGGCGTCCGGATCGGGATAATCATGCGTCACGATCAGAAGAGGCGAAATAGAATCTTTTTTCTTTTCAAGGAACCGGAGCAATTTCCGGCCGTGATGAGCCGCGATATGCTCCTGCTTCTTATTCTTCAATTTTGGGGAAAGAGACATGAGATTTTTGGAAAGATCTTCTCAGGATTTCGTTGTTTGAGAAAGGGTCAAAAGCCATTTCTGGAACGGAGGATACTCGCGCAGGGGCTTCAAGTCCGGATCTTTTTGCAGATGCCCCAGGTCCGTAAATCCCAAACGGACCGCTTGCCGAAGCGCTGTCAGGGCCTTTGCGGTATACCCGGAAAGGACATAGCTGCAGGCGAGGTTATAATGAACGACCGGATCGTCCTGGCAGAGAAAAGCGAGTCGTTTGTCAATCTCAAGGCCTTTTTCAAAGAGACCCTGGCGCGTATAGGCCTCCGCGAGCGGGGCCAAGGCGTCAATATAGTTGGGGCGGTGCTTCAAAACGCCTTCGAGGAATGAGATCTCAAAATCCAAATCATTCGATTTCATGGGTGCATGATACCCTATCTAAAAAAAAATGCAAACGCCCATTGCAAGGGTTACTGGCTTAAATTATGCGCCAGGACCTTCAAAAACTCATCGATCTTGAACGGCTTTAAGAGAAATTCCTTCACCCCCAGCCGGACAGCCGATTGCCTGACCGCTTCATCGTTGTAAGCTGTCAGCACGATCTCGGGGATCGGATCTTTTTTCATTTCCTGGCAATAATCCCGAACCGCTCGAATGACCTGAAGCCCGTCCATTCCCGGCATGCGGATATCCGTGATCAAAAGATCGAAATGCCTTTGGGTGAGAAACCCCAAAGCTTCCTGCCCGCCACTTGCAACGGTCGGTTCGAAGCCCGCATCCCTGAGGAGAATTTCAAGCGACCTTCGCACCAACCCGTCATCGTCGACGGCCAAAATCCTTTTTTTCCGGTGATGCACAACGTGCTCCGTATTCATTCAGTCTCCAGAATTTTCCACGAGCGATCGTATTTGCCCATTAAAACACCTTCCGCCAGAATGTGCCCCTGCATGACCCGGGACAATTCTTGTTTGGACGCGCCGGGCTTCAAGCGGAGCATTGTGTCAAGAGCATAGATCTTGAAGAAATAACGATGTTCGCCATTCGGCGGACACGGCCCCTGGTAACTCGCCTTCCCAAAATCAGTGCGACCCTGGAACCCTCCACTGGGAAGTTTCTCTCCGGCGGGAATTCCGGCCGGCAATAGTGTCAAATCCGGGGAAAGATTATAGACCAGCCAATGCTTCCAGTTTCCGGCCGGAGCATCGGGATCATCCATGATGACGGCAAGACTTTCTGCGTTGGCAGGAACGCCGGACCATTCGATCGGCGGCGACATGTCGGCTCCGTCGCAAGTAAAATCCGAGGGGATCCTGGCCCCTTCTCCGAATGCGGAACTCCAGACATCGATCTTTCTCCTAGCCTCTTCCGCTTGTCCGAAAATCGGCAAGGCTGTCAAGAGGACTCCCGTTAAAAATAAACCGAAGATCTTTTTCATTTCCTCAGTCCCTCGCCGCACACGGCACTCCGTACGAATCTCAGGACATGCTGCGAACGGAAATCCGGTCCAGATAACTCAGATCGTCTGTATTAAGACGGATTGTTTCGCCCTCGCTGACGAATTGCGGCACCAGAACCATGAGCCCGTTCTCCAGTTCAGCTTCCTTGAAATTCGCATCTGCTCCCAGCCCCTTCGGCGTGCTGACCACCTTAAGCTCGACAATCTTCGGGAACGCGATGCTCAGAACCTTTCCTTCGCCGAAAAGCACCTCGATCACTTCATTCTCCCTGAGGAATACCTCATGTTTGCCAACCGCTTTCGCTGACAGGGGGAACTGATCAAAGGTCTCCATATTCATAAACATGAAGTGGTCGCCTTCCCGGTAAAGATACTGCATCTTCACGACATGGACGTCCACTTCCTCTGCATTCGCATCTGCCGACATTTTCTTTTCGATCACATTCCCTTCCTCAAGGCTCTTGAGCTTGAGCATCGCGCTCTTGCCGAATTTCCCCGTCCCGCGTATCTCCTGCGTCAGAACCTTGCAAAGCTTCCCGTCCACGCGAATCACATTCCCAACCCGGATATCTGATGCAATGACCATAGTGATTTTCCTTTCTAATACCGCATGACATTTAAATTTAAGGGGATGCGGCAGAGTACTGTTAACCCCTAAAATAAAATTGAGAACAGCGCTTAACGTTTCCAGCTGTGGTTATTCTCTGTAAGAATTTAAAGAAACCACGACTGCACGGGCAACCCGTTGATTCTTAATTAATGAGAATCGAGACGGTGAAACAACATCTGCAAATAAGATCTCTCTTCCCGGTCCGCTCGGGTAAGTCCTAATTTCCTCTCGATGTTTCTGATCGACTGAGGCTGGGCTTCGATCTCAAGAAACCATCCGAATTTCTTCAAAAAGTCCAGGGTCACGAACGCCTCGCCGAGCTTGAAAAGCTCTCGCCTCTTGGAATATCTTCTGCAAACCCGGCACCCCAGGAACTTCAGGAACGCCTTCGCGGTCGCGGGATCCATAGGCGTTTCGATCTCCATACGCTTGGTAAACCGGGACCGGATCCTTGGGCCTTTCAAAGTCAGCGTGGCGGGTTGCTTGCCAAAACGTCTAAATCTAAGCGCCACTTTTTGTTTTTTAAGAAAATCGCCCTTGTCGTAGAACTCGTTTAGTTCCACACCGCTTGCGATCTTCCTGGCGCCTATCTTTTTGAGAAGAGCACGGGTTTTCGCAGGATCCTTTAAGCGGTATTTCTGTTCAATCTCAACAAAAGCCATGGCGCCTCAAGACGGGATCAGCATTTTGCCGCGTACGTTTTCAGCCATTTCTTTTCCAACAAGCTGCGTAGCGATCTCGAGTGAAAACTCCAAAGCCGTGCCGGGGCCTTGACTCGTAATAATATTCCCATCCACGACCACCCGCTTCTTGGAATAAGAAATCTTGTTACTAAAATCCGATTCGCAACCGGGATAACAGGTCGCCTTTTTACCGTCAAGGATGCCGAGCGGCGCCAACACAGCCGCGGGAGCTGCGCAGATCGCAGCCACGATCTTCCCCTCCGTGTTCATCTTTTTGACAAGCTTTGAAACCTCCTCGGACTTGGCAAGGTTCGTGGCTCCTGGGATCCCTCCAGGGAGGATCACCGCATCCGGTATTTCCACAAGATCCGCGAGAAGGATATCCACCTGAACCTCGATGTTTCGGGAGCTTTTCACCCGCCGCTCCGTAAGCCCGGCGAGCGCGACACGCACACCGGCGCGCCTGAGGACATCGACCGGCGCAATCGCCTCGATCTCTTCAAATCCTTCCGCTAATATCACCAGCGCTGTTTTGAGCATAAGATCTCCTTGCTTATGTGGGTCCTGGATTCTGTGCGTTCGGATCGATCTGCTCCACCACGAGCTTCTTCTGCCCGAAGATCCTGTCATTGGCAAAGATCCGGAAATCATAATTGCCCGCATGCATGAAACGGACCCCTCGAAGATTGAACACTAACTCATGCGCATCGAGAGGGCTGGGGACGCGCACCTCCTCGGGCATTTCGCTTTTACCGATCATAACGTCACTTTGAAGATCCACGAGCTCAAGGCGGAAGTGATACCCTCCCTGCGCATCCGTCAGCTTGATGTAAACTGACAGTGCAAAATGCGTGCACGGAAATGTTGCGGCGCCGATATTCTCGAAGACCCCTATCAAACTTTTCTTATTCGTGCCTCGCTCGGTGATTACATAATCACAAATCAGCATGGCGTTGGTTTTGGGCGTGGGAGATGTCATAAATACCTTTCGTTAGTCCTCATTCTTATCAATTTTAGAGAATCTGAAATTAGAGCAATCCTGCTTATCCGAATTTATAATGTTTCCTGACGGCCTTCTTGATATTCCAAACGCATTTCAATCCTTGGGGAAATGTCACCAGATCCCCTTGACCGAAAGCGATCTCTCCGTCGGGAGTTTTGACCGTCGCCTCTCCCTCCAGAAAATAGCAGATCTCTTTTTCATCGTAATCCCAATCAAAGCTCGAGACCTCTTTCGTCCAGATGGGCCAGGAAAAAACCTTAAGCGTATTTAGTTTATCGTTCGTGGGCTTTTCCACCAGGACTTTCAACGCGGCTTGGGGTGTCATCAACAATCCTCCTTATTTTCTGAACTTTTCAAGCCATTCGCAATATTCACAATCGTGCGCAGATTTTGGCGCCGGGCCCGTCAGGATGGAAAGCGCCTGATGGACCAAAGCCTTCGCGCGCTCCGTGTCCGTTCCGATTTTGATCGGTTGGATCTCAAAACTCACTTGACCGTTTTCCCCGACTTCTTTGGGCGTATAATAGAGAAGAAAACCGTATCCGGCCGTTTTTAGACCATTTCCCTCCAGCATCAGCGCATAACAGTCCAATTGGGTCTGATAATACTTGGTCGCATCCTCCTCATTCGTGGGAGACCCTTTGGTCTTGTAGTCGAATGGAATATAAGCGCCATCCTTGACGAGTAAATCATCGAGCATCCCGGAAAGAACTTCATCGTCTTTTTGATACTGAAGCCCCGTGCGCCAGGCGCGCCAACGCTCTAGCTGGACCTGATCGTCATAAAGACGGATACCCTTGAATGCGTCAATGCGAAGTTCTGGAGGAAGCAGCCCCTTGATGCGAAAGGTATCAAAATAGGTCTTGATCACGCGATCCATCCCGCCGGGAAGCGACGGGAAAATACCACGAGGCCGCTTGATATTTTTGACCTTCTCCAGCCAAAAACACCGGGGGCAATTCTTAAAAAGGCTCAGCGCCGATGGAGATAACGTGACTTGTTTCGACATGATTTTCCTTCACGAATAAGCTTACAGGAAATCATGACAGCCCAAGTCGCCCTTTAGAAAAAAATTAAAGACCCGGACGCCATGGTTTCCCTCTGGGATTAACGCCACAATTATATAGCCGAACCGCAGGGCAAGCTACTTTTTCCGATTCCCCGGGAAGGGATCATCGGGATCTTGAAAATCGGGTAAGAAGGTCGTTTCTTCTTTAAGCTCCTGCGTATAGACCTTCTCAAAACCAAGTGTCTCCACGAGCTCCAGAACTCGATTATATTCCTCAGTCTGAAGACTTCGTTCGAGTTTTTGACTCTTCGCGCATGCGGGCACCGGCCGGAATTGACCCATGACCGAAAGCGGAAGGCCAGGACCGAACTCCCGGTGAAGAAGCCTCAGAGCTTTCAGGCTATTCTCGATATGTCCTGGAAGAACCAGATGACGAACGAGCACCCCGCGCCGGGCGGTCTGTTCGCCGGTAACATCCCAGGGCTCGAGAAATCCCTTGAGCCGCACCATTTCGCGCAAGGCTTGAAGCGCAATCTCAGGGTATCGCGCATCCCCCATACTTGTCTTCGCAAGTTCAGACTCCGCGAATTTAAAGTCCGGAAGAAAAATATCGATCACCTCCGCGTATGCCCCAATCATTTGCTGCTTTTGATATCCGGAGCAATTAAAAAGCAAGGGAACACTAACGCCCTCTTCTTTTAAAGTGCGACAGAGCCCCTGAATATGCGGCCAGAAATGGTCCGGCGTCACGAAATTGAGATTGTGTACCCCCTTGGCAAGGAGCACATGAACTTCAGAAAGAAGCTCCGCAGGCGTGATCGTGCGGCCTTCATGTTGGATCGAGATCTGATAATTCTGGCAGAAAAAACACTGACTGGAACAGCCGCTAAAGAAGATAGTCCCGGAACCTTGGGATCCTGTAAACGAGGGCTCTTCGCCGAAATGCGGTCCTAGAAAAGAAACTCGGCAGGCCGAGCTCTCCCCGCAAAATCCCAACACTCCTTTCGTGCGATCCACCCGGCAATCGCGAGGGCACAGAGTGCAGTTTTTATAAGCATCCAAAGAATTCATTTGAAAAGGTCAAACAGGAATAACTGTTTTGAAGGCATCGGGAAGGAAACGAAGGATGTCCCCAGCCGTGAGGCTGATCTGACCCACTTTTTCGGCGGCCATATCCCCGGCTAATCCATGAACATGGCCTCCCAGACATGCCGCTTCAAAATGCGTCAGTCCTTGCCCCATCAGCGCCGCGATCATTCCGGTCAGCACATCTCCAGAACCCGCGGTCGCCATACCGGGATTACCGGTCGTGTTGATATGACAATCACCCGAGGGCGCAGCAATGACCGTCCGGTGTCCTTTCAGAACGATGACTGCGCCATGCTTTTGCGCAGCATCCAAAGCCCGTTTTTTTCTCAACACATTTGAATCATCAAGTTTACCGCCGAAAACGCGCACAAATTCCCCCGGATGCGGCGTGAGGACCGCTCGCCCGCGGCAAGCGTCCAAAACCTTGAGATGTCCTTTCAGCGCATTCAGCCCGTCCGCATCAATCACCAGCGGAAGTTCCGTCGTTTGGAGAACCTTTCGGATAAGTTTTTGGGTCGTGCTATGTTGGGAAAGTCCGGGGCCAATCGCGAGTACATTCTGAGTAGCGCAAAATCGCTGGATCTCGGGGAAACCTTTCAGCGAGAGCGTTCCCTTTTTTGTCGAGGGAAGAGGCCGGATCATAAGTTCAGACTCGCGCCTGGCGATAACGAGATAAACAGCATCTGGAATGCCGATCGTCACAAGTCCGGCCCCGGACCTTAAGGCCGCCATGCCCGCCAGATGCGCCGCGCCCGTCATGCCGCGGGAACCCGCAAGGATGAAGATGCGACCGAAATTACCCTTATGAGCCGTTGGAGAACGCTTTAATTTTTTAGCGACGGATTGGATATTCATAAAAGCAGTCTACAGTCTGCAGACCACGGACGAAAGTCAAAACTTTTTTGATTTAGCCTGAATTCTTCGGTCCGATGCCTTCAGCCTGGATAATCTTCTTCATTTCCTGAACAGCTTTTGCAAGCCCCACGAACACGGCTCGGCTGACGATGGAGTGACCAATGTTGAATTCGAGAATCTCCGGGACCGCAAGCAACGGAAAAATATTTTCATAATTGAGGCCGTGGCCGGCATGAACATGGAGCCCGAGTTCCTGGCCCAACCGCGCCGCCTCACGAACGCGAAAAAACTCTCTTTCTTTTTTCTTGCCCATGGCATTCGCGTAAGACCCGGTATGAATCTCGATCGCATAGGTTCCCAGCCTTGCGGCTTCCCGCACTTGAGCTTCCACAGGATCGATAAAAAGACTGACCTCGACTTTTTTTGCCAAAAGAGCATCGAGCGTCCTGATCAAGGGGGATTTTCTTGAAAAAAGGTCTAGCCCTCCTTCGGTCGTCAATTCTTTCCGTTTTTCCGGAACCAGGCATGCCTTTGGGGGACGGACCTTGAGCGCGAGTTTGAGGATCTCGGGCGAGACGGACATCTCGAGATTGAGAGGAACATAGATCTTTTCCATAAGTTCGAAAACGTCCGCGTCCTGAATATGGCGGCGATCCTCGCGCAGATGGACTGTAATACTATCCGCCCCGCCCTGTTCAGCTTCGAGCGCAGCCTCCAGAACGGAAGGTTCTTCCCCGAGACGTGCCTGACGCAAGGTCGCAACATGATCGATATTGACGCCGAGTTTTTTTGAAATCGTGCGGGCGATCATAAAGAGATCATTTGGTAAGAGACCGGATCGCTACTTTGATCTTGATCGGCTCTTTATCTTTCAAGCTCACGTTCTCGGGAAGCACCATCTGAAGAGGTCTATCATAATCCCCTTTTTTAAGATCCGCGAGATCCACATAAGCCAATAGGGTCTCGGGAGCAAGCTTTTCCAGATAAAGCTTGGACCCCTTGAGTACGAGGGTCACCTTATCCGGATTAAGATCCACCACACCGCTTGCTGAGGGAGATCTCAAGATGCGCACCGGAACATCCTTGAACTCTTTTTCGCCGAATTCTTCCCGGATAGGGATATAAACATTGACGAGCGATTCGCTCATGGGCTTGACGCCGGGCGGCAACTTCACCTCGACGGTACGGTAAAAAGAGCGGATACGGCCGACCAGATCGATTGGTTCGGTCTTCGCGGACTTCATTTTTTCAAGCACGCCTTTGGGACCTTGTGTAAGGATGGCGTTCGGGTCCAGGCGCAATTCATCTGAGAGAAGTTTGTAACCGACCGCGGGCTCCCCCACAAAATCCGGCTGGATCTCGAGTTTCTGAACGATCAGCTCATCCAGCTTGACGGTCACGGTCTCAGGCACGATCTTCACAACACGTATCTGAAAGTTCGGCAGGCGGATCTCGGAGGCCTCGAGGCGGAATGAATATTCCCCCGCGGTCTTGATCTCGGAACCAATTTTGTGCACGGCCTGAATATCCTGACTTGCAAGGTTCACAATCAACGTGCGCGGAGCCGAAAGCGTCACTTGCACGACCTTCGTAGAGATCTCAGAAACCGTCATCTGGGGACTCGCCATCTGAATCTTGAGCGGGATCACGCGCGTCACCTCGATATTTTCTTCGCCAACGGCGTAATACCACGTCCCGATCGCAAGAACGAGCGAAATGACCTTCAGACCCCAGTTACGGCTTATCCATTGCATCATGTCGGGGGGATCTTTCCGTGGAATTGAAAAAGCTTTTTATTTTTTTCGATGAAATCGATAAAGACATTCTTGTTTTCCGCAGGCTTAAAAAGCCCTTCGAGAATTTGTTTCAAATCCTCGAGGTCCAGTGCCTTCGTCAGCTTTCCGAAGACCGAAACCGAAATATTGCCCGTCTCTTCGGAGACCACAATGCAGACAGCGTCATTTTCTTCCGTAAGACCGATCGCGGCCCGATGACGCGTACCCACCGACGTGGGAAGATCGGTCATCTGCGTCAAAGGAAAAAGCGACCCGCAGGAAGCAATGCGGTCTCCTGTAATAATGGCCGCCCCATCATGGGTGGGGGTGTGGGGGTCAAAAAGGCTGAGCAAAAGCTCTGCGCTCACTTTCGCGTCGATCATCATGCCGCTTTCGATATAATTCTTGAGGCCCACGTCCCGCTCAAGCGCGATCAAAGCGCCCGTCCGGTGCCGCGACATGTGGTCGCAGGCGCGAATCACCTCATCAATAGTGCCTCCCTTGCTTAAAAATCCACTCGACATCGTGGTCCCGATCCGCGCCAGCACGCGGCGCATCTCCGGCTGGAAAATAACAAGGAAGGCCACAACTCCCACGGCAAAGACCTTGGAAAGAACCCAGATGATACTGTTCAGCTCAAAGAATTTCGCCACAAGGAAGATCACCACGAGAATGACAAGTCCCAAAAGGACCTGCATGGCACGCGTGCCCTGAAAAAAACGGATCACGAAATAGATCAACACCCAGATGAAGAGGATCTCGATCACCGGCCGCCAGAATGAGGTCAGAAGTTCAAACATGTTATTTTTTCCCGAAAAGCGTGAAGGCGAGCGTGAGGATCATACTGAGCAGAATGCACGTGGTAAGGGGTACATAAAGGGCGAAACTGCCTTTTCGGAGAAAGATATCCCCCGGAAGTTTCCCGAGCATCGGTACTTTTGAAAAAATAGTCGCAAAAATCCCCATGCAGATCAGGATCACACCGAAAAAGATCAGGGTCTTTGCAAGGTCGCTCATGAATCTCCCTTTAAATATTTTTTATACTATATCATAAGCGCGATTTTTCATCCAAGCATCTAAATCCAGGGACGGAAAATCCGCGCCGGAGATCCTTTCAAAGCAGCAGGATTCATCCCCAAGTGAGAAAAAGAGGAGGCATCGCTGCTCAGAGCTTCCTTTCCGTAGTCTCACCTTTTGAAATCTCAATGATTTCCCGGATAAAATTGAGAAAATTAAACAAGAGCCAAAGACACAATCCGTAAGCACTCCAGATGAACAGATCGCAGGAAAGAGTGTTCGCCCTTTTCAGAACCTCAGCATCTTCAACATAGATCACTTCGCACGCGCCGGCACCACTGTCGGACCGGCTTACACTGGTTTTCCAGATGATCTCCGGAGGATCATACCTTCCGCCTCTGCCAAAAAGTTTGCCCTTCACATTCACCAGTTTCCCCCAAATCCGCACCTGATCCCCCTCATGAAAACCCCTGATCTTTTTTTCCAGGGCAGGATCAACGATCAGCAGATGGTTGTTGGAAAATTCTTGCAGGTTGAATTCCTTTTTCCCGCACCAGTGGACCCAGCAGAAACGGCAATCCTGCGAAAAGTTCACGCCTTGATCCTTAAAGATCCGGCTCGCCGCGTTACTTCCCCAGATCAGGCAAAGATCCACCGAAAAGATTTTTTCGGATTTATAAATGGTGAATATGGAATAGTTAAGCTTACTGGTGATTAATCCGCTAATGTCATAAGCATAGACTGGGGTTAGTTCGTAGGCATAATCATTGCGAGTAAAACGAATGATTTTGGAGCGGATCAGTTGCGACTGGAGAGGCTGTTTCAAAACTTCGGGGGCGATCTCCTGAACGCTGCGGAGGTTATTGCGGGTGAAGAAAGCGATCCCCAGCGTCACGAACAAGACGATAAACAAAAATCCATTCAACTTCTTCAAGGTCTCTCCTCATAGACAAAGTTGCTGTTCAAGAAGCGCTGAAATTTATGCCCACCTTTCTCCAAGCGCCCTGGCTTTTTCACGCGCCGCGGTTTTCTTCCGGATCTCTCCTGATTCACCCGCGTCCGGCACGAGCAGGGAATCGAATGTCATTCCCGTATAATCCGCCGTCAAGGCGAACGGCCTTTCAAGCGCTTCCATCCCGACATTCTCATAAGCGCTTGCGAGCAGGACCAGCGCCTTTCCTTTGAGCGTCGTCTTCATGGTGTCGGCAACATTGTCCCATTTGTAAAGGGAAAACATGCGGTCAATAATAACTTTGAGCTGCGCGCTGGCTGCGAAAAAATAAAGGGGCGTGGCCATTACGATCACGTCCGCTGAGGCCATTTTTTTGAGAACGGGATTCGCGTCGTCCTCGATCACGCATTCGTAAAGGACTTGCTTCTGGCAAGAGCGGCAAGACGTGCAGCCCGGAAATTTGTATTTAAGGAAAGCGGTATGGATCAACTCAACCCGGGCGCCCTTGGAGACAGCTCCTTCAGTGAACCACTCCACCAGCGCGGCCGTATTGCCGTTCTTCTTGGGGCTCCCGGATAGGATCAGGATTTTTTTAACACCGTTTTTCATTCGCTTTTATGGGTTAACGGTGCCGGCACTGCAAGCCCATAGGACCCTTAGAAACGCAGTACTGGGCACGGATTAAAAAAGTTGTTGTGCGGAAGCCGGAGGTTTGGCGCCGAAATGAATGTACGCGCGCTCGGTTAGAACGCGACCAGAGGCGGTGCGCTTGAGAAATCCGCGTTGAATAAGATAGGGTTCGTAAATTTCTTCCAGGGTCTCGGCATCTTCTCCCACGCCAACGGCAAGGCTGTTGACGCCCACCGGCCCGCCTTTACATTCCTTGAGAATATATTGCAGGATCCTTTTATCCATCGGATCCAGGCCTTCCTGATCCACGCCAAGCATCTTGAGACCTTTGTCGGCAACATCGACCGTGATCTTCCCATCGGCTTTCACCTGCGCGTAATCACGTACACGGCGCAGAAGGCGGTTGGCGATACGGGGTGTGCCGCGTGCGCGACCCGCGATCTCGAGGGCGCCCTTTTCATCGATCGCGATCTCCAATATTTTCGCCGAGCGCTCTACGATCGTGGCCAGGTCTTCAATTTCATAATAATTCAACCGTTCAATGATCCCGAATCGTGAACGCAACGGCGCGGTGAGAAGACCGCTCCTTGTGGTGGCACCGATCAAGGTGAAACGCGGGATCTGCATTTTCACAGAACGGGCATGCGGCCCCTTGTCGATCATGATCTCGATCGAAAAATCCTCCATTGCCGAATAAAGATATTCTTCCACCACGTGCGGAATGCGGTGGATCTCGTCAATGAAAAGAACATCTCCCTTTTCAAGGTTGGTGAGAATGCCGGCCAAATCCCCTGCCCGTTCGAGGATCGGCCCGGACACCTGATGGATCTTGGCTTTCATGCGGTTTGCGATGATATTGGCAAGCGTGGTTTTGCCGAGACCCGGAGGCCCAAAAAGAAGAATGTGGTCCAGCGATTCTTTACGGCCGAGCGCCGCCTCGACGAAGACTTTGAGATTCTCCTTGACCTGCGTCTGCCCGATAAATTCATCGAGCGTGGCCGGACGGAGCGTCACCTCGATCTCGATCTCTTCCGGCTTGAATTCCTGATCCAACATTCTGTCGTCTGCCATCTTTAGTCTCTAGTCCGTTCAAACATGTTTCAGCGCCGCGCGGATGATTTCTTCCACCGACGGTTTTTTACCAAGCATCGCCTTCAGTGTTTTCTGAATGGCTTCCTTGGCTTTTTGTTTGGTATAACCAAGCGACACAAGCGCCGAAACCGAATCCTCGACCATCTGGTCTGAAACGCTCGCGTCATGGATGAGTTCTTTGCCGGCCGAAACCTCCGCCTTGCCGATCTTGTCCTTGAGTTCAATGATCACGCGTTCGGCGGTCTTCTGACCGATCCCGGAAATCGCCGTTAGCACCGGAATGTTTTTCTCCTGAATCGCATGTTTCAATTCCGGAAGTGTGACACCGGATAAAAGCGTGATCGCAAGCTTGGGGCCGATCCCGGAAATAGAAATAAGAAGCTTGAACGCCTCGCGTTCTTCCTCCGTCGCAAAGCCGTAAAGTAACTGGGCATCTTCACGCACAACGAAATGCGTGAAAAGTTTCACGGTTTGCCCAAGCGCGGGAAGGCTTGAAAACGTGGAGAGAGAAACGCGCACCTCGTAGCCGATCCCGTTCACATCCAGGATCACCGCCACCGGCGTCTTCTCCGCGATCTTTCCTGTCAAGTAATGGTACATTTGAACTGTTCCTTTGTTTCAAGAAGGGGACAGTCTGTCAATCAATACCTGTCCCTTTCTTGGAAACTATTACATTTCTTCCGCAGATCAGCTTACCGCTTTTTCAGTTCCGCGATTTCTTTTTTCAACAAATCGATCTGTTGTTGCTGTTCTTTTACAGCTTCTACGAGTACGGCTGTTAACCTTTCGTAAGAAACCTTTTTATAACCGTCTTCACCCTCGGTTACTAATTCCGGCACGACCTTTTCGACGTCCTGAGCGATCAAACCTATTTGCCTCCCTTTAGGGAAATTCTTTGTAAATTCATTCTGTTTCCAGTCATAAAAAACCCCGTTCAATTTTTCAATCCTGTCAAGACCGTTACCGATGGATTCTACGTTTTCTTTTAGCCTGACATCCGACCATGTCGCAATTCCCGCAGTGATGACCGTCCCATTCGCCCAGATCGTTCCCGCTACTGCTAATTTATAAGCCGGGGCCGTCGTCCCGATGCCGACGTTGCCATCATTTCGTATTCTCATGGCTTCTGTAAATGTTGTCCCATCAAATTTTCCTAAAGTGACACCGCCCGTGGAAGCCCCGCCTGCACCGCTATAGATCATGAACTGGCTAGATCTTACGCCGAATCCATACTTGTCACTTGTTCCATCGTACAGATAGATATCATTATCCTGAACAGACGTTCCGAAACTAAGTTTTGCATTCGGCGCCGTCGTCCCGATGCCGACATTGTTCGCGTTCGTCACAATCAATCCCGTTCCTGAACTCCCTGCCGCCTGCAACGCAGTGGTGCCATTGTTGGTATCAACACCCGTCGCCTTTAACTGCTGATACTCACCATACGGTGAGGGATAGTAGGTTGTAAGCTGGACTTGCCCCGCGAAAGCCGTCGTACTGCAGAAAACCATCGAGATGGCAAAGCAACACGCGAAAAGAAACCGAAGAAACATGGGTGCCTCCTTGTTGAACAAATGGTTCATTACGTTTTTCGTTTAGAAGAATGCAAATAACACATCGCGATCGCCAAGGCGTCTGAGGCATCGAGTGCAGGCGCCTCTTTCAAATTTAAAAGTCGCTTCACCATGAATTGAACCTGATCCTTGGAAGCGCGACCGTTACCGGTCACAGACTTTTTCACCGCGGTCGGAGCGTATTCTATCACTTCAAGGCCCTGTTTAGAAGCCGCGAGCATGGCACAGGCGCGTGCCGCCCCGATCCGTTCGACGGCCCGGATATCCTTGGCGAAAAAGAGAGTCTCAAGCACTACCACATCGGGCTTATAACTTTGAATGTTCTTTTGGAGAGATTCAAAAATATGAAGGAGGCGTTTGGCGATGGGGTCTTTGGCTGCCGCGCGGATGGTCCCACAGATCACGAGTTTATAGCTCCGGCCGTCCGATTCGAGAACCCCAAATCCGGTCCGATGCGTGCCGGGATCAATACCAAGGACTCGCATACCAGCCTCCAAGATCAAAACCAAGTTCAAATCGTGAAAAACCGGGTTTTAAAAGGGTGTGAATTACGCCGACATCTCCTTAATAACTTCTTCGGGAATATCCGCATTCGAATAAACGTTCTGGACGTCGTCGTGCTCTTCAAGAGCTTCAATCAAGTGCACCACCTTGCGGCCGGTGTCCGCGGACACACTCACAAGATTTTTTGGGATCATGGTGAGATTTGCGCTTTCAATCTTGATCTTGGCCTTTTCCACGGCCTCGCGAACCGCCCAAAGGTCGTGCGGCGCGGTCGTCACTTCGAACACCTGATCGGTCGAAGTCATATCCTCAGCGCCGGCACCGAGCACGATCTCCATCAGCTGATCTTCGGTCGTTGCGGCCTTAGAAACAACGACAAACCCTTTTTTTTCGAACATCCACGCCACAGTCCCGGCGCCGCCCATATTGCCATTCCCTTTATTAAAAATGCTCCGGATCTCGGAGGCGGTCCGGTTCTTGTTATCCGTCAGACACGCTACCAGGACCGCCGCGCCATCAGGACCAAATCCTTCATAGGCAATTTCCTCGTAGGTCACGCCTTCGAGCTCGCCCGTACCTTTTTTGATCGCACGATCAATATTGTCGGCGGGCATGTTGGAATCTTTGGCGGACTGAATAGCGGTGCGAAGGCGCGGATTGGTGTTCAAGTCCCCGCCGCCCGTTTTCGCCGCCACCGTGATCTCACGGATAAATTTCGTAAAAACCTGGCCGCGTTTGGCGTCCACGATCGCTTTCTTATGCTTGATACTCGCCCACTTTGAATGTCCTGACATGACTCCTCCGCTGGATTCTTAACCGAATTTTAGAAATCTTTCCTCTGTTGGTATTTCAAATTTCATCCTACTTGCTCGCACCCAAGTCATTGTCAACTCCCCTGCGGCAAACGCCTTCCGTGAAGGTGTCCACAACAACTGGGTGTTACATCCTTAGTCGTGCCACTTCAGAGAAACCATTTCCTGACAATAAACACACATCAAAAAGCGCTTGCGCTCCGTCCTCATCTTCCAAGCATAGAGCATGAGAAACACCCCAATAAAAACCGGGGTCAGAAACACTCCCCCTATCATACATCCCCAATAAAGCCCGGGATTGAACGTATCCCCCTTGTATTTTTTCATTTCCCGAAGGGGCCTGCCGCATCGCGGGCATTTACGACCTGGGGCGACCACCTCACTACTGGCCACCACGCCCAGAGCTTCCGACGCCAATGCGCGGATCTTTTCATTGGAATCCTTCATGACCGAACTCAATGTTTCTATCGCCGTCTTATCGCCTGTTTGAGCGATACTGCGAACAGCCATTTCCCGGACCTTATCATCGGAATCCTTTAAGGCATCGATCAACGAATCCGAGCTCGCCCTCCCGCCAAGAAAGCCCAGCAACCGCACCGCGAGTACACGAACCTGAGGGTTAGCGTCTTTCACACACTTACGGATCGCGACAATGGGAAGATCCCGCATACGACTCAACACCCACATCGCTTCTTCCCGGACCGAAACATTGTCACTTTTCAAAAGATCCACGAGCGCATCCACCGCCAAGGGATCCATCTGCTGAGCCAGGCACCAGGCCGCTCGAAGTTTGATGGAAGGTTCTTCATTTTTGATCAGCTCGATCATTTTTTTCGTGATGCGCGGGTCCGAGAACTCGTTAAGAGCCTCCACGACCTTTTTCCGCACCTCAGTATCGCCATCGCTCAATGCCTCCAGCAACGGCGGGACAGCTTTTTTATCCCCGATCCTGCCAAGAACTTCCGCGGCCATCTTTCGCACGGCGGAAGGATTCTGCTCTTTTAAACTATCGATCAAAGCCTTCAGCACCGAATCCCCCATGGTCGCGAGGACGGATATCGCTTTGGCCTGGATCATTTCCCCGCCTCCCTGGACCGCCTGAAGCATGGGCTGCACGATCTTGTTGCTCCCGATCTTTCCGAAGGCCTCAATGACAACCATTTGGATCATCGGGTTCGAATCCCCCAAAAGAGGCGTCAGAGGATCGATCGCAATATTCCCCATGCTCCCCATGGCCAGAGCGGCTTCTGAACGAACAAGAAGATCCGGATCATGAAGCCGTTTGATCAAAGCATCAACGGCTCGGGCATCCTTGAGTTTCCCTAAAAGTGAAATAGCTCGGGTGCGGGCTTCCGCATTGCCGGTAGCCAATAGGTCCCGCAAAAACACTGCCACCTTACTCCCGAGATCTTGACAATACTGAGTCACCTTGATACGAATCTGACTATTCATATCCCCAAGAGCCTGGACAAGCGCTAAGTAACTTTCCTCCGCATCACGCTTGATGAGCCCATCCACCGCGCAATTGCGAACGTAGTCGTCTGAATCCTGAAGAGCCTTGATCAAGACGGCGATTTCCTCAGTTCCGTCCATATGGCTCAACTTCATTGCCGCCAGGCGGCGAATGCTCGCATTGGCATTCCCGAGATCCTCCATCAATTCCGGCTTGGTCTTGTTGGCCTGAAGAATATAAATAGCTTCTGTGACCTTTTTCTGGGTCTCGAGATCAGGATCATTCGCAGCCTTGGTCAAGGCGCTCAACGCCTCGTTTTTCCCCAACCGCCCCAAGGCCTCGGCTGCCTTAGCCCGGACCAACGCGTCATTATCGCCCAGCGCTCCCATCAGGGCTTCCAGAGCCACTGGATTCCCTAAAATCCCGAGGATCATGGCCGCTTTTCTGCGGATCCCCGCATTACTGTCGTTCATTGCACCCGCAACCGCATTCGCAGAATCATTCAACAATAATCTTTCTGCCAGATCGACCGCCGCCATTCTCACGCTTTCTTCGGAATCTTTTATGAAACGCTCGATCGCGGGTCCGGCCTCTTCATCCCCGATCATTTCCAACGATTTGATAGCTTTTCTTCGGATCTCCGGATTGACATCGTTCAAGCAATCCATAAGCAACGGAACGCTTTGTTTCTCCCTGCGAATTCCGAAAAGCTCGATGGCCAACCCACGGATCAAATTATTCTTTTCATTGAGAATAGGCGCAAGGATTTCCACGGGGAGATTTTTAATGTTCGCAAGAAGACGGGATGCCCTCCGCTGGATCTGTTCATTACTGTTCTTAAGCGCATTCACCAGCGGACCGGCAGCATAAGATTCCATGCTGGCGATGGCTTTGGCCGCCTCATTCTGCACGGCCTGATCCATATCCCCCATGGCCTCAATCAGAGACTCCACAACACGAGGATCCCCTAATTGCCCAAGAGCCGTTGCGGCTGATTTTCGGACGATCCATGAAGCATCGGTTTTCAGATTTGTGACAAGAACATCAACATAACTGGGAAGGATTCCCTGCTGTTGAGCCATGATTCAAACCCTCTCTCAAGCTTCTCATTTAGAAACAAAATTGATAATTTTTTCCCTAAAATCCAGAACGTCCACTTTCCTTAAAGGGCTTCTGTCATGCGAACGACATCCCGCATCGCGCCGACTTCGTGCACCCGAAGAATCTGAACGCCCTCCCGGACACATGCTGCAACGCAAGCGGCCGTCCCGAACGTCCGGTCTTTTGTCTCGCGACCTATCACCTGACCGATAAAAGATTTTTGGGAAGGACCGGCAAGCACGGGAAAACCAAGTTCGTGGAATAGGTTTATTTTTTTCAAGATTTCAAGATTTTGTTCCGCGGTCTTCGCAAAACCAAGCCCCGGATCAACCACGATCCGTTCAGGCTCGATCCCTGCGTCCGTAGCGAGCCGGATACTTTCGCGAAGCTCCGTCATCACATTCGGCACCACTTCTGCATATTCGGTCAAGGTCTGCATCGTTTCCGGAGTCCCGCGGCTGTGCATCAGCACGATCCCCGCGCCAAACTCCTTGACGGCTTTCGCCATGTCAGGACCGGATCGCTTCAGCCCGCTCACATCGTTGATGATATCGGCTCCGGCCTCGAGACATTTCTTCGCAACTTCCGGGCTGACTGTATCGATCGAGATGGGAACCAAGACTGCCTTGCGGACGCACTTGAGGACGGGCAGCAACCGTTCCAGTTCTTCCCGTTCTGTGACCGGCAGCGCGCCCGGCCGTGTGGATTGAGCGCCCAAATCTAAGATGTCCGCGCCTTCTTCGACCAGCGTCAGAGCTCGCGCGCCCGCAGCTTCCGGATCGAAATAACGGCCGCCATCAAAAAACGAATCCGGCGTGATATTCAAGATCCCCATCAAAAGAGTCCGGCCAAAAGAAACGGTGTTTTGCCGGATCTTCCAGATCAAGCGACGGGTTTTCCTATTTCCGGAGTTCCACTCCCATTCTCGGGCAATGTAGCCCCTTGGAGCCCGGTGATCTTTTTGATCTCCTCAGCATCGATCACTTCTTTTTCGAGCAGCACATCCGTCAGGAGCGAAAGCTTGTCCTGGTTCTGCGTGAGAAGGCCGGTGGCCCTTTCATAACAGCCATCAACGATCCTGCGAACTTCGCCATCGATTAAGACTGCGGTTTGCTCGGAATAATCCTTTTCGCGCATCAGGTCGCGGCCCAGAAAGATCTGCCTATCTCTTTTACCGAATGTCAGATGCCCGAGCTTATCGCTCATGCCCAACTCACACACCATGGTCTGCGCGTAATGCGTCGCTTTCTCAAGATCATCCGAAGCACCGGAGCTGATCTCTTTAAAATAAATCTCTTCCGCCACCCGGCCTCCGAGAAGCACCGTGATCCGGTCGAGGATCTCGGTTTGGGTGATCAGATTGCGGTCTTCATCGGGAACTTGAAGGGTGTAGCCGCCGATACCATAACCGCGAGGAATGATGGAAACTTTATGCACAGGATCCGCTCCGGGAAGAAGCAGGGCGATCAGCGTGTGTCCGGATTCATGGACCGCTTTGATCTTCTTTTCACGTTTGGAAATGACACGGCTTTTGCGCTCAGGTCCGACCATCACACGTTCGATCGATTGTTCCAATTCGGGTTGTCCGACAAAATCCAATTTCCGGCGCGCTCCCAAAAGAGCGCCTTCGTTCACAAGATTCGCAAGGTCCGCACCTGAAAAACCGGGCGTCTGGCGCGCGATCTTCGCAAGATCCACATTCGGTCCGAGTTTTACGCCGTTGGCGTGGACCTTGAGGATCTCTTCACGGCCCTTGATATCCGGCCGCTCGATCACCACTTGACGGTCGAAACGACCCGGCCTCAGAAGCGCGGGATCCAATACGTCCGGACGATTCGTCGAAGCGATCAGGATCACACCGATATGCGTATCAAAACCATCCATTTCCACCAGAAGCGCGTTCAAGGTTTGTTCGCGTTCATCATGCCCGCCGCCGATCCCGGCGAAACGCTGACGGCCCACCGCATCGATCTCATCAATAAAAATGATCGCGCCTTTGCCACCCGCTTTAGCCGAGCGCTTGGCTTGTTCAAAAAGGTCCCGCACACGTGCGGCGCCAACTCCAACGAACATCTCCACGAAATCTGAACCACTGATGGAATAAAAAGGCACTTCGGCCTCACCGGCCACCGCTTTCGCGAGAAGTGTCTTTCCCGTTCCCGGAGGCCCCATCAAAAGGACGCCCTTGGGGATCTTGCCGCCAAGTTTTTGAAAGCGCGGCGGGTCCTTCAAGAATTCTATGATCTCCTGCAACTCGTCTTTAGCCTCATCCACGCCGGCAACATCCTTGAACGTGATCGGACTTTTCTCCTTGTCCACGAGCTTGGCGCGGGATTTCCCGAATGAAAAAACCTTGCCTCCACCCTGCTGGACGCCGCGATAAACGAAGAACCAGAAAAATCCGATCAAGAGCAGCGTCGGAAAGATCCCCGCAAAGAAATTACGCCAAAAAGTTTGCGGCGGGCTGACGGAGAAATTCGCGACGTTCTTACGGATCAACGGGATGATATCGGGATCATTGTAGGGAATGTGGACCTGGAAATAAGAAAGCGTGGTCAGCTTACCCTGCACCACGTTGTCCACCAATTCACAGGAGAGGATCTCTCCGGTCTCTGGATTGCGCGTAAGCATCCGGAAGAATTCGGAGTAACTAAGCTCTTTAAGCTCAAAATTCGGGAACACGAAGACCTGAAGAATAAGAAAGATCCCGAGAGGTATAAGAAAAAGCGCCATTAACCGCCGACGATCCGGTTCTCCCGGCTTGGGCGGTGGCTTGCGGCCGTTCTTTGGACGCGGCATATTTTTCTTCACCTTATTGACAGGATTCGGCATATTTTGTTCTCAAATCTCTCTTGGTTTTTCAGGAGAAAAGGAGCCGTAGTCTAGCATGGGAGTTTGAAGATATCAAATCGGATTAAAGGAAGTCTTACTTCTTGTAAAGGATTGCCTTTTTGGGAGTTAGCGCGAAATCGATATCCTTCGGAAGCGATGATCGGTAGCGGGACCGTACAAGCCCTTGACGGATCCGCTCCCAGGCCTCAAACGAAAGCCCGCTTTGTTTGTCCAGCTTCTTGAGAGCTTTTTCTAAAATGCGGAATTGAAGCGCCGGAGGGAATTTAAGAAGAACCGAGCGGCGGAGTTCTATTTCTTTACCGCATCTCCTTTTGAACGTTTTCTCCCAGGCCTTTTCTTCAAGCTCGGCGATAAGAGCGCTCTCCCCGGCCACGATCGAAGGAATGCGAGAAAGAGCCTCCACGACTCGCGGGTTAAAATCGCGCTGAAGCCCGGGGATGAGTTCCAGACGGATACGATTACGAACGAATCTTAAAGAATCGTTCGTCTTATCCGAACGGAACGGAACACGCTCTTTAGCAAGATAACCTAGCAGTTCTTTTTTGGTGAAAACGAGAAGCGGTCGGACCCAAGTCGTACGACCCATTCTGAACTTTTCGCGGATCCCCTGCAGACCCCGCAGACCTGTCCCCTGAAGAACTCGCATGAGTACGGTCTCGGCTTGATCGTCCTTCGTATGGGCCAACACGCCCGCCTGGAATTTTTCTATTTGCGTAGTCCTGAGAAAAAAATCGTAGCGCATTTGCCGAGCGCATTCCTCGATCGAGGTCTTCGTTCTTTTGGCCTCGCGCTTTACGTTCCCCGTCCCGCTATAGAATGGGACCTTGAATTTCCGGGCCAGATCTTTGACGAACCGCTCATCTTTTTTTGCATCACCGGGCCGGAGTTGATGATTGAAATGAGCAAGACCTAATTTCCAACCGTGATTCGCAGCAAGCGATTGCAGGAGATGAAAAAGCGCGACAGAATCCGGCCCGCCCGAACAGGCAATGAGGATCTTTTGACGCGTTTTGAAAAAGCGCTTGTCCCTGAGATGTTCTTCGAAACGCGGAAGCAACGTTGTTGCAGAAACTTGCTTTTCCTTCATAAATAAATCATTGGCATTCAGCACATCCGAGGAAGGGTAAAATTTACGGCATACGCATCAGAACAAACAAAAGAATGAGTGCGGTACTAACAGCCTTGTATCGTTTCGTAAAAGCCCGGGCCGCACGCCAGAACAGAAATGCTGTCGGACTTGTTCTTATGAAAATATTATCAAAAACAAGGACAGACCTGACTGCTTTTCATTCCGTCAAAATGATGCGAGTCAATGCCGGGGGCCAGGATTGAACTGGCGACCTAGGGCTTATGAGTCCCTCGCTCTAGCCAACTGAGCTACCCCGGCATGATAATCTCAAAAAAGAAGCAACGCTGAAAAATCAATCTGAATGAGGGCGCCCCGAACCGTACAGAGCGCAGGGCTTTCCTGCCCGCAGCCGGATACGAGGGCGGGTATATTAGCACAGCTTCGCGCGAACACACAAGTGCGGTTGCGGCCCAAAAAAGGAACCCAAATCATTCTTTACAGGACCCCCTTCAAGGCGTAAACTGAACGCATGAAACAGAAAGTTCCTTCGAGACTGCCCGTCCAACACCCCCTGGTTGAAAAAGTTCAAGCGGACGCCATCATTTTTGACATCGACAATGTCCTTGTAGATACCCGTCTGTCGTATCTGGAGGCCATTCGTAACACCGTAGAGCTCTATCTGACGCACGGCCCCATTCCTTTCTTCAGCCGCTCGACCGGAGGAAAATTCCCGAGCCTTCTCACCCCCGAAGACGTGGACCAATTCAAGCTTTTGGGCGGACTCAATGACGATTGGGACTGCTGTTACGGCCTGCTCGTGTACCTCCTGTCGCTTCCAGTCAAAAACAGGACCCTCGAAGCGCTAAAAAAGTCAGTCGCGATCGAAAAATTCGCCAAAAGCGTTAAACAAAGACCCCTCAGGGTATCCGGCATTACCGCACTTTTCGGCCGCCCCACAACCGTGACCATCGAAAAAGTGGCCCGTATTTTCCAGGAAGTCTACCTCGGCAAAGACATTTTTCCGCGTGTGACCATGAACAGAATGCGCTATTGGAAAAAACGCGGCCTCATCCACCGAGAAAAACTTGTTTTCAAACGCCCGATTCTGGAAAAGCTCAAAAGCCACGGCCTGAAACTCGGAATCGCAACTGGCCGCCCCCTTTATGAAGCTTCCCACGCACTCAAACATTTCGGTATCGCCGACCTTTTTGATGCCATGACAACCATGGATGATGTCAAAAAAGAAGAGCGGGAGAAAAAGGAATCCCTTCGCAAACCCCATCCTTTTTCAATTCTTAGGACCGCGCAAGCTCTCGGCGCCAAAAAGAAGTTTCTCTACGTCGGCGATCTCCCCGACGATGTTCTCGCCGCGAACCGCGCGAAATCCTCCCTCGCCATCCGTTCCGTCGCTTTTCCCATGCTCGCCGCCAACCCCTTCCAGGCTACCAAAGAGCTCGAGTCCGTCAAACCTGATTTTTTTATCAAAACCCCCGCGGATCTTTGCCGTCTTCTGAAGATCTGACCTTTTTTTGATTCTTCGATTGTATTTCGAAGACCCCAAAGTTAAAATCCTTCAGGCGATCAAAAATATTTCCGTTTTTTCTTAAAAGACTGATGCCGGGGAGATCATGAAACCATTCGTAATGGGGTTTTTTTGCTTATGGGCCCTTTCCGCGACCACCTCCCTCTGGGCCCGATCTCAAGAGGCTCCGATGACTGCGGATGAATTGGGTTGCCTTCAAAAAATGATCTTTTTCAATGAATGCTCGGGTCGCGTAGAACGAATGGTCACCTGGAATGCCGATGAGGCTTTTCCCTCGTTCGGACTTGGGCATTTTCTCTGGTATCCCAAAGGAACAAAAGGCCCTTACCAAGCCCTGTTCCCGGAATTTCTCTCCTTTCTGGAGGCTCAAAAAACGGAAATCCCCGCGTGGATCAAAGTCCTACCGACGCGAGAAGCCCCGTGGCAGAGCCGCGAAGAATTCTTAAGCGACCTCTCAAGCGACCGCATGGCTGCTCTCAAGAATTTCCTGGGAAAAACCCAGGGGTTCCAAACTCAATTCATTATCCGCAGGGTCAAGGGGATCCTTCCCCGGATGCTGACAGCGATCCCTGAGGAAAAACGCTCTGAGATCGAACTGAAATTCAAGGAGATCGCGGATGATCCTAAGGGGATGTTCGCCCTGATCGATTATGTAAATTTTAAAGGGGAAGGCATTCTGGAAACCGAAAGATCGCAAGGACAAGGCTGGGGGCTGCTTCAGGTTCTGGAAGAAATGCGCATCCCCAAAAAAAAAGAGGACTCCTTGAAAGAATTCGTGCGGGCAGCAAAAAAGGTCCTTGAAAACAGGGTCAAGAACGCCCCTCCCGAAAAAGATTGCTCCAAACGGCTGAAGGGCTGGAAGACTCGGGTTGAGGATTATGTGAAAATAAAATGCTAGCACCGTGTCACCTGATTTAAATCCTGACGACGTACTCGCGCTAAGCAGCTATGGATTCTTAGGGCTCGTAGGACTCCCCTGATTCCCTACTGATTTAAAAGGATTAGGAATCAAAATTGCACCGTTAAATCTGTAAAAAAATAGCCGGCGGCGCTAGGAAAGAATGGCTTTCCGGAGAAGGACCATCCCGGCTCCGATCAAAATGATGTTCGGAAGCCAAAGACTGATTATGAGCGGCAGACCGCCGCGTGACGCGAGAGTCTGGGCTATCGCGAAAAGAATATAATAAATCCCCATGGCCGCCATCGAGATTCCGAAACTGACCACTACTTCCCCTCGTTTAACGATCACCGCGATCGGAATTCCGATGAACATGAACACAAGTGACGCGAATGAGAAAGCGATCCTCTGATGAAAAGTGACCCAAAGCCCGCGAAGGTCCTTTTGATCCGCCTTGCTCGAAAGGTCTGTCAAAAATTCTGTAATTTCCACGAGAAGCTCGGCTAGGGTCATATCCTTTTTCTTTTTGCCCATATTGCGGATATCGTCTTCATCCATGGTCGGAAACTTGTAGGTCTTAAACTGCACCGACTGGATCCCCTTATCCTGCGATTCCGAAATACTCCCGTTGAAAAGCTGAACCTCGAGCTGTCCGGTGTTGGGGTCCATCAGGATCTGGCCACTTTCTGCAACGATCGTCCTCACAGGATTTTCCGAATCCACACCTTCATGCGCCACGATATCCTTCATTTCGTTGCCTTCGACTCGTTTCGCCAAAAAAAGGATGTTCGCACTGATCTTCACGAAGCGGCCCGGCTCGATCAGCGCCATCGGATGTTTCATAATCATTTTCTTGGTAGCCTTGCGAAATTCAAAACGGGCTGCGGGACCGACCTGATCATTAAAAACGAACATCAACATGCTAAGTGCAAGCCCTAAGAGTAGCGGAGGCATCATGAATTTCAGAGGATGCACTCCGGAGGCCTTCATCGCCCGGAATTCATTGTGTTGGGAAAAGCTTCCAAACACGATCAGCACCCCCGTCAGAAGGCTCATCGGTGCGGCCCAGCTGACCGCAGTAGGCAACACGAGTGCGAGGATATAAAGGGTCTGAACGAACGGTACGCCGCGCCCGATGATCATGTCGGCCATCTTGACTAAATTTGCGGCCATAAAGATGAAGCACAGGACCGTAAAACAAAGAAGACATGGCAAAAGCAGTTCTTTTAGAACATAACGCTGGAGAATTTTCATTTTGAACAATTTCTCTGGGGTTTCGCGAACATGAATTACAGTATCTTAGTCTCAATTCCTATCAATTTCAGATTTTCTGAAATTGGGGCAACCCTTGTCAACCGTTTAGAAAAAAATCTCAGACAAGGATAGAAGCTCTCCCCGCCTTTGTCAAGATTGCGTGCGAAGCGCGGCGTACGAATTAATCGCCAATATACTTTTCCAGTCTGGAAGAACGGATATCATCCGTAAACTCCGCAGGCTCGACATAACCGTTCATACGCAGCGCCTGGACCTCCGCACCCTTTTCGTCCAGGAAAACTATTGTTGGGACACCGAACACATCAAACCGGCGTATCGCCTCGCGGATCTCATCCGTATCCAAGGAAGTGGCATCCACCTTGATTCTTCGGAAACGTCCCAGAGTTTTAATAACCCGAGGATCCGAATACGTGAACTGGTCCAACTCATGGCACGGGATGCACCAATCCGCGTAAAAATCAAGAATCACCGGCTGCCCCGCTGACCGGGCCTCCTCAAGAATACCCGCGTGATATTTTTCCCACACGACTCCGCTCTTGGGTGTAAAAAAAATGAAGAGACCGATCGCAACGGCGAGAGATCCTAAGATCCATTGAAAGGCAAAAAAATTCTTCGAAAGCCGCGCTGATTTCTCGATCCACCCGAGATAAAGACCTCCTGCCACAAACGCTGCCGGCACGATCCACTTCAGAAATGGCCATTGGAAGGCGATCGCGACATAAAAAACCCCGAACGTCAGAAGCACCACGCCCATCAACCGTTCGAACCAGACGAGCCACGCACCCGCCTTGGGCAGTTTTGCAAGAAGCCCGGAAAAAGTCCCCAACACAAGATAAGGAAGTCCGAGACCGAGCGCCATGACAAAGAAGAGCGAAAAACCAAAGAGCCTGTTTTGCTGCACGCTCACAAAAGCGAGAAGTGCCAGCACTGCGGGCCCCATACACGGCGCTGCAATAATCCCCACCAAAAGCCCTGAGATAAAAAAACTAAGCAAGGTGCCTTGGGCCACTCCCTGACGGGAAGGCATAAGCCACGAGGGCAAACGAAACTGATAAAGTCCGAGCATGCTGAATGCGAGACCTATGACCAGAATCCCCGTCGCCAGCTGCACCCAAAAATTCTGGAGCCATTCGCCGAAAAAACTCCCGGTCATAGCCGCAGCGAGTCCCAGAACACTGTACATAGTCACCATACCGAGCACATAGGCGAGTGCCTTCACGAACGCATGGCCGCGGGATTCATGCGCTGATCCCCTGAAAAGAGAGATCGTAATGGAAAGCATGGGATAGATACACGGCGTAAGGTTCAAGCCAAGACCGAGAAAAAAAACACTCACAAAAATGAAGGGGGACTGACTAAGCTCGATCATTATCTCTAAGTCCTAGATGGTTAGAGTGAAACGCTCAACGCTACAGAGAACCCTACGCCCCGCGTGCCACGCCACCCATAGATCATGGCCCGTGCACAATTTATTAAAACAAACTCGTTGGGAAATCAGTTTTCGGCGTACTTTTTTTCTGCAGAAATTCTCCGGTCGCCTGTTTCCAATTCACCGGAATCTCGTAGGTTTTGAAATCCCAGGTCGAAGTAAAATGGATCTTCCCTTCGCGACAGCCATACTCGTAAACATTCTTCGTCAGACGCACATCATCCAGACAATACTTCTTGAGTTCCTCCATCCGACCTTCTTTAAAAAGAACGAGCGCTTCGGCCCCATCGCCGGACTTCCCTTCCTTGACCGTTGCGCGCGCCACACTGTCAAGACTCACCCGGTGTCCGCGTGCCTTTTCGATATCATCCAGCAAATCGAGAACAGGAAATTGGTCGACCGTTTTAAAAAGATACGGTTGCAGCACTGCCATGTCGAAACGCCGGATATTGAACCCGATAAGAAGATCCGCGGTCTGGAGTCTCTGCTCGAATCTCACCATATCTTTTTCTTCGTAGGACGCATACTGATCCGTAAGATAATCGTAGGTGCAAACCACTGAGACCTTTAGTTTCGAAAGGCTCATCGCCTTTGATTTCCCGATCTCCTTAAATGATTTCTGCGTTTCAACGTCCAACACGAGAATATTTTTAGGCTCTGCCATAAGTCCTTTAAATTTATCCTTATCAACCACGATGGGATTTCAATAGATCTTGAATGGCTTGGGCGACCTCTTTGGCCTTTGGATTTTTGGGGGAGTCCTCATGTTTCACGAACTCTTGATACGCATCCCGCGCGCCCTTCGAATTCAATTTCACGGCCCTTTTGTAATCAGAAAGCGCAGCTTCATATTTTCCTGTTCTAAATAAACCCAACGCCCGGTCATAATAAGCCCAGCTGTACTTCGGGTCCAGTGAAAGAGCCTTCGTATCATCGGCGAGAGCTTGCTTAAAATCCCCCGTCTCCTGATAGGCCCATCCCCGGTCACAATAGGCGCTGACATCTTTAGGATCCCTCTGGATCGCTTGATCGTAGTCGGCAATCGCTTTATCAAAAACCTTTTGGGATAAATAAACTTTCCCCCGTAAATAATAATCTCTGCCAGAGGCCGGCTGGAGCTGAAGGGCTTTATTAAAATCAGAAAGGGCGCGATCAAAATCGCTCTTTTTAGAATAAATAATGCCGCGGCCAGAGTAGGCTGGTGCAAAATCCGGTTTTATTTCGATAACTCTTGAATAGTCCGCAAGAGCTCGCGTCAGATCGTTCTTGGAATCGAAGAGACTTGCCCTGTAAAAATAAGTTTCCGCAAGCCCGGGCTTTATTTCCAAAGCTTTATTGAAATCCGCGAGCGCCTTGTCTCCCTGCCCTTTCAGATAATAAACAAGACCCCGGTTATGGTACGCTTCCGCAAAATCAGGTTTGATTTTAATAGCATTGCTGAATTCCTTGATGGCCACGCGGTAGTTTCCCTGCTGAGCATCGGCCACTCCCTTCAAAAAAACTTCCTTCTCGGTTCCGGCACCATACACAGCATTGCCGGAAAAGAGAAAACTGGCTATCGTAAGCATCGCTAGGATCTTCTTCATTTGCGCCTTTCCTTGCGGCTAGGGTCTAGATAAGTTCTCTCAGATCGCGGATCACGGTCACGAAATCCTGATGATCCTGGGTCAAGGTCCCATGCCGGTTTGAACGATCAAGCCAGAGGGCCTTGATGCCGGCCAGATGCGCGCCACGAACATCGTCCTCCAGGCTGTCGCCGATATGCACCGCATCGTCCGCGTGAACATTCGCTTGCGTTAAAGCTTCTCTAAAAATTTTGGGGTCTGGCTTGGCCACACCGAAAACCGCCGAGATAACTTTGAAATCGAAATACCGGTCGATCCCAAGACCCTTGCATAATTTCAAAAGCCGGCTGTCCCAATTGGACACCATCCCGATAATAAACTTTTTTTCCTTGAGCGCCCGGAGCACTTCTTCAACCTCAGGATAAAGCTTCCAAACGCCGGGTTCGGCAAAAAGGGTATGGAGCTCATCAAAAAAAGGATCGAACGCTTTGAGTCCTTTAAAATCCTTGAAGACCGCCATGACGATCTTACGCCAAAATTCTTTCTCGACCTTTTCATTCGATTGGCCCCTGAGATCCCCGATCCCGTCATGCTCGCTCCACACGCGGCGGAACGCAGCCTCGACTTCTTTGACGCCCACTTTGCAGCCATGTTTGGCGGCCACTTGGCTGTAATAATGTCCGACGGAAGGAAATGGACGAAAAAGTGTTCCTCCTGCGTCAAGAAGGATTGCCTTTGTACCCGCGGGGATCTTACTAATTTTTTCCACTCGTATCCTCCCCGCCACCGCTGAATTTCTGCATAAGCATTTGCCCCAACGCGGGAAGCGCCTGCGCAATCCCGCCCTGATCTTGCGCATTGGGATCCTGCCCCATCGCCGCCGCGGTCTGTGGGTTGGTGGAAAGGGAACTTCCCATCGACGGCATCCCGAACGAGGAACCGCCTCCTTTTTCCGGAGCTTTGCGCTTTTCGTCCACATCGCGAAGCGCTTCCTGAATATCCTGATTTCCGTAGTCGAACTCACGCGCCTGGAGATAGGCCTCTTTGGCCTCATCGAAAAACCCCTGCTCCTCATAAACCGACCCGATCTGGATCCAGGAAGCAGACAAGAGATACGCATCCTGTTTCGGATCACAAAGGCGTATCGCTTTCTTGAGCTCTTCGCGAGAACGCTCCATCTGTCCGAGCCGTTTATAGACCACCCCGAGATTGTAATGCGCGACCTTGTCCTCAGGCCGGATCATCAAAACCTTGTCAAGCGCGTCCCGGCTTTTCATGAGCCACTCCAGGGACTGATTTCCTTTTTGTTTGCGCGTCCGGTCAAAAAGAGTGGCATAGACCGTCGAGAGCCGGTAATAAAGGTCCACGTTGCCGGGTTCCATGCCGAGCCTCGTCTTGAGTTCCCGTTCCATACCGATAAGTTCCGCATCGGTCTTTTCAGAAAGATTTTCGCCTGTCGTATCCCGCACGGACATGGGATCATCGGATCCCTCATTGTCATTCGCATAAAGCAAAGGGAGGGTGAAATAGAAGGCTAGAAGAATAAAGAAAACTGCTAGGACGCGTTTACTACTAGAGGCCACGGAAGTTCTCAAGCCCCGCAGGAGGACCGGAAAGTTTAACACGCGCGATATGGCGTATAAGAAGACGGTGTTTTTCACCTTCCACGTAATCGATGCTCACAACCTGTCCGGCACGCAGTTCCTGAAGCTTATCAAAACCACTCAGACCCGTTTGATTATCAACGTAAAAGGTAAGGCGGTGGATGTCCTTTGTCGCAGGATGGCGAAAATCCACATCAAGGCTGGCTCCATCCGCGGCGACCTTCGCCACATGAGCGGAAAGTGTTTTCATGCCCGGAATATCTGCCCTGCAAAGCGGAGAAAAATAAAACAAGACCAGGGCAATGCCCAGCACACAAAAAAAACCGATGCGCCATGCCCCACGCGCCACGGGCCACGTGGTACATGGTCCGTGACCCGGAGTCCGAATCATCTTACCCACAGCAGCAGGACTTCGGTTTGAGGGATTGCAGTGCCTTGTCGTAATCCGGATGCTCGGTAACCTCTTTGACGTATTCGACATACTGTACCTTGTCATCCGGCCCGATTACAAAAACAGCGCGGGAGAGAAGCTTGAGTTCCTTGATAAGCACTCCATACGCCTGTCCAAACGCGTGGTCCTGGTAATCAGAAAGCATCTGAACTTTGTCGGCTCCCGCAAGACCGCACCATCGGCCTTGAGCAAACGGAAGGTCCATACTGACCGTGATAACGGCCACATTCGCCGGGAGCTTCGAGGCTTCCTGATTGAAGCGCTTCGTTTGAAGATCACAAACCGGCGTATCGATCGAAGGCACGACACTGATCAAACGGGTTTTCCCCTTGGAATCCGCTAAAGTGATAGGCTTCAAGCCCGTGTCGATAAGCTTAAAATCCGGAGCTTTGTCTCCCACCTTGATTTCGGGACCGATCAATGTCAGCGGTCCACCTTTAAAAGTTACTGCGTTCTTTCGCTCTTGCGCCATGGGATTTTCCTCCTTGAGAGATTTTAGGATTTTTTCTTGCGGGATTTGGAATAGTTAACGGAGATCACCGTATGGATACCCCCGCGTACGAAAAAGTCCGCCTCGACCGACATGTGTCGGGGCTTGGTCGCTTTGACCAGATCGTCCAGGATACTGTTGGTGACGGCTTCATGGAACGCACCTTCATTCCGGTAGCTCCAGAGATAGAGCTTGAGACTTTTCAGTTCCACGCAGAATTCGTCGGGCACATAACAAATACGGATCGTCGCAAAATCCGGTTGCCCTGTCTTGGGGCAAAGGCATGTGAATTCCGGACAATCCATCTCAATATCATAATCCCGGCGAGGATACGGATTCCTGAAGATCTCGAGTTTCTTCGAAGGTTGCGCCATAATTCTCCTTAATTAAAAAATAAAGCAGTAATCATGACTGTCCAAGTCGCCAGTCACAAAGAGAAAACAAAGACTTGGCCGTCATAGGGAGGGAATTATACCACAAGCCTTGTCCGATAAAAACAATCCAACCCCTTCTGATGAGTCATCGCCTGCCAGCGTATTTTTTCAACGAACCGGCTATCTGGCAATACCCTTCACCCGATCCATAGACCTTCCAAACGGACTTGGTAGCCATCCTTGAGACGATTCAGATAATTGACAAGACCGCTGTGGCGCCATTGAAGCATACATAGCTGCGGCTGAAAGTAATAACGCATCCCGATCTTGGGCTCACAACGTGTCTGCTTAATCAAACCTTCGTACCCTTCGGCAATATAATACCCAACATCTTTAAATCCATGCTGGCGCGGCTGCAAAGGCCCAGTCACGCACCAGACGATCACACCGGTACGCTTGTCCACTTCCATGACAACCCCGCAATGCGTGATGGGGCACCCGCACGACATACCAAGCGGACGACCGATCAGGATATCGCCGCGTTGGATCTCCATTTCACGCGTGATCATCGGATTATGCGGAATAATGATCTCCCGGGGGCCGGGGTCTTCCGGAAAATGCTCGAGATAAAAATCAAATTCCCGTCCCAAACTATCTTTCCATTTTACCCCGTCCGTCTTTTCCGGCGCACAAGCGACAGAACAAGCACCGCAATCTTTTTTAGGCGAGGGAACGCTGAAAGGCTTTGTTTCAAAAGATCGCTCGCGATGCTCGGACATGGGAAGACATCGTTTGAGCAATTCCGGTTTCATCGGAAGTTGCTCGGCCATTTCGGCACAAGTGCGATAACCACAAAGCCCACAATTCAGGCCCGGTAGATCTGAAACGGTCATAGACATAAAAATCTCCTTTTATGTTTAATCTCAGCGACTAGAAAATGAATCTGTTGTCATGGGCCTTAGCTCAGCCAGGGTTTTTGGAAGAATTTTCAAAAACCAGTCGATTTCTTTCTGAGTGTTAAACCGCCCCAAGGTCACGCGCAGGGAGCCTCGGGCTTTGAGCGGATCCAAACCCATGGCCTGCAACACATAAGAAGCTTCGCCCGGATGGTTGGAACTGCAAGCACTCCCCGTGGAAACAGCAATCCCGGCTTTATCCAGAAGCATTAGAAGTTTGATCATGTCTCCTTCCAACCCCGAGAACCCAAGACAAAGATGCCCCGGAAGACGCCGATAAGGATGTCCTATCAAATAGGAGCCTTGGATTTTACCTAGAATATGTCCTATCATTTCATCACGCCAACTTACAAGCCGTGCGGTTTCCGAAGCCATCCCTTGACGCGCAATTTCCGCGGCATATCCAAAACCAACGATCCCGGGAACATTTTCCGTAGAAGCCCGCAAATCGCGTTCTTGACCACCGCCATGGATCAAAGAATTCAAACGAATTCCTTTGCGCACAAAAAGAGCACCAATCCCCTTGGGGCCATAAAGTTTATGGGCCGAGACTGAAATGAGATCCGGAGAGTCTTGTCCACCATGAAACGGAAGTTTGCCGAAAGCTTGAACGGCATCTGTGTGAAAAAGAGCGCCGTGCTGACGGGCTATACGCACAAGTTCACAGATCGGCTGAATTGTGCCGGCGACGTTATTCGCGGTCATGATCGAAACAAGCCTCGTCTCGGGCCGCATCGCGGCCTGAAGTGAATCCGGCTCTACTTGCCCGTCCGGAGTCACGGAAAGATAGGTCACTGAAACTTTGCGCTTTTCAAGATAGCGGCATGTTTTCAGGATCGATGGATGCTCGATCGCACTCGTAACGATATGGATTTCTTCTTCTGCGTGGGCCTCCACAAAACCAATCAGAGCCATGTTATTAGCCTCAGTGCCGCTGCTTGTAAAGATTATCTCATCGCTTGACGCGCCTAAAAGATCCGCTACTTGTTGCCTGGCTTTCTCAACGACAAACCGCGCTTCACGACCAACCTCATGAAGACTCGATGGATTCCCGAACTGATCCTTCAAATAAGGGATCATATTTTCAGCAACCCGAGGATCCACCGGTGTTGTCGCGGCATAATCAAAATAGATCCGATCCGGCATATTATTCTCCCCGATAGAAAACCTGGTTTTCAAGCGCCCGGACCACTCCGAAATGAGACTGCCAACCTATCTCTTTTTTTCCGACGCAGATCGTACAAGTCCCAACGGGAGGATTGCCCCGGAGCAATAAGTTTTCTCCGGCATCCGGAAAGGCCTCAATGCTTGCGACAAGGGGATCGATCCCGATACCATACAGCGCGTTGACCTCGCGGATACGTACTTGCGGCGCCACATCCTGAATACGTGAACGGAAAACCTCGCGTTCTGCTTGAGAAACACGGTCGATCTTGGTGACCACCGCGATATCGGCCAGCGATAGCAGAGGCCCCACTTTCAAAGGCAGATTCATGCCGCTTGTCGCTTCCAGAACAACCATCCCTAAACCACCATCCACATAAGGCGCACATCGCAGACACAAGCCCGCCGTTTCGACCATCAGGACCTGGCAACCTTCGTGACTGGCCCAACGCAGCGCATCTCCTAATACCATCACGTTGCAATGATCAGGACAAAGCTCGCCGGAATAGACCTTGCGTGTCGGGATACCGAATTCCTTGGCGAAGATCTCATCTTCCTCCGCATATTGAACATCGATCTTTAAAAAGGCCGGCTTCAAATTCTTGCTCAACAACTTGCGGATCATGTGCCGCAACACCGCTGATTTGCCGGTCGTGGCCGGTCCCGCGCAGATCAGAAGCTTCATAACACGCCCTCCAATTCCTTAGAGGTCAATCGCTCCCCGAACCGCAGTTTGTCCCGCATCTTCGTCAGGAGATCATCCAACCGCCTGACTTTCACCGAACACTCGCGCTCTTCTTCGTTCGCGTATAAGACGTCGGTGATACACCCCTGTTTCATAATGATCCGGTAATCCGAAAGTAACGCGATACGAGGATCATGCGTCACAAAAATAAAAATCTTTTTGTGCATGCGTAAAAGCTCAAGAGCTCGCGTCCTGTGGATCCCGGCATTTTCCACCTCATCAAGCAACACGATCGGAGTATTGCAAATGATCGTCGCATCGGCGATCAAAAGCGCCCGCGTCTGGCCACCCGAAAGCTCCGTCATCTGACTCGTCGGAATGATCGGCTCTCCGGTCAGCTGATTCGCAAAATCCAGCGTCTGCTGTACAAGTTTGTCGCCATCCACGGCAACATTCGAACGGATACGCGCATGCGCCCTTAAAAAATCACCGACCGGCAAGTCGGACAAAAAAGTCGTATGCTGCGTGATCAAGGCAATGGGATTGCATGCCGGATTGTCGCGATATTCAGGTAGCGGCAGCAAACCGTTGATCAATACGCTCCGCCCTGTGGGGGTGGTCCCATCGGCAAACAATTCGATATCATTAATTAACGTAGTTTTACCGGATCCTGTGGGGCCGACAATGCTGACCACATCCCCCATTTTAAAATCGATCCGTTCCACGGCTTCATTGTCACCTTTTTTCCCATGGCCGCTCAAGATCGTAATGCTTTCAATCATAAACCCTCTTTCCCCATCTGATTGGTATGTTTTAATATTTATTTTTTTTACAGCACATCTGCAATCGTCGTTTTTTCCAAAGCATTGGAAACATAATCCCGGATCTCCTGCATCACTCCGAGCAGTTTTTTTTCTCTCGAAAGCGGCGTGAGTCTGTAAAAATACGTGCTCACGGATTCCGTGGGCGCCAAGGGGCCGTCAAACAAACGAATGATTTCTGCGATTGTGATTTTCCGGGCCGGCTTTGCCAAACGGTACCCGCCCTCCTTGCCGCGTGAGCTGGAAAGATAACCGGACCTGCACAGGGTTTGCATCAGTTGTTCCATGTATTTCATGGGTAATTTTTGTTCCCTGGCGATTTTAGACAACGGGATATAGCCCTTCTCTTTCGAACGGGCAATGCTCAAGATGGCAAGAAAAACGTATTCGCTGCGAGTGGTTAGCTTCATAATCCCTATAAGGTTAGTAGGAATTGTATCAAGCGCTTATTTCGCCGTCAATTTAAAACCTTTTTCCATTTGCCCTTGTTTTATTTTCCGCTTACCATACACGCTATCACTCGCCATTATAAACGGATTTGAACTCAAGAGAGGAAAAGCACTCATGGACATACGAACCAGGGCTGTCCTCACGGGCACCGCCAAAGACACCCAGTATAATTCCGTCATCACGCCGCTCTATCCGACTTCCACCTTCCGCTTTGAGGAGCTCGGAAAGCACAAAGGCTATGATTACTCACGAAGCGGCAACCCGACGCGCGGGGCCCTGGAGGAGAATATCGCGGCGCTCGAAGGCGGACTGGGAGCCTCTGCCACGGCAACCGGCATGGCAGCCATCACGACGGCTCTCTTCCTCCTGGAGCCGGGAGATCATGTCGTCACGGGAAATGATATTTACGGTGGCACGTATCGTTTATTCAAAGATATTTTCTCAAAACGCGGGATCTCGTTCTCTTTCATCAACATGATGGACTTGAAAGCCATCAAAAAAGCCATACGGCCCAGCACTCGGATGATCTGGATCGAAACACCGTCCAATCCCCTGCTCCACATCGTGGATCTCGAGACCGTGATCGGTCTGGCCAAAAAGAAAAAACTCCTGACCGTCGTGGATAATACTTTTCTATCACCGTACTTCCAGCGCCCATTTGAATTTGGCGCAGATATCATCATTCATTCCACCACAAAATATCTGAACGGACATAGCGACGTGGTCGGCGGCGCGGTTGTTTATAACCATAAAGCTCTCGGAGAAAAGATACGCTATTTCGTGAACGCCTTGGGTGTAAGCGAAGCCCCTTTTGATGCCTGGCTCGTCCTCCGGGGGATCAAGACTCTGCCTTACCGGATGGAAGCCCATCAACGGAATGCCCTGAAGATCGCGTCGTTCCTCGAAGGTCATCCCCGTGTCAAGCAGGTCTATTACACGGGTCTGGAAAGCCATCCCCAACAGAGCTTGATCAAGAAACAGATGAAGGGCTTCGGCGGCATGCTCGCGTTCGAACTGGACACAAAAAAAGTTCCGCTCAAACCATTCTTCAAAAAGCTGAAACTCTTCCAATTGGCGGAATCATTAGGCGGCGTGGAATCCCTGATCGAACATCCATGGAGCATGAGCCACGCTTCCATGGGACCCGAAGGTCTCAAGGCTTCCGGCATCACGAAAGAAACCGTCCGTATCTCCGTCGGCATCGAAAGCGCGGACGATCTGATTGAGGATCTGAAGAAAGCCTTAGGGAAATAACCAAAGTAAAAATAAACGGGACAAGCGGCTTTTTAAAAACCGCTTGCCTTTTTTTATTTACGGCCGACAAAGACTTCTATCGGAACCGAATAATGAATCTCATTCCCTTGGAGATGGACACCCACGCCCAGCTTATCCTCATGAAGATCTGCCCTTAGAATCTCCCGGATCTTTTCTTCATCTCCGGGATCCGGAAAAGATGCCTTCAGCTGCTGCTCCAGTTCCAACTCGACTTTATAAGACCCTCTTTGGATATGCCCCAGTCCGCTTGCTGCAAACAACGCCTCAAATTCCGGAACTGTGAGGGCATGCGTATGAGAAGGATCGCGAATTTTCTCCAAGCGATCATAGGTGGCTGATTTTTCGGACGGCAATGCCACATCGGCAACCAGAACCCTGCCCCCGGGCCTACATACTCGGATCATTTCCGCCAACACCTCCACAGGCTTCAAGAAGTGGTGGAAACTGTACCGGGTCAGAACAATTGAAAAATCATTATCGGAATAAGGCAGGGGTAAAATATCATGGACGCACCAGCCCATATTTGTGAGCTGCTTTTCTTCCTGAAGGCACCTGGCGCGTTCGATCATTTTTGCGGTAATATCGATCCCCGTCACATGATCCGCAACTTTTGAGAATTCACAAGCGACCAGTCCCGGACCGCAAGCTACGTCCAGAACATTATCCGAAGAACTAACGCCAGACATCTGGATCAGCAACTGCATGAAATCCCGGTGCCCCGGCACCTCCGAAAACGGGATGGCCTGCTTGGAAAACTGCTCGACGATCCTTTTATTGTGCTCAAGATCTTTGTGATTAGACACGAATTCCCCGCCACATTTAACTGGAATGGATGATTATCGGGTGATAACGAAAATTGCGTTCTGGGCGAAAAGGTTGGGAAGCACACGGACCTGGCCTTGTGAATCAAGAAAATGCGCGGCCAGAATCTTATAACCCTTGATCCTGCAAAAGGACTTGAAGTCCTTAATGGAAAGAAAACGAAGATTCGGCGTACTGTACCATTCATACGGAAGCGATGAAACGATAGGCGCTCGGCCGCCGAAGAATATCCGAATACGCGCCTCAAGATGTGCGAAATTGGGAAAGCCAATGATGACCTTTTTCCCCACGCGAAGCGCCTCGGAGATCACGGTCTCGACCTTTTTCGCTTCCTGCAAGCTCTGGTTCAGGATCACGTAATCGAACGATTGATCAGGATAATACGGAAGTCCGCTGTCGATATCACTATGAAAAACGCTCAGACCCTTTTCGACGCAAGCATGAATGGCGTCATTATTGAGCTCCACTCCCTGCGCCTTTACGCCACTCTGCTCCGCGAGCAGATGCAGCAGATCCCCGTTCCCACAGCCCAAGTCGAGAACCTTGGAGCCAGACTCCACGATCCCGCAGATCACCTGATGATCGAACCGCTTAATGATAGATTCCATAGGATTGAAATAGTATTCCTCTACCGGCTTTTTTTCAAGAGAAACAACGGAAAGCCCTGATCAAAACCGCCTGATTATCATTATTTAAAATTGGAAATCAGCACAGCCCAAGTCAACCTCAAAGAAATAGAAAGAACGACTAGGACGGCTTTAAATTTAAAGCCTGGCTCTTCAATCAAATGTTCGGGGTGGAAGCTATTTCCTCTTCGCGAGAAAATGCTTGATGAGATGCGACTGCTTCTCAGCTTCGCTTTCGATCAGGAAGGTATCGTGGCCATAGGTTGAATCTGTTTCACAGTAGGTCGCATCCACGCGCCGCATTTGAAGCTGTTTGACCATTTCCTGCGATTGAACGGACGGATAGAGCCAATCCGACTTGAATGCGATCACAAGAAAACGGACGCCTGGAAGACCGTCCTTCGGGATCCATTTGGCATCCGAGAGATCAAAGTAATCCATCGCCTTGGTAATATAGAGATACGTGTTAGCATCAAAGCGCTTCACAAAACTCATCCCGCGATACTGGAGATAGCCCTCCACCTCAAAATCTGCCGAGAACTTGAAACCGGTGTTGTCATCCTTAAGCCGCCTGGAAAATTTCTTCTCCATAGAATCATTGCTCATATAGGTGATGTGTCCGACCATGCGCGCAACCGCAAGTCCCTTTTCGGGCAGGGACCCGCCATAATAATTCCCGTGGTTCCATGCCGGATCCGCCATGATGGCCTGACGGCCGACCTCGTTAAACGCGATTTGCTGCGGAGAATGCTTCAGGGTCGCCGCGATAGGGATGACACATTCCACAGCATCGGGATAACACGCAACCCACTGGAGCGCGAGCATGCCTCCCATCGAGCCGCCGATCACGCCGTGGAGCTTCTTGATCCCGAGATGGTCGATCAGGACCTTCTGCGTGCGAACCATGTCCCCGATCGTAATAAGCGGAAAATCGATCCCGTAAGGTTTCCCCGTCTTGGGGTTTATGGAAGAAGGACCGGTGCTTCCTTTACATCCCCCAATCACGTTAATGCAGATCACAAAATATTTGTCCGTATCAAGGGCTTTGCCCGATCCGACCATAAAATTCCACCACGGCGGATCTTGATCGCCCGTCCCGAGGCCCGCGACATGCGCGTTCCCGGAAAAAGCATGCATCACGAGGATAGCATTACTTTTTTCTGCGTCCAGCTGGCCGTATGTTTCATAGGCAAGCGTAATGGGCCCGAACGCGCGTCCGGATTCCAGTTTAAACCCGTCCGCCTCCGCAAACGTAAAATATTTTGTTTCAACCACTTCGATTTCTTTCGCTGTCATCCCGCAAACTCCTGAAAAAGCCATGTGGAAAGATAACGTTCCCCGGTATCACAGATCACGGTCACGATCGTCTTTCCTTTCGATTCCGGCCGTTTAGCGACCTCTGCAGCAGCCCAAACATTCGCGCCCGACGAGATCCCTCCCAGGATCCCTTCCTGCCGGGCCAACTGCCGCGCCGTCGCCCCCGCATCTTCGTGACGCACTTGAATGATCTCGTCGTAGACCTTCGTGTTCAAGACCCCGGGAACAAATCCCGCTCCGATTCCCTGGATCTTGTGCGGTCCCGGCTTTCCGCCCGAAAGCACCGGCGAATCAACCGGCTCCACGGCAATGATTCTAGCAGAAGGCTTCCTCTGTTTCAAAACCTCACCGACACCGGTGATCGTGCCGCCGGTCCCGATCCCCGCGACAAAAATATCCACGGTCCCGTCCGTATCTTTCCAGATCTCCTCGGCTGTGGTCTTCCGGTGGATCTCCGCATTTGCCGGGTTATTGAATTGCTGCGGGACAAAACTTCCGGGGATGGTTTTTGCAATCTCCTCGGCTTTTTCCACAGCCCCCCGCATACCTTTGGGTCCTTCAGTCAGAACTAATTCCGCGCCCAGGATCTTCAAAAGCTGCCGGCGCTCTACGCTCATGGTCTCCGGCATGGTTAAGATCAACCGATAACCGCGTGCCGCAGCCACAAAAGCCAGCGCAATGCCCGTGTTGCCACTCGTGGGCTCCACAATAACACTGCCCGGCTTGAGTTTTCCGGCCTGCTCGGCCGCATTGATCATCGCGACACCGATCCTGTCCTTGACGCTGGAAAGAGGATTGGAGGATTCGAGCTTCACGGCAATGCGTGCGCCCGAATCCTTACCGATCCGGTTCAACCAGACTAAAGGAGTCCTTCCAACGGTCTGTGTAATATCCTGATAAACGTTCATAGGGACCTCCCTTTTATATTTTCGGCTACTTAAATGCAAGCACTTCTTTTCTTTTAGAACGCATAATGCAGGCTAGCCGTAAAACCATCTCCAAGCCCAACTTCTTTGGTGCTCTTGGCCGCGCCGGCATAGACCCAAGCACCCACAAGGGTCCATTTATCATTGATGAACCACGCCGCATGGATGTCCTGATAATCCGCATCATGCCAGCCGTGGAATTTGGCGCCTTGTTTGTACTCATACCCGACCGCCAAGTTTTTAAGCACGATCAGATCCGCGTTCCCGAACCACGTGAAGCGGTAATTCGGATCGTAACCAAAAACACCGGTCGTACGGCTGTTCGTAGCCAATAAACCGCCGGACAACAGCACCGGCAGCGGCGTTTCTTTGATCAGCTTGGTCGCGACCAGATACGCGTCAAAACCCACATGGTTCGTCTTCGCAGGCACGTAGTCGGTATTCTTTAGAATCCCGCCGATCGAGATTGCCGGGATGAACTTGTGATCTCCCGCGTTCTCCGGAACCAACAAGAACTTTGTACCGATATTGTTCTTGTAGATCGTCTTACCGCCATGCGGCGCCACAGCTTCCCATCCATACGAAACTTCCACACGGTCATACAGCGAAAAAGCCGTTCCAAGCGCGGTCCAATCCACATGCGACTGGGGCAACCGCACATACCAAGCTCCGGCTTGGGGTTTGCTAACGTTTTCCAGCAACCCAAAATCGTTAAAAGCCTTCTTTTCCGTCCCTGTTTTTCCAGGCACGGGTGTTGCCGGCGCTTCTTTTCTCCACTTACTTCCAGCATTGGCTAGATACGCCAACGGATTAAACGCAATACCCCCGACGCCTTCCAGGTTGTTTAAGGGAACTCCAGCATACGAGACCCCGGTGAATTGCCAGCTGACGACAGAGGCTAAAAGCCCCAACACAATGAACTTCTTCATTTTAATTTTCTCCTTGTCCGATCTTTTGTGCCCCATCATCCAGTGGTCTGGTCGGAAAGGCGAAATAGTGATTGTTTGATTTGAGTCAGCCGGTCGTCCGGTAGATTAAAAATTTTATTCCCGTTTTAAATGCCACCCCCTTGTTCCACACTGTGTAAACCGTCGTATCTAACTTTTTCGGTCTTTTCGATCTGGATAATCTTGGAATCATGGACCTTGATAACAATGTCCCCATATTTCAACGAGGCAAGCACCCCCGCAATCTCCTTCAAGATTGCATCGTTAACGATGCTGCCCTTTTTGCCCTTTGAAATATCGTTCGTCATCACATCCTACTTTGCCGCTTTGTTGAGGGCCTGATCGATATCCGCGAGAATGTCGTCGATATGTTCCAAGCCGATCGAAAGACGGATGAAATCCTGTGTGACCCCTGTGGCGAGTTGCTCCGCCGGAGAAAGCTGTTGATGCGTGGTCGTCGCCGGATGGATCGCAAGCGTCTTCGCGTCCCCCACGTTCGCGAGATGCGAGACAAGCTCGAGCGAATCAATGAACTTCTTGCCTGCTTCCAGCCCTCCTTTGATCCCGAACCCCAGAATCGCACCTGCCCCCTTAGGCAGATATCTCTTCACACGATCCTTCTCCGGACTGGATGGAAGTCCCGGATAATTCACCCAAGTAACTTTCGAATGCTTCGCAAGGTGCTGAGCCACCGCCAATGCGTTCTCGGCATGCCTCGGCAGTCTGAGATGCAGCGTCTCAAGCCCTTGCAAAAAAAGAAACGCATTAAAGGGCGACAAAGCCGAGCCAAGATCCCTTAAAAGCGTCACGCGCGCCTTGATAATGTAAGCGATATTGCCAAGCGGCTTCAGTGCCTCTACAAAATTGATACCGTGATAACTCGGGTCCGGCGCCGCGATCAGCGGGAACTTCCCGCTCGTCCAGTCGAATTTCCCGGAATCGACGATCACCCCGCCGAGCGAAGTCCCGTGCCCGCCGATGAACTTCGTCGCGGAATACACAATGATATCCACGCCGTGGTCAAACGGGCGCAAAAGATAAGGCGACACCGTGTTATCCAGCACAAACGGAATACCGTTCTTGTGTGCAATCTTGGAAATACCTTCGAGATCCGCAACATCGAGCTTCGGATTCCCGATCGATTCCGCGTAAATGGCCTTGGTCTTGGGCGTGATGGCCTTTTGAAAACCCTCCAGGTCATTCGATTTTACAAAGTGGACCTTGATTCCCAACCGGGGGAACGTGTAGTGAAAGAGATTGTACGTTCCGCCGTAGAGATTATCCGCGGAAACAATCTCATCCCCCGCCTGCGCAATATTAAGAAGCGCGAGCGTGATCGCGGACTGACCGCTTGAGGTTGCAAGAGCCCCAACACCGCCCTCCAAAAGCGCGATGCGTTTCTCAAATACGTCCGTAGTGGGATTCATGAGACGCGTATAAATATTCCCGAACTCCTTGAGCCCGAAAAGATTGGCTGCGTGTTCGGTATTCTTGAACTGATAGGAGGTCGTCTGATAAATAGGAACAGCCCGGGAACCCGTCGTCGGATCTGCTTCCTGTCCTCCGTGAAGCGCCAGTGTTTCAATTTTTAATCTGCTATCGATCTTGCTCATTTTGTTTTCTCCTTTTTTTAAAATTAAATAAAATACATGGCTTCCTGGTTCGTGTTCCGCATTCGATCGTGAACATCCTGGAACGATGTCACGTTCAGAATGCTTGAGGTCGTCCGATGGACCTCTTGCATCACCATTCGGATCCCGCAGACACTTCCTTTTTTGCATTCATCACACCGGTGATTCGCCTTTCCATCCAAGCAAGGCAACGCTCCAAAAGGGTTCTCGAAGATCCCGATCACCTCTCCGAAGCTGATCTGGTTGGGAGAGCGGGCCAAAAGATAACCGCCCCCCTTACCCTTTTTGCTCTTCAGAAATCCTTTATTCTTGAGTTCCAGGAGAATAGCTTCAAGGAACTTCTTCGGAATGGATTCTTTTTCAGCGATCTCAGCAATCAAAACCGGTTCCTTCGAGGCGTATTTCTCCGTCAGCATCAGAACGGCCTTGAGAGCATATTTTGTCTTATTAGATATCATAGTCTAGTACCCCATAGAGTGATGGCACTAATATAACCCATGTCGCTTCGTCTGTCAAATTTATTTTAAAAGTTTTTTCCGCAAAGAACGAGGCAGAAGCCCTCCTCGGGATGCGCCTAAAAATCCCTGCTGCCCCTATCAATAATAGATGCCTTAACAAAGTTCCGGCCCCCTCCCCTGTCAAAGATTTCAAACACACACTAAGGTTAAGAACAAGAAAACAATCAAAGGAGGTGTCGCGATGAGCGTCATCACAAAGCAAACGTGGGAATATATGGTGCGCGATTTTCTGGAGATAAAATGCACCCTAAAAGAACCGGAGCAAGAGTTCCTTCTGGATTTTTTGAAGGGCAAGGGCGTCAAGGCCGAGGCCATTCGGATGCATCCGGCCTTCTCAGTGGACGATCACTTGGTGGTTATTATGGAAGATGCGGATTCGAAGAAGCGTCTTTTCTATCATCCGCGAAAAAAGACGATCGAGGAATGAACCCGGGAGGGCTATGCCTGATCCACGGCTTTGCGAAGTTCCCGGGCTTCGAAGGAAGTCAGAAAGCGTCCCTTCCCGGGGGCCAAATGCCCAAGCTTCAAAGGACCAAAAGAATAGCGGTTGAGCATCACTACATCATACTCGAATCGTTGGAACACGCGCCGGATCTGCCGTTTTTTTCCTTCGCGCAATTCCACCATCAAAATTCTCGGGGAGATCGGCCGGATCTCTTCTAATTTAAGAAAACCGTCGTACGAATGAAAACCCTCAAGCACCTTGTTGCGATCCCTCTCATCCCAGGCGCGATGGAGCTTCACCTGATACCATTTCTCAACGTGAAAGCGCGGATGAATCAACCGGTTCGCGAGATCTCCGTCATTGGTCATGAGAAGCAACCCGGAGGTGTCCTTGTCGAGCCGGCCCACCGGAAACACACGAACACGGTTCGTCGAGGATTGGCGCGTCGCGTTCACAAGATGTCGCGGCAAAAGATCAAAAACCGTTTTCTTGGCGTGCATATCCTGCGCTGTCACAACATAGCCTTCGGGCTTGTTCAAAAGATAATAAACATGCGGCGCCAACTGGAGAACTTTCTGGCGATACATGATGGTATCGTTTTGAAAATCCACCTGCCGGCCCAAATCCTGCACGACCTCGCCATTGACGGAAATAGCGCCATTGGTGACAAAAACCTCGCATTTCCGGCGAGAGCCAAGCCCCGCGCTAGCCAAAGCGTGCGCGATTCTCATCGTTTTTTAAGCTCCGCATAGAAAAGAGACCGCCCTTGGGCGGCCCATTTGAGTTCGTAATTGGTCTTGTTCATTCCGTCTAAAATCCTCTCATTCATCGTTTCGCGCACATTCTCCCAGAGTTCCGCTGTCGCCGCTATGGTTTTCTTCATGGCGGCAAAATAGTCCTTATCATCGGTCGCGATTTCGACAAGCCCTCCAGGCGCAAGCCGCACATGAAGCAACCGAAGAAGCTCCGCTGTAAAAACACGCCGAACCTGATGCCGGCGTTTGGGCCAAGGATCCGGAAAATAAATATGAAAAATGCTCACGCTTTCCGGTGCGATTGCTTCGTTTAAAAATGCCCGCGCCTCGGCCCGGAGAAAGCGGATGTTCGGAAGCGCCCGTTTCTGCGCGCGCGTCTTCCCGATATTCATGAACTTGCTCACGCGATCGATCCCTAAGAAATTCGTCCCGGGATTCTCAATAGAACGGGCAACAAGGAATTTCCCCTTCCCGCATCCGATCTCCATCTCAACAGCATGGGAATTCCCAAATAATTCTTCGAAAACGATGGAGCCGTACTTCTCTTCTATGAACGCGCGAGCCATATCAAGACCTCCAAATGCCGCGTCCGCGGGAAAAAATCGAACGGCATGATCTTCCGGACCTTCCAGCCGACTTTCGCCAAATGCTTCAAATCACGGGCGAGCGACTCCGGCGAACAGGATAGATAAAATAAAGATTCGAGGCTTTTCGCCGCACCCAAAGTTTCAATGGCAGAACTTGCAAGTCCGCCGCGGGGCGGATCAATCAAGGCCACACAAGGTTTGCCATCAAGTTCCTTCAAAATCGCCGGGAGATACGTCTCGACTTTTCCCACGAGCATTTTGATATTTTCCAGCTGGTGATAATTGACATTAAACTGCGCAAGAGTCACCGAATCGCGGCATTCTTCGATCATCACGACTTCCTTGGCGCGATCGGCCAGAGCGATCCCGAAAAGCCCGACGCCGGAATAAAGATCAAGAAAAACAGTGTCCTTCTCCCACTGGATAAGACTTTCGATCCTTGAAACGATCTTTTCCAGGATCGACAAATTCGCCTGAAAGAAAGTGTCGAGCGCATAAAAGATCTTGCGTCCATGCACGATCGTCCAAAAATAATCCTTTTCCTCCATTCTCAGCGATCTGCGGCCGATCCCGCCCCAAAACACTTTCCCCTCGTCGCCCACACGAACCACCAGATTCGCAACCTTATAATCCTCCGGCAGTTTACGCACCGCCTCTTCCTTCAGGACGACCAGGAAATCATTGATCTCTTTGCGCGCAATGGAACAATTTGTGACTTCCTGGAGCCTCTGCGTCCCTGGCAGCATAAAACCCATCTGCCGCTCTCCGTTATTCCTTTTACGCAACGTCAGATCCAGTCGGTTGCGATAATAATAGGATTCCGGAGACGGCGTGATCGCCTCAAAAATATCTTCTGGGAGACTTAATTCTTTCACGATCAAGTCTTTAAGAATAGTCTCTTTCCGGGCAAGCTCTTCTTCGTATGGGAGGTCCTGGTATTGACATCCTCCGCAGGTCCCGAAAAGCGGGCATAAAGGTTTTACTTGGATGGATACCGTCGTGGGAGTCAACATGATGCGATAGTTTACGAAGAAGGCCCCAGCTCGTCGAGCGTTGTTTTGGAACGGGACGGGTTGAAAATGACTCCGTGAAACGGTACACTGTCCCCATGGCTGACAAAATCTTTATTCAAGGGCTTGAAATTCGCTGCATCATCGGTACGCTTCCCCGGGAACGCAAAAAGAAGCAGAAGGTGATGATTGATCTCGAGTTCCCGGCCCCTGTCCGAATAGCAGCAAGACGGGATGACCTTAGAGATGCCCTGAACTATCAGAAGATTGCCGGACGCACACTAGCGTTCGTTTCTCAAAGCCAATTCTATTTAATAGAAACTCTGGCCGAACGCCTCGCCCAAATGCTGCTCCAGGAATTCAAATTAAAAAATGTGACACTGCGCATCTCAAAGCCGGGAGCAATCAGGAACGCTCAATGCGCCGGTGTGAAGATCTTCAGGAAGGAATAATTCTTAAAGTGCCGCGATCGCGGCATATTTGGCGTAAGGAGCACCGCCGCGGGCAACATCCACTACCCCGCCGACCACTCCCGTCACAGTCTCAACAGTGCCGCGAATGGCTCCCGTCACAAGTCCAAACGGAAACAACACGCGGCCGGAATCCTGCAGCATAGCTTTCGGAATAGCAAACACCCCTCCCACGATCTTGCCGGCCCCGCGCGCGGCGTAGGAAATATCCTCACCCATTTCGGCATAGCCCAAGGAAGGCATGAAAAGCACGCCAAAGACAAACAGAAGGTAAAAGGATTTTTTGAGTTTTCTCATCACGAATCTCTCCCCCTCTATTGTCGGCATTTAAGGTTTGAACTTTCGTGGATTTTGGCTATGATAACCCCCCTATGAAACATATCCTCGTAACGGGTGGTTCCGGTTTTATCGGCTCGAACATAGCCCTTGAACTCCAAGCCCGTCTTCCGGAAGCCCGCATCACGGTTCTGGAGGACTTCCGTAGCTCCTCATTCAAGAACCTCCTCGGCTTTAAGGGGGACCTGCTCGCCTACGACTGCTCTGACAAGGCCTGGATGAGCTGGGCCAAGGGCAAAAAGCTTGACGTAATTTACCACATGGCCGCCATCACGGACACGACTATCCTCGATGAGCAAAAAATGATGTACGACAATGTCGAAGGCTTCCGTAATGTCCTCGACCTCGCGGTTGAGAAAAAGGCCGCCGTAGTCTATGCCTCTTCCGCCGCAACTTACGGCTCGATCGACCGGCCCATTAAGGAATCCGACGCCGGCAACCCGAACAATATCTACGGTTATTCCAAGTGGATCATGGACCAGCTAGCTCCCTCCTATTATGACAAGATCAAGGTAGTGGGACTCCGGTTCTTCAACGTCTTCGGCCCCCGGGAATGTTACAAAGGACATGCCTCCAGCATGATCTATCAGCTAGCGCTCAAGATGATGGAAGGGCACCATCCGCGCATTTTCAAATGGGGCGAACAAAAACGCGATCATATCTACGTTAAAGATGTCGTCACGGCCACGCTCCTGGCCCACAAAGCCAAGGAATCCACGGTCATGAACCTTGGAACCGGGCAAGCGACCTCCTTCAATGAGATCGTGGATGCACTCAATGAAGCCCTCGGCACGAACCACAAGCCCGATTACTTCGACAATCCCTACAGTTTTTACCAGAACTTCACGCAGGCAGACATGCGCCATCATGAAGCCATGACCGGTTTCCGGTGCCGCTACACAACGCGCGAAGGCATCATCGATTACGTCCGGAATTACCTTCTGAAGAAGTAAGTGTCTTGCTTGCCAAAACAGTGGAAATCGCTAGACTAATACCACATCACATTTTAATTTAGGGGTATGCGGTATAGTTTTGTGAACCCTTAAAATCAAATGGAGAACAGTGCAAAAGTCATGAAACGCGAACAATTTATCTCGTTTTTCTTCATCGGTGTCTTGGCTTTCATTATTTACGAGGTCTTTAACATCTTCGCGCCGTTCTTCACGGCTATTTTCTGGGCGGCGATCCTTGCATTCGCATTTTATCCTCTCTATGAGAAACTGCGCAAATTGTTCCCGAGACGGAACAATTCCATCGCGCTCCTCATGACCGTTGCAGTATTCCTCGCCGTCGTTCCTCCCCTCATCTTCATTATCATCAACATGACCACACAGGTCATCGAATTTTCCCATTGGGCCTACAGCTATGTCCGGGATGGAAAACTAGAACAGCTGGCCGAACAGGTCCGGGGGCTTCCCTGGTTCCAGAATATCCAGACACACGTCTTCGCATCCCAGACGGTAAAAGACAGCCTTTCTTCCTGGTTCCTGGGAGCCACGAAAACACTTGGGAATTTAGCTGCGGCTCAAGCGGGAACCTTCACCAAGAACATCTTCTTTGTCCTTCTAAACGTTTTTTTCATGTCCTTCCTCACTTTCATCTTCTTCAAACACGGAGAAAAGATCTACCACTTCATTTATGAGATCGCTCCGTTCGAGAAAGAAACCAAGAAGGCCCTTTTTACACAGATCCATGAGACCTTTGTCGCCGTGATCCGGGGACAGCTCCTGACCAGTGTCACACAGGCAGCCGTAGCGGGAATGCTGTTCACGGCTTTGGGGGTCCCGATCCCGCTTTTTTTTACATTCCTGATCTTTCTGACTTCGCTCATCCCAATCCTTGGGGCGGCAAGTGTGTGGTTTCCAATCGCGGTTTATCTTTTAATCATGCAGCTGTATGGCAAAGCGATCATTCTTTTTGTGGTGGGTTTTTTCGGGATCAGCCTGCTGGATAACATCATGAAACCGGCGATCATTGGAGAAAAAACAAAACTCCCCTATTTTCTTCTTTTCTTCGGGATCATGGGTGGGATGAAATTCTACGGTCTAATGGGAATTTTCCTGGCGCCGGTGGTACTTTCGATCTTCTTCGCGCTGATCAAAATCTACCGCGAAAAATACGTCTGATCTTTCGAGAAGCCCCCCCATAAAAAATTTTCTCTTTCCGGCTGGCAAACGAAACGTTATCGAAGAATCGACCCTCTCCTAGTCTCCGAGGATTTTGGTGTCCTGACCGATCCGAATACCTTTCATTAGAGCCTGAAGGTCCTCCGGCGAAGAACTCGCGGCAATCGCGGTCTCCTGGCTGATTAATCCGGCCTTCCAAAGCCCCAGGATCGAATGATCCATCGTCTGCATCCCTTCTTCATGAGCATTACGGATCGCTTGCGGAAGCTTGTCGATCTTTTTTTCAAGGATCAGCTGTTTGATCGTGTAATTCCCCAAAAGCACTTCGGCCGCAGGCACGAACGTCTTCCCATCCTTAGCCACTAACAATTTCTGAATCGTAATGCAGGACATATTCGCCGCAAAGTGACGAAACACCACTTCGCGTTCACTCTCACGCCTGAAAAAGCTCAGTATCCGATCAAAAACCTGACTAGCGGATTGAGCGTGAATTGTCGAGATCACAAGCCTTCCGACCTCGGCCGCCGAAAGCGCAAAACTGAAAGATTCCGCGTCACGCATTTCGCCGATCACGATCACATCCGGGGACTGACGCACCATGTACTTCAGAGCCGAACTGAAACTTTCTGCATCCCGACCGATCTCGCGCTGCTGGATGAGACATTGCTGGTCCTTATGCAGGTATTCCACCGGATCCTCAATTGTGAGAACATGCTTTGGGACACTCTCGTTCATGGCCCGGAGCATGGCCGCCACCGTGGTGGTCTTCCCGGAAGAGACCGCTCCCCCGATGAGAATGATCCCGGATTTTTCAAGCGCAACCCTTTTCAGGACCGGCGGCAACCGGAGCTCATCAAAACTCGGAATGCCTTCCCACAGCAAGCGGAACACCAGGGAAATATCCCCTTGCTGAAAAAAAGCATTGGCCCGGAAACGACAATCCTTTTCACGAAAGAAGAATCCAAAATCCACACTCTTGTTTTTTTGAAGTATTTCTTTCTGGCGAGGATCCAGCAGCTCATCAACAAGCCCGCAGATCTCTTCCGCGGAAAATGCCTTCAAGGGCAGCGACACTACCTGCCCGCCAAGACGCATGCGGGGAGGCGTCCCGGCCTTAAAAAAAACGTCCTGCCCCCTTTGTTCAATGACCTTTTCAAGACAGACTTTCAAATAAGCGCTCGTGCTCATAAATCTCCTTTCATGCAGGATGCCCCTTAAAAACAATAGCTCATTTTAACAGTCCAGCAAGAGCATCGCAACAAGCCTCTCTCTCTCTTTTGAAAATAGATTTCCTTTTATAGCGTAGTTGGCTATTATAAGGACATTCTCGTTTGACGGGACACCTAACTTCTGAGGATGCACATCATGAGAATCACGGGAAAAACTCCGGTCGAAGAGATCTACCAAAAAGCCTGTCAACTCTACCAGCTCCGCATCCTCATCATCCTCTTTCTTATTCCCCTTTATGTTCTGACCTGCAAGTGGGGAAATTTCACGGTTTCAAATCTCTGGCCTCTCTATATCGTGGTCCTCATTGAGGTCTTCATCAACCATCCCTACAAAGCCTTTTACCAAAATCCAAAATCCGGCATGGAAGCCCTGATCGCTTCGGTCGTAATCGACTTTTTGGCAGAAACAACGGCCCTGCATCTTTTGGGCAATGTGGATCTTTTCATTTATGCCTCCTGCTTCTTTATCTCGATCGTCTACTGCGCCCTCAATCTACCGACCGTCCTGACCCTCCAAATGGCCACACTCGCTTCGGCCCTTTATGCAGGGCTGATCGTTCTCGGACATTTAAATATCATCCCCCAGACTGTTTCTTTCGGGCCCGACTTGACCTCGGTCCAAGAAACCGCCATTATCTTCAGGCACATTGCTTTCTTCTATTTGATCGCATTCTTCATAAGATCCCTGGCTTCGGCTCTCGTGAAAAAAGATGATCGCCTCGAGGAACTGCTTTGGGAGCTCCGAGAAACAAGTGATAAAGTCAAGTATGCCTATCATCTGCAGACTGATTATTTTGCTCGAATGAGCCATGAGATCCGTGCGCCGCTGAACTCAATCCTTGGTTTTTCCCAACTCTTAATCGAGAGCCCGACCGAACCTCTCACAGAAAAACAGAAAGATTTTCTCTCCCGTATCGAGCGCGGCGGAAAGCATCTTCGCGAGCTTATCAATGACGTACTCGATCTTTCCAAGATTGAGTCAAAAAAAATGCAGCTTTCACTCCATGAGATCGAACTCGTGAAGATCATCCAATCGGCGCTTGATGTCTTTTATGAAGAGGCCCTCGCCAAGCATCTACTGCTGGGATTCACGGAAAAACCGGTAGCTCTCAAGATCACAGCCGATGAACTTAAACTCCGGCAGGTCCTTTACAATCTCCTCTCGAACTCGCTAAAGTTCACCAAAAAGGGCTTTATTCATATCGCCTTAGTCAAAGAGCCGGACGGCGGAGCAAAGATCACAGTCGAAGACTCAGGTCCGGGGATCGCTTTAGAAAATCAGGGAGCAATTTTTCAGCCGTATGAGCAGGCAGGGCGCGCAACCTCAAAGAGCATCAAAGGGACAGGGTTGGGGCTTGCCATCAGCAAACAGTTCGTGGAAATGCATGGCGGAAAGATCTGGGTCGAAAGCGAGCCGGGCAAAGGCTCCAGGTTCATCCTCACACTCCCACCGGCTCCCCCGGCGCCCCAGTCCGAAAAGCCTGCTACTGACACCCCTCTCGCAAACTAAACTTTCTTCAAACCCTCGCAATAATTCAAACTTCTCTCCGTTTTCCATTTCAAGGGAAACTCTCGACATTGAGCGGGTCTCGCTTCATAGACCGAGCAACCTTGGGCCCCAAAAAAGCAACACGTCTCGTCCGAAAGTTTTTTAAGCACGAGATGTTGCCGGTCCATGAGAAGACAATGTGTCCCAGTAAATTGGTAAATATCCATCGCAAGATGCGCGGCAAGACGCTCGGCATCTCCTTCCTTCAGATAGACAAAACCGGGTTGGCGGCAACATGCGCCGCAACGCTGACATTGGAAGGCATTCATGAGAGAGAAAAAGGGCCACGCACCACGGCACATGACGTGGGTCGTGGCCCCAGAAGGTTACTTTTTTGCGAGTTGCTGTTCGACGAAATCACCGATCACGGGCAGTTTGTAGCGCTCCCCTTTATAAGCCTTCACCATCAAAACGATCCAAAGAACCACTCCCAAAGGCCAGAGCACCAACCCCACCAGAATCCCCAGGAACGGAATGAACCCTACCACCGCGGAGAGGATAAAAAGAGCGAGGAATGTGACAAGCGACTGAAGCGCGTGAAAACGCACGAACTCGTTTTTTTGCTCAAGCAACAGGAAAACAAGCCCCGTCACCCACCCCAGCGCGTAGCAAAGAAGCGCTTCGATATTTTCCGTCACACCGAGAACCGTATTTTTATTTTCATCGACCATCTTGAACCCCCTGTTTTTAGTCTCAATTTCAATCAGTCGAAGCAAAGCTGAGATTCGGGTTGCCCTGACTGCCGTTCCCGTTTATCCAGAATAAATTAAAATCAAGGATAGAAGCATCGCACAGGATATTGTACCGTATTCTTACAAAAAAACTATCCCGCTCTCAAAAAAGCGGGGTAGAATAATGCCGCTTTGAAGAAGCTATTTCCACACCGACAGGAGAGTCCTATGCCAACTATTTTTACCAAGATCCTCGCGGGCGAGATCCCCGCCCACAAGATCCTTGAGAATGACCGCTATCTCGCATTCCTCGATATTCGTCCCGTAAATCCAGGCCACACGCTCGTAATCCCAAAGCAAGAAATCGATTACATCTTTGACATCGAGGATGAACTGCTGAAGGGGCTTATGATATTCGCCAAAAAGGTCGCCAAAGCTATCAAGCAAACCGTTCCCTGCCAGAAAGTCGGCATCATGGTTGCCGGGATCGAAGTCCCTCACGCCCATATCCACCTCATCCCAATCGATGGTGTCAGCGACTTGAATTTCGCACGCGCAAAACCCATGCCGCAGGAAGAGCTTGCATCGACTGCCGCGAAAATCCGGGCAAACCTCTAAAACCCTAGCTCATAGCCGATAGCCTTCCCTAGGATATCACCTATAGTCAATAAGCAGTCTGCTGCTCCAGGCCTGTTTATTGTTGTCGGTTTTCTGCAGTGATTGGGTTTTGTTTTTCAGGCGTTCTTGAGGAACGCGGCGAGGAGCTGCGAGTAGGTGGTCGTGACCTTGAGCTGGGGAAATTGACGGACGATCTTCGCAGGGGGACGGAACAAAATTCCACGGTCAGCAGCCCGGAGCATGGCGATGTCATTATAGGAATCCCCCGCAGCGACGACTCTAAATCCAAGACTTTTAAGCCCTTGCACGGCTTCTTTCTTGCCGTTCTTCTGTCGCAGATGATAATTCGAAATAAAACCCTTTTTATCCGTCGAAAGCCAGTTGCAAAAAAGGGTCGGATATCCGAGCTTCTTCATCATCGGCCCGGCGAACTCATAATAAGTATCGGAAAGAATGATGACCTGATATTTCTCCTGCAGCTTTCTTAAGAACTCCTTCGCGCCCGGGAGCGGATTCATGCGCTTGATCACAGCCTGGATGTCGCGGAGCTTGATCCCCTCGTTCTTCAAGATTGCAAGCCGGTAGCGCATGAGCTTATCGTAATCGGGCTCATCGCGCGTGGTGATCTCCAGTGCTTTGATGCCGGTCTCCTTCGCCACGTTGATCCATATCTCAGGGATCAACACACCTTCCAGATCAAGACAACAGATCATGTTTTGCTCCTTCGCTCAGTTTGAGGAGGGAATTATATCCGAACGCGGAATCTTTTAAAAACAATCTTTTATTGGAAGACGCGTCAGGAAAAATGATTCACGGGGCCCATGCCATGCCCAAGACCGGGACTTGTGCGAATGGCACGGGTAATGAACTTTTTGGCGCTCGTGATCGCCGAAAAAAGATCCTGCCCTTTAGCCAGTTCGGCGGTGATGGCCGCAGAATAAGTGCAGCCGGTCCCATGCGTATGCCGTGTCCTGATCCGCGGAGCTTTGAGGAGACGGATCCGCCCGCTCTGATAAAAAAGGTCCACAGCTTCCCCTCGAAGATGACCGCCTTTGACAAGCACCGCTTGAGAACCAAGCCCTGCAATGATCCGCGCAGCTTTTTCCATGGACTCGAGATCGCAAACTGTGGTTCCGCTCAGCACTTGAGCTTCACAAAGATTTGGCGTAACCAAAACAGCATGGGGTAGAAGCTCTTTGATGAAAATACGAATGGCACTTTGTTTGAGAAGCGGCGCACCGTGTTTACTCACCATCACCGGATCGACCACAAGAGGAAACCGGAATTTTCTGGCTGCTCTCGCGACCGCACGAAGAACCTTTTCATCGCCCAGAGCACCCGTCTTGGCCGCTTGAGGCGGGAGATCCGTAAGCACGGCTTCGAGTTGACGCATCACTTGAGCAGGTTTTATTACATAGACAGCCTGGACGCCACGCGTGTTCTGGGCTGTGAGAAGCGTGATTACCGCCATCCCGTAAACCTTGTGCTGATGGAAAGTTTTGAGATCAGCTTGAATGCCGGCCCCGCCCGAAGGATCAGACCCGGCTATGGAAAGCGCTGTCGGGATCACTTGAGGACTTGCTTGAAAAACTCAACGAATTGCTCAGAGGTGACACCGGTATAAAACTGTACGGCACCGTCAGGCTGAGGCGGGTGGAGAAAGAAAGACGGATATCCCCGAATCCCGTATTGGGACGCGATAGTGTTCTCGCGACTTCCGGATTCCGGATTGATATTGACCTTGATCTTGCCCTTCAGCATAGCCTGAACCGAGGGGGACGAAAGCACCTCTTTTTCGAACCTACGGCAATAAGGGCACCACCCGACGCTCATATAAACGACCATGGGTTGATTGGTCCGTTTGTATTCCTCAACCGCCCTGTCGTAACCTGAAGCACCCTGGTACCAGCCATCGGACCATCGGCGCGTAATCTGGGTCGGAGACGATGCAACGGAGGCACTGCTCGATACATAGGAGGAATCGGAATCCTGGGCATAACATCCCGACCCGATAAGAAAAAAAGTTAAAAAGAAAAACGTTATTAGTTTCTTAGAATTCACAAAATCTCCTTAAAATTTTCTATATTTTATCACGCATCCTTTAAAGGAACCCAACATCTTTTCGAGGCCAAAGCCTGTCGAAGACTCGTTTTTATTTCATAAGCGAATCGAAGAACGAGGCCATAAACGTCAGGGTCGCGATCGCCAAGAACGCGATCAGGATCACGAGGATCGTCCAAAGGATCTTCGCTGTCTTCGAAAATCTCGGGCTCTGCCACAAAAGAGGGATCGCGAACGGACCGACCGTCAGCAACATGAGAATCACATAGGGAATGGTATTTCCTGCGAAAGTCCGCGGCTGGCCTGCAGCAGTTTGAAAGGCGTCCAAAGCTGCGGGAATCATGACGGCTAAATAGATCCCTCCCATCAAAAACCATGCCATCACCGTATGGCTGACGATGAGACTCACCACCACCCCGGCCGCCATGCATAAAAGCGTCCATCCTTTGGCGCGATCTCCGAGGTAAAGCTGTCCGAGGCCTGGGGCGATCACAGAATAAAACAAAGCGAGACGGGGATCTTTCACGAAGGAGTTGCAGCCCCAGCGGGAGTTATTTTCTTTTCAAGGAGCTTCCCTCTCCGTTCGATCTGGAAGATCTGAGGCTCTCCATTCTTTTGAGCCAGGATCACCCGGTAATAGTTCTCCCAGCAATCGAGCAACACACTGTTCTGCTTGAGAAGAATATCCCCTGGCAAAAATCCTTCCCGCTCTGCCGGAGAGCCGGCGCGCACGTCCGTAATCGCAAATCTCAGGGTTTTAGGATCACGTTCCACACGGAATCCCATATGCGGCGCATCGGGGTTCAGAAAAAAAATACTGACCGGTAGCTCCAGCTCTCCCTCCTCGCGAAGGACCGTGAATTTCTTGAGGGATTCTCCTGGGATATTTAGAAAGAATCCGAAAAGATTTCCGGGCGTCACCGCCTGCCCTGAGATCTTCATGAGCACATCCCCATTGCGAAGCCCTTGTTCATAAGCAAGTGTTGAGACATCAGCTTCTGCAATAAAATAATGCGCCGTCTTGTCGTCATAGTGAAGGTCACAACCTAAAATCACACTTTTGATGGCCGGAAACTTCGCTTCCACAAGCCGCTCGTGGATATTCTTGCCTAAGAATCCTTCGAACACACCACGGGACCCGTCACTCCTCCGAAACCCTTTGGAAGAAAAACCCGTCTTCCTTTTGAAATAGGCCTTAAGGCCCACGACCGTCATAGTCGGATCCTTTTCTACGACACCGATCTCGAGAGCGCAAAACCCGCTCGAGGACAAGCTCGGAGCTTTGGCCCATTGTTTATATTCTTTGGAATACAAAGGAAAGGTTGCAGACCGGATATAGCCCCGGGCTTTATCGGTCGTGACAAGCGGGATTTTTTCGGCTTCCAGTGTCGCAAGGGTAGCCTTCCAAACTTCTTCAAAATTCCCGGGAAGCGGGAACGACCGGCCTTCCGAAGTGGAGGATGAGAGAGAAAATCCTGAAGATAGCAGATATAAAAAAAGCAGGCCGCAGAGTCTCCACGGCCTGCCTTTTTTAAACGAAAGAACGGTTTCCAAAGAATTAACGATTGAGCTTATCGCCCTTCATCGCCACTTCAGGGCCCACGGGGACCTTCAGGTAAGCATCCGAAGCGCTCCAGATATGGTTGAACATCAGGATCCCAATACCCACCCAGATCACGGGATAGCCTACAAGCGTCCCGAGAAGGATCGTGGTCACAATGCCGCCGATCTCGAGAACGATCATAGCGCCGGTCTTAAACTTTCCGCTCTTGTTATCCATTTCGTTATTCAGGTATTGTCCCCAACCCGGCAGCACTAACGAGGCCGCACCGCGGGTCAGACTCTTGTCCGAGTTATTCTCCTCGGCATACGCAACACCACTCACGGCCATAAACATAGCCAAAACCACTGTCATACTGATAATCTTCTTTAACATAATCCCTCCCCTTTGTTAATTTTTATGACGCCCTTAGTCCCAACCTTTCAATTTCATCCGAGATGAAATTGGGGCAACCCTGGCTACCATCAAGAAAAAGAAACCCAAAGCCAGGGTACGTTATCGACCATTCCCTGAGAATTTTAATTGTAAGTAGTCCCCACGTCAATAGACACTCTGAAGCTTCTGAAGACCGACGCACTGCGAATCTATTTGCTCGGCGTAAGTCCGAAGGTAAAGCCAGCCTTCACCTTCGCAATAAGCTCGGGAAGCACTTCCTGGTAATCACGAACAATGCCGAAATCCGAATGGCGAAAGATTGCAGCCTGTGGATCCTGATTGATGGCGATGATCTTACCAGATTCTTTCATCCCCGCGAGATGCTGGATAGCCCCGGAGATTGCGACAGCGATATAGATCTTGGGACGAACGGTCTTCCCGGTTTGTCCGACCTGACGCGCGTAGGGAGCATAACCGTTATCCACCGCGTGACGGCTCGCGCCCCAGTCCGCGTTGATCCCCTGGTCCTGCAAAGCCTTTGCGAGATCCTTGACGAGTTTGAAATCGTCGTGATCGCCGGCCGGACGTCCCCCAGAAATAATGATATCCGCTACAAAAAGATTATCGCCGCCGCCCGCCTCACGCTTGACTTCAAGCACCTCTACCGCGAAATCACTGTCCCTGAACGTAGGAGTAAATTCACGAACGGTCCCTTTACGGTTTGGATCTTTTGGTAATATTTTAAAAGTTCCGGCACGGGCAGTCGCCATCTGCGGGCACCAGAACCCGATAATAGTCGCAAGCTTACTTTCACCATAAGTCGGTCGGATGGACTCAAGACAGGGATACATGATCGCTTTTTTAATACGGTGCACATATTCCCCGACCTTCAGACTTGTGCAATCCGCGGTCACGCCAGCCTTCACACGACTCGCAAGTCTTGGCGCGAGCTCACGGCCTGAAGTCGTTGCTCCAAAAAGCGCTATCTCCGGACGTTTATGTTCAATCCACTGCGCCAACACCGCTGCGACCGGCAGGATTCTGTATTCCTTAAGACGCGGATCATCCACCACTACGACCTCGTCGGCGCCATAGGCGATGATCTCAGCCGCCACATCCTTGATGTTATATCCGGTCACAACCGCAGTCACCTGGGTCTGGAGCTGGTCCGCTAGTTTCCGGGCAGGATTCAGAATCTCAAGGGATGACCGTGCCGGTGTTTGACCGTGCATTTCAATCCAGGTCAAAATGCCTCGCGCACCCTTGCGAAAATCCACTCTTGGAAAATCCACATCCACTTTGGCCTTTTCCCCAGACACATCTTTTCCATCGTCCGCTTCCGCATGCGCCCCAGGGCCCCCGCCGCTCGAATTCTTGACCTTTTCGATCTCGGAGACAAGAACCTCCGCAAGATCCTTGGGCTCATGACCGGAGATCATATTGACCGGGGGCCGATCTTTTTGAATATCCACAACCTTTGACACAAGCGTCGGTGACCCATTGAGGCCTACCACGCTGGCATCCGCCCCGGTTTGATCCAGCGTCCAGATCTCGATCTTGGCGCTCTTCGCACGAATAGCTCCTTTGAGAGACGGCCGACGCGCCGGAGTGGCGGTCGGGGCAATGGAAATAAGACACGGGATAGGAACTTTGAGAACCTGGAATCCACCTTCAATAATGCGACGGACCTTTAAATGGTCTCCCTTGAACTCCACCTTTTCCACAAAAGTCGCCTGGGGAATACCGAGATTCTCGGCCGTCTGAGACGGCACATGCGCTGTATCCCCGTCTGTCGTCTGCCGTCCTGAAAAAATGATGAAGGGATCTTTGCTGTCCTTGGTGAACCCAAGTTTTTTGAGAAGCGAGGCAATCGCATAACCGGTGGCAAAAGTGTCGGAGCCCCCAAGCTTCCTGTCTGAAAGAAGCACCGCGCGATCGTATCCCATGGCCAAGGCTTTTTTGAGCGACTGCTCAAAACTTGTCGGCCCCATCGAAACCACGATCAGTTCCGCGTCCGGAACATGCTTTTTGATCTGCAGCCCCTGCTCCAGACCAAACGTACAATCTGCATTGATCGAGGACTTCGCCTTGGTGCGGTCCATAAGCCCGTCCGCGCCCATACGCATTTCGGTCGGGAGCGGAACTTGTTTCATGATGGTGATGATCTTTAAACCCATATTCTCCTCTATTTTAAAAACGACCGTCGGCCCACGCTCCTCGCGCCGCGTGGCGCTTGAGTCGTAGCCCGTGGCACGACGCTATAAATTCTCGTATTCGGGGCCATCGCCCCCGTAGGGCACGGCCCATTCAATGTTCCCAAACGGATCTTTGATGTCGCAAGTTTTGCAATGCACGCAATTGGCCGGATGGAGATGGAGGTCCTTTTTCCCGGTCTTTGGGTCCGTCACGATCTCATAAACCTCGGCAGGACAAAAATGCTGGCACGGCCCGCCATATTTTGGAATACAAACATCCCGGCAAAGATTGAGATCCAGCACCCGCAGATGACACGGTTGCTCTTCATCGTGTTTGGAGCCTGAAAAATAGACATCCGTCACTTTATCAAACGTCAGTTTCTTGTCGTAAGCGAGCTCTTTCGCAAACTTTTTGCAGAATGGCGTTTTCACATCCGAGAGTTTCTTATAGCAAGCTGCATCCTCATGCGTCTTCATCTTCCCCGACCACGTGATGCCACGTCCCCCGGTGAGAATCTGAGTCGCAAAATAGAACGCGCCCAGGATCATGCCGTGCCCGAATCCTGCGCGAAAATTACGGGTACGGGAAAGCGTTTGATGCGTCGCGCTTTTCTTGAAAAGCTCTTCATAAAGACTGAGCTGCTTTGCCGAAAAATTATTTTTCCCAAAAGCTTCAAATGCGGTCTTCGCAGCCAACATCCCGGACTCGATCGCGAGATGGACGCCCTTGAGACTCGGCATGCTGAGGAATCCAGCAGAATCCCCAACAATCATGACCCCATCATGATAAAGCTTGGGAAGCGAATAAAGGCCTCCCTCCGGGATCGTCTTGGCGCCATACCGCAGGAGTTTTCCTTTTTCGAGGATTTTCGCGATGAAAGGATGCTTTTTATAGAGCTGAAGCGCCGCGTGGGAGTCAAACGCGGGATCCCTATAATCCAGTCCTGCCGCGATCCCGACTACGACCTGCCGGCCGTTCAGACCGTAAACGAACCCACCGCCAAAATGATTGAACTCAAAAGGATAGCCGAGCGTGTGCATGATCCGTCCAGCCTCGAATGTCCCTTCCGGAAGGTCCCAAAGCTCTTTGACGCCTGTGGAGTAAACCTGGGGGTTGCTCTGTTCCTCGAGATTCAATTTACGACAAAGGGCCTTGGTCAGACTACCACGAGGCCCTTCGGCCAGGATCGTGATCTTGGCGCGGATCTCGTTGCCGGGCTGATAGTTTTCCATCGGCTGCCCGTGCTTATCCACGCCGGTATCGATTGTCCTCGCCCCGATGACGCGAGCGTTCTCATAAACCATTTCGGAAACGCTGAACCCCGGATAGACCTGTACGCCTTTTTTCTCGGCGATCTCGGCCAGCCAGCGTGTCATTTTTCCAAGAGAAACCACGAAATTCCCGCGATTGCCCATAAAAGGCGGCGTAAAAGGAGCCCGCAAGGCTAGCTTCGGGGTGAAAAAATAAACACCCTCTTTTTTGACGGGAGATTCGAAGGGAAAATCTTTAGGTTCGACGCCTGGAAGAAGTTCTTTCAAGGTCGAAGGATCGATCACGGCACCGGAAAGCGTGTGGCTCCCGATCGAATTTCCTTTTTCAAGAACCAGGATTCTAGGCTTCTTGTCGGCACCCGCCGTGAGATCGGCAAGATGAATGGCGGTCGCGAGGCCCGCGACACCGCCGCCCACGATCAGAATGTCTATTTCAACGATTTCGAGTTTTGACATATTAAAAAGAGATCTCTTGTGCCGCATTACTATTGATTTTCAGGATTCGCAGTACAAGCACCGTTAACTCCTAAAATCAAAATGAGAACGATGCCTGAGAGGAAATTCAAAAATCGAGGCGATATTCTAGCACAAACTTTTCCGAAGGAGAGAGAAAACTGCTAACTTGCACGGCTAATTCACAAACGGTTAAAAACAAATCTTGAGACTAGTTCCCAGAATATTAAGCGACGTCCATTTCGCGATGGCATTCTTGGTGGATTGACGCAGATAAAAGATCGACCCGTAAACCGGCCCCCACCAATGAACCTTGAAACCGGAAAAGAACCGGTCCTCGATAAGCCCGTTGCGCTGCGTCTCGAAAAAGGTCTCGTTAGAGGTATACGGCTGGAATTGAAGCGGCGTCCATTTCCAGGGGGCCGTCAAGGTGACCATGTTCCGGTACCGCAACGTAAACCGCGCATCCTGCCGGATCCGGAATTCCAGCATATTACGGTCCTCGAGCTGAAACCCCTTGTAGGAGCATTGCGGCGTCAGATAGATCCGCGGCACTTCGTCCCAATACCACTTGTCTTGTTTCTGTTTGTTCCGCGCAGTTTTAGTCCGCGTATTACGGATTTCTTGATACTCGGCACCCATGGCGAGATATTTGAACGGCTTATAATCCACTCCAAGATGGGTTTCAGCATAATAAAGCCCGGCATGATCCCGGAATCGCAGCTCCTCGCCGACCTTCATTTTCCATTGGCTATTCAGCTTTTTTTCTACATCATAGATATTCCAGATTCCAAAATCCCCGTCTTTGGGAGGCGACGCGAGCAACAGGGGGGCAAGAATCCACTGGGCCAGAAGGAAGGCGCTCACAAAAAAGCAAGTGGTAGAAACGATTTTCCGAAAATTTTTCGGGTAAGGAATCATACGGGTCCTTTGTTTCTGGCTGTTACCCAGGTAAAAAAACTTTCGCCTGATCATTTGTTACCCGGCCACGAAATCATTACGGAGCAATCCATTTCGCAATAATATAAGAAACAGCTGAGATCGCCGCGGAACACGGCATCGTGATAATCCACGCCCACACGATATTCCCCGCGACACCCCAACGCACGGCGCTCATGCGCTTCAAGGAACCTACCCCCATAATCGCGCCTGTGATCGTATGCGTCGTGCTAACCGGGATACCGAACGCCGAGGCTATGAACAGGCTTGTAGCAGCCCCTGATTCCGCGCAAAAGCCATCCACCGGCCGCAATTTCGCAACCTTTTGCCCCATCGTCTTCACGATCCTCCATCCACCGAACATCGTCCCGAAGGCAATGGCCGCCTGACACGAGATCACGACCCAAAAAGGAATATGGAACTCTTTCCCTAAAAGCCCGGCGCTAAAAAGAAGGCTTGCAATGATACCCATGGTCTTTTGCGCGTCATTGCCGCCGTGCCCCAAACTGTAAAGCGCGGCGGAGACCAGTTGGCCTTTTCTAAAAAGATGATCGACCTGCGCGGGCGAACTTTTGCGCGCAAGCCAATGGACAATGACCCCATAAACAACACCCAGTAAAAGCCCGACCACAGGTGAAATCAAAATAAAGACCACAGTTTTAATGATCCCGCCCCATACCAAGGATCCCGCACCGGCCTTCACAAGTGCCGACCCAACCAACCCACCGATCAAGGCGTGGGAAGAACTTGTCGGTAATCCAAAATACCAGGTAATAATATTCCAGGCACAAGCACCCATCAGAGCCCCGAAGACGATCTGACTGTCTACGATATGAATATCGATGATCCCCTTTCCGATCGTATTCGCGACGTGGAGTCCAAAAAAGAGGAATGCGATAAAGTTGAAGAATGCGGCCCAAATGACGGCATGCTGCGGGGAAAGGACACGGGTGGAAACCACAGTCGCGATGGAGTTCGCAGAGTCGTGAAACCCGTTCAGGAAATCGAAGGCAAGCGCCAGCAAGATAAGAAAAAGGATCCAGAGCGTCATGATTCCTCTTGAAAAAATAAACGGAAAATCATGACTGTCTTCATTTCCACTTTTAAGATACCCATTGATAAGGAGGGCGTCATATCCGGTTTAAGCTCAGGCGTGTTTGACGAGAATGGATTCGACCACGTGGACTACGTCCTCGCATACATCCAGGACCGTTTCCGCGTCCTGATAGATGTCTTTCCATTTAATGACCGCAACCGGATCTTTGGCGTATTTTTCAAAAAGCTCGCCAAGCATATCGTCACGCATCCTATCGCCAAGATTCTCGAGATTGTTCACTTCAATGCAGGCTTTCAGGATTTCCTTGCTGCGCTTCATATCGCGGAGACCTTTGACAGCCTGAGAAACGCCCTTAACCGACATTTCGATCACGCGGGCAAATTCCGTGAGATTTCTTTCCATGCTCAGAATCTTGTAAACGCGAAGACGCTTCGTGATGGTGTAAAGCATGTCGACGATATCGTCCAGTTCCTTCGCCAGATCGTGAATATCTTCACGATCAAAAGGAGTGATAAAGGTATTATTCAACTGGTCCTTGATCTGACGCGATACTTCATCGCCGAGATGCTCGATCTCTTTCATAATTCCGACTTCCGTTTCATCGACCTTGTAATCAGCGACCATCTTCACGAAATGGGTGGCTGCTTGAACGGCATAATCCGCCTGTTTGTCGAAAAGATCAAAGAAACTTGTTTCTTTCGGAAGAAGGAATCCAAAGACCATAGCGCTCTCCTTTTATGTGCTAAAATATTTTTCGATGAATTTTCAGGTCCCCTGCTGGGGCCCGGTAGAGGATTGCTGTCATGAACGAACTCGGGGAGGATAGTACCGTGTTCTTCCGCTTCCGTAAATCAAAAAAACGCCACGATCAGAGCTGGTTTTCAGGACCTTTCTCAAGGCAGGGCTTTGAAAAGGGTCCCGATTTCAACCTTAAGCGAGAAGCTCATTCACCTTAGCCATAACGGCAAAAGCGTCGGCCACATACAGCACGTCCGCCTTACCCTGGGCCCAACCGCAATTAGCATCCGTATTGATCGCTCGACGCTCATTGATGAAACGCCAACCGACCACGTGCGGTTCTTCCCCGTGACAGCAAGTAGAAAGTCCTTTCGGATGACGTGGCGTGGAGCCGGTCTGCCCGACTTGGTTCAAATGGCTCATACAGGTCAGCACTTGCTCCCCTTCCGAACCCTGATCCACAAGCGATTTGCTACTTCCGAGCGATGCTTTGGCGTTCTTCAGGAATCCGAGGATGAGTGTCTCAGCTTTCTTGGCATGGATCTGGCCGTCCGCCTGCTTCTTGGTCCATCCGGCACCCGCAACAAGCAGTATCGGAGCATCCGGACGGATCGTCTGCGCATCCGCGGAAGGCGCTTCAACGCCTGTCACTTTTGTGCGTTTTTCTTTATCAGTAATAGTGGCGGCAACGACTTCGACCTTTGCTGAACCTTTCGCTCCCTGCCACGGTTGAAACACACCGGAATCCACGACGAGAATCCACGGCCGAGCCGCGCGCGTCAACGTTGCCATCATGCGTTGACGGTAATACCAACGCTGGACCTGCAAAACACCCTCCGTAAACTGAATACCGCTCACGTGCGTATCGATGGTGGCTTTCAAACGAAAAGCGGCACCAGGGATCGCCCTGGAAAAACGGGAAGTCCCCGGAACAATGATGAGAGTCGCACCCGCGGCAATCCCGATCGCTTCCGCAGCTTTGACATCCGTCGCATAGCGCGACATGCCGAAATCAGCGCCGCTTACGCCGAGGATCTTCGTAGCACCGCAAGCAGCGATTTGATCGGCAGCAGCCTGCACGTTCTCTCCGACAAGGCCCACCGTAAGCGTGGAACCCGCAAGGCCTTGGGTAATCTGAAGCGCAGCATTCAACGTTTCGAGCGCAATCTTCGGAAGATTGCCGTTTGTATCCGTATGAGCTAAAAAGAGTATTTTTTCCATGGCGGCTATCCTTTAATCCATGTGACGATTTCTTGAGCGATCTCTTCCACAGGCGTGTCCTTGACGATCCGGGTCTGGCGCTGTTGCTTGGGAAGTTCCACGCTTGCGAATTTGATGGCATCGGTCTTGAGCGCGGCCGGCTGCGCTTTCTGTAAAGCAGGCATGATGGTGCGCATGTTCGTCATTCCCACTTGAGGATTGTTCGGCGGTTCCGGAAGATTGCCCGTCGCCCATCCGATCACGGCCGGGGCCCCGGCACATGTGGAAACCTGATACTGCCCGCCTTCGATACGCTCCAGAATCCTGAAGGAACCACCCGGTTGAACCTTGAGTTCGTCGGCCGCAAGAAACACATCGTTCACTCCGAGCTGTTCAGCGATCATTTGCATCGTAGTTCCCGCATCACGTGAAGCAGAGGAACAGCCGCCGAACACGAGGAGCTTCGTCTTATCAAGTCCAGGGATCTTCTCGATCGCCCCGGCAAGAGCCACGGCAACTTCCCTGGAATCCATGAAACCGCTCGCAGAACCGTCAAGACACACAAGCTCGAAAGGAACTTTTTGAGCGATAATCATCATAAGCTGTTGGAGTTTCGCTTTAGGCCCGAGGCTGATGAGCGTCACTTTACTCCCGGGATGTTGCTTCGCGAGATTCGCCGCTTCAAAAAGCGAGTGACCGGCCCACGGATCAAGCACGGAGGGCAGCATCATTTCATTTTTTAATGCGGGCCCTGTCGGTCCTTGGATCGGCTCCAGCGTCTGGAGCGGGTCTGGCACCAAACTCCCGCACACCACGATATGAAAAGCTGTCGTCATAATTCTCCTCCTAAAAGTTAATTGACAATTATGGCTGCCCAAGTCGCCGTTCATTAAAAGAAAACAAAGACTTGGGCGTCATAAATTTCATCTCCTATTGAATGATTACAACGGGAACCACCCCACCGCCCTCTGCATCGCTCGATGGGCGGACATTATAATGAGGGTGCTTGCTTTCGGCTAGTGCAAAAACGTGGTCGCTCCAAGACTTCCCCAGACCAGATTTATTTTTCGATTTTCCGGATCGCTTCCTTGGAATCTGTTTCAAAACGATATTTCAGAAATTCTTCGTTCTCCGGGAACGCCATCGAGAAAGCATGACTTTTATCGATCTGAACTCGGGCCCCTTCCACTCGCAGATCCAACACATGTCCGCCCAAGGTTTTATCTTTGTTTAAGAAATGAAAATGATACCCCGAGACATTGATCCCCTCCGCATAGGCCGGAAACCTGAACCCCACCAGTGTTCCTTCCTGGTCCTTTAATTCAAAAACTTTCTGTGCCTTGATCGCTTCGGTCAGGACCGAAAAAGGCTTCTTTTGGCGGGCCGCACTACGGACCTTGAGCGAAGAAAATCTTCCTTCGACTTTGATCGCATAGATCAGATTCTCGGAAGGTATGTCTTTATCTAGAAATCCCATTAGTTCCTTGTATCCCATCTCCCGTTCCGGGAACAATTCCTGTCGAGCGTGAAAAAACATCACGGTCGCGAACGGGCTCGCTTCCTCATCTTTCAAGAGACGCGCCTTTCCGTCCGGTTTTATCTGATAGAAGGCATTGTCGAGAGCAACCATTTCTCCGTCGAGTGAGTCAAGGGTGCCGAAACCAAAATCGCCGTGTTTTTTAAGATCGTGAACGCTCATCGTCCCGCTGTAGCATCCCGCCAGGAGGGCGTTGATAGGCGCATTCTGAAAAACAACGTCCTTTTGACACGGGCTGTGGGCGCAACCCGTCACAAACAGGATAGCGAGAATGAGAGCGTTTCTTTTCATACTTTAAAGACCAGCTCCTGTTGGCATGAAGATCGCAGGGGACGGATTAAGAACCAATTAAGGGGAGTTCTTTTTCGAGTTGAAAGATGACGAGATAGCGGTCTTTGCCGTCTGATCCTTTTTCTTCATTGCAAAGACAGCTGCGACGCATCGTCTTGATGCGTTCGGAATTCTTCTCTTCGGAGATCTTCTTCAAAAAAAGTCTCTTACCTTCATACATCCCCGTGGTTTCAACGAAGAGGTATGCCGCATGAGGATTGGACTGGAGATTGTGAAGCGTCAGGCGGTCCGCCATAATGAAGGCGATCGTACCGTCCTCCAAGACGTGAGGCCGCGCGTAAAGCGCCGCATCCACCTTGCCGTAGCTATCCGCCGTTGCCAGCACGCCAGTGCCTTTCGTCTCATCAAAATATTTTTGAAGGTCCATGGTCATCTCCTTTTGATCCTGTGAAAAGCGTCTGTCGGCAAAGGAAGTGCTAGTTGATATTGGAGTGGAGACCGCCGGAGCCGGCACGAAAATCGACGTTGGTGAGATCACAACCCTCTTCGCGCGCGTAGGCGCAATTCCAAAGACAGGCGGCACAATGGATGCATTTTTCGCGGTCAAAGAGCGGAACACCGCCGTCCGAACCCGCCGTAATGGCCTGGCCCGAGCACATCTCGATGCAAACCTTGGCGCGGCACTTCTGACATTTGCCGGCATCCATAAAGATCACATGATCCGCGTAACCTTCCGCGGCCTGGACCTTCCCACCCAAGAGAAGCGCGTCCTGATGAGAGATGAGAAGCTTGCCGTCGTACTGAACCTTCGGCCATCCCGTCGCGTCCATCAAAGCGTCATGCATCGAAGTATTTGTCGCGTTTGCTTCCTTACGCGCCGACTCGATCACATCAGAAGAAACCTTGGCCTTGTAATAGGTCTCAAGAGAAGGGATGCGTTGATAAACAGGTTTCAACTTTGCGGGAACATTGAGAAGCCCGTTCGTAAAACCCGCCATGCCCATGCCCATCATGCCAAGCACGAAATTATGACTGAACCCGTCTCGCGCTTTTTTCGCGATCCGATTGTCCTTCTCGACCCAACTCGCGCGGCGTTTCGCAAGATACGTAGCTTCGAGATTTTCCTTGGTGAAATTTTTCTTTTCTCTCAAAAGCTGGATCATGCCTTCCGCAAGCTGAACACCGGTAGTCCAGGCCTCATCCACGCCGGAACCTTTAAGCATGTTCGTACTTCCAGAACCTTCGCCGATCCTGGCAAAACCATCGCCCACGATAAAAGGCTCCCCGCGCATCCCGGCTTCCTGCAAACTTTTCGCGCCCCAAGACTTCAAGGTCGCGCCCTGGAGATGTTTCCAAAGTTTGGGATGCTGCATCCAGTGCTGGAAATAACGATAGGCCGAACGCATCGGATGATCCAGCCAGGAAGGAACAAAAATTCCGAGCGACGCCATGCGATTGGGATACACATAAAGAAAACCAAAGATCTCCGGTTCGGGATAACCGAACGTGTGGATCACGGTTCCCGGCACAAGCGTCGTGTTCTCAGGAAGCTCGACCACTGCTTTCATGCCTAGCGCCCATTCGCGTTGATGATTTCCCTCCGGAAACCCGAACTTCACATCCAGATTCTGTCCCACGGGACCATAAGGCCCATCCCCCACAACCGTAAGCGCTGCATGAATATCCATCCCTGGCATGAAAGTTCCGGTGGGTTTTCCTGACTTTTCGACACCCTGATCCACAAGCCTGACACCGACCACACGATTCGAATCAAAGAGCGGTTCCTTCACCGGCATACCGGGCCAAACTTGAACCAGTCCCGAACCCATCAGATTCGACCCAAGCCACTGCGTGAACTGCCCCATTGAAAACACCCAACCCCCGTGCTTGGCCATAAAAGGCGGGATAAAAGGAAGCTGGAACGCCTGGTCTTTATACCAAGGCAGGATGAAACCAAAAGTGCGGAAAAGCCAGTCGACGCATTTCAAGACCCACGAACGGCGGCTCGCGCCCACCGGATCGAGAAGATAGTACACTTCTTCGTGCTTCACCGGATGCGCCATCGGAATCTGGGAAAGCTCCTCAGCTGTGAACGCCTGCTTAATCCCCTTAGCTTCGCTCACGATCCCCGAAACACCAAATCCGATATCATCCGAGCGTTCGTAGCAGATCACCTGAAGCGGCATGCCTGGCATAGCTTTGCTTTGTAAATGCTCGGCTGCGGGCTCTTTTTCGATTGCCCGCGTGAGGGTAGTCAAAAACCCCGCCGTCGCAGGCCCGAATCCCACGCAAACAATATCGACATCCATCTTCTGACGGTCTGTACTCATGGCAAAGGCTCCTTTAGAAAATTTGAACTCTTTTAAAGTTCGGGGACCGATGAACGAGAAACGCGCGCGTTCGACGTTCCCCGTTCCACGTTTGCCTGTTTTTAGAGTGGATAATCGAGAGCTTCCGGGATCATCACTTGCGCGACGGCTTCCGCGGCGCGATCCTTGGAAAAACGAATGCCGACGAGGCTAGCGTCCGTCTTCCCGCGCAACTCCGCGAAAGGCTTGAGAGCCGTCGCTGCCAACTGATATCCATAAACCAACTCGGCACAAACTTTACCGACTTCACCCGCAGCACGAGCCGCCTGAACGCCGCAAAGATCCGAGTAGAAATTCAAGACGCCCGGCAAACCTTCGGCGAGCGTCGGATTTTCGGGACCTTTTTTCTCGAGCTCGAGCGTATCAAGAATAAGCTGACGAGCACCCAAGAGCCACGCGAGCGCGTCTGCCATCGGAAACATCACGCCCTGGCGCTGTCCGCCATAGAGTGTCTTCCCATTCGCATCCTTGTTTGCCTGGAGAAAAACAAGCGACCAGAGCCAAAGATCCATCGCGTTGGCGAGAACTTCAGCGCCCATTTCAGACTTGCGCTTCGCGAGATCGCGCAGATCCTTGATCCAGTTCTTGAACTGAGCGAGGAAAATATCATTTTCCATTGTGCGGCTCATCTGGAGACGCTGTACACATTCAGGCCCTTCGTAAGTCGCCTCAAGTTGGGCATCCGACCATTTCTGCGTCAAGAATCCCGGGCAATCTTCCGTGATCCCGTAGCCGCCCATCAAACTCACGGCTTCGCGCATCATCGTCGCGCCATAACCCGTATTCCAGAGTTTCCCAGCAGGGCAATACACATCCGCCAGCGATTCCTTGACGAGGTACTGGACCAGCAGATCACCTTCAAGTTCCGTCACGCGTTTTGCGTCGCGTTTCGCTTCAGGCTGAGCCATGAGTTCGATATACTCCAGCGCCTTTTTGCGCGGTTCCATGAAAGCTTTCATCTGTGCGCGGGCGCCTTTGATCCCCTGCGCGGTGAAAAGCTTGTCCTTCTCGTGCTCCATGACGTCGAAGGCATCGAAAAGACGCGCGCCTTCGAACCCGAGCGCGGCACCCGCTTCGCCGGTAGCCCACACATCGACCAACCGATGACAAGGATCTTCTTTCTGCTGGATACCCAGATCATAGCGAGGCGTTCCAGCAGAAACCGAGCTCCCACCACGGAAACGCGTGCGCTGGTAACGAATTACCGGCTCGATCGCCGAGAGAAGCTTCGCGGTAGTCATAATCCCCACGGTTACGCGTGTTCTGCGGAACACCGCTTCGATCACTTCGCTGTTATTAAAATTCGGGATGATCACGCCATCCTTGATGGTATACCCACCGATGATACGGCTGGCGGGAACTTTCAAGTTGAAGATCGGATCATGCGTACTGGAAAGCTGATGCACAAGCTTCAAGGTCGGGGCACCGCGATCATAGAGGCCGGGATCGTTTTCCTCGAGAATGATCATGCAGCTTGATTTAATACGCGGATCATCGCTATCAACCGATGCCGTCACGAAATTTGCATAGCCCATATTGGTAATAAAACGACCACGCTTTTCGACCTGAAGGATCGGCTCCTGACCTTCTTTCCATTCCGCGACACGGATACGGCCTGAAAGCATCCCGGCATCCACGCCGACATAAGGAAGGGGTTCGGTAAGCGCAAAAGATCCGCGGATTATTTTCCGGTTCTCGCCCGGTTTCGGAGGAACGCAGCCCCCCATATATTTCTGGATCTGCTCAGGAGTGCCCTTCTCATGGATCGGCTCAAGAGCAAGATTGTTGGCAAGACTCGCCGTCGCGGCACCGGCATCCACCCAGCAAAGTTCGAACGCGATCATCGCAAGCACAAGGTTCTTAGGTCCGGAGATATAGCCACCCTGTTCCGGCTCCATAAAAGCGGCCGTAATGCCGGCCTCATCAAAAGACTTGAGCATAGCCGCCTTCTCAGGCGTCCACTCATGGGTATCGCGCTGTTTATCCGCCACCATACGCGCCACCACACCGCGTGCCACGGAACGAGTCGACTGAACCACCATCTGAAGATCATAACGGTCCGTAAACCGCCACATGATCTGACGGACATCATCCCCCGGAAGCGTGCTCATTAAAGCTCTTTTCTCGGCATTGATAGTACTCATGGACATTGATTCCTTTCGATTGATGTTTCTTTATGAGATCAAATCCCAGAGAAGGGATTATAGGACCTATATTGAGCTCTCCTTAGAGCGCGAATGCGTTATACTATTCATGAAAAGCCCGAGAGGCAAGAAAAAAACTAGCCACCTGAACTAAGGATTTTTTTCAGCTTATCGCCGGAAAGATCGAGCTCGTCCATCAACTGATGGAGATGGACCTCCTCGTCCCGGATGACCTGAGGAATGGCCTGAGGACTTCCCTTCCAGGAACGGAAAAGGGCGAAAAGATCATCCTGAGCCTCACGTTTATCGAGGAAAACTTCGATCTTTTTGGCAAGCCGAAGGATGGAAAGAAGCTTCTGTAAAACCTCGGGGTCGAGCCCCGCGATGAACTCCCGGAGGCCTTTGCACAGTTCTGCGCTCAGATAATGTGCGAGCGGTTCCTTGTGAATGTGGACATCCAGCGCCTTCGCGGAATCCATGATCCGGTAAATGGAAAGCGTTCGCTTGGCCGGGAAACCACGCTCGCCCCAGTCCTTCACAGCCTCCATCATGCGCTTGCTCAGCGTATGCTCGGCCGCGTAACGGAACTCCACCGGGATCGGCACATTGATCGAGCGATAGATCTCGTTCATGCGCAGGTTTTCTTCATAAATGTGCTCATAAAAATTGCTGACCTTCGCGATCGTCTCATGCGTCAGAATGCTGATGATCTTCGCGCGGTCGCCGAGCCGCAGGTCTTTCAGGGCATAATAAGTCTCGCCAAAAAAGACGTCGATCTTCTTGGAAAGATCAAGGATCGGCAACTGATAAAGCGCTTCGAAAAGCTCCCTTTCGAGCTTATCAAACTCTTCTTCACCTCCATAAGGTTTCACGGAGCAGCGGAAATCATAAAAGCCGATCTGGATCACCACGAAAACAAGATCCTGTTCTTCCAGCGTGGTCTGAGAAACGATGCGCACGCGTCCGAAATTCATGGTCACCGTACCGAAGAATTCCTTACGCTGATGCAGAACATGCAGATCGAAATTGAAGATCTTGACGATGTCCGTTTTGGAGTCCGGCGCATAGAAATTCTCGAAAATGGAGCCGATGGCGTAGTAGCTCACCACATGGTGAAGCGTGGCCAGCGCTGGTTTTACGAATTTTTCATAAACGCCTTGTCCGTCTTTGATGGACTCAATGTTACTTTTCGCAAGAGCAAGATGCTCGAGAAAATCCCGCTCAAAATTCACACCGCTCACCTCCCGCGCGAGATGAATGGCCCGCGATGCGTACTGAAGGATCTGGATAGTTTCAAGCCCCGAAAGTTCTGAGAAGAACCAGCCGCAACTTGTATACATCAACATGAGGTTACGCTGCATTTCCAGAAGTTTGAGACTCGTCGTAATCTCCTCTTTGGAAAGCTCTCGTAAGGCCTGACGGTCAAAGAATTCGTGAAGGGTTTCGGGAGTCCGCTTCAAGACCACATGAATATAATCGTCACGAGCGGCCCAAACATCCTTCAGATATTTGGCACCCTCCCTTTCATAGACTTGCGCTAGCTCATCCCGCAGCCAATCGAGCGCCCAGCGAAGGGGCTTGCGCCAATGCTGGGTCCAGCTGGCAGGCCCATCGCCCCGGCAGCCGCAATGGTCTTTCCACCTCGCGACACCATGCGCACAACTCCAGGAAGTCCCTTCATTATTCTCCCCTTCGATCAGCCGCACCTCCTGGCGCGGCGGATTTTCTTCAAGAAATTCCGCGTAATTGACCAGCCGATATCCATGCCGCGGAATCTCCATGTAGGTGAGATACGCGAGCACGCGATCGCCATAGGCCTTGTGATGACCATAAGTCTCGCCGTCAGTCGCAATATGGATGAGCTGAGAACGTTCATGCTGCACGACCGCGCTTTCGAGCCGTTTCATAAAGAGCTTCGCATCGAAAAGCAGATTGTCGAAACCCACGGCTTTGGAAATGGGCCCGTCGTAGAAAAAAATATCAATATAGAGCGAGGGATTATTCTTGAGAAAATAGCGGTACGGCTCCTTGGGATCGATGCGTCCACCCAACACATCCTGCCACGCCCCGCCCTCAAGCGGCCGAACAGCCCTTGCCTGATGCGGTGAAAGAATGATGAATTTGATCCGTTCCGCGACCAACACCTCGAGCGTCTCCTCATTGCAGGCGGTCTCAGGCAGCCAAACGCTCTCAGGATAGCGGCTGAACCGAGAGCGGAAATCCTCGATCCCCCAACGTACCTGCGTCTTCTTGTCCCGCAGGTTCGCCAACGGCATGATCATGTGATTGTAGACCTGGGCAATAGCATTCCCGTGACCGCGATGCGCTTCACAACTTGCGCGATCGGCATGAAGAATGCTCCGGTAGGTATCGGGGTGCTTGATCTCAAGCCAGGAAAGGAGCGTAGGACCGAAATTGAAGCTTGTGCGCTCGAAATTATTGACGATCTCGACGATTTTCCCTCGGGCGTCAAGCGCGCGGGCACGGGAATTAGGATGATAGCATTCGTAATGGATGCGCTCGTTCCAGTCGTGAAAAGGAGCGGCGCTATCCTGCTGTTCAATCTCTTCGATCCACGGATTTTCCCGTGGGGGCTGGTAAAAATGCCCGTGAAGGCAAATGCAAATTTCTTTGGCCATAAGAAAAATTATCCTCTTTCCCCTGACTTTTTATAACACAATCGACAGCCGGGGTTATCCTGATTTCTAATAACATTTAAATGAAAATCAGGGTTAAAAGTTAAAAGAGGCCTCAAAACTCTAATGGAGAGATTATAACACAGGTGCAGAATGGAGCCGAACGAACAATTCCCTGAGATGCCCTAATATCAGTAACGGGCATCACTTCGGATGAGTTTCAGAAGCTCCGACGCAGAAGCTTCGGGCCCCTTGCGCTCCCAACCTGAAACGCCCAAGCGCGTGCGCATCTGGCCGACAAAAAGGGCTTTCTTGAAAAAAGCCTCAAAGAACTTTTTGGCAAGAGCATCATGCTCGGCCTTGTATTGAATGGGACCAAAGACATTCGAAAAGTAAGTGTGCACAAGCCCCGTAGTCTTTGTGGTCCCCTTGCTCATCACCGTCCCTTCGCGGAAAACTTTCAGAGCTTCCTCCGGTGTCGTGAACTGTTCAATGATGGGATGGTCTTCATCGATATCCTCGTAATTATTCGCATAAAGCACGAAATCCACTCCGTGCGGCTGGGTGATATTCGCGTAGGTGGTGATCGGCAACGCAATCCTGGAATTCACCTTCGCCGGGCTCATGATAATCGCACGATCAATTTGCCCAAGAGCATAACCGGGCTTCAGATCATCCAACCGGAGGAACGCGCCCGTCTCCGTCCCGTACCCAACAACGCTCCCGTCCGCCTGAAGCTCGAGCGATCCCATGTCATCGGCGATCACCATCACATCCTGGATCTCTTCGACTCCGAAACCGCGCATCGCCTCGAGCGTTTCCGATTTCCCGGCACCCGTATCCCCGATCAACAGAAGTGTGGCCGGCTTTTTACCTTTCAGGTAGATCTTCATAAAAGCACCGTGAAACGGCATGCGGCCGGTCTTGATGCGTTTGATGTTGTGGAGCGTCAGGATCATTTTTTTGAGGTATCCGAAATACCCGAACTGGTCGGATTCCGGGATCGCACCGACCAACATGCCGTTTTTCTCATCATCGAAAAATACGGTTGGAAAAACACCCGGCCACTCCAGAGAGCTTTCCGGAGCTCCGTAGACAAAAACCGCATCGGGTTTTCGCTTGAGATCTTCATCGGTGGCCAACTCAAAGAGATTGCAAAGAGAGAGACCCATTTCAAAAAACTTCTCCTTGAAATAAACCGGAATGAGCAGATCGCCCGCCTTCACGGGATAACAAAGCCATTCGTCGCGCTTCAGATCGAAACGACCGAGGGGGTTTTCCTGGATCCGTTCGAACTTTCCTTCGCGTGTGTTATTGAGCTGGTTCAAAACCAAGGGCGGATAAAAGAGCACCTGCCGAATGACCGGGATCGCGTTCAGTTTTTCATAAAGATCCGAAGGATACGGCACCCGGACGGAGCAGGCGATCGCCGCCATCTCGGCACCCGCGGCCACCTGGCGGTAAATACGCGGATGGGTTCCCGTGATGTTCTCCTGGATCTCACGGTAGGTACGACGAACCAAGTCAGTCAAGTCCTCGATCGTATCGTTGAAGGTACGGAAGGGCCGCTTGTCGAATTCCTCGCCTTCGGAATCACAAATGATGAACCGGTCAAAGCTGCGCCAATAGTTGTAAAGATACTCGACAAAATCGTTGAGGGCATGCTTGTCGCGAAGAAAATCTTCAGAACCCGCCACCACACGACCGACAAGATCGACGGACATCTTTTCCAGAAACTCAAGCGTCTGGATCAGAAGCCGGACATTCGCGTCGTTCACTTCTTTGGAACCAAAAACCTTCAGAAGAACGGACTTGCGGCGGTCAAGCGCTGCGACGGCGCGTTTGATAATCTCGTAAAAAAGTTCGCTATGGAGGAGCTCTTCTGAGGAATCACAGATCTGGTTCTTGAGGCGGATGAAAACCTTTTTTCCAGTAATTTTGAAAGAGCCGACGAAAGAAGCGGAAGTCACCTGAGCGCCCTACTTGACCGGCCAGGACGCCGCGATCCCAGCGACTTCTTCGAGCATTTTTTTGCGATCCTCATCGGTCACGGTCGGTACGGAGCCAAAGTATTTGTGGCCGACCATCTCCATGCCACAGAACCGGAATGTTTCGTTGTCAATGATCTGCTCCATGCTTTTGATCCCGCCGGAAGATTCAGCAAATGCGAGCGGTGCTCCCATGGTATTGAGGATAAAGACCTTCTTGCCCGGGATAAGCCCGATGGGTCCCGTCGCGGTGTAATCGTAGGCGAAGCCTTTACTGAACACACGGTCGATATAACCCCCTGCCACCGAAGGCATACGGCCCCACCAAATGGGATAAAGGAACGTAAGCTGATCGGCCCAGCGGACATGGTCCTGTTCGATCGCGATATCGCCGGGGATTTTCCCCGCGAGAAAGGCCTGGAAATCGTCCGCCTTGAGCACTGGATCGAAATGCAGAGCGTAAAGGTCGCGCACACGAACGTCCTGTCCTTTTTCCCTCAAAACGCGAACCAGGGTTTCTTTGATGGCATGGTTAAAGCTCGCGGTGTTCGGATGAGCATAAACGATTAAATGTTTCATGGTTTACCCCGTTGGAGAGAGGAAACGCTTATCAAAAGCGCTTCTGTTAATTTTAAAAAGAGTGCGAAATTTTTCCATGAGCTGATATCTCGACAAAACCTATTGCCACCAATCGCTAACGGGGCGCATCCCCTTGCTGAATGGATTTTACTATAGCACAGTTTCTGGAACTTCTTAGAAAATCTCCCGAAGAAACCTGCGAGGACTCATAAACGGTCGGGGTTTTTCAGGAACCAAACAACGGTCTTGCGGAGCCCCGCCGCAAAGGGAACAGAAGGCCGGAACCCCAGAAGGCGTTTGGCTTTACTAATGTCCGCGAAAGTGCGCCGGACATCGCCCTGCCGTTTGGGCGTGTGAACGATCTTCACTTTTTTCAGACCCAGAAACTTTTGTATCCCAGTAAGACAATCGATGACCCGCACTTCCGAGTGACTCCCGATATTGAAGGCCTCACCGGGAACGCCCGTCTTTTTCATAGCGAGAAGATTGGCTGCAACCACGTCGTCCACATAGACGAAGTCACGCGACTGCTTCCCATCCCAGTGAACCTCGGGCGGAATTCCTTCTAAAAAACATTTAAGAAAAATAGGGATCACGCACGCATAGCGGGATTTCGGATTCTGTCGCGGACCAAAGACATTGAAGTAGCGAAGCATCACGGTCTCAAGCCCGTACAATGTCGAAAAATTCCGGCAGTAATATTCCCCCATGATCTTGGAAACAGCATAAGGAGATTCAGGACGCGGAAGATCCTCCTCACACGAAGGGAACTTACTTGTTTCTCCGTAGACGGAAGAAGAGGATGTGAAAATAAAACGTTTCACCCCAGCTTCCAGGCTCGCCTGAAGAAGCCGGAATGTCCCTGTCACATTGACCTCGTGGGTCACAAGCGGCTGATCCACCGATTGCGGCACATTGGAAATGGCGCCCATATGAAAAACATACTGGACCCCTCGAACAGCTTTTCTTACATCTATGTCGCTGCGGAGATCGCCCTTGAGGAATTCGATTTTGGATCCTACATGCGCCAAGTTCGCCCGTTTACCGGTCGAAAGATTATCCAGGACCCGGACCCGGAAGCCTTTGGAAAGAAGCCCATCGACGAGGTTCGATCCGATAAAACCAGCGCCTCCCGTGACAAGACAAAGTGGCTTTTTTTTCATGGAGAGAGAACCTTTCAAGGCTCCGATCAAATTTCGGCTGGCTTGCCGGTCGATTCAAAAAGGCACATCCGCTGAACCTTGATGCCTTTCATGAGAATGGCTCCGCCGAATCCCGACGTGACAGCGCCTCCGTTCCATATCTCGGCGGATCTTTTGGCCAAAGTTTGACGGAAGCTGATAGCTTTTTCAGTCACCCGACTTCCGAGAACGGAGTTGTCTAAAAAATCATAGGCCGTAATCAGTGCGACCTTGTCCTCGTTCGCCAGAATAAGTCCTTCTGGGATCACGACGATCTTCATTGCTCGTGGGGCATCCCCAATAGAATCCGCAGCGATCTGCACTTCATGCAGGATCTTATCCGCCGGAATATCCGAAACTGCTTGGTTGGCCTGGTCCAAGAGAACCTCAAAACCCTGAACACGCTTGAGTTTTTCGAGGTAGAAACGAAAGTAGGTTATTTCACGCGGCGTGTAATAGGGGTGATTCAGAAACCGGGTTACCTTCTCTGGCGAAAAACCAAGATCCAAAAGCGCTTTTTTATTCAACTTAAAAAGGTCCACGCGATCACTGTCGTTCACCAGCTGGTCGGCAGCACTATTGATATTGCTTACCGTCATAACCGCTGAAGCGATCAAGCCCACGGGCACAAAAAAAGTTGCAACCGTTACTATCCCCCGGCCGCCCATGCGCGCCTTGGCCATCGAATCAAGCTTCGCCTGAAGATCCGGGTTCCGGCTATAAACGTCGACGCCAAGCTTTTTCGCGAGCTGTCTTTTCGTAGAACTAAAAAAACTATCGCCCTTTTCTCCTTCTTCTTTTTTCCGGAAAGCCCCACCGATCTTACCGCCTAGCTTTCCAATCCCTTTCCCGATCCCCGTCACAGAATCCACGGGATGAACCGCCAGATTCTTAAGTCCAGTTCCGGTGTCCTTGATGGAATCGACCGCGCCATCCGCCACACCTCCCCCGGCACTTTCGCTTGCGTTAAGTTGTTCGATCACGTCTATCTCATGGAGAGATTGGTGAAGATTCACCAGACCCCGAACCAGGTAGTTACCATGAGGCGAGCTGACCGAGAACGTCAAAAATCCAGGGAACTTGCCGTTTTCCTGAACCGACAGAATCTTAGCGTAGGGAGACTGGGCGGGATAAAAATCCTTCGGGAGCCGGAGGTCCTGCAGAGTCACCGCTCCAAAAGAGACCGCCTGGGAAAGGACCAGGGATAGAGCTATCAGAAAACTGATCTTTTTTTTCATTATAAGCCTTTGGGTTGAATTTCTTAAGAGGTCTTCTCTGTGGACTCCGGACCGGCTGGCGCAGCACTTTGATCCATCATCTTCCCCATCAAGGGACACTGTTTGCCGTCCATGGGGCCCATCGGCATTTTCACTTCAGCCTCTTTAACGAGATTCAGTTCCGCATCGTACTTCATAAGTTTATTGCCCGCGAGCACGATCACACCGCCTTCATCCGTCGCGACCATTTGTGTTTTCCCCATTATGGGTCCCATGCCAGGCATGGGCATCCCCATAGATCGATCCATGGACATCCCGGGCATTTCTTCTTTTTTCGTTTCCTTGGCAAACGCCGAAACCGAAAGTAAAAACGATAACACGACTACCGCCAAAGCGATCTTTTTCACAACCTTCCTCCTTGAGCGAATTTCGCCCTTTAAGCTTTCCCGGCAGAACCTAACACCTGTTCGTTCTTGTGCTTGTACATGGCCACCAGCGCATCGCGCGCGGGTCCAAGATACTTGCGAGGGTCGAATTCCGCAGGCTTCTCTTTAAAAGTTTTACGGATCGCGGCCGTCATCCACAAGCGACCATCGGAATCGATATTGACTTTGCATACGGCCGATTTCGCCGCTTTACGGAGCTGTTCTTCCGGGATCCCGACGGAATCCTTGAGAGCGCCGCCGTTCTCATTGATGATCTTGACGGCTTCCGCGGGAACCGACGACGCACCATGAAGCACGATCGGAAAACCGGGGATCTTTTGTTCAATTTCTTCCAAAATATCGAAACGAAGTGGCGGCGGGATTAATATTCCATCCGCATTTCGCGTGCACTGGGCCGGCTTGAATTTGTTCGCGCCGTGTGAGGTCCCGATCGAGATCGCAAGGGAGTCCACATTCGTTTCTTTTACGAATTTCACGACATCCTTGGGATCGGTGTAAGTCGAATGTTCCGCGTGCACGTCATCTTCAATGCCCGCAAGCACGCCGAGCTCTCCTTCCACGGTCACATCGTTCTTATGCGCGAACTCCACCACTTGCCGGGTCAACTCGATATTTTTTTCAAAAGGATGGTGGGAACCATCGATCATGACGGACGAAAATCCGGTTTCGATGCAGGATTTCGCAAGCTCGAGCGTATCGCCATGATCGAGGTGCAATGCCATCGGAATCGGCTTGAGACCCTTTTCTTTAGCATACGCTTTCATCATCTCCACGGCGCCTTGCCCCATATACTGCAACAGGATCTGATTGGCATATTTTCGGGCGCCGCTTGAGACCTGAAGGATCACGGGCGACTGCGTTTCCACGCAGGCCACCACGATCGCCTGGATCTGTTCCATGTTGTTGAAATTATAGGCCGGGACGGCATAACCGCCCTTGAAAGCCTTCTGGAACATTTCGCGTGTGTTGACAAAACCAAGCTGTTTATACGAGATCATTTGATTAGCTCCTTATTCGTTTGTACGTTTGTTGTTAATAATTCTCGATCCAGATCTCAAAGTGCCCCTGAGGATGATCGCAGACCGGGCAACGTTCCGGCGCTTTGGAGGCCTCGACGATATACCCGCACTCGAGGCATTTCCAATAGACCTTGCCGTCTTTGACGAAAAGCTTGTGCTGCTCCAAAACGTCATGGAGTTTGTTATAACGTGCCTCATGCCGCTTTTCGACCATCGACACCTGCCGAAAGGTCTTGGCAACATCCGAAAAACCTTCCTTGTCCGCAGCCTCCGCAAACGAAGGGTAAAGGTCCGTCCATTCCTCGTGTTCGCCCATGGCTGCAGATTTAAGATTGCTGAGCGTATCCGCAAGAGCCACGGGATAACTCGCATGGATCTCGATGGGATTCCCGTTCAAGCCGTTTTTGAGAAGTTGCTTGTAAAAAAGCTTGGCATGTTCTTTCTCGTTATCCGCCGTTTCCTGGAAGATATTGGAGATCTGGCGATAACCTTCCTTAAAAGCCGCCGACGCATAGTAGGTATAACGCATCCTCGCCTGGGATTCTCCGGCAAACGCCTTCATGAGGTTTTCCGCTGTTTTACTTCCTTTAAATTCCGCCATAAATGCCTCCGGGTTTTTAAAAAAATACCGTCACGATAGATTTGAGGGAGACTTCCTTCCAGAACAGGGCGTTATTATACCACTGCACACAGGGGGGTAAAGCAAAAGCTAGAACGGCGTTACTATGGATTCCAGAGACTCAAAGGATGGGGCTGTGCCCCATAAAAACAAATAAAACGGTTCTAAGGCGATAGAAAAGTCTTAGCCGTTTTCTACAGACAAAACGAGGATATCCTGAAGCGTCTTCTTATGGCGACGGAAAAGCTCGAGATCTTCCCGCGTCGCGGTCCAGGTCAGCAACTTTCCGCCCTGGGACAACTGGAATTTCAAAGACTTATAATCCTGAAAACTATAACTTCGCAGCACTTCCACGAATTCCCGGGCCACATGATCCCAGAAATAAAGCACGTCCTCATGAAGTCCCCGGCCAGGGGTATAAGCCACTTCTTTCGGGTCCCGCAACGGAGCCACCGCGTTGAAAAGAAAACACTGCTGGGGCGGAGGTTCAAAGCGAACCACCAGCTTAATGGTCGGAAAAGTATTGGCGATCCGTTCATCTTCAGCGGCCATCATCTGAAACCGCCGCGTGAACTGGCGTGAGAGAAAATCCCCGGTCGTAATGTCCGGTGTCTTGAATTCCGTTTCCCAATTCGGAAGACTCTTGGCGACCATGTCGCGAGTGAACGTGAAATCAGGCGTAGCGGCCTTGTCATCCAGATAAGCCATCGGGATGATCCGGCGTATCTTTTCCGTATCGCCCGCGGTCGAGACCTGGAACAAATACTCCATCACCTTAGGTTTAAGACCCGTATCTTTAGGATCTTTGGGGGCAACCTCGACCTTGGCATAGACCACGATGTCATTATCCTGAATCGGAATACTTTTCAAATCCAGGATCGTCCATTTCGCGCGGCCGTAGGACACCTCCACGCCACCGGCATCCGTGAAAAAGAATTCCCCCGCCCATTTCGCCTGAGAAGTATTGGGGAAATAACGGTCTTGAACATCCTTGACCGTGGCCTCATTCAGATCTTTGAAAAAATGCCGCACAGGCCGGTGCCAAAGCGCGGCCCGGTTCATGTGAAGATCATGAATGATGCGTTTGCGGTATTCACTGCGCGGAATGTCCCAAAACCGCACTCTCTTAAGATCATCGATCTGCCCGATGAAGGTCAGATCCATGCCGCTTTTTTCGACATCCGTGGCCTGCAGGTAATAAAAATCGATCTTTTTGTCCGTGCTGAGCATGATCCGTGACATGGAAAAAAGGATGTTCTCGACCTTATCGATAGCTTCTTCCGTCGGCTGGAAAAGACTTTCCATGTCTGTCACTTTTCCGCTCATCAAGGCCTCTTTAAGATCAGCCGCAAAAATTTTATCGAGTGGCAAGAACACCCCGAGAGTTGTTCCCACGAATTCGACTTCAATGTGAGGGATCTTATATTCCTTGAGGGCGATCTCCTGGAGGGCCTCTTTGCAACGAGCTTCCGGATAGGTCGCAGACCCGCAGCCTGAAATAACGGCCGGCAAAAAAATACAGGGTAGGATTATAAAAAAACGGGACAGCCCCTTCAAAACTCCAGAGAGACCGTCCCGTTTCTTCAAAAAAATAGCTTTCGGATCCAAAGTCTTAAACCTTCGGCGGTTCCGTGCCTTGCGTCAAATGGGATCGCCGAGGATTGACCTTGCCGAATTCCGCAAAAACAGCCTCAATCTCATCGTAGTCGAGTTCTTCTTTGGTCAGAAGCTCGTGCGCAAAACGCTCGAAGAGATCTTTTTCCTTCAGAAGAAGCGTTTCGACTTCGGCCATACATTCCCTGAGGATCTTATCCACATCCTGATTGAGACGCATCTTCACATCTTCGGAAAGAAGAAGGGCATTGCCGTCCTTGTAGATCGTATAATCCCCGATCATACCGGAAGGCCCCATGCCAAGCACCCATACCATGAAATGGGCGAGGTTCATTGCCTGTTTGAAATCCGAAGTTACGCCGGTCGTCGTGGTGTTGAACTTGATCTTCTCGGCTACATAACCCGCCAGGCAAATCTTGATGTCGGCAAACAGAGTTTCGCGGTCCCGGCCATGCCACTCTTCGATCGAGGTCGGATGAACGACTCCCAAGGAAGATTTTCTCGGAATGATCGAAGCCTTAAACACATCATCGCGGGGATGCGACAGATAGGTCGTGATCAAATGCCCTGTCTCGTGATACGCGGTCATCTCTCTCTCCCGGGCGTTGATCGTAAGTTTTTGCTTCATACCAAGCTCGATCCTTTCGATCGCCTCAGAGATATCGCGTAATCCCACAACTTCCTTTTTGTTACGCGTAGCGATAAGAGCGGATTCCTTGACGATATTCTCGATATCCGCCGGCGATTTATCGACCGCCTTACGCGCCAGGCGTTTGCAGTCGATCCCGGCCTCGTATTTGATCTTGCTCAAATAATAACGGAAAAGCGATTCGCGACCTTCCAGGCTCGGCTTTTTGATATAAACCTTACGATCAAAACGACCCGGACGAAGAAGCGCGGGATCCAAAATATCCTCAGACGCGTTCGTCGCCCCGATGACGATGATGTTCTCCGCCTTATCGCTCAAACCGTCCATCGCCACAAGCAACTGGTTCTGCGTGGTGTTGCCTTCCCCGCTTCCAAATTGGCTGAAGGTCCGGCGCGACCCCATCGCATCCAACTCGTCGATAAAAACGATACAACCGCCAAAACCGTAGGCAAGGCGTTGGGCTTTCTTAAAAAGCTGGCGCACACGGCTGGCGCCCACCCCGACAAAGATCTCGTTGAATTCGCTCGCCGCCATGGATAAGAAAGGAAGACCGGCCTCGGTCGCAATGGCCTTGGCAAGATACGTCTTACCGCATCCCGGAGGCCCCATCATCAGAATACCGCGCAAGATCCTGCCACCGATTTTTTTCAAACGTGCGTGATCCTTGATCAGCTGCACCACTTCCCAACATTCGTCCTTGGCTTCATCGATCCCGATCACGTCCGAGAACTTGATATTGACCTGGTTGGACTTGATCTTCTTATTGCCCATCTTCGAGAATCCGCTTTGAAAGACCATCATATACATGTAAACAAAGATCACGGAATTGATGATGACCATGAGGATCTGAAGCGGCAATTGGGCCAGGGTGATGTTCCGGTAATAGCTTTCAAGGGAAGCCATACCCCACCAAGAGAATCCAACCAGAAGCACCGCAGCAAAAATAATGGCCGCTTTCACCCAATGATCCATCAGGAATAATTTCCAACGACGCCATTTATTCATAAAAAACCGCCTTTTTTGAGGAAAGGTTAATGGGAGTTACCCCAGGAAAACAGCACGGATTATACCCGTTTTATCGCCAAAATACACTGGTTAGAATTTCGACATTATGAGAAGAGTCTTAAGCTGGTTTCAGAGATATTACCACCAATAATCATCCCCTTTACCCGCAGGGGCGTTCTCGGCCGCCGGAGGAGCAACAGGCTGTTCCACAGCTTCATGATCCTGGACTTCTTTCGCTTCGGGCAAAGGTTTCGGCAAAGATTCTGAAGCCGTTTCCGCAGCAGGAGCCGCTTGAGGAGTTGTGGATTGTTCCTCCCACCAGCCGGCGGTATCCGCGGATGAGGGAGTTTTCTCCGTCACGGTTTCCTTAGAGGATTTCTTCTTTTCTTTCTCAAACGGAGGATCGATGAAAAAAGTCTCCCGAGGATTATTTTTGACGTGATACATCAAGGGACCTTTTTTGCCGTCCTTTTCCTCTTCTTTTTTCTGTTCATAAAGAATGGGATTGGTCTGCGTATCCCGAATAGGATCCTCCTCCCTCCGAATCGATCCCAGGTTCAGACCCGCAAAAACACTCACAAAGATGAAAAAAATGACTTTTTTGTTCATAGGTAAAGAATAGCTGATAAATTGCGCTTTCGCTAGGCCAAAGACTCAGAGAGAAAACGCTGGATGGGGATGGAGGAAACCTGCTATTGTTGATTCAATGGACCGATAACCAAACTGTCCCCAAAAGACCCGTCACCGTTTTACTACGGAATCGTACATCCACCATTGGTCATAGTCGTATAATCTGTACCGCAACCCCAAGTGCCGTCAAGGGCCCGCTGTACATTTTTCGTACCGCTACTTCCAAATCGATAGGCTAGACAGACACTAGACACTGCGACGCATACATAATTAAATTTCGCGCCAGCACCACTTGCGACGGAAGCTCCGGGAGGCTGCATGCCTAACCGGGCCCATGCAGAAGAGTTGGTATTGTCATTAATGGGCACAAAACCACCCCCCGTATCGATGTTTGCCTGCTGAGCGCGGATCATGGCACCAATAAGCTGATTGGCCTCCAATATCATGGCTTTCTCCGGAGCAGCCAGCATGCGTGGCAGGATCAAGGAAGCCAAAATGCCGACAACCACCACGACGATTAAAATTTCTATAAGTGTAAACCCCCTGTTTCCACTTCTTTTTTTATTCACATACCCTCCTGTGACGATCTTGAGCACTCTTCACTCCCTCCCTTGAAGGGTGACCCAACCACCATAGCCACATCTTTATCGGATTCAAACGGCGCCAACAGGGAGAAGATCTCTTTTGGCTGTTGCGAACCATCGCTGTCCATCAGAACCAGCACATACCGATCGATCTCGCTGATTGCGAATCTGATCGCCGCACCTTTGCCTTTGCCGTTATCCGAAAGCAAGCGCACATTCTTTTGTTGAATAATGGCAACCGTATCATCCGTCGAATGGCCGTCCATGACGAAAATATCCCGTCGATTGATCGTTTGCAGAACCTGATCAATAAGCCGCCCTATTGTCCCAGCCTCATTCTTCACAAAAACAACCACACCAAAACTGAAGGGTGCTTTCTTTTGAGCGCTGGCGACATCTCCCTGAAGCGTTTCCAAAAACTTCGCATTCATTTTTCGTCCTGTACGTGATCCAACTTATAAACGGTCATGATCTTCATCCCATCCACCGTGATTGAATAATATTCTTTGCCGGAAGGGCGGGACAATTTCGCCATTTCATTTGTTAAAAAGTACTTGGCTTTTCGCACGGGCTGACTGGACAACCTTTTCCTGTCCTCCAACGGAAGAATCGCCATATAGTCCTGGCCGAGGCTCTCCTGTGAAAAACAAAGAGGTATCCAGGCACCCTTATCGGTCTTTAAGATATATTCCTCGGCCCTTCGAAAAGATAATCCCCAATAGTCCAGCTCAAACCTTTCCGTAATCTCAAGGGGATTTCCGCCTGCAAGCCGGTTGAAATACAAATTTTGATAGGGGTGATTCCTGATCATAAAAAATGCTGTGTCCAGAAGACCAAAAACAACGCCAATAATAAGCATCGCCCTAACAACCAACCTGCTCTTCTCCCACATGTATTGGAGACCTATAATGGCCAGAACCAAAAGAAAAGGGTAAATAAAATAAATATGCCGCCAGCCATTATAAATCTTCCCTGCGGCCACGACCAAAGGGAGAAAAAAACAGCTCAAAAACAAAATACTGTTCCTTTTCGCAACATACGATACCGTGCTACTCCCGAAAAACGACATCACCGTAGCAGTCATTCCTCCTAAAAAAAGAAACTCATACATTATAGGTGTTGAGACTGGGATCCATACGAGCGCGTAATGCCATGGCATCTTCCCGAACGTAAAATGAGTTCCTAAATAATGAACGCCAGGCCCTTTATTAAAATTTACCGCGCTGCTAACCAAAACACTAAGTCGGCCAAAAGGATCCGTCCAAAGAAATGGATTAAAAAGAACGGCCAGGATTCCGAATAGAAGCAGCCATCCAACAAACGCCCTAAGACCTGCCATTTTGTCGCTAACGGATGGCATACGCGTCACTTCCAGGCCAAAAAAAATGATCGAGAGAAACGACAGGAAAAGACCCATCAAACGAATATTCATTAGGATCGCGCAGACCAAAGCATGGGCTGCCGCCGTCAGGAAAGTCTTTTTATCCAGAAAATTCAGGAGAGTAAATATCCCTATGATGAAGAACACCAAAAAGGGAATGTCCACACTATTATAAAAAGCATCCGCGAATATCCGCGGGCTCAGAACCAAAAATATACAGCCCAGCAGTGCCAGCCACGAACTTTGAAAATGTTTCCGGCAAAGCAAATAGAAGAATCCAACGCCGATATAAAACAATAAAAAGACGCATAAGTGCCGCATCAAAATGACGTCCCTGGAATCTTTCAGCTTAAACAGATCCGCCACCGCGCTCAAAAAAACTTCGAAAGCCGGGCCGTGGGTTAGATCATGGCGTTTATATTTGGGGAGAGGCGTATCCAGAGAGCCTGTGCGCAGAACTGTGGCAGAATAATCTGCCCATCGGCGCCCAAACTTTTGATTGTTGTATTCGTCCCAGTGGACGCCGTAGTCCTGAAAAGCCGCCAACCCGATTCCTAGAAAAATCAAAAAAAACACTCCCGTAGCAACCCAGGGACGAATCCGCAACTGTGTTTTTAAGAAATCTTTCAAACCATCACCTCATTTTCAGAATATCTCATTAGAACCGTTACAGCTGCTTAGCGCCAGCACGATGAACATTTATGTATGGAGTATGGAGAAAAGATTTAAATACCGCGACGTCTTACTCCTTACTTTCCAAGATATTGCTTCAAATACCGCCCCGTGTACGACCTCTCACAAGCCATCAACCCCGGGATATCACCCTGATACACCACTTCCCCGCCTTTGTCGCCTCCTTCGGGTCCAAGATCGATCACATGATCGGCAAGCCGGATCACGCCTAAATGATGCTCGATCACAAGCAGCGAATGACCGCGATCCAGAAGCTCCTCGAAAGCGCGAATAAGATGACGCACATCATCTTCGTGAAGTCCGGTCGTCGGCTCATCCAGAAGATAAAGTGAAGGACCGGAGCTCCCTGTGGAAAGTTCGAAAGCAAGTTTGAGTCGCTGAGCCTCTCCGCCCGATAGCGTCAGCGTCGGCTGTCCGAGTCGCACATATCCCAGGCCGATCCTCTTCAAAACAGACAGCTTCTCGAAAAGGCTTTTGCTGGCCGGTAGAAAATCCAGAACTTCATCCACGGTCATGTTGAGCACTTCGTCGATATTCTTGCCCTGGCCTCCATTTTCTTTTTCTGAAAGGTTGCCAGGACTAGCCCCATTAACCTTTAATTCTTCTGATGGAGAATGGGACTTGCCCTGATACCGGATCTCGAGAACTTCGGGTTTGAAACGCTTTCCATGACACTCTTCACATGGCACGAAAATATCCGCGAGAAAATGCATCTCGACTTTTACAGCGCCATCGCCTTCGCAGACAGGACAGCGCCCTTTTTCAACGTTGAAAGAGAAATGACCCGCGTCGAAGCCTTCGCGTCGAGCTTCGGGGGTTGCCGCGAATATCTTGCGAATATCCTCAAATGCCTTCATGTAAGTCGCGGGATTAGAACGTGGCGAGCGACCCAAAGGCGACTGGTCGATCAGCACCATATCCGTCAGAGGTTCGAACCCTCGGATCTTTTGAACGCTCCCAAGTTCCTCCTGGGATACCGGGCGGCCTTTGCATTTTAGAAAATGGTTGTAGAGGATCTCGTAAAGGAATGTGCTTTTCCCGGAACCGGAGACACCCGTCAGGACCGTGAATTTCCCGATCGGAATCTCAACCTGGATATTTTTCAGATTATGCGCTTTTGCACCTTGAACCACGATCTTGTGTTTCGCCGGGGCCGTCGCACGGGGCTTCCTCTCGATCTCGCGTTTTCCGGCCAGATATTCGCCCGTGATCGAGCCGGGATGCTTCTTAAGATCTTCGACACTCCCTTGAAAAATAATCTCCCCGCCTTTCGCTCCGCCCGTGGGACCAAGATCGATCACGCAATCCGCAGCCCCAATCATGGTCCTGTCATGTTCTACGACCACGACCGTATTCCCAAGATCGCGAAGTTTCCTGAGAAGCGCGATCAGCATCTGATTATCGCGTTCATGGAGTCCGATGCTGGGTTCATCGAGCACATAAAGCGTGTCCACCAGAGCCGACCCCAGCGAACTTGCCAGATGGATACGCTCCACCTCCCCGCCCGAAAGAGTGCGAGACATACGATCCAGCGTCAGATATCCGAGACCGACGTCTTTTAAGAACCGCACGCGACTGAGAAGCTCAGAACGAACAGGCTCCACTTTTTCATTTTCTTCAGGGGTGAGTTCGAGCGTCTCGAGGAATGAAAGCAGCTCCTCGATGCTCAGGGCCTGGACCTGGGCGATATTCTTTCCATCGATTAAAAAATCGAGCGCTTCCGTTTTGAGACGCGTCACGTGGCAAGTCTCACAAGGCGCGTAACCCCGGTAGCGATTAAGAAAGATCCGCACGTGCATCTTGTAAGTTCTTTTGTTCATATACTCAAAAAACTCCCGGACGCTTACAAAATCATCACCGGGATAACCCTCGAGGATCCATTTGCGATACCGGGGCTTGAGTTTTGCCCAGGGCACCCGGATCGGAATGCGCTTGCGCTGGCAAAAATCGAGGAACTGCCCCTGCTCCCAACGGGTGCTGGCCTTGGTCCAGGGTTCGATGGCACCATCGCGGATCGACTTGGCGCCGTCCGGCACGACGAGGTCCCAATCGATCGTAATGACTCGCCCGAATCCCTGACAGGATGGACATGCGCCCAGCGGGCTGTTGAAAGAAAAAAGATTTGGGGATGGTTCCGGAAAAGACCGTCCACACGAAAAACATCGGGATTTTTCTGAAAATTTCAGAACCTTGCCAGAAACCCACGCCTGGGCCTCCCCACGTCCTAAACGAAACGCCTGCTCCAAGGAATCCGTGAGCCGCTCCTTATTCAAGGGGCCGATCTTCAAAAGATCCACGCTCACCAAGAGCTCGCTTAGAACGGCCTTTTTCTTGACGAGAGCTTCCGCCTCAAGCCATGCGCCATCATGGAAAAATCCGCTAAAACCCTGCCGCTCGAGTTCTTCCAGATTCTCACGCAGATATTTGAGGCTCTTTTTCCCGAGCATCATCTGAAACGCCACACGCGTTTCCTGGCCCGCGAACTCCGCCATAAGATAAGCCGCTACTTTTCCAGGGTCATGTTTTTCAACGGAGACTTGGCATTTCGGACACCGCAAGCGCCCCGCGCGCGCAAACAAAACTCGCAAATGATCGTTGATCTCGGTCTGGGTTCCGACGGTCGAGCGGGCATTCGTGATGGAATTCTTCGCTTGGATGGCCAGAGCCGGAGGAATGCCTGAGGCAGACTCGATGTCAGGCTTGGCCATTCGCTCGAGGAACTGACGCGCGTAAGCGGAAACGGATTCGATGTAGCGACGCTGGCCTTCGGCGTAAAGGGTGTCGAAAGCAAGGGAGGATTTTCCGGAACCGGAGACGCCGGTGATGACATAGAGCTTCCGGTGCGGAAGTTCGAGATCAAAATTCTTTAGGTTGTGGGTTTTAACCCCGAGGAGCCGGATCGCATCCAAGGGCGAATCAGGACTTGATCTCGTGACCCAAAGCTTCGCCGATGGCTTCCAGAAGCTTTTTGCCACCAAAGACTTTTTGATTTTTGGGATCGATGGAAACTGACGTGGTCCCGCGGTCCACGCGTTTGACCACGAAGGTAATGACCCGAAGGTCGGAGTCATCCAAGCGGCTGTAATTCGTGTCTCGCACGCTGAGCGTCCCCTTTTCCTTATCGGTCTCCTCAAGCTCCCAGGTCCCTACGGAATTCAGAGCCTCCATCGTCCGCAGATAGGTGAGATCATACGGAAGTTTATAGACAAGCACTTCATCATTGGGAGGAAGGACTTTTCCGACGGTGTTGCATCCGGCAAGACTCAGACCGAGGATCAGAATAAAAACGAGCTTTGAAAAATAATTCATGGCATCTCTCCTTAAAATTTTCCGGTCATTCGCACGAACGGCCCCTGACTCTTGAAACTATTCGTGTTGCGCAGATCATCACTAAAGTCGGTGAAATTATACCCCACTCCAAGCCGCACGTATTCATAAAATTCACGGTCCACTTCGACCAGCGTACCTTGCTTGAAGGTATCTAACGCATACGACTGCATCAGAATCCGGTATTCCAGCGCCAGGTCCCATTTGCGTGTCACGTGGAAATTGATGCGATTCACAGTAAGGAACGAACTGACATCCACTGTGTCGCCTACGGATGTATTAACCGTAGAATACTTGAAAGCCAATTTCTCAACCAAACCAAAATAGCGGTTCACGTCATAAGCCACATCGGTCGCAAGAATATGGGCCAATTGATCGAACTGGTACCCCCCGGTGTTGCTGTATTGCTGATCGGCACCGAGATCCTTGAGGTAAGTGTAACGCGCCAGTAAATTCAGTTTATCATTTTTGATCGGGCGGTAGGCAAACCCTGTGCTGCACTCCACAAAGGTCGCGGGGGTATAGCTCGGATCGTACTGGCGGGTATCTCCGTAATTGAAATAGGAAAGAAAACCCAGATCTTCCGTGAGCTGGTAACTGAGCGAATTACGCGTGACGATCTGCCCGATCTTCGGTCCATCCTGATCGCGACGCAATTCCCAATAAGTTCGCGCCCGGAATTTTTTGCCGCTCGCGTACGCGAGATTGCCGCCAACCGTATTGAAGGTATTGGCCCGCGCGAGCGCATTCTGGGCCGCCTGCTCGATCAAGATCGTGCTGGAATTCTGCAAATGACGGCGCTCATACTTGGCGCCGTAATCCCAATGGTCTCCCGCCTTCCCTTCATAACCCAGAATATCCGCATAGCCGTCGTTGCCCTGATACGAAGAATACTCGCGCTCCGAATACATGCGCGATTTTTCGGTGAGCGCGAACGAATTCCCGATGGCCGTGGCGAGCGTTTTATCTCCGATCCCGCGATCGATGGAACGGATATTCGCGTAACTGCGGGCACCGTTTCCATGCTGGCGCTCAAACCCAAAAAAGGTGGAATCTCCGAGAGGCCCTACCATCTCTTCCAGATAAGCAAAAAGATTGTTCATGATCTCATAACGCAACCCGCCGCCGAACTGCTGGTCGTTCTTTCCGCCGATCGCGCTCTGAACCTTGACATAAGGCAGCAACCGTTCATTAATGTGATAACCCACTTTGCCCGTCACCCCGTTCTTGAAGGGGACCTGGTTTGCGAGATCCGGCGTCAGATTCCCGACATCCTCGACCTGATCCAGATTGCGGCGCTGATACTCCATTTCCGCGAGATATTGCCCGTCATCGTAAACGATCTGCGCCGTTTGGGTCTCAAGGGATTGGAACGGCGCTTGGGTATCCGTAACATCCAGCGGCATCAACTGACTCATGACCGCGTTGTGATCGAAACGATACCGGATAGCCAAACTGTCCGTAAACTTATACCGTGAACCCACGCCATATTTTTCAAAACCTTCCTGGTCCTGCATATAACCATTCGAAAAACCCGGATTCACGCCCTGGACATAACCGGTCGTTTCCAAACCCTTCAAAGGTTCGGAAGAACCCCGAATGAGATAAGCACTTTCCTGGGGCCGCGTATGCCTCCCGTGCAAAGAACTCAAATCCGCGTAGCTAATCCCGCCGTCATACGAGATCGAATTTTCCATTTGTTGGTTGGTTGTTCGAGAATATTCCGCCGTAAGCTTCGTATTACGCCCGAATTTCAGCATGCCATCCACGCCCACCATGTCATAATCCGAACCAACACGTTTTTCCTGAACCCCGGTGGCGCCGACCCTCAAGTGATCGCCCATCCAGGTATAACCGCGGATACCTTGATTCGGGACCGAGGACTCCGAAGAACTAGGGTCATATTCATAATCGACGATCAAATACACCGGATCGCCATCCAGGACGTCGGTGGACGTGAGAGTATCCGCTGCGGCCACCGAAGAAAGAGGCCGGGAAAGCAGGATGCGTCCTTCCCCGTAATTGATCTCATAATCCGTACCTTCCTGAAGATCATAACTGGCGACGGTCATATTCTGAATATTGTCGCGGATCTCAACGCGGATCTTTTCGCTTCCTTCGATGATATTGCGGTTACGCGCATAGAAAAGAGAACCCCCCGTGGCGTAAAGTTCGTTATGATCCGCCCGGTGCTTGGAATCCGCACTAAAAACTTTGAACCCGCGTTTCGGATCACCGTAGACTGTGCTCGAAACCGTGTCAAAGTTGACCTTCAACCCGGAAAGTGTGCGGTTATATGTGGCAAGCTCCGTATCCGTGAACTCGGTCTTGAAACTTCCCCATTGAGCGTAAGAACGGTCCATCTCGACCAGCACGAAAAGATGCTGAGCCGTATCCTGCGCCTGATAATCGCGCGTCGAATTGTCTCCGTAGATCGGATAATAATTATCCGGATTAAGATTCGTGAAAAGCGCGGAGCGTTTGTCGGCGCTGTCATATTTCGCCTTTACGAGAAATTTCCCTTTGAGCTTGCCCTTCAAAAAGAACGACAGGCGCCCGTCTTCCCGGAACCCGTCCTGATAAGCGTTTGGTTCCGCCGCCTCCACATCGCCGCTCGCCCAATTCTGGCCCAGCTGCTCTTCTCCCAAAGCCACCATAAAAAACGTGCTGTCTTTCACCTTGATCTTCTTGTTAAAACTCGTGGTCTCACCCTCCGGCGTTATGGCCGAAATGGCCACATCATATTCCCCCGGCTCCACGAAGAATTCTTTTTGGAACATACCGCTTTCCCCGTCGACGGCCACCGGGGTCTCATTGATCATGATCTTATTTTTAGGCTGCGTTTTCCCCTGCACACGGACGACGGGCTTTGCCACAAGAGGAATGCTTCGTTTCCCGTCCTTAAAGAGATTAAAATCGCCGATCGGCGGGATCTCAGGATGATAGTTCGCGCTTGCCTTCGGATCCGTCTTGGTCATGACCTCAAAAAATTTGAGCGCGGTCCAGTCCTCACGATTTTTTGAATCACGGACCTTTAGCTGATAAGAATAAATACCCGGCTTGATCAAAAGGCCCGACTCCGTGATCCCGGTCCAAGTAACTTCCGGGGGCGGCTCACCGACCCCGTAGCCGGTCCACACCGGCTGGCCCATTTCGTCACGGACTTCCACGGTCCATTTTTTGATGAATTTCCCATAATTATTGTCGAACGTGAACGCCGGCTCTTTTTCAAGGACCCCGACCCCGAGCTTCACAACATCCGGGGATATCTGAACATCCAGGGTCGGCCGCGAGACATCCACGCCCTGCGTGACCATGACCGTCAGATCTTTTTGAAAATTCTCCGGAATCCCGGACGGCGGCAGAAGCACCGCGAAGTTCGCCTTATTCATAATGCCCTGCGTGGTCTTCACGAGGTAGGCTTCTTCGGTAATAAACTTCGTTCCCTCGGGCAAACTGTGCCCATCGATCTTTACCACGTGCCGGCCGGGACTGACCCCTGGAATATGATAGAGACCATTTTCGTCGGTCACGATCCCGATCCCCTCTTCCGTGTAAAGCCGAACCCACGGAATGCCGGGTTCACCTTTATCCTGAACCGTATTTTGGTTCAAATCGTTAAAGACCTTGCCGATGATCGTCCCCTGTTCGAAAACAGGATCACTTTGAACCAGAAATTTCAGGCTTGCCGTCTCTGAAAGATGGCTGCTGCCCACGATGGTGAACTCCATGGAATATTCTGATCCAAGCTTGACCCCGCTCGTCACAGTCATCACGAAACTCGTGGTGAATTCCGAGCCCGGCGCCATGGTCCCGATCGGAATGATCAAGGACCCTTGCCGGTAGGTGGCCGGATTACCGTTCACGCGTATCGACTTTGCGATATAGTCAAAACCGTTCGGAATCGTCGCTTTCAGTTCAACGCCAGTGAGCGTATTCCCTGAAGCGTTATTAAAACGGGCATTGATCCCGATCGCATCGCCCGGGGCGACGTTCTTTTTAGAAGCTGTCACGGTGAGTTTTGCGGGATTAACTTCGCCATTCATATTATTAAAAAGAGTCAACATCCCAAAAGGAACCACGCCTCCAGGGGCACGTCGTACCGACCGCTCAATGGTAAAAACAACTCTTCCTGTCCCTGCGGGGGCTACTCCACTCGCAACAAACTGTCGGAATCCACCTCCTGCCGGAGCAGTACCAGCGGTAATATTACCGCTGGTAACAGCGGAAATAAACTGGTCCGAGCCATCCTTGTTTTTGATCTTGAATTCGATCTTTAACCGCGCGGTGGCTCCAAACAAAAAATCGGATTCTGCCCATCCGCTAAACGCAACAAAATCTCCTGGCTTAACGTTGTCGTAGGTCTGAAAAGTGAACATATTGGCCGGATTATCATTTCCAAGCTCCAATGCTGAGTTTCCATTGGGGGGAGCGTTAAAGGACGGAAAAAGCGGGGGTAACTTCGATGCACCTGGATAATTAACCCCTTCTTGAACGCGCACAGCGTTATTCGTGCTGTCCCAATTGCCGCCGGTACCATTGCCGATGGGCTCTGAAAAGTTTGGATTCCCGAGGACATTAGCGAACGCAAACGGCACGCCTAAAATCACCAGGCAGAAGAGAAAACAAACGAGCGAAAAGAAGGCTTTTTTTCTTTCGTCACTTTTTTGTTTTCTGAAAAATCGAAGGCTCATAAGATTCCTAGGGTCCTGATTAAAAACGCCGACTCGAGAACTTGACGCCGACACGGAAGTCGTAATTGGGAACATTCGGTACTTCCCCGTTCTGCTTTACACGCTGTGCTCCGCCGACGCCGTCATACTCCACAAAGACCGCTGTCTTGGAAAGCCACTCGTTCTCTTTCCACCGATAGGCCATAAAAGGCATCCAGCGTAACCCCGCGCCCAGGAAATACTGATTCTGGTACCAGAATGAAAAAGAGGCGTTATTGACGTGCTCGAAACGCAGGTACGGCATAAGGATGATTTCATCGTTGATGTAATTATGCGGGATCGGGATGCCCGGCAGTTTGAGGCCCATGGTGATCGTGGAATTCGCGATAAACGCATTAAAACTTTTCTCGGAGCCAAAGTCGGTTTTTGAAACATAGTAATTACCAAAATATTCGCCCCAGACATACTGGCGAAGATAATCAGTAAACTTCTCCGGCTTCCCCGCAGACAGAGAAGGAAGCTCCGTGCCCCATTCGTAGTAACACTGAACGCCCCAGATAAGATCGTTATCCCTGCTGTTGGTGATATTGCCTTTGATATTGTAAAGATCGCCATACTTGATATAAAAACGGTAATTGCGCATCCACTCCAGGATGGGAATCCCTCCGAACGGTTGAAAATTTAAAAGCCAGGGATTGCGCGCCAAAGGCCGCCATTCCAAACCCGCGAAGAGCTGTAAATTGCTCGCGTAGTCCGCGGAATCGGATTGCAGGGCCACCGTTTCTTCGATAAAGGGATCGATGTTATGCAGAGGGAAACGGATCCCGCTAAAAACCAAACGATTGGTCCAGTAACCCACCTGCGTATCAAAACGGGTCGACGCAAGATTGGTCTTGCGCCAGCTGGTCTCGCCAAAAGACTGCCAAGTGATCGGAGTACCGCAAGGCGTTCCCTGAAGAACTCCATACATTTTCTCGCCGATGCCCAGCTGGTCGGTGAACCTGAGGATGAGCTCTTCCTCTTTTTTGAACTGCGCGGGCGTTTTGATCTCGATGGGCTTCTCCACCTCGGGAACATAGACCGGCGCGGCGCGCACGGCTTCCGCAAAATTACCGCCCTGAAGTTCCACGTTCGTCTTGCTCGCAATGATCGCGGTCATTGCCTCTTCCGAGGATGCGAAGGCCCTATCCCCGACCCAATAAAGTTCCGTAACCTGACCCTTCGCGTTGGGGATGGGAAGCTGACGTATCTCGACGCCTTGAAAATTGGCGGTCTTAAGATTCTTTTTGATGTAGTCGTCGATGGCCTTCATATCCTTAAGACCGGAAAGATGGCGGGACTTCACGGCGCCACCTCCAAAATTTGTCACGATGGAAAACTCGGCGTCTTGCTCGCGGGAGTGGCTCTTGAGGACCGGGAACCCGCGAACCTCGCTCATTTTATGATTGAGTTTTTGTGGGGCGGGGGCAAAAAATTGTTCGGCAAAAAGGTTGGCGGCGGGTTTAACTTGAACCACTGGCTGGGAAGCCGGCTTTACTCCAACAACTTGTTGAATCGCAGGTTTCGCCGCTTGAGGAACACTCACCGCAATCTTGGCTTCCCCGACAGAAGTGACGGCAGGCTTGATTTCAGTTGTTGAAGCTACCGGCTTTATTCCGGTGGCTTGCTGGATCGCGGGCACAGCCTCTTGAGCAACTCTCACCGCGGGCTTTGCTTCCACAACCGGAGTAACAATAGATTTGACCTCAGCTGTAGAAACGACCGCCGGTTTTACTCCGACGGCTTGTTCAATCGCAGGTTTCGCCGCTTGAGGAACGCTCGCTGAGGTCTTTGCTTCCACGGCAGAAGTAACGGCAGACTTGATGTCAGTTGTCGAAGCGGCCGCCGGCTCTATTTCGACGGCTTGCTGGATCGCAGGGGTCGCCTCTTGGGCAACTCTTACCAAGGGTTTTGCTTCCACGACGGGAGTAACATTAGATTTATTTTCAACTGCAGAAGCAGCCGGTTTTACTTTACCGGTCGAAGTGCTTTCTTGCGCGAAAGAGGAAACAGCTGCGGACAGAAAAACAGCGATGGAGAATATTAAAAAGTTTTTAATTCTCATCACCGATAAGTTTTTTCTTTTTGTTGTAACTCATTGAAAAACTTAGGGAAAGGACCTGCTAAGCCATGCCCAGCACCTGTTGCATATGATAAAGACCCAACTTCTTTTTCGCAAGGAATTTTGCCGCCAAAAGAGCCCCCCGAGCAAAAGCTTCCCGTGACGAAGCCTTGTGAACCAATTCGATCCGTTCCCCGTCTCCGAAAAAGGATACCGTGTGGTCCCCCACAACATCACCCCCTCGAAGCGCAAGCACTCCGATCTTGCCCTTTTCACGGGCACCGATCTCACCTGCGCGTCCGTAGACCACATCCTTTTTGATATCACGGCCCCGGGCCTCGAGCAAGATCTCCAGAAGCTTCATGGCAGTACCGCTCGGCGCGTCTTTCTTCATCCGGTGATGGATTTCCATGATTTCAAGGTCATAGCTCTCATCCAGCACTTTCCCCGCAAGTGCAGCCATCTTAAAAAGGAGGTTTACGCCTACGCTCATGTTGGGAGATTGCACGATCGGGATTTTGCGGGAAGCGTTCTTGATCTGCTGGAGCGTAGCCGTTAGAATCCCCGTGGTCCCGATCACATACGCTGTATGCGTCTTGACGGCGGCTTTGAGATTTTCCGGAAGTGCTGAAAAGTGGCTGAAATCGATCAAGACATCCGCTTCTTTAAGCGCAGCGGTCGCATCCTGTGTTACTTTCACACCCATCAGAGCCCGGCCGATGATAGAACCGAGATCCTGGCCCAAAGCAGCGTGCCCACGCTGTTCCAGCCCGCCCACGATCTTAAATGCTTTGTCCTGGCTCGCCAACTGAAGAATGGTTTTCCCCATCCGTCCCGAGGCGCCCGCCATTACGAGTTTGATCATTTCACGACCCCCAGTTTTTTAAGGACTTCCGCGAGTTTCTTCTCATTCTCCGGCATCATCTCACAAAGCGGCATCCGAAGCTCCGGCTTGATCCTGCCCATCATGCCCAACGCCGTTTTCACGGGGATCGGGTTCGTCTCGATGAAAACAGTTTTGGAGATCGGGTAAAGTCTCTTGTGGATTGAACGCGCCTCTTCCATGTTCCCGTTCAAAGCTGCGGTCACCATGTTCTTCATAAGCCGCGGTGCAATATTCGCAACGACCGAGATCACGCCGCGCGCACCGATCGCAATCAGGGGGAAATTCAGAGAATCCTCTCCTGAGAGAACCGGCATGTCACAAAGTTGCATGATCTGATCGGCCTGATCCATGCTCCCGCTCGCTTCTTTGATGGCCACGATCGTATCGATCTTGGAAAGACGCGCCACGGTCTCGGGGGCAATGGAAACACCCGTGCGTCCCGGGACGTTGTAAAGCACGATCGGAATATCGACGCGACTGGCCAGATATTGATAGTGACGGAAAAGACCTTCCTGCGTCGGCTTGTTGTAATAAGGCGTCACGACCAGAACGCCGTCCGCCTTGATCTTTTTGGCATGCTGTACGAGGCCCAGCGCCTCCGTGGTGTTGTTCGACCCGCAGCCGCAGATCACCGGGATCCGGTGGTTGATATATTCCACCACAAACGTCATCGTATCGCGATGCTCCTGGTGCGACATCGTGGCAGATTCGCCTGTGGTGCCGCACGGAACGATCACATCGGTCCCTTCCTTGAGATGAAAATCCAGCAACCCTTTGAGCGCCTTCTCATCCACCTTCCCGTTACGGAACGGTGTGACGAGCGCGACCATCGAACCTTCGAACACGGATTTCTTTTTTCTCATAAAAAATATTCCCCTT
>CAIOAT010000011.1 GCA_903856085.1 Candidatus Omnitrophota bacterium | reverse complement strand
GGGACATTCCTCGTTTCCCCGTTCTTTGTTCTAAACAAAGTAATAAATCCTCTATGAAAATCCACTTCACGCCACTTCAAATTCTGAATTTCCGCTTTCCTCATGCCCGTATTAACCGCCAGAAGCACAATCGGTCTCAATCTTGAATCGCAGCACTCGAGTAATTTTTTCAGTTCTTCTTTTTCAAGGAAACGAGTCCGGCTGTTGTTCTCTTTTTCAAATTTGACCTTTTTAACAGGGTTCTGAGCGACATAGTCCCCTTCCATAGCTAACCCAAACATGCATTTCAAACAAGCCAGCTCCCTATTCACATAGGCCACAGACACTAGGGTTTTCTTAAACGTTTTTTCTTTACGCCGCTTGCCTTGATATTGACGTACAAGAAATGGTGTTATTTCCTGGAGATACTTGCTCCCAAAAAAAGGAAGGAGTTTTTTAAGATAGAGTTTGTCCGTTGATGCCCACGAGCGTTTTTTCTTGGCGTAGGTCTCAATGTAAATCTCCGCAAAGTCTTTGAAGAGAATCCTCACGTCGCGTTTCACGTCAAGGAATTTTCCCTCCGCAATTTCTATCTCGCGTTTTTTGAGAGCTTTAACCGCAAGGGATTTGCTGGGGCCGACCTTTTCCCTGTGGCGAACCCCTTCCGCGTAATAATCGATCCAGAAATTACCGTGCTTTGGAAATACACCCATGATTCCACCTCCTCATCAAGGATGTATAATAGTATCGTATAGCGATACTATTGTCTAGGCTTATTTCTTGGGACGCCCGGGAGCAGCGCGGTTCTTCATGAAGGCATGAAGGGCTGGGGCGTCTATGAGCCAGAGGGTGGCTCCTTTGCGGAGCTTGGCAAGGCGACATTTAAGGCGACCCTGCGCAGCTAGTTTTCGGATATAAACGGTGGACAGCCCATACAGCTCGGCTGCTTCGATTGTCGTTAAGTCGTTCCCCATAGCGCATTATGATACTCCATCTTTTTTGTTTTTGAAAAAGTTTATTACTTCCTCCTGATTAAACCGAACGTAAGAACCAAGACGGATAAAAGGAATCGCCCCCTGCCCTTGCCTCGTCCGCTCATAGATCCAAGACTTCGGAACGTTCAAAATCTCGGATATTTGATCTGCCGTTAGCAGTTTATGTTCTACTGATTTTATATTTTCATTTTTCCTAAGCGACATCTGCCTCCTTCTTTACAGATGTATTATGTGAAGCTTGTCGCTGAAGAAACAAATCTCGGCCATGCTCCAATTCTTTCTGTAATTCATCCGGCTTGGGAAGTTTTAGCTGGTATTTGGATACGAATATTTTGTTACTCATGCCTCCTGTGGCATATTTAACGCACGAGCCGCTCTTGTCCAAACAAAGGATAATTCCCAAGGGGTCATTTTCCACTTTTGGGTGAAGATGATCCTTTGCCCAATTGAGATAAAAGTTTATCTGACCGGCGTGCGCGTGCATGAATTTCGAAATTTTGATTTCCAGAAGCACGTACCGAGCAAGCGGGATATGAAAGAGGATAAGGTCTATCCGGTAGTCATCCCCGTCGAGATTGAATCTCTTCTGACGAGCGACAAATGCAAATCCGCAACCGAGCTCCAAGAGGAATCGTTCCATGTGCCGGATCATGGCATCCTCAAGATCCGTTTCGGAATACTCATCCTTCAAATCAAGGAAATCGAGGACGTAGGAATCCTTGATCTCATCTTCCGGACGGACCATGATGGGATGTTCATTAGCTTTCTTTAGAACAAGCTCTTTGCGTTTTGAAAGCGAAGTCCTCTCATAAAGCATTGCCTGGATTTCGCGATCCAGCTGTCGGACTACCCAATGCCCCTGAACGCATAGGTTTTGATAAAAATGCCTTTTCTCAGGTTCCTCAATCCGCAAAAGAAGGCAATAGTGAGACCAGGATAAAGGAAAGCTTCGAGCAATCTTTTCCAAAACCATCTGGAAATTGCCGGACGTCAGGGGCATCTTACTCATCACAGATTGTTCAGACGGTGTCTGAACAATTCCATCCAGAGAATAATTATTATAAAATTGCCGCATCAGACTAAGGGTTACATAACCATATCCCTTCCGAAATCTTTTAGTCAAATCACTCGCCAACGTTCTTAGCAGAGCTTCTCCGTATTCCGCCCGCAATCTCCCTTTTTGCTCGTGCTCCACTATTTGCTGTCCCATAAACCAGGCATTTGCCAAAAGGACGGTGTTGACCTGACGAACAGCCGTTTTCCGACTCCCCTCGATCAGGAGGGAAACTCTTTCGAGAAGCTTTATATAGTCATCGCTCCTGGGGGCTGGCAGACCCTGTTTTTCAAGCTCGGACATGAGGGACCTCCTTTACGGAAGATAGAACTTTCGTATTTTTGCTTTCGACATATTCCCGCGCCGCGTCATACGACGCCTTGCTTCCGATATCAAACCACGCTCCGTCAAACTCAATCCCGTAAAGCCTCTCTTTGACTGTGAGCCACGCGATAAAATCTCCGATTTTGTCGGGGTTGCGTTTTTCAATCTCGAGATATTCATAAACACGTAAGCGGTAACTTCCGGGAAGAAAATACGCGCCGATACTTACTTGCGTGGATTTTGGATTCGTGGGTTTTTCTTCAAATTTCGTGATCCTGTGATGCTCATCCATCTCTACCACGCCACACTCCTTGGCAAGAGAGCTGTCTTTTACGTCATAAACTCCTACAAACGCCGATTCGCGGTGCCCCAGAGCCGGAAGAAGCATATAGCCAAGTGGAAAGTCGAAATAATTGTCTCCACAAAAGACGAGAAAATCGGCACTGCCGCAATAACCCGATCGAAGCGCGAGAAAGAGGTCCCTCACAGCTCCGAGGCTTTTTTCGTGCTCGCATACCCTGTTTGAAAGAATATGAACGGGCTTTGAATATGAGGCAGTCTTTTGCCAATCAAGGAACTGACGGTAAAATCGGCTGTTTGAGATCAAGATCACCTCGTCAACCGCCGAAAGCGTATCCAACTTCACCATCAAATGATCCAGAATAGTTTTCTTTCCGACCCTCAAAAGCGCTTTCGGCAGATCCAGTGTCAGTGGATAAAGCCGGGTTCCAAACCCAGCGGCTAAAATAATAGCTTTCATGTGACTGCATCCTTTCTGTATTGAATGGTTTTTTCGGGAGAGTTCGTATCGATCCTGACCGACGCTTGCATCCCGTACCGGATATCGGTGGGAAGGTCCGAGAGCCTGATCTCGCAGGAGATCACGCGCCGTACTTTAAAAACTTTTTCCACCTGCTCGATCGTCCTCGGCGCAACGCGTACTACTTCTCCCGTGATCCGCCGCGTGGGGTAAGCATAAAAAGAGGCTTGAACCTTATTACCGACCTTAATCTCTTTCACATCCTTTTCCGGCACCAACAGCTCAAGGAAATAACTTCTGGGATCCGCCATCTCGAGCACGAGATCCCCTTCCTTGAAGAACCCACCAAGATGGTCTTTGGGATCATTGAGAAGAACTCCGTCAAAAGGAGCTTTCAGCTCCAGAGCTTCAGCCCTTTCTTTCAGAAATCGGATCTCCCCTTCGAGGGACTGTATTTCCTGCTCCTTCCCCGCGAGCTCTTCTTTGGTATCCAGCACCTCAAAATCCGCTTTTTCGCATAATGCGCGACCCGCAGCGCCGTTCTCATAAAGAATGCTCATCCGTTCTTTCTCTTTTTGCAGGAATTCTGCCCGGCTCT
>CAIOAT010000010.1 GCA_903856085.1 Candidatus Omnitrophota bacterium | reverse complement strand
GGCAGGTGGTTTGATTGATTTCACGGGAGCCGGAGCGAGCACGGTAGGCGGGACAATGGGATTGACGACTACGGCGGGCGGAATCACGGATAGTGGAGCTGGTACGCTGGCGGTGACTGGGGTAAGCACTCTCCTCGCGGCCGGAGCCGGGAACAATATTACTTTGGATAACAACAATAACTTCAGCACGGTGGCGATCACAAGCGGGAACAACGTGACGTTGAAGGACACAAACGCGATTGATCTTGCCGCATCGACGGTGAGCGGGACGCTTGGTGTGACAGCGAACGGCGCGATCACGGATAGCGGAAACCTCGTAGTCACCGGGGCGACAACTCTAAATGCCGGGGCTGCTAACAATATAACCCTGGATACGGCGGGAAATGATTTTGTGGGAGCGGTGTCTGTGGTAAGTGGCAATGACGTAACGATCGTTGACACGAACTCTCTTGCAGTGGGTAGTATCAATGCGGGCGGGACGGTGAACTTGACGGCGACCTCTGGAGCTATCACCGATTCTAATGCTGCCGCGAACAACGTGACTGCGACATCGCTGAACGCGACTGCGGCGACGGGGATCGATCTTGATACGACGGTGACGAATCTCACGGCCTCGAATACGGGTGCCGGGGACATCAATCTTGATGAATCGAATGGCGCGAATGTTTTAAGCGTCGTTGCAAACAATGGGAATGCTACCGTTACGAGTTTGACCGGTGATCTGAATATCACCAAGTTATATTCCACGTCAACCACGACTGCAACAGCGACGGCGGGCGCGATTCGGGGTGTTACAGATGATGGTATTGCTGATGTTTCAGGCGCTACGGTGAATTTGACGGCAGGTGCCGGCGGTATTCGCGGAGCTGCAGCAGGCCAAGCGTTGGATGTGACCGCTACAACGGCATTAAACACAACAACGACGGCGGATAATGGCGCGCAGATCATTGATAGCATCGGCGCCGCGAAGGTTGGGTTAGTGAACGCCGGGACGGGAGACGTGACTTTGCATTCCACGACCACGATCGACTCGGTCACAAATGACAACATAGCGGATATTGTCGGATCGACCGTGAACCTAGTGTCAGCTGGAGCTATTGGCGGTGCCAGCCCTGTTGATGTGGCAGCGAGCGTGGCTTTGAACGCGAATTCAAGCGGCAACAATATCCGTATTGATAGTATTGGGAACGCGCTGATTGGGTTAGTGACCGGCGGAGCGACCGGAGCCGTGACTCTTAATTCGACGGGAAAGATCAATTCGGTGACGGATGACAACACGGCGGACGTTGTCGGAACGACAGTGAACTTGAACAGCGCTGGAGCGATCGGTGACACGAGCAAAGTAGACGTAACAGCGACGACGGCCTTGAATGCGAATTCAGGCAATAACAATATCAGCATTGATGGTATTGGAAATCTGCCGGTTGGGCTTGTTAACGCGGGAACGGGTGATGTTCGTTTGAGTTCCACAGGCTGGATGCGTGAAGCCGTGGTGGATGACGTAGTGCCTGTGGCGGATGTGGTCGGCAAGAATATTTATTTGAGCTCTCTGGTAGCTTCTCCCAGTGATGCAATCGGGGTGAATACCAGTTATCTCGACATTCAGGTTACCAATACCACTACTGGAAGCTGGAACGTCAGTGTTCCCAATAGCGGGAATATCTACATTAACTGCATTGGCGATTGCCCGATCGGTCAGGTGGATGTCGGAACGGGGAATTTTAACTTTAGCACTTCCGGTAAATTGACGGATGCGAATGATGCTCTTTTCGGAGAATTCAATAGTGCGACGTGGAATATCAAGGCCGGCGGTCTCAATGTTAAAACCGGGACAGGTTTTGGAACGGCGACGAATGCCATAGAATTGCGTCTCTCGGATTACGGAGGTACAGCGGGAACGGATGGCCACATGGCGGTTGACGGTGGGACCGGCGGCGTATTCGCGACGAATGCCTCTCAGACAGGTGCGGGTCTCACGATCGGCGGGGTTGCCGGCAGCTTTGTTGCTGGTATCAACGCTCAAAAGGGAATCGTTGTTGATTCGGGAAGCCCTTTGACACTTGCTTCTAACGTCTCGAGCACCGCAGGCGGGAATATTACGTTGGTAGCTTTGGGGAGTTCGAGCGCGGATAACCTGACGGTCAACAGCGGTATCCAGGTGAATGCGACCGGCGGAAATGGAGATATTCTCCTGGTTGCGGGAAATGATGTCGTCCTCAAAAATACTTCTCTGATCAACGCTTCTGGCAACGGGAAGGTCACGGTTGTTTCCGGTGAGGACTATACGGATGCTACCCTGAATCAGAACGGGAACGCGAACGGCGATATTACCATGAATAGTAGCAGTGCGGTCCATAGCCAGCGCGGGGATGTGCTGATCGATGCCGCGCGGAATATCAAGATCTCCGAGGTGAACGCGGACAGCGATGCCACTGGAGCGAAGGGGGATGTTAAGGTTCTTGCCCGGGCCGGACGCATTGAAGACAATAACGGCGCGGCTTTGAATATTACGGGTAATAACCTCATCCTTGAAGCCAAAAAAGGGATCGGAGTTGATGGCAGTAATGCCAAGGACGCTATTGAAGTGGCGGTTAATACACTGGATGCCGTCAATCATACTTCGGGGCATTTGGAGGTTGATCAGGTCGCAGCGGGCGGTAGTTTGGACCTTTTACGCGCGGATCAGCAGGGTGCCGGTGATATCGATATCCGCACGTTGGATGGAAAACTGACCGTCGTCGCGGGACTCTCGGGCGGGTTCGGTGTTTCTGCTAAGAGCGGAGCCGTGACACTTTCGGCGCAGGATGCCGGAGGTTCGGGCACTGATGATCTGATCGTGAATAATACGGTCACCAGCAAAACAGGAAAAATTCATCTCGATTCAACTTCAAGGGATGCGGTATTTAGCGCGGATGGGGATGTGACCGCCACGGGTGGTGCTGAGATCGAAGTAAGCGCCCAGCGGAATGTGACCATGGCGAGCGGGACTGTTTTTGATGCTAATGGCGGCGACGCTTTAACCGGGGGCATTGACATTGATGCGATCACAGGAAATGTGACGCTTGGTTCCGTTAAAACGACCAGCGCTCTCTCAACGAATCTGAGCGGAAATGCCGCGGATGCCGTCGACATTAATGCGGGCGGGGCGATTATCGATGGGAATGGCGGCACGGCGAACATTGTTGCCAAGGGGCAGACAACTCTTTCAGCCGTGACGGGGATTGGAAGCGCGGGGGCTATCGATACGAATATTAAGGCCTTGAAATTGACTAATACGACTTCCGGCAACGTCAACGTTACAGAGAATGCCGCGGGCGGTAATCTGGATGTGATCCAGGCTACTCAGTCCGGAGCCGGAAATCTTCATCTTTACACTAAGGACGGAACCCTTACGGTGTTGGATAAGGCGCTTCTGACGGGTACCTTGGGAGGGGTTTCGGCGACTTCCGGGAATCTTCGTTTATTTTCTCAGGATCAGTCAGCCGTCGGGACAAGCCACCTCGTGATTGACAACACGGTGACGACGACGAGCGGGAATATCAATCTTGATTCTGAAAATGATGTCCGCTTCAGTGAAAAGGGGGACGTGACCAGCACGAGCGGTGATATTGCCGTGGATGCCACAGATTCCATCCAGATGACGGATACCGGCGCGGATGGGACGATTTTGAACGCGGGGACCGGACGTATTGACCTCGATGCGGGGGGGGACATCCTTCTCACGTCAGTGCAGACCTCGAGTAATGCGAGTGATGCCGTGGTGATCGTGAGCCGGACCGGGGCTCTGATCGATCAAGGAGATACTGATGTTGATATTAAAACAGGGGCTTCCGGTGGGATGTTGATCAGCGCCAAGACCGGGATCGGAAGTACGACTCATGCGTCGCCTGCCGCAAATCAGGGAATTGAAACCCAGGGCGGGAAGCTGGCTGCGGCTACGCAATCCGGAGATATTCAGATTTTCAATACCGGAGCGCTTGATGTCACGACACTTACGGATCCGACGGCTACCACTTCGCTCGGGTTTTCCGGGGTTGGGACTGTGGCTGGGGTGACGATCAAGGACCCGGCTTTATTGGATCCCAACTCGTTCATTTTTATTACTTCAGCGAGTCCGATGACAGTCTCGAGTGCCATCACGAATTTTGATGGTGGGAACATTACCCTTTATGCTCTTGGAGCGAAACCTGGAATTGATACGATGACGCTCAATGCCAACGTTCGTACCGAAGGCGGGAACGGCGATGTGCGAATTGTTTCCGGTAGCGATATGACTTTTGGCGCAGGGGCCACCGTCAGCACGGCGGGTAATGGCGTTACGTCGGGAACAGGGAATGTGATTCTGGGTGCCGGGTATGATGCAACAGGAAAAGCGGCTAATCAGGCTTCAGCGACTCTGGTGGGGCCCGGTGGAACCGCGGGGGATACTAGCGCGAATCTGACCATGACACCGACTTCACGTGTTACAACGGAAGATGGTGATATCTTGGTGGACGCGCAGAATAATTTCACGGTCGGTCTGCTCCACGCGGACGGCGGGGATCAGGGGATCGATCTCAGTGACGGGACTCGCGGGGATGTAACCACGTTCTCCCGCAATGGGTCAACGCTTGATGCTGACGCTGTGGGTGGTGCGGTAACGAACGATATCTTTGCCGAGACTTGGAACGCTACTGCGGGTAAAGACATCGGTATTCTTGGTGTAAATCCCATCGAAACGAACGCGCCCGTCCAGAATTTGACGGCCGGCGGAAACATTCATGTCGTGAACACAGGGGACGCGCTTTTGAATGCCGACTCCACGAACGGTTCAATCCAATTCGAATCTTCGGGAGATATTCTTCTCGGGCATTCTTTCGCGGGGAATGGGCAGAATAGCCTGATCGCCGGAGGCTCGATCCTGTCTCAGGGCGGTAACTCGGTGCGTGTGATCGCCTATAACGATATTCACTTGATCGCTGGAGGTGTGGTCGGGACGGCTTCCAATCAGATCCAGACGCAGCTCAACCTTGCGGGCAATTTGTATCTCCAGGCGGGTGGTAAGCAGGGTCCTTTGTCCGCGAACATTCAGGGGAATTTTACGCGGGAGAGCCTGCAGTTCATCAATACGCCTCCGGGATTGGTTTTCTTTAACGGGATCATGGCGGGTGGAGCTACGGCCCCTCTTGAAGAAGGTTCCGTGTCGACTCTCTATTTTAACCCTAACCCGGTGAGTTTGCCGGCGTATGGGCAGTTTAGCGGTCGCTATACGGCTGATTTCCCGGCGTTCTTTGATCAGAACCGGTTCGCGATCGCGCCAGTCACGAGCATCAACACCTCAGGGATCGATGTGTTGCCGATCGAAGGTCTTGGGATATTGCGGCCTGTGGTTCCGATCCCCGGTCTGGCAGTTCCTCCTACTCCCGTGCCCGAGGCCGAGCGTCCGCCTCTTACGGTACCGCTTCCCGGAGCCGCAAAGCCTCCTGTGCGGCAGATCACCCAGGAGAAGACCCCAGCACCGGTCTACGTGGCTCCTGGACGTGGAAGCAAGGCAGCGGCCCATTCTTTGGTGGGGCAGCAGGTTGTTTTGAAAGAACCGCGATCTGAGAAGAAGAAACAGGGGAATGTTGCCCCGGTTGGAATGCCGAAGCTTGTGGTTCCGATCCCGGCTTCCATGGTGCCTCCCGCGCAGGATTTGCGGGCTACGAATCATAATCCTCCGTTCAATGTGAGCCCGATCGCTCAACAGGTCCATGCGGCGAGGGATCAGATCCGGAAGATGCCATCACCGATCAAGCAGAACGAGGCAGCGAGCGCCGGGACGGGTTCAGCCCCATCGCCGACGGGTGTGGGTTCGGAAGCGGCGACGAGATAAAAACAAAGAAGTTTTAAGGAATTTTTTAGACACCCGGTGTAGCCCTGAGGGCAATGCCGGGTGTTTTTATTTTGGGCGAGGGTGGTAGCCTTTTAAATACAGTTTAAGGTAAGTAGGCCTGTAGAGATACGTTCTGGATCCAGCCTTCCCATTGTCCCCAGGTCTCCTCGTCCAGCGTCGCGAAGCCTTTTGAACGTCGACTCCAATTCATGAAGGTCTCTGTCTTTTTCCCGTGGTCCCATTGCTCCGCGATCCCGCGTTCCGGACTGCCGTCTGCGCCATAGTGTAGTGCTGCATGATAGGCGAGCCCCGCCTTGGGTTCATTCCCGATCTGTGCGTACTGAGTCCAGGAGAGGGATTTGGCTTTCCCTGTGTCGAGGAAAAACTCATAGACCATGAGCTCACGGGTGCTTTTCCTGCCTGCCGGTTGATAGATGATATCGAAAAATTCTTTTTCCTTAGCTTTTTGATCCTTCAGATAATTGAAATCTACGCGGTGGCGGATGGTCTTCCTATAAAGAAGGGTATTGTCTTCGTCATATTCTTCAATGACCGTTTGGTGTTTTAACTCATCGCCTTCGTTCGCGTTCTGGGTGAGGACGGTGACATGATGACCGTTCGAATATGTACGCTTGCAGGAGTTCGTCCCATCCGCCGCTTCGCCACTTTGGGAGCATTGTTCGGAAACAAGCATGGCCACTTCCTCGGTTTTTTCAAGCGCTGTGCCTTTCAGCGCCTGTAGTGCGGCAGGCGTTGTTTCGGGTGCGGGTGTCGGCGCGGGCATTTTTTGCGGCGCAGCGGTTGTCGAAACCTCTGAAAGTGTTGGGGATCTTTCCATCAAGAAATCAACCGAGGTTTTAGGCAGTTGAGCCTCAAGAGTCTTCTCCAAAGAACTTTGTGCCTCTTGCTGGGCTGTCGCAGGGACAGTGCGCTGCGCACCGGGCTTCCCTTCAAAGGAGGTCTGGTTTTCGGCAGCGAGTGCTAGTGGAATACTGATAAGGGAAAGTACCGAGATGGCGAGGAACAGATCGGTGAGTTGCTTTATGGACAAATCCAGTATTAGAGTTTTTTCGCTTCGGCTCATTTTTAACGCCCTCTTTTTCATCTGCCTACTAAGAAACCTAACACATACTTATTTAAAATAAAAGGATACTATGGTAAATAAATAGATAAATCATATAGCAATAACTATCAAATATATCAATATATAGCATTGCAACTCATAAGTTTATCTATACAGGCTCTATTAACGCAAAAAAGTAAATATTTTAAAAAACCAATAAAATATTCTTGAATGTTTTAATTATAGTGTTATGCTTATAACGAAGGCATGAGAATATAAAATATTGAGCTATTGCTATAAGAAGATGACTTTGGTGAGGTGTTTCTTTTATGGAAAAAAAATCGTTTAAGGTTCTGGTCGTGGAGGATGACCCGAATTATTTCATTCTGGTGAACGAACGCTTGTCCCAAAACAGGGATCCTACCTTTGAACTTATACGCAGCAAACACATGCAGTCCGGGATTGAGCGTCTTGGGGAGGGGGGCATTGATGTGGTGCTCCTGGATCTGATGCTCCCCGACAGCGAGGGGCTCAATACTTTTCTTTCAGTCCACAAAGCGTGTCCTTCGGTTCCGGTCATCATTCTCACCTCGCTCGATGATGACGATCTTGCAGCGCAATCGATCGCCTGGGGGGCTCAGGATTATTTGACTAAGGGAAGTTTTGATCGTGAACTTCTGGTTAAAAGCATCTGTTATGCCATCAGCCGCAATCAGTCCCAGGCCCAACTTCAAAAATATTATCAGGAGAACGAGCGCTCCAAACGGACGCTTCAGGATAAAGATGAAAGGTTCCGGAGCCTTGTTTCGAACATTCCGGGTGCGGTCTATCGCTATAAATTGGTGGGACCCGGGGAATGGAAAATGGAGTTTATCAGTGACGTGATCAGAGACATCACCGGTCTTCCGGCGGCTGAGTTCATGGGACAGAGCATTGCCACTTATTTTGAAAAAGTCCTGCCTCAGGACCTTCTGCTTGTGCAGGATGCGTTCGAAAAGGCTGTACGGGAAGGGGCTTTGTTTAGTGTGGATTACCGGGTTCGTCACGTGAACGGGGATTTTCGCTGGGTCCATGATCATGGACGTGCCGTCCGGGACGAGGAGGGGAGAGTCACGCACGTGGACGGCGTTATTTCCGATACCACGGAGCGGACCAAGGAGAAGGAGCGTTTCAACCAGCTCGTCTATTATGATGCCCTGACGAATCTGCCGAACCGGGATCTTTTTGTTGACCGTCTGGATCAGGCTATCCAACAGGCTCGGCGCAAGAAGGAGAGCGGAGCGGTGTTGGCTCTCGACCTAGACCATTTCAAGCGCATTAACGATACCTTGGGGCATCCCATCGGGGACCAATTGATCAAGGCAGTTTCCGCGCGGCTTGTAAAGATGCTTTTTGACTCCGATACCATAACGCGTATCAGCGGAGGAGCTTTTATTATCCTGCTGCCGCGGGTGGCAAAGACTAAAGACGCGGAGAACGTTGCCAATAAGCTTCTGACGGCTTTTAAGTCGCCCTTTCTTATCAACGAGCACGAGCTATTCACAAGCTGCAGCATCGGGATCGCGATTTTCCCCAACGACGGGGAAACGAGCGATATCCTGATCAAGAATGCCGATGCAGCCATGCACATCTCCAAGGAGCGGGGTAAAGACCGGTTCCAGCTCTTTTCTTCCTCCATCGCCAATAATAGTTTTGAACGTCTGGTTCTTGAAAACAGTCTTCGTCGTGCCCTGGAACGCAAGGAGTTTCGTCTTTATTATCAACCTCAGCTGGATCTCCGAACCGGGAAAACGATCGGAGCCGAGGCGTTGATCCGCTGGCAGCATCCGGATCTCGGGTTCATTCCTCCGATGGAATTCATCCCGATCGCGGAGGAGACGGGGCTCATCCATCCGATCGGGGAATGGGTCCTGAAGACGGCCTGCGAGCAGAAGAAGCTTTGGGACCAGCAAGGTTTCCAATCTTTTCGGATCTCCGTGAATCTTTCGGCCCGCCAATTCCACTATGCCAATTTGGTGGATATGGTCGGGGACACCATCCGGAAAAGCGGCATCGATCCCAAATGTCTGGACCTTGAGCTAACGGAAAGCACGATCATGGATCGTTTGGAGGAAACTACGCAGACGCTTCGCCGGCTCAAGAATATGGGAGCGCATATTTCAATCGACGATTTTGGAACAGGCTATTCCTCGCTCATGTATCTCAAAACATTCCCGATCGATACGATCAAGATCGACAAGTCGTTCGTGGACGATGTGACTACCAATTCCGATGACCAAGCCATCACCCAGGCCATCATTTCCATGGCGCACAGTTTAAAACTGGATGTTGTTGCGGAAGGGGTGGAGACCAAGGAGCAGCTTGAGATCATGAGGTCTCAGAGTTGCGATATAATTCAAGGCTACCTTTTCAGTAAACCCATCCCCGTCGATGACGTCTCGCCGTTCCTCTTGAGTGATATCGCCAAAAAAACCCTCGCCTAATTATCATTAATTTTTATAGTGGAAATTAGTGCAGTCCAAGGCGTCATTTTTCAAAAGAACGGAAAGGCTTGGACGCTTGATTATCGATTAGAAAAAAATAGAAAATCAATGCAGCCCTGGTTCTCATCTAAAATCCAAAAGCGAAACCAGGACGCCTAATTATCATTAATTTTTACAATGGAAATTAGTGCAGCCCTGGTTCTCATCTAAAATCCAAAAGCGAAACCAGGACGCCTAATTATCATTAATTTTTATAGTGGAAATTAGTGCAGCCCTGGTTCTCATCTAAAATCCAAAAACGAAACCAGGACGCCTAATTATCATTAATTTTTATAGTGGAAATTAGTGCAGCCCTGGTTCTCATCTAAAATCCAAAAGCGAAACCAGGACGCCTAATTATCAACGCTGCGATTTTTCGCACAAAATCTTTCGAATCCAAAGCTACTGCTAAATGCTGTAATAGCTCAAAAACCAGGCTGTGACATTCGTTTCAGGTTCGCTCTCCTCAGGAAACTTGTTAAGAGACCGATAACGTTAGCTGTAGGAATGACAGGAAAAGGACTATGAGAAAACACCCACAGCTTCTTGAGCTGAACGCCTTCTTTTTTATCTCCCGGATGTCCGAGAAATACGGACGACGCTTGACCCTCATGACAGTCCCGACCGCGGAATGGAAGTCCTTTGCGGAGCAGGGATTTGATTATCTCTGGCTTATGGGGGTGTGGACCCACAGCCCGGGATCCCGTGCCCACGCTGCGAAAGAACCCAGTCTTTGCCGCGCTTACGATCTGATCCTTCCGGATTGGAAGAAGGAGGATGTCACAGGTTCTCCTTATGCCATCTACGGTTATGAACTGGATCCCTATCTGGGTAAGCCTGAGGAGCTTTTTCATCTGAAGATGAAACTGAACGGTTTGGGCCTCGCCCTGATCCTTGATTTTGTTCCGAATCATCTTGCTTTTGATCATCCCTGGACTGTCGAACATCCCGAGGTATTCGTTTCCTGCCGTCCTGAGACCTTGCGCGCGCATCCGGACTGGTCTTTTATTACCGCTGACGGTAAAAAGATCGCGCACGGCCGGGATCCCTATTTCGCGCCATGGATCGACACCGCGCAGATCAATTTCTGGTCCGCGGAAGCGCGCGAGGCATGGCGCAAGGAACTTCTCAAGATCGCGAGAGTGGCTGACGGCGTTCGCTGCGATATGGCCATGCTCGGACTGAATGATATTTTCCAGAAGGTTTGGGGGGAGCATATTCAGGAAACTCGTCCCGCTACGGAGTTCTGGGCCGAAGTGATCCCGGAGGTGAAGAAGTTCTCGCCCAATTTCATTTTCATCGGAGAAGTCTATTGGGATATGGATTGGCCGCTTCAGCAGTTGGGTTTTGATTTTACGTATGACAAACGTTTGTACGACCGCATGTTCTTTGATTCGCCGGTCTCGGTGCGCGATCACTTGAGAGCGGAGCCGATCTATGGCAATAAATGCCTTCGTTTCATCGAGAATCATGATGAGGAACGTGCGACCGTAAACTTCGGGAAACAAAAATCCAAGGCCGCGGGCATGATCACCGGAACGATCCCGGGTCTTCGGTTCTTCCAGGATGGGCAGCTTGAGGGGCGGAGGATACGCACTCCGATCCATTTACGGCGCGAGCCCAAGGAGCCGATCGATCCCGAGATCTCGAATATTTACCGTCGTTTACTGAAATTCATCAAAGGATCCACGACCCATGACGGGGAGTGGACGCTTCTTGAGACCCGTCCTCCGTGGGAAAAGAACGAGACCTACCAGGCGATCCTTGTCTGGCTTTGGGGCTCTGGGAAGGATTGGAAGATGGTCGTGATCAATTATTCTCTCATTCGCGCGCAAGCGTCCGTCCGTCTTCCAGGATTCCTGAATCGCCAATTTTTCATCCAGTTCCGGGACGCTTTGACGGACAAAGTCTATGACCGGACCGGGGAAGAGCTCTTCCAAAAAGGGTTTTATGTCGATCTCCAGCCCTGGCAAGCTCACCTCTTCGGCTTTAAGGCCTAAAACCGAGCTTTGAGCTTGGCGTTTTGTTTGTTAGACTGTTCAAAGCCTTATTTGATAGACGTCCGGTCTCCATTGCTTTTTTTGTTGTTTTTTAGATAACGCAGTGCCAGCAGGAGCTAAAATGCCGCGTGAGAAAAAGAAGGTAGAAGGAAAAGGGGCTCGAGAGCTTTGGCAGCTGGAGCATAAGGACATGACCAAGGACGGGATCAAGAGATCCTTCAGTTCCTGTCTGCAGTACGGGCTTGGTAAGGACCAGTACACTGCGACCTCGCATGACAATTTTATGGCGCTCGGCATGGCGCTCCGGGAGCGGTTGGTCGAGCGGTGGATCCAGACCCAGCAGCGCTACCACAAAAATAATCTCAAACGTGTCTATTATCTTTCTCTGGAATTCCTGATCGGCCGTCTCCTTGGCAGCTATGTTCTGAATCTCGGGCTTTGGGAACCGACCCAGAAAGCGCTGGAGGAATTCGGACTCGATATTGAGAAAATTCGAGAAGAAGAAGTAGACGCCGGTCTCGGGAACGGTGGTTTGGGACGTTTGGCCGCGTGTTTTCTTGATTCCATGGCTACCCTTGGGATTCCAGCGCACGGATACGGTATCCGCTACGATTACGGCATCTTCAATCAAAAGATCGTTAATGGGTTTCAAGTCGAATCACCCGATGAATGGCTCAAACACGGTAATCCTTGGGAGTTCGCGCGGCCCGAATATGCGCAGAAAATCAAATTCTACGGCAACACGAACATGTACCACGACAAGCGGGGACGGCTTTGCGTGGAATGGGTCAATACCGAGGACGTGATCGCGATGCCCTACGACATTCCGGTGCCGGGGTATCACAACGATGTTGTCAATACGCTCCGTCTTTGGTCCGCGCGGGGTTCCGAAGAATTTGATTTCAAGTTTTTCAATGACGGCGATTACGAGCATGCGGTTTTCGAGAAGATGTTCTCCGAGAATATCTCCAAAGTGCTTTACCCCAATGATGCCACCTCCATGGGGCGGGAGCTCCGGCTGAAGCAGGAATATTTCTTCACCGCGGCTTCGATCACCGACATCATCCGTCGTTTCAAGGAAGATAACGCCCTCTTTAAGAGTTTTCCCGATAAGGCCGTGATCCAGCTCAATGACACTCATCCTGCGCTTGCCATCGTGGAATTCATGCGCATTCTCCTGGATGAGGAACAGGTGGATTGGGACACCGCTTGGGATCTGACTGTCCGCTCTTTCGCTTATACCAACCACACCGTGATGCCCGAGGCTTTAGAAAGCTGGCCGGTGCCGATGTTCGAGAAACTTTTGCCGCGCCATATGCAGATCGTCTATGAGATCAATGACCGGTTTCTTAAGCAGCTCGCGTCCCACTATCCCGGCGATCCTGACCGGTTGGGGCGGATGTCCTTGATCGAAGAGGGAAATCCAAAAAAGGTCCGCATGGCCTATCTGGCGATTATCGGGTCCCATTCCGTCAACGGAGTTTCTGAATTGCATTCGACGCTTCTGAGGGAACAGCTTTTCAAAGATTTTTTTGACGTGTTTCCCGAAAAGTTCAACAACAAAACGAACGGGATCTCGCACCGGCGCTGGCTCATCAAGGCGAACCGCCCTCTTTCCAAACTGCTTACCGAGGCGATCGGGAACGGGTGGGAGAAGAACCTTTGTGAACTTGAGAAGCTGGCCCCTCTCATTAAAGACCGCTTGCTGAAGAAAAAATGGCAGCAGGTCAAGCAGGACAATAAAAAGGTTTTAGCCGAGATCATTCGTCAACAAACGGGGATCCTAGTCAATATCGGTTCCATGTTCGATGTCCAGGTCAAACGGTTGCACGAATACAAACGCCAGACCCTTTTTATTCTCTACGCGATCTCAGAGTATTTGAAATTGCGGGAGGATCCGAATGCGGCCATCACGCCGAGAACGTTTATTTTTTCAGGGAAGGCTGCGCCAAGTTATTTCATGGCGAAGCTCATCATCAAGTTCATCAATAATGCCGCGAACGTCATCAATCATGACAAGGCGAACCGGGACAAGCTGAAGGTCGTTTTTCTGGAGAATTATCGAGTTTCCTTGGCGGAAAAGATCTTTCCGGCTAGCGACCTTTCCGAGCAGATTTCCACAGCTGGGACCGAAGCCTCAGGGACTGGGTGCATGAAGTTCATGATGAACGGCGCACTCACGATCGGGACCCACGACGGGGCCAATATCGAGATTGCGGAGGCGGTGGGACCTGAGAACATCTTCATGTTTGGCCTGAAGACCCAGGAGGTTCAGGAGCTGAAAGGCCGCGGTTATGACCCGAACTTTTTCATCGAGAAGTCGCCGCGTCTCAAAGAGATCCTGTCCATGATGAAGAACAATTTCTTTTCGCCCATGGAGCCCGGGATCTTTGACCCGCTCGTGAACAATCTGATGTTTTCCGATCCTTATCTGGTTTGCGCGGATTTTGAAGCGTATTGCGCGGCGCAGGACCGGATCTCAGAGGAATATCAGGATCAAGAGAAGTGGACCGAAAAGGCCATTCTCAATGTGGCGAAGTCGGGGAAATTCTCAAGCGACCGGACCATTGTCGAGTATGCCAAAGATATTTGGGACATCCCTGTCGTTCTTCCAAAGTAATTCCGCGCGGTACTTAGTTGCGTGATTCATAGCACGCCGAGGACCCCTTACCCTAAAAGTGCTGTTTAGGACTTATTTCTTCCTCCGAGCTGCTGCCGGATCCCGGTGACACTAAAAAAAAGTTCCAGGCTTGATATTTTTTGAGTTGCCAGACGCACTTCCCGGAATTTCCTGGAAAGAATGAAATGAGACAGGAACCGAAGTGCTCCCGAGATCAAGAACACAGTCAGGATCGCAGATCCGTGAAATGGCAGAGAGTGTTCGACGAGAAATCCGCCTATCAAAGCTCCAAGAAAGAGCGCGATCCCGTTGATGAAAGAGAAGTAGCTCAGGCAGCGGATCCTTTTGCCTGAGCTGACGGCGTCATAGATGAAATTTAGCACGCAGAGATTGAATCCTCCCCAGACGAATCCCGAAAAGATCTCCACGCAAACCAGGTAGGCAGGAACAGGCGAGATCATCCAGAGCAAAGGGATGGCGGGTATGAGAAAACTTGTGAGTTTAAGGATCTTTGCATTTCCGACAGCGTCCGCGTGTCTTCCCCAAATCGGGAAGGAAACAAGGCCCGCGCCGACCGAGGCGAATCGAATGATCATGAATAGAAGATAATTGAAGTGAAGGTCGCGAAGCATATAAACGCTGAAGAATGGCGCAGCGATATTCGTCGCGAACATAATGCTTGCGACATAGAATACGAATTTCACAAAGTTGCTTTCTCGAAAACGTCGCAAGAACATAAAAAATGAAAAGTGGTCATCCGGTTTTTTTACGGTCGGAAGATCCTGCATCTGCGCCATGAGCCTTGAGGAAAGAAATCGGGCCAAGGCGGCGATCGCGACCAGGATCATAAAGCCCACTGCTTGCAGATTTTCTTGATAGCTGAAAAGAAGTACGCCTCCCAGGACCGTTCCGAGGATGCCGGCAATCCCGACGACTCCTGATCGCCATCCAAAATAACGGCCGCGCTCTTCAGCCGACAGATAGTCACTTGTCAAACTACCCCAGGCTGTACTGATGAGGCTTCCGAAGATCCGGAATGAGGTCACAAAAACGATGAATGCGCCGATTCTCCAGGTGCCGGTCAGGATTGGGAGAAAAACGATTGGAAGAAGGCAAAACGCCTGTCCTGCCGTGTTGCTCACGAGGAAGCGGAGCCTGCTGCCAAGCAGGTCCACGGCTTTGGAGGTCCAAAGCTGGATGAAGGAGCTGACCAAGCTTGGGATGGCTACAAGAAGCCCAATTTGAACAGGGGAGGCGCCGAGGAAGAGGGCGAATGGGATAGAATAATCATCGACGAGTGATTGCATGACGCTGGCTGCAATACCTTCCTTCCACGAGATATCGAGGCTTTTGCGGAACGGGTTCTGGGAGAGGAAATCCTGAAGCTTGAGCATAGGGCGCGCCGGGCCGGTCCTTTCCTATTTTGTTCTAAACTTTTATGGAACAGTCAGGTTATAATACCACATCATTATTCGGAGAGAAGAGATGAGTCCTCGTCGCGACAAAAAGAACGCAAAACGCACTCGCCAGGTTTCCCGCCATTCTGACGCCGTCTCCCCGCAAGCCCTAAGAAAAGCCAATCCAAAACTTCGAGTCGAAGTTCTTCGTCAGAAACAAAGGATCCGGGAACTTGCAGAGAAAGAAAACAAGGAGCTTGCGGTCTTAAACGCCCTGGACGGGATGGTCTATCTTTGCTCGAAAGACCATAAGATCGAATTTGCCAATAAGGCTTTCAGACGCTGGGTGGGTGGGGATCCAACGGGGAAAGTTTGTTATGGTGCCCTGCATGCTCGAAAAAGCGTTTGCCCTTGGTGTCCCAATAGCCGTGTTTTTCAGGGCCAGACCGTTCGCCTTGAGATGCAGAGTCCCAAAGATGGGCGATGGTTCGATATTTTGAACAAACCCTTTCGTCATTCCGATGGTTCCCTTTCCAAGTTGGCTTTTTTTACCGATATTACGCAACGCAAGAAAACGGAAGAGAAGAGCAGCGAGACTTCACAGAGACTTCGAGCCGTTTTTGACAACACCTTCCAGTTTATCGCACTTCTGAAACCCGACGGGAAAGTGCTCGAGGTTAATCATTCGGCATTAAAATTCGGTGGGTTGACCCCGAGGGATGTTGGAGATAAATTTTTCTGGAACTGCCGTTGGTGGACGATCTCCAGGGAGACGCAGCAGAAGCTGCGAAAAGCGGTGGCCCAGGCCGCGAGGGGGAAGTTTATCCGCTATCCCGTGGAAGTTTTGGGGAAAAAAGGTGCTACGCTTTGGATCGATTTCTCGCTCAACCCGGTCAGAAACGAAAAAGGTAAAGTGATATTACTTACCGCCGAGGGACGTGATATCACGGAACTTAAGCTGGCAGAAAGTAGCATGCGAGCTTCGAAAGAGTTTTTGGAGCTGGTCATTAACAGCGTTCCTGACTTTGTTTTCTGGAAAGACAGGAACTCCGTTTATATCTGGTGCAATGACAACTTTGCCAAGGCGGCAGGCGTTGGATCTCCTGAAAACATCGTAGGAAAAACGGATTACGATTTTTCTTGGAAAAAAGAAGAGGCGGATTTTTTCAGGAAATGCGACCGCAGAGTCATGGAGAATGATAAGGCCGAATATCATATTATTGAGCCGCAGCTTCAGGCCGGGAGGAGACAGGCCTGGCTTGATACATCCAAGGTTCCTTTGCACGATGAAGAAGGAAATGTTATCGGTATCCTAGGGGCCTATTCGGACATTACAGAGCGAAAAAAAGCCGAAGAATCGTTGAGCCGTCGTGAAGCCTATATGTCTGCGCTCATTGAAAATCAACCCGGGATGTTATGGCTGAAGGACAAGGACAGTCGGCTTCTGGCTGTGAATCAGGATTACGTGAAAATGGCCGGCAGGAAAAAATCCGAGGAAGTATTGGGAAAGACCGATCGCGATTTTTGGCCGCCAAAGCTTGCGGATAAATTTATGTGGGATGACCGAAAGGTCATGAAAAGCCGGAAACATATAGAGGTGGAAGAACTCATCTCCGAGAAAGGTGTTGCCAGGTGGCACGAAACTTTCAAAACGCCTATCCTGGACGCGGCCGGAAACGTGATCGGGACTGCTGGCTATGCGCGTGATATTACCGATCGCAGACGGGCGGAGGAGGTCCTGCGTCAGGAGAGCAGTTTTCGGAAAGCTGTCATCGAGAACCAGCCGGGCATGGTATGGCTGAAGGACGAGAGCGGAAAATTTTTGGCCGTGAATCAGAAATTTTCGGATGCCTGTGGCGCGAAATCCCCCGACCATGTTGTGGGGAAGACGGATCTTGATGTTTGGCCGGAGGCGCTTGCTAGAAAGTACCGGGCCGATGATGTGAAGGTGATGAGGCTTGGGAAATCACTTAGGGTCGAGGAGCTTATTGAAGATGGAAAGATAAAGAGGTGGTACGAAACCTTCAAGACTCCGGTTCGTGACTTGAAAGGGAAGATCATCGGAACATCGGGGTTTGCGCAGGATATTACCCTTCGCAAAAAACACGAGCATGATCTCTTGGCTTCGGAAACGCGGTACCGGCGTCTTTTTGAGGCGGCGAAAGATGGCATCTTGATTCTCAACGCGAAGACGGGGAGGATCGAGGATGTGAATCCGTACTTGATCGAGCTGTTGGGTTATTCGCGCAAGGTATTCCTTGGGAAAAAGGTCTGGGAGCTCGGATTTTTCAGGGATATTGTTCCGAATAGAGCTCATTTTTTACGACTGCAGCGAAAAAAATATATCCGTTATGACGATATGCCACTCGAAACAATCGAGGGCCGGAAGATCAGCGTAGAATTCGTCAGTAATGTCTACGCTGTGGACAATCAATCCGTGATCCAGTGCAATATTCGCAATATCACGGAGCGTAGGAAGGCGGCAGAAGCTCTGAAAGAGAGCGTGGCACAGCTCGATCTGGCATTGCGGAGCGCGGGCATGGGCGTGTGGCACATTGATATTGTCCTCAATAAACGGTATTTTGATAAACAGGTCTGCTCTCTGTTGGGGATTAATCCAAAAACCTTTTCTGGAACGGCGGAGGAATTCTTCAGGGTCGTGCATCCTGGCGATCGTTCCATCCTTAAAGAGGCATTACATCGGACTCTAGAGGAAAAGGTTCCCTACGAGCCTGAGTTTCGCGTGGTCTGGTCTGATAAAAGTATCCATTCCGTTGCAGTGCGCGGTCAGTTGGTTTGTGATCCTGAGGGGCATCCCTTGCGGGTGAATGGCGTTATTTGGGACATCACCGAGCGCCAAAAGGCAGAAGAGGCGCTGCATCAGAGCGAAAAGCAGCTTCGGATGATTCTTGATAGTTCGCCGATGTCGATGGCTATTGTCACTCTGGGTGGGGTGATCGAATACATTAATGAGAAGGCGGTGGAGACGTTTGGTTATCCTTATAAAGAGATCTCCACGATGGAACGTTGGTGGCGTCGGGCTTATCCAGACGTGAGCTACCGGAAGAAAGTGATAGTGCAATGGTCGGAAGATGTTCAGAGGGCCATTGACAAGAAATGCGAGATCAAAGGCGGAGAGTTTCAGGTGACTTGCAAGGACGGTAGGGTTAAGACGGTATTCATCTTTGGCGTTATTGTTTCGGATAAGGTGTTTGTGATGTTCGATGATATTACGGAGCGTAGCCGTATTGCCGAGGAATTGTTCAGTTCTAAGCAGATGCTTCAGACGATTCTGGACACTGTTCCTCAACGGATCTTCTGGAAAAATCGGAACTCAGTCTATGTCGGCGGCAATAAACCCCTGGCCGTCGATTGCGGCTACGACGATCCACAGGAACTTGTCGGAAAGACTGATTATGAAACGGCCTCGGCTGCGAACGCAAAAAAATATCGTGCAGATGACCAGGCAGTGATGAGAACGGGACGGGCGAGGATCAATTTTGAAGAACCTCAGATCAAACAGGATGGTACCCAGGCGTGGCTAAAGACAAGTAAAATCCCGCTTCGGGACGTAACGGGAAAAGTGGTGGGTGTTCTTGGAACCTACGAAGATATTACCTCTGGTAAGCGGGCAGAAGAGGAACTCAAACGTTTGCTTTCTCTCCAACGCGCTACTTTGGAGTCGACGGCAGACGGTATGTTGGTGGTGGACCAAACAGGAAAAATAGCGGATTTTAATCAGCAGTTTTTGAAATTGTGGAAATTGTCCCCGAGAATGCTTGCTTCACGCGATGATAAAAAGCTTCTGAGGTGCGTGCTTTCTCAGTTGAAGGATCCGGAAGGGTTTCTGGCGAAAGTGCAGGAACTCTATGGTCATCCCCAAAAGGAAAGCTTTGATACGCTGGAGTTTAAAGATGGTCGGATTTTTGAGCGCTATTCGCATCCTCAACGGATCGATGGTTGTCCGGTGGGGCGAGTATGGAGTTTTCGTGACATTACCGAGAGCAAACGGGCTGATGAAAGACTCCGTGAAAGCAGATACCAGCTATTGCAGATTATTGATACAGTGCCGCATATGGTATTCGCCAAGGATAAAACAGGACGGTTCTTGTTGGTGAATCGTGCGGTGGCCCAGGCGTACGGTAAGGAACCCAAAGAACTCATCGGGGTTCGGAGGCAGGACGTGCATGCAGTTCGCGAAGAGGCGCAAGCCTATCTGAAGATTGACCGTGAGATCTTGGCTATCGACAAACCCAGGATTATTCCGTCGGATCCTTTCACGGACCTTCAGGGCCAGAAGCACATTCTTCAGACGATCAAGATCCCGTTCAAAATGGCGGGGATGAAAGAAAAATGTATTTTGGGCGTTTCGGTGGATGTGACGGAGCAGAAGAAGGTTGAGGAATTCCGGAATGATATCGTGCGAACGGTGTCCCATGAGCTTCGAACGCCGCTTTCAATCGAAAAAGAGGGGATCAGCCTTTTGATGGATGAGATGGTAGGCCCGGTCACTTCGGAGCAAAAGGAGATCCTTGGGACAGTGATGCGCAGCATCGACCGTTTGGCACGCATGATCACGAGTCTTTTAGATATTTCAAGTATCGAGACCGGCAAGATCAGGCTTTTGCAAAAGATGACGAATTTGGAGGATCTTGTAAAAGATGTGGCGTTCGAGTTTAAAAAGCGCGCCGTGGAGAAAGGTATCGATCTCAACTTGAAATTACCGGGACATGCGATTCAGATCCTCGCGGATGCGGACAAGATCACGCAGGTTCTGAGCAATTTGGTGGATAATGCCATCAAGTTCACTCCGAGGAGCGGGGCTGTGGAGATCCTCCTGATCGTATTAAAGGATGTGGTGGAGTGCGAGGTTCGGGATACCGGCATCGGGATCGCTCCGGAGAATATCGCCAGGACGTTTGAAACATTTCAGCAATTTTCAAGGACGGCTGGGCCTGGGGAAAAGGGATTTGGGCTCGGGCTCTCGATCGCGAAGGGAATCATTGAAATGCACGGAGGGCAGATCTGGCTCAAGAGCGAACTCGGCAAAGGGACCCAGGTGATTTTCTCACTGCCGCTTCATCAGAGGGGAAAGGTTTGAAATCATGAGCGAGAAAAAAAAGAGGATTCTTTTCATTGAAGATGAGCCGGATCAGATCGTGATGATCTCCCTCAGGCTTGAAAAGAACGGTTATGAGGTGATCTCTGCCATGGATGGCGAAAAGGGTCTTCAACTGGCCGTTAAGGAAAAGCCCGATCTTGCTCTGGTGGATGTGATCATGCCTGGCATTGACGGTTTCGAGGTGTGCCGCAGGCTCCGCAAGGATCCCGCGACAAAACACATCCCCATTATTTCCACGACCGCCGCGGGCATGGACGACGTGGAGCATCGATGCATCACCGCCGGGGCCGATGACTGTGTCCGGAAGCCCTATGATTCCGCGGATCTTCTGATGAAGATCCATCGCCTGCTTGAAAAATAATCTTCCCGGGTCCCTGTCTCCGAAATCTCCAACGCTTGTCTGGTTGCGCAGGAATCTTCGTCTGGAGGATAACCTTGTCTTAATGGCTGCGATGGATCGCGGCGGTCCTGTGATCCCTGTCTTTATCTGGGAAGATGATCCGGCGGTGGCTAGCATGAGCCGGTGGTGGCTCGCACGCTCTCTAAAAAACCTTCAGCGTGACTTTCTCGCAATAAAATCATGTCTCATAGTACGGAAGGGCGATGCCTCAGAGGTCCTCATGGCTCTTGCCCGAAAAACAAAAGCAGGCGCGGTCTTTTGGGATAAGAGTTTTGAGCCTGCTCAGCGAAAAGTCGATGAGGCGATCCGGGAAAAATTAGTTCGTGCAGGGATCTTTTGTGAGGTGTTGAATGATTCGATGCTTTTTGATCTCGCACGGATCCTGAATAAACAAGGAACGCCCTACAAGGTATTCACTCCCTTTTGGAATTATTGCCTGTCTTTGGAAGGGCCCAGCGCGCCCGCGAAATCTCCGGTCAAACTGCCAGCGCTCTCCCGGTGGCCGCATTCAGAAGCGATCGAAACTCTCGGCCTCAAGGTGCGCGCGAAGTGGACTGAAAAAATGGAACTGCTCTGGAAGCCCGGCGCTCAGGGGGCCTCGGTGGCTTTGCGGAAATTTCTGGATGGAAAGATTGATGATTATCCAAGGGAGCGCGATCGGCCGTCGGTAGAAGGGACTTCGAAGCTCTCGGCACATCTTCATTTCGGAGAGATCAGCGCGCGGAAGGTTTGGCATGAGACGCGAAAGAACATGGCTTCGGAGCGCCGTCCTGGGATGATGCGTGCTTCCGAGGCATTCTTGCGCCAGATCGTGTGGCGTGAGTTTGCGCATTACCTTCTTTATCATTTTCCTGAGACGGCCACAGCGCCGCTTCGGAAGGAATTTTCAAAGTTCTCGTGGAGGAAAGACGCGCGTCTGCTGGGTGCGTGGCAAAAAGGAAAAACAGGTTATCCAATCGTGGATGCCGGAATGCGCGAGCTTTGGGCGACGGGTTGGATGCATAACCGCGTGCGGATGATCGTGGCCTCTTTTTTGGTGAAGGACTTGCTCCAGCCGTGGCAGGCCGGTGCGGCATGGTTCATGGACACGCTCGCGGATGCAGACCTTGCGAATAATACATTTGGTTGGCAATGGGTCGCGGGTTGCGGGGCAGACGCGGCGCCGTATTTCCGGATCTTTAATCCGACGCTCCAAGGGGAGAAGTTCGATTCTCAGGGTGATTATGTCCGTCGCTGGATACCTGAACTTTCCAAAGTTCCCGTGCGATTCATCCACAATCCTTGGCTTGCGCCTCCGGAGATTCTTACGAAAGCCGGTGTTCAGTTAGGCGAGGATTATCCCGAGCCGGTGGTGGATCATGATGCCGCCAGGAAGCGCGCCCTCTTTGCCTATGATCGCATGGCCAAGAACCGTCGAAAATAGCCCGCCCGAGAGAGCCGAATATTTTGCTTCAAGCGTATCACTCTCAAGACCGGGGCGCGATGTTTTGATGTTCCCTCGATTAGTTGCAAGGAGTTGATGTCTTTGACCGGTGAATGTTCCGAAGTTGCCGGGATCCCGTACCTCATAGAATCTCATCGCGATGAGGCCCGGGCGGTCTTGAAAGGCGGCAAGGTAAGCAAAAAGTAAATTGCGTTGCGGAAAGGGGGCGACCCCGTCAGGTCGTTCCTTTCTTTTTCTTGACAAATGATACATAAATGGTATCATTCAAACATGAAGCTCATTACACGGAACACCGACTATGCGATGCGTGCCCTTTGTTATATTGCAAAACAAGAGAAAGGGTCTGTTTCTGCTGCGGAAATGGTAGCGGCGCTTAAGATCCCGAGGCCTTTTTTAAGGAAGATCCTTCAGACCCTAAGCGGCGAAGGTCTTTTGAAGTCTACCAAGGGGCAGGGGGGCGGTTTTTCCTTGGCTTTTCCGGCGGAAAAGGTTTTGCTTACAGATCTGATACGGATCTTTCAAAACACGATCCAATTGAACGAATGCGTGTTCAAGAAGAAGCTATGCCCGAATCGGAGCACTTGCGTGCTGAAAAAAGAGATCGATCAAATCGAGACTGACGTGTTGGATCGGTTGCGGCGGATCACGATAGCTTCTTTGGTGAATAACGGGAACATTACACGTTCGCGTGAGAAAGGAAAATGCCATGGCCATTGTCGAAGCAGCCACTGAAACGCGGTTTAAAGGTTTGCCGCTCAGTCCCGGGATTGCGGTGGCGCGGGTGTGTCTTTTTAATGAAAGACGCCATGTGAGTCTTCCCGTTGCGAATGTGACGGATAAAGAGGTCCGGAGTGAAGGCGACCGTTTCAGGAAAGCGCTTTTGTTGGTCCGGGAAAAGCTGGCGCTGCTTGTTAAAGAGGTGAAAGAACGCGTCGGGGTTGCGGAGGCCGAGATCTTCACCGCTCAGAAAATGATTCTCGAAGATCCTGTGCTGATCCAGCGGGTTACGGATCACATTCGCAGCAAAAACTTTAATGCAGAAAAAGCAGTGATCAGCTCGCTCGACTTTTTTGAGGGACAACTTGCCGAGATGGATAATGCCTATATCCGGGAGCGTGCTTCAGATATCAGTGAAGTGAAACGCCGTTTGCTGGATGTTCTGGCCGGGATGAATCCGTCCTTTCAGTGCGCGAATGATTTTTTCTGCCAAAAGGGGAAGAATCGTATCGTGATCGCTCAGGAGTTGACGCCGAGTCTGACCATGGAGCTCAATACGGATTTCATTCGCGGGTTCGTGACTGACCGGGGAGGTGTGGCTTCTCACGCGGCGATCCTGGCCCGCGCGCTGAGGATTCCTGCTGTGAGCGGTATCCCGGGGATCCATGACATGATCTTCTGCGGGACCGAAGTGCTTATCAATGGTGACACCGGCGAGGTCGTGATCTGGCCAAGTAAAAAGACGCTCGAGGAATATCCGGACCTGCAACGGGAAGGTATCGAGGAAATGCCTGTGGTGGAGCCGGTCGCCGGACTTAAGGTGCTCGCCAACTTGAGTCTCGCAAAAAAAGTGAAGGAAGCCGTTGATTATAAGGCGGAAGGGATCGGACTTTACCGGACGGAGTTTGAATTCTTTGCCGCAGGGAAGATCCTCTGCGAAATGGAGCAATACGGCCTTTATCTCGAAGTCCTAAAAGCCATGAAGGATAAGCCCGTGTATTTCAGGATGCTCGATCTGGGCGGTGACAAAACGGCGGATTTTCTGAAGCTTCAGAAGGAACAAAATCCTGCGTTGGGCTTCCGGGGGAGTCGTTTCCTCTTGGGACATCCCGAGCTTTTCAGAAATCAGGCCAGAGCCTTGGCCCGCGCTTCCAGGAACGGACGTGTTCATGTCATGTATCCCATGGTGATCGATATTGAGCAGTTCCGGAAACTGAAAAAAACTTTTGAGGAAGCGACCGAAGATATCCCCCATGGCGAGATCAAGCATGGATTGATGTTTGAAGTTCCTTCGGCCTGCCTGGATGCGGAGGAGATCCTGAAGGAAGCGGATTTCGGCAGCATCGGCACGAACGATCTGATCCAATACCTGTTTGCCGTGGATCGTGACAATGAATTCGTCGCGTATGACCATCATCCGGACCGGAAAATTTTCTGGCACCTTATTCACCATGTTGCGCACGCGGCCAAGAAACATCGCAAACCGCTTTCGGTTTGCGGGGAGCTGGCTTCCAATCCTGTGTATGCGAGGAAATTGCTCACGGCAGGGATCCGCGCCGTAAGTGTCGCGCCTCGGGCTATCGCGGGCTTAAGGATCGCGATCAAGAACAAGCCAAAGCTTGCAAAGAAAAAGATGCCGAAGCTTCTCGGCGGGAAAAAGAAAAAACAGGGAAAGGATCGAAGTTATGAAGCCCACGGAAATATTGGAAGGCGAGCACCGGGTTATCGAACAAGTACTCTCTTGTCTTGAGAAGATGACAGATTTGAATGAGGAAAGTCAAAAGCTTGATTGTGATGCAGCGCGTGACATGATTGATTTCTTCGGCATGTTTGCGGATCGTTTTCATCATGCCAAGGAGGAGCAGCATCTATTTATCTGTCTGGAAGCCCACGGGATGCCTCGTGACGGCGGTCCGACGGGCGTGATGCTGGCTGAACATGAGATGGGAAGGGATCTCGTCGGCACAATGAAAAAAGCTGTGGCAATGTATGAGAAGGGCGATGGTGCGGCTCTGAAGGATTTTGCAAGAGCTGCGCGGGCGTACGTTTCGTTGCTCCGTGAGCATATTCAAAAAGAAGATCATTGTCTGTTCGCGATGGCGAACGAAAACCTGAGCGACAAAGAACAGGCTCAGTTGCTCAAGGCGTTCAGGGCAGAAGAAACCAGAAGTTCTGGGGAGAGACCGCTCGATTATTATCTCAAAAAAGCGCAGGAGCTTGGCGGAAGGTTCCAAGTGCGGTTTACGGGTCTCGCAAGCGGGGAATCCTCTGCTTGCGGCCATCATGCAGGGGCATGCGGAGGTTTTTGATCCGGTGAGAGGAAGCAGTTTTTATGAATTGGGGATGTCCGCATCTAGAAAGAGAGCAATGCGGGAGATTGCGGAAGCTTTGTCATCCCACTCAGAAGGGATGTGTTTTGCACGGGCAAGTACGGCTTCAGCCAACTCCTGTGATGGGAACGGATACCAAGGAGCGGAGGGCACGAAGGAATCAATTCAAACGAGTGAACGATGAACGCGGCTCAGTTATTTTAAAAACAGAAACAACCCAGGTAACGAAAAGGAGAAAAATCAAATGAGTATGTTTTGCTATCAGTGCGAACAGACATCCAAGGGAAAAGGTTGCGACACAATGGGAGTGTGCGGCAAGACGCCGGAAGTCGCGACGCTCCAGGACCTTTTGGTCCACGCTGCAAAAGGAATCGCAATCTATGGGCAAATGGCCCGCGAGATCGGCGTGAAGGATAAAGATACCGACCTGTTTTTGGTCGAAGCGCTTTTTGTCACCGTCACAAATGTTGACTTTGACCCTGAAAGGATCCAGGAGGCGTTGCTGCGGGGTTTCCAGATCAAGGAAAAGATCAAAAAGCTTTTTCTGGAGGCCTATAAGAAAAAAAATGGGCGCGATTTTAACGGCGAACTCCCGTCTGCGGCTTACTGGACCCCTGCGGTCAACTTGGCGGGTCTTGTGGAACAGGGAAGTAAAGTCGGTGTTCTATCTGACAAAACATTGAATGAGGATATCCGGAGCCTTCGCGAGCTTCTTCTCTATGGGCTTAAGGGGATGGCGGCTTATGCGGACCATGCTCATGTGTTGGGCCGGGAGGACGAGGAGGTGACCGCGTTCTTTCACAAAGGTTTGCGTGCGCTTACCGACGGTACCCTGACGGTTGATGATCTCGTGGGGTTGAACATGCAGTTCGGGATGATCAATCTCAAATGTCTTGAGCTTTTGGATAAGGCTCACACGGATCATTTTGGACATCCGGTGCCGACGGGAGTTTCGCTCGGAGTGAAAAAAGGGCCTGCGATCCTTGTGTCGGGTCATGATCTTCTGGACTTAGAACAACTCCTTCAACAGACCGAAGGAAAAGGTGTCCAGATTTATACGCATGGCGAGATGTTGCCCGCGCATGGGTATCCGGGGCTCAAAAAATACAAGCACCTTGTCGCGAATTACGGCGGTGCGTGGCAGGATCAAGCCAAGGAATTCGATGCTTTCCCCGGCGCGATCCTCATGACCACGAATTGCATCCAACAGCCGCGCGAAAGTTACAAGAGCCGGATCTTTACGACGGGCCTTGTGGCATGGCCGGGGTTACAACACATTCATCCGGTAAACGGGCGAAAAGATTTTTCTGTGGTGATCAAAAAGGCGATCGAGGCGGGTGGTTTTCCTCAGGACATCCCGGCGAAGAATATCGTGGTCGGGTTTGGGCACAATGCGGTGCTGGGGGTTGCCGATAAGGTCATCGCTGCGGTCAAGGCAGGGCAGATCAAACATTTCTTCTTAGTGGGTGGATGTGATGGTGCTAAGCCCGGAAGGAATTACTATACGGATTTTGCCACGGAAGCGCCCAAGGATACAGTGATCCTGACGCTTGCTTGCGGCAAATTCAGGTTCAACAAGCTCGAGTTCGGGGATATCGGCGGTATTCCAAGGCTTCTCGATATGGGGCAGTGTAATGACGCTTACTCCGCGATTCAGGTGGCTGTTGCTCTTGCGAAGGCCTTCGGCTGCGGCGTAAACGATCTGCCGCTTTCGATGATCCTTTCCTGGTACGAACAAAAGGCGGTCTGTATCCTGTTGACGCTTTTGGCGCTTGGGATCCAGAATATCCGGATTGGTCCCTCGCTTCCGGCTTTTGTAAGTTCCAATGTGCTCAGCGTGCTCGTCTCAAAGTTTAATATCAAGCCTGTCACCACAGCGAAAGAAGATCTTGCTGTGATCTTGGGGGCGGCGAAGAGCTAAACGCATTCGACTCATTCAGAATCAGGTTGTAGAAGAAAGAGTCGTTTTTTAAAGCCTGGTTCTGACAAAGGGTGGGGAATGGTTTGATAAACAAGAGATTTCGTGATTAAATGATAGCGATTTGAAAAACCCCCTCGGGAAAATGCTGCGGGGGTTTTTCTCTATACACCCAAAGTGACTGTTACTGGAACCAGACCTGGAAAATTTTTTTTTGGGGGGGGGTGTTAGTGCGTTCGAGAGGGGAGGATTGTATAAAATTTCTTAGCGTTGATATTACGGGAAATAGAATCTATGGGCTCGATATTTTAAGGGCGGTGGCCATTTTGTTTGTCGTGTTGGAGCATAGCATGTATCTCCTGCATGGCTGGAGCCGTCATCTCGAAGACATATTTGTTTTCGATGGGGTTGCTATGTTTTTTGTGCTGAGCGGTTTCTTGATCGGGGGAATCCTGATAAAGATAATTCAAAAAGAGAATGTTGCATTCAAAACGCTTCTGAGCTTTTGGATGAGAAGATGGCTTAGGACCTTGCCTGCTTATTTTGTGGTACTGGTATTGCTTGTCGTGCTCTCGCTTCTTTTACGGCCGGATTTCCATCTCTCGGTGGCTAGTAGGTTTTTTTTCTTTTTTCAAAATTTTTGTACGCCTCGATCCAGTTTTTTTGTAGAAGCCTGGAGCTTGAGTGTTGAGGAATGGTTCTATTTGCTTGTTCCGGCGGCTATTTTTTTACTTGTGAAGATTTTTCGTTTTTCTTGTGATCGAACTATTGTGGTGACGGCATCCTTGATTATCCTTTTCACTGTTGCGTTTAGATATGTCCGATACTCTCATGTTCTTGTTCCTGACTATCGAACTTGGCTTCTGCTTTTTAGTCAACAGGTGGTTACGAGAATGGACGGTTTAATGATCGGAGTGTTGGGGGCCTATGTTTCGCGTTATCATAAAGCGTGGGGTGAAAATAAGATCCTTCTCTTTCTTGCTGGGATAGCGATCTTGTTGTTCCAAAAGATCGGGGAAACAACGCATCTGTTTGGATTCGGACTTTATACCTGCGTATTTTCGTTCACTGTTGTGGCCATCGGAGTCTTGCTGTTGTTGCCGTTGTTGTCTGAATTGAAAACCGGGACTGGTCGGCTCTATGAAGGATTGACTCGCATAAGCTTGGTTTCCTATTCGATGTATCTTTTGAATAATACCGTTATCCGTGTTTTTTTGTTCAAACTGTTGGGGCTGTATGCTTTCACAGGGACATCGATGATGTTTGTTCGGTTTTTTTTGCATTGGGTTTTTACGATGGTTGGGGCTATCATTTTGTACAAGTGCGTTGAGAAACCTTGTATGGATCTTCGAACCAGGTTCGAGATTTAACCTTTCGGCTCTTTTGGCGCATAGGCATTAGTGGGAGTCCTCTAGAGGAGAGTGTTATATGGAACAACCTAAATATCATTACATCTACGGCCCGGTTTCCTCCTGGAGGCTCGGGAAGTCTTTGGGGATTGATCCGGTCTCTTCGGCGCAAAAGACCTGCACATTCGACTGCGTGTATTGCCAGGTCGGACCGACTGAATTTTTTCCGAGCGAACGCGAGCTGTTTGTTTCAACGGAGGATCTGGTCGACGAACTCCGCTCCCTTCCCGAGGTCGAAGTGGATTGCATCACATTCGCGGGCAATGGGGAGCCGACGCTCGCAAAGAACCTCGGGGAAATGATCCGAGCTGTTAAAATATTCCGGAAAGAAAAAGTGGCCGTGATCACGAATGCCTCCTTGATCGAACGTGCGGATGTCCAGGAGGACTTGCTTCTTGCGGACCTTGTGGAGGTAAAGCTTGACGCCTCGTCGTCTGAATCCCTGCGTCATGTTAATCGTCCCACGCCGGAGGTCCAACTCGAGGGGATCGTGAACGGGATTGCGGCGTTCCGGAAGATCTACAAGGGATATTTGACCCTGCAGGTCATGTTTGTGGCAAGCAACAAGGCTTGTGCTGAGGCTATCGCTAAAATTGCCCTTCAGATCGGTCCGGATGAGATCGAACTTAACACACCGCTTAGGGCATGCGCGGTGAGGCCTCTTTCACCTGAGGAACTTGCGGGCGTGACGGAGATATTCCGTAAAATCTGTGGCGACAAGATTAAAGTTCGAAGCGTGTATGAGGCCAAACGGGAAAAGAGCCGTCCTTTTTGCCAGGAGTCGACCGACCGGCGGCGTGGGAAAGAGATTGGTTGAGGGGTTTCGAAATATTAGTCAGGATTGCAAGGGAACCTAAAAGAAAGTAGACTGGGTCCTCTTCGGAGCCATATTTTATATGAAAAATCTTCCAAATGACGTGACAACGCAGGAGCTTCTCCGGCAGATCGCCCTTCTTAAACAAGAGCGTCAGGCCGTGATTCTGGCGCATAATTACCAGCCGCCGGAAATCCAGGACCTTGCCGATTTTACCGGTGATTCGCTCGAGCTGAGCCGGATTGCGGCCAAAACTCCCGCCAAAGTGATCGTCTTCTGCGGCGTTCAGTTCATGGGGGAGACCGCGGCGATCCTTTCTCCGGATAAAACCGTACTTTTGCCTGTTCTGGAAGCCGGCTGTACGCTTGCGGATTATGCGACCGCGGAGCGGCTTCGCGAGATGAAAGCGAAAAATCCAAACGCTGTGGTGGTGACCTACGTAAACAGTTCCGCAGAGGTCAAAGCCGAGACCGATATTTGTTGCACCTCCGCGAACGCGGTGGAGATTGTCAAATCCATTGACCGAAACCGGCCGATCCTTTTTGTCCCGGATTATAATCTAGGGCATTACGCGGCGAAGATGGCCCAACGCGAAATTATTCTGTGGGATGGGTGTTGTCCGACGCACGCCCTTTTATCGACCTTTGCCGTAGCGAAGGCGAGAAAGAAATGGCCGGAGGCCCAAGTGATCATGCATCCGGAGTGCAAGCCCGAGACTCTGGAGCTCGCGGATTTTGTGGGGAGCACGTCGGGGATGCTCCGCTACGTCAAAATGCAACCGGCCGGTACTTCTTTTATTGTCGGAACCGAAGTTGGGTTGCTTCACCGGTTGCAGAAGGAGAATCCAGAAAAGGTGTTTCATGTAGCTTCGGATTATCTGATCTGTCCGATGATGAAGATGACGACGCTCAAAGATGTGAAAGATTCGCTTGAGAAGATGCAGCATGTCGTTAAAATCGAAGCGTCCGTTCGTTTGCGTGCGAAAGCTGCGGTGGATGCCATGCTCGAATATGCCGGCGCGGCCGCGAAAAAAGCGTAAGGGATGAAATGAAAGGGAAAAAAATGCGAAAAGCTGTGAATTCCGGGATCGAAGCCATTCAAAAACACGGAAGCCGCGTTGTGGGTGAGGGCATGCACATGCTGCCGGCCGCGGGACTGATGGTGGCCGCGGGAGTTTTGGGCAAGGTGGCCGACCGACAGAAGAAATTCGTGACCGTCATCAATTCCTACACGACCCATATCCCGGGCCATGTTCATTTGAATGTCCTGGGTGAGAAACTCGTCGCGGTGCTTAAGGCGAAAGGCTATAACGTTTGGTACGCGAATGTCGGCGCGGCGATCTGCGACGGCATTGCGATGGGCCACTTCGGGATGAAGTATTCGCTGCCCTCCCGGGAGCTGATCACGGACCAGATCGAGAGCATCATCGGCGCGCATCCTTGCGATGGATGGATTGGGATCGGCAATTGCGACAAGATCGTGCCGGGGATGCTGAACGCCATGGTGCGCCTGAATATCCCGTCTGTCTATGTGAGCGGCGGGCCGATGCTCGCGGGCCAGAAAAAGACCGATCTCATTACAATTTTTGAGGGCGTGGGGAGCGAAGCGGCGGGTAAAATGTCCCCGACTCAGCTCGAGAGTCTTGCCAATACAGCGTGTCGTACCTGCGGCAGCTGTGCGGGCATGTTTACCGCCAATTCCATGAATTGCCTTGCGGAAGCGATCGGCTTGGCTCAGCCAGGCAACGGAACAATCCCTGCCGCCGTTTGGACTAATGAAGAAAAAACTTCCTGGGCGATCAATCCGGAGCGCATCAAGCTGGTCGAACAGGCGGCGGACACTTTAGAAAACGCGCTTCTCAACAATGTTCGTCCTCTTGATATCGTGACCAAGGCCTCGATCGACAATGCTTTCATCCTGGATATGGCCATGGGAGGCTCCACGAATACGATCCTGCATACGTTGGCGTTAGCGACTGAGGCCGGCATTCCTTACCCGATCAAACGGCTCAATCAGCTTGCCAAGGTGACGCCCACGGTCTGTAAGGTTTCTCCTTCGCGGCCGGATATTCATATCGAGGATGTGCATCGCAAAGGAGGCATTGCAGCGATCCTGAAGTCTGTTTTTCAGGACCGTCGTGCGCCGCTTAATTTGGATCTTACGACTTGTGTGGGGAGTTTGCGTAACGTCGTGGAGAAAGCACCTGATCCAGATGGCGATGTGATTCGTTCAGGTGAAAAAGCTTTTTCAAAAGAAGGCGGGCTTGCGGTTCTTTACGGGAATATCGCGCCGGAAGGTTCGGTGGTGAAAACGGCGGGAGTGGATAAGGAGATGATGCAATTCACGGGGCGCGCGAAGTGCTATGATTCGCAGGAGAGTGCGCTGGAAGCGATCCTGAAGGGGAAGGTTGTAGATGGCGATGTGGTGGTGATCCGCTATGAGGGTCCGAAAGGCGGGCCGGGGATGCAAGAAATGTTGTCGCCGACTTCAGCCTTGAAAGGCCGGGGTATCAAAGCGGCGCTCGTCACGGACGGTCGTTTCTCAGGCGGGACGCGAGGGCTTTGCATCGGACATGTTTCTCCGGAAGCTGCTGCGGGCGGGCCGATCGCAATCATTAAAAATGGTGATATCATCAAGATCGATGCCGGGAAAAGAACGATCGCTATCGAGCTTTCTGCCCAGGAGATCAAAAAACGTCTTTCAAAGCTCAAGCCCTTCGTGCCGAAAGTGACCGGTGGATGGCTGGGGCGGTATGCCCGTCACGTTTTAAGCGCTCATACGGGCGCCGTGATGGATAATGCAGTTCGAATCTCAAACAACAAAAAAGGGAGATCCTAAAATGATCAGCAAGAAAATGACCGCGCTTTTGAACGATCAGCTGAATTTCGAAATGCATTCCGCTTATGTCTATCTCGGGATGGTCGCCTACGCTTCCTCTCTCGGTCTGAACGGCATTGCAGGCTGGTTTAGGATCCAGGTCAAAGAAGAGTTGGAACATGCCGGAAAGTTTTTCGAATATATTCAGAAGCAGGGCGGGGACGTCGAACTGAAGGGGATCGAAGCTGGAAAAGTCGAGTTTGCATCCGCGGCATCGCTTTTCGAAGAATCCATGAAACATGAGAAGAAGGTCACCAAGAGGATCCTGGACCTTACGGATGCGGCCAAAAAAGAGGATGATTATTCGACGGATTCTTTTCTTCTTTGGTTCTTGAACGAGCAGGTTGAGGAAGAAGCTCAGATCACGGACATCCTTCAGAAGCTCGCGATCGGCGGTAAGACCGGGAATTCGCTCCTGATCCTTGACGGGATCCTGGGCCAAAGAAAATAGGAGAGGTTTACAGATGAAGGCAATCCCTATTGCGGAGAATATCTGGTGGGTTGGGGCGATTGATTGGAATGCTCATCATTTTCATGGGCAGACTTTTACCACGAAACGCGGCACGACCTATAACGCCTATCTGATCATCGACGAAAAGATCACGCTGATCGATGCGGTGTATGGCCCCTTTGCCGAAGAGATGCTCCAGAGGATCCGGAGCGTCATCCCGCCCGAGAAGATCGATACGATTATCGCCAATCATATCGAGCCCGATCACTCCGGGGCTTTGCCCACGCTTGTGAAACTCTGTCCGAATGCCAAGGTCTACGGGAGTGCGCGCGCCGGGCAGGGGCTTGAGCGGCACTATCACCAGAAATTTAATTTTCATCCCGTCAAAACCGGTGATCGGCTAAGTCTTGGTAAGAGGACCCTTAGTTTCATCGAGATCCCGATGATCCATTGGCCGGACAGCATGATGAGCTACCTCGTCGAGGACCAGATCCTTTTCTCCAACGACGCCTTTGGCCAGCATTATGCCACAAGCGAGCGTTTTGATGATGAGGTCCCCGAGGAGACGCTCATGGAAGAAGTGGGGAAATATTATGCCGGGATTCTTTGGCCGTTCAGCCATTTGATCGGTCAGCGGCTCGCGGAGATCGAAAAAATGGCGATTCCGATCAAGATAATCGCGACTTCACATGGTCTTAGCTGGCGGAAGAACCCTGGCAAAGTGATTGAGGCCTATAAACGTTGGGCTATGAATGAAACCAAGCCCAAGATCGTCGTGGTCTATGAAACCATGTGGGGCTCGACCGCAAAGATGGCGCAAAAGATCGTGGACGGGATCAATGACGCGGGGGTGAAGTTCGAACTTTATGATATGGCTCAATCGGACCGCACGGATGTGATCCATGACATGCTCGATGCCAAGGCTTTCATCGTCGGTTCCTCAAACCATGACAGCGGGATTCTCCCGAACATGGTCTCCTTTATGGAATTTCTCAAAGGTCTGCATCCGAAAAACCGCATCGGCTGCGCTTTCGGCTCCTACGGATGGTCGGGGGTCGCGATCCAATCGCTCCAGAATACACTGGCGGCGGCAGGGGTGGAGATCGTCCAGCCCTTGCTTTCTGTGGTTTATGCTCCGGATGAAGGACAGCTCGCCGCTTGCTATGAACTTGGTAAGAAGATGGCCGCACTTGTCAAAATGGGGTGAGGTATGGAAACCTTGGATGCCCTCGCGAAGCGTGCCAGCGTTCGCGATTACATGAACCAGCCGGTTCCCAAAGACATGCTGGAAAAACTCGTCGATGCGGGACGGCGTGCGCCAAGTGCCCGGGCTGTGGAGCCATGGGAATTCGTGGTGATCACGGAGCGCGCCATACTCGATAAGCTTGCGGGGATCATTAGTACCGGTGTTTTTCTCAAGCAAGCGACCGCCTGCATTGTGGTTTTTTGCCAGGACACCAAATACTATCTCGAAGACGGTTCTGCGGCGACCGAGAATATTCTTCTTGCAGCGACCGACCTTGGGATTGGCACCTGCTGGATCGCCGGCGACAAAAAAGAATATTGTGAAGAGGTTTCGAAGCTCCTGGGAGCGCCCGGGCATCTGAAGCTTATCAGTCTGATCTCGGTGGGCTGGGCGACTCGCGAAGTAAAACAGCGGAAGCGACGTCCTCTCGACGAAGTCCTTCATTGGGGAAAGTTTTAATTTCTCTTGGGTAGCATTTTTTATAGGAGGGTAGATCATGCCGTACAAACACACTCAGATTGGATACGTCATCATTCTTGCAATGCTCGTGACCGTTCTGATCGCTATATTGCTTAAAGTGATGGTCCTCCTTTTTATCGCAGGTGTTGTGGGCATCTTGTTTTCGACGTTGACCGTTTCCGTGGACGGGGAGTGTGTCAGGCTTTGGTTCGGCCCGGGGTTCATCAGTATGCGATTTGCTTTGGGGGATATTGAGACCTGTCAGGTGGCGAAATTCCGGTGTTGTGCCTGGGGAATCCATGGTTGGCCTGGAAAAGGATGGCTTTTGAATGTGTCCGGATTTCATTCCGTGGAGCTTAAAATGAGGAAAGGTGAGAAATGCTATATCGGGACCGATGAGCCTGAGGCATTGGAGAAAGCCATTCGTGAGGCGATGCACGCGGCGCTTCATCGGTTCTTAAAAGTGGAGTAAAAAACTTCTCAGAAATAAGATGCAAGATCGTGGGATTTAACGTATAGTATGCCACCAAAAATGATGTCCTCCTCTGGGGCTCTTTGTCTCGGGGGACGCGCAACATAACGAAGGAGATTCACGGTAATGGCAAAAGGTAAAGTAAAGTGGTTCAACAATCAAAAAGGTTATGGATTCATCACGCCTGAGAATGGCGCCGATGTGTTTGTCCATCACACTGCGATCCAGGGCGAAGGTTACAAGTCGTTGGAAGAAGGTCAGGCTGTGGAGTTCGAGATCACCCAGGGTCCTAAGGGCGATCAGGCAGTCAACGTCGTCAAGGCGTAAAAGTCCGTAAAGTCCAGGGCCCGGTCTCAAAGCCGGGCCTTGGTTTTTTAGAGTCCCAGTTCTTCTTCTCTGTCTCCCATGCTGGAAGAGCCAAGGCCGTCGCGGATCATTCCCTATCCAAAAAAATATAAGAAACTTGAAGTCCTGGTTATCTTTAATCTTTAGGAAAAGCCAGGATTCTTGCCCTAGCTTTTTTAACTTTTAATAACTGCGAACTAGCCCCTAGGCGAATAAGCGCGGAAACATTTTATAAAGGATTTATGCCGACCCAAAAGAGACGTAAAGATGTCCGGAATGTTGCTATTGTTGCCCACGTCGACCACGGAAAGACCACGCTGGTGGATGCTCTTTTGAAACAAAGTGGCGCCTATAAGTTCGAAGCCGGCGAATCGACCATCATGGATTCCAATGACCTCGAGCGTGAGCGCGGGATTACCATCTTTTCAAAAAATGCCTCGTTCCGCTACAAGGACGTACAGTTCAATATCGTTGATACTCCGGGCCATGCGGATTTTGGAAGTGAAGTGGAACGTATTCTTAAAATGGTCGACGGCGTGCTGCTGTTGGTCGACGCCTACGACGGGCCGATGCCGCAGACGAAGTTCGTGCTGAAAAAATCCCTCGCGTTGCATTTGAAGCCCATTTTGGTGGTCAATAAAGTGGACCGGCCGAATTGCCGGCCGCATGAAGTGATGGACATGACGTTCGACCTTTTTTGCGAATTGAATGCTACGGATGAGCAGCTGGATTTTCCCGTGGTATATGCCTCGGGCCGGGAAGGTTGGGCCGCACTTTCACTCGAAGATGAGCGGAAGGATATGACGCCGCTTCTTGAAACCATTTTGCATCGCGTCCTGCCGCCGATCGCTGATCCTGAGCAGCCGTTTCAGATGCTCGTGACCATGCTGGATTATGATAATTATGTTGGACGCATTGCGATCGGACGTATTGCCCACGGGCAGATCCGTTATGGCGATTCCATGGTCGTGGTGAAGCACAGCGGTGAAGTGATCCGAGGGAAAGTGACCAAGATCCTGAAGTATCAGGGGCTCAAACGGGTCGAGGCCCAGGATGCGATGGCTGGGGACATTATTTCGATCAGCGGGATCGATGATATCAAGGTGGGGGAGACCTTGGCGTCTCCGGACAAGCCTGAGGCGCTGCCAACCCTGAAAATCGACGAACCTACGATCTCTATGAATTTTTCTCATAACACAAGCCCGCTTGCCGGAAAAGACGGTGGCCGGTTTCTCACTTCCCGCCATATCCGCGAGAGGCTTGCGCATGAAGCCATGATGAATGTCGGGGTCAAGGTAGAAGAGGTGGAAGGCGGGGAACGTTTCAAAGTCTCCGGCCGGGGGGAATTGCATCTTGCGATCCTGATCGAGACGATGCGCCGTGAAGGGTATGAACTGGAAGTTTCTCCGCCCAAGGTCATCGTCAAAACGATCGACGGGGAGCTTTATGAGCCCGTCGAAGAAGTTACCATCGAAGTGGATCCCGGCTTTCAGGGTTCTGTTATCGAAGCTTTGGGCAAGCGTCGTGCTGAGATGAAACACATGAATATGAGCGCTGTGGGCGGGACGGTGCGTATGGAATTTTTGGTTGCGTCGCGTGCGCTTCTCGGCTTTCGTAATGAATTCATGGTCATGACGCGTGGGACGGGTATGATGTATCAGAATTTTTTCGAATATCAGTCATTCAAAGGCGAGATGCCCGAACGCCAATCCGGTGTGCTAGTTTCCCAATTTGACGGGAAAGCGGTCGCCTATTCGCTTTGGGGTCTTCAGGAACGCGGAGAGATCTTTGTTCAGCCCGGCACGATTCTTTATGAAGGAATGATCATTGGTGTGAACAATAAAGGGAATGACCTGGTTGTGAACGCGATCCGTGAGAAAAAACAGACCAATATGCGTTCGTCCGGAGCCGATGAAGCGATCCAGTTGATCACGCCCAGAGAAATGACGCTTGAATTTGCGCTGGAGTTCATCGAAGAGGATGAACTTGTAGAGATCACGCCGAAGAATGTCCGGTTGCGTAAAAGATATCTGACCGAGAACGAGCGCAAGGCCATGGCGCGTGTGGCCGTGGGGAAGCGGCTCGGCTCTTCGTAAACGTTATTGTTCCGCCCCCATTTTTGGGGTATTATCCGCCTTCCCGAACGAAAGGAATCTTCATGAAAAAATGGGTTTTGTTTTCTTGTTGTCTTGTTCTTGCGGGATGCGCGTCGCAAATCCCCAAGGTTACACCTGTTGCGACACCTGCTCCAACGCCTCGCTCTTCCATCACAACCCCTGAAACAGCAAAGGATAACACTATCGTGAAGATCAAGATCGAAACCACGCTGGGAGATATTTACGCGGACTTGTATGAAGCTGATGCGCCGAAGACGGTGGAGAATTTCGTGACGCTTGCCAAGAAAGGCTTCTATGACGGGATCATTTTTCATCGTGTTATTCCGGAATTCATGATCCAGACCGGGGATCCGACGGGTACGGGGATGGGCGGACCGGGATACCAGTTCAAGGATGAGTTCTCGAAGAAATTGCGTCACAATAAACCGGGCGTCCTTTCTATGGCGAATTCCGGACCCAATACCAACGGCAGCCAGTTCTTCATCACCGAAGTCCCAACGCCGTTTCTTGATGACCGGCATGCGGCGTTCGGTCAGGTGACCGAGGGGATGGATGTGGTTTTGAAAATCGCGCGGGCACCGCGGGACGCTCAGGACAAACCCTATCAAAAGGTTGTCATGAACAAAGTCGTCGTTCTTACGAAGTAATTTTTTATAAAGGACAGTCCCGAAACATGCCCGGGGCTGTCCTTTTTTTATTGGGGGAGACATGCTGGAAAAATCCTGGGATGTCGTGGTCATTGGGGGTGGACCGGCGGGTCTTATGGCCGCGATCCCCTGCGCCGAATGCAAATTTCGGACCCTGGTTCTTGATTCCAAAGAAACGATCGGGGCCAAGCTTCTCCTCTCAGGCGGCGGCCGTTGCAATGTGACGAACCTCAAGGCCAGCGAAAAGGACTATCAGTCCGGTGAACCGCGAACCGTGCGCAATATCCTGCGGGCTTTTCCTCCCGAGCGGACCCTGGAATTTTTCAAAAAACTCGATGTGGAGATGGTCTTAGAAGAAGGAACGAAATATTTTCCCAAGGAACAATCCGCGAAAGCCGTGCTTCAGGCATTGCTTCAGGCTTCCCGTCGCTCCGGTGTCGTGATCGAAACAGGGGAAAAAGTTAAAGCTGTTTCCAAGGAGCGTGGGATCTTTCGTATCTCGGGAGAAGGTTTTGAATATTTCTCCAAAACGCTCGTTATTGCAACCGGCGGCTTATCTTACACGGGGACCGGAAGCGATGGGTCGGGTTATCTTCTGGCAAAATCCTTGGGGCATTCCATGGTTCCGACCACTCCGGCTCTTACGCCGCTCATTACGGATGACTCCGACTGGAAAAGTCTTGCGGGGATCACGCTGCCAGTAGAACTTTCCGTCCTTGCGGTTGGGAAAAAAGTCGCTCAGAGCAAAGGGGCATTACTCTTTACGCATATCGGGTTTAGCGGACCCGCGGTACTGGATATCAGCGGGCCGTGGCTCCGGTGCCAGACAAAGCAAAAAGAATTGAAGGTGAATTTTTTTTCAGGAAAGACCGAAGAGGAGCTTTTGAGCGCATGGGAGCGCTTGGTTGCAGAACATCCGGACCGGAGCTGGAAACGGTCCCTCACGCAATATTTCCCCGAGCGGCTTGCGGAGGTCCTTCTTAAAAAAGGGGGGATCGATTCTCGGAAGCGATCCGATCAAATATCCAAAAAAGACAGAGAGGCGTTCATTCATTCGCTTTTTCGGTGTCCTCTCCAGGTGGCCGGTTCCCAGGGCTATGAAAAAGCTGAAGCTACTGCGGGCGGGGTGGATCTCCGGGAAGTCGATTCGAAGACTTTGGAGTCAAATTTATGTGCCCGACTTTTTTTTGCCGGGGAGGTCCTGGACGTGGACGGTCGTATTGGCGGGTTCAATTTCCAGTGGGCCTGGGCGAGCGGTGTCGTGGTTGGAAATGCGATACCCCGGAGTTTTCGCAGCCATCAAGTCTGATCGCGTTTCGGCCGTTAAAAAAGAATACAAATGTCATGGCCAGCGTGTCTTTTTATGAGTAGATTATGTCTTGCATCCTTCCGAATTTAAAAGTTTAAAACGAGGTTTTTCATGAAGAAAAATGTTTTATTTTTGCTCGCTCTCCTCTTTGTTTTTTCCACGGCCTATGCTGACGACGAACTTCCGCCACTTCCCAAAGGCCCGATGATTCTCACGAGCGCTACGCCTGCGATGCAATCGCCGGAATACTGGATCAAACGTATTCCGGGTGCGGAAAAACCCATTAAGACGATGGACCAGATGAAACATTTCAACGATGAGATTAAGCATATGGTGCCCGAGAATATTGATGTGCTTAAGATCGAAAAGAGCCGTCCGGGCAAGGCGGTTATCGATCAGCTCCAACTCGAGTACGATACGCTGAAGAACCGCAAGCTTTTTGACGTGAAAGATCAGGTGGTTCCCAAGAGCTTCTTTGAAAACGAGGTCAAGCCTCTTATGCAGATCGACCAGGTTCCTTCCAAGATCAAAGTAACGTGGGGTGTGGCGACGCGGGCGGCCTCGGTGCGCGCGATCCCGACCCTGGTGGAAATGATCGAAGGAAAAGGGGATGTTGAATTCGACCAGCTACAATACACATTGATCAAGCCGTGGACTCCGGTGGCGATCTATCACAAATCCAGCGACGGGAAATGGTTCTATATCCAGGCGCCGTATGTCCGGGGTTGGGTCAAGGCGAAAGATATCGCGATCTTCGAGGGGCGGGAAGAACTGAAGACACGCCTCAAGTCCGGCGGTTTTCTTGTGGTGACGGGGGAAAGCGTCCGTGTATTTCGGGATGCGGCTCTCAAAGATGTTTTTCAGCGGCCGAGCATGGGAACCGTGATCCCGATGGCCTCTTCCAAGTCTTCCGAGGGACCCTATCCTGTGTGGATGCCGTATCGCAAAGAGAGCGGAGATGTGGGGCTTACGAAATGTTATATCAGCCGTAAAAGTGATGTGACCAAAGGTTTTCCTGTGTACAGCCAAGCGAATGTGATCCGTCAGGCGTTCAAACTTTTGGGGGCGCGCTACGGTTGGGGGGGGATGTATAACGGTCGTGATTGTTCGGGATTTACGCACGATGTTTTTTTGAGCATGGGAGTCGATCTGCCGCGCGATTCCAAACAGCAGGCCATGGTCGGGACGCAGCTTGGATATTTCGAACGTTTTCAAAACGACGCAGAAAAAAAAGCGACCTTGAAGTCCGCACGGCCCGGGATCACGCTCATGAAGATGCCCCATCACCAGATGATCTATCTCGGGACCGTGAACGATCAATTCTATGCAATCCATTCGACCTGGGCTGAGCGTACCGGAGATGACCAGGTAGCGGACGAAAAGAACCGGATCAACCAGGTGGTCGTTTCTGACCTGGAACTGAACGGTCGCTCCTGGGTCGGATCTCTTTTTGACCGCATTCTTTCTATCAATGAGGTCGACTAGTTTGTCCCGAAGATATCTGTACCTGTTGTTTATTTTCCTCCTGTTGCTGCCTTGCGGCTTTCTTCGTGCAGAAAAAGGGGAGCTCCCGTCCAAAGGATTCTCGATCAAGCCGTCGCAGGATTGGATCGAATTACCACTTCCGTTTCAAGATGTGGTGGTTTCCTACGGGAAAAAGGGGACTCTTGCCACATTCCATATTACTGAGAGAAATCTTGATGAAGACAAAGCCGGTCCAACTCCGCTCGGTTTCAGCAATGCCGAGAGTCGGGCGGCCTTGACGAGCACGGATCAGAAAAAAGAGAAAGTTAGGACCGTTGAGGAACTGAAATGGGAAGATCTCTTCAGTCCGCAATTCGAATCGATCGATATTCGAACGCAAAATGTGACCCTTCTGGGCGAGGAAAAAGCGAAATTTTGTGTTTATACGTTGAAGCCCGGTGAGTTCAAAGATACCATGGAAGGTAAGCTTCCAGCCAAGTACATTAATTACGTTCTGATTCACCAAAGGAAACTTTTTTCCATAACGTTCAAAGATACGGAAGACGGGTTTCCTTTAACCTATCCTTCGTTTCTTGCCGTGATTCGCACGCTTCGGTTCGATAGGCCGAAGCCCATACTTGAACGGAGACCGACATGACCTTCCAAGATTTTCTCGCCCAGATTCAAACCCTGAGGATCGAAGAATCACGCGCCCAGACGGAGGAGTATTTTGAGGCCGTGATCTCCAAGGAAGCTCTCGATCCTTTGCATAAGATACTGACAGCTTATTTCGGCCCTCCTCTCAAACCTGGAGGCCATCCGCCTTCCGGAGAGGCGAATCGGCGTGCCAAGCTCTACGGAGGAATACGCAGGGACCAAACGATGTATTTTCGTCTGGACGGAAACCATTCCGAGTGTGCCCTCCTTTGGCCTTGGGGAAGTGGCGTTCGTATTACGATTAAGGTCGTTCAATCCAAGAGCTCGGGTTCAGGGGGCGGGTGGAAGGGTTTTCTAAAAAAGCTTTTTGGTGGCAAGTCCTAAAACGAAATAAAGGGGACAGGCATATGATTTTCGTCAGTTCTTTAGACGGGGAAATCAGTGTCGGTCCCGATTATCCGTTAAATTTTTAAATCGAAAATCGGGACAGATCTGGTTCATAGGTGATTCAGGCCGTCTCTTTTTACGGGCCTTAAACTGGACAAAAACAGTCTGGTTTGTTATAATTCGGACATTGTCTAGCAGAGTTTAGAGATAGGAATTTATGAGATATACCACCAAAACGGAATATGGAGTGATTTGCCTGGCGCATATGGCCAAGAAGCCTTGGCCTGGAGCCAGTACAGCCAAAGAGATCGCTGAGCACGAAGGATTTTCCGTGTCCTTTACAGAGAAGATCCTGCAAGGGTTGAGACGGGCCGGTATTACCACTTCCCAGCAAGGGAACAAAGGCGGGTGGACCCTGACCCGGTCCTCGCCGGAGATTACCCTCAAAGAGATCATCGAGGCTTTGGAAGGTAGCACCTTCGAGGCTTTTTGCGACATCAAGCACCGGAAGAGCATTGTTTGTACCCATTTTTCATTATGTAAACTGAAACCAGTCTGGTACAAAACGCAAAAAACCTTGGATGAACTTTATCGGACCATCACGCTGGAGATGATCGCCGAAGATGTGATGGGCGGGGCGCCCAAACCGGAGCTTGGGGTTGCTCCGAGGAAGAAGCTATGACGGACGCGGAATCATTTATCAATAAGGATTATGCTTACGGGTTTGTGACCCCGGTTGAATCGGATGCCGCACCGCGCGGCCTTAGTGAGAACACGATCCGCTTTATCTCCCAAAAGAAGCATGAGCCCGTCTTTATGCTCGAGTGGCGCCTTGCGGCTTATCGCGAGTGGCTCAAGATGAAAGAGCCGGATTGGTCGAGCGTCCGCTATCCTAAGATCGATTATCAGGACATCATTTACTATTCCGCGCCGAAACAGAAAAAAGACGGACCTCAAAGTCTCGCCGACGTGGATCAGGAAATCCTCAAGACCTACGAAAAGCTCGGGATCCCGCTGGAAGAACAAAAACTGCTCGCGGGGGTAGCCGTGGACGCGGTTTTTGACAGCGTCTCAGTGGCGACAACATACAAGGCGAAGCTCAAGGAGTACGGGATCATCTTTTGTTCTTTTTCGGAGGCCGTGCGCGAGCATCCGGAGCTGGTGAAAAAATATCTGGGTTCCGTGGTGCCGGTAAAGGACAATTTTTTCGCGGCGCTCAATTCCGCGGTTTTTAGCGACGGCTCATTCTGCTATATTCCGAAGGGTGTGCGCTGTCCGATGGAGCTTTCCACTTATTTTCGTATCAACGCGATGGATACCGGGCAGTTCGAACGGACCTTGATCGTGGCGGACGAGGGAAGTTTCGTGAGCTATCTTGAAGGCTGCACCGCGCCGATACGCGACAAGAATCAGCTTCATGCTGCGGTGGTCGAGCTCGTGGCGCATGAAAAAGCGTCGATCAAATATTCTACTGTGCAGAATTGGTACGCCGGGGATAGAGAAGGAAAAGGAGGTATTTATAATTTTGTGACGAAACGCGGGCTTTGCCAAGGAGCCCATTCCAAGATCTCATGGACACAGGTAGAAACAGGTTCAGCAATCACTTGGAAATATCCGAGCTGTATTTTGCAGGGAGATCATTCGATCGGAGAATTTTATTCTGTGGCGGTGGTTAATAATCATCAACAGGCCGATACCGGCACCAAAATGATCCACTTGGGCAGGCATACGAAAAGCACCATTATCTCCAAGGGCGTTTCGGCGCGCTTTGGCAAAAATACCTACCGTGGGCTTGTTAAAATAGTGCCGCGTGCCGAAGGTTCGCGTAATTACACGCAATGCGATTCGCTTTTGATGGGGGACCGGTGCAGCGCGAACACTTTTCCGACGATCGAAGTCAATAACCGCACATCGCGGGCGGAACATGAGGCCACAACCTCCCGGATCAACGAAGACCAGCTTTTTTATTGCAGACAACGCGGCATGTCCGCGGAGAATGCCATCTCTATGATCGTTCACGGGTTTTGCAAAGAGGTGTTCAAAAATCTTCCGATGGAATTCGCCGTCGAGGCTCAGCGGCTGATGAGCGTGAGCTTGGAAGGAAGCGTGGGGTGAAGAACTGTCTTGGGCACGAGGTGCGTGGCGTGGAGCGATGGTCATTCAGGCAAGTCATTGTCAGGAGGAATAAATGTTAGAAATTAAGGATTTGCACGTGAGCGTTGAAGGTGTCGAGATTTTGAAGGGGATCGATTTAAAGGTCAAGGCCGGAGAAGTGCATGCCATCATGGGACCGAACGGTTCAGGGAAAAGCACGCTCACGCGTGTGCTGGCCGGTCATCCGTCGTATGTTGTGACGCGTGGGAGTGCAACCTTCGAGGGGAAAGCCCTTTTTCAGATGGCCATCGAGGAACGGGCGCGCCAAGGGGTTTTTCTCGCGTTCCAGTATCCGATCGATATCCCGGGTGTGAATAACGCGTACTTTCTGAAGGCCGCCGTCAATGAGATGCGGAAAGCCAAGGGGCTGGAAGAACTCGACGCGATGGAATTTCTGGAATTCCTGAAAGAAAAAATGAAGCTGGTGGAAATGGACGAGAGTTTCTTAAGCCGTCCCGTGAATGAGGGATTTTCCGGCGGGGAGAAGAAACGCAACGAGATCCTTCAGTTGGCCGCGCTCAATCCGAAGCTGGCCATCCTTGATGAAACGGATTCCGGCCTTGATATTGATGCCTTGAAGATTGTCTCCGAAGGTGTGAATCGTTTGCGTAATCCCGATCGTTCGTTCATTTTGGTCACGCATTATCAGAGAATGCTCAACTATATTACTCCGGATCACGTGCACGTGCTTATGGGCGGGAAGATTGTTCTGTCCGGGGACAAGGACCTTGCGTTCAAACTTGAAGAAAAAGGGTATGAGTGGGTACGCGAAGACCAGGGGCCGAGGATCGCTTAACGGTGCATGCCTGTGTTTCCTGTTTTCCGATGAACGAAAGTGGAGCAATATGAGTAAAGACAGAGCCATGGATCCATATTTAAGAGCTTTTGAAATTGTGAAAAAGAACGCGAGTTCCCAGCCTGTGTGGCTTCTCCGTCTGCGCGAAGAGGCTATGGCTACGTTCACGCAGAAGGGTTTTCCGACAATGAAGGATGAGGCGTGGCGGTATACGGATCTAGCGCCGATTCTGGAGAGTTCGTTCGACTTTGACGGTGCGATCCCAAAATTATCCCTAGAAACTCTGGAGGGGTTGAAGCGGAATAGCGGACGGAATTTTTTACTCGTGGTGAACGGCAAGTTCTCGCGAGAGCATTCTTTTGTCGAGGAAGGGGTCGAGGCGATGGATCTTGCGGACGCAATTGTTTCGCGATCCGATCTCCTGGAGCCATATCTGGGGCGATGCTTGGCTTCCGGGCACGATGCTTTTTCAGCATTGAACACGGGTTTACTAAAGCAGGGTCTTTATATCCGCATATCTGACAACCTGATCGTGAAAGAACCGATTCATATAGTGTCCTATGTTTATGCTGCAAGGGCCCGCAGTGTGTTTCAGGTTCGGAATTTCCTTGCGATGGGAAAAAAGAGCAAGGCAGCGATCGTGGAAACTCACACGGCGGGATCCGGGGAAAGTTATTTTACCAATGCCGTGATGGAGATCGTTCTTGAGGAAGGTGCTCGAATGGAACATTGCAAAATCCAGAGAGAGAATTCTGATGCTTTTCATATTGCAATGTCGCACGTGGTCCAGCGCCGCGAAAGTTCCTTCGTCTCGTTCGCTCTTTCGACCGGGGCGCGCTTGATGCGAAATGATTGTCGTGTTGCGCTCACGGCGGAGGGTGCGTCGTGTGAACTGAACGGGCTTTATCTGGGTGATAAGGATCAGGTTCTGGATCATCAGACCTTGGTGGACCATCAAAAACCGGACGGCAAAAGCGATCAATTTTTTAAGGGACTTTTGGCTGGAAATTCCAGGGGCGTTTTTCACGGGCAGGTTATGGTGCGCCAGGACGCTCAACGAACCGATGCGCATCAGACGCATAAGAGCTTGCTTCTTTCGGATGCCGCGAGGGTCAATGCCCAACCGCAGCTCGAGATCCTTGCCGATGACGTCAAGTGCAGCCATGGCGCGGCCGTCGGCCAGCTTCAAGAAGATGCGATTTTTTATTTGCGTGCACGAGGGATTGGCGAGAAAGAAGCCGGGCGCATGTTGGCTCAAGGGTTTGCGCGGGAAGTGATCGAGCGCTCGAGCCTGGGTTTCATGAAAGAAACTTTATTGGAACTTGTGAACGAAAAATTGATGCAACAACTTTGCAGTGGAAAGGAATAGGCGATGAGTCAAGAAGCAGGGTGGGATGTGGAAAAGATTCGCCGGGATTTCCCGATCCTCGGGGAGAAGGTCTATGGAAAACCCCTCACGTATCTTGATAATGCCGCGACGACGCAGAAGCCCCAAGCCGTGATCGATACCCTGGCGCAGTATTATTCCAAAGAGAATGCCAATATCCATCGCGGGATCTTTTGTCTGAGTGAACAGGCGACCAAACGCTACAAGACCGCGCGGCACAAAGTGCAGGGATTTATCGGCGCGGCTTCGGACAAAGAGATTATTTTTGTGCGAGGAACCACGGAAGCGCTCAATCTTGTGGCCCAATGTTATGGCAGGACTTTTCTTAAGGCGGGTGACGAGGTTCTTATTACGCATATGGAGCATCATTCCAATATCGTCCCTTGGCAGATGCTTGCGGAGGGGATTGGCATCAAGCTGAAAGTGGCGCCTATCAATGACCAGGGCGAGCTCATTATGGAAGATTTCAAAAAGCTTCTTTCAGACAAAGTGAAATTTGTCTCCGTGGTCCACGTCTCCAACGCGCTTGGTACGGTCAATCCGGTCAAAGAGATCATACACCTCGCGCATGCGAAGGGAATTCCCGTAATGGTCGATGGCGCGCAGGCGGTGGCTCATACGCCTCTGGATGTGAAGGATCTTGATTGCGATTTTTACGCGTTCTCAGGGCACAAACTTCTCGGGCCGACGGGGATCGGGGTGCTTTACGGGAAAAAAGAATTTCTTGAGAAAATGCCGCCTTATCAGGGTGGCGGCGACATGATCCGTTCGGTCACTTTTGAAAAGACGGTCTACAACGATCTGCCGTATAAATTTGAAGCCGGAACGCCGCATATCGCCGGTGTGATCGGACTCGGCACAGCGATCGATTATATCCAGTCGATCGGGTTGGAGAGGATCGAAGCGTATGAGCAGGAACTTTTGAGCTATGGGACTGAAAAGCTTTTACAGGTTCCGGGTCTCCGGCTTATCGGGACCGCGAGGCATAAATCCGCCATTCTTTCCTTCGTGTTGGGGGAAGCGCACGCGCATGACATCGGGACGATCCTCGACCGTCAAGGGATCGCGATCCGCGCGGGCCATCATTGCGCCATGCCCGTGATGCAGCGTTTTAATGTGCCGGCCACGACGCGTGCCTCGCTCGCTTTTTATAATACGTTCGAGGAGATCGACCGGCTGGTTGCGGCCCTTCATGAAGTGACGGAGGTGTTCCGGTGAGCGGGGATATTCGCGAGCTCTATCAGCAAATGATCATGGATCACAACAAGAACCCTCGAAATTTTCACGCGATGACAGACGCCGATCGAATGGTGGAAGGATACAACCCTCTTTGCGGGGATCATTTCAAGGTTTACTTGAAGTTGGAGGGGGATGTGATCAAAGATATCAGTTTTGACGGTTCTGGATGCGCAATTTCAAAATCCTCCGCCTCGATGATGACCGCGGTTCTCAAGGGGAAAACTCGGGCGGAAGCCAGGGGCCTTTTTGAGGAGGTTCATAAAATGCTCTCCCGCGAGATCGGTGAACCGTTTGATGCGGCAAAGGTCGGGAAACTCGCAACGCTTGGTGGCGTTTGTGAATTTCCTTCGCGCGTCAAATGCGCATCGCTTGCCTGGCATACCATGCTCGAGGGTTTGGAGCCCAGTGGAAAACAAGTCACCACGGAATAATAGAAATTAATAGCATTCCTTGCGCAACGCATAACGATTTTTCTTGGGATTTTAACGGTGTGCTTTTGCGTTCAGTATTGCACCCCAAGAATCCCCATGCTGTTTCTTGGATTGAAAAGGTTTGAAAATGGCTGATGAAGAACTAGAAAAAAAGATATGGGACCAGCTGCGCCTCTGTTACGACTACGAGATCCCGGTCAATATCGTGGAACTGGGACTTATTTATGGATTTAAGATCGAGGAACTTCCGGAGGGAGGTCATTCAGTCGAGGTCCGTATGACATTCACCAGTCCCATGTGCCCGATGGGGGATCTTATCAAAAAAGATGTGGAGCGACGCGTCGCGACCGTTCCCAATATCAAGAAAGTCTCCGTGGTGATCGCCTTTGACCCGCCCTGGGATCAGACCCGGATGAGCGAAGGCGCGAAGCTGCAACTCGGTCTTTTATAGCTAGCAGCGCGTCGAAACTGTCTCAATTCTTCCTAACTCCTCTCAGCATTGCTTTTTAGCGTGCTTCATTTTTTCATTTAGCTTGCGGCCATCAAAACTCTATTACAACTTTTGTGAGCAAAAAAGCTATTTAATGCTATAAGTAATGTTATAAGATGCTATAAACAGTGATATTCATTAAATGGTTTATAAAAAGTTCTATATTTTCTGTTTTATAGTGTATTCTTGTATTGAGAGGCAATGCACATGGAAAAAGAAAATCTTACAACCCAGCAATGGGATTGGATTGGGGAGCATCCGGCCAGGGCCTTGAG
>CAIOAT010000009.1 GCA_903856085.1 Candidatus Omnitrophota bacterium | reverse complement strand
TGACGTTACGGTTAAACGCCTGGTAGCCCGAGGTCGTATCCGTCAGGAACTTGCCTGTGGCCAGGAATACGATCCTGCGGAAGAGAGCCATCGCGACGCGGCGCGCGAGGGGGGGATTGTAGCTCTTTCCCAGAAAACGGGACCCGATGGCCACATCTGTGCTCCCGGTGACCACGGGCGCAAGAAGATCCGGGATACAGGCGGGATCGTGCTGGCCATCCGCGTCAAGCTGGACAAGAAAGTCATAATGATTGGCAAGGGCGTACTTGTAGCCGGTCTGGACCGCGACGCCGTATCCCATGTTGAAGGGGTGGGAAATGACGATCGCCCCGGCCCGCCGTGCCGCCGCCGCGGTGCCGTCCCGCGATCGATCATTGATGACCACGATCCCGGCCCCCGGCACGGCAGCACGCACGCCCGCGACCACCGCCGCAATGCGTTTCTCTTCGTTGTAGGCGGGGATAATTACAAGGGATCGCGAATGGTTTTTGGAGGTCATAGCTCTTTCCTGTTATGCCTTATTGTCGGCGAATAGCGGTACGTTAGGCTTTAAAATATATGCTATTTTCATCACCCTGTGGGAAAAATCACTTCCCTCTGAAGAATAAAAAGATCGCGTGGATCAGGCTCCATTGTCTGCGGAAGGATCCGCCATCTCTGGAGCCCTGGATCACATCCAGCACCATATGCGCGAGGCGCCCTGCCGAGATCCGGAAAAGAGTCCCGTGGGCCCACAAAACGCAGGCCAGTTAGACGGCGACCGCCTCGACCGTATGCAAAGCACAAAGACAATAATAGAGATTCCATTCTCTTGCTTTGAAAAAACGCACAGCCCGAGTGAGCGACCCGTCTTTGAATTGTGCGGCGTACCATAAATAATGATCCGTATCGATTGATACGCTTCCAGCCAGGAGCGCGATCCCTGCCTGCGGCGATACGCAGCAGCTCACAGCCGTCGCGGCGAGACTGCCTGCCAGGAGATGTTCTTTAATGTGTATTAAATATTTTTTTGCCGTTTTTTAACTTTCAGGATATCTCGTTTATTCCCCTGCCGATCATGCTGCCGGGGTGGTATGCCGCCCCTCTAATCAGTAATTGCAATCTAGGGATGGAAGGTTTTTCGGATTGCAACATGCATGCTAGGGATGATTGCCCTGTCCTCTATGGAAGTGGATGATAGCGATGGCGGGATGCTAAAGTTGAAACTTTGTGAAAAAAGAGGCAGGGTTCTCTCTTCAGAACAAACAACCGAGCTGCTGAAACAGCTCAAAGGAGAAGAACCCATGCCCTCGAATAATGTAGCAAAGAAGCGCGGGAAAGCAAAGATAAAGATCAGCGAAAAACGGAAGGCCGCAATGGAACGGATCGTAGACAGCTACAGTGAAGATTTTGACGTGAAGATGACCGTGATCCAAGAACTGATCCCCCTCGGGCTCAAAGCGGTTGCCGAAGAGCTTCAGGACGAAGTGAGGCGTTTGGCTGGCACGAAACATAGCCGGGATGGGAATAATGCCCGCTGGGGCTGTCAAAACGGATCCGTTTATCTTCGGGATCAGAAGTTTCCGGTCAAAGTTCCACGCGTCCGGGATGTCGAAGCCGGAGAGGAAGTCACGCTTGAGAGCTATCAGAGACTCCAAAAACCGTTTGACGATAACAACGGAGCATTCCGAAAGCTTCTTCACGGGTTAAGCACGCACAAGTATCAGGAGAGTTCGACGTTAGCCGCGGAAGCGTTTGGAATCAGCGCGTCGAACCTGTCGAAGCAATTCAAACGCAACTCAGCGGATCAACTCAAGCAATTGCAGTCCCGATCTTTAGCGCAAGAGGACTTCGTGGTGATCTTTATCGATGCCAAGCGTTATGCCGATGACGGGCTCATCGTAGCGCTTGGCGTGACCCTGGAGGGGCGCAAGCTTGTATTGGGGATCGAACAGATCCACAGCGAGAGTGCGCGGGCCATTGAACAGTGGCTGGACCGGCTGATTGAGCGGGGCCTCAAGTACGAGGACGGGATCCTTTTTATCATCGACGGATCGAAAGGCATTCGTAAGGCGATTGAAAGCAAGTTTTCGATCCATGCTTTGATCCAGCGTTGTCAGTGGCACAAGCGTGAGAATGTCGTGGCGTATCTCGATAAGGCCCAGCAAGCGGTATTTCGTAGACGCCTGCAAGCGTCTTACGCCAAGACGAACTATCCGGAGGCCAAAGCATCTCTTGAGCAGTTGCGCCGTGAGCTGGAAACGGTCAACGCATCGGCGGCCAACAGCCTTCTTGAGGGATTGGAAGAAACGCTGACGCTGCACCGGCTTGGATTGTCGCCCGAACTCACCAAAAGCCTTGGCACAACCAACTGCATCGAAGCATTCATGTCTCAGCTGGCAAGCCGCACCGACAAAGTGGATCGTTGGCACAACAGCGATCAGATCCTACGGTGGACAGCCTCAGCAGCCATGGATCACGAACCCGGAATGAATCGGATCAGAGGGTACCAATATCTAAAGCTTTTGAGATTAAAATTGCGGGAGCTCGTCAGCGCTCGCTCCGGTGCGAAATCACCGGTGAACAATCTTGAAGAAGTTGTGGAGATTAGATGAAAATGGCGGGAGAACCTTGCGGAGTTTCAACTAAGAAAAGCATTGCGCCCCATTTCTTGAATCGGATAGTGTGCAATCCATTTTCCGAATGCGCTCTTCCAATGATAAGGTCGCAGCTCTTCTTCTTTCGAAGCTTACGAATTATATCCGCATCATTCGTTTGCGGCAATTTAAAAGGCCAGTTGGGTGGTGGCAGCTAGAAGGTGCTGAGTTTAATATCGCCCCATGAAACGGCCCGAAATACGTTATGAATTTGGAAGGATGATTAGACGGCTCAGAAAAGCCAAAGGATGGACGCAGGAAGCGTTAGCGGAGCATG
>CAIOAT010000008.1 GCA_903856085.1 Candidatus Omnitrophota bacterium | reverse complement strand
TTCCTATCGAACGAAGGCCATATTCTCGGCGGCAAAGGAGATCTTGTCGCACTGATCGCCAACGCCATTGAGAACAAGGGAACGATCGAAGTGCCGATGGGCACCGTGGCCCTGGCTGCTGGGAAGACCGTGACGGTTGGTATTTCAGGGGATGGTCTGGTGTCGATCGGTGTGGATGAGGCGACCGCCAATGCTTTGGGTCTTAAAGACCAGATCAAGAACACGGGGACAATCCAGGCCAACGGCGGTCACGTGATCCTTAACGCCAAGGCGGTGGATGGTCTTTTTGAGAAGGCGATCAATATTGCAAAAGGAAGCAATTCAGTCGCCGCGGTCATCGCCGATGACGGGAAGATTGAGTTTGTCGCACAAGGCGATGTCACGAACACCGGAACTCTTCAGGCGAAACGCGGGAAGATCGAGATCAAAACCGACGGTGTGATCGAGAACAGGGGAACGATCGATGCCAAGATCTTCCAGGAGCATGGCTACACGTTTCGTTCGATGGGCATTTTAAAAGGTGGAGATGCGTATTTTGATAATACCGACGGCGCGGCGGATATCAGCGGGAGTCTTGGCTCGGCTGTGTCGGATACCGGGAACATCAACGTGGTAGGAGATCTTACGCTTACTCAAGATATTACGATCACCGCGGACAGTGATTCTGATGGAGTCGGAAGTTTTCTCATGGGGCAAGGCTATACGCTGACAGGCGCTGGATTCAGTCTCATTTTGAAAGCGAGCGGCGCATCCACGATCGGGAAAGTGACGGGAGTGAAAGATGTTTCGCTCAACGCGCAAACCTCCGGGGCGACCTATCAGGTGAGGAATGCGGTGACGATGTCGGGAGATTTGAGGATCAATAGCGGTGTGATATTGACCGGCGGTTACAGTGTGACCGTGGGCGGAGGAGATGTCACAGGCGATGGCGTGATCAACATGAGCGGCGGCACGTTCAAAGTCATTGGCGCCGGAACCTTTGGCGGTAGTTACGCCTGGACTTTTGACAGTTTGAGTTTCGGGGACGGTGTGGCTTCGGCCGTCACGGAGAAGACTGGAAGCAATAAGATCACTGTGCTGACCGAGTTGAAGATTAATAACAATCACGAACTCAAGGCCGGTGTTGGCCCTCATGCCAGCTATTGGAATCTTTCCTGGGGAGGGGGAAAGCTTACCGATGTCCTGCAAATGGTCGGTGGTTTTGCGCACACACTGGCTCTTCTGAGTGACGGAACCGTACGGGCGTGGGGCGATAACACCTACGGTCAGTTGGGTGATGGTACTTACTCATTTTCGCTGACTCCGGAGAAGGTTCGCGATGAAAGCGGTACAGGGTATCTCAGCGGTGTCTCTCAAGTTGCGGCGGGAGGGTACCATTCCATGGCGCTTTTCAAAGAGGATGGTTCTGTCGTGGCCTGGGGAAAAAACGACCGCGGTCAGTTGGGTAATGGGGATGATGGAGGGAACAGCGTGGCTATCCCCACGAAAGTTGTGACTCCCGACGGCGATGGAGTGCTTGTCGGCGTTTCCCAGATTTCTGCGGGAGGTTCTCACTCACTGGCACTGAAGGACGGAAATGTCTTGGCTTGGGGGGATAACACCTACGGTCAATTGGGGAATGGTTGGAGTGGAGCAGACGAGTTCTCATCGGTCCCGCTGGAGGTTCTTTCCGCCGGTGAGGGGTCCGATTCTTTGTCGGGAATTTCTCAGGTCTCTGCGGGAGGTTATCACTCCCTTGCACTTCTTGAAGCCGATGGTTCTGTCCTAGCGTGGGGTAACAACAGTTATGGGCAGTTGGGGGATGGTACAACCTCCAATAGGGCCATTCCGGTGAATGTTCTCGGACTCGGAGGTTACGGGAATCTCTCAGGCGTTTCTCAAATCGCCGCTGGTGGGCATCATTCACTTGCGATCAAGGACGGCAGCGTTCTAGCCTGGGGGGACAACGAATTTGGACAATTGGGGGATAATACCACCACGAAGCGTTCTACGCCGGTTCTGGTTTCCGGTTTATCCAATGTTACCCAGATCGCTGCGGGTTATGACCATTCTGTTGCTCTCTCCAATGACGGAACCGTTGACACCTGGGGTTCTACTGGAATTCCGGAGTGGGGACCTCATTGTGGCTGGTTTTGCGGTCCTCCGCCCCTCGTCAGTCCCTGGAGCAAAATCCCCGTGACTGTTTCCGGACTTTTGGATGTCGCTCGGATTGGAGCCGGGGGGTATCACTCTCTGGCCATACTCAATGACGGTTCCGCAAAATCGTGGGGAGATAACACGTATTTCCAATTGGGGGCGGGTTCAACGGAGACAACCGAAACCAGTCCCCTCTCTGTTATCGCGAACACGGCAAGCATGATAGCCCTTTCCGATATTTCTCAAATTGCGGCCGGATTTGATTTTACCCTGGCATTGAAAAGTGACGGTTCGAGGATCTATGCGTGGGGCGGGAATTACTACGGTCAACTTGGCGACGGAACTTTGACGTCTTCGTTGACTCCTGTCGAGGTGCTTAGTGAGGACAGCACCGATTACCTGAGCGGCGTTCACGGCATCGCGGCAGGCGGATATCACGCTTTGGCTTTGCTCAATGACGGAACCGTCAGGGCCTGGGGGTCGAATACCTGTGGCCAGCTTGGGAACGGTTCCACGGACAGCAGTGCGTTGCCCGTGAAGGTTTTTGGACTTTTGAATGTCACGCAGATTGTGGCGGGGGATAACTTTTCTTTGGCCCTTGTTGATGATGGCCTCAAAACTATGGTTAGGTCATGGGGTCTGAACGTCAACGGTCAGTTGGGCAATGGCACCAATGAAAGCAGTTCCACGCCTGTGGACGTTGTAGGCCTTTCAGGACAAAGGGTTCTGCAGATCGCCGCGGGGGCGTCCCATTCCCTGGCTCTCATGGAAGATAGCACTATGAAGGCGTGGGGTCTGAATTATTCTGGCCAGCTGGGGAATCATTCCAGGATTGACAGCTCTGTTCCCGTCGATGTTCTGGATGGAAATGGGGACAAGCTTTCGGGCGTTTCGAGGATCGGCGCTGGTTATTATGATTCGCTGGCTTTTGTGAACAATGAAACGATCCTGGCTTGGGGATACATCAACGGTTCCACCCAGACAAAGCTTTTGAATGTTGCTGCCATGGGCGAGGGCTGGGGTGATGTGCTTATTTTGCTGACCGGAGGAACTGCGAGAATGTTAAGCGCACCGAAAAGCGATCTGCCTGGTTTGAATCCTGGAGTTTTGGGTATTGCGGAAGGAGCAGACCACTTTGCGGCTCTTCTAAAAAACGGCACCGTGAAGACCTGGGGTGCCAACTACTCCGGTCAGTTGGGGAATAATTCTTTAGTGGGCAGTACGGATCCGGTTACGGTTTCGATTTTCTCCCACGCGCCGTTCGTGATCGACAACGGAGGAAAATTCACCGCACAGGATTCCACGGTTCTTTACTCCGGAAGCTACGGTTTTGGGGGACGTGTAACCGTTACGGAAATCGCGGATGTGGCATACAACAATCTTGAGCTGAGATACACGCTGGATAATTATATTTTTCAGTCAGACCCGTCTCGAGCCGCGAAAACACCCACAGTGCAAGATCTTTACGACATGATCATGCCCGGAGGAAATTTGACGCTTTTGGGTGAACATAAGACGTTGCCCAAGATCGATCTTTCTGCCGTTCAAGGCGAACTTGCGCAGAGAGATATCTCAGCTCGGGCGTTTGAGGCGATGATGCAGTCACATATGGGGGACCGATCCCTGGCGCTTGATTTCTTTTCACAATTTTTCAGTTCCGGCCGAGCTTCTGGTTTTACAACGGATGTCAGGGTCCAGGAAGGTGCGGTGTATACGCTGGATGGAGTCAATGACATGTCGCTTCTGACGCAGGGAGAATCGTTGCGCGTAGCTTTCAAAGAAAAGAAAGAAGAATTGGTCCGGATGGAGCAGAAAGCACCGGAGGCGAAGCCCCTTCAGCCGGTTTTCGAACCCGTGGTCGTTGCGGGAGACCATCAGGTTAGTAAGGAAGAGTTTTTGTTTGGTCAGTCCAAACCGGCCACGCCTGTTGTTATGGAGAATGATGAAACCGCAGGGCGTTATGGGACATTGAAGAATCCAGGAAAAGACGTTTTTGTTAAATGTGCGGGAGGGGAATGGCAGGCCGCGAAGGACGGCATGGTGATCATGCCGGGCGATGTAGTGAAGACCGCGTCGTCGGGTTCTGTGGAAGTGATGTTGGACGGCGGTAAAGTGGGACGCGTGGATGTCAAGGCCGGGAGTTTATTTCGTATCAACAAAGCTGGGACAAATCCCGCGACGGGGGACAAGACGACACTTTTGGAATTAGCCGTCGGGAAATTGATCGCCCATGTCGAAAAACTTCAGGGCAATTCCAAGTTCGAGGTTCGAACTCCGACCGCTCTCACCGGTGTCCGTGGTACGGTCTTTGAAGTGACGGTGAAAGCAAATCGTGCGGTGTAAGGTGCGAGGCGTATGAGGTTTGCCGTACTCCGTACCCCTTACGTTGAACAGAAAACTGCAAACCAGAGAAACATCGAGCCCCACAAAGGGACTCCCCAATAACCCGCCGCGGAGAAGATCATTCCCAGAGTTAGAGAAAGCGCGCAGATCCAGAGACTGAATCCCAGGCATTTACTGGTCCAGAATCCTCGGGGGTTACGATCCATCAGCATAAGCGCGGCAAGGAAAAGAAAATAGGTGACCGTGTAATGGTGGATCTGGGTCACGGGCGAAGTGAAGAGCATGAGCATGGGGAAAAGTGAGAATTCTGCGAGTGATCGTAACGGATCCTGTGTCGGAATCGGCAATGCTTTTCGTTTTTTTATGAACGGAAGCGCGAGCAGCAGGATCCCGAGACCTGAGGTGGTAAAACGAATGAGCGCGTTGGAATGTCCGATGAATTGCGCTTCGGACGGCCATGCGAAACGGGTGACGATCGCGTAAAGCGATTGGTTGTCTTCGGCGAAGGGCGTGAAAAGTTCTCCCCATAGATAGTGTTGGTAGGCGGTATCCGATTGAGAGATCGACATCAGGCCTCGCCAGATCTTCAAGAGCTCCAAGTTTTGTTGGAAACCGACGGCCAGAGAAGGAAGAAGAAATAAGAAAAGGAAGAAGCCAAGGGCCGTACTTACGAGGATCTTCCACTCCCGCTTCACCAAAAAAAAGAACACAAGAAATGCAAGAGGGCTGATCTTAAGCGCTACGGCGAGCGCGAGAAGAAGGCCTGTGAGGATTTTGAGTTGCTTCAGGTAGCTATAAAAGACGGCGGCCATAAAAAAAAGCGTGATAATCCCGAACTGTCCGCGCGTGAGCGTGTTCAGGAGCATGGGGAGGCAGAAGATCATGGCGAGAGCGATCTGCCAGGGTGCGGGGCGGGCGTCCTCCGGAAAGCGCCGGGAAAGCATCACGGTTCCGGCGAGACAAACGAGTGATAAGAGATATGCGAGCGCGACCGTTACTCCCAGGGGCCATTTTGAGACCGGGGCCACTAGAATTGCAAGAAGGGGGGGATAGACGTAATGCCAATGCCGCACATTCTCAACCCCGTAAATATGATAGGCCCGGCCTTCAGCGACCATCTCGCCAGCCTTCAGGTAGACAGTCAGGTCTGTTCGCTGTCGGGGGCTGATAGCGCCGCGGTAGAACGTGGAGATGCCGACGCCCAAAGCGAGTCCCAAAATAAGCAGGATGCCGAGCCATTTCTTTTGAAAAAAGAACTTGATGATTTTTTGAGTAGTTTCCATAGTTTACGTTCGGAGTATGGCATGTAGCGCCAATAACGCACGACGCCACCGTACACCCGACTGCCTTTTTCGATTGAATCTAATACACCAAGCGGGCCATAAGAACAACTTTTTTTTAGGATTTTGTTGGAAACTGAAAAATGCGCACGGCTCTTGGGACTCGAGACCCCTTACCTTTTTGAACAAATATTCTCTGCAAGATTTTCCCGGAAATGACGATAACCTCAGGGATGAAAAAGCGTTCCCGGAAACGACCTCATTCCCCAAAAAAGACTCTGTCTTCTCGTCGTCCTGGCGGAGGATGCGGCAAGCTCTTCGGACAGCAGGAGTGCCAGAGCTTCTGTGAATTGACGAGCGATATGATCCAGGTCTTCAAAGCCGAAGGGGCGATCCTGGAGGTCAATCGCGCATGGTGCAAGAATCTCGAGTATTCGGACAAGGATCTGCCTCAACTCACGGTTTTTAACCTCATCCACCCAAGGAACAAAAAAGAGTCGGGAGAGATCTTTCTTGCGGTCCTGAGGGACGGCAAGCCGCGGAAATATCAGGCGACATTGATCGGCAAAAGCGGCACGGAAGTAGACGTGGAAGGTACGATAAGCCGGCTCCTGCATGGCAGCAAGCCCTGCGCCCTTTCCGGAGTTTTCCATGACGTGACTCGGCACAAGCTCTACGAGCAACTCAAGGACGAATTCATCAGTACCGTTTCACATGAACTCCGAACGCCTCTTACCGTCGTTCGTGAAGGTGTCTCCCAGATCCGGGACGGACTTTTTGGGGCGGTCCCGGACGATCAAAAAGCCCTTCTGGATATGGTGTTGCAGAACTCCGACCGCCTGAGCCGGATCATCGAAGAACTTTTGGACGTTTCAAAACTCGAAGCCGGCAAGGTCCGTATTCACCGTAAGCTTTGCGATATTGCCGCGGTGGCCCATGAAGTGGTGGCGAATTTCGGAGTGATCGTGAAGCAAAAGAAACTGGAACTCCTGACCGATTTTCTGCCCGATCAGATCAAGATCTATATTGATAGTGACAAGATCGCTCAAGTTTTGACCAATCTGATAAACAACTCACTCAAGTTCACTGAAAGCGGGCATATCAAGGTCCACCTTCGTGCGATGGACGGCTTTGTGGAATGCAAGGTTTCAGATACGGGTAAGGGGATCTCCGGGGAGGATCTTCCCAAAGCTTTTCAGAGATTCACCCAATTTGCTCGCGAGATAGGTCCCGGTGACAAAGGGACCGGACTCGGGCTTTCCATTTGCAAGAAAATGATTGAGCTTCACCACGGCCGGGTGAAAATTGAAAGCATCCCGGCGAAGGGAACGACCGTGACCTTTCTGCTCCCCCAATACACCCACCGGGATCTTTTCAAGGATTCGATCAGCCAGGCCATGAGCCAGTGCGTGGAAGACGGAAGCCCTCTTTCGATCATCATTTTTGACATCCTGGACTTTGAGGCTTTGGAGAAAAAATTAGGCGATAAACTTGTGGAGCGGATCGTTATCAAAATGGAAAAGATCATCAATAACGCGCTCCGCCGCGTGGCCGATGTCGCGATCAAAGATACCAAGGCGATCATGGTTCTTTTGCCGGATACTCAGAAAGAGAATGCCTATAGCGTGATGGGACGGCTCTCCCAGTTGCTCGAGGATTTTCTGGTTCGGGATCAAAAAACATCCAAGATCGCGGTGCACAGTAGCGTGGTTTGTTTTCCGGAAGAGGCCAAAACTCTGGAAGAGATCCTCGACGGGATCTACAAATAATGATAGCGGGCGAGGAAGTGCAACCATGAAAAAAATTCTTATCATTGATGATGAACAACAGCTTCTCTTGATGGTCTCTGTGCGTCTTAAGGCAAAAGGCTATGCGGTGTTCACGGCTTTTTCCGGAGAGCAAGGGCTTCAAAAGGCCAAAAAAGAAATTCCAGACATTATCCTTCTCGATCATCTGATGCCGGACATGGATGGAGATGAGGTTCTCGAGCGCTTAAAAGAAGATCCGGTCACCAAGGATATCCCCGTGGTCATGTTTACGGCCGATATCAAACGCGTCAAGGTAGAAGAATACAAAGTGCGTGGCGCCGTGGATTGTCTCTATAAACCATTCATGTCAGAAGAGCTTTTCTCCAAAGTCCAAGAGGTCCTGGAACGGAAAAAGTAGCGTTGTTCTCCCCGAAAGCATCATGACAGCCAAAGTCTGGTTTACCCAAAACATGACCCATGAGGCCGGAGGGCTTTTCGCATCCTTTGCGGCAAAAGAGAAGATCCCGTTTGGGGTCGTGGATCTCCATAAGGGAGAAAAATTTCCTGAGGTGGTCCCGGGTGAATGTATTGTAATCTTGGGCGGGCCGGATAGTGCGAATGATAAAACGCCCAAGATCTTAGGAGAACTGGAAGCGATCCGAAAATACCTGCGTGCGGGGATCCCGTGCCTGGGGGTTTGCCTTGGATTGCAACTTCTCGTCAAAGCGGCCGGCGGGACGGTGTTCCGGAATCCGGTTTCCGAGATCGGTTTTCGTGATCCAGCCGGCGAATGGTTCGAGGTGGAAAAAACGCAAGACGGCAACCAGGATTTGCTGCTTACGGGGACTCCCGATGTTTGGAAGGTCTTTCAGTTGCACGGTGAAACCGTCGGTCTCACTTCTTCCATGAGCTGTCTGGCTCAAGGGCGATCCTGCAAGAACCAGATCGTTAAAATTCAAGACCGTGTCTACGGTATCCAAGGCCATGTGGAGCTGAGCGAACGGATGTTCGAGGACTGGCTGGTCGCGGATGGGGATCTTCACGAGATGGACGCGGGAGATCTTCGTCGGGATTTCGCGGCGGTACGCCTTGAATTGGAGCGAAGTTCAGAGATGCTTTTTAAGAATTTCCTGAGAATATCGGGTCTCCTGAGGTAGAATCTGAGAAATCCATTATGAAAATATCCGAGTACTACAAAAAACAGAAACACACGATCTCCTTCGAATTCTTTCCGCCCAAGACCCCGGAAGGGGAAACGAAGCTTTTTCAGATCGTGACGGACCTGAAAAAACTCGCGCCTTCCTTTGTGTCGGTGACCTATGGGGCGATGGGGAACACGCAGGCGAATACTCTGCGTATTGTGGAAGAGATCAAACACAAGATCGGTCTCGAGGTCGCGGCGCATTTGACGTGTGTGGCTCATAGCCGTGGAGAGATCGAGCGGATTCTCACGACGCTCCACGCAAAAGGTATCGAGAACATTGTCGCGCTCCGGGGCGATCCGCCGCAGGGCGAGATGCAGTTTAAGGCCCCGCCGGACGGTTTTCACTATGCTTCAGAGCTTGTGCGGTTTATCCGTCAGCATCCCCTGCTCGGCAAAGCATTCGATTTGAGTGTGGCCGGTTATCCGGAAGGTCACCCGGAGTGCAGGGATAAACAGAAAGATCTCGAGCATCTCAAACAAAAAGTCGACGAAGGTGCGGATGCAGTCGTGACACAGCTTTTTTTTGATAACCGTTTCTATTTTGATTTTGTGAAGCGCGCCCGAAAGATCGGCATCCAGGTCCCGATCGTTCCCGGCATCATGCCCGTCACGCACGGACCCCAGATCGAGAAGTTCTCGCGGATGTGCGGGGCCGAGATCCCGCAGGAGATCCATGAAGCAATCGCCCGTTTCGGGGAGGATCAGGCCTCGATCATGAAATTTGGGATCGAATATGCCACACGCCAATGTGAAGAACTGCTTCAAGGCGGTGCGCCCGGGCTTCATTTCTACACCTTAAACCAATCGCTCGCGACTCGACAGATTTTCGCCAATCTTCATCTTGCGCGCACGGCATGAACCCGTAGAATGGACGCACCTATGAATCAATGGCATATCGGCGAGATCCTGATCCAGAAAAAACTGATCGATTGGAAGCAACTGGAGGTCGCTCTCGCCGAGCAGAAGCGGACCCATGAGTTCGTGGGGGAAGTGCTGGTTCGGAAAAAATATATCCCGAAATTTTTGTTCTACAAGGCCCTGGCCGAACGGCATACGATGCCATTCGTGGATCTTTCGCATGTGTTCATTGATCCTTGCGCTGTCGAACGAGTTCCGAAAAGCGTGGCGGTCAGATACGGATTTGTTCCGATTGAGATCCAGGGGGGAACTCTGGTCGTTGGGATTGGAGATCCGAAGGCGTTGCTCCCGGAAAGTGAGATCGCGGAGATTGCCAGGGTTTCGGAGATCAAAGCGGTGCTTTGCACGCCTGACGCAGTCGTCGTCGCGATCGAGCAGCATTACGGAAATAAAAATATCGAAACAGGAGCTTCAGTATGAAAAAGCAGAAGACACGCATCGAAAAGGATTCCCTCGGCACAAAACCTGTCCCTTCGGCGGCCTATTACGGCATCGAGACCGTGCGAGCAATCGAGAATTTCCCCATTTCGGGATTGAAGTTTCATCCGGATTTTATTTGGGCGCTGGCCGTGATCAAAAAGGCGTGCGCTCTTTCGAACCGCTCGCTTGGGCGTTTGGACAGCCGGCGCGCCGGGGCCATTATCAAATCTTGCGATGAGGTGATGTCAGGGATCCATGACAACGAATTTGTGACCGATGCGTTGCAGTCCGGAGCCGGGGTCTCGATCCACATGAACGCGAACGAGGTGATCACGAATCGCGCACTGGAGATCCTGGGCCGGAAAAAAGGCGACCCCTCTTATCTTCATTCTCACGATCACGTGAATATGGGCCAGTCCACCAATGATGTGATCCCGACCGCTCTGCGGCTTGCAGCTTTGAAACTAGCTAAAAAATTTCGGGCGGCTTCCGAAGCACTTGAAAAATCGCTCATGAAAAAAGCCCATGAATTTCGGAACATCGTCAAGGCCGGGCGCACCCATCTTCAGGACGCTGCACCCGTGACGTTGGGCCAGGAATTCGCGGGTTGGGCGGTGCAACTCCAAAAGGGAAGAGAACGTCTGGAGCTTTTGACCCAAGGTCTTTTCGAACTCGGTATCGGCGGCTCGGCCGTTGGGACAGGACTGAATACTTCGCTTCGATACACGAAAGCGGTCGTTGGGAACTTAAAAAAGCTGACTGGGTTTCCGGTCAAAAGCGCGCGGAACCTTTTTGCGGTGATGCAAAATGACGCGGATTTCGCAGCCGTTTCCGGCGCTCTCCGGGATTATTCTCTCTCTATGATCCAGATTTCGAACGATCTCCGACTTTTGAGTTCCGGGCCGAATACGGGGTTTGGAGAAATACGTCTGCCGGTACTTCAGCCCGGGTCATCGATTATGCCCGGCAAAGTGAATCCCGTGATCCCGGAGGTGGCCGTTCAGGTGGGTTTTCAGGTGATCGGCAACGATACGGCGATCGCGTTTGCCGCAGCGAGCGGGGAATGCGAGTTGAACGTTATGCGTCCTGTGATCATCCATAATCTCCTGCAGTCCTTTGAGATCCTCAGGAACACCGTGGAAGTTCTGAGGACCCATTGCGTTGAGGGGATTCAGGCGGATCATGAAAAGTGCCGGTATTATGCGGAGAGAAGCTTTGGTATTGCCGCGGCGCTAAATCCTTACATAGGTTATTCCAAGGCTGCGGAGTGCGTTAAGGAAGCAATAAAGACAAAGCGCACCTTGCTCCAAGTCGTTTTGTCTAAAGGACTTCTGAGCGAAAAAGAACTCACCCGCATTCTTTCCCCGGAAAATTTGACCCAGCCGCCGAAATAATAGCTGCATGACGGATGTCGGATGAGGGATGAAAGGTCGTTTGCTACATTCATCATCCTTTCCTCAAAAAAACCTTGTGGCTAAAAGGTTTTTGGGTATAATGACGCTCCAACTTTAAAGGCCATCAGCACTTGGAGTGCTTCAAGCCGCTTTGTTTTTTCTGCAGGTTGGAAAATGACGGACCCTCCGAGCCGAAGGGAAAGGGAGGGTAACAATACTGATCCCTCCGGAATTTCCCGGCGCTCAAGATGATAATTCCGTCATGCTTCGTTTTAACACCCAGGAGGAAGTTTTGTCCCAGATCACTATCAAACAGTTGCTTGAAGCGGGCGTCCATTTCGGACATCAAACATCGCGTTGGAATCCCAAGATGAAAAAATACATCTTCGGAGAGCGCAACGGCATTTATATTATCAATCTCGAGCTGACCCTTGGTTGCCTTGAGAAAGCCCTCCTGTTTCTCAAAACTCTTGCCGCGGAAGGAAAAGACGTTCTTTTCGTCGGGACCAAGAAACAGGCGCAAATCCCCCTCAAAGAAGCCGCGGCCGCATGCGGAATGCCGTATGTGAATCAGCGCTGGCTCGGCGGGATGCTCACGAATTTTGAAACGATCCGCAAATCCATCAAGAAACTGGATGCGATCGACAAAATGGAGCAAGACGGTAGCTTTCAGTTCATCACAAAAAAAGAGATCGGTTCTCTTAAGAAGGAACGCGAAAAGCTCATCAAGAATCTTTCAGGGATCCGTGAGATGCGAAAGGTACCTGGAGCAGTTTTTGTGATCGATGCGGAACTTGAAAAGATCGCGATCGCGGAAGCGCAAAAGCTTGGGATCCCGGTCGTGGCCGTGCTTGATACCAACGGTAATCCGGACAATATCGAACACCCTTTGCCGGGGAATGATGACGCGATCAAGGCGATCAAGCTTTTTTGCGAATCAGTCTCAAGTGCGATCACGGAAGGCCGTGCGGAATTCAAGAAGGTTGCTCAGGATAAAGCGGACGCGCTTCAGGCTGAACTCGCGGCGGACGAAGCCGTGGACACAGAAGCCGTGATCGACGAGGAGACCATCGAAGAGAAGTTGGATCCGAAGATCTTGGCCGGTGTCGTGGTGGCCGACGAAGTAAAAATGAAGACCAAGAAACCCGCCAAGAAAAAAGACGGCGAAGTTTAATCTCCTTACTCTCATCAAAGTCATAAAGGACAAGAAATCATGACGACCAAAGAAGTGAAGTTCAGCAGCTCGGATTTGACCAAGCTTCGGGAATTGACCGGAGCGGGAATGATGGATTGCAAGAACGCTCTCGTGGAAGCGGGGGGGGACCTGAAAGGGGCCCAGGACGTGATCCGCAAGAAGGGTCTTGATATCGCTAAGAAAAAATCCACCCGGGAAGCGCGCGAAGGGCAGATCGTTTCTTATATCCATGCCGGCGGCAAACTGGGCGTGCTTTTAGAGATCAATTGCGAGACTGACTTTGTGGCCAAGAACGAGATCTTTCAGTCTTTCACGCGTGATATCGCCATGCAGATCGCGGCGGCGCATCCTCTTTATGTGAGACCGGAGGATATTTCGGTCGCGGACCTTGAAAAAGAGAAGGCGGTTTTCTTCGAGCAGGTCAAGGACAAGCCGGAACAGGTCCGTGCGAAGATCATCGAAGGTAAACTCTCAAAGCGTTATGAGGATATTTGCCTTCTCAATCAGAAATTCATCAAGGACGATAGCCGGACTGTGCAGGAGCTTTTGAATGAGTTTATCGCGAAGATCGGCGAAAATATCATCATTCGCCGTTTCGTGCGCTTCGAAGTCGGCGGTAATTAAAAGCCGGGGAACGTGTTTTCGGGGAATGCTGAACGTTAAGGCTTAAACTTTTCCCGCTGTGCGTTTCCCGTTACCCGGGTAAAACATGAAAAAACCCATCTATAAACGCATCGTACTCAAGCTCTCCGGGGAAGCCCTCGAGGGCGCTCGCGGTTTCGGGATTGATCCTAAAACCATCTCCTCTATTGCCCAGCAAATCAAAGACGTTCGCGGACTTGGTGTCGATATTGTCTGCATTATCGGCGGAGGGAATTTTTTCCGTGGTGTTGAAGGCGAGAAGAATGGGATCGATCGGGCTACGGCGGATTACATCGGGATGCTTGCCACGGTAATGAATGGGCTTGTGATGTCGGATGCGCTTGAGAAGATCGGGGTCCAGACACGCGTTCAATCCGCACTTGAGATCAAAGCTCTCTGTGAGCCTTACATACGCCGCCGGGCCATGAGGCATCTTGAAAAAGGCCGTGTGGTGATCTTTGCCGCCGGTACAGGGAACCCCTATTTTACGACCGATACGGCTGCCGCGCTCCGCGCTGTCGAAATGGATGCGGAAGTCATTTTGAAAGCGACGAAGGTGGATGGGGTCTATGATAAGGATCCAATGAAGCACAAAGACGCCAAAAAGTTTTCGAGTCTCAGCTATCTCAACGTCATCCGGAAACAGCTTCGCGTGATGGACACGACCGCGACTTCGCTTTGCATGGAGAACCAACTGCCGATCGTGGTATTCAACTTGAACCAGCCCGGCAATATCCGCCGCGTGGTCATGGGAGAGAAGATCGGGACTTTGGTTTCTTAACGCGTTTTTCAGGTTTTGAACTTATTTAAAGGAGGAAATTATGATCGATATCACAGATGTAAAAAAGCTTGCTGAAGAAACAAAGAAAAGAATGACCAAGAGCGTGGAATCCACAAAAAAGGAATTCCAGAATATCCGCACCGGTCGCGCCTCCATCGCCTTAGTCGAAGGTATTTCGGTCAATTATTACAATACGCCTACGCCGATCAAAAACCTTGGAACGATCTCAACGCCTGACGCCAGGACTATCCAAATCCAGCCCTGGGATATTAGCGCCGTGGCGGAGATTGAAAAAGCGATCTTAAAATCCGATCTCGGCCTTACGCCCGCCAACGACGGGAAGATCCTTCGCATTCAGATCCCGGGTCTCACGGATGAACGACGCGCGGAACTCACCAAAGTGATCCGCAGGGTGGCTGAAGAGGGGCGTATCTCGATCCGTAATGCTCGGCACGAGGCGATCGAGCAGGTCAAGAAGCTCGAGAAGGCCAAGACCGTTCCCGAGGACATTTCTCATGTGTCTCAAAAAGAGGTCCAGAAATTTACGGACCAGTTCATCGCGCAAATCGATGAAGCCCTGACGCATAAGGAAAAAGAAATTCACTCCATTTAGCCCGCGTAGCGGGCAACGCACAACGGGCTTTAAAACGTTGCGCGGTGTGCACAAGATGTTGTGCGCAATTCATGCGTATGCTGTAGGCGGTTATCCTCAAACCGACACGGCAGCGTATCAAATAATAGGAATTTGATGGGCCCGTAGCTCAGTTGGTAGAGCATCGCCCTTTTAAGGCGGGTGTCGATGGTTCGAATCCATCCGGGCTCACAAATATACGTAACTCTATATAGCGTAATGAGTTACGACAAATTAAAATCCCCAACCGTTGATGAACGAGTAGAAAACGGTTGGGGATTTTTGTTTCTTGGGGTTGGATGGCAAAAGCTCGTTGTAGCTCGAGGAAGTGGGTACAATTTCACTATACAGGAAGAGAATATTGCTGATGGATAGAATCCATTGGGCCTCAGTTTTCATGTGTATCTCTATATGGCATAAGGAGATACGACAATTTAAAATCCCCAACCGTTGATGAACGAGTAGAAAACGGTTGGGGATTTTTGTTTCTTGGGGTTGGATGGCAAAAGCTCGTTGTAGCTCGAGGAAGTGGGTACAATTTCACTATACAGGA
>CAIOAT010000007.1 GCA_903856085.1 Candidatus Omnitrophota bacterium | reverse complement strand
TAAAATCCCCAACCGTTGATGAACGAGTAGAAAACGGTTGGGGATTTTTGTTTCTTGGGGTTGGATGGCAAAAGCTCGTTGTAGCTCGAGGAAGTGGGTACAATTTCACTATACAGGAAGATAATATTGCTGATGGATAGAATCCATTGGGCCTCACTTCTCATGTCTATCTCTGAACCGCAGAGATACAATCCCCCGACGGTGTCGGGGGATTTGTCATTTCCGGGCCTTTTCGAGGCCCCCAATATCCCCGGATTTCCCGATCTATCTCCAAATCGGCCTTTGGTTTCAGCTGACTGGTTTCGATCCATTGTGGCGCACTAGGTGTTCCCGGCATTTAGCGAATTCGAGCTGAAACCACAACTATGTCGATATGGCCCGATTTCCAGGGGTTTATCTCTGGTTTCAGGAGGGTTTAACGTACGGGGTGGGGAGGATAGCTTGCCAGGAGACCGCCTGTTTGGCCCAATCTAGCTCGGCGGCGAGCGGCCTTAACGTCCGCTCGGTCATGTCGCATAACTGGACGGAATCACCGAAAATGATCTCTTCCTGCACAGCGGGAGATAGAAACAGCAAGTTTGTGACTTGTTCAAGGCGCTGCTTGCTAAGATTGAGCCATCCGGCGATTTGTTGAAGGTCTTTTGCTTTGCCGTCCGCGAGCATTCCCCGGATTTGGTGAGCAAGGAGCAGTTGTTTTCGGATGTGGGGTTCGTGCTCATAAGCCATGCGGGGAAGATTGGGCAATCTCTTTTTCAACAAATCGAGAGGCAAATCGAACTCGTGTTTTTTGAATGCGCCGTTTAATTCGATCCAAAGCTTGCCCTTAAGCCCGTCATATTCGATTCCTTTGACAAGCTCCTTTAGGATCGCCGATTGCTTCTCAAGAGGTAGCTTTGGCCAATCTTCAGCGGTAAGCCGCTGGTCCTTTGTAAGCTGGATCACAAATTCCAGGCATTTGCTCTCGATTGCTGACGCGACGACGGATTTTGTGGGACAGCCCTTCCATTCATGTTTGATGGAGTAGAGGCAAACGTAATAGCGATAATTGAAGTTCTTATTTCGGCCTCGGGCATAAGTGTGGCACATGCTGCATTTGCAGGACGTGCAGCGGAACAGGCCTGTCAAAAGACCGGGGAATTTGCGATGTGTGGAAGTGCCGGGCACTCGACAGTTCGCCTTCATTTTTTCTTGGACTTGGTTGAAGACCTCCGGGGTCACGATACCTTCATGCAGTCCGTCATAAAGCTTGTCTTCATACCGGATTTTGCCCATATAAGTGGCGTTTTTTAGAATGAGTTGGATATTGGTATTCCTAAAGATGACTCCGCCTTGGTTTCGTTTTCGGCAAGGATACTTCTTGGTGCGAAATCCTTCAGCAGTTAAAAGGAGTGCGATCTTACGATAAGAATTACCCTCGAGATAAAGCTGAAACATTCTGCGGATGACCTCTGCTTCCTTTGGATTAATGATCAGTTTCTTGGTGGGCTTGTCGACCTCATAGCCGAGTCCCGGAAGTCCTCCCGCCCATTTGCCTTTCTTTCGGGCTGCGCTCATCTTGTCTTTAGTGCGTTCACTGATTATTTCTCGTTCAAATTGGGCGAAAGAAAGCAGGATATTTAAGGTTAGCCGGCCCATGGACGTGTTTGTGTTGAAATGCTGAGTGATAGAGACGAAAGTGACCTGCTGTTCTTCGAAGAATTGGAGAACCTTGACGAAATCTGAAAGGGATCGCGATAGCCGGTCCACCTTATAAACAACCACGCAATCGATCTTCTTGTCCCGAATATCCTGCAGCAGTTTTTGTAGGGCAGGGCGGTCCGTGTGCGCGCCGCTTAGACCGCAATCGTCGTAGGTCTCTTTCAGCAGTACCCAGCCCTGATGTTGTTGGCTCTTGATATAGCTTTCTGAGGACTCCCGTTGGGCGTCAAGCGAGGTGAAGTCGCCTTGCATATTTTCAGTTGTGGATTTGCGCGTATAGATCGCGCATCGGACGATCTTAACTGCACCATTTTCTGCCATTGTTTTTGACTCCAAAAAATTTGAATCCGTTCCAGTGAGCGCCTGTGACAGCTTTGGCAATATGGCTCAAATTTGTATAGGCCTGGCCTTCATATTCAAAGCCTTCTTCCAAGACCTTCACTTCGAGCCGCTTGCCTTTGTAGTTTTTGATGATGAAAGACCCGGGCATGGGAAGTCGAATATCCCGGCCAGCGTTGGTCTTTCCGGAGCTGGATCGGACGGCTGTTTTGTTTATTGGGTCATAGAGGCGGATTAGCTCTTGGACCTTCTCTTTTGCAGCAGGGGAAAGTTCGCCAATAGCTTGTTCCTGCATCCGGTATGCCAATTGCCGGATCATAAATATGCGCTTTATGGAAGCCGGCTTGTTGCCAAAATGTTGCCGATAAAGCGCCGATAACTGCGCTGTTTCCGTTGTTTTTAACGCCTCGATTTTTTCTGAAATATCACCCATTTAACCTCCCGATAGTATTGACACATACATGCTATACAGTCCGAGATATAGCAAGTCTTATAAGAGAGGTTTTGGAAGGCGTCACGACGCTGTCGCGGTGTCTGATAAGCTGTCTTAAAGCCCTGTGTAAGTCCTATAATTCAGTGGGTGTTATGGTATAATTTCACAATTTTCTAGTGAGGCAATTTCCGAAATATAAGGCCTATTGGGGAGAAAAAAGAAAAAGCATGAAAAATTTTATTACCAATAGCGGTGCCGCGAACCTCAAGAAAAGACTGATCGAGCTGATCAAGAAAAGCGACGAGTTGAAGTTTCTTGTCGGGTTCTTTTATTTCTCTGGGATCCGGGAGCTTTATGAGGGGCTTAAAGAAAAGCCAGACGTAGCTCTCAAAGTTTTGGTAGGGCTCAATGTCGATAAGGCAACCTTCGGATTAACAGAGTTTGGTGATAACGAAAGCCATTTGTCAGACGAAGAAAGAACATATCGGTTTTTCCGGTCGATCGAAAAATCACTTAATTCGGAAGATTTCGATACGGAGGAGTTCTACGAGCAGGTCAAATACTTCATTAAGCTGATCCAAGACGATAAACTAATCATCCGCAAGACTTACAAGCCAAACCACGCCAAGGTTTATATCTTCAAGCTCGAAGAGGGACAAGTCGCGAGGCAAAGCCTGTTCATTACGGGCAGCAGCAATCTCACCAGGCCCGGATTAACCACCCAAGAAGAATTTAATGTTGAGATAAGTGATTTCGGAGTTGAAGATGCGGAGGCGTATTTTGATGCGCTTTGGGAAGAAGCGGTCAAAATCACGGAGGACGACCTTTCCAAGAGCAAACTGATCGAAGTGGTTGAAAACAAAACTCTGATCAAAGAAATCACCCCTTTCGAAGCCTTTATCCTCGTTCTTAAAACCTATTTGGACTCATTCGATAAGAAGGATATTGGTCAGTCTCTCATCAAGGTTCTAGAGGAAAACGGTTACACTCCCTACAAATACCAGCTTGAGGCTGTGGAGCAAGCGCTTGCAATTATTGATAAGAATAATGGAGTTATCATCGCGGATGTGGTCGGTCTTGGAAAAACTATTATAGCGTGCGCTGTTGCAAGGGAGGCTAAAAAACGAGGTATGGTAATCTGTCCTCCGGGACTTATAGGAAATAAAGACAAAAGTTCTGGCTGGCAGCGATATTTGGAAGAGTTTGGTCTTGCAAAGGAAGGGTGGGAGGCGAGGTCTTTGGGAGATCTGGAAGGAATTACAGAATTCCTCAAGAGGGTTAAGGATGTCGAGGTTATCATTATTGATGAGGCGCACAGATTTAGAAACCAAGACACGAAAGATTATGAGCTGCTTAAAAATATCTGTCGTGGCAAAACCGTTATCCTCCTGACAGCCACGCCATTTAACAATAGACCCCGGGATATCTTGTCGCTCTTGAAGCTTTTTATTGTCCCAAAGAAATCCTCCATCACTCTCGAGAATAACTTGGTGGACAGGTTCAAGGCTTTCGGAGGAATTTTTGATCGGCTTGGTTTTATTAAAAAATATCACAACTCTCCCAACGCTGGGAAAAAGGCGAAGGCCCAGAGTTATTACCAAGCTCTTTTTGGCGAGTCGATTATTAATCTCGCAAAGATTAAGGAGAGATCTAAATATCTAGCAAAACAGATTCGTGATGTCATCGAACCGGTTACGATTCGTCGCAATCGTCTCGATCTGCAAAACAATCCTTTTTACAAAGACGAGGTTAAAGACCTTTCTAAGGTTCAACCGCCTCAAGAATGGTTTTTTGAGCTCACTGAAGAACAGTCTTCTTTTTATGACAATGTCATTACCGATTATTTTGGAGATCCAGAGGAGGGGGGGCAGTTTAGAGGAGCTATTTATAAACCCTATGAATATGCGACGGGCAAAAAAATATCTGAAGAAGGTAAAGAGAAAGAGGAAAATAAAGAATTTTTAATACAAAAAAACCTTTACGATTTTATGCGACGATTGCTTGTCAAAAGATTTGAGAGCTCTTTCGGATCCTTTGAGCAAAGTATAAAGAATTTCAAGCGAGTGACGGAAAACGTATTGGAGTTCATTGAGAAAACAGGAAAATATATTCTGGACCGGTCGCTTTTAGAAAAAATCCATGATTTAGACATGGAGGAAATAGAAAGACATTTATCAGAATATGCGGAGAAGATTCGTAACGGAGACTATCCGAAGAGCCATAAGATTTATGAGCTTGAAAAGTTCGATGACAAAGAAGGCTTCCTGGAAGACATTCGAGCGGATCTAAAGTTGTTCGGTGGTATTTTGAAAGAGCTAGCAGATCTTGATCTTGTAAAGGAAGATCCTAAAACGGCCTGCCTCATCCAGCATGTCAAAGAAGTTTTGGCGGCCAGACCAAAGAAGGATGAGCCGCGAAGGAAAATTGTTATTTTTTCTGAGTATGCAGATACAACTAAGTACTTGGAGCCCGAACTCAAAAAAAACTTTGCCGGAAGAGTGCTTACTATCGCAGGAGATCTTTCCTCGGCAAAGATTACTCATATCAATAAAGATTTTGACGCCTCATTCCAGGATCAAAAAAACGAATTCGATATTCTGCTCGCTACCGATAAAATTTCAGAAGGATTTAACCTTAACCGCGCAGGAATTGTAATCAATTATGACATTCCATGGAATCCAGTTCGTGTTATTCAACGATTGGGTCGCATTAACCGTATTAGCAAGAAGGTTTTTGATGATCTTTTTATTGTTAATTTCTTTCCGACGGAAAAGGGCTCCGAGCTTGTAAAGTCTCGAGAGATAGCCAGCAATAAGATGTTCCTGATTCACAACACGCTTGGTGAAGATGCTCAAATCTTTGATATTGAGGAGGAGCCGACGCCTGCGGGTCTTTATGAGCGGATTCAGAGGAATCCGGATGAAATGGAGCAGGAGAGTTTTTATACTAAAGCGCTAAAAGAATATTTGAAGATACAAAAGGAAAATCCTGACCTCATTGAAAAATTAAAGCATTGTCCCCCAAGAGTTAAAGTTGCAAAGGCGTATAAGGAAAACGAGCTCCTCGTGTTTCTTAAAAAAGGGAGGCTCTATATACACGGGGTGAAGTACGAAGGGGAAGAGCCTGGGCAGGCTTATCAATCTACGTTCGAAGATGCTTTTGACCACATTGTTTGCACTGTAGACGAACAAAGACTGGCGCTCAGTGATGCCTTCTGGACCGCCTACGAGGGAATTAAAAAATTCAAAGACAATCGGATTATTCCACCTAGCGAGTTTAGTTTGGAACAAAAAGCAATAAATAATCTAAAAACACTGATTGATAAAATTCATTTTGAACAATTGATGCCGCACAAGGATTTTCTCAGAACGCTCCTTGAAGATATTCTTGATTATGGGACGCTCTCCGATTATACCCTTCGCCGGATTGCTAATTTTGAGCATGGCGATAAGCGCAAAGAAAAGGCGATGGTTGATGAAATTGTTTCTTTGCGAAAAGAATTGGGGGACGATTACCTGGAGAGAGAAAAAAATAGCCAGAGAAATCTCTCCCAGGAAGTCATCATCGCTATCGAGAATCGTAAGGCATGAGCAAAGAGATCCTGCAGGGTATTATTGCCGACTTTTCCCCCAATAAATTCGTCCTCTTTTTTCGAGCAAAGAATCGTTCCTTCTCCCCAAGACAGGAAGAACTTGGCCATTATAACGACCAAGATTTTAAGGCCGGGATAAAACTCGGTGAGATTAAATTTACTTCCACGGAACAGTTGATCGTTTGCGCATTCGAAGCCAAAAAATCCCTTTCTGAACGAAGTGGTAAAAAAGCGCAATATGATAAGGGCAAAAAGATCCTACGGGAAGTCCGCGCGGATGCTGGCATTTTTATTTTTTATGACAAAAATGGTGATTTTCGTCTCAGCTTGATCTATGCCAACTATCTTGGAAAGCGCAGAGATTGGAGCCTTTTCCGACGTTTCACGTATTTTGTTAGCAAAGAATACGCTAATAAGACATTCCTGATGACCTAGCCCCCGAAAACTGAGCCAGTTGTTGTGATAGACTTCTGGCAACAGAAAGGGGCAAAAAGATGGCGAGAAAAAGGCTTCAACCCGATGAGATCATTCTTAAATTAAGAGAGGTCGAGATCCAGCAAGGTAAAGGGCTGGATTTGATCGCGGCGTGTCGCAATGTCGGGATCACAGACGCAACCTACTACCGCTGGCGCAAGCGATACGGCGGG
>CAIOAT010000006.1 GCA_903856085.1 Candidatus Omnitrophota bacterium | reverse complement strand
TTGACTGTTGAGAGCTTAAAATCCCTGTCAAAACGCTTTTTCTTGATGCCTTCGCCTTCCATTGGACACCCCCGTCTGATGAGCTGGCTTTCATGCTGTCACCAACTCTTCGTTGTGTCCACTTTTTCGGGGGAAGATCACATTAACCTTGAGGATGACCCGATTCATCACTTCCCCAATCTTAAGAGCCACCAGCCGTGCAAGCGTCATTGTTCACTCCCTTTTTTAACACTCATCCCAAAATACTCTGTAGGGCTTTGAGTGTATGTTGTCATCCTTTTTGGACACGGTTTAAAGACAACACGATTATAACACCGATGGTGTGGACTGACTAGGGAGGCTTGAAAAGAGGCTCTCCCCTCTCCGCCCCCAGATCACTCCTTGGGGACAATCACCGGAAAATCCACGAAAGGGCGCCTAACCAACTGGCAGGACTCACCCATGGCGGCTACCCACGACTTGGAAATCGAACCGGGCGGTCCCACAACACGGCTTGCCTTCAAAATCTCTTGTGAGAAAATCAGTAAAGCTTATCTGTATTGCAAAAAAATCCAACTTCTCACTGGAGCGCCCCGTACGATAAATAACGCGCCTTTAATTCTTTATACTTATCAGAAATAGACTCCTCAAGCGGAATTCGCCGATACGAAAAGATCGGGCACCTCTCCGTAAGAACGTCTTTCTTTTCTAAAACGAGATCCAGAGTTCCGACATCACTCTCAAAAGGGTCTCCGTCGAAGAAGTATTTATCGCCCAGGCTAAAATTGAGCCTTTCAAAGTTTACCGCCTTCAAGAAAATCCGGAGATTCTTGGACAAGAATAGCTGGGTTACGCAGAAATGAGGTTAGCAAATGTCATCTGCATTTTCCTGAATCTAGCATCTAGCCCCCGCTCAACACCGGAACTTTATATGACCTTACCAACCTGCTGGCTGATAGCTCCCAGCATGAAGTCATAACGGCAGACACTGGAGAAGCCAAGTTCTTGAAAGATACCAACCAACCCAGCCTGAGATGGAAAATATTTACCGGAGTTCGGAAGATACCCGAAAGAATTAAATTCCCCGCGATGGAAAAAAGTTTTCCCAAGCCAGGGAATGAACTTCCTGAAATAGACCTGATGGACCCAGGTCAGAAAGCCTGCAGGCGGCCTCCCGAGGTCAAGGTTCGAAACAAATCCACCCGACCGGGTGACGCGTTTCATTTCTAAAAGTCCCGCCCGGAGATCTTCGAGGTTCCGGAGTCCAAAACTGATCAGAACGCGATCGAAGGAGACATCCTCGAAGGGGAGACGCATGGCATTTGCTACCCGAAATTCGACATTCTTAATTCCATTCGCCCGCTCGCGCGCAATCTCAAGCATTTTCTCCGAAACATCGACCCCAATCACATGAGTGTCCGGATAAGCCCGTGCCATCATGATCGCTGTATCGCCGCTCCCCGTGCAAACATCCAGCAACTTCGCGCCCGGCTGGATCCGAAGATGACGGATCGCAGTCCGCTTGATCCGCTGATGCTGTCCAAGGCTCAGGATCTCGTTCAAGCGATCATATTTCGGGGCAAGCCCGTCAAAGAACTGGCAGTTGAACTCCTCCCAGGTTTCAGCCTTAAAATAATCACGGAAACCCACCTCATCCAGAAGACGAAATTTTTCGCTTTTGTCATATTCAGTATTAACCATGGCAGATCTCCTCCGTTGCAAGTGGGATTTCGACAATTTTTTTCTCTTTTGACGCACACATTTGAAGGACAGCACCATACGCCGAAAAACCAGCACCGAAAGCGAAAAGCAGTACCGCTTCCCCATGCTCCGGACAATCCTTTTCCAAGATGTCTTTCAAAACAAATAGCACACTCGGCGAAGACATATTTCCATAGCGACGAAGCACTTCGCGCGACCGGGCTAACTTTCCGGCAAGCAACGGAACATTTTTTTCAATCTCATCCAGGATCATGCGTCCGCCCGGATGCACCGCCGCATGCCACCGCTTGACCGAAGAATGGGCCATGAGGTTCGTCATTAATTCCTTAACGGCTTTCGCGGCCACGGCAGGAACGCTACGGCTGATCACGTTCCGGAGTCTGCCATCTTCCGTCTTGAACCTCAGATCATCGCGATGTTCCGGCCAAAGCAAAGAACTAAAACCTGTCATTGAAAGCCCCTGGCGTCCTGAAGAATTCGTCAAAAGGCACGCGGCTGCTCCGTCTGCAAAAATAGAATTTGAGAGGATCAATTCGATGTCATCCCCCCAAAAGATCGCCGCCGAGCAGATCTCCACCGAAACCACTGCAACATGGGACTCGGGGTGCAATGCAAGGTACTGATCCGCAGCCCGAAGCGCTGGCAAAGCAGCGCCGCATCCGAGGCCGGCAAGATCCACGGCAAAAAGGTCGGCACGAAGGCCAAGGGCTTCGGAAATATAGGAGGTCAAACCCGGGCAAAGATAACCCGTGCAGGTCGTGGTCACAAGCCCATCCAGGTCTTTAGGCTCGATCCCGGCTTTATCCAGGACCTTTCGAAGCGCTTCAGCCCCGAGACGAGCCGCAGATCGGCGGAAACGTTCATGGGAGACATCCCGACTTTCTTCTAGCGCTTCAGAAACGTGCTCCATGGAAAAATACCTCGTTTCGATCCCCTTGTCGGACATGAAACGCTCATACCATCTCAGAGTCGAAGGCTTGATATCCTTCTTCTGTGCCGCACAAGCAAGGGCGTCTTTCTGGCTCACGCAAAGCAAGGGAACGGACGTTTCAATTCCAATAATCTTGGATGCCATAAATAATATTACCTTTCTTGCGGCCCTAAAATGCGACGCTACGGGTTCAAATCGGAACGGACAAAGGCATGCTGTTGCTGGAACGCTGCCTTCAGAAGCCCCGGAAAGGACCTAAAAACGCTCATCATAAGACCTACGGCGAACGGTTCGTGACTTAATTTTCCTAAAAAACGGGACATCCGGAGACGACCGAGCAGTTCCCTCCGCCATAATCGCTCGTAATCACGAGCCACTGAGTCAAACGCAAGCTCTGCAGCGGAACTTCTCTTGAAAAGCCCGGCCAGAAGCTTCGCACTCTGAAAAGCAAAGGTCAAGCCGATTCCCCCCACGGGATTCACATTGCCTACCGCATCCCCCACATGAAACATGCCGTCGTGCCAAAAATGAAAATCGCGAACAAGATAAATGGGAGTCCCCTTCCACGGAGTGATCTGCCGAGCTTGGCCGATCATCCGATCCAGGCATCCGTTCTGCTTGCGAAATATCCCGAGGATTGCATCGGGATCCTTGCTGCCACGCTCAAAAAGGGCGGGATCCGCGACATAGCCTACGGTAATCCGTCCTTTTCCGATTGGATCGATCCCACAGTGACCCTCGGGAGCATAATGCACGGACACCTGGGATTGCGGAACATTCGCATTCTCAAATTCAGCAGCAAGACCCATCGCGTGAAAAGGACCTTTCATCTGCCCGCGATCGATACCGGACGCATTCACCACGACTCCTGCTTCGATCGATCCAGCAGGACACGCCTGCCCGGAATAAAAAAGATGGTTCGTTTTTCCTTTTTCGATGCGATCCACAGTAACATGTTCAAGAACAAGAACGCCGGCCTTGCGGGCTTCTTGAACTAAAAGGTCATCAAATTCATAACGCCAAACGCCCCATGCAGTCGTTGTCTTTGCTTTTGATGCGATCGGAATCTCGATTGACCGATCCTTGGGGACGCTCATTAAAAGGCTTTTCAGGACAGGAAAGCCCGCCTCACGCATCCGATCGAGAAGACCGAGCTCTTCAAGAAAATCATGGTTTGCCGGACCGATGAAACCACCGCAAACTTTATGGCGCGGCATCTTCATTTTTTCAAGAAGGGCCACACGCCAACCGTGACGAGCCATGGTGATTGCCAGAATACTTCCGCTCGGGCCCGCCCCGAGAATCGCCAGATCAAATCGATTCGGTACATTCATAAAACCTTGTGAGAGTCCTTGGCCGAAGGATCTGTGAACGGGGCAGGCGCCCAGCCAGTATCAAAACTGACCGTCACTTCGTCAAAAACCTTGATGAATCCCATGACCGAAGGCGGGTGCAGGTCAAAAGCTTTCAACGAAAGTTTTGCATTTCCACGGGCATGCAGTGTGCTGCCATGTCGTTCGATCACGGTATGGAGTAGAACCGGGAGGGTCTTATCCCGTATCGTCAGGTCGCCGGGAACCGTACAATTCAGTCGCTCCGCGGTTTCAGAGGAACATTGGACCGCTGCCGCTTTGTAAACGATATTGGGATAATGATCAGCCTCAAAGGTCTTGTACATCGCCGCATCACGCGCCTTCATTCCCGTCACCATGGCATGGACGGGAAAGGTCACTTCGAGGGGGTCCCGGAGCAGGGGCTTATCAAAATCGAACGAGAACGGCTTCACAGAAAAGGCGGTCACCTTCCCTTCGATTTCATGAAGCGTTGAATTGACATTGAACTCCAAGGTACTGTTGGGAAGTTGAAGATTATAGACCATCATCGCCGCAAAACTTGTCGAAATCAAAACACCTGCCGCCAGGACTCCAAGACCAATCTTGATTATCTTCATACTGAGCCTGAATTCCTTTATATGGATCCAGTAGTAACGGCATGCCCCATCATTTCGATGGCATCGGCCCAAAAGCGACCCGAGGTATGGATCATTTCCGCTGTTTCCGCTATGGATCTTACAAAATAATCAAGCTGCTCAGGAGTAGCGATGAGCGGCGGTGCCACTTTCAGCATCATAAAATGGTTACCGCAGATCTGTGTCAGGATCTCTTTTTCATGGAAGAGATGCATCACAAGAATCTGGCCAAACATGCCCGGATGGATGCGTTTGAATAATTCGAAGGGCACTTTCAGAGTAAGCCGCTTGGGAGACTGCCATTCGATCCCCGAAAGCATTCCCAGCCCCCTGACCTCTTTGAACATTTCATACGGAGCCAGCACCTCACCGATCCGCTGCCGCAAAGCATTCCCAAGCGTTACGCTTTTTTCTCCCAACCGCTCACCTTCCAGCACATCCAGAGTTGCCAGCACAACACGCATGGCCAAAGCATTTTCACCAAAAGTCGAGGCGTGAATGATCGCGCGCTTCAGTGAGCTATAGACGGAGTCGCATATCCCTTGGGTCATCAAGACCGCCCCCACGGGGACAAGCCCACCACTCATTGCTTTGGCCAAAATCACCATGTCGGGTTCGGCGCCATAGTGTTGGCCTGCCAAAAAAGATCCAGTCCGGTACATACCGGTCTGAACTTCATCCAGCACAAAAAGCGTCCCATGGCGGCGGCATAGCCGTTGGGCTTCACGCAGATAGTCGCCTTCCGGCAGTTTGATCCCTCCCTCGGATTGGATAGGTTCTACGATGAAGGAAGCATATTTTTTTGAGGATAATTTTTTCTCTAAGGCTTCCAAATCATTGAACGGAATAGCTTCCGTATCCTGCAACATCGGTCCAAAGCCTTCCTTCCAGAAGGGATCGCCCATGAGCGAAAGCGCCCCGCACGTCAATCCGTGAAAAGCGCCGTCACAGTACAGGATAGCGTTTCGTTTTGTGTAAGCCCGTGAAAATTTGATCGCTGTCTCAACGCCCTCGCTCCCTGAGCTTGTAAAAAATACTCGAGCAAGCGATCCGCCGGCGAGCCCGCATAACCGTTCGGCAACAAGCCCGGCAAGTTCGGGCACATGGCTTTGCAGCATCAAGGGGCCGTTTTTATCGAGCTCATCTTTTAATGCCGCGATAATAGCAGGATGATTGTGACCCACGTTATAAACACAAAATCCTGAAAGAAAATCAAGGATGCGGCCGCCCGTCGAAGGGAATAATTCCGCGCCAATACATCGCTCATACCGAACATTCATGCCAAGGAGATCCAAAAGGCGGACCCATTGGGGATTCACATATTTCGCGTACCGCTCCGCCCCACCTTTTTGGGCCATAATTTTGTCCTTTTTATATTTTCTCGTTATAGAACGTGCTGGCTCTAAATTCTTTTAAACGTCGTGCGTCAGACTAAAGTCGGAGACTTTTCATATCATCGCCGGACTTTTAAACGGTCCCGGACGCTCCCTGCCCTTTTTTTTCAGCGCATTCCGCAAGACGATTAGCTTTACGGCTAGCCAAAATCCGGTCTTTCTTCTTTTCCTTTTTACCGACGGTGGCAAACCAATCCCCAAACCGGTTGGCAGGAGTATCTTTCGTACAATCTGTTGCATAAGCGGTCATCGAAATACCGCCGAGCATAAGAGTGAGAAGGAAAAACACACCCACAAATTGACCTTCCCCAGTTTAGTGGACGGTTTGTTAAGATAGTATCGCCTGTCTTTCGTACTCAAAGGGGCTCAGATTCCCGAGCGTTGAATGAGCCCGTCGGCGATTGTAATACATTTCCACATACTCAAAGATC
>CAIOAT010000005.1 GCA_903856085.1 Candidatus Omnitrophota bacterium | reverse complement strand
CAGAATTCCTTTAATTTTGGCTAATAATTCATTTTCGTATTTCTTAACCATTTCCTTACCATCTGGAATTGGTTGAAGGCGAACCGCAACACCCTTTTGGTTGTAAACCGTAGCGCCTTTAAAAGATCTTAGCGTTTGAATTTCTTTTTCACGCTTTTCATCTATTTGTTTTTCAGTGAGACTTTCAAACTTACTTGCGATCCCTGATATATCACGACTTTCAGCCTTAAAAATAGACGCTAAAAAAAGCAAAAATCTTTCGCTCGCGATTAGTAAACCACCTATAAACAGAGCAAGCACATAAATATAAGAATTATTGGATACTATCGCTACCGTGAATACGCCCAACCCGCCTATAACTTTCTTCAGAGAATCGTCCTTGTCGCCCTTGAAAAGAAATTTGAGCGCTAGCAAAACAATAATTCCTATAAAAGAAAAAACGCAGACCGATTTAGAAATTACTTCGAAATCGTTCGCCACCATAATTTCCTCCAATAGTTGTTTTATCCCAGTCTCGCTCTCGAATAAATACGTTCCAGATTCTTATGCTTTTATTTTTTCCAAGGATACATTTTGATCAGTTGGTCTATTTTCTTTTTATATTGCTCTTCTGCCCAAGAAACTGCTCTTCGCAAATCCTCGGGGTCTATGCCGTTACCTTTGAGAAGTTGATAGTCTATCTCGGCAGCATTCGCAAACGTAAGACCAACACCTTTAGACATATATGACGAGCCCTTACCCTTCTCGCGTAAAATGGCTGTAATACAACCAGTACTGAGAATTGAAGGCATTTCAAAGAGCTGCCCCCCTGAAAATGTATCTTCAATAACCACAAATCTGGCCAATATCCCAAACTTTAGAACTTGATCGATTAAACGATCACCCTCGTGTCGCGCAACATCCCTAATGAGAACTACTTCATATTTTGTCCCAAGAAAATCTTTGATTTCGGCAAGTCGTTTCTCGCTATCGGGGTTATCATACTTCCCCAAAACCAAAACCAACGATTCCTTACACAGCTCAACTAATTGCACTATTGCCCCTGCGAGCTTTTTTCTCGGTCTCTTCAACCCGAACTGATGCTCAATTGGCTCTACAAGCCCATTAATGGCTGACGCCCATTTAGTCCCTTTAAAACTGCTCTGTAAAATCTCTAACGTTTCTGGGCTAATAGACTGATTAATACTCGTCCCTTCACCCGCCGAAAATGCTTCAAGCCATGCTGTTTCTTCGTGAGGGCGTATTATTTTGTAGAATTCACGTCTCGCCGCAGGCACCTCTTTAAGATAAGCGACCACTTCTTTCTTGGTTCGATATTTTTCTTCTATATCCTTGTATGCAATCTTTGGTTCCTTGCCAAAAGCGTGAAACAACGACTCCCGTTTTTTTTCATACAGGAGATCCCTATAAAGCTCGTTGTAAAATTGGACATAATCGCCTGTGGGATAGCGTCGAACCACGGTTCTCGGGGTTAATAAGAATGGTTCGTCTTGCTTAAGGGGATTTGTAGGCAATTCGACGAGTTTCTGGTCCCAATCATTTTCGTCCCAGTCAAAATATCTCGTTGGAGATGGCGTCGTTTTTATCTTATACGCCCTGCACATGATTTGCGTATAATTAATAAATACATCTTTTGAAATCTGCACCGCCGCATCGCTAATTAAGTCGAAGGATATTCCTTCTATTAACAGCTGCAACTCATTTAAAAACCCAAGGCCATGTTTTTGAATATCCTGATTGCAAACTAATTCATTATAAATTTTATGCGCCAGTTTTTTCCTAGGTCCCCTTCCAGAGCCGTCTTCCGCAATACCTAACAGATTTTCAGCGTCTGGAAATTCAAACATTCTTTTAGCTTTGCTGCTTTTTCCTTCTTTTGTAAATTTTAGAGCTCGACTCACAAACTCCACAATCAGAGTATGGGCTTCATTCATTTGCGTTAGCGGAGACCTGTACAACAGTATGGGATCTACATAAACAGGCAAATCCGAGGAAAGATCTAAGTCTAAGAATTCGAGCTCCTTGCCATGTTTCGGTAAGTCAAACTCGTCTGAGAGGAAGGTCGGATTTTGAGAACTCATGGAGAGACATTCTAATCTCACTTCATGAAAATAAAAAGGAACAAAAAGTTCATATGCTTCCTCTCAGCCCAATACGCTTATATACCATCCGTACAATTTCTCATGTGATCTGAGTGCCCCCCTTTTCCCGCACACTCCAATACTTCAAAACACATGCGGAAGACATATATCCCCACCCTGTAGAGTAGGAATCCAGCCATTACGCCCCTGTTTTGGCCAAAAAGCCTTTAAGAAAGCCCTATGTATTCGTAGGATTTGACCATGTTGGGCCCTATCTCTTGGCTAGTCTCGGAGCAGTGTTTTAGGGCCTTCTGGGGGGCACAAGGGGCGTATCCTGAAGCCAGGGCCGGTAGGTGTGGAACAGCCAGAAACAAAGAGGGAGCCGCCCATTATGAGCAGCCCCCCCCCCTAGAATTGTTGGCAGTTACTCTGCCGGATCAATCTTGTTTCTTAATACTGTGCCCTTTTAGTGCCAGCTTGTCCCGTGTAAGGATTCACATTGCCAATCGTGCTGAAATTGTTCGTCTGGGTACTATCTGGGCTTGAGCGGTTGTATCCTGCCACTTGCGTCCCATTGCTGCGGGTATATCCATTCACATACTCATCAGCAAAGGCTGAGATTGCGAAGGAAGAGAGAACTGCGAGGGCGAGCAAGAACATTGTTAGCTTCTTCACGGTGGGCCTCCTTGGGTTGCATGGAGTATGGACTCATTGAGCACAATTAGATAGGTAAGTCTTAAGGCGGTACTTTTCGACCTCCAGGGGGGGGGCACGTAGGACTGCAACAAAGGGACATATAGTACCTGTTCTAAAACAGGCCCCCGGGGTTTCCGGTTTTGGGTATGGCCGGAGGGGGGCACGGGGGTCGGTAGGCGGCCAGAAAAGAAAGTACGTACAAATGTGCTCACTCATCCAAAAAATCCGTAGTACGCACTTATTTGCACGGCGTTAGGCTGGATGCCCACGGATGGCCCTTGGGACCATTTTGGGACTATTTTAGTGCTGGATAAGGCTTGTGTGAGGTCAGGAGGGGTCAGTATCGGACAAGTGAGAGATCGTGATTCGTAGAGAGGAAATAACGGAACTAAAGCAGCCGCGAGCAGTTCTCGAAAAACCTGAGGACGCCTTTTGAGTCCAGTGCGTCTGCCAGTTCCGCCATCCCCGCAAAAACTCTAACTTAATTAGGCAAAAGAGCTTACAGCTTTTTCGACTTCAGCGTCACTTTTTGAAATGGGCGCTCATGCCCCATGGGATGTCCATAACGCAGTATCAAGCGCCTCGCAATGGTACGAGCAAAGGATACTAGGCGAACCTAGGTGTTTTTTCAAGGACAGAATCCAATTTAAAACGGCTCGATCCTAGGTTATAGGGGAACCGAGCCCACCATCACGATGTTTAGGGGCTTCAACCTTTCGGTAGATTAAAACATCCCCAAGAAAAAGCGGGAATGTCCCCCATATTTTTTTATAGAGAAACATTTCGGGAGTGATAGCTTTCACCTCAAACTTCTTGACGAGCGCATAGGGAAGCTGGTCTTTAAAAAGAGCTTGAACAAATATGAAGTGGAAATAATTACCGTGATATATTTCTGTCCAGGATGGGAATTTATCAAATAAATTCAAGGGAGAGCGCAGATAGCGAAAGAAAGAGGTCTCGTGCAAAAACAAAAACGGGCGGTACCGTGATTTCGGCGAGAGCCACGTAACCTTATTTTTGAATTCAAATTTAGGCCACATCCAACAAAACGCTGCGATCTTCTTCGTCGGAGGAATATGGGTCCGAACCCATTTTTCCGAGGAAGTGATCGTATCAAACACAAAATAATATTCGATCTGTCCGACAAAAATAAGCTGATACACGATAAACAGCGCAACAACTTTGTGCAGCAACCTTTTTTCGCCACCCCATTTTATTCTCTCAACCCATCGCACCGATCCATAGGCTGCAACGAGAACAAACAAAGGGATCCCGACCAAGAGATGCCTCGAAAAAGGATAACGGGGAAACGGAATGGAGACAAAACAGACTATAACGTAATACAGAAGTATGGGCAGAATAAGCACAAAAAACACATCTCTCAGATTCTTATCCTCATGAAATTTCTTAAAATGAAACGATCGAAAAGCCAGGAAAAATGAAATAAAGATCGGTAGACCCACCGCAGGAAGAAGCTGAACGAAATACGCAAGAGGATTGATCAGGCTGTTGTAGTGCAGTGTCAAAGTTGGCTGGTCCGCAACGCGTCCTTCAAAAAGTGACCGGAAGGTGGAAAGCGGATACCAACCTCCGTTGGCAAGGGTGAACACCGAAAATATGGCAAGTCCCACGAGGATCCAATAACGGATATCCTTTTTCTGAAGGATCAGGACATAAATTATCGGGACCAAAACAGCCACTGAAAACTTGAAAGCTATCGCGTAACCGCCCGTGATTACTGCCAAACATAAAAAGATGTCCTTTTTCCGGATCGCCCACAAACAAAAGAGGATCGTGGCGTATATCCAGAACGTGTTTCCCGCGTCCGCCGTGGCATAATGGCTTTCGGTAACGTGTAATCCGGCTAAAGCCAAGAACAAACCGGCAAGTAAAGAAATGGTTTTCTTGGCGAATATTTCGGTTGCCAGGCAATAAAGGACGAGGACGGTCGCGATGCCGTAGAGCAGAGAGAGACATCTTCCGATAAGGATGAAATGGAAAAGATAGGGCTTGGCGGCCCGCGCGGTCAGAAAAGCGGCAAGCGCCATTTGAACAGGAAAACCTTTGGGGTAACGAATCACTCCCAGGTCTTCTCTGTCTATGAAACCATGAGCTATTCGGGCTAAATTTTCCTCATCGATGTGCAAAGAACGAAACCCATGAACTGCCACGGGCCACGCCGAAAGTTTGACTCCAAAAAGCAATCCCGGTAAGCGCACTACCAAAGCCAGAAGGAGAATGACCCAGACCATATTGAACTGTCGCAAAGAGATTCCGGTATTACCATTCATGATTGATGACTCCCAATCTCTTTTGATAAACAATATGCCAGCGCACGCATTTCAATTCAAATTTCATGTCGACCGATAAGCTAAAATGTTTTCTGCCCCCCAGAATCTCATCATGGAAGATAGCCTTATATGACCCTTTTAAGATACGGGATCCTCTGGATAAGCCAAGCGATCATGGCCGAAATAATAAACGCAACCATGCTTATGAGTGGAATTGAAATAGCTGGATTTGATTTCAGCGTGGAAAAACCAAAACAACGATGCAACTCCGTTATGATTAAAGGGTGGACAAAATAAATGCCCAAAACCAAACTCGCTAAGCGTCTGGTAATCTCAACATTTACGATAGCAGCTGAAAGCTTTTTGAACAGGAACATGATACTGATGCTCATGGGTATTACAGTAACACTTAGACTGCGGTAAAAGTATAACCCCTTTTTCAATCCCTGCCATTCGCCAACAAAAAAACACGCTAGAGCGGCAAGGACTACCGACAAAACAAAAACCAGACAAAGAATGGATGTGCGTGGTTTCCACTCCGTTTTGCATATAAAGTGACCCGCTATAAAATACGGCAGATAATTCCAGAATTGATTAATGAATAGGAATATGTTTTTAGGATGAAGGCTGTAGTAAATTTCGTTGATGGCGGCTAGCAAGAACAAGACTATGGTGAAGAAAAAAATTTCGCGCTTAGACGTATTTCGCACAAGGATTCTTATAAAGGGGGCGATGAAATAGAGCCCGATGATCATATAGAGGAACCACATGTGAACAAACGTCTTACCTACCGATAGAGCTTTCAGAAAAAACCTTGCTGAAAGAGCATGCCCCTGCATCACACCTTCGGCAAGGCTCCACACAACAAAAAATAAGGTCCAAAACAATGTCGGGATCAATACCCTGGCTGCGCGTTTTTTATAAAATTCAGCTATGGACTCGACCTTGTCTTCAGATAGCAACAACGCGCCGCTGAGCATCACAAAGACCGGGACACACCACCGGGAGAGAGCATTGTAGATATTGCCGATCCACCATTGGCGGCTGTCTAAATTTCTAACACCTATTACAAGAATCGCAGAGACATGCAGCAATATGACCGCAAAGATCGCTAATATCCTGGTGTTATCGGCCCACACCAAGCGATCGCCTTGCAATTCCTGTCTGTTACTATTTAACGCTCTTCCCCATCCCAGCACCATTGACCTCACCTTTTTGGGAACACTGCTACAAAGCGGAGATTATGTGCGTTTCTACCATCAGCCTCGAATAAAATATCCCCCCTTAGGGACATTCTCTTCCTTTTCCTTCGCGGGTCATCTCACATCAAGCACGCTTCGCATGATCAGTTGACGGAAATAGTCCGAGCGCATCACGGAAAGCCATAAAATCAATTCGTGCGGATTTTGTTCGACACAGGACCTCTGAGTCCTGAAGACGCGGCACTCATTTCATAGGGATGGATGGGCCCGAAGGAAGTCGGCGTCTTGCAAACCTGACATCCGTCAGCTTTGCCTGCAAGTGCTCCCTTCAACTCCTTCCTACCGCATCATACATAAAAAATTGGACCGGAAGGGAGTTGAACCCTTGACCTCTACAATGCCATTGTAGCGTTCTACCAACTGAACTACCGGCCCATGAAACTCAATAAACCATCTATTCCGGCCACTCTTGGACGCTACGCACTTATTCCATCCCGCAGTCCTCGATGACCGGCTCACGATATTTTAAAAAACAAGAGGCGTATTCTACTGAAGATGACACGGATTTACAAGGAAAGCGTGCTGGGAGTTTAAAAAAAACTTGGGCATCTGATGATCATTAATTCTTCTATTGGAAATCAGTGCTGTCCAAGTCAACCCTTCAAGACCTAAAAGAAAGACTTGGGCGTTAAGGGAAGTTCGTCCTGCTCCCCTGGTACCACGGAAAAGAGAACATCCCACACACCACAGCCCAGTCTTGTCACAGCCCGGAACGTCCCGTCAAAAAAACCCGCCATATCCCTGAAAGCACGGGCATTGCCGTCTTTTTTTTGATCGTAGCGACCGATCGTTGAAGGGATCTCCCAAGGAAAACTAACCATGTTCTTGACCCCCCGGGTAAAGGCCTGCCCCAGTTGGGTGAAATATCCCTGCTCCTGCGCCAGGCAAACGGAACTGAAGGAAAGGCAAAGCAGCACTGCAACCACAAAACCAGTCACTTTGACTCTCACAAAACCCTCCTGGCCCTCTCGGGACCGGCTCCTACCCATTCAAACATATTTAAAGTTCTGGGACGCCAATGTCGATGCTTTTTATGCGCAATAACGGTTACAAAACATTAACATGAGGTACCGATGAAATCCGCTTATAACTGTCCCGCTTGCCAATGGTCCGGCAGTGAAGCCAGCTTCGTCACCAAGATCCTCTCAATTATGTACCGCCCCAAACACGACAACATCCAAGCCTTCAAGCAGATCAAATGTCCCAAGTGTCACAATCTCGTGACGATCATCTTTGAAACACTTGACGGCACGATCGTCAAGTAGTCCCTCTCTTCTACCGCGCCTTGTTGAGACATCCGAAATTTGTCAGTTTGATCCCGAGATGGTCAATATACCTTCTTAACTCCTTCAAGCTGAAAAGCTGATATTCCCTCTCACGCGGGATCGCAAGCGAACTGATCGCGCAAAGCTCATCGTCCACCCAACCCGGATGGCACATGATCTCGCTCGTTCCCTCCGGAAGCGTGAAAAGTAAATGCCTCAAAACTTCCTCCGTCCAGAATGTGTGAGGGTCCAGATTCCCGTAGAAATGGTCGGTGGTTTTCAGGCCCTTATGCGCGTTCCTGACCTCCGGCTCCGTTAAAAGCCGCGTCCAGCGAATAGGCAGATCGTGCTTATGAGCGATCACCGCAAGGGCTTCCAGGAACGGCCGAAAGTCGTGCATGTGATGATGAACATCCACATGGGTCGGCAATCGTTTGAAGGTCTGTACGAATTTCTGGAGCTGAGCCTTAAACTCTTCCGTGATCTCATTCACCGGGGGCAATTTTTTTGAGGGATACTGGTCTTTTTTCTTGAAACGGCCATCCTTTTGAAGGAGCTCCTTCACAAGCGACGACTTGGCTACAGGTTTCCCAAGCGTCACGTTCAAATGGAGCCCGATCCCGAGTTTTTTCCTGGCTAGAAGTTCCCGGACCACGTCCGTCCCCACCGGGAGATTGACCAAAAAGGTCGTGCTGGTCACAATCCCGTTCTCGTGAGCTTTCAAAATGGCTTCCGTAACCTGAGAGGTCAGATTACAGTCATCCGCATTGATGATGAGTGTCTTTTGTTTCATTTTTTATCTCTTATCCCTGGGATCACGATCACGACGGTCGCGATCGCATATTCATGTTCATGCGCGACGGACAACTCCATCTGCGCTTGTGCCGGCATGCGGAGCTGCTTGCGACTTGCCGCGCTCAGCTTGATAAAAGGTTTTCCGGTGGCCTCGCGTCCAACCTCAATCCCGGAAAGCCGCTGGTTCTTTTTCGGGCGGATCTTCAGAGCCTTCAGAACCGCTTCTTTCGCGGCGAAACGGGCCGCGTAATGTTCAAATTTCATACGTTTAGAATCGCAATAGGCTTGCTCCGCGACGCTAAAAACACGATCGAGAAACACCTGCCCGGAGCGCCCGTTGATCCTTTGTTCCATTCTCGCGACCTTGACCAGATCGATACCCTGAAGGATCTTCAAAAGGGACGCCCTAAGAAACTGCCGTGGTGTGAAGAAACCAATACGCCAATCCTAAGATAATCAGAACGGAGATAATATAAAAATTATTGAAACGCCAAAAATTCAACAACTGTTGCCCCGGAGAACCGGCAGCCTGGCTCTTTTTTTTCTTAAGCAGAACATCATACTTAAGGCTGAGCACTTCTTCCTTTCGAAAACGGATATACACGCCGCCGATCTTATAAGCGTGCAAGACCTCATCCCGGATGAACTTTTCGATCACTTGTTGTTCGACCTCCAGGAAGTTCTTCACTTCGTCGAAAGTCAGCATGTTATTCATGATAGAGCAACCACCTCAGGGCAAAAAATGATGCGAATACTTGACGGCCGGAAAAGCGCCTGGATCAAAATAAAAAATTCTAGACCCGGGCCCGCTCCTGCTGGATCCACTGATCCACCTCGGCCTTGGTAAAGACCCAGTGTCCGTTATCAAACCGCGCCGGGATCTTTTTGGCATGCGCCCACTCTTCGATAATACGGGCCTCAACCTCCAAATACTGCGCCACATCTTTCAGGGTCAAACAAACATCCGACCCGTCCGAAGCGCTCACACCTTGCATATTGACAAGTCCCTGAAGGATCGCGCCGTCTCCGATGCTCAAACGAGGAGTCGTAATATTCCCTTTGAGGGTCGCCGTACCAAGAATGGAAAGACTCTGGGTCGCGATGACGTCCCCGGAAACTTTTCCGGCGATCACGATATTATCGCCGTGAATGTTCGCCGTGACTTTGGCGTTCTCGCCGACGGTAAGATTGCCACGCGTGTCGAGTTTCCCCTCAAAACTTCCATTGATGCGCAAATTCACGGGATCTTTGAACGCAATCGTTCCCTGCATACTCGCATCAACGTCGAGGATCTTCTCCTGGGTATCTTCCTTCTTCTTATTGTTGGCCATGGTCGCTCTCCTTTGGAGACATTGTGGGGTAAAAAAGCTAGTCCCAATTCTCATCAATTTCAGAGAACCTGAAATTGGGGCTGTCCTTGCTAACTATTGGAGAAAAAATCCAAGACAAAGACGGTTCATTATTATCATTTTATGCGGCATTGTCAATGGAAGTGACCGTCACTTCGAGGATTGAAAAACGGATCACGCCAGGCCACGCTGGGGTTCAGCGTTTCGCGTTCCCTGCGAGGATCTCCCCCGCGCCGAGGCAAACATTCCGTTGATAAAGCACCGCGAACTGGCCCGGGGTGACCGCCCGCTGGGGTTTGTCAAAAACGATCCTCGCCCCGTTCCCGGAGAGAGGATAGAACCTGCCAGATGCCGCCGCCTGACGGTACCGGATCTTCGCCTTAATACGCACGGAACGTCTGGGCATTCCACCGATCAAATTACAAGGAGAAAGGAAAACTTCCCGGCTTAAAAGGTTTTTCTCGTCGCGGGTCACCTTGAGAACATTGCCGCTCACGTCGGAGCCAGTCACAAAAAAAGGCCCCCCGGAAAACCCAAGACCTTTGCGCTGTCCCACTGTATAAAAATGCAGCCCCTGATGTGTACCGATCACTTGCCCTGCGTCATCCTGAACATCGCCGGCCTTCTTCCCGATCTCCGCAGTGAGAAAGGGCTCCATCGCATTTCCCGAGACAAAACAAAAATCCTGGCTCTGCTTGCGCTTAAGAAAGATCTCGAAACCACGGCTCTCGGCCATCTGATAGATCTCTTTTTTGGTACGGTCCCCCAACGGAAGCACGATATGACGAAGCTGATCCTGCGAAAGAAAGCTCAGCGAATAAGTCTGATCTTTTTCCGTGTCTTTACTCGTAAGCAGTTCGAATTTCCGGGTCTTCGGATTTTTACGGACCCGCGCATAATGGCCGGTCGCCACATGCGCAATATCACGGCGCGCCGCCCACTCCAGAAGCTTCTTGAATTTGAGATACCGATTACACATCACGCAGGGATTCGGGGTCTTGTGATCGCGCAGACGTTTGAGAAAATAGTCAATGACCTCTTTTTTGAATTCGCGGGACACATCAAAAACGTGGTAAGGGACACCGAGCTTTTTACAAACGCTTTCCGCAATTTGAAAGGACTCCTTGCTGCAGCAGACATTCTCGCGAAGACAGTTCGAAGGATCTTCCCAGACAGGATATTTGAGCGATACTCCCACGGGATCCCAACCCTGTTCTTTGAGAAGCACAAGGGCCATGGAAGAATCCACGCCGCCCGACATCCCGACCACAATGGACCCGCGCTCTTTTTTTTTCATGCCCTTTCCTTGAGAACGTTTTCATACACCTTTTGAATACGCTCGTACATCTTGCGCGACGTATACTCCAAAGCAGCCTGTTGGGCTGCGCTTCCCATCGCGGAACGCAAGGCCGTATCCTTTGCGTACTGGATAAGGCTCTGCACGAGGGCCGAAGTGTTTTCCCGTTCAAAAAGTAACCCGAACTTCCCGTGGCCTAATAGCTCCACGAGACCCCCTGAGATCGATCCCGCCACGGGCAGCCCCACGGCCATGGCCTCGAGCACCGCGAGTCCGAAAGGTTCCGCCCAAAGATAGGGCGCCACAAAAATATCCCCGGCGCGCAGCGGCTTTTCAATTTCGGATTCATTGCCGAGGAAAAGCACTTCCCGCTCAAGCCCAAGTTCGGAGACACGATCCTTCAATCTCTGGACATAGACAGGTTCTCCTGCACCAGCGATGAGCAATTTCATCTCCGATACTTCTTTGCGGGCGATCGCGAAAGCTTCGATCAAGGAGTGAACACCCTTCGCTGGAATCAATCGGCAAAGAGAAAGCACCACGAAATCCTCTCTTCGATACCCGTAAATTTCCCGAACCCTGTCGCGGTCTGTCTGATCGAACTTCGCACGGAATTTTTCCACATCCATCCCGTTCGGCACTACAACAATAGGAGGAAGTTCCCTCGCCTTGAAGATCGTTCGCAGGCCTTCTTCAATAACCTTCGAGATCGCGATCACCGCATTCCCCCAGCACGGGAAAAGACGGCGCCCCAAACGGCGTTTGTAGAACATATGCGCAGTCGAGACAAATGGAATTTTGACAAAAAAAGTCGCCCCTGCGGCAAGCACCTGGGTCACGCGGGTGTGCGTGTGAACGATATCGATGGACCGGGTCTTCAGGATATTAATAAGTTTAGGCAACGTGAGCCAAAGCCTTGGAGAAAGCTCGCTTTTACAGCACGGGACATCCTCCAACACCGAAACGCCCAGTGCCTTCAGATCCCCTGAGCAGGTCCCGCACGATCCCCAGACAAAAACCTCATGCCCTGCCTTGACCTGCTCGCCAGCCAAGGTCCGGATATAAGTGGTAATGCCGCCGGTATTCAAATGGTTCGTAAGATGCAGGATCTTCAAATCTTTATTTCCTCCCGTGCTCCAGAATCAAAAAGGGACTCTCCGCCGTTTTGGCAGAAAGCCCCTTTTGAAAAATCTCGGCAATTAAAACTGGGACGTACAATTCGGACAGCGAACCGCTTTGATCGCGACCGAAGAACAGCAGAACGGGCATTCCTTGGTCGTGGGTGCGACCGGTACCGCGGACTTGGCCGGCTTCTGGAGCTTATTGATCTGCTTGATCATGATGAAGATCACAAACGCCACGATCAAAAAATTGATCACGTTGTTGAGGAATAGCCCATAATTCAGCGTCGGCGCACCGGCCTTCTGTGCTTCCGCAAGCGAACCATAAACCTTCCCCGACATATTGAGATAGAGACTGCTGAAATCCACTTTGCCAAGCAAAAGCCCGATCGGAGGCATAATAATATCACTGACCATCGAAGCAACGATCTTCCCGAATGCGCCGCCGATGATCACACCCACCGCCATGTCGATCACATTGCCGCGCATGATGAATGCTTTGAATTCTTCCGCTATTTTCATAATGGGATTCTCCTTTAAGCTCGTGCCGTTTCAATCTGAACCTTACTCAAATCCCCACCTTTTTCTTGAAAAGCCTGCACATAGATCCGATACCGGTCAAAAAGCGCCTCTGCCTCGCGTCCGATCTTCGCGATCTTTCCGGTCATGGTCTTATTGCTAAAAACCTTGTCCACAGGCATCTTTTGTATTTCCAGCTGGATCTTCGCAATCTCGTTTTTTTGCGAGCGGATCGCCACCGCGTAGGCCGACGCGCGAGCCTCAAGTTCTGCGAGAGGCATGGACACCACTTCTTTCCGGATCTTTTCGATCGACCGCGTCGGATCCACTTTCTTCGCGCAACCGATAAAGGAAATAAGCATCACTGCTAAAAAGAATACGGGGATCGTTCGAAATTTCATACAATTTCTCCTTAAGAAAAGTGTCCTTGCGCTTCCCGGCACAAGCACGTTACGCACGGACTGGATATTCATGAAGTTGAGCGTCCCTGAGAAAGCATGAAACCGTATTCCTGTCGGGACGAATGGGCGAAATTATAATAGAAACCCTGCATTATATCCACCAATTATGGCGGAACAGAGATGCCGATGATCCGACTCTTAGCCCATGTCAGAAGGTTGTCACGAGGAAGAAGCGGGCGCAGCTTAAAACCTAAGCCCCAGCGACTTTCACCAGAGTCAGAAGGCCGAGAATCAGCATCAGAATCCCGACATACCGTTTCAAAGGAGCTGCGGCGGTATTTTTAACGGTGAGCGCAGCGACGGGAACGGCCCCCACGGCACTCACGATCAAAATGCCGGTCAGCTTCCAATCGATCACTTTCCCGGTAATAAGATAGATCATGAACCCCACGAAGCAGGTAATGGCTTCCGCAAAAGCCGTGATACCGACCGCGTTCTTAACATTCATCCCGGAAAGCATCTGCCCGCCCATCACAAGCGGCCCATAGCCGCCGCCTGAGATTCCTTTGTTGAAGGACGCCAGAAGACTGACACCCATTAGTTTTTTCCAGGAAAATTTCATGGGCCGGTTGATCGTATAAAGAACAAACGCCCCCATCGCAAAGACCAATGATCCAATGTAGACCGTCAGGATCCATTTCGGGATCTTAATCGCAACCAGGACCGAGATCACGACCCCGATCACACTCATGGCCCCCAAAAGCGACGCTGCCTTGAAGTCCGCTGAGCCCGGCTTCAGATCGACATTAAACATTTTGTGGTGACTGATACATGCGGCAATATCGGTAAAAAGCTGGGAGATCAACACCGCGGGCACGACCTGGAGCGGATTGAACCCCATCAGGATCAGGATCGGCGCAAGCGCCGTCCCATACCCCATCCCAAGCCCCGAATCAAGATATTCACTGATAAAAGCAACGCCCGCGATCACAAAATAGACCATGTCCGAGTCTCCTTGTCTTATTCACCGAATTCTAAAATCCCATTTGTTCCAAATACCGGGAGACTTTCTCCGCTGAAACAAGGATGGCTTATTATAGTGGTTCGGAGAAGGATTGCAAAAAATTTAAGTCACGCTTCATCCATCAAGGGATCCGGGGGCAACATAGATCCACCCCTTTCGGCAAAACAGAGACGCTGGAATATCCGCCTCTTTGTAAATGGCCTTCCATCAAGCCTCAAGATGAGGTGGGTTTCTTTTCCGGCATTAAGTCTTTTAATTTTCCAAAAAATCCGGAAGCAGCTTTGCCGGCTGCGACTGCCGTACCCTTGAGAGCGACTTGGGCCCCGTGAACTGAATTTTCAATAGCAGATCCGGCCTTCTCGGGAATCCCGGCCCGACTCACGAGATTACTTGCCTGCCCCGCCATATTGCCGGCAAATGCCTGCCCGACGTTAAAAGCTCCGCCAAGAAGTTTTTCGGGATCAAGCCCCACCAATTTTCCAAATGAAGCGCGGCGGAGGATTTCGAATAAGACCAAATCCAGAAGAGTCTGGGGGTCATGAATATTCCTATAGACCCGATTCTGGATATTCAGATCCATGGAGTACTGACTCGGCGAGCCTGACGTCGCCGTCACACCGGAACGGTCTTCGTAGCTTACATTGCGAATAGTTAATTCGAGGCGTTCCACTAGAAAAGGCAACCGGTTTGCAAAAATCCAAATTTGTTTCGGCCCGTATCCGGCCAAATTCAAAAGTTCCACATTAGAGACACCCTTGGAATTCTTTTCCATGTGGACTTCCTGGACAAAAAGCCGGATCTCCCCGAAGCGTCTGCCTTTGCCTTGAAAAAATTCAATCGCGAAAAATGAAATGTAAACTTCAGGGACCTTGGCGAAGACCTTTTCTTCAAATCCAGGAGGATTCAATATTTCAAGGTCTTGGACACGGATCGTCGAGGGAAAGTCATATTTCAAGGCGCGCACTTGGGTCTTAAAGCCCGTCAGGCGGGTCACGGCTTGTTCCATACCGATCTTCAAGATCCAGTCTTTTGCAAGAAAGACGAAGAGAGAGCCCGCAAAAATCAATCCTAAGATCAAAAACAGGATTTTTTTCATAAATGTATCCGCGATGCTATTTAAACAGCCGTCCTGCTACAGAGCTTCTCTCGGGATTGGGACAGTCCCACCACCAAGTCAAAATAATTACACTGGCAATCGAGGTAAGGTGAAAATGAACTTGCTGCCTTTCCCGGCTTCGCTCTCCACCCAAAGCTTTCCCTTGTGGAGCTCGATAATATCCTTGGCGATAGGCAGACCCAACCCAGTCCCCTCTTGTTTTTCCGTCTTGATCCGTTCGAATTTATCAAATATCTTGCCTAGAGATTCTTGCGGAATCCCGGAACCGGTATCGGCGATCTCAAAACGAATTTCCGTTGCGCTCCCTGCCATCGTGATCGTGATACTTCCCACTGTCGTATATTTTATGGCATTATTCAGAAGATTGATAATTACTTCCGTCAGTTTATCCCGATCCCCCACAACGGTCCCGATATTCGATGGAATCTCTTTTTTAAGGACAAGCTGCTTCTTCGAGATTTCTCTTTCGTATATCTTTAACACCTCCTCAACTAAAACATCCAGGTGGATCTCTTCTGCCTTCAGCTGCATCTTTCCGGCCTCTATTTTCGAAAGATCCAAAAGATTACTTACCAAACGTATAAGCCGATCCGCACTACGCTTTCCTATTCCAAGAATTTCTTTCTGCTTCTCGCTTATTTCGCCGGCAAATTTATCAAGGAGCAGACTCATGGATTCCCTGATAATGCCTAGCGGATTTTTCAATTCATGGGAAACATTCGCCACAAAAACTGACTTTCGCTCGGCAAATTCTTGCAACAAATTTTCCGCAGCTTTACGCTCGGTGATATCTTCAATCGCCAGCAGGATGATCCGTTCTTTGCCCAATCTTCTTTTAATTTGCCGAGCATTCAAAAGCATGACGCGTCTGCCAATGCTCGCAAAATCGTGTTCAACCTCATAGTTATCAAAGGTTGTCTTTTCGGGAAGAATGGTTTCCAGCAGTTCCCGCAACTTGAGGATATCCCACTGTTTATTACCCAAGTCATAGATAAGCTGCCCGACGGTCTCTTTGGGGTTTACTTTAAAAAATTCATAGAAGGAGCGGCTGGCGGTAACGACTCTTAAATTCTCGTCCAGAGCGATTAAGGGTTCACGCACGGTGTTGATGATACTCTCGGCGTATTCGCGGGCTTCATATTCCTCGGTGACATCGCGAAACACCAGCACAGCACCCACCACCTGACCGTCGCGGTTACGAATCGATGCGCAACTGTGACCTGCCCCACTTAGTTGTACCAGCATGAGTGAGAGAGTGGCTGCCGGTTTGACCACCTTAACTGTACTGCTT
>CAIOAT010000004.1 GCA_903856085.1 Candidatus Omnitrophota bacterium | reverse complement strand
TCGGTCCCTTCCTTGAGATGAAAATCCAGCAACCCTTTGAGCGCCTTCTCATCCACCTTCCCGTTACGGAACGGTGTGACGAGCGCGACCATCGAACCTTCGAACACGGATTTCTTTTTTCTCATAAAAAATATTCCCCTTTGTAGACGAATTGGGCTTTACCTTCTAAAAAAACTTTCGTGATCTCATCGCCTTTTCTTTGCATATCGATCCGAAGCTTCTCACCGCTTTTTGTCAGCACATTAACGGGCAATTCGGCATATCCTTTGAGAACGCTCATCACGGCCGACGCCGTAGAGCCTGTACCGCACGCGAGCGTTTCATTCTCCACGCCGCGCTCATACGTCCTGACCGCGATCTCTTTTTTCCCGTTCACTTCAACAAAATTCACGTTCGTCCCAAACGGCTGGAAATGCGCGTGATTCCGAATTGCCTTCCCGGTTTCAAAAACCTCGACCGTCTCGAGATCTTTCACGAAAATCACCACATGTGGCACGCCGGTATCAAGAAAAGCAAAGTGCCACTTGTGCTTGCGCACCTCGAGAACACCGTCCATCTCAAAAATACGCGGCTTCATGAGTTGGACTCTGACACTGTCCTTGGGGCCAACCTCGGCTTCGATCAGCCCCGACCCGGATTCAAAATTCATACGCGAAGAATATTTTAAAATATCATGAGCATAACGCGCGATGCAGCGAAACCCGTTCCCACACGCTGCGGCTTCCGATCCGTCCAGATTCAGGATCCGCATCTTGAAATTCGCCTTCTTGGAGCTCTCAAAAAGCAACACTCCGTCCGCTCCAATCCCCTGGTGCGGCTGGCAAACCTTCCTGGTAAATGCCACCGCGTCCTTCACGACCCCGCGGCGATTATCCACCACCACGAAATCATTCCCCGAAGCGACCATTTTGTAGAAAGAAATAGAGTTTTTCATAGTCCAAATTCCAATTAATCGAAGCAAAGTTGAGATTGGGGCTGCCCCGATGACCGTTCAGGAAAACAAAATAAGAATCAAGGCCGTCCCAACCACCACGCCTACAAAGAAATTTAAAGTTGGGATAGGTAAATGCTTGCCAATCTTTTAGTTACAAGCGGGCGTATTGTATCAAAAAACCGGGGAACGGGAAAGGTAAGAAGAAATACGGTAAACGGGCAACGGCCAACGGTGAACGAATCGCTCTCCGCTATACGAGTATTATTCGAGCGGGCTCGAATCCGTTGAAATTGGGGACGGCGCTGGCCGAGGAATAGGCGCCGATACTCTTGGCATAAACTACATCGCCGGCATAAAGCTCGGGGAGTTCTTCGTTGGTGGAAAGAATATCCAAAGAATCGCAGGTGGGACCCGCGAGTGCACTCATATACTTGGGCCCGCGACGCAGGGTCTTGAACTCGTATTTGCAGTGATCAAAGACCATCCCTGAGAAATCCTGATAAACACCGTCGTTGAGATAATAAAAATTCTTATTGTCGCGAAACGCACGGCCGATCACCTGCGTTACGAGGATTCCCGCAGGACCGGCGAAAAAACGGCCGGGTTCGGCGATGAATTCGACTTGTTTTGAAAAAAGCGCTTTCATCTGCTTGCGAATCTGGGCAGCCATACGCTCAAAATTGATACCGATTTCATTCTCGAAATGCTGGATCGGGAACCCCCCGCCGATATCCACGATCTTAAGCGGCATATCGTTTTCCTTCGCTTCCATAAAAATATTCGCCGTGAGCTCCAGCGCCTGCAAGTAATTTTCAACGTTCGTGGACTGTGACCCGACATGGAAGCTCACGCCTCTGGGCACAAGTCCGAGACTTTTCGCCTTCCTCAAAAGATAAAAGGCTTGATCCGGCTCGGCTCCGAATTTAAGCGATAGTTGCACCACGCTTCCACGGTTTGCGACCTTGATGCGAACGATCACATGCGCCCTTGGAAAATTCTCCGCGATTTTATAAAGCTCAGCTTCATTATCGAATGTCATGAGACGCACGCGCCGCCGACGAGCCGTGATGAGGTCTTCCTTGGATTTGATGGTGTTGGCAAAAATAATGCGCGCCGGGGACACGCCATGTCTCAAGACCGATTTCATTTCCGCAGCGCTTGCCACATCGAAACTTGCACCGAGCTCCGCGAAGGTTTTTACGATCTTCGGGTTCGGATTGGCCTTGATGGCGTAATAAGGCGTGACTTCCGGAAGAGCCTTTTTGAAACGGGCGAATTGCTTCTCAAGTACGCTCTTACGAATAAGCATAAACGGGGTCTTATGCTTTTTGAGCATCGTGCGAATGAGATTCTCGACCCCGGAGATCTCGACCGGCTTGGGTTTCTGCAGAATTTCTTGATCGTTGCAGTTTGAAGCGGGTTGTTTCATCAGATCCTGACTCATCGTTCCATGAGGAATGTCGTGAACTGCCACATATCTTTTTCTTTGGGCGGGACACTCCCGAACTTCAGATATTTCCCGTTCAGATTCTTTAAGGGCGTCCAATCCGAAGGTATGGACACGAACGGGACGATATAAGGCAACGCAAAATCCAGAATAAATTCGTGGTCGATATCATCCGGGAGAAGAAATCCTTCCCGCGGATTCTGGATCATCCAAAGGGCCGCCCCGACCACCGAAACTGCCACTTGAAGCGTGGTCGCTTCCTGATGCGGCACGAGTTTACGCGTCGTTTGGATATCGAGAAGACTGCCGCACCACCAGGACTTGAAATCATGCCCCATCAGCAACACGCCGAGCTCATCACGTCCTTCGGTAATATCATCGGAAAGGATCCTCTGCTTTTCCTGCATACGGTATTGACGCATCCTGAGCTCATGCAAGGAATTGATCGCCGCATCCGAAGGACAATAGGCGTAATGGACCGTCGGACGATAAACGGCTTTACCGTTTTTCCACACCGTGAGCCGGTCCGAGATGCTGAAGGCCTCCCCATGACGGATCACCATACCGTTGATCTCGCCGCACGGCACCCACGACCGCACCCAAGTGTTCATCCCGAGTGAGCTCATACAGATCTGATTCTTCGGTCCAGCCTTGTGGCAATGCGCTCCTGGAGGCAGGCGACGTTCGTGCGTCCCCCATCCGAGTTCTGCCGGCGCCACGCCTTCTTCATAGAACCCCTCGATCGACCAGGTGTTCACGAATTCATTCACCTTTTTAGGGACGTCAGTAATTTGCGTGTCGCGTTCGCTGATATGAATGACCTTCACGCCGGCGAGTTGAGCCAGCTTCGGAAAATCCCGCGAAAGGAGCGCTGTTTCAAGTGCTTTCCGCCTGGGATCCTTGGGTTTTTCCTTGAGAATCTTTTTCGTAATATCGAGAAGGGCTTTTTTCGTGAAATGCGACACGAGGCCGGGGTTCGCGCCATGATCGACGATCGCGGTCGTGCCTTTGACACCCTTCCAGTGTTTTGCCATGTGCTTGCGAAGCAACATGTGCCGGGCATAGAGCGTGTACCGAGTCGGGTCCGTGCGCTTCTCGTCCCCGTAGGGATCCCATTCTTCGATCGAGGTATTTACATAAAGCACCTCGTGTTTACGGCACCAGTCGAGCATCTCCCAGCAATGAATGTTCCAGGCGAGGTCGATGATCATGTCTCCCGGCCCCACGTACTCGACAAGAAGCTTTTTGTAATTTTGTTCGGTCACACGGTCGAAGACATACTTCACGCCGCGCTTAAGAGCGTCCTTCACCCGATGGCGGTTGTCCACAAAATCCATGATCGTGATCTTCGCGGCCGGCATGTCGAAATGACGCAGGACGAGCGGCACAGTACATTGAGCCACACCGCCGCAACCGATGATGAGCAGTCTGCCGCCAAACTTCACTTTTGTTTTCGGAATGACTGCTTTGACTTTCGGGTATTTAAATCCGCTCATTTTAAAAAAATCCTTTTGTGTGGATAGTCGCTTGTGGCTTGCCGTCACTAGGAACAAGGGTTCGAATACTACATCAAATCTTTTTTCACATCAAACTCAAAATAAGGTTTTTTGCTAAAAGTCTCCGGGGTCGGACGCTAGACAAAAATCCTTGCGAAGAGAGGGTCAGGAAACACGTTCACCGTGGATGAGGTCTTGATAGGTCTCGCGTTTGCGAACGACTTTGAAGGTACTCCCTTTGACCATGACTTCGCAGGCGCGGGGACGGGAATTGTAGTTGGAAGCCATGGTGAAGCCGTAAGCGCCTGCCGTCATGAGAGCGAGGTGATCGCCGGCCCGCATTTCCAAGAGCTCGCGATCCTTCGCGAAGAAATCCCCACTTTCACAGATCGGACCCACCACATCGTAGATCCACTCGTGCGCTTTTTCATTTTTAATGACCGGCCAAATATGGTGGAACGCATTGTAAAAGGCGGGACGGATGAAATCGTTCATCCCGGCATCCACGATCGCGAATTTCTTCACGTCGGTCTCCTTCACATAGATCACCCGGGTCGCGAGAATGCCGCTATTGGCTGCAATAAAACGGCCAGGCTCAAAAATGAGCTGAAACTTTCTTTTTTTGAAGATCGGAAGGATCTTCCGAGCGAATTCCTCCGCGGTTTGAGGATTCTCGTCGCTATAGATCGCGCCGAGCCCGCCGCCCAAGTTCAGGAACTTGATCTTGATACCGGTTTCTTCTAGCGCATCAATGAATTCTACGATCTTTTGGAATGCCTCGACAAAAGGGTCACCGGTCTCGATCTGGGACCCGATGTGCACATGCACGCCGCAGACGATGGCATGTGTAAAACGTTTCGCGTCCTTAAAGATCTCGCGCGCCTTCTCGAAATCGATGCCAAACTTGGTCTCGGCTTTGCCTGTCGTGATGTATTCGTGCGTGTGAGGATCTACATTGGGATTGATCCTAAGCGAAACGTTCACTTTCCGGCGCATCTTCTTGGCGATCACGTTGATTTGTTCGAGTTCAGGCATCGACTCGACATTAAAAAGCAAGATGCGGGCCTTGATCGCATCACGGATCTCTTCGGCGGTCTTCCCCACTCCGGCGTAAACAATCCTTTTGCCCAGGCATTTCACTTTTCGGGCCCGAAAAAGCTCACCCCCCGAAACAATATCGAGACCCGCCCCTTTTTTGACAAGGGCGCGGAGAACCGCAAGATTCGAGTTGGCCTTTACGGAATAACAGATAAGCGGCTTCGCGGAGCGGAACGCCTTTTGAAGCTTCACGAGATGGTCGGTGAAGGTTTTGTAGCTGTAAATATAGGCGGGCGTTCCGGTTTTTTTCAGGATTTTACTGACGCGGGCCCTGTCACAATAAAGCTCGCCCTTTTTGTAATAAAAATCGTGCATCTTTTCTTCATGAAAATCGGTCCGGGGCATATCAGCACCTCACAGTCTTACTTGCGTTCAATTTCCGCTTTTCGGTCCCAATACCAATCAATCGAAGCAACGCTGAGATTGGGGCCGCCCAAGTCGCCCTTCATAAAAAGAAAGACTCGGGCGGAAATTGTAATCTTGGCTACCCTTTGATCAAAAGAAAAATAAAGTCAGGACAGTGCTCTTTTCCACTCCGCGATCGCTTGTTTCACCCGCGCGGGATGCGTGCTCCCGATCGTCATTTTACCTCTCACGGATTCCTTCGCGTCAAAAAGATCGTGGATGTCTGCGCCGAACTTGGGCGAGAACTTCTGCCATTCCTGAACGGACCATTGCCGGAGCCGCTTCTCGGTTTCGAGTGCATGTCGGACGGTCTGACCCACAAGTTGATGCGCCTCACTGAACGGAACTTTTTTCCGGACGAGATACTCCAAGATGTCCGTCGCAAAAAGACTGTCATCGTCGAGAGATCTCAAAATAGCCTTCTTGTGCCAGCTCGCGGAACCTACGGCAAGCGCCAAAAGTTCGAGAGCCGTCGCGGTCTTTTTCACGGCATCGAAGACGCCGGGCTTATCTTCCTGAAGGTCACGATTGTACGAAAGCGGCAAACCCTTTTGCACGGTCAAAATGGCCTGGAGATACCCGAAGATCACACCAGCCCTGCCCCGCACAAGTTCGAACACGTCCGGATTTTTCTTTTGCGGCATAAGACTGGAACCGGTCGCAAACGCGTCATCAAGTTCGACGAAACCGAACGCCTCCGAATTCCAGAGGATAAAATCCTCCGAAAGCCGCGAGAGATGCGCCCACAAGATAGAAAGAACGCTCAGGAATTCCGCGAGAGATCCCCGGTCGCTCACCGCAGCCATGCTGTTTTTGGCAATCCCGTTGAAGCCCAATTCCTTGGCGAGAAATTTCTGATCGATCGGCAGCGCCGATCCCGCAAGCGCCGCGGCACCGAGCGGCAGGACGTTCACCCGCTTGGCCGAATCCTGAAGTCTCGACCTGTCTTCCTCAAGCATCTCCACATAGGCCAGCAAATGATGCGCGAGCAGCACCGGCTGAGCCTTTCGAAGATGCGTCATGCCCGGAACGATCATCTCCCCGGCCTTCTCCGCAGCAGCCACAAGGCTCTTCTGAAGCTTCCGGATGCCGTCCTCGATCAGAACGATCTTCTCCCGGAGATAAATGCGCGTTGAAGTGATGACAAGATCGTTCCGGCTGCGACCCGTGTGGATCTTCTTGGCCACCGCACCCGCTTTTTTCTCAAGTTCCATCTGAATGAGCGTGTGAACATCCTCATACCGGTCGGCGTAGGCCGCGAGGTCCTGACCTTTCAAAGCTTGGGCAATCGACTTGAGACCGCGCAAGATCGCACTGGATTCCGCAGCGGTGATAAGACCGACCCGCGCGAGCATTTTTGCGTAGGCTGTATTCACAAGAATTTCCGCGTCAAAAAGCTCCTTATCCGTCTCAAGTGAGTAGCTAAAACACTTGAGCGCCGGATGCATATCCTTTTTGAATCTTCCACCCCACATTTGTTTCGCCATATCAGTCACCCTCTTTTCGCCAAAACGCAACGATTCACGTGCCGCGGTAAAAGCTTCCGTGTTGCACTACTTTTTTCCCATCCCCTCGTAAGGCAGACCCCAGATTTTCATGAAACCGGTTGCAGCCTTCCGGTCAAACATATCGCCCTTGGAATAGGTTGCGAGCTTTTCCTTATAGAGAGCATATTTCGATTCACGGCCCACGCAGATCGCGTGACCATGATCGAGCTTAAATCGGACCTTCCCTGTCACGCGAGATTGGTTGGATGCAAAGAAAGCATCCAGCGCCTGTTTCAAAGGCGAGAACCAAAGCCCGAAATAGACAAGCTCCGCGTATTTCTCAGAGAGCAGTCTCTTATAGTGGAGAAATTCGCGATCCATCACAAACCCTTCGAGCTCCTCGTGCGCTTTGAGAAGAACATCCGCGGCCGGCGCTTCATAGACCTCACGGCTTTTGATCCCCACAAGCCGGTTCTCGATCATGTCAAACCGTCCGACCCCGTACGCGCCCGCGATCGTATTCAGATGTTCGATCAGATCGACAAGAGGCATCCGCTTACCATTTAGTTTCACCGGCACGCCTTTTTCGAAATGAATTTCAATATAGCGCGGCTTCTTCGGTGCTTTACCCGGAGCACAAGTCATCACATACGCATCCTCGGGCGGTTCGACCATCGGATCCTCAAGGACCCCCGCTTCGATCGCAATACCCCAGATGTTCTTATCAATGGAATAGATACTCTTTTTGGTCACATCGATGGGAATCTGCCGTTCTTTGGCATATTCGATTTCTTCTTCGCGCGTCTTGAATTCCCAGTCGCGAAGCGGTGCAATGATCTTAAGGTCCGAATCGAGGGTCCTCACTCCGACCTCAAGCCTGACCTGATCATTCCCCTTGCCCGTACAGCCATGCGCTACAAATTCCGCTCCTTCTTTTTGAGCGACCTCCACAAGGTGTTTCGCAATGAGCGGACGGCCAAGCGCTGTAGCGAGCGGATACTTTCCTTCATAACGCGCGTGCGCCCAAAGCGCCGGCATAATATAGTCCCGGGCGAATTCTTCTTTGAGATCTACGATAAAGGTCTTGATCGCGCCCGCGGCCTGAGCCCGCTTGATCAAAGGAGCTTTATCTTTCACCTCGCCGATAAAAGCACAAAAGCAGATCACGTCCAACCCGTGGTTTTCACCGAGCCATTTCACTGCGCAGGAGGTATCAAGCCCTCCGGAATATGCCAAGACCACTTTCTTCATTGAATTGCTCCTTGGTTAAACAGATAAAGTAAAATGGCTTTCTGAATATGGAGCCGGTTTTCGGCCTCGTCGAACACAACGCAGTTTTTACTTTCCATCACATCGTTGGTGATCTCTTCACCCCGGTGCGCCGGAAGACAATGCATCACGAGCGCATCTTTTTTCGCGTTCTTCAAAAGCTCTTTATTGACCTGCATCCCTTTGAAATCCTTGAGTTTTTTCTGACGCATCGCTTCTTCGCCCATGCTCACCCACACATCCGTGTAGACTGCATCCGCGTCCTTCACCGCTTCCGCCGGATCAGAAAAACCCTCGATCACAGCGCCGGTCTTTTTTGCGATCTGCCGGGCGAGCGCCAAAAGCTTGGGCTTGGGCTCATATTTCTTGGGCGTTGCGTAATGAATCTTCGCGCCAAGTTTCGCAGCCACAAGCATTAAGGAATGAAGGACGTTATTTCCATCTCCCACAAACGCGAGCACCGGATCCTTGTCCGCCGGGATCTTTTCATAAAGCGTCATGTAATCGGCAAGCGCCTGGCACGGATGCTCGAGGTCGCTTAGACCGTTGATCACAGGCTTCTCAAAATAATCCTGAAATTCGGTAATGGTCCAATGGGAAAAGGTCCGCATGACCACGCCCGAAAGATAGCGCGATAGGACGCGCGCCACATCACGCACTTCTTCCCGAATACCAAGTTTGATATCCTCAGGCCCGAGATAGATCGCGCCACCGCCCATGGAATAAATACCCGCCTGAAAGGACACCCAGGTCCGGGTCGAGGGCTTTTCAAAAATAAAACCAAAGATGTGACCTTCGAGTGCGTCCCGGACTTCCTGAGGACGAGCCTTGACCTTGGCTGCAAGTTCCATGATCTTCCGTATCTCTTCGGTGCTGAGATCGTTGATCGAGATCAATGATTTGAACATGCGCATCCTTCCTTTTTTTTCAACTGAAGTTTATGAAAAACATTCTCCAGGATCTTCATCCCAAGCCGCATTTCCTTGACCGTAACCGTCATGGGCGGCATGATCCTCAACACATCCCCCTGCGTCGCGTTGATAAGAAGCCCCTCGTCCCGCGCTTCATTCGCATACGGCGCGGCCGGTTCCTTAAGCTTCAGACCCCGCATCAGCCCCACACCTCGAGTGCTCTCGATCACGGGATACTTGGCCTTAAGTTTCTCGAATTCCTTATCCAGAAGCTCTCCCATCCGGATCGTATTCGTAAGTAATTTGTCCTTCTTGATCGCCTTGAAAACCGCAAGGCTCGCCGCGCAAACAAGCGGATTCCCGCCAAAGGTCGAGGCATGCATGCCGGGCGCGAACACTTCACGCTTGATCCGCCGATTCACCACAAGCGCGCCGATCGGCACGCCGCCCCCGAGCGTTTTCGCAAGCGTCATCAGATCCGGCTCAAGAGAGTAATGCTGATATCCGAACATCTTGCCCGTACGCCCCATACCTGTCTGCACTTCGTCAAGGATAAGGAGCATGTCCTTCTCGTCACAAAGTTTCCGGATCCCTTCAAGAAAATCCCGGCTCGCCACATGGACCCCACCTTCACCCTGGATCGGTTCGAGCATGACCGCGATGGTCTTATCGTTCACAAGTTTTCTTACAGACTCAAGATCGTTGAAGTCTGCGTAACGGAATTTCTCCACAAGCGGCTGAAACCCTTGGTGGAATTTTTCCTGCCCCGTCGCGGTCATCGCCGCGAGTGTCCTCCCATGAAAAGAATTCTTCATGGTAATGATCTCGAAACGGCCCGTATCGCTTCCGTATTTTCGGGCAAATTTGATCGCGCCTTCGTTTGCTTCAGCTCCACTGTTACAAAAAAAGACCCTTCCGGGGAAAGACGCTTCGACGATAACTCGCGCAAGCTCGGCCTGCTTCACATTCAGGAAATTATTCGCTACGTGAAGCATTTTCCGCGCCTGTTCCTTGATCGCGTTCACCACGAGGGGATGACAATGCCCGATACCGGAAACAGCCCAGCCCGGAAAAAAATCAAGGTAAACCTTGCCTTCAAGGTCCCAGACACGCGCGCCCTTTCCCTTCACCAAACACACCGGCACCTGGGTATAAGTGGGCATCACGTACTGTTCGTATAATTTCTGAACGTCTTTCGTTTTCATAGATTTTTGAGACTTTCCCCGTTCCCCGGAGAACGTTCCACTTTTTTAAAGAGTGATTTCCGTTCCGATACCTTGGTCCGTGAAAATTTCAAGCAGAAGGGCATGCGTGATGCGACCGTCAATAATGTGGGCCTTCTGAACACCCCCCTCGAGCGCGTCGATACAGGCCTTAACCTTGGGGATCATACCCCCGGAGATGATCTTCTGATCGATCAACTGCTGGGTCTCGCTCACGTGAAGTGAAGGGATCAGCGTTTCTTCGTTCGCAGGATCGCGAAGAATACCCTTCACATTCGTCAGCACCATGAATTTCGGAACATGCATCGCAGACGCGATATTGGCCGCAGCTTCATCCGCGTTCACATTATACATTTCGCCATCCGGTCCCTTCCCCACCGGGAAGATCACCGGGATCCTTCCGAATTCCGTCAATTCCTTGAGGAGCACCGTGTTGACCGAAGAAACATCGCCGACAAAACCCACGTCGCCGTTTTCGGTATGCTTCACCACATTCAGGATCTCGGCATCATACCCGGAAAGTCCGACCGCGGAACCCCCAAGGCGTTCGATATCATGGACAATGCTGCGGTTGAGTTCGGCCAGTGTTTCATTCACAACTTCGATCGTCGCTTTATCCGTAACACGTAAGCCGTTCACGAACTGGCTCTGTACGCCTTTTTTCTTCATGGCATCCGTGATGAACTTCCCGCCACCGTGGATCAAGATCGGCCGGATCCCCACATAGCTCATGAACACAAGATCCTGAAGCACCATATCGCGGACCTCCTGATAGGTCAGGGCCGCGCCGCCGTACTTGATCAGGACCTCTTTGCCGCGGAATTTCTGGATGTAAGGAAGCGCTTCGATCAGGGCCTGCGCTTTTTCTATGTATTCTTTCATGGTCTATGAGTACGCAGCGTTGATCAACACGTACTTGGTCGTGAGATCGGAGGTGATGAAATCCGCGCGCCCTCTCCCTTTACCGATCACAACATCGATCGTGTATTCTTTTTTCTGCAAGATACGCCGGGCCTTCGGAAGGTTCAACACCCGCAACCTTCCCTGGTTGACCACTTGCGCATCGCCGAACCAGATGCTCAAGTTATTGGGATTGAAATCCACGCCGCTCGCACCGACCGCGGCCGCGATGCGGCCCCAGTTCGGATTGGAACCCGCCAACATAGTCTTAAAAAGCATGGAATTGGCGATCTGCCGCGCCGCTCGTTCGGCATCCGTAGGCTTTTTTGCGCCCGAGACCCGGAGCCGGCAGACATGCGTCACGCCCTCCCCGTCCGTCACCATCTCATGCGCAATATAGCGCATCACTTCTTCCAATGTTTCGCGGAACATCCAGTAATCCTTCCCGATCTTCTGGATCGGAGGATTCCCCGCCTCCCCATTCGCGAGGCAAAGCACCATATCGTTGGTGCTCATGTCATTATCGATCGCCATTTGATTGAACGTATCATCCGCCGCGTGACGTACCGCGCGCCGGAGAAGAGATTTCGTGATCGCCGCGTCCGTCGTAATAAAGCAAAGCATGGTCGCCATATTCGGATGAACCATTCCGGCGCCCTTCGCGCAGGCCGCGATCGTGACCTTTTTACCGCCAAGTTCCAAGGATAACGCAATTTCTTTACTGGAAAGATCGGTGGTCAAGATCCCTTTGGCCGCGCCATGGCCTCCGGTCTCGGAAAGTCGCTTCACAAGTTTCGGCATCGCCCGCTTCACGCAGGTGATCGGAAAGGGAACGCCGATGATCCCGGTCTGCGCAAGCAGGACTTCCTGAGGAAGAACATCGAGATACTTGGCGGCCTCCCACGTGATCTCATCGACCGCTTTCTTTCCAATGGGACCGTTCAGACAATTCGCGTTGCCGCTCGTGCCAAGGATCGCATGATGTTTAGAGGCATGGATCGCCTTCATCGAATACAGCACCGGCCACGCCTTCGCGCGGTTCGTGGTGAAAGTCCCGGCCGCAACGCACGGTGTTTTAGAATATGTCAAAGAAACATCGTATTTTTTCTTTTTCTTCTTGATCCCCGCGTGAATGCCGCCCGCGACGAAGCCTTTGGGAGTAGTCACCGAACCATTCTTCTCTTTTTTCCAAAAAGGTTTTTTCATCTCTACTGTTCTCCATTTCATTTTAAGGGTTAACAGTATTGTACCGTGAACCCATCATGCCAATAGTCTCGCGGTACTAAAGGAGCCCCGCTTCTTCCGGAAAACCGAACCGGAGGTTCATGTTCTGAACGGCCTGTCCCGCCGCACCCTTGAGAAGATTATCGATCGCCGTGATGATCACCACGCGCCCCGTTTCTTTCTGGACGCTGACGCCTATGTCACAAAAATTTGTGTGCTGCACATCCTTCAGGGACGGGTACTGCCCCGCCGGCTTGACCCTCACGAAAGGCGCTTGCTGGTAGGCTCTTTCCAGAGTCTTCCGAATTCCATCTTCTGTCGTCTTCGCCGTCTTTTGAGCATAGATCGTTGCAAGAATGCCCCGGTTCACAGGCAGCAGATGCGGCACGAACGTAATCTTTACAGGTTTTCCGGCCGCCGCAGAAAGCGTCTGTTCGATCTCGGGCGTATGCTGATGCCGGTTCACCTTGTAGGCGCTATAATTTTCGCTTGCCTCGCAGAAATGAGTCGTGGTCGCAAGCTTCTTCCCGGCACCGCTGACGCCGGATGCCGCGTTGATAATAATAGACCTGAAATCGATCAGTTTTTTCTTAAGAAGCGGGATAAGCGCAAGTGACGGCCCTGTGGGATAACACCCGGGATTGGCGATCAGGTCCGCTTTTTTAATCTGTTCTCTGTACACCTCGCAAAGCCCATAAACCGCCTTAGAAAGATACTGGGGCGCAACATGATTCACGCCATACCATTTCTCATAAATCTTCCTGTCTCTCAGACGAAAATCCGCAGAAAGATCGATCACGATCTTGCCCGCCGCAAGAAGCTGCTCGGCGGCGGCCATAGCCTCAGTGTGCGGTAGACACAAAAAAACAACGTCCGCCTTTTTCTTCACCGCATCAAAAGAATAAGGGGTAATTTCAAGTTTGATGTCTTTTGCGACCGACGGCAAGACTTCGCGAAGGGCTATGGGTTTTTCCTGCCGGGTGGTAAGAAGGGAGACCCGGACATGGGGATGGGCCAGAAGCAGCTTCGTGAGTTCGGCTCCAGTGTATCCCGTGGCGCCAAGAACCGCACAATTCAACATTTGAGTGTGTTTTTCTCCTTTAAAAGCATTACTGACTAGCAAGTTCGGTATTATAGAAATGGCTCTATCCTTTGTCAATTTAAGAAGTTACGCCATGATCATCTTTTATCAAAAAAAACGTGCGCTCATGACAGCCCAAGGCATCATTATAATAAAGAAATAAAGACTTGGGCGAAAAATAGCGTCTTGGGCTCATTTTTTCAAGAATATGCTCTATCCCCTCTAGCTAGAACCACTTACGTGATTTTCTCTGTTGACAGGAACCCAAAAAACTCTTATGGTACGCACATGTCGAAGCAGCTATCCCCCAAAGATCCTCACAGCAAGGCTTCCCTGCGCAAAATCCTTGGATTTCCGGTCAAGACCCTCCCGGTTTATCGCGCCGCGCTGACCCACCCTTCGTTCCGGAACGAAAATTACCGCATCACAAAAGGTCTTGAAGATTTTGACCGGTTGGAATTCCTCGGAGATTCCATCTTAAATGAAATTATTTGCCAAAAACTGTTCGAGAAATTCCCCGAGGCCGATGAAGGCATGCTCTCGAAACTCCGTTCGATCCTCGTCTCTCAAAAAATCCTAAGCCGTATCGCGCAAGCCATGAAGCTCCAGCATATCCTTTTGATCAGCAAAAACCTGCGCCAGAATTTCAAGGACTTCCTCAAAGCCAAATTGCTTACAGACGCGCTTGAGGCGCTTTTCGCCGCGATTTATTTTGATCATGGCCACACCAAGGTTGAAGCGTTCATTCTGAAACATTTCAAAAAATACTTTGACCCCAAACTTCTTTTCCGGCTCGACCCCAACCCCAAAAGCACCCTTCAGGAAATGACGCTGAAAAAATGGCAGAAACTCCCGGAGTACACGCATACTTTTTCCGACAAAGGCGTAAAAACAACGGTCTCGGCCGGCGGAAAGCGAAAAGCCTCAGCTCTTCACAAGATCAAACGGGAGTCTGAGGTCCTGGCCGCGCGGGCTTTGATCCGGCGATTAAGGAAAGAGTTTAAGAAGGAAAGATCACGCGGCCGGCGGCGCACGTCGAAATCCTGAGCGACCAAAGAATTACTCGGTCACAAGCTCGTAGAGAAAATCCTTGGCTTTCCCCTTGCGGATCTTTTTTGTCAACTCTTCGGCTTGGACCGGGTCGGGTTTCACTTCAGGAGCAAACAGAGACCCGGAAAAAAGTATGGGGATAGGTCCCAGATGGGCTTGAGGATTCTTCGCAAAGGGCTTGGCCATCTCCGGTAATAATTTCGCCGCTAACGCACTGGCGAGAAATACATCCATGCGGAAATTCGCGAGCCCGTCAAACCCGAGCGTTCCTTCGCCGTCCATGACGTAATCCTTGCTTTTGACAAGCAGGTTATCGGTCGTAACTTTACCCTCCGCGATCTTCCACTGAAAATTCATCGAATCGAAATCCTTCAGGTCGGGCCTGATCGCCCCAAGACCTTTAAAAGGCTCGATCGTTGAAAGAGCGTCTTTGAGATCGAAAGTCAGGAGCTTGCCGTTTGTAAGCGTCGTCTCACCTTGCCCGGATAAAGACTTGCTCCAAGCTGCCGGTCCCCATCCCGTACCCGCCATCGAACCTTTAAGATTAAGCGCTCCTGCGAGAACTTTCTGAGCCGCGTCCTGACGGCCAAGAAAAAGCCCGAGATCCACACCATGGAATTCGCCGTCGAAACCATAAACCGGCTCCTTGCCACTGAAGTTCAGCGAACCTTTGAGATCGGCTTTCCCGCCGTAGCCCTCAAATTGAAGGGCCGGAACATTCCACACATCTTTTTCGTAGAGAACATCGACCCGAACATTTTTGAGGGTCTGATCCTTCGGACAAATCGCCTGAATGAATCCTTGCGCCTGATCATAGGCGCTGGGCCCAGCACCTTCGGCCTTGCGCTGTAAAAGAGCTGCGACCGACTTCAAAACTTCAAGGGGTTTCAATTCTTTCGTAGAGACCTTCACGACGACTTTCGGTTTTTCCGGAAATCCGGAGATCTTCAAGTCGGCCACGAAGGGCGTGCCACCGACCTCGAACTGCATTTGCCGACCTTCCAGCATAAGCGGGCTGTAATCCAGAGAAAGTGACGCGTTGCGGAGCCCCGGACCTTCCGGAATCGTCCAGGAGGCTTTATCGAATGAAATATTAAAAATATGTTCGGCCTTCTCCAGCTTCCGAAGGTCCCCTTTCCAATTCGCCATCAGCTTGGCATCTCCCTCAAGCTTGTAACCCTGAAGCGCGGGAATATATTGTTCCCAACCGGCCATGGAGAATTTGTTCGTGATCAGATTGAGCTGTCCTGCCCCGGTCTTCAGGTCCAAGTCCTTCAGATTTCCCTTCATGCTCAATTCCTTGAATTTCACGGCAAAATCGCCACCAAGCGTGGCACCTTTTTGAAACAGAAAATCGAAGTCCAGATCCAAGGGAATGTCTTTTGGCTTTGAAAAATATTGACCGTAAGAAAGAAGTACTTGCGCGAGATCCCAGCCGAAATGGAGCGACAGATGGTCCAGTGTCCCTTCCATGGAAAGAACCCACTTTCCGGGGCCGGAAAATCCAATGTGGAAAGGAAGCGCTTTCTCAAGGCCCGGCCAATACTTCAGGATATCTTCGAGCGCCATATTCGAACCCGCCACGTGCACGCCGCCGATCTCCCCGGTATTAAGTTTCAGGTTGCCGTTCGTTTCGATCTCGCCAAAGGGGAGTTTCACGAACCCTTTATGGAGCTTCAGCTCCGCAGTGTCATTGTTCCACGCGGCCGTCACGTTCCACTCGGCGTCAAGCGAAGGGGACGCAACCCAGGCGCTTCCCTCCGGCACTTCATAGGTAAGTCCCTTCCCGGTTCCCGTTGCAGTCAATTCAAGAAAAACCTCTTGCGCCTTTTTCTTGATCTCCACGGAAGTGTCAATCTGGCCACCCTTAAAAAAGAAAGCCTTTTTCGGATCTGGGGCAAGCCCATGAGTCGCATCATCAAGCGATAGCCCTTTAAGCTCCGCAACCACAGACCCGCTCGCCTTCTCCCAGTTCCATTGTTCGACGGAATCCAGCACCACATTCCCTTTGATCACAAGCGCGTTCGGTTTCCCGGCCATGTCCGTGGTGAAATGGAATGGGATGGCGATCTTCGGACGAACAGCGCCGACCTGGAGCGAGAAATTCTCGAAATGCACGGGATTTAAAAAATTCAGGCCGGGAATTGAAAAATCGGCTTTACCGGATTGCACATAAAAAGCTGCGGGTTCCACCCGTCCGAAAAGCAGGGGCAAAATATTAAAATCAATTTGGATCTTTTCCGCTTCAGCGACGAGCGGATGATCAGAAGAAGCCCATTGCGCGTGCTCAAAAACGAGCTTGGGTTGGGGGAAATAGCCTACCTGGACATTCTGATATTTCAATGTGCCTTCGGTAAGCGCTTGGACTTTTTGGATCAGGAATTCATGAAGTTTTTCGGAGGGAAGTAACCGATGCGACTGGAACCAGAGACCTGCAACAAAAAGAACGAGGAGGAGAACGGCCGATAGCAACACTGCCTGGCTTTTTTTCATAGCTCCTGATCTCTTACTGGCACTGCGTCGCTATTAATTTTACGGGGCTGCAGCAACCGCACCCTTAAAAATTAAAATGCCACGGTGCTGAAACCGCGTACCCTGAGAAGAGCCAGATCAAACCCAGGAGAACGCCCCCTACGGCTCGCGCCTGAGAAGCTCGGAATATCCGCGATCACTGGTTCGGACTGGACTGCATCGGCCCAACAGGATGGTAGTTGTAATCGTCCAAAAATCCTTGGCAACCGGTCAGAACGAAAACAAGCACGAGAAAAAGCAGGCCGAGAAACAACGACCGCCCAAACTCTTTACTTCTTTTCCAAAAGGGTAGTTTGGACGGCCCCAATTTCAGATTTTCTGAAATTGAAAGGTATTGGAACCGCATTAACGCTTCGTGAACTGGAAGCTTCTGCGAGCGCCTTTACGACCCGGTTTCTTTCTTTCTTTTTCTCTGGGGTCACGGGTCATAAAACCGCCCTTGCGCATGGTCGCGCGCATTTCGGGGTTGAGACCCACAAGCGCCCTAGCGATCCCGAGTTGGATTGCACCTGCCTGGCCGGCCACTCCGCCGCCTTGAACACGGGCGCGGACACGTACCTGACCGAGAAGGTTTGCAGATTTGAGCGGTTGCTCAACAAGCGTCTGGAGATTCGCGCGCTTCAAATATTTCGCGGAGTCCTGCCCGTTGACGATAAAACCTTTTTGTCCCGGGAAAACCCATACGCGGGCAATGGCGGTTTTACGGCGTCCGGTAGCATACATAAGTGTCGCGGGAGCGGTCATACGGATTAAACCTCGATCTTAATGGGTTGTTGCGCTTTATTCCGGTACTCCGTACCGGCATAAACGCGGAGTCTTTTAAGCATCACATCGCCGATCCGGTTCTTCGGGAGCATGCGCTTGACGGCACGCATGATAATCTCGGTCGGATTCTTTTCCATGAGCTGTTCGTAGGTATACGTCTTCAAGCCGCTCGAATAGCCCGTGTAATGGGTATAAATCTTATCTTCTTTTTTGTTGCCCGTCACGTGGACCTTCTTGGCATTGATCACGATGACCTGGTCTCCCGTGAGCTTATCCGGCATGAAGCAGGTCTTGCCCTTGCCGATCAGAAGAGAGGCGATCTTGGTGGACATCCTTCCAAGAGTCTTCCCGTCGGCGTCAATCAGATAAACCTTGTGCGCCATGTCTTTTTCAGTAGGAATAAAAGTCTTCATAATTTTCTTTTCTGTTTAGCACTGCGTTACTATTTATTTTACGGGTTCGCAGCACCATACCGATTACCCAAAAAATAAATAAAGAACGGTATAGTTTGGAACGGGCAGTCGGAAAGGCGAGAAACCTTCTTGCGACTCAAAATACCTTGAAAAGTCTCGGGAGTATAACAAAAACCCCTAGGAGTGTCAAACGTTTACCCATTTTTTTTATCCTGGGCTTCCCGGTCACAATCTCCGGGGCAAATACCCGTAGAGGACAAAAAAACACCGCCCAAACTTCTTATTTCTTTTCTACAGGGGAAGCTTGGGCATTCCCCATTACGGCTTCGTGGTAATGGATCACTATTGGATCCGCGAGCCCTTTCGAGCTCGCGGTAAGGATTGCCGTCCCGTGCGAAGCCTCACTCGAAGAAACTTTTTCCAAAAACCAGTTTTTCTTAAAACTTAAAAAGCCTGAATCTGCCCAAAGCCTAACACATAATCCGGATTTTACAAGACTCCTGCCCTTTTAAAATAGGCTTTTCGGATTAATATGTAACCCTAATCAGAGTAAGACCTTCGGAGGGAGCTGTCATGCCGGCAAGACGCCTGTCCTTCGCCTTAAGAATAGCCGCTATATCCCCGACCTTTCTCTTCCCCCTCCCAACCTCCAGGAGAGTCCCAACCATGTTCCGGATCATGTGGTAAAGAAAGCCGTTGGCTTCCACATGCATGAGAATGAGATGCCCCTGACGCCTTATCTGAAGACGTTTAATCGTCCGGACACAGGAGCTCCCCTTTTTCATGGCCGCCACGGAAGTAAAGGAACGGAAGTCATGTTTACCCATAAAAGCCCTAGCGGCTTTCCGCATCCCGGCAAAATCAAGATGATACGGAACATGGAATGCTTGCCCGGCGGTAAGGGGTGAACGACAAGGATGGTTCCAGATCCGGTATTCATAAGCCTTTGAACGAGCGCTGTACCGGGCGTGAAAACCGAGCGGAACTTCCTCGATTTCCTTTACCACCACTGGCGGCGGCAAAAGAGCGTTGAGACCTTTTTGGATCTGTCTCAATTCGTCAGTGTTCGAGGTTTTAAAATTAACGACTTGGCCTTTGGCGTGAACCCCGGTATCCGTGCGACCACTCGCGGCCGAGATCTTCATCTTGCGGTTAAAAAATCCGGAGAGGGCTTTCTCAAGAGCTTCTTGGATGGTCGGCTGATCAGGCTGCTTTTGGAACCCGAAGAACGTCGAGCCATTGTACTCGAGGACAAGCTTAATGTTTCTCATAATGATTCCGCACTCCACGAGCCACGAAAATCTTGAGGAAAGCGTGATCCGTAGCGCGGTGGCTCAGCCGGCGAAAGCAAGCTCAGCGATCTGGATAGCGTTCAGCGCAGCGCCTTTGCGGATCTGATCACCAGACACAAACATCGTGAGACCGTTCGTCGTAGTCGGATCCTCGCGAAGACGGCCGACGAGGATATCATCCTGTCCGGTCGCCTCCAGCGGCATAGGGAAATAATTCTTTTCACGGTCATCGATCACCTTGAGGCCGGGAGCCTTTGAAAGCAGCTGGCGCACTTCCTCCACAGAGATTTTTTTCTCAGTTTCAATAAAAAGCGCTTCGGAATGTGCGCGCAACACCGGCACGCGAACGCAAGTCGCCGTCACGCGGATCGCGGCATCATGAAAAATCTTTTTCGTTTCCTTCACCATCTTGGTCTCTTCTTCGCAATACCCATCGGGTCCGATCTTGGAGTTATGCGAGAAAACATTGAACGCTATTTGATGCGGCAGGACTTGTTTTTTGACGGGACGTCCGGCGAGAAAGTCCTGAGCCTGCACCTTGAGCTCTTCCATGGCTTTTGCCCCGGCACCGCTGGCGGCCTGATAGGTCGCAGCAATGATGCGCTTGATCTTCGCAACTTTATGGATCGGAAAAAGCGGCACGAGCATAATGATCGTCGAGCAATTCGGATTCGCGATGATACCTTTGTGCTTGGCGATGTCCTCGGGATTGATCTCCGGCACCACAAGAGGGATCTCCGGATCCATGCGGAACGCGCTGGTGTTGTCCACCATGAGCGCTCCAGACTTCACGATATGCGGCGCAAGCTCCCGGCTGATCGCTCCGCCGGCGCTCGAAAGCACCAGGTCCAACCCTTTAAAGGAATCGGGTTTCGCTTCTTCGACCTGGTAACTCTTCCCCATGAACTCGATCTTTTTTCCGGCAGAACGTCCTGAAGCCAAAAGCCTTAATTCTTCGATCGGAAACTTCCGCTCTTTTAAAAGCTCGAGAAATTCTTGTCCCACTGCGCCCGTGACACCCAACACCGCTACTTTCAGCTTCTTGACCATAAAAGATCCTTTGCTCCTTTTGAATTAATGAATGCGTTCTGTGACGAGGTCACCCATTTTTGAACAACTGACCCGCGTCGTACCGTCTGAATAAATATCCGCGGTGCGATAACCCTCCTGCAGCACCTGCTCCACGGCCCGCTCCACCGCTCTGGCCGCCTGCGATTGATGAAAGCTGTATTCCAGCATCATCGCGACCGACAGGATGGTGGCTAAAGGATTCCCCATGTCTTTTCCTGCGATATCCGGCGCCGAACCGTGTACAGGCTCGTACATGGCCACTTTGTCTCCGACGGATGCGGAGGGCAACATCCCGATCGATCCTGTCAGCATCGCAGATTCGTCGCTTAGAATATCCCCGAATAGATTGCTCGTCACGATCACATCGAATTGCTTAGGTTCGCGAATCAGCTGCATCGCGCAATCATCCACATAGCGATGATGGAGCTCCACATCCGGATAGCCTTTCGCGACTTCGATCACGACCTTGCGCCAAAGCTGGCTCACTTCCAATACATTGGCTTTGTCCACCGAGGTGACTTTCTTCCGGCGCTTACGGGACAATTCAAAAGCCATTTTTACGATCCGCGTGATCTCGGAAGTCGTGTAGGCCATGGTATTGAACCCGCGCTCTTCTCCATTGGAAAGTTTTTCGATCCCACGGGGTGTTCCGAAATAGACGCCGCTCACAAGCTCCCGAAGAATAAGAAAATCAAGGCCCTTGACGATCTCCTGCTTCAGCGGAGAACGTGATTCAAGCTGCGGGAACATTTTCACGGGACGGAGGTTCGCAAAAGCATTAAGACCTTTACGCAGGCCTAACAACCCTTTTTCAGGTCTTTTGTCAGAGGGCAGATTGTCCCATTTCGGTCCGCCCACAGCACCCAAAAATACCGCGTCCGAATTTTGAGCCTTGAGCAGCGCCTCAGGTGTAAGCGGAACGCCGTGTTGATCGATGGATGCGCCGCCGGCCAACGCCTCTTCAGTCTGAAAGTCCAATTTCTGGAGTTTCGCGACCCGGGAGAGAACCCGCATCGCTTGCGCAGTCACTTCAGGTCCAATCCCGTCTCCTGGGAAAACAACTATTTTGTGCATAAATTTTCTCCGGCACCGTTCTCTATTTGATTTTGAGAGTCAAAGATCCGATGCCCGAATGAGCCCTCGGAGAAGCTTTTTAGTTTTTCTCGATCTTGAAGGGACGCCGCTTTACGGATTCGTAAAGCTTCTCATATTTTCTGGCTGAAGCATCCCACGAAAAATCGCTTTCCATCGCGTTCTTCACGAGCGACTTCCAAAGTTTCTCTTGCTTGAACGTCTTGACCGCACGAAGCAGGACGGCATGCAACGCATCGCTCGTATAATCCTCAAAAATAAATCCGTTCCCTTTTTGGGACGTGGGCTCGAAATTCTGAATGGTATCCGCCAAGCCGCCGGTTGCGCGAACAATCGGAACCGTTCCAAAACGAAGCCCGATGATCTGCCCCAGCCCGCACGGTTCATAATAGGAAGGGATGAGCAGCATATCGGATCCCGCATAAATCTTTTTGGCCATCTTCGGGTCGAACAGGATGTGCACCCCGAACCACTTTTTATTTTTCTTCGCAAGGTCCCGCAGGATCTGATGGTACTGATCTTCGCCGGTCCCGAGCAACACCATTTGAACGTCCTGCTGCTGGGAAAGTTGCTCCAGCACCGGAACCAAAATATCCAATCCCTTCTGGTCCACGAGACGCGCCACAAACCCCAGGAGAGGCACATTCGGATCGATCTTGAAACCGTTCTCTTTCTGGAGCGCGGCCTTGTTTATTTTTTTCCCTGAAAGATCTTTTAAATCGTACTTCGCGTCAATATCCGGATCGGTGGCTGGATCCCAATCCTTCGGGTCGATCCCATTCACGATCCCAGTAACGCTATCCTTACGCGCGACCATCACACCTTCCATCCCGCACCCAAATTCCTTGGTCTGGATCTCATGGCTATAGCGTTCGCTCACAGTCGTTACGGCGTCGGCAAACACAAGCCCGCCCTTCATAAAACTAAACTTACCGTAAAATTCCAGCAGGTCGGACTTGTAAAATTCCCAACCCAACCCCGTCGCCGGAAATGAATCGGGAGGGAAATTCCCCTGGTACGCAAGATTGTGGATAGTGAATACGCTCCGCGCTTTTTGGAAGGGGGCGTATCCCGTTTCCGTGGTCTTGAGATACACCGGAATGAGGCCGGTCTGCCAGTCGTGGCAATGGACAATGTCGGGGGCTAGTTTCAATTTTTCAGCAGCCTTGAGTGCGGCCCGCTGGAAATAAGTGAAACGGCGGTCGTTATCCTGATAATCCCCCACGAGTGTTCCGTAAAGTTCCTCGCGCATAAAATAATCGGGATGTTCGACAAAATAGACTTTGACCCCATTGTCGAGTTTTTTGGAAAAAATACGTGTTGCCTCGAGTTGATTCCCGACGATCAATTCGAAATAATCGATCGCGGTTTCGAGTTCCCACTGTTGGATGTCGATCGAGCGGTAGCGCGGCAAGAAGACCGACACTTCATGGCCTAAGGCGCGAACCGCACCGGCGAGGGAGCCGACAACATCCCCAAGCCCCCCGGTCTTGGCGAAAGGGGCCATTTCAGAACTGATGAAAAGGATCTTCAAGGGAAACTAAGAACGCGCCGTCTTATTTCGCGACTTCGATAACGCAATTCCAGCTTCCGAAGGCGTTGGGAACGCATTCGACCGGCTCTTGCGCGTTCTGCCAGATCCCATCCACGAGATAGCGGTATTGATAACGCCCGCTCTTGAGCTTCAAAGAGGTCTTCCAATTCCCAGCCGCGTCTTTTTTGAGAGGATTCTTGTCCGCTTTCCAGTTATTAAAATCACCGCCAAGCTCGACCTTTTTGGCCTGAGGGGCGTAGAATTTGAAATCTGAGGTCTTTTCGCAAGTGCTCGTGCTGGAGCAACATTTCGTCGTCAACTTTGCCATAATGAACTCCTTCTTGGTTTTAGAGTGGAAAATACACGTAAAAAAATTGCAGCGGAGGTGAGTATATATCAGAAAAAACCGCTTGCCAAGAAACATCTCCTCACTATAATAGCCGGCCTATGAGAACATGTGCCATCTGCAAGAAGAAGCCTTTAACGGGCAATTCGATCGTGCGTCGCGGTCTCGCGAAAAAAACCGGCGGTATCGGTAAAAAGATCTCCGGCATTACGCGTCGCCGCTTCTTCCCGAACCTTCAGAAAGTAAAAGCTGTCTTTCTGAACGGAACGGTGCGCCGCATCAATGTCTGCGTGAGCTGTTTGAAGGCTGGGAAAGTCAAGAAGGCCCCTTCCCGCCGTTCTTACGTCGCTCCTGCAGCTGTTTAAGAGGACGTCGGAAGCTTCTCCCTGAATTCTTTTACAGAGAGGACGAGTGTCTTCATGCCATTCCACTGCTTTGTCTTCACAGAGTAGACTGCCTCAAAATGTGCCCCCGGTACGGACGTTTCGCAAAAGAGCATCTGCTTTTCATTAAGATGAGCCTGATAGTTCAGAGAACCCTCCGTCAGCACCACCTCATAAGTCTCGCCATAAAGGCGCCTCGGTTTCGATCTGAGCTCGAGCCCGTCGCTTTGAAAGACAGGCCGCGGGTTCCCAATCCCGTACGGCTCCAGAAGTTCGAGCTCCTCGAGAAAATGACTTGTTAATTCGTTGGGTTTTAATGCCATATCCACCGTTACGAAACGTTTCAATGCTTCCGGGGGAAGATGTTCGAACGCGAAGGTGTTGATCTTCTCCCGCAGAAGCGGGATATTTTTTTCCGCCACCGTCAGCCCGGCCGCTTGCGCATGCCCTCCGAATTCTTCGAGAACTGCTTCGCAGGAGGAAAGCGCGTTAAAGAGATGAAAGCTTTTGATGGAACGGCCCGATCCGCGTCCTACGCCTTCTTCCACTGAGATCACGATCGCCGGCCGTTCGTATTTTTCCACGAGGCGCGAGGCCGCGATCCCAATCACGCCGCGATGCCAGCCTTGCCCCTCGACCACGATCACGCGCTCGCGATTAAAATTAACCGTCTGTTCCGCCTTGCGTATCGCCTCTCGTGTCGTCTCACGTTCGGAGCGCTGACGCGCCTTATTCTCCGCATCCAGAATCCTTGCAAGACTTTCGGCTTCGCGGGGTACTTTTGTCATCAAGAGTTGAAGTGCCGTATCCGCGGAGCTCATACGTCCCGCCGCATTCAGCCGGGGTCCAAGGATAAACCCCACATGACCGGTATCGACTTTGACAGCTTTCATCTTGGAAACTTCGGCGAGCGCGCGAATCCCGAGATTTTTCCGCTCCGAAAGCATGGCTAGCCCGTTTTTCACAAGAATGCGATTCTCGCCTGTAAGCGGAGCCATATCGCTAATGGTGGACAATGCGACAAGATCCAGATGCTCGAACGCCGCATTTCCGGTCAAGGCCTGGCTTAGCTTGAACGCCAACCCTGCAGCAGAAAGCTCCTTGAAAGGATAAGGGCAATCTTCCTGAAGCGGATTCAAAATGAAATGTGTATCGGGCAGGCCGCCCGCGGGCAAACGATGATGGTCGATCACGACCACATCGATACCATGGGCGCGGGCGATCTCAATCTCACGTTTTGCCGTGATCCCACAATCGACCGTCACGATCAAGCCGATGCCCTGCTCTCGCGCTTGGCGGATCGCAATTTCGCTCACACCATAACCGTCGCGTTCGCGTTCCGGAAGAAAGGTCGTGTACTCCCCGCCAAGTTTTTCGAGTGTCCGGGCCAGAACCGCGACGCCAGTGATTCCATCGACATCGTAGTCGCCGTGGATCAGGATCTTTTCTTTGGCGTGCACTGCTTGTTCGATGCGGACTTTTACCTTCTTCATGTTCTTCATAAGGAAAGGATCGTGGAGCGAGGAGAGCCCGGAAAAAAGAAAAGCCTCGATCTCAGCGTCGCTTGCAAATCCGCGTTTTGCGAGCAATTTCCGGAAAGCCAGGGAATATTCCATTAGTCCGCACCCTTGTACCCTACAGGGAGTGATAAATAATTATGCAAATAGTTTTCTATAAATTGAGTGAGCATAGCTCTGCCCTTTTGATTCAAATGGACAGCATCCGAAAAACAAGTCTCATCCAAATCCGGAAGACTCTCCGCATTCACATAGGCAAATCCTATCTCCCTTGACTGTCTCTGCAAAAACTCGCTATACGTAGAGCTTAGCTTTTCCACAAAACGCCTGCGAGCACGAGCGTTCAACTTTAAAAGAAAATGCGACGGGCCATTCACGACGATCAGCTTGATTCCTCTCGCGACCAAGTCTTTGGCAAATACGCTGAATAAGGCCTTATTCAGCTCGGTGTACCCGTTCTCCCTGGATCCGGTGGCCCTATTTTTCCCTACCCTTTTATCCGGTCCGACCAATGGGGCTTGAGAACGATGTTCGCTATGCTCCCACCCCAGATCAGTTTGAGCGATCGTCTCTGGGGCGGAGTTATTGATCCATGGCCCGATAATAAACGACGAAAAAAAATCTTTATATTTATAAAATAAAGAGAACTTTTCAAAAATAGCCCCCACGAAGATCTTCCAATTCGACAGGACCTCACGATAGCCTAGATATCGAACAAGATAGGGCAGAACCGAAAGATCGAAAGAACGCGCCGAATCGAAAAAAAGTGTGTTTGTATATATATTGCGGGGGTTCAACATATAAATAACTATTGCAGGATTTTTTTTGAGCCATACGCTTTTCTCCATGAACGCGTTAACGGGATAAGCCGCATTGCCCAGACCCAGATTGTAAAAGTTCAGATGATCCATTGCGAACGCCTTGTCCAGAGCATTCACATCCAAACCAAAGAAAACGCAGCTGGACCCCAAAAGAAAAACTTTCGAATTCTGATTGCTCGCTGGAAGCCTATCAAGCTCCGCCTCCATCCTTAAGACCTCTCCCAGACCCTCCCCCCTATGGAGATAACAAAATTTCCAAAACGCCGGTGTCCCCCGAACGGCTTGCTGGAATAGAAGACTTAAAAGGATTGCCCCGATCAAGGCCCAGGGCATCCTTCTAAAATGAAATACCTGCGAATCTTTCTTCATAAAAATTCCCAAGGCTGGAAATAAATAAATTGATTCTATCCCCGGACGTAAACACCCTTTAAGGATGCGCCAAAATGAACCCATCCCCTGATGACCTTCAAACCGCTAATGAATTATTGTTTTTAAAAATAGTGAAAGCCGGATTGCCAAAAGAAGAAGAATGGAAAAACACCACCCCGCTTAACATCACCATGCTGGGATAATCGAACCTCACATTCAAAATAGGGCTGGAAGCATGCAAAACCCGTCCCTCCACGGCCGCTTTCACTCCCCTCACATTCTTCATCAGGAAGAGATCGGGAAGCAGAGAAAGTTTCGATCTTGGGATTGCTTATAAATCCGAGCTTTTCGCGCCGTTTGCGAAAAGCAAGCGAATACTCCACTAATCCGCACTCTTGTATCCTGCAGAGGATGGCAAATGACCTGACAAATATCTTTCTATGAATTGAGAGAACGCAGCCCTACCCTTTTGATTCAAATGAAAAGTATCCGCAAAATCAGTCTCATCCAAATCGGGGAGACTCTCCGCGTCCACATAGGCAAAGCCGATTTTCCTTGATTGGTTCTGCAAAAAATTGTCATAGGCAGAACCCCATTTTTCCACAAAGCGCCGATTACCATGTACTTTTAAATTTAACACAGGATGCACCGGAGCATTCACGACAACTAGCTTGATTCCCCTTGCAACCAAGTCCTTGGCAAACAAACAAAAACATTCCTTATTCAATGCGGAGTATTTGTTTTCCTTGAATTGCGCGACCTCCGCTTCGCTCATCCTATTGATCCGATCCAGCAAATAGGCTTGCGGAAGATATCTGTCGCGCGGGTACAACTCCGACCGAGGCATTTTTTTCCCAGTCAAGCAGCTCATCCCCACCTGCATGATGCTCCTTGAGAAAAAATTGCTATACTTATAAAATAAAGAAATTTCCTTCAAGTAAAATCTTACGAAAACCGTCCACCTCGAAAAGAATCTTTGATATCCAAGATATTTAACAAGAACTGGCAAGACCGAAGGATCGAAGGAACGCGCATCGTCAAATTTATACTCCTCCTGGTAAAAATTGTACGGCTTCAACATATAAATGACCATCGCGGGATTTTTTTCGAGCCACATACGCTTCTGCATTAATACGTTGATGGAACTACCCGCTTGGGCAATGCCTAGATTATAAAAACTCAAGTGTTCCTTCAGAAATGCATGGGTCAAATAATTGACATCAAAAGCCCTCTTGGCACAACTGGACCCCAGAATAAAAACCCTCGGACGCCGATCGTTCCCCGGGATCATATTGAGCTGTGCTTCCACTCTCAACAAATCATCCGTGTAAGAATTGCTATAGAGATAACAAAATCGCCAAAACGCTGGCATCTCCCGAACGACTTGCTGGAACAAAAGACTTAAAAGAATCGCCCCGACCAAAGCCCAGGGCATCCCTCTAAAATAAAAAACATGTGCGTCTTTCTGCATAAGAAAATTCCTAAAACTGGAAATAAATAAATTGATTTCCGCCTGTGAAGGCAAACACCATCATAAGATGGAACAAGTAAAAATAGATCAATCCCCTGAGCCATGGATTGATCTTCAAAACAGCGAGCAGATCATCTTTTGAAAATTGCAGGAGCTGGATCGCTAGAAGAGGAAGGCAGAAAAAAGCCACTTTGTATAGCATCATCGCGCTTGAAAGATCGAAACTGAAATTCAGAAATAGCGCTTGAAGCATTTGCAACGCTTGAGCAACGGATTTTGTTTTGAACAAGATGATCCCGAAACAAACGAGGTGAAAAAAAAGAATCACTCTTATAACAAACCACACGTCCCTGAGGAGGGGCTTCCTAGGCAGTGGGATCTTCCGAAGTGCGGGCTGGAGCAACCGATACCCCACCACAAGCAGGCCATTATAAATGCCCCACAGCAAAAACCTCACGGAACTCCCATGCCACAGCCCCGCCAGAACCATAATGATGAACATGCTCCGGTAGATCACAAACTCGGTTTTCTCTTTGGCTCTGAACACCAGCGGCATATAGACATAATCCTTAAGCCATCCGTAGAAACTCATGTGCCATCTTTTCCAGAAATCCGCGATGTTAGTCACAAAATAGGGTAACCGGAAATTCAGTTTGAGATCAAACCCCATGCATTTTCCCAATCCCCTGGCGATATCCGTATATCCGGAAAAATCGCAAAAAACCTGAATGGCAACCGCATATAGGGAAAATAAGACCTGGGTGCCGTTATAGGGCGCGGCGGAATTAAAAAAGGGAGTGATGATCTTCAGCAGATTGTCCGCGACAAAAGCTTTTTGAAAAATACCCCAAAATATCAAATAGCACCCTTCGTAGAACTTTTCCAGGGTTACAATCCGAGGAGAAAGAATCTGCGGGAGAAAATGCCGGGCAGTTTCTATGGGACCCGACAGCAAATTGGGGAAAAAAGAAACAAAGAGCGAAAAATCAAAGAAATTACGTACAGGTTTCAACCCTCTCAGATAGATGTCCATCGAATAAGACATGGCCTGAAACGTGTAATAAGACAACCCCACCGGAAGAACGACTTCTAAGAAACGCATCGGCAAGGTAATACCCGCGAGAGAGGAAAGGTCCGACAGCCCGTCTATAAAGAAATGATAATATTTGAAAAAAAACAAAACCGTCAAATTCGCTAAAACGCAAAGCCACAAGAACGCTCTTTTTTCCTTCGCGTTTGCAGAAGCGTCGATCTTCCATCCGCAGAAGTAATTGAAGACGGTCGACGCAAAGATCAAGACCAGAAATCTCCAGTCCCAAGAGCCATAAAACACATAACTCGCGACAAGCAACAACCTGTTTTGCCGCCGGTGGTTGCATAGCAGATATAAACCATAGACGACCACGAAAAACACAAAAAAAGGTAGCGAGATAAACTTCATGGCTTATGGCCTCTTTTAAAAGCATTCCTGTTTCCCATAGGTCCGGAAATGCTCCAGTGTTTTGGCAGCATATTCATTAAATCATGATCCGCATTTCTGGAAAGAATAAAACCCCCGAAAGGAACAACTGTGGGATGAAATCTGGCCTTATAGGCTTCAGCTCCAATTCTGAAAGAGAAACAAGCGCAATTCATTGCGATCCCCTTCTCCATGGCTAATATCCTGCAATAGTCTCCCAGATTAAGAGCGCTCATTTCGCCGCCAGAGACAACATCGTCCAGGCTATTGGCAAAGCGGTCATGAAAACATAATATAAAATAAACCGGTTCGCTTTTTTCATTTCTCGCAATGGTCCAAACCAGCGCATGCTCCGCCGATAACTGCCGCAGCAAATCCTTATAATAATCCATGGTCTGTTCGCTCAGATGAACGGAATGGGGATGCCGTTGCTGATGATATTTAACAAAGAGTTCGAAATCTTTTTCTGAGATATCTTTTTCAAAATCCACGCGGATCCCGGCTTCCTCACACAATCTCTTCTCTTTCTTAAAATGATACCTCTTATTACTGCTGAGCATAGACTCAAACTCTTCGACACTCCCAGGCAAATGCACGAATTGATAGACGGCAGGCTCTCGCTGAGATATCTCATGTTCGATCTGGGCAAGAATCCCCTTTTTATCCCTCGCTGCCTGGCGCTCATAAACATCCAGGATCTTTTTCAGTCGCGGCGTAATATCCGGGAGACACTCCTTTGCAAATTCCGCATCGCTTATTTTCTCGATCCCTTCGGTAAAGCGCATCAGCGCCTTAGTCTCTTCCGAAATAGCACCTGAAGAACACAATGATCCTAAATATTTAATGACTCTTGTTTTCTCCCAACATTTTGCAAATCTGACTTCTTGCAGGTTTTCACGGAAGACATGGCCGTCCACAACGGTTTCAAGAACATTTAGAAATATCTGAAGATTCTTATAATCCTGTCTTAGAGAGTTAAGCGAAATCACATCCCACTCTTTGGAGGCCTTTAGAAATTCCGCGAAACTACAAAAAACAGATTCCTGCTTGTCTTTTAAATAAGCCATGCTCGGCGTGGGATTAAAGATGGGGTCGCCGATAAACGAGAGACATCTTATAAATCCTTTCTCTCCGTGCGGCTGGACACTGAGAAGCATGAGGGGAAGGACGGCGACCACTTCGTTGCCGGCATAGGCCACCAACACATATAAAGATTCTGTGCCGCATATATTTCCGGCGAGATTGATGCCCCGTTTGAGAACAAAGGGTCTTTGCGGATCTCCCCCGAAATATTCCCACCAAAGGGCCAGCAGCTTGGGTTGACTGTAAATAGAGGCTTCCGCGTTTCCGGAAGACAAACGAATCCAATCGTCCTGCAATGATTGCAATCCGACAACTGTTCTTACAACTTCTACCCGTAATGCCTGTTCCACGGATTTAAGCCCCATAGTTTTTTAAGATGTGCTGCCGATCAATTTTACCGTTGGGCGTATGCGGCATTGAGGAAATAATCTCTGCCTCCCGAGGCGCCATATAGGCAGGAAGATGTGCGGCACAATATTTCACGATATCTTCTCGCCGAACACGGCTCTTGTCTTTTAAAACAACCACCAGTTTGATCTTTTGCCCCATCAAGTCATCGGGAACACCCAAAGCAACCACTTCTTTAATGTCCTCATGCTTGTACAATTCTGATTCTATTTCCGTGGGCCCTATTCTGTAGCCGCAACTTTTAATAAAAGACGTCTCCCTTCCGACATAATAAAGAAATCCCTCCTCATCCTTTTTCACCAAATCCCCCGAAAAACACACAAGATCTCTCCGTCCTTTGATCAGAGGATTTTGCCGTATTTTCCTGGCTGTTTCCCTTGGTTTTCCCCAATACCCCTTGGAGATCAGCGGCCCTCGCTGGATCAACTCCCCTATTTCCCCGACCTGAACTTCTTCCCCTTTTTTGTTGATGATAAAAACTTCGGCATGAGGTATGGCCTTGCCGATCGAATCGGGCCGTTTATCAATTTCTTGGGGATCCAGGTAAGTCGCCCGGAAGGCCTCCGTAAAACCATACATTAGGAAAATTTTAATATGTGGAAAAGCCTTTCTCAACTGCCGCACATGCGCAACGGAAAGCTTGTCCCCTGAATTCGTGATATATCTAAGTTTTTCGAATTTATATCGATCCCTGTTCTTCGCCTGAAGCAATTGGATCCAGATCGTCGGTACCCCGGCAAGCCCCGTAACGCCCTCCCGGTCCATGATCTCAATAACTTCCTCGGCCATTAAATAGGTTTTCAGAATCAGTGTTGCCCCCACCTTGAAGGAAAAAATCAGCTGATTCAAACCGTAATCAAAACTGAGCGGCAGGAGACACAAAATGACGTCCTTCTCATCGTTATGGATATATTCGATTCCAGCACAGGCACTCAAAACGATATTTTTGTGCGTGAGCATGACCCCTTTGGGCATCCCCGTTGACCCGGAGGTATAAATGATCGAGGCCAAATCCTCCTCAGCGATTTTGACCCGAAGATTGCCTTTCGCCTCACAAGAAATATCGCCAAAGCTTACTCGCATTTTCTTTGTCAGATTTAAAGGCCCCTTGGAATCGGTAAGAAGAGTAAATTTTATTGATTTCACTTTCACGCTTTTAGGAATATTCGTAAGCCGGACGCTTGAGGTGATCATTCCGATAATGTCGCAGTCCCTGACCACATAAGCCACCTGCGAATCATTCATCAGCGGGTTAAGAATGACAAAAACGGCGCCTATTTTTGACAGCGCAAAAATCGAAAGGACCTGCTCGCTACACTTTTCGAGATAAATTCCAACGCGGTTCCCTTTTTTGACGCCCAATTTCAGAAGCAGTCGGGCAAGCTGATTCGCCTTTTCATTGATGTCTTTATAAGACGCCCTGCCTTTCCTAAAGACGAGAGCCTCCTTTTGCGGAAACCGCCGCGCACTCCCCTCCAACAAATAATGGATCAGCATCGCTTGATGCCTTTTTTTGTTCACAGGCTTCATGTCTTTTTTTTAAGTTTTTCCATGACCATTTTTTCTATACTCTTAACGGACGCTATGTTCTCCTCGTCGAGATCCGAAAGTTCTATTTTGATATTAAACTTCCTCTCCAAAAAGATGACTAGCTTCACGATCGAAAAGGAGTCAAGCACCCCTGCGTCCACAAGAGAATCTGTTTCAGCAACTTGGGGAAGGGATTTAAAATCAGGATCTGTCCTTAAAAAAAAGCTGATTTCATCGCTGATCATAAAAACGCTCTCCTTTTTTACGAGTGCGCAATTTGCTTACGAACGGAAAATAAGGATGCGCCACGCCTCATCTTTCGCACATTTCGGATGATTTTTTAATACCGCCATGGAGGAAAAAACTTGAACTTCTTTGCATTTCTCAAAATCGCTCTGATTTTCCCGAAGAAAACTCCGTGACGAAGTCGGGCTGCCGCGATCACACTTGGCTTCCCACTTGCCAAAGCCAATCCATAGTGGGGACAGGAGCAGATCCGCCCCCCGCATGCTTCCGTGCCCTTCAGATAGCTCAAATGTCCCTTAAACAAATTCCCTAAATACAGGGGATCGTCGTCGCACCGAAGAACATCCCCATTGAATCTAATGACCACGAATTCCTTCCCGGCCGCGCAGGGAATCCCTCGGAACGAAAGATACCCTGAGAGAGTTTCTTTGTTGCACTGAAAATTCACGAATCGGTGAGACTGTTTGTGACGCACCTTGATGAGCAACCATTCGGGATTCTCTGTTTCATCCGCCCTTTTATCGAACGACAAGATCACATTTTTTTCATCCTCGGTGTATCCGCCCGGATAGGATCTACCCCGATAGTCCCCTTTAAACATTTTGGGCCTGACGACGATACCGTGCTTTGCAAATTCATCAAAGATACCGGCAAACCTGCTTAGAATCAGAGGGAACATCACTTGAGAGGCATGCACTTGAAAACCATGCTCTTTCAAGAGGTGGCATTTTTTTATAAAATCATCTTTTAAGTGGAGCCTCTCCCTTTCCAGGATATGCAAGGATGCATGGACCGAAGCAACTCTCCGCGGATCGACTTCTTTGCAAAAAGTTTCAACGTTGTCCGTTGAAAGATTGGTCGTGATATCGAGAGTGTGTCTTTGGGTCAGCTTCTGGCATAACTCGACAAACCGGGGATGCAAGAAAGGCTCCCCCCCCGACATTTCTATTTGCCATACCCGCCCCGTTTGATCAAAAGCCCTCACGAGCGCATCAATGTCGTGATGGCCTATCAGGCTAGGGTCACTTCGTTCTTTTTGCGTAAAATAGCAATAAGAACAATTAAAATTGCAGAAAATATTTAATTGCCACTCCGCCCTGATATCAAAAACCCCGGCACGCATGGATTGTCTTTAGCTCCTGCTTCTTGCAGATAAAGATTGCTCTAGGGATCTTCCTTACAAAAAAACCGGCATGACGGCAACTACAAAAATCTCATGGAATCAGGGCCGTCTGAATATGAGGACATATTCCAGCGTCCGTCCCTGGCAGAAATAAAACGAAAGCGTCAGGCGGTAAACGCTCGTGGGCAAAAAAGCTTTTCGCTCACCGCTTATCGCCTGACGCCTACTCCTTACTACTTTCCAGTACGCAGAATGACCACTTCCGCTACTTCTTCCACTCCGCGGCCAACGCTGACGCCACAAAGACCGAAGAATAAGTACCGACTGCAAATCCGATGATCAGGATGAATGCAAAATCTGCGATCGCACTTCCGCCGAAAAAGAACAAGGCGAGTGCCGCCATCAACACGGTCGAAACTGTCAGGACCGTTCGGCCGAGCGTTTGGTTAATACTGATGTCCACGATCTGAGGAAAAGGTGTCTTACGCATCAGTTTCGTGTTGTCACGAACACGATCAAACGTAATGATCGTGTCATTGACCGAATAACCGATAATGGTCAAGACCGCCGCAATCGTTGTCAGGTTGATCTCACGTCCTGAAAGCGCATAGAAACCGCACGTGAAAAGCGTGTCATGAACAAGCGCCACCACCGCAGCGAGCGAAAGTTTCCATTCATACCGCCAACCAAGATAGACCAGAATCCCAAGCCATGACCAAAAAATAGCCAGGAAAGCCTTGTCACGCAAAGAACCGCTTACCGAAGGCCCGACCTGATCCACTTTTTGAACATCAAAAGCCCCTTTGCCCACAGTCGCTTCTGCTGCCGCGCCAACTTTCGAGGGATTCCCTTCCGCCATCTTGATGGTATATTGATGCAACTTCGCATCGCCAAACCGTTGAAGTGTTATGGCCTTTAATCCCTGCTTCTCGAGCGCACTTCTGAATTTCGCCTGATCCACATCCTTCTTGAATCCAATCTGAACATACGTGCCACCCGTAAATTCCACCCCATAATTATGCGCCCCGCGCATAGTAAATGCCGCGATCCCAATCCCGATACAAATGACGGAAAATCCGTATGCCCAATAACGGCCCTTGAGAAAGGCAATGTTCGGATTGTTAAAAAGGTGGTGCATCCGGAACTTGATGTCGGGTTTATTCTTAACGATCCGGTCAAAAATCACCCGAGTCACAAAAAGTGCGGAAAAAAAGCTTGCGAGAATACCGATCGTCAGCGTGACCGCAAATCCTTGCACCGGTCCTGTCCCGAAAATAAAAAGCAGGATCGAGGTGATCAAGGTCGTCGCATGCGAATCGATGATGGCTGAAAAGGCGCGATGATAACCCGCAGATACCACAGCCCGCGCCGTTTTCCCTGTCGCCGCTTCTTCGCGCATCCTCTCGAAAATTAGGATGTTCGTATCCACCGCCATACCGACGGACAGGATAAAACCCGCAATGCCGGGAAGAGTCAAAGTCGAACCGAATGCCGCCATACCGCCGATCACGACGATCATATAAACGATCAATCCTAGATTGGCGATCCAGCCGCAGAAGAGGTAATACACGGGCATGAACACCATCACAAAAAGAATGCCGAACAAACTCGCGCGGATACCGTTTTCAATGGAGTCTTTGCCGAGACTTGGACCAATGGTTCGTTCTTCCACGACCGTTACAGGCGCGGGCAGCGCACCGGCGCGAAGCACAAGAGCCAAGTCGCTTGCTTCCGCGGCTTTAAAATTCCCGGAGATCTGAGCCTTGCCGTTCGGTATCCTGTCGCGGATCACCGGCGCGGAATAAACCTGTCCGTCCATCACGATTGCAAGACGCTTGCCGATATTCTGAAACGTCACCTTGTCGAAGATCTTTCCGCCTTCACGATCGAGCGTCAGCTGAACGATCGCTGAACCGTATTGGTCGAAACCCACGGAAGCGGTCGTAAGATGCTCTCCGGTCAATACCGGCAAGAGCGCCAACAGCACCATTTCCTCGTTCGGGCTTCCTTTGACCTTTTTATATTCAAATCCCGGAGGGATCGTCCCAGCATCCGCTTTCTGGATCAGCTCTGTATCTTCCGACACAATTTTGAATTCCAAATGGGCCGCTTTGCCGGCGATCTCCTTGGCGCGCTCCCGGTCCGTCACGCCCGGCAGTTTCACCACGACCTGATTCTTGCCCTGGGTCGTGATCTCCGGCTCCTTGACGCCAAATTCATCTATACGATTACGGATGATCTCGGCCACGCGCGCGGTCACATCCTTACGCGCTTCCTCCGGGACCTTGTCCATATCGACCTGGAGGAGCAGTTGGACACCTCCTTGAAGATCGAGACCCAAATTGATCTTCTTATCCAGAGGATAGGCTTTCCAGATAGAAAAGACGAGAAGCCCGACGATTAGCAATACTTTCCACTTATAATTTTTATCCATAAAGTTTTACGCTCCCGTTGATGGCTTTATTTATTGGCGCAATCCGGCGATCGCGCTTTTAAGAATTTCGATCTTAGTATCCGACCCGCCCACGGTAATCACCACATAATCATCCTGGAGACTTGAAACCACTCCGAGGATTCCACCCGTCGTGACAACCTTGTCCCCCTTTTTGAGCTGGGTGATCATGGCCTGAAGATCCTTCGCCTTTTTCTGCTGAGGCCGTATGAGCAGGAAATAAAAGATCACGAACATGAGAATAATGGGCATGAACTGAACCAGAGGATTGACTTGCGGTGCTCCTTCAACGGCCTCGGCTGCATAAGCGATAGATTCGAACATGTTTTCCTTTCGTGCGATCAGCGGTCAGTCACGAGCGCTCTAATTTCTCAACGCCGCACTCCTGATGCCGTACGCTATCTTGTGTGTGGATCAAACCGGTTTAAGAATTGCTTTTTAAACTGCAGGAACTGGCCTTTTCGTATCTTTTCCCGCATTGACTTCACCAAGTTTACAAAAAAATGGATATTATGCAAGGTAATCAATTCGGCGCCGAGGATCTCGTGGCTATTCACCAAATGCCGCAAATACGCCCTCGAGAAGTTCTTACAGGTATAACAATCGCAATCTCTTTGGACCGGCTTGACGTCTTCCTTATATCTTGTGTTCCTCAGGACGACAAGTCCATCACTACTAAAGGCCGTACCGTTTCGCCCATAGCGCGTCGGGTTCACGCAATCGAACATATCGGCACCCCGCTCCACGGCTTCGAAGAAATCCACGGGAGTTCCAACTCCCATCAGATAACGCGGTTTATCCGCAGGCATCCTGGGAAGAATATCTGTGAGGGCTTCAAGCATCTCGGGCTTGGGCTCCCCGACGCTAAGGCCTCCAAGCGCGTACCCGTCAAAACCGATCTCCACTGTTCGCTCAAGAGACTCTCTTCTCAAATCCTTGAATGTCCCACCCTGAATAATTCCAAAGAGCGCCTGCGACTTGAGCTTGTGACATTTCTTGGCCCTGACCGACCATCGCAGGGTTATATTAACGGCCTTTTCGATCGAGGGTTTATCCTTGCTCGCGGCTGGACATTCGTCAAAGATCATGGCGATATCGCTCCCCAGCACCTGCTGGATTTCCATCACCTTCTCCGGGGTAAGAAATATCTCTCGTCCATCGAAATAGGAATTAAACTTCACGCCTTCTTCAGAAATGCTCCGCAACTTGCTTAAGGAAAACACCTGATACCCACCGCTATCCGTGAGGATCGGCCGGTCCCAAGCCATAAATTTATGAAGTCCTTTGAGTTTCTGGATAACTTCCAGACCCGGACGGATATAAAGATGGTACGCATTCGAGAGAATGATCTCGGATCCAGATTCTTTCAGATCGCGCGGCATCACGGCCTTAACCGTCCCTTGAGTTCCCACCGGCATGAAAACCGGCGTCTCAAAGGTTCCGTGTGCTGTCGTCACCTTCCCGACACGCGCCTCGCATTTTTTGTCTGTCCCTAACAGTTTAAATCCAAATTTTTTCATTTTCTTCTCGTCTTAAGCAATAAACATGGCATCGCCGTAGGATGCGAAGCGGTAGTTCGAATCGAGGGCGATATTATACGCGGCCATGAGTTTTTCGTATCCTAAAAAAGCGGAAACCATGGCAAGGAGCGTACTCTTGGGCATATGGAAGTTCGTGATCAGGGCGTCAACGATCTTAAAATCATACGGAGGATAAATGAAAATGGAGGTCTTGGCTCTTCGCGCGATCAGTTCCCTCGCCTGATTCACAGAAGATTCCAAAGCCCGGACACAGGTCGTACCGCAGACGATAACGCGCCGGCCCGCGCGCTTCGCCGCGTTGATCTGACGCGCGGCTTCACCGGATATTTCGTATTCTTCCTCGAACATATGATGCTCTTCGACATGCTCCACCGTGATCGGCTGAAAAGTTCCATAACTCACGTGAAGCGTGATCGGAACAACTTCGATCCCTTTTGCCCGGATCGTGGAGAGTAAGGCCTCATCAAAGTGAAGCCCCGCGGTCGGCGATGCCACCGCCCCTTCTTCTTTCGCGAAAACGGTTTGATACATCTCGTGATCTGAAGGCTGATCTGGACGATCGATATAGGGTGGCAACGGAATATGACCGAGCTTGTACAATTTTTCCTTAACATCCAGGCCCTGGAAGCGCAGCCATCGTTTTCCGGTATCGGGAACAGGATTGCTCAGGACTTTCGCCTCAAGAATAATTCCGTTTTGCGAAAAGGTAAGCATGCTTTCGTCGCCCACACGCCCGCCGGGCTTCAGCAAAGCTTCCCAGGTATTCTCGCCAAGCTCCTTGAGTAAAAGAGCCTCGATTTTGCCACCGGTCGTTTTTTTTCCAAAAAGTCGTGCGGGAAGAACTTTGGTGTTATTGAGCACCAGAAGATCGGTCGGTTTTAGAAGCTCCGGAAGATCGCGGAAAATTTTATTTGAACAGACGCCGCTTGCGCGGTCCACACAAAGAAGTTTTGCGGCAGGCCTGTCCGCTGTGGGGAACAAGGCGATCTTTTCTTTTGGGAGCGGATAATCGAGGTCGGATAATTTCATGTCTACCGGATAGTTTTTCCTATTCCCTAACCCCTATGTCCTATCTACCTTTTCTCCCTTGAGGATCTCGGGAACGGGGCTGGCGTCGATACGGAGACCGCCGTCATGCTCGATCTTCAAAGTATAAATGGTGCCCGGAAGAAACATGGACCCCGGCGCCTCGATCTGCGCATTCTTGATCCCGGCATGTTCGCGTTTCTTGGGATCGAGCGCATAATTCCAGAATTCCTGCCACAGTTTCATTTCAAACTCGTTCGCCTTTTCGGAAACCCGGTAGCCTCCCGGAACTTCATTCGCTTTCGTGATATCAAATTCCTGGGTCCTTGCCCCGTCCAGCACAAATGCTCTCATAAAAAACGCGGCGCTTTTGCCCCGCAAACGATCCCCGGCTTCGACCAGCTTGTCGTTAAACCGGATCACAAGCGACTGAAACTGGATGATATTTCCCGCAAACGTAAAATATTTCGGCTCAAGCGGCTTCCCTTGAGCGTCATATTCCAGGAACTTGATCGTGGTCTTGATCTTTTTTGTGGCTTCATCAAATTCGCTTTTGGTCACGAGCACGTCCGCCATGCGCGTGTCCGCGTGAAGCCTCTCAATGATCTTGCGCAGGACACGCTCCCGCTGGATCCACTGGTTCACGCCCATCCCCGCCAGTACAACCGCAACTGTCAGAATCCCGATCGAAACCATATTAAATATTTTTGAAGTTTTCATGGGAGGAATTGCTCCTTCGTCAGGAAAGTTCTGAATTTCTCAAAAAAATTCAAAGAGTGCGCCCGGGCAGGGTCGAACTGCCAGCCTTCGCCTTCGGAGGGCGACGCTCTATCCAATTGAGCTACGGGCGCTAGTAACCTTCATTTTCTTTTTCTTGATAAAAACTGGCACCCATCCTGATTTCCTTGATTTCTCTCAACAAGAATCAGGGCGGGCACACTCCAATAATGGGCTCTCGTTAAAAATGCGGGTCTTCTTCGAAGTCTTTCAATCTCGTGACCTCTGCGCCAGGGTAATAATACCCTAAAATCTCCTGATAGCCATAGCCAAGTTCGCCGAGATATTTCATCCCATACTGGCACATCCCCACGCCATGGCCCCACCCTTTCCCTTTGAACAAGAAAGATCCATCGCGGGTCCCAATCCGTGTGATCAGATTGCTTTTGAGACGCATCGGATCGATCCACACCCGGAACGCATCCGCATCCACGGTCTTTTCCGCCCAGGTGCTTTTGATCACAAGCTTATGCGCGCGACCGGTTTTGTCGATCTTATCCGTATGGATGCCAAGCACTTCGCTGACCGGCATTTCCTGCTTGGCGAGCTTTTCCTTGATCTCCGCAGGCGTTACCAAGGCTTCCCATTTATAATGCGGTGAGCGCTGACAAAATTTACATTCCACGCCGCCCAACGGCGGAAGCGGCTTCACGCGCCACACAAGATCGGCCGCCGTTGTCGCGCCTCCGCATGTCGAATGAAAATAAGCCGGGAAGATCTTCCCTTTATAGAGAAGGACTTCCCCGCGTGTCGCATCCACGGCCTGATTCGTCCGCTCATTTTCGATCTGCTTACCGGCATAAACCTGGCTCGTGAAACCGGCCGACACATCGTATTCCTCTTTTTGGCGAGCAAGCATCTTGGTGAGTGCGAACGTGCGTGACACAACAGCCTGCGCCTTGAGTGATTCGAGAGCCCATGTGGGATTCCCCTCGAACGGGATCACGCCTTTTAAATAATCATCCAACTCAAGCCTGCTAATGACATCCAAGCTTCCCTTCGAATTCCTGTAGACCAGAATTTCGTCACGATAAACTCCACTCGCCCCGACCCGTATGCCGTTGCCTATGCTTTTCACGACGAGAAAGCGCGTGGGAACAACCTGATCCCACCATTGAATTCCCTGTCCAACAGGCTTCACGGTCGCCCCGGCGAGTTTCTCCCCGTGCGTTATCGAATGTCCCTGGTCATCAAACACTTCGAACGGAGCCGTGGTACTGACTTTGACCTGGGGTTTATCGCGCTGAACAAGAATACGGATCTTGCTCAAAGCCTTGAGGTCCTGCGGCAATGCCATGGAAAGATCTCTTAGTGGTTCGGCGGAAAACGCCGGAGCGATCGCAGAGAAAAAGAGCGCGGCAAACATGACGGATCGAAAGATGCGGGATGACATAAGGCGTGTATTGTAACAAGGAAGTTCGGAAAACAAAAGGGACAGCACTGATTCTCATTCACTTAAAGATTAAAGGTGTTCGAAATGGCCCCCTGCACCTTTTGACAAAAAGAAAGGGGCAGTCCCGATTACCGAGACTGCCCCTTTTTGGAAAACCCTAAAAAATTTACAGTTTACTTAATGGATTCGAGGTAACTCTTGAGCTTGGCCCAAGTTCCGCTACCGCAAACGCCATCCGCCTTAAGACCATTGTCCTTCTGGAAAGCAGCGATCGCGTCACGAGTTCCCGGACCGACCTTGCCGTCAAGAGCGCCGTTGTAATAACCAGCTTTTTTAAGAGCCTTCTGGATGTTCACCGAAGGAACCTCAAAACCGGACGGCGTGCGATACATACCGCCTACCGAAGCACCTTTACCCGAAGAAACAGCTCCGGATTGCGAAACACCGCTTCCGCCCTCTTGGGCCTGAACTGCTGCGCGAGTATCCTGGAGCGACTGATCCAAACGCACGAGCTCATCGGTCATTGCGTTCACTTGCGCCTGAAGCGTGTCCACTTTCTTCCCGGTTTTTCTTGAGGCGCAACCGCTCAAAGCGATCAAGCCGATCATCAACATCAGCATTGTTAAACGTGTAGCTTTTCCCATCGTCTTTTCTCCTGTAGGTCTATGCGTTGGTTAGAAAAATTATTACGTTCGCAGGGTTAAAGTGTATCAGATTGAATTTTTGAAATCAATGAGAAATCTCGTTACTGGATGGCGCGGGGTCTTCGGGACAAACAAGCGGCTCTCCTGAAGGGACTACGACCTCATCCGCGGGCCGGACGGCAAAAAGCATAAATTCCGTATGCCCGATCATGCGCTGAACCGGGCGCGTCTTTCCGGCACGTGCGAGGATCTCACGCTCCAAAAGCTCCCGGGCTTCCACAAGAATAAAACCCTGCTCGCGAAGCGCCTCCGCCATTTTCTCGATTTGATTGAAAGTTGGATTCAGACTCACCAAACGTCCGCCGGGTTTGAGCGCTTGTTTCACAACCGTGACTTCTTCCCAAGGCTGCGGGATATCCAGGGTCACGGCATCAAAATCTTTTTCCGAAAAGGATTCCATGGCTTGTCGCTGACAGAACGTGACAAAACTGCTAAGTCCTGCGCGTTGAATATTCTTATACGCATTTTTCGGAAGATCTTCGCGCCGATCATAGGAAAAAACATGACCGGAAGGCGCCACGGCCTGCGCGAGCGCCATGGTGAGTGACCCAGAGCCGGTACCGATCTCCATAACTTTGGAACCGCTGTGAATACCGGCCTTCATGATAAGAAGCGCCGCATCTTTGGGATAGATGATGCCGCTTTCGCGTGAGGCCTTCATCATAAGATCTTCCAGTGTAGGCTTGAGAAGATAACAAAAACCGTGCTCACAAATGATCTTCTTGCCGAATGGCTGGCCGATCCAATCGTCCACCGAGAGGGGTTTCCCGCAATGGATTGACACACGTTTGCCGCGCGTCACATCGATCATGTAGGTACGCTCGTCATCAAACCATACGAGGACCAAATCGCCTTCGGCAATGGCTCCTGGAATTTGTTGCGCTAGGGTCTCATTCATGGCGGGTACACTATCTTCTTTCATAAAAATTTACCATCCTTTTCCGCAAACCCTTCCGCCGCCTGCAAAGCGGCGAGGTCTCATGGTTACCAGTTCATTTTCTCCGCAAGTTTTGTCAGCTCCGCGAAATCGCGGACGATGTGATCGGGTTTCGCTTCGATCAGAGTCGTTTCACTCGCGAACCCGTGCGAAAGCGTCACGACTTCAACCCCCGCATTCCGCGAGGCCTGAATATCAATCGGGCTATCTCCTACGAAAATCACTTCTTCTTCCGTCGCATTCACCGCCTCCATCAAATGACGGATCGCCGCCGGATCGGGTTTAAAAGGAAGACCGTTGTCCCCCGCCAGGATCGCAATAAAATAATGCGCCACGCCAAGCGCCTCTAGGATCTGCGAGGAAAAGGGGTTCGGTTTATTCGTGATGACCGCTTGCTTACGATCCTTAAAATATTCAAGAAACTCGCGCGCCCCGGCATAAAGATGCGTGTGATCGAGCATGTGTTTTTTGTAATGCTCCCGGTAAAGCTTGGAGCCTTGGTCCGCAAGCTTTTCATCCTCCGTACGGAACACCTGTTTAATAAGCGCGTGAAGTCCGGTGCCGACACAATCCTTGATCTCATCATCCGTGAGATCCGGACCCTTCAACGTCTCAAGCGCGTACCGTACGCCGTTAATGATATCCCGGCGCGTATCCACCAGCGTCCCATCAAGATCATAGAGAATAAGTTTCTTCATAAGACTTCCTTTAATTCAGACTCTTCTGTCATCCGCCCGTTGGAATAATCAAGGATCTGCTGCTGCAGAGCGCAGATTTTCTTCTCCAGGCCATCGAAAAAAGCTCCGGACTTTTCCGCGGGAAACGGCAGCGTCACAGCTTTTTGATTTTTGAGGTAGTAAATAATAGCAGAACGAACCGGAAGTTTCAGAATCCTCTCGGCCGCGAGCGTGTAAATCTCCAGCTGAAGATCGTAAGCGCTCTTACGAGCCGCCTCTTCATCACCCGCTGCAGTCTTGTAATCCAAGATATGCCACTGGCCTTTCCCGTCCTCAAACAAAATATCGATCTTGCCATGGATGAGCCCGCGTCGCTCGTTTAACACAAAATCGATCTCGCGTTTGACCTGCTTGGCTTTTCCAAGCTCGTGAAAAATCGGCTGTTTCATAAAATCTTGAATGATCTTCTTCGCGTCGCTTACGGCATCTTTTCCAAAACGGCCGAAAACACGCTCCAGCGCCTGTGGCTCCAGAAAGCGTTCGGGCTTTTCAAACTCCAGATGTTCAAAAAATCCATGCATCGCCGTGCCAAAATCAGCGGCAGAAAAATCATCTTCTCTAAAAATCGCGCCTTCGCCAACCCACTCGTTCTCCCCGACCGTCCCAATACTTGTCAATTTTTGCGTAGCAGAAATTGGGGCGGTCCCTGTCAGCCCTTCAAAAGAATCCTGGGCAAGGACCGTCCAGCCAACTTGATACGTCCGCCAAAACTCCTTAGGATCTTTTTGGAAAAGCACATACGCCGAAACCGGAAGATCGATGCTGCGGGGGGATAAAGAACCCGACCCGTGTTCCCCGTGCCCCAAAGAAGCATTTTTGTTCCATTTCATATTTCTTATGGCAACTTCCACTTTCTCGCGGAGATCTTCTTTCGTCCGGCCGCGCGGTTCCACCGGATATTCGATGTCGTGAGATATTTTGACCGTCCCGATACCCGACGCCGTGGAAGTGGGGGCAGTCCTCGTCAACCCTTTAAGAGAATCTTGAGCAAGGACCGGAAGCTCCTCGCAAATTGCCATAGCCCAATCCATCCAGGAAGCCATTTCCCGGTAATTCTCTTTGGCCTCTTTTTTCTTTTTATGGACGCCGCTTAAGAAAAGACGCGACTTCGCACGCGTTACCGCCACATAAAAAAGCCTCTTCCATTCTTCTTCGTCGCGTTTGGCAATCTCGCGGTCTACCCACTGAAAAAAATAGGGCTTTTGCATCTGGGAATCATTTTCATCGGGCACCTGCATGGCGTAACCATCCGCCGCATGGGCGATCACTGCCTTGGAATCCGACCGCGACCCTTGATGACCCATGTCCGCCACGAACACAACCGGGAATTCCAAGCCTTTGGCCGCGTGCACGCTCATCATGCGCACCGCCTCCACGCTCGTTTCAAGCGCGATCTGCGCCTCGGATTCGCGAACCTCTTGAGCCTTCAGCCGCTTCAGAATATTCAAAAAAGCTGCAAGCGACATTCGTTCGTAGGTCTCGTATTCCCTCACCATGGCAATGAGTTTCTTGAGATTCGCGTACCGGCGCACACCTCTCGGGTCCATGAGAACAGAAAGCTCATAGCCCGTACCTTCGAGTATTTTGTCGATCAATTCCGAAAGCGGGATCCGGTCTTTGAGATCCCCCAGCGCGCGCCTAAGTCTCAAGAATGCCTCAAGGCGTGTCCTTTGATCGGGAAAGATCTCTTTGACAGATTCAAACGTTTTCACCGCATGATAAAGAGGTGCGTCTTCATGCTTTTCCTTAGCCTGACGGGACAGCCAAAATAGTGTGTCATCCGTGATATGGAAAAGCGGAGAGCGAAGCGTCGCGGCCAGAGGAATATCCGCAAGCGGCCTCTCAAGATGTGAAAGAAAACTCATCATGTCCTGGATCTCTGGCTGCTCGTAAAATCCACGGCCCGCAACAATAAAGTAAGGCACGCTGACGGATTTAAACGCGTCCTCATAGATACCGCTCAAGGTCATGGCCTGAAAAAGCACCGCGATATCACCATACGGGATTTTGTCTTTTTCATGGAGCTCACAGACTCGTGCCGCGATCGCCCGGGCCTCACGCAGACGGGCGCAGCGCATATCCTCATCTTCTTTCAGCTCGGTCACAAGCACTTCAACCGCCGGCACACTCTCACACCTCCGGAGCGTGGAAGGGTTCGCAACAAGCGGCTCAAAAGGAAAAGGGTCCTCCGCCCAAAGTGTTTTAAAGAACCCGTTCACAAAATCAAGCACGGGAGGATCGCTACGGAAACTTTCAACGAGAAAGATCCGCTCCCCTTCCACGCCATCCGCATAAAGCTTTTCTTTGGCAAGAAAGATCCCCGGTTCCGCGCCGCGAAACCCGTAGATCGACTGTTTAAAATCGCCCACCATAAAAAGATTGTTTCCGGACGAAAGAAGTTCGACGAATTCCATCTGGAGAAAGTTTGTGTCCTGGAATTCATCGACCAGGATGAATTTGAATTTACGCTGATATCGCTGCCGAAGCTTACGGAGCGCTGGTTTCTCCCCCCGGAAAAGTTTCACGGCTTTCATCTGCAGATCATCAAAATCCAAAAAGCCTTTTTCCTTTTTTTTGGCGCTATAGGCCGCCTCGAAAGCAAGCGCCAGAGATTCGAATTTTTCCTTCCAGGGTGCGGCAAGCGGCCCCAGACGAAGCGCCGCAAGATCCTCCAGAAGCGCGCGCCACTCTTTCCATCCTGCTTTCCGCTTTCCTTTATAAAGGGCGCTCCAATCCTTAAAATCCCGGAACGTCTTCCAATCCCATGTTTTGTTGCCCAGGAATCGTCCCCAGGCCTCCGCGTCGATCTCTTCGAGTTTTTCGAGAAGCGTCTGCGCTGCGCGAGGCAGCTCCTTTTCCCTTTTCGCCGAAATCTCTTGCTCTTTTTTTCCATTCTCCAGAAAGAAATCCCGGAGATTTTTACCTTCGTGCCGCGCCGCGGTGAGAACCTTGAGAATACCGTCACGCGCTGCATCCTCCCCGTAAACCGGCAGAAGTTCGAAAGACTCTTTTTTTTCAGCGTAAAGCTTCGCGATCATCTCACGCATAGCTTCTTCTTTTAAAAGTTCGGATTGCTCCGTCTCGATCACACGGAAATCCGGATCAACGCCCGCCTCGATCGGATGCTCTTTCAAAAGGCGTGACGCAAAACCGTGGAAGGTGGAAATCGCCGCTTTTTCAAGATCGCGTCGCGGCCGCTCCAGACCCCCTTCTCGGAAACTGCTGGAAAGTCGGGTCTTGATCTCATTGGCCGCTTTCTCAGTAAAGGTCAGGACGAGAAGCTCGGTAAGGGTGGCCTGTTGCGTGCGAAGCAGATGGAGGACCCTCTCCACGAGGACCCGTGTCTTACCGGTTCCGGCCCCGGCCGACACAAGAATGTTCTTTCCGACTGTTTGAACCGCTTTTTTTTGGATTTTCGTTAGATTCATAATTGATCGTTAATGCTATATTTTGATTGTTGAAATAATTTTTTGATAATTAAAAAGAACTTGATCTCGCGTTGCATTATACAAAAAAGCGCCTAGCGATGGAAAAAATGAATTTATGGGCTATACTTTCGGCATGGAAAATGAAAAACGGAAATTCTTCAGGCATCCGATCAAAGTTCCGATCCAGCTCACGCGGGTTGAAAACAACTCTGCGGAAAGCGTTCGTGCGGAGGACCTTTCGCAAGGAGGGTTGGCTTTCTTTTGGCCGGAATCTATCGCCGAAGGAACTCATCTTCAGCTATCCATCCCGATCGAGAAGCAGCTTTTTCAAATGAACGCACACGTCACGCACTCCCAAAAAGACTCGGACACCGGCCTGTTCAAAACCGGCGTCTGCTTTGAAGACTCCGTGAGTTCGTTCCGCGCCAAACTCGCCGAAGAGATCATCCAAATTCGCCAATATCGCGAAAAAATGTCGCTTCTCAGGGGGCACCCCTTCTCGGAAGAAGAAGCCGCGAAAGTATGGATCGACCGCAACGCAGAGAATTTTGAAAAAACGATGGGTTCGGCTTCCTGACCCTGCCTTTTATTCCTTCCCCTAAATAGCGGAAAGAACTTCCCTGATCTCAGCAATGCTTCGATTGATTGGGATTAGGACTGAATGCGCCGGTCATTCCTTCGACAATTGGAGAGAAAGAATCAATTCCTTGGCGGGCTTGGCGAAAAAGAATCCCTGACCATAACGGATCCCCATATGGCGGATAAACTCAAGATCCGACTTCTGTTCCACGCCTTCAGCGACCATCTCGGAGCCGTTGACGCGCCCTAAATGCACCATCTCACGAACGATCTGCTGATTGAGATAATTGCTCGCGATCCCCTGCACTAATTGGAGATCGATCTTCAGAAAATCCGGCCTGAGCGATGCCAGCTGAGCGGTCTTGACGCTGATATCATCAACGTCATCCAGCGCGAAACGATAGCCCAAAGCCCGGATAAATTCCACGCCACGTTGGATGAAGGCGAAATCTGACTTCTTCACGCCCTCGGTAAGTTCAAAAACGACCTTGCTGGAGTAAGCCTTCAGTCCCTTTAAAAATTCTTCGCCCTCTTTCCCTCTTGAAAAAGCTTGTTCGAGCGTGAGCGGTTCAATATTAAGGAAAAGGTACTGGCCTTCCTGCAGATCGGGAAGAACCTTGATGGCAGATTCAAGACAATGGAAATCGAACGGGATCACTGCCCCGTTTTCGTAGGCCGAACGAAACATCTCCGCGGGCATTTTTTTCTCGCCTCGTGCCAAAGCCTCATACCCGATCACGTCCCCGGTCGCGATATCCACGATGGGCTGATAAACAGAATGGATGGGGTCCTTGAACTCGGCCCGCTGCTTTTTAAAAAAATTGAATTTGAATGGCATTTTTTTCTCTGATTATTTTTTATAAAAGTTGTGGGAATTATACATGCCCTTTTATGAAAATACTAGGGTTCGACTGATAATTCATTTCCCTCTTTTCAGGATCGCCTCGAGCGCCTCGGGAAGTCTCGAATACCGGAATTGATAACCCGCCCGCAGAAGTTTTTCAGGCAGGGCCTTTTGACTTGCAAGAACGATCTCCGCCATCGCCCCCATCAAAATCTTGAGAAGAAAACCCGGGAGGGGGAATCCGCATGGACGTCGCATGATTTTTGCCAACGCAGAACAAAATTCTTGCATGGTCGCGGGAGCAGGGGCGGTAACATTGACGGGGCCGGAGATATCTCCGTGATCCAGCATAAAAAGAAACGCCCCGGTCACATCGTCGCGATGGACCCAAGAAATCCACTGCCGTCCACTGCCAAGCGGCGCCCCCATGAAAAAACGGAAGGGTGGAATCATTTTGGAAAGCATGCCGCCTTTTTCGCCGAGCACGGGCCCGAGCCTGGCCAGAACCACGCGCGTTCCGGAAAGTTCCGCCTTACGGGCCTCCGTTTCCCATTGCCCGCAAGTTTTCGAAAGAAACCCATCCCCTGCACCACTCGTCTCCGTCAAGACCCCCTCAGGAACATCTCCATAATATCCAACCGCAGAGGCATTGACCAAAATCTCCGGCTTTTTCTTCACTTGAGCGATCGCGTTCACGATCAGTCGGGTCGTCTCCGCGCGGCTTGAAAGAATCTCCTGTTTCCGCACGGCCGTCCACCGTTTTGACGCGATATTCTCTCCCGCCAAATTAATCACTGCATCCGCACCGTCAAGCTGTGCGACCCAATCCCCCGGAGTCTTCCCATCCCAGGGAACTAAAATTTTTCCGTTCTTCTCGCGAACCCTTTGCCGCACGCCCCGCGTCAGGACAAAGACTTCATGACCTGATGCGGAAAGTTTTTCGGTCAGCGCCCTCCCGATGAATCCTGTGGCTCCAGCAATAACAATCTTCATCAAATCCTCACTCCGTTGAAGCTCTCGTTGTGTATGGGTTCACGCCGGCAAGATACAAGTCGACTGCGTGGCTCAATAGGTTTTTTTATGGGGCAGGCTGTCCCAGTCCGCAAGTAACGCCAGGCATTCTTTTTTCATAAAACCGGCTCTAAGAGAGACGGGGCTTTTGCCTTCACGCTTCATTTTTTTGCTCGGGATGGACAGTTCATGGAAACCTCTTTTTTGAACATCCGCAATACTCGTCCCGAAGATCACCATCGCGATCCGGGCCCAATGGATCGCAGAAAAACACATGGGACATGGCTCGGTGGTGGAATAGATCCTACAATCCGAAAGATCGAAACGTTTAAGTTTTCGGGACGCAAGACGGATGGCATTCACCTCCGCGTGACACGTGGCGTCTTGATCTTTAAGAACGGTGTTATGCGCGATCGCAATCCGTTGATTCCCACACACGATCACCGCCCCAAAGGGCCCCCCCTCTGACCGCCGGATCCCCGCCTTGGCGGATTGTATCGCGAGTGTCATCCATTTTTTTTGCGGACTGCCCCGATGACCGCAAAGCGATGATGGACCCGTGTGGAGACTGCGCTTCATGACTTTGTCACCTTTTGGAGGGCCTCGAGAACTGTTTCGTGCAAAAAACCGTTGGTGGCCACAAGCCCGGGGTTCCTCGCAAGAGTGAGCCCCGCGCCAAAATCAAGCTCCCGGCCTTCGAGGTCCGTCACACGGCCGCCCGCCTCCTCGATCGCCAAAGCGCCGGCCGCGACATCCCATATCTTTTCCCGATGACCCGGTTCCCTGCTCGGAAGTGTCCTGAAAAAGATCTCCGCGCCGCCGGAAGCAATGATGACATGTTTGGCGAGGCTATCCACAGAGACCGGATCCGACAGAGTCCCCAACACCTCGCGGATATACCGGTTCTTTTCCACATTCTTATGTTCAGGGTCAAAAGAATCCAAAACGCGGGCCTGGCGAATCTCCCGGCATTTAGAAACTTCTAACCAGACCCATTTTTTCGGATTTTCCAGATCGTCCAGCGAGGCCGCAGAACAACCCCGGCCGCGGGTCGCAAAGATCCCGACACCTTTCCCCAAGGCTTTGTGACCTTGAAGTTCCAGTTCGGGACATCCGATCGCAGACAACTCCACTTTTCCGTTTTGAATAAACGCCAGCGCGGTCACATACTGGCCGCCGCGCAAAAAACCTTTGGTCCCGTCGATCGGATCCAGTGTCCAAAAAGAGTCTGTGGGTTTCCCTTGGCCTCGTTCGATCCACTGACAAACCCTGTCCGGCCGCGCATGCGGAAAAAAAGAATGAACATAGCCGGTGATCTCTTCGAGATCTTCGGCGCCTTCCGGAGTTCGAAGATAGTCCGCATCCTCTTCGGCGACAAGGACTGCTTCGGGAAGATACTGTTCAAGAAGTGCGCCAGCAATCGCCTGAATGCCCATGTCGGCGAGTGTAACGGGAGAATGATCGAGTTTGATAATGGATTTAACGGAGGTTTCAATGCGAATGCGAGTCGCCAGTTCGGAAGCGAACTGGATCAGTTCGAGCGCGAATTGGGACTCAGGACTTTTAAGGTCACTTCCCAATTTCGAAAAATCCTTTGACCCTCTTGAGAAGCACTTCGTGACTGACCGGTTTGGAGATGAAAGGGTGCCCCCCGATCACCGAATTCTCACGGGCTTCTGCCGGGGAAACGAGCGACGTCATGAAAGCAACCCGCGTAAGCGCAAGTGATTTGTCTTGCTGGATTTTCTCCGCAATGTCCGGACCATCCGCACCCGGCATCATAACATCGAGAAGCACCAGTTCGGGTCGCGTATCCTGAATGATCTTAAAGGCCTCGCACCCGCGATTACAAATGCTCACCGCGTAAAGTCCTGTGTTTTCAAGGATCATCTTCACCATCTGACTGGAATCCACATCATCATCCACAAGCAGTATTGATCTTTTTTGTCCCATGTGCGACCCCCTTGAATAAGAGTTCAAAATATGTGTTTTATATTAGCACAACTTCCCGCCGCTCTCCACTCAGAACCTGGCTATGGTGGTATGAGCTTGGTGCGCCGAATGAGCGATCGTTTTTACGGTAAGAATTACCTTTAAAAGATTCCCTTTCGTCGTTTCGCTCACGGCGCGACGTCTTTCGATCCTTCCGCTCTACGCGTTTGGGACGCCTATTATTCCAGGATTTCATGACCCCGGTCGGATGAATTTCAAAGAACCTTGCGCGGAAGAGCATGAAAACGTCCGAAAGCCTTCGCCTCTTGACGAAGATCGGACAAATAGCTATTATGAACATATGTTCATAACGCGTGAGGTGATTTGTGAGACCCAAAAAAACACGCTGGGTTAAATGCTTGCCAGGGGAAAGATGCTTCCGTCCCCTTTGTAAAACCTCCAAAGAACTTGAAGGCGTGACTCTAAGTCTTGATGAGTTTGAGGCTATGCGCCTTGCTTGCCTTGAGGGGCTGAAACAAGAGGAGGCCGCTAAACATCTGAGAATTTCTCGCCCTACATTTTCACGGATCATCACTTCTGCGTGTAAAAAAGTAGCGGATGCTCTGGTAAACATAAAATCTATTAAGGTCGAGGGCGGATGCTGTGAAGTTGAGTCCAGGAAATCCAAAAAAAGGAGATGAATCTGATGGAAAAGAGCCGGGCCAAGGAAGAGAAGACGGTAAAAAAAGGATGGCTTGGGAAGTTGATTGAGAAGCTCGATAAAAAAATGGAAACGAAAGCACAGAAGGGCTGCTGCGCTCCGAAAGATTCGAAGAAAGGGTCTTCATGCTGCTAAAGTTCACGGACGCGCTCGTCTACGGCATCCTCCGTCTTGATCCTGAAAAGGGGCTGGGCCCGGTCATTCACTTTTTCATCTATGACTCGGTGAAGATTTTGCTTCTCCTTTTCACTATGATCCTGGTGATCGGGGTTCTTAGGACCTATCTTCCGCACGCGAAGATCAAAAAATGGATGATCCGGAGCGGAGGCGTGGGGCACTTTTTTGCCGCGCTTTTCGGAGCGGTCACGCCCTTTTGCTCTTGTTCCTCGATCCCGATTTTTTTTGGGTTTTTGGAGGCTGGGATTCCGCTCGGGATCTCATTCTCTTTTTTAATCACCTCACCCCTTATCAATGAATACCTGGTTGTGCTGATGCTCGGGTTCTTCGGATGGAAGATCACCGCACTTTATGTCGTGAGCGGACTTTTGATTGGGACGGTTTCGGGGACCATTCTCGGCCGGATGCATTTAGAGCGTTACCTGACATCGGATTTTATTAGTACCGGAAAAGGTCTGGATGATGGAAAGGTTTTTGGATCTTTCCGCGAGCGGATCCGTTTTGGGTGGAAAGAATCCCGCTCTATCACACGGAAGATCTGGGGGTGGGTCCTGACCGGTGTTGGGATCGGAGCCGTGATTCATAATTATGTGCCGCAGGAAGCCATTCAGTCCGTTGTCGGGAGCATGGGATTTTTTTCCGTTCCCGTCGCCGTGATCCTCGGGGTACCGATGTACGGGAGTTGTGCAGGGATCGTTCCGATAGCTGTGGTTCTTTTCCAGAAAGGCATGCCGCTTGGAACGGCGCTTGGTTTTATGATGGCGGTAGCCGCGCTCAGTTTACCGGAAGCGATCATGCTCCGGCGTGCGATAAAACTTCCGCTCATCGCGATCTTTTTTGGCGTTACCACGATTGCTATCATTGTTACCGGGTATCTTTTTAACTTTCTGCAGCATGTTCTTGTGTGAGGAAACCATGACAACTGCAAAAAAGAAAGTTCTGATTCTCTGTACCGGGAACTCGTGCCGTTCGCAGATGGCGGAAGGCGTGCTCCGTCATTACGGAAGCAGTCAGTATGAGGTTTTTAGCGCCGGAACAAAACCGTCATCCGTTAATCCGATAGCAATTCAGGTTATGAAAGAGATCGGAGTCGACATTTCATGGCATCGTTCGAAACATGTGGATGAGTTCAAGGGACAGACCTTTGACTATGTCGTTACCGTTTGCGATAACGCGAAGGAATCGTGTCCGTTCTTTCCTGGCGATACAAAACGCTTACACTGGGAATTCCCAGATCCTCCGCACGACAGGGAGATCACGGAAAGCGTTATTCAAGAGTTCCAGAAAGTCAGGGACATGATCCATGCAAAGTTTAAATCTGCAGCTGAAAAAGGGTTCGAATAAATCAGGAGGGATCTATGAGCGAGTGTCATAAGAAACAACTATCATTTCTGGACCGGTTCTTGACGCTTTGGATCTTTCTCGGCATGGGTATTGGTGTCGCGACGGGGTATCTCTATCCGCCGGTTGTGGGATTCTGGAACAAATTTCAGGTGGGCACGACCAATATCCCCATCGCCATCGGCCTTATCCTCATGATGTATCCGCCTCTCGCCAAAGTGAAGTATGAAGAACTCGGTGATGTGTTCAAAAACACCAAAGTCTTGTTGCTTTCCTTAGTTCAGAACTGGGTGATTGGCCCCATCCTGATGTTTGTGCTGGCGATCACGTTCCTGCGCGGCTATCCGGAATACATGGTCGGGCTGATCATGATCGGTCTCGCCCGCTGTATTGCGATGGTCATTGTCTGGAACGATCTGGCCGAAGGAGACACGGAGTATTGCGCGGGACTTGTGGCGTTCAACTCGATCTTCCAGGTTTTGTTTTTCTCTGTATATGCCTGGGTCTTTATCACAATTCTACCGCGCTGGTTCGGGCTGCAAGGCACTGCGGTGAATATTACAATGGGCCAGATTGCACGCAGTGTTTTTATTTATCTCGGCATTCCATTTCTTGCGGGGATGCTGACGCGATTCGTCTTGCTCAAGATCAAAGACAAAATCTGGTATGAAACACGCTTTATCCCGGCGATCAGTCCCATCACGCTCATCGCTTTGCTTTTCACGATCGTTGCTATGTTCTCCATGAAAGGCGAATACATCGTGAAGATCCCGTTGGATGTCGTCCGGATCGCGATCCCGCTTCTTATTTATTTTGTCGTAATGTTCCTCCTCTCTTTTTTTATGAGCAAAAAAATAGGTGCTTCTTACAGCCAGTCTGCCACGCTATCATTTACAGCAGCGAGCAACAACTTCGAACTTGCTATCGCGGTAGCCGTGGCGGTGTTTGGCATTCACTCCAGGGTCGCATTCGCGGCTGTGATCGGGCCTTTGGTGGAAGTCCCGGTCCTGGTCAGCCTTGTTGCCGTCTCGCTTGGGTTTAAAAGAAAGTGGTTCGCCGCCTAAAAAAGAAATCCTTCTCAAGCACGCGAAAAATGACATAATAATCCCCGGAAAAACAGAGGGCAAACGATGTTCCTTTTTTTAAAACTTATCCTGGCACACCTGATCGCGGACTTCATCCTTCAGTTTGAGGAGCTTTATCAGCTGAAGGTCCGGAGCTTCTTGGGGCAGCTAGCCCATGTCCTGATCCATGGCGTCGTCTCGCTCGCGCTCCTTTATCCCTACCTGAATGAACCCGTGATCTGGATCTTCGTAACCGGAATTGTCCTCGTTCATCTAACGCAGGACCTTCTCAAATATTCCTTCACCCAAAAAACACCCGCAAACACTTTTGTCTATTTTATGACCGATCAGCTTTGTCATGTGCTCGTGCTTAGCGCGATCTTTCTTTTACCGATCAGCCGCGAGATCCGCGGATTCCAGGATTCCACCCTTCTCGACATGCTTTACCGGACGAATTTTTGGACCCTCGGAGCGATCTTTTTTATCACACTCACCTTTGCGGGCAGCTATGTCCTCAACGCCTTCACCAAAAGTTTCTTGAAAGGGCGTTCACCTCTTTTCCTGATCAGCTCACCGGAAATCGCGCACGCGATCCTCGAAAGATCGCTCATGGCCTGGATCCTGCTTTCAGGAGGCCCCTTTTTCACGCTTTTGCTTATCCCCTGCGTGGGCGTCCTTCGCTTGCCTTTTAAACGGCTGAGGGATTGGACGGCTTTTCTTCTTAGCTTCGACTACGCTCTTTTGATCACACTGCTGTTCCAAAAGATTCTCTGAGGCCTTCCGATGAGAAAAACGACAAAAGTTCGCCGTGAAAAAACCCGGAGAGCTTCTGACAAAAAAATCCCCGGAGATCCGACAATTGAAAATCTCCGGAAAGTTCTCGCGCTCACAGGAATCCTCAACTCCACGCTCAAACTGAACGAACTCCTCGCGGTCATCATGAACACATCCTCCGAGGTCATGCACTCCGAAGTCGCGTCGCTGCTCCTGATCGATGAAACCTCCAACGAATTGGTGTTCCGGGTAGCGCTGGGCGGTAAAGGCGCGGCCTTGGAAGAAAAATTCCGTGTAAAGATGGGCGAAGGTATCGCCGGTTCGGTCGCAGCGTCCGGAAAACCCGAGATCGTGAATCATCCTCAAAAAGACCCGCGCTTCGCCAAACGCTTTGACGATTCCACGGGCTTCGTCACAAGAGCGATCCTCTGCGTCCCCATGAAAGCCAAAGGCAAGATCCTTGGCGTTCTACAGGCCATCAATCCTCGGGGACGCGATAAGTTCTGCCAGGAAGATCTGGAACTTTTCGAGACCTTCGCAGACCAGGCGGCCATTGCCATCGAGAACGCACGGCTCCACGGTGAGATCGTCAAACAGGAAAAGACCAAACAGGCCCTGAAGATCGCCCATGAGATCCAGCAGAATTTTCTTCCCGATCTCACGAGCCGGCATTTCGGGATCGATCTGAGCGCTCTTTCGCTTCCGGCCTTTGATGTAGGCGGCGATCTCTATGACGTGATCGCACTCGAAGGAAATCGGATCGGCGTCATCTTGGGCGACGTGTCCGGAAAAGGCGTTCCGGCCGCGCTTTATATGGTCCGCGCGATGTCGGAATACCGTTTTCTCGCGCCCCAGGCCAAGGATCCGGCCGAACTTCTGACAGCCCTCAACCAACGCCTTTCCGTGAACAGCCCGTTTGGAATGTTCCTCACCATCATCTGCCTTCTCATCGACAAGAATATGAACACTGTCCAGTATTCCTCGGCAGGTCATCTCCCGATCCTTTTAAGAAAAATCACGGACGGCACAGCGGAGAGTCTGAAAGGAGCTCAGAGCCCGCCGCTCGGACTGATGCCGGAGACGCCTTTCTTTCTTAACACGATCCACCTGGAATCAGGCGATGCCCTCTTCCTTTACACGGACGGTGTTGTGGAGGCGCGAGACAAACACGGCAAGGAATACACGATTGAGCGGCTCGCGGAATGCGTGAAGAAAGAGGCGGATTCGGCTGCGGCTTATTCGGAGAGGATCTTTGAGGAAGTTCGTAATTTCACGACCGGCGCTGACCAGCACGATGACATCACCGCCCTCACCGTAGTCATCCCCTGACAAGACATAAAAAAGGACAGGCCGTCATTGAATGCCTGTCTCTTTTTTGGATTTCCAGTCTTACTCCCGGAAAATGCACGGCAAAGTCAGAATGAATTTTGTACCCACCCCAAGCTGGCTTTCGACCTTCACGCTGCCTTGATGCATCTTGGCCGTGCGCGCCACGACCATCAATCCGAGTCCCGTCCCTCGCTTGCCTTTGGTTGAAAAGAACGCTTCGAAAAGTTTAGCCCTCACTTCTTCGCTCATCCCGGAGGCATTATCCTCAACGATCAGTTCGTAATGTTCATCATCCTTGATCCGGGCGCGGATCTTGATGCATGCATCTTTGTTGTCTTGGAAAGCTTCAAGAGCATTTTTCACGAGATTAAGAAGCGCGCGATAAAGAGACCGCCCGTCCCCTTCGACCACTGGAAAACCAGGATCCGTTTTAAAATCAAGCTTGATACGATATCTGTGCGCCTGTTCCGCGAGATCACTTTGTAATTCCTCCAGGATCGCTGACAGGTCTACATTTTCGGGCTCCAGCTGATAATCTTTCGTCAAACTCAACATCTCCCCGATAAACCCATCCATTTCCTTCAACGTCTTGGTCATTTTTGAAAGACCGGTGGTGAGAAATTTCTCATTCTTCTCCTTGAGCCCGATACGAGTCATCTCGTCTGAGAAACGCGCGAGTTGCATGATATTCCTGATCTCGTGGACCACCATGCCCATCGCCTGCCCGACCGCGGCCAAGCGTTCCATTTTCATGTTCTCTTCAAAAAGGAGGATATTCTTGAGAGCGCCGGAAAATTCCGAAGCCAGATCAAATCCGATTTCGGCTTCCTGGGAGGTAAAACCCGGCGCCTCGGCCGTTCTTTCAAGACATGCGACGCCCATAACGCTGTTCCGGGCAATCAAAGGAAGGAACATCCGGCCTTTTCCCACGCGGAGTTTTCCGTCTTCAAATATTTTTTGTGCCTCCGCGGCGAGATCGGACGGGACCTCCACGGTCAAGGGAACCGAGACCTCCAGTAAAAGAGTTTTGTTCTTGGCCGCAAGAAAAAGATAGCTTTGCGCGGCGGGAATGAACTGGAGCGCCGTGGTGAGAAAAAAATTTACGAGGACTTTGCTGTCGGTGATCGCGTCGTAGACGCGCCCGATCTCATGCGTCGCCTGATACGGTTTTTCGGAAGCGCTCATGCGAAGATACTAATCAATCTATGTAAAGCTTGCAAGCCCAAGCGACAGGACGCCAGGGCCTCAGGAAACGGGAAACACCGAACGGAGAGTAAAAAGCCTTTACGCGTAACGTTTCCCGTTACCCGTTTTTAAACTTTTTCCTTCACGGTCACCTCGAAAACGGTACCACGGACGCCGGTGAGCGCAGTCGGAGTGCGGACCTCAAACTTCGAGTCCCCTTTGAGCTTCCCGACCTTGATCAACATCTTCCCGATCGCGAGATCCAGGAGCGTTGTTTTGCCTTCGGTCGCGGGGTTCGTCTCGGCTTTATTGATGCGGAATAAACTCCCTTCCTGGATCTTAAGCTGCCCGACCTTGCCATCATCCAGCAACACCTCCACGGAGCTTTGAGCCGCTGTCCGGACCTCATCTCCCGGAAGAATGATCATGCCCTCCTTCGCCGCCTGCCATTCCCCGCCCGGACATTTCACAAATACGTTCTTCCCAGGATTCTTCAGAGTTCCGTACCGCACTCCGCTATTTGTCGTTCTCTGAACCGCAAACAGCCCGAGCTTTGCAATATCCTTGGGCTCCTGCGGCGTGAACATCGGCGGGACATTGGCAGCCTTCACAGGCAAATCGACCTTCTCAACCGTTTCCGGCGGGTTGGTTTTCACGCTCACTGTCGAAAAATCGGCTTTGATACGAGCATCCGATGGGTCCGCCTTTAGAGCCATCAACGGCGGCGGATCCGTTTTCACGGCCAGTACCGGCAACGGATCAGCCTTCACAGGCATGGGTATTGGATCTAGAACTCCCGCGACAGAAGCCGTCCCCCTGGCTTTCACAAGACCCGACTGCTCCTTGAAAAGTACACGCACCGATTCTCCGGGAGTCAAAAGGGATACCTCGCTGGCGCTATCCACCACATACACCACTCCATCGATCACTCGAACATCCGTCAGGAATTTTTTCGCTTCCTCACCAAAAAAGTTGGAGCTGCTCTTTGCGCCACGATCCGCGGAGCTTGCCGCGTTTTTTTCCGGAGAAGTTTGACTCTCTGTCGCTTGCTCATCGTTTGCAGAAACTGCCTGGTCGACAGCTTCTGCGTTTTCGTCCGTCTGTTCGTCCGCCGCCAAAGCTTTCTGGCCAGCCGCATCGGCATTTTCATCCGCGGCTTCAGTCGCAGGCGAAGCCGCCGCATCGCTGCCCGTTGACTCATCACTTGCTTGAGCCGCGGCATTGGCAGAATCGGTCGCATCGGTTGCCTGTCCACCTGCTGACGAAACAGAGGAGGACTCCGCGCTCCCGGAGGCCTCACGTCCTTTCGGAGATTGCACGAGATTTTCAGCGATCTCAAGCATCACCGATTTCGTACTCCCGGACTGGAGCCCCGCGGTTTCCGTCCCAACATGGGTCAAAGTGAACGTCGGAACCGGTTCAATCCCCGGCGCGGATTCGTCATAAAAAGAAATCCAAGCGTTTTCAGAAATAGTCATCTCTATCCCAGAAACGGATAGCGTTTGATCCTGGATCTGAACATCCGACGCCTTGCCCCAGACTCCTTCAAGCGAGGCTATTTGGCCGGTGTTGTTCATCAGACTTTGAAGGCTCCGGTTAACCTCCCCCTGGGCCTCTTGCAAGGACTCATTCGCGGGAATGCGAATCGGCGGCGGCTCTTTCGGATGGGGAATCATCCGCGCCAGGGTCCCCCAAATATCCAGTTCTTTGATGCTCCCCGTTTCGGCGGGCATCCGGGTGTTCCCCGTAAAATTGTCCCCACCGTTCAGCTTGCCGATCACCCAATCTTGGGCCTGAACATCATTCGCTCCCATCACAAAATAATACATCCCGTCCGCGGTGCTCCTCGTGGTATCCACCTGGGTCCCAAGACCGGTCGTGTCCAAAGAATTTGTGTTTACGTAAAGATCAACAGTCCTGCCGGCCTCCGTGGTAGCACCCTCCGTGTTATAGACAACTCCCCAAACCCCGCGCACACCCTCAGGAAAACGGAACTGGAAGTGGGGGAAAGACCCGCCTTCGTCCATCACCCAGGTGCTCCCGAAATCCCATCCCGAGAACGTGCCGGAGCTCATCATATCGGAAGCCGGATCCGCGACATCTTCGGGATCCGGAACCGCATAGCCCTCGTCATTGGTCGTGATACCGATCACTTTACCCGCGGTCCCTCCGGCGCTTGTCGCTTGCCCGGTCATTTTCTGACTCCAAAAAGAATTCGCCACAGTTCCGGTGCCGGTACCGACAAGGCCGCCGGTATTGGAAGAACCCGTCACTTGACCCATTGCGTAAGTCTTTTGGATCGTTCCGGTATTGAAACCTGCCAAACCGCCCACGGTATCTGTCCCAACCACGCGAGCACTGGAATAAGCGTTCGCGATCGAGCCCGTGTTCCCTCCCACAAGACCTCCAACAAAATTCACACCGCTGACCGTAAAAGATCCCGTCGTGTAAACATTCGAAAGCGTGCCTTCATTAAGACCCGCCAGACCTCCGACATAATGACGGCCATACGAGCTCACTTTTTCGAGCGCAAGTTCGCTCACCAAACCACCGACACCGATATTCCCGAAAAGACCCACGTAATCGTTCCCCTCCCAATGCATCGTGAGGTTCGAGATCACTTTCCCAAAACCACTCAAGGTTCCCGTGAATGCGTGTGTCGCGTCCCCGATCGGATCAAAACCGGCGTCGGCATTCCATCCGGAAATCGATGATGCATCCAGACTCGTGTTTAATTTGAAATTCGAGGTAAGATTCCCCTTCAGGCCCTGAAGATCGTAAAGATTCCGGATCACGAAAGGATCGTTCGTCGTGCCCGCTCCCGTGTAACGGCGGAACGCGTTCGTCCCGTACGGCAGTGAGAAACTACCTTCAACGGTGAAAGCATGCGCCAGCGGCGCAGCATCCATGAATGTCCCACCTGTCTGGATATAATCACCGCCGATGAAAAGATTATTATTTTGATTGAAGGCGCCGCCGCTTTGGTTGTAGTTCGCAAGAATCATGGCCACGTTCTGGTTGAACGTCCCTCCTACCAGCGAGAGAAAATCCATGGCCAAAGTAATCGCTGCATTATTATTGAATATGCCGCCGGATTTGAAGAAACCTCCGAAGACAGAAAGCCCGGCGTTTTGATTAAGCGTGCCACCCGATTGGGAAAAATTGCCGCCGATGGAAAGTCCGGCATTCTGATTGATGGTGCCTGCCTCAATCGTCATATCTCCTGAAGTGGTAAGGGAGTTGTTGATCGTATAGGTCCCGCCCACGCCGGAAAAAATGAGGTTCATATAGTCATAACCTGCTTTAAGGCCGGCATAGGTGCCTGTACCGTAATAATTGACCGTACCTTCCGTGATCGCCGATACCGAGATATTGTCCCCGACAAGTTTTACGGTACCCAAATTCGTAACAACGCCGGAAAGACTGAAACTTCCAAGATCAAGCGTTGCTCCAGAGTTGATAATGACGATTGAAGAAGCAACATCGGCATCCACAATGGGATCAAAGGTACGATGACTGATAAAAATATTGTCACCCGGCAAGGCATTCCCCACCCAATTCGAGGCGGCAGACCAGACGGATGAAGCGCCGCTCCACACAGAATAGATGTTGCCGTTGTGACCTTCAAAATGCAACCTTGGAAATTCATTCGCATACATATCCCAAATGGGAGTGAAAATATCCCATTGCCCTGCCGCACCGATTGCGTACACCGCGTGAGCGGGAGAATAAAAATTAGACAGTGTTTCTTCTGTGGCAATCTGGGTATTAGGAAGATCACCGGAAGTCCCGGTATCATTCAGTCCGGCGTTGTGTCCGGCGCTTTTCCACCACCAGTTGTTGGCAAAGGCGTTCCCTCCCCCGTCATATCCGATTAAACCACCCACATACCAAACGCCGTTTACGCTTCCGACAGCATACGAATTGCTGATCGAAGAGCCCCCGCTATGACCTAACAAACCACCAGTGCCGCCCCCAACATCGTCGTAGACGTCCCCAGCAGCATAGGAGTTAGTGATACTGCCGCCGTCGGAAATACCTGCCAATCCTCCCACCCACCACCAGTGTCCTCGAACCGTGGCTTTCGAATAAGAATTACTAATGGCCCCCTGAAAATTTCGCCCTACCAAACCGCCGATCTGGTCATAGTAGCCCTCGACGCTTCCTGTGACATAAGAATTGGTAACGGAAGATCCGGTGCCGTTCCAACCGACAAGCCCGCCAACAAACAGGTCTCCCGTGATGTTCACGTCGAGGAGACCTACATTGCTTATCTTCGCCCCTTCCGTTCTGCCAAAAAGACCGATATCCGAGTATTCCGGGATAGAAAAGTTGTTCGGATAACCCGTCGAGCGATTGATCGTGAGACCTGTGATCGTGTGACCCTGCCCGTCAAATGTTCCTGTAAAATAATTGTTAATATCGCCAACCGTAGCAAATCCCAAGCCGCCATTCCATCCCACCGTGCTCGAAGCATCGATGTCCTGAACGAGTTTAAAAGAACTGCTGAGCTCGTACTTCATAAACTGCAACTCGTTGACATTGTGGATCTGCATCGGCATCGCCGAAGTTCCACCAATAAAGTCGGTACTGTAGGTCATGTCCTGCCAGATCAGGTGCGGAGCTTCCCCCGCATTGATCTTCCAAAGCCCATTGAAATCCCATCCTGCGTTCGTAAAAGTGGTGACATCTTCCATCGGAAGAGTGGTCTTTCCCGTAATACCATCGACATCGCCAGCACCCGTCCCATAACCCTGCTGGGTCGTCTCTTGATTCCAAAAGTTACCGGCGTATGCATCACTCAAACTCAACCCGATGAAACCGCCGATGTTAGCCCCTCCGACGCCATTATTGACAAGGCCCGTGGCATAGGAATTATCGATTTGGGATAAATTATCATTAACCCCAACAAGACCACCCGCATATTGACTCCCTCCCACGGTGCCGGTAGCGTAAGAGTTAGAAATTGTACTGCTGTTCCAGCCTACCAACCCGCCAGCAATGTAATTGCCGAGAACCGAACCTGTGGCATAGGATTCGGAAATAATTCCCTCATTAAATCCCACAAGGCCACCAGCACCTTCGGTGGAGCCACCACCGGTTTCGTTAACATTCGCTGTGGCGTAGGATTTAGAGATGGTCCCTTCGTTCTGTCCTACAAGACCACCGACCCGATCAGTGCCGATGACAGTCCCTTTAGCGTAGCTATTTTCGACAAAAGAAAGGAGGCTAAGCCCCACGAGGCCACCTACGTCCGAACCCCCAGTCACATTTCCCGTGGCATAGGAATTTAAAAGGTCTTCATTATTGAGAACGCCGACTAAACCGCCGACGGCTCCGTCAGCACTCACATCCCCCGTGGCGTAAGAGTTGGAGATCGAACCGCGAGTCGTTCCCCAGGAGTATCCGACAAGACCGCCCACCTGGCTGCCTGACGAAGTAACATCTCCGGTGGCGTAGGAATTGTCTATACTGCCCGAAACCAGATATCCATTTTGTCCGACAAGTCCCCCTGTTGCATAATTTTCGCCGTAAACATCCCCCGTGGCGTAAGAATGGGTGATCGACCCACCTTCATTACTCCCGACAAGACCGCCTGTGCTATGTTGACCGGATACGCTGCTACTCGAATGAGAGCTATCGATTGCGCCGCCATAGTTGCCTCCGGCAAGCCCTCCAATGTTGTAATAACCGCCTGACACGCTCCCACTCGTGTAGGAATTGGTGATAGTTCCTTCATTGTCACCAACAAGTCCCCCTCCGTAATCCCCCCCATTCGCGACGACATCTCCTTCCACATACGAATTATCAATCGTAGAAGAAGCACTGTTATGTCCCACAAGACCGCCGACGTTACTAACGCCCGTGACATTAACATGGATAAGTCCGACATTCTGGATCGTGGCGCCGCTCGTGTAGCCGAAGAGACCGACGTTATCGGCACCCGTGTTGAGGGTAAGACTGTCGATCGTATACCCGTTGCCGTTAAACGTGCCGGTGAAAGGAGTATCGCCATCACCGATGATATAGTTCGTGAAATCCCCAACGCCCGAGATGTCGCCTGTCTGAACATAGTTCTGGTCAAGGACATCACGCACGGCCTGCAGATCTGAAACCGAGGCCACGCGCATCGCAGCAGTTCCGTTACTAACATTCCGATAAGTTCCGACAATATCGTCTGAACCGAAATGGGCGACATACGCATTAGCGCCTGCCATATCGGTCGTTTCGTTGAAAATCGCGCCTTCTCCAACCGTAAAAATACCTCCGACCGTCAGATCGCCGCCCGCGAGCGTCGCGGTTCCTTTGTTCAACGTAAAATCACTGGCGGTGGAAATAGCGTTATGCATGACGTAAGAAGGATTGGAGCCAGTCCTAGATGCACCGAGGGTCAGAGAGCCGACATTCGCAATGTTATAGAGGTGCGATACTTTGGAGGCGCTAATCGACAGGTTATAGTGATGCCCGGCCGTACCGTCGATCGACGAACCCGCGCCCATGGTGAAAGCTCCGGTGTTGTGCCCGGTGAGGCTGTAATTCTGATCGGAATCGGCGACGAAGCTCGTATCACCGGCCAAAGTGATGGTCACGCCGGCATTGATGATAATATCGTCCACGTCCTCGATCGTGCCGGAAACCGTGGTGTTGCCGGTATAGGTGATGGCATTATCCAGATTGTTGTGGGACGAAATGCCGACCATATAGAGCCCGCTGATCTTGAAGGCAGCGGCCTTCTCAGAAAAACGGGAAGCCACAAGACTTCCACGCGTCTCAATGTCGCCCGTAGCTTCCATTTTGATCTCGCCGCGTTTGGCCTGCACAGTTCCCTGATTCAGGATGTTCCCCTGTGCAACAAATTCGATCACGCCATCATCGGACTTCACCACAGCCGTGGCATTGGCTCCTGGGGCGATGTTGATCGCCTTTTCAAAAAGTCCGTCGACGGCTTTGGCGTTAAGAACAACCTTGCCGCCCTGGGCCGAGATCGTACCGCTATTCTTGATCTGGTCCGCAAGGCCGAGCTTATTCGCCGTAGCCTCATCGACGCCGATCGACACGAGACCGTCTGCTGAAATACCGACTGCACGGTGTTCCCCGCAGCCAGGGCCACGGTGCCCATCGGAACTTCGATCGTTCCTGTGTTCTCGATGGTATTGGATACAAGGGCCACGAGATTCGCATTCGTACCGATGATGTGGCCGGCATTGGATAAGAACGCACCCTGCCCACTGAACTGATAGTTGCGCGCCAGAAAATCCGTCGCGCTCAAGTTAAGCGGCAGGGTTGAAGCTATAAGAGAAGCGCTATTGAGATTGATCATGGCACTTCTGCCGATATTGATGCCGGCGATATTCTGAAGGATAAAATCGAGGTTGAATAAATTCATGGTGCCAAAGATGTTGGACGCGCTACCGCCATTCACCAAAAGCGCAAGGCTTGAGCCGGTGCCAAGACCCGCGATATTGTAAATACTTCCCTGAGCGACATTGAACTCCGGAACATTCCACACCGGGTTGCCCTGCACTTTCCAATTCGTTGTGTTGTCCTGGACATTCACCTCCACCGATCCGCCTTCCAGCTTGATCGTCTCGGCCATCACGGGGGTGATGCACATGGACCAGAGGAATATGAAAGCTGTGCTGAGAGCGACTAATTTTTTCCAATCCGATTTCGACGCGAGAACTCGAGACATGTGACTTGTGACTTGCCGGCCCATCAATGCTTCAGCGTCAAAAGTCTCGAAAGCAAAGCTCGGATCTCGCATCTCCGGACTCCAATCCCAGGCTTTCACACATCCCAATTGTTGGTCTAAAACATTTCCTTTTTTCATTATGTCTCTCCAATAGAAAAGTACTCTACAGATCGGCTGTAGTCAATAGCTTCTTATAAACTTGTTAATAAATAACACTGTTTATATAAGTTAATAGCCATAATAACAGCAATACATAGCAATTAATAGCTTTAAATGATCCAAAATGGCACTAGAATGGTTATTTTGATTTTTATTGAGGCAGGGAAATCTGGCGCTTTCGCTTTAAAACGTGAGGTCGATCAAAAAAAGAGCGCCCAGGAGAATGCTTTTTTCCGCCGTGTCGGCGGCAAACGGAAACACAATCCCGAAATGATCGTTGCGGGACACGCCCTCTTCCACGGTGGGGGTCGGCCGCTTGCTGATCTTGCCTAATGTGGCGTTGCCCTTCCGTATATGAAAGGTCTCGGGATTCACGGGAGGACCTTCAATGGTGTAAAGAACATTTCCACCCGCATCCAGGACCTGAAAGTGCGTTTTCGAAGACCCTTGTTTCTGAACAGAGCCGAGCAGATTCTCAGCCGCGTCAAAGATCTCTATCTTATTTGCAAAAAGTCCGGCGTTTTTCTTAAAATAAAGATTCTCCTCCCCTTTCCGGTTGAGGAGATAAAGCGTGAACGCATACGATTTGCGAAAAGCAGCCAGCTCCGAAACCGTCCCGCCCTCCGAGGCCGCGTAATAGACCTCCTCTTCGGAGGCATCCGAAAGACAGCAAACGGGCTTTAACTTCCAGTTTTCCGGAATGCCGGAGTATTTTTTTTTCTCGCGCAGGATAAGTGAATCCAGAGACTTTAATAGTTTCATAAGAGTTTATGAGAGCGGCAGAACCTGCGGAAAATCGATCGCTGTTTCCGCCACATGGTTCACATAATTGGTGAAAAGGTTGAGCGAAACGGCCGTGATGATCTCAAGGATTTCCTCGTCCGAACAACCTGCTTTTCGAATTTCCGCCCATTCCGGATCGGTGATATTTCCACGATGAGACGAAAGCCTTTTGGCAAATTTGAGGATCGCGTCCGTTTTGGGATCCCGGGAGTTGGCCCTGCGGCCCGCTTCGATCTCCTCAGGCGTAAGCCCTGAAAGTTTCCCGATCGCGGAGTGTGCCGCGACGCAATAATGACATTGATTGTCCTCCCCTACGGCAAGCGCGATCTGTTCGCGCAATTTGAGAGGCAGCTTCGCGTCGGCAAAAGCTCCGGAGAGTCCCATATAGGCTTGAAGCGCCACGGACGAATGGGCCATGGTCTTGAGGATATTGGGAACACGCCCCGACTTGGCCTTGATCGCCGTCAAAAGTTCTTGGGTCTTGCCTTGCGCTTTTTCCGGGTCCAACGGTTGAATGCGGCTCATTGATTTCTCCTTTGGGCGTTGTGTGTTTTATCGGGTCCTGAGATAGCGACGGGTCAGAGCGATCAGAAAAAGGGGTGTGAGCAAAATGCCCGAAAGAGCTTCCAGCGCCGCGACGCCGCGGACCCAGCCCATCGGAAGATAGTCCCCATAACCCAAGGTCGTGTAAGTGGTCATACTCATATAGAATGATTCGAAAAGATCGATCTTCTGCACGAAGCCACCGGTCAGAATCAGGCCGGAGACATAGTAACAGAAAGCGCCTACCGTAATAACAACGCAGGCGATGCCGAATGTGCGGAAAGGCATTTCTCCGTAACCCCAGATCAACCGATTCATCGAACCCAAGACCCAACTCGTGCCGATGGACACTCGTTCCTTCCACGAAACCGATCGGAGCCCAACCGCGGGGGAACCCTGTCCCTGCATCTGCGTGAAGATCTTCCACAAACGAGTGAGCCGGACGTCCTTGGCACGCCGGTAACAATAAGAATATTTCGTGAAATCTCCTTCTTTTTCATAAAGGAGCGCGGCTTCGCTGAAAAGCGTTTCCGAATAGGCGTAGTCTTGGGCCTTAAGGGCCTGAAGCGCGGCAGATTCATTGCGCGTGGCGGCATTACGGAGGGGTTGCCAACCGGTGTGAATATTCCAGCATGTCGCGGCAGAAGAAAAACAGACCGCGGCTTTGAGAGGCTCGTTCACCTCCTGAAAAAGCTTGGCCGCCTGGTCAAAAGCCTGAAAGGCTTGGTCAATTTTGCTGTCTCCCCGGAGGCGATGCGCTTCACGTTCCAGATTGAACGCCTGCTCGATTTTTGTTTTGGACGCGGTCGGCAGCGCATCAAACGGGGTTTTCTTCGGATCCATGCTGGGCATTCTACTCAATTTGCCCCTTTTCCTCCAGCGGAGTTTCTTCCCGGCGCACCTTATTCTGAGTTCGAGCCTGCTAACATTTCCCTGGACTGCGAAAACGGGAAGTGTGTTGAGCCACGCTAAGGAGGCCGAAAGCCAGGATTTCTCATCGAGGCCGCTGCTGGAAAGACGCACTTCCCGACGGAGTTTTTGAGTGGGCTTCGTAAAAATTTTCGCGAGATTATTGCCAGGTTTCGCGGCGAAGAAGGGCTTTTTGGTAGACGTTTTCGTACTGTTTGGCGGCATCGAGCCAGGAGAAATGCTGGAGCATGGCGCGTTTGCGCATCAGTTCCATGTGCTCGGGCCGGTCATAATACGTACTCACCGCCCAGCCGACCGTATCATAGATCGCAGCCGGTGTTCCCTGAGAATAAAGAAACCCGGTCCCAAAACCACTTTTTTCCTCATAAGGAATGATCGAGTCCTTCAACCCGCCGGTCGCGCGCGCGATCGGAAGCGTTCCATATTTCAAACTATAGATCTGATTGAGACCGCACGGTTCATAAAGGGACGGCATCAGAAAAAAATCCGCTCCCGCTTCGATCAGATGCGCCTTGCGTTCGTTGTAACCGATCCAGGCGCCCACCCTGCCTGGATAAAGCGCCGGAAGCCCCCCAAAGAAATCCTCCTGCGCCTTGTCCCCGCTTCCGATAATGGCGAACTGCACCGCCATATCGCGAAGGATGCGGTGCATCACAAGCATCAAGTGCTGAAAACCTTTCTGCTCCGCAAACCGCGAGACGATGCCCACGACCGGAACGTTCACTTTGGAATCCAGCAAAAATTCCTCCTGCAACGCTTTTTTACAAAGTTTTTTTCCGGACAGATCGCGAGTGGAATAATTTGCCGGAATGAGCTCATCGGTTTCCGGATTCCAGTGATCGTAATCCGCGCCATTCAAGATCCCGAAGAGATCCTCCTTGCGGCGCTGGATGTAGGTTGAAAGTCCGTTCGCGCCGGGCTCCCCGAGGATCTCCCGGGCGTAGGTGGGGCTGACGGTCGTAACGGCGTCGGCATAAAAGATCGCGCCTTTCATGAAATTGATGCCGCCAAAATTCTCGAACTTGGCATCCGTAAAGTTGTCGCGTCCAAGCCCAAGAAAACCATAGGCATCGGCCTTGAAGGTTCCCTGATAGGCGATATTGTGGATCGAGAAAACGCTCGCGGTTCCGGCGAAGAACGGATTGTGCTGCTCCCAGATCTTCAGGTACGGCGCGACAAGCGCGGTCTGCCAGTCGTGGCAATGGATGATGTCGGGCTGGAACTTCAGATCTTGGCAAAGCTGGAGGCAGGCGCGCGAAAAAAAGCCGAAACGCTCGGGATTGTCCGCAAATTCCCGGTCGCCGTCGTCATAAAGTCCGGCGCGACCGAAATAGCTTTCATGTTCGATAAAATAGACCGGGAATCCGTCCGATTTTCCCTCGAAAACCTGACACCACATGACGCCGTTGCCGGTCGAAACGCCCATCGGCCCCAGAACAGGTTTCAGGCCGTATTTCTCCCTACTGATGGACCAATAACGCGGCAAGACAAGCCGGACATCATGACCGAGTTTCTTGAGGATCTTGGGCAGTGCGCCACAGACGTCTCCGAGACCACCGGTTTTGATGAACGGAACCGCCTCTGAAGCCGCAAACAAGATCTTGAATTTTTTCCCGTTCTTTTTTTTCATTCTTTAAAACTTTCCGTTGGCATACTGAGAAGGGAATTATACCTAAGAAGAGAAAATAAACCACTTCGAACACACGGAAAGAATGCTCTCCGTTTCAATGGGCAGGCAGGGTAAAAAAGAAAGTCGAGCCTCCCCCAGGATTAGATTCGACCCAGATGCGCCCGCCGTAACGCTCCACGATCTTCTGGCAAGTGGCAAGACCGATCCCCGAACCCGGATATTTCTGCCGTGTTAACAATTTTTCGAACATGACGAAAACACGTTCCCGGGATTCTTCCGGAATCCCGATCCCGTTGTCTTGAATCGAAAAAAGCCATTCTTTTCCCTTACGAACAGCGGAGAGATGGACGCGCGGTTCCTTTTCGCAATACTTCATCGCATTACCGATCAAGTTTTGAAAAAGCACCCCGGCAAGACCGGGACTGATCGCAAGAACCGGCAGGGGATCGTGTGTTATGGAGGCCTTTTTCTCGAGGCTCTCGACGCGAAGATTCTCCAGAGTTTCCGCGATCACTTTCTCAAGATCCGCAAGCGGAGCGTCTTTTTCTTCTTTCATGACCGTCGCGTATTCCAGAAGCGCTTTGATCATAGCGTTCATGCTCCGGACGCCCCGGAGAATACCGTCCGTGCATTCTTTTGCCTCGACATCGTTGGCATTTTTAAATTTCTCGACAAGAAATTCCGTAAAACCAAAAATGGTCGTCAGGGGGGACCGCAGGTCATGAGCCGCTTTATAAGCAAAATGTTCCAATTCACTGTTCGACCGCGCGAGCTCTGCGGAAGTCTTCTCGAGCAGAAGGCTTTTGTGACGGACTAAACGTGCCAACAAGAAAACCGCCACAAAAGTCACCAAATAAACTACCCCGTTCGACAGGAACGCCTGGGTGGTTTGAAAATGGCCCACATCGCGCTCGGCCGCAAACCACAGAAGGGAGACCAGACCGGTCGTCAGAACTCCTATTCTTTCTCCCAGATACCAGGTCATCAAAAGAATGGACGGAAAATAAAAAGCGTGAAAAGGGATTGTCTCTTTGGAAAAAATATCCAAATAAAAAACAAGGAGGGTGAACAGGAGAATGAAAAGGCCGAAAAGAAATCTCCGGACGAACGGTTGTTTCAAAGACAGCTGCTGGGGAAACAGGGATCTGCTCACAGCTTATAGTATAAGACTCGTTCCTCCGCTGTCAACGGATACGCCTCTTACCTCACTACTTTCGGCTTTGAAGTTCCCTTGTTATAATGGGACATGTCTCTTATCAGCGTCATCATCCCGACTTACAATCGCTCCGCGGTCCTTCCGCGAGCGATTAATTCCGTCCTTGCGCAAAAAGGCACAGAATTTGAACTTATCATCGTGGATGATGGGTCCACAGATGACATGCAAAAAATCCTCGTCCCAAGTACCACGCACCACGATTCCCGTGGCCCATGGCCCATGGCCCGGATTTTCCATCAGGAAAACCGCGGCCCCTCCGCCGCGCGCAACCTCGGGATCAAACACGCCAAGGGCGAATGGATCGCGTTCCTCGATTCGGATGACGAATGGAAACCGGGAAAACTTACGGCTCAGTTGAAATTTTTTGAGAAGAATCCGGATTACCTGATCTGCCAAACAGAAGAGATCTGGATCCGGAACGGCCAGCGTGTAAATCCGATGAAAAAACACAAAAAATTCGGCGGATGGATCTTTGAGAAATGCCTGCCTCTTTGCGTCGTAAGCCCGTCCGCAGTCATGATGCACCGGAAACTTTTCGACGCGGTCGGCCTTTTCGATGAATCGCTTCCGGCCTGCGAGGATTATGACCTCTGGCTCCGGATCGCTTCGCGCTACCCCATCGGCCTGATCGAAACACCTTACATTTTTAAATATGGCGGGCATGCCGACCAGCGCTCCCGCGAATTCCCTGCCATGGATCGCTTCCGCATCCAGTCGCTTGCCAAAATTCTTTCACAGAACATCCTCACTCCAGAGCAGACCACGGCCGCACGGAAAACGCTTGATGAGAAAGCAAGGATCTATATCGAAGGCGCGTTAAAACGGGGGAAAGAAAAAGAAGCTGACGAGGTACAAAAGCTCGTGGAACGGGAAACGGCTAACGGGTAACGAAAGAACTTCCGCGTTCCCCGTTCCCCTCTTTTAGATTTTATTGAGCATCCACCCCAGCAAAACCACCTGCGGAAGGCTGATCGCGAGCATCCAGAGCGCCGTACGGGGTCCAACATTTTTCCAGATCAGCGCAATCTGCGTGAAATTCGTCACCACGCCCGCCATCAGGAATGCAAACGCGTTGCCAAACGCCCCGGTCTGCCGATAAATTTCGAAGGCGAGCGGCGCGGTTCCCTGTGAACAAACTTCGATCACTGCCGCCATCCCGAGCGTCGCGAAGAGTCCTAGGAGCGTCGGGCCGAGATATTGGTGAAAAATAGACGAAGGCACGAACGCTGAAATCAGACCGGCCAGAACCATCCCGATCAGGATCCATAGGAGAACCATATCACTTAGATTGAGAACCCCGGCCCAGACCCCGCGGACATCAGCAACCAACGACTCTCGGGTCCAGTGATAATTCCGGAACTTTCCGGCCATATCCTTCAGGATGGAAAAATCTTTTCCGACCTCAAGTGAGTTCGGATTTTTTTCGATCTTTCCAAAATGCTCAAGACCTTGCAGGATCAGTCCGGTATTCAGGGCGATCAAAAGCGCCCCAAGGACGATCAAGAGCGCCTTCCATCCAAAAAATCCAAAAAGGAGGATTGTGATTGGAAGGTTCGCCCACGGACTCGCCAGGAGAAAGCTCACCACCGCGGGACCGGAAGCGCCCTTCTTATAAACCTCCATGGAAATCGCAAGGATTCCGTGGCAGCAGGCACTCATCAAAAATCCCAAACCCACAGAATAAAAGATCGTACGCTTTTTTGGGATCGCCAGATGCTTGGAAATATATTCCTTCGACACAAAATGATCAATCAATCCCCCGAGGAAAAAACCGATCGCGATCGGCCAAAACACCATGCGCGTGTAATGCATGAATGCGTCGTAAAACGGCCGAAGCGCCGGAAAAAGAAAGGACGCGCCTAACAAGATCGCCGAGGAAAGAGAAACCCACAAAAGACCGTTCCGATACCATGGCCTTTTTCGCATCTTCCCGCCGGCACAACAAGCCGGAGGCTTATGCCCCCGGCACGCTTGCGGGGACTCGACGTTCCCGTCTTCGCAGCAGTTCGTCCCTCCGCTCATTAAAGACTCCCCTGCTCCATACCTTTTTCCATTTTCTCAGACTTGGAATTGACCGGAACTACCGCCGTCGCAGAAGCGGATGCTTTTTCCTTTGCTTCCATCTGGGCGATATATTTGACCGGATCTTTCAGGAATGGCGCTTTGCACATCGGGCAGCAAAGACCGTACCGCTTGCCTTGATACTCGACAAAACTTGTCCCAGACACAGGATCGCCGGAAACCGGACAAATTTTGTTCCCAACATTCACAACCTTTTCATTCGCAAATACCGGCAAGACCGCAAGCGGAATGAGAAACATCACCAACAACACGACAGCTAACAGCTTTTTCATATTGATTCTCCTTTAGTTGATTCGATCCAAACAGCTTTTCCTTGTTTCATTTCAAACCTCCATTTCCATATAAAATAAATGACGGGGTATACCAATAACTCCAGAATAAAAGAGGTCGTAAGCCCGCCGATCATCGGCGCCGCGATACGTTTCATGGCATCCGAACCCGCACCCGCGGCCCACATGATCGGCAGAAGGCCCATGAACGCCGCCATCACGGTCATCATTTTGGGCCGCACACGTTTGACGGCACCGTGGATGATGGATTCTTCGAGGTCTTTTTCCGAGCGCATCTGTTTTTTCTCAACCGCTGCGTGGTAAGAGAGATCGAGAAAAAGAAGCATGAACACACCCGTCTCGGCATCCAGCCCCATGAGCGCGATCATCCCGACCCACACCGCGATGGAAACGTGATAACCCAGGATCCACAAGAGCCAGACGGCCCCGACCAGTGAAAAAGGAACAGCCAACAACACGATCCCGGTTTTTACCGCAGATTTCGTGTTCATATAAAGCAGAAGGCAGATCAGAAAGAGTGTGAGCGGCAAAATGACCTTGAGCCGCTCTTTGACGCGGATCATGTTCTCATACTGTCCGCTCCAGACGAGCGTGTACCCCTGCGATAATTTGAGTTCGCGTGCCGCGATCTTTTTGGCTTCCTGAACATAACTTCCGATATCGCGTCCCGCCATATCCACATACACATACCCCGCCAAAAGACCGTTCTCGTTCCGGATCATGGCAGGTCCCGAAACCTTTCGAATCTCCGCAAGTTCCGCGATCGGAATTTGCTGGCCGGTCGCAGTCGCCACCAGAACTCTTTTCAACTTTTCAATGTCGTCGCGGAATTCACGGGAATAGCGGACATTCACAGGATAACGTTCGCGACCTTCAATGGTTGTCGTAATGTCCTCGCCACCGATGGCCGAATTGATGACCGCTTGAACTTCCGCGATGGAAAGACCGTAGCGCGCCAGGGCCTCGCGCTTGATATCAAAATCCAGGAAATAACCGCCTGCGGCCCGTTCCGCGTAAATGCTCCGGGTTCCTTGGACATCCTTCAGGACCCTCTCCAACTGCATCCCGATCTTTTCGATCTCTTTGACATCCGCACCCAGCACCTTGATACCTATCGGCGTTCGGACGCCGGTGGAAAGCATATCGATCCGGTTCTTGATCGGCAGGGTCCAGGCGTTCGTGGTTCCGGGGATCTTGAGCGCTTCATCCAACTTTCCGATAAGTTCTTCGCGGGAGATATGCTCGGGCCAGATCCACCTGAACGGTCCACGGAAAAGTTCCGGGACCCCTTTGGAATACCACCGCTCTTTCCTGGACCAGTCTTTTTCCGGCTTCAAAAGAATAACGGTCTCCATCATGGAAAAAGGTGCGGGATCCGTGGAACTTTCCATGCGCCCGGATTTTCCGAACACCCGTTCGACCTCAGGAAAGGTTTTGAGAATCTTGTCCTGTTTTTGTAAAAGCGATTGCGCTTCGGTCACCGAGATCCCCGGCAATGTCGTCGGCATGTAAAGAAGGTTCTCTTCCCAAAGCGGCGGCATGAACTCGGAGCCTAATTTAAAATAAACCGGGACCGTGGTCAGAACCAGGAGAAGGACCGTTATGAGCGTCGCTTTGCGGTGCTTGAGAACGAACCTGCAGGCAGGTTCATAAATTTTAAAGAGGATTTTGCTGACCGGATGTTTTTCCTCCGGGTAATAAGTTCCGACCGCAAGTGTCGTCGCCACCTTAGAGATCCCGTTCTCGACTTTCTTCGAAAAGAATGGCAATTTGAACTTGATCGGGTCCATCCTCGAAAAAAGCATGCGCAGGGCCGGGTCCAGCGTAATCGCCAGGATCGCCGCCGCGGCCATCGCGAGAGTTTTAGCCCAAGCAAGTGGCTTGAAAAGTCGGCCCTCTTGGTCCAGGAGCGTAAACACCGGAAGAAACGAAACCGCGATCACGAGGAGCGAAAAGAACACCGCGGGACCCACTTCCTTAAGCGCCTGAAGCCGGATGAGATGGAAGTCCCCTTTGCGGCCGCCCGCGATCCACTGTTCTAACCGTTTGTAGGCATTCTCCACCTCTACGATCGCACCGTCCACCAGTACGCCGATGGAAATAGCGATACCGGAAAGTGACATGATGTTGGAAGTAAGATTCATGCGGTGCAGAAAAATAAAAGAAAGCAGGACCGAGATCGGGATCGTAATGATCGGGACGATGGCGGAGGGAAAATGCCAAAGAAAAAGCAGGATCACAAAGCTCACGATCAACATTTCTTCCGCGAGCTGATGCCTTAGCGTATCAATGGCGTGCAGGATCAGTTCGGATCGGTCATACGTGATCTCAAGTTCCACACCCGGAGGGAATGACGGCTTGAGTTCTTCGATCCGTGTTTTCACGCGCCGGATCACATTTAACGCATTCTCACCGGAGCGCATGATCACGGTTCCTGAAACCACATCGCCTTCTCCGTTCAAGTCCGCAAGACCCCGGCGGATCTCCGGACCGATCGCCACGACCCCAAGATTTTTTACAAGAACGGGCGTTCCCTTGGGATCCACACTCACCACGATATTCTCGAAATCCTGGACGGATTTCGCGTAACCCCGGCCGCGCACCATGTATTCCGCACCGGAAAATTCCATGAGCCGGCCGCCGGTTTCCTGGTTACCGCTTCGGACCGCGTCCATGACCTTGGTGATCGGAATGTTGTAGGCCAAAAGACGGTTCGGGTCGACTGTGATCTGGTATTGTTTAACAAAACCACCAAGCGACGCGACTTCCGCGACCCCGGGAACGCTTTGCAGGTGATAGCGCAAAAACCAATCCTGGAAACTGCGAAGCTCCTGCAGATTATGTTTACCGGTCTTGTCTACCAGCGCGTATTGAAAAACCCAGCCTACGCCCGTTGCATCCGGCCCAAGTTCGGTTTGGACGCCTTGCGGGAGCCGCGGGATGATCTTGCTCAGATATTCGAGCGTCCTGCTCCTCGCCCAATAAAGATCGGTCCCATCCTTAAAGATCACGTAAACGTAGGAAAAACCGAAATCTGAAAATCCGCGGACCGCCTTCACGTTCGGGGCGCCCAGCATCGCCGTCACAATCGGATAAGTTACTTGATCTTCAATGATGTCCGGACTGCGATCCCATTTAGAATAGATAATGACCTGTGTGTCGGACAGATCGGGAATGGCATCAAGCGGAATATTCTGAAGAGACCAGACGGCCGTAACGATCGCAACTGCAGTCAGAACGAAGATCAGGAGCTTGTTATGGGCCGAAAACTCAATGACCTTTTCGATCCACCCGCCTTGTCTTAATTTTGGAGAGGACTCTCTCTCATCCGACATGCAGGCCCTTGCCTTTCATTTTATTTCCAGAAGGGTTGGCAGGAACTGTCCTAGCTTCTATTAATTTTTGAATGTTAGCCATGGCTGTGCTCCCCGCCTCCGCTACTCCCAGCTCCCTCCAGAGCGGATTTAAGACGGCTTTCGGAATCGATCAGGAAATTTCCGCTGGTGACGACCTTTTCGCCTTCCTGAAGTCCGCTCTTGATCTGATAAAAACGGTCCGCCTTCGCGCCCAACCCGACTTCCCGAGGTTCGAAAACATTGTTTTCCTTTACCACAAAGACGATGTTCTTTTCCCCTGTTGCGAAAACGGCTTCCTCCGGCACGGCGATCTGTTCCCCGAGGTTTGTTTGAAGCATCACATTCACATACATTTCAGGTTTCAAAATACCATCCGGATTCTCAAGCTGCGCGCGAACGCGAATGGACCGCGTCACCGGATCCACCACCGAATCCAGCGCTCGAAGGATTCCGTGAAATTTTTGGTCAGAAACAGCCGGAACCTCGACTTCGACCGTATCTCCGACATGGACAAAAGGCATTTCATATTCATAAATCGGCGCATAAAGCCAAACTTTGCCTCCCGCGTCGGAATAAAGAAGTGAACGGTCCGGCTTCCCCGCCTTCTCGATCTCCTGCACGATCGAATCGCTCAGACCCAAAAGACGCAGCTTGATCTTCGCAGAATCCACCAGCTTGGCGGCCTGCTCTTTGATCTCCGGATCTGCAGTCCCGGCTTTCTCAAAAGCCTGCGCGGCTTGAAGGTATTCTTCTTCGGCTTGATAAAGTTCCGGATCGTAGGCGATGCGACCGGAAACACGGATCGTTTTGGCGAGCCCCATTTTCTGAACAAGCGCGGTCTTGACGCCGATCACCTGCTGTTTCTCGGCGCCGAGTTGGACCTGCGCGTAACCCTGCGGGAGAGCTTCTTTCACAATGACGCCGAGGTCTTCCCCGCAGTGCGGGCATTTCCCGAGCCGGGCGAATTCCGGCGTCATGGCGAGCATGCATTGCCCCATCTTGCATTTATGAAGCAAACAGATCTCACCCGGTTTCATGGCCATGAGCTGTGCGACCGTGAAGACTTTGGGCGCGGATCCCGGCACGACAGTAGATCCCTCGGGCATGGACATTCCCGGCATAGATCCTGATTCTTCTTTTCTTTCGCGCTTCACAAGCGTCATGTTACAGATCGGACAGTTGCCGGGCCGGTCGGAAGTATAGTTGGGATGCATCGGGCAATAATAAACCGCTTTTTCGGCATGCTTTCCCGCATGGATCGAAAGATGCTCCGCGGATCGAAGCGCGATGGCGCTCGCTACGATCCCAATGATTAAAAAAACGCCGAGAGATACAAAGCGATTCATTTTGATCATTTCCTTTGTCCTTCCATATCTTGGAGATCAAGACCCGTCGCCCAAAGGAGATCCGCGTAGGCTTTGAGAGTTTCGGCTTGAAATTGAATCCCAGAAAGTTTGGCGTTGAGATACACGCGTTCACTGTCGAGAAGATCGAGAAAACCAGCCTTGCTCCCCTCATACCCGGCCTGGTCCGCAGAAAGTGCCAGTTTCGCCTGCGGGATAATGGCCGCCGCATAAAGGTCAGCGATCTTGGCGGCAGACTGGAACCGGTAGTAAGCATCTTTCACTTCAAAAAAAGTCTGGTTCTTCGCAGCGATCAATTTTGCATTTTGCACTTCTTCAAGCTTCCGGGCTTCCTGGATCTCCGGAATAATGCGGTTTTGCCAAAGCGGAATATTGAATCTCAAGGGGAACATCCAAGTGTCCCTACCGTTATTGGCTTCCGTGGTCGCACCTTTCCCGACTCGGGTGTATTCAAACCCGACGTTCACATCCGGGAGATAGGCCAATTGCGCTAATCTTTTTGCGTAATGTGTTTGGGAGGCTACGGCCTCCGCCGCCTTGATCTCTTCCCGGTTCTGGACCGCCAGATTGATCAGCTCAACGAGCGAACGGCTCACGGCAGGCTTGCCCGGGAGTGTCGCCTTTCCAATCACGGTCATGGGATCCTGATCCAGGAGGGCATTCATCTGCGCGGCCACGCTTTCACGCTGCTGTTCGAGCGTATAAAATTTTTCCAGATTCATGGAAAATTCCGCCTCAGCTTTGGCAACATCGCGTTGGCTTCCCGACAGATTGGAATAACGCGCTTGCGCGACCCCTTCGATTTTTTTCAGGAGTTCTTTAATTTCCGCAAGGGTATCCAGGGAGGCATCAATATAGTAAAGCTGATAGTAAAGCTGGGTGAGTTTGTTGGTGATATCTCTTTCCATGGCAGCAAAGCGTGCACGTGTGGCTTCGGATTCCGCTTGAGCGGCCTTTCGTTTTTCCCAAAGCTTAGCTGGAAAAGGAACTTCTTGGGAGATCCCAAAACGGTTCTTTTGAGGGCCCGTCATCGTTTCAACCATGGGGCCCATGATGTCATAACCGCCCACGGGATCCGGAAGGGCCCACGACGCCATGATGGCTTTCTTGGAGGCAAGCCATTCGGCCTTCGCGGCCACGATCTCGGGATTTTTTCCCAGGGCTTGCTGGATCAGGTCTTGTAAGCGCAAGATTGGGGGGATTTGAGGCTTCTCTTCCGCCCGAGCGGAACCGATTAAAAAGAGTGGAGTTGCCAGAATCAAAATCGCTATGAACATCCTTTTCATCGCGTGGCCCTCCTTTGAGATTTCATTCTACCCCGCCCGGCATCTATTAAAAATTCATTTCTTAATACGCTCGAGCAACTCGTAAATCTCCTGGATCTTCCGGTTTTTTTCCGCTAGAGACTTCCCGGTAAAAGCGGTCTTCACGCAGGCGTTCAAATGGTCCTTGAGGATCTTCGATTCCACGTTCCTGAGCGCCCCGATGGCTGCACCGGTGGCGTAGAGGATGTCCACACAGTAACGCCGGTCCTCGATCATCTTGTGGATGCCACGGATCTGACCTTCGATCCTCCGAAGCGATACCAGCTTATCCTGATGGTCCATTCCCTTGCTCATACCCGTCTTTTTCTTCATACGCCAATCCTATCATACCCCATGGGGGTATGTCAATGCTTTTCTGGAAAACTGCTAACGGATAACGAAAAAATTTTAGTTCACCATTCTCCTTCCCCGTTTCCCGCCGCATTTTGCCTAGGCCCCTTTGGGGTTCCCCTTTTCCCGGTTTTTGAATACAATATCGCCCATTATGAATCTCCTAGCGATTGAGACCTCCAGTCCCGTCCTGAGCGTTGCGATCAAGAAGAGCGGGGCCAAGCTCCGCCACGCGACCATCAAAGGCTACATGAAACACGCTGAGAACCTTCTCCCGGCAATCGACCGGCTCCTCAGAAAAGAAAGGCTGAAGATCGGGGATATTGACGCCTTCCTGATCAGCCGAGGGCCTGGGTCTTTCACGGGACTGCGCATCGGTTTCGCCACGCTCAAGGGTTTCCTCGCAGTCCGCTCCAAATCTTGCTATGGCGCTTTTTCCCTCGACGTGATCGCGGCCGGGATTAGACCCCAGGGATATACGAATCTCACGGTATGTTTGGACGCAAGGCGTGGTAAACTTTATGCGCGTTCGTATCTTTATCATGAAAAAAGGTGGCGCTCAAGAGGACCCTCCCGCGTCATACCGATCGACAACTTGATCTCCGGACTTCCCGGAGAGAGTTGGATCGCCGGTGACGGGATCCCTAAACTCGCTACCAAAAATCTTTCCATCGTACCTGAAAAGAACTGGATTCCACGGGCTGCCACTTTGATCGCATTATTTGAAACAAAGAACCCGCTTCTAAAAAAGTTGCGACGGCCCAAAGAATTTTTACCGTTCTACTTGAGAAGTTCCGAAGCAGAAGAAAAGCTGAAGGATAAAAAACATGCCGGCCCTTGCCTGTAATTTCATTTCCAGAATGGTCGGCAAGGACTGTCATGATTTCTATTTTATTTTTTTAATTAAGGAGAATCATGGCTGAGCTCACTCAAAACAGATCCGTGATCCAGCACAGCTCGTGGATCGAGCTCCGCACGGACCGTCTTCTTAAAAATCTCCAGACCCTTCGGAAACGATCCGGACAAACGGATGTCCTAGCGGTCATCAAAGCGAATGCCTACGGCCACGGGCTCGAAGAGATCGCCAATGCCCTCGCTGGCAAAGTTACTTATTTCGGAGTCGCTACTTTACGGGAAGCGCTGGAACTCAAGGAACATCACCCTCAGACCCCGGTCTTTCTTTTCGGACATTTGTTCTCACATGAACTCCCGGCAGCACTTTTGGGCGGTATTACTTTGAGCGTTTCCAGTCTCGAAAAAGCCCGGGAGATCTCGGACCTCTCGGAAAACCTGGGGCGTAAAACTTCAGTGCATGTGAAAATCGACACGGGCATGGGCCGCATGGGAATCCCGATCCGCGAGGCTGCTTTTTCTGTAGAGGAAATGACAAAGCTCAAAGGCCTTATGCTCGATGGTATTTACATGCATTTTCCGACCGCGGAAAAGGATGATGCTTTCCGGAGAACACAGGTTCTGGCGTTCGGATCTTTGATAAAGACGCTTGAACAAAAGAAGATCGCGTTCCGGTTCCGCCATGCAAAAAACAGCGCCGCAACGCTGACCTTGAAGGATCCTCTCTTCAACATGATCCGGCCAGGCCTCACGCTTTATGGCATCTATCCGGACCCTGGATTGAAAGAGACGGCTCAGTTCGAGCCGGTACTTTCACTCAAAAGCCGTATCGTTCTTGTCAAAAAAGTCCGCGCCGGAGAATCGGTCGGATACGGCCGCGAATTCATCTCCGAACATGACACCACGATCGCTGTGTTGCCTTTCGGGTACAGTCATGGTTATCCTTACGCGGCGTGGAAAAACGCTTCCGTTCTTTTTAAAGGCAAGCGCTATTCCCTCGCAGGTAAGGTTTCCATGGATTATATCGCGGTGAACCTCGGAAATACCGAAGCCAAAGAAGGCGATACAGTCACGCTCCTTGGCGAAGATCAAATGGAGCGCATCACGGCTGAAGATATCGCCGGGTGGGCTGGGACCATCCCTTATGAGATCGTCACGCGTCTGAATTCCCATCTACCAAGAATTGTTATCCAATAACCATTCACGCTGGCGCAGTGTGATGCAAGCTTAAAACCATGATCCAATTTAAAATTCGCCATATCCCCGAGGTTGCGTCGACCAATACCGTTGCCCTGGAAGCGGCAAGGCAAGGCGCCCCGGAAGGGCTTGTGATCACCTCGGACCATCAAACCGCAGGACGCGGAAAGCCCGGACGCCAGTGGCTTTCTCCTGTCGGAAAGAACCTGCTCTGTTCGATCCTCCTGAGACCACCCCTTAGCCCGGCCAAAGCCCCCATGCTCACTCAGATCGCTTGCCGTGCGGTTGCCAAGGTCTTGAAAGAGCAGTATGATATCGCCTCAGAGTTCAAGCGGCCAAACGACGTCATGGTTGGTTCACAGAAGATCTGCGGCACCTTGGTCGAAGCTTATTCCTCCTCATCCGAGTTGGAGGCCGTAGTCATCGGAATCGGCTTGAATGTGAACGCAGGAACCTCGGAGCTTCCCCCTGAGGGAATCTCTATGATGCTCCTGAAGATGATGGAATATAGGATCGATGAGATCCTTGGTCATATTTTGAATGAATTAGGTCATAAATGTAGTGAATTATACAAAAACAGTTGAATATATCTATCATCATCCCAAAATTATCTGTTTTTAATCTTCTAAGTGGTAAATCGATTCGTTTTAATGTTATATCTCATATGCGAGTTCAAAGAAACGGAGAAACATGGTCAAGCGGATATTAGCCGTAGATATCGGGAACACGGCAGCCACGACTGGGTTTTACGAGGGGGGTCGTCTGATTGATTTTGGATCTATGTATTATGACGATATCCCTAAATATATACTTAAACTATCTAAAAATGGTAGGGATTCTCATTTAGACGTCGTTTTAAGCTCTGTATTCCCTAAAATGACTAGTTTCTTGAAGCATAAATTTCAAAGAACCAAGAACATTAAAATGTGGATAGTCGGAGACAATTTACCCATAAAAATACGTCATAAGTATAATTATTTAAGCAGTTTAGGATGTGATCGAAAGGTGAATATTTATGGAGCTGTCCTCATGTATCGCCTCCCTATGCTCGTTATCGACTACGGCACAGCTATCACTTTTGACCTTATAGACTCCAAAGGAGTCTTCCAGGGAGGAATGATCATCCCGGGGCCTGAAACAGCCTATAGAGCATTGAGTCAGCGGGCGGCCCTGCTTCCCAAGGGACTTTCCATGCCGAGGAAATCAAAATCCTTCCTCGGGAGGAACGCCCGTGAATGTATGGAGTCAGGTATCCTGGAAGGCTATGGCGCCATGACCGATGAGCTGATCATGAGGTTCCGCAAGAGGTACGGGAAAAACCTTCGCGTCCTGGCAACCGGCGGTTTCGCCGAGGTTATCCACCCCTATACAAAGAACATTGATGCCATCGACCCAAAACATTCTATCAAAGCTCTCCTCGCTCTCTGGCGCAGTAGAAAGTAGCACGAAGGAATTACGCTCCTGCCGTATACCTTATTCCTTGCTTCAAAATTGTTTTAAGAAATTCCTCTTGATTTTTTGAGCCCGCCGAATACAATAGCGCCTCACCTGGCACTCAAAATTGCTGAGTGCCAGAACCGCAACGCATTTCATTCGAAACACCTAATCAACAATAAGGAGAATCAACATGGCAAAACAACTTCTGTTCAGTGAAGAGGCGCGCCGCGCGATCCTGCATGGCGTGGATCAGCTCGCAAATGCAGTCAAGGTTACCCTCGGTCCCAAAGGCCGCAACGTGGTCCTTGAAAAGAAATTCGGATCCCCGACCGTCACCAAGGACGGTGTTTCGGTCGCCAAGGAGATCGAGCTCGAAGACCCTTATGAGAACATGGGCGCCCAGATGGTCAAGGAAGTCGCTTCCAAGACTTCTGATGTGGCCGGCGACGGAACCACGACCGCGACTATTCTCGCGCAGGCGATTTATCGCGAAGGCCTAAAAAACGTCACGGCCGGAGCAAACCCGATGGCCCTCAAACGCGGCATCGATAAAGCCGTGGAAGCCATCGTGGCCGAACTCGATAAAGTCGCAAAACCCATCGGCAAGGATAAAAAAGAGATCGCTCAGATCGCCTCCATCGCCGCGAACTCCGACACCACGATCGGTGATCATATCGCCGAAGCCATGGAAAAAGTCGGCAAAGACGGCGTCATCACGGTTGAAGAAGCCAAAACCACGGCCACGACGCTGGATGTGGTCGAAGGCATGCAGTTCGACCAGGGGTATCTTTCCCCGTATTTCGTGACGGACACCGAGCGCATGGAAGTCGTGCTTGATGAACCGTTCATCCTCATCAATGAAAAGAAGATCTCCTCCGTTAAGGACATGCTCCCGATCCTCGAAGCCGCGTCCAAGGCCGGGAAACCTCTCCTCATTATTGCCGAGGAAGTGGACGGCGAAGCGCTCGCAACCCTCGTGGTCAATAAGATCCGCGGTACGCTCACCGTTTGCGCGGTCAAGGCCCCGGGATATGGAGACCGGCGCAAGGCCATGCTGGAAGATATCGCCATCCTCACCGGCGGCAAGGCCATCACCGAAGACCTCGGGATCAAGCTTGAGAACGTGACCTTAAAAGACCTCGGTCGTGCAAAACGCGTGACCGTGGACAAAGAAAAATCTACGATCATTGAAGGCGCTGGTAAGAGCACGGATATCACCAGCCGTATCGGCCAGATCAAGAAACAGATCGAAGATACGGATTCCGATTACGACAAAGAAAAGCTTCAAGAACGTCTCGCGAAGCTCGCGGGCGGCGTGGCGGTCATTCATGTCGGTGCCGCGACCGAAACCGAAATGAAAGAAAAGAAAGCACGCGTGGAAGATGCGCTTCATGCAACCCGCGCGGCCGTGGAAGAAGGCATTGTCCCGGGCGGCGGCGTAGCCCTCTTACGCGCCGGCAGTGCGCTCGACAGCCTGAAACTCAAGGGCGATGAAAAAATCGGCGCCGAAATCGTCCGGCGTGCCATTGAAGAACCTCTCCGTCAACTGGCCTTTAACGCCGGGGATGAGGGTTCTGTCGTGGTCCAACGCGTCATGTCCGAAAAAGGTAATATCGGGTACAACGCTGAGACCGGTGAGTTCGAAAATTTGGTCGAAGCCGGAGTCATCGATCCGAAAAAAGTCACCCGCAGCGCGCTCCAGAATGCGGCCAGCGTTTCCGGCCTCCTTCTCACCACCGAGGCTCTAATCACGGACCTTCCTGAAGAAGAGAAGATGCCGCCGATGCCGGGTGGCGGCGGTATGGGGGGCATGGGAGGTATGGGCGGAATGGGTGGCATGGGCGGGATGGATTACTAAAGATTCGAAATTAAACTAAACGTCAAAAATTAACGAAGGAGAAATAAAATGAAAGTCAGACCGTTAGCAGACCGAGTGCTGGTAGAAGTTCTTGAAGCGGAAGCAAAAACCAAGGGCGGCATCATCCTCCCGGACACCGCAAAAGAAGAAAAGACTGAGGGCAAGGTCATCGCAGTCGGCGCGGGCAAAGTGCTCGAATCCGGCAAGATCCAGGCCATTGAAGTTAAAAAAGGCGATCGCGTGCTGTTTGGAAAATATTCCGGCGACGATCTCATGATCGACGGCGTCAAGCACAAGATCGTCAAAGAGAGCGAAATTCTCGCCGTTTACGAGAAGGAGTAACCCCATGGCAAAATTGATTTCCTACTCGGAAGAAGCGCGCCAGCGGATCAAACGCGGCGTCGACATCCTCGCAAGGGCTGTCAGCGTCACGCTCGGTCCCCGCGGCCGCAATGTTGTGATCGATAAGAAATTCGGCGCACCCCTTGTGACCAAAGACGGTGTCACGGTCGCCAAAGAGATCGACCTGAAGGACCCGTATGAGAATATGGGCGCCCAAATGGTCCGGGAAGTCGCGGAAAAGACTTCGGATAACGCTGGAGACGGAACCACGACCGCGACGGTCCTGGCTCAGGCTATCGTTTCCGAGGGTTTAAAGAACGTCACCGCCGGTGCCAATCCTATGGCCTTGAAGCGCGGTATTGATAGAGCCTCCGCGAAGATCGTCGACACGATCAAGAAAATGTCCAAGGCCGTCAAAGGCAAAGAGGACATCACGGCCGTCGGCGCCATCAGCGCCAATAACGACCAATCGATCGGTCAGCTTCTGGCGGATGCTCTAGAAAAGGTCGGCAAAGAAGGCGTGATCACGGTCGAAGAAGCGAAAGGTCTCAAGACCGAACTGGACGTGGTTGAGGGGATGCAATTCGACCGCGGCTACTTGTCGCCTTATTTTGTGACCGACGCTGAGCGGATGGAAGTGGTCTTGAAAGAACCTTACATCCTTCTTTACGAGAAAAAAGTCAGTGCCGTAAAGGACCTCGTCCCAGTGCTTGAGAAAGTGGCGCGCCTCGGCAAGCCCCTGCTCATCATCTCGGAAGACATTGAAGGCGAAGCTCTTGCGACACTCGTGGTCAACAAGATCCGCGGCGTGCTCCAGATCGCAGCCGTAAAGGCTCCCGGATTCGGGGACCGGCGCAAAGCCTTGATGGAAGATATTGCGATCATCACCAAGGGCAAGTTCATTTCAGAAGATCTCGGCGTAAAACTCGAAAATGTCGACCTCGAAATGCTCGGCACAGCCCAGCGCGTGGTGATCGATAAGGATAACACCACGATCGTGGGAAGCGCGGGAACCCAGAAAGATATCAAGTCCCGTTGTGATCAGATCAAAGCCGAGATCGAACGGTCGGACTCGGATTACGATAAAGAAAAGCTCCAGGAACGACTTGCGAAACTTTCCGGCGGCGTGGCCGTTGTGAAGGTCGGCGCAGCAACGGAAGTGGAAATGAAAGAAATGAAAGCCCGCATCGAGGACGCGCTTCATGCAACCCGCGCGGCCATCGACGAAGGCATCGTCCCAGGCGGCGGCGTGGCACTTCTGCGCTCCATCGCATCGCTTGATGACGTTAAAGCGTCGGGCGATGAAGCCACAGGCGTTCAGATCGTTCGCCGGGCGCTACAGGAACCGGCCCGTAAGATCGCCCACAATGCCGGGGCCGACGGATCAGTCGTCGTGAAGAAGATCCTTGAAAACAAAGGGGACTTCGGATTCAACGCGCTGACCTGCGAATTTGAGGACCTTGTTAAGGCCAAGGTCATTGACCCGGCCAAGGTCGTCCGTATCGCGGTGGAGAACGCCTGCAGTATCGCGGGCCTCATTCTCACCACCGAGTGCGTGATCGCGGATAAACCCAAAGAGAAAAAAGAAGAGGATAAGAAAAAATCCTCGAACTACTCGGGCAGCATCGAGTAATTAAAGAACGCTCTAGCAAAAAAAGCCGGTTCCCTTCGCGGGGAGCCGGCTTTTTTTATGCCCTGCAATAATGCAAGATTTCTATTCATCCCGCTTCTAAAGGGCCTGGCCCAGCTGTTCCCGAGTCAGGACCTTTTCGTCTACAAGAAACTTGGGTCCATTGGCTTCAGAAACAGGCGAAAGCAAGAGATCTGCCTCTCACGAGGAATCTTACTCTGAGAAGATCTTTCGCACCGCTTGGACCAGAACGGTCATATCCGAGGTCTTCACTACGAAATCATCGGCCCCCATCTTGCGGGCCAAAATGGGGTCAACCGCGTCGAGTTTCCCGGTCATGACGATCACCTGCGGCGAATGGGGCTGAATTTCTTTGATTCTGCGGCAAACGTCAAACCCGGAAACCTTCGGCATCACGACGTCGGTCATAACAAGATCCGGAAGCGACCGTTGGAGCGCCTGAAGCAGGCTTTCAAATTCCGAAAACGCCTGGACCTCATGGCCTTCTGCTTTTAGAACCGCCATGATCATTTTGAGAGCGAGAGGATCGTCATCGATCACGAAAATGTTTTTTTTCATCGCATTTCTCCGGTTTCATCAAAGGATCCCTTCATAATCCATCTACCTAAAAATATAAAAGCAATCATGCCAGTCCAAACTTTTTCCATAAAGGATGACCTGGGCGAAAACGCGGTCAAAAGAGCGTATACACCACAAGCGTGATCGCCACAACCATTGTAGAAATAGCGAGCAGAAAAGAGCCGTCGCCGATATTTTCCAATATTTTCTTCCTCTTGGAATGCCTTTTGCTTTTAAGGGCAAGAAAGGAAGATACGCAGGCTATCATAAACACTATGGAATCAAGAGCTAGGATATCATCGACAATCGTGTTGGCCCTCTGAGTTCCGTTCATCTGGATCAGCTGAATCACGGTCAGGCAAACACCGACCATCGCCGCGGATACCGAAAAGACATCCACCGAAATATTTGTCTCGACCTCTTCTTTCATGGATGACTCCACCCTAATTCTCCTTAATTAAAAAACAACCGTTTCATCATGGCTGTCCTCGTTTTCAATTTAAAGGTGCCTCTTGAAAACGGTAGCGCCATGTCAAATCCCTCAGGCCCACGAAAAGATTACTCCTTCCCCGTGCTGGAATCAAACAAAAAAGCCTGAACTTTGAGGAAGAGAAACGGTGAAGAAACAGCTGATGGAGGAAATTAACGCGACTTGCGGAAAGCGGGAGCGATGTAGCCGCGGGAGCGGCCGCCCCGGCCGAAACGACGGCCGCCGAAAGAAGCGACCTTCATGGGCTTGTGTTCGATGAGGTTTTCGAGGGGCATTTCGGGGTGTTCCGAAACTGGGATCGCCATACGCATAAGCTTTTCAATGTCTTTGAGATCCTTCCCTTGATCCGGCGTCGCGAAGGAAATCGCGTGCCCTGTGTCACCGATACGGCCCGTACGGCCGATGCGATGGATGTAATTCTCGGAGTCATCCGGAAGATCATAATTCAGCACCAATTCGATCCCCTTCACATCAATGCCGCGCGCCGCGATATCGGTCGCCACGAGGATGCGGTATTTCCCGGACTTAAAACCTTCCAGGGCCTCGCGCCTCTGCGCGAGGGAACGGTCGGCATGGATCTCAGCGGCATTTTGCCCCATCTCACGGATCGCGCGAGTGATCTTGTAAGCGCCGATCTTGGTCCTTGAAAAGATAAGAATGGTCCCGTGATACTGCACCAGGACTTTCTTAAGAAGATCTCTCTTGGCTTCCTTTTTCACGACAAAGACTTCCTGCGTGATCTTCTCTGCGACGGTCCCTGACCTTGCGATCTCGATATGGACAGGTAATTTCATCTGGGAGGTCGCGATCTTCATGATGGCTTCCGGCATGGTTGCCGAAAAAAGCATGGTCTGGCGCTCCTTGGGAATAACGCGCAGGATCTTCTGGATCTGCGGCGCGAATCCCATATCGAGCATGCGATCCGCCTCGTCGAGCACGAGAATGCTGATCTCATTCAGGAAAACATAGCGCTGTTCCATGTGATCGATCAGACGACCCGGTGTGGCGATCAGGATGCGCGGATGCTGGCGAAGCTCCTGGATCTGGTTATGCATGGAAGCACCGCCAATCAGGATGGCGAATTTGAGCTTGGGATCGAGTTTATGAATGCTCTGATGGACCTGATAGGCCAGTTCTCGGGTCGGAATAAGGATCAACCCTCGGCCTTTGCTCTGCGCAAGGCGTTGGATCATGGGAATCCCGAACGCCAGGGTCTTCCCGGTCCCAGTCTGCGCAACACCGATCACATCCTGCCCCGCAACAGCAAGCGGAATAGCCTTCTGCTGAATAGGCGTGGGCGTATGGAATTTCATTTTCGTAAGAGTTTCTAAAATATGCGGAGCGATGCCCAATCCGTAGAAACTTGCGGGGGTCGGCTGCGCTAATGAGGGCGTTGTTAGAGGCATAGTGGATGCAGTATAGAGCAAATCCACCTAAAACACGAGCGATTAAACAGATTCTTTATGATGCTGACTTAGAACGCCGGAAACTCGAGATCACCTCGTCGATCGTCCCCACGGGACAGAAATACCGGCACCAGAACTTCGGAATGAAAAAAGCCGCTGCCAGGATCACGACTGCCACCCACACCGACACTTCGACCCAGGTGTAGCGCCCCATTTCAAAAAATTTCACCCAGGGAGTTCCGAACAGGGTCAAAAGATACATACCGGTCACCAGGAGTAAGACGACGTAAGCAAAAAGTTCAATCCCTGAAGGAAGCTTGAAGCGCTTGGGAGAAATTTGAGCCTGGCATTCCTGGAATGTCCCGAAAGGACAAAGGGCAGCGCACCAGAAGCGATTCGAAAGGTTCAGAAGGAGAAACGCGGGAAACACAACGCTTCGCACGATCCCCCAAGGACATTTGTTCGGACAAGCGCGGCAGAAAACATAGGGCACTTTGAAATAACATCGGAAGAGGGGTAAAAGCAGGACCGGAAGAAAAAAGATCCCATAGACCCATTTGAGCCACCGTTGTGGCAGAAATTTAAGCGTGATCCGCTTCAGGACCCACAAAGCGAACGCCCCGATCAAGAGCACCTTGAGAAGCGTCAGGAACGGCCGGCTCCACAAAACGCTAAGAAAATACCGGCCCCATTCAAAATAGGCCGTACCCGCGAGAAGGAGCCCTGAGAGAGAGAAAATCCCGAACAGAAACCAAGTGTTTTTTTTGATCTGAGACGTCATGATTCTCCTTAATCAAGAATCAAAAGATAAAGAGCAGGACGGTGAGAACCACACCGGCCGCATAGAGCGCGATGGGATTCTCCACAAAATAAGGATAGACCATTAGAATCACACCGATCACCAACGGTTTGAGACTCGACTGCTTTTTCCCGTAAACAAAAGCCGCGAAACCGATGCTCCCGAAGATAATCGACGCTAAAATGTTGGCGGTATTCATGACGATAAAATCCCCATTTTGCAGACTTGGCTGAATTTGACGGCGCTTTCCCGGACGGTCCTTTGTTGTGTCTTATAATCAATATCGATCAGGCCAAACCTCGGGCCAAAACCCTTATCCCATTCGAAATTATCAAGAAGCGACCAGTAGAGATACCCTGTCACAGGGACGCCTTGCTCGATAGCCCTGTGAATATTGCGCAAATGGCTGGCAATATAATCCCATCGCTGGGCATCCTCCGAGGTGCAGATCCCATTTTCGGTGATCATGATGGGCAATTTGTATTTTTTTAATTTTAAAAGCAGCTGATACAGCCCCTCCGGATAAATGTCCCAACCCAAAGAATTTTTTTTAACCGGATGATGCTCTTTTTCACAAATATCCTCAAAGAGATTCTTGAACCCCCACCGTTTGAGCTCCACCAGCTGCCTGGAATAATAGTTAAGCCCGATAAAATCCAGGGCTTTATGCCGCATAAAAATATCAAGATAGTTTTCGTTGTAGAGCTTGTGACGCAGCCATGCGGCAAACCGGTTCTTGAGTTTCTGGTCGCAGGGAACGAGCGCCATCATGTGCTGGGAAATGCTGACTGCGGGCTTGAAAAGAGCGTATTCCTTATAGATCTTATGGATCAGGCGATAAGCCTTGATATGCGCCGAGATCATATGCCTCTCGACCCGTTTCGCCCTCGAGAAGACCTTCATTTGTGGAGGCCATACCCCAAAAAGATAAGCATGGGTCGCATAGATCGTCGGTTCATTGATGGTGATCCAATAACGAACATGCTTCGCCAAAGCGCGCACCACGAATTCTGAATAACGGAGAAAAGCGGCTACCGATTTTTTATTTTCCCAGCCGCCGCAGTCCGCAAGCCAGACCGGATTCGTGAAGTGATGCAGTGTTACAACAGGTTCAATATTCCGCGCCCTTAGGGCCAGGATAACATCGACGTAATGTTTGAGAGCAACGTCTGAAAACTTCCCCTCCTCCGGTTCGATCCGGCTCCATTCCACGGAAAGGCGATGGGCGTTATGTCCGAGCCCTCTGGCAAGTTCAAAATCGAGTTCGTAAAGGTCATAGTGACGGCACGCGAACCCGGAATTTTCTTTTCCAGCCTCTTTTTCCCAACGCCACCAATCGGAGCGATCGTTGCCGCCTTCGACTTGATAAGCCGCAGTCGCCGCGCCCCATAAAAAATCTCGAGGAAATTTCATCATCCCGGAAATTATATCACAGTAAGACATGAGACTACAGACTAGAGACCGGAGACTTTAACCCATGGCCCGTGGCTTTAAGCTATGAACTCTTGCGCTCTTGTTTTACGGGGCAGAACACTGTAGATTGGGCGCCATGATTCTCAATCATTTTAAAATAAGAGCGATCATGACAGTCCAATTCACCCTTGATAAAAAGAAGACAGAGAATTGGGCGCCATGCACTCGCTGATCCGTCAGATCAAAAAAACTTACGGCATGGCCAAGCCGCACGAACGGAAGACCGTACTCCATAATTTCGCCTCGCTTTCGGTCCTGCAAGCGATCACCTATGTCCTGCCGGTCCTGATCCTCCCCTATCTTTTTAGGGTAATCGGTCCGGAGAAATTCGGCCTGATCGCCTTCGCACAGGCCTTCGCCCAATATTTCATGATCCTCACCGACTATGGGTTCAGCATCTCCGCCACGAAAGAAATTTCTCTTTGCCAGCACGATCGCGCAGAGGTTAACAAGGTTTTTTCTTCGGTCATGACGATGAAGATCGTCCTGGCGATCGTGAGCCTCGTGCTCCTGAGTTGCGCCGTCTATTTCATCCCGAAGTTCCGTAACGACTGGATGGTCTACATGCTAAGTTTCGGCGCGGTACTGGGAAACACTCTTTTCCCGGTCTGGTTCTTCCAGGGGACGGAAAAAATGAAGTATATCGCCGACCTCAATATCGCCGGCGGAATCCTGACCGTCCTGTGCATTCTCTTTTCCGTCCACGGACCCGAGGATTACCTCATGGTCCCGCTCATTACCTCTTGCGTAGGCTTGATCACCGGGATTTGGGGACAATACATCGCTTTCAAGAAACTCGGGGTCTCATTCCGTTTTCCGGGATACACAAATTTGAGGAGGCAGGTGACGGCGGGCTGGGATATTTTCATTTCGATCGTCGCCATCAATGCTTACACCACCACGCGCATTTTTGCCGTGGGGCTTCTTACCAATAACGCAACCACAGGATTTTATTCCATCGCCGAGAAACTGGCGGGCCTCTGCCAGACCTTCCCTCTGGCTTCCTTTTCCCAGGCGCTTTTCCCCCGTCTGAGCAAGATCTTCCAGAAAAGCAAAACACGGGCTTACGAATTCATGCAAAGGATCCAGCTCATCACGATCAATATTTCCCTCATTTGCCTGCCGTTGATCTTTGTCTTCGCGCACCCGATCATCAAGGCGATCTTTGGCGGGGATTATCCGGAAACCGTGCTCTCCTTCAGGCTGCTCCTCGTCTCGGTGCTTTTTATCAGCTCCAACGCTTTCCGCGTTCAGTTCCTGCTCATCGCCGGTAAGACGCATCTTTATTCCAGGATCCACGTGGTGATGGCCATGATCGGCCTGCCGGTGATATTCCTTCTGATCGACGCTTTTTCCTACATGGGAGCGGCAATCGCGACCATCGTGATCGAGGCTGGGATCTTCACCGTCACCTACGCGACCGTGCGGAGACTTAAGCTTTCCTAGGAAGTGCGCCTGCAGCACCGTTAGCCCGTAAAATCAAGATCGAAAAACGCGGTGCTAGCCTAAATTTTCGGCACTATAGCGGGCGATAAGACCGGTGCGAAGAGCGTTCTTGTAGACTTTCGTAAAAAAAACATAGGCCAAAAGAATATACCCCGCGGCAAGGCATCCGCCTCCCGCAAGCCCCATCCCCGAAGCCGTCCCGCCGGAAACGATCGCTCTCAATCCCTCAAAGACGTAGGATGGGGGCAAGAAACGCGAAACAAATTGCATCCAGTGCGGAAGTGTCGACACAGGATAGAGAACACCGGCAAACGGCGAGATGAGCGCAGGGAGCGGCCAGATGAACCATTCCGAGGCCGGGCCGAAACGGAGCACCAGCGCGCTTCCAAAGATACCCAGCGCGATTCCGAATAAAAACAACACGAAAAGAAACGGCAGGACCGCCAGGCCATAAACAAAAAACGATAATTTGAAGCATGTGGTCGCGATCACGATCATGACCCCCAGGCCAACCAAGCTCGTCGCGATACTGGAAAGAATAAGGCCTCCCACATATTCCGAAAGTAAAAGCGGCGCGGCAAAGATATTGAGGAAATTACGCGACCAGACATCCTCCAAGAACGCCATCGTGATCCCTTGCATGATGCGAATAAAGAAATCCCATAAAAGCACCGCCCCGAGAAGCGCCGGAACAAAATTGAATCCCGGAGAAGCGATCGTATTAAGATAACGGGTCAGAAATCCCCAGAGGATCATGTCGACCGCGATCCACGCGAAGATCGGGAAAACACGGGAAAGACTCCCTCGGATCAGATAGAACTGGCGAAGCACGATCGCGAAAGTACGTTGAAAAGACATCGCCTTAACCCATCCCTAGGGTGAGGGGCTCACGGGCAACGGCGATAAAAAGCTCCTCGAGCGTTTTCTTGCCATGCTCCGCAGGTAATCGCTTCGGATCCCCTTCAAGAAGGATCTTGCCATGCGAAAGAAAGAGCACCCGGTCGCAAATAGCCTCGACCTCGTACATATTGTGTGAAGTCCAGAGCACTCCACTTGTTCCCTTTTTGGCGAACTGACGGATCCCGGTCCGGATCTCACGCGCAATGGCCGGATCAAGCGACGCCGTTGGCTCATCGAGCAGCAAGAGATGCGGATCATTGAGCATCGCCTTGGCAAGACTGACACGCGTCTGTTCCCCGGAGGAAAGCACTCCGCATTTTTTATTCCGGAACACCTCCAGGTCAAACTGCTTGAGAAGTTCATCGATACGCATCGAGAGGTTTTTCACTTCATAGAGAAGGCCAAAGACGCGCAGATTTTCAGAAACGGTTAAATTTCCAGGCAAGGGCGTATAGGCTGCGGCAAAATTCGTACGTGCGATGGCTTGGGAACGGCTTTTGGCAATATCGAGACCTTCAATCTGGATCGTCCCGGCATCCGGTTCGAGAACACCGAGCACCATATTGAGAGTGGTCGTCTTCCCTGCCCCGTTGGGGCCAAGAAGCCCGACAATCTCATCCGTGCGAACCTCGAAAGAAATATCCTCCACCGCGACAGTATCCCCGTAGACCTTTCGCAACCCTTTGATGGAGAGCATCTCTTTCATAATCGTTTTCCCGTTTGAGGAATGAGCACGGCATATCTAAAATAAAAAAGCGTTGTGAAATCATACGCCCACAACGCCTTTTGTTAAAAAATCTCGCTCGCGAACGCAGGTTCCATTCTAGAAACTATCAGGACTTCTGCTCGTTCTTTTCCAGAAGCGCTTACCCCATCTGCACCTGAGGAAAAAAGTCGATCTTGATACTGGCTCCTTGGTGCAAGCCGTCGACAACCTCGATCTTTCCATGGTTGAGTTCCACGAGTTTTTTCACAAACGTAAGTCCCAACCCGAGGCCCGGAATATTTCCATGAAAAGTTTTATAGATCTGATAAAACGGCTCGAAGATCTTCTCTCGTTCTTCCGGAGGAATCCCCGCGCCATTGTCCGAAAACGTCATCGCCTCTTCCGTGAGCGTTAATTTCATGCGTAGTCCATCTTCGCCGCGAAACTTATAGGCATTCTCCATTAACTCTTCGAGAACTATCACCTTCCATAACGCTACTTTGTGGACAAGAACATCTTTTTCCAGAATGCCGGCGATTTTGTACTTTAGATCAAATTTTTCTTTGACCGTATGAATCGCATGGTTCAAAAAATCCTCCTGAAAAACATCATCCAGTCCCTTGTTTTGCATCTCCAGAACATAGATGATCCTCTGGGACAAGGCATGGATCTCTTTGAGTTTCTTTTCCGCTGCCTCGATAAATCCGAGGCTTTCCGCCTTTTTCACTTCCGCCTTGATGAAATCCAGCGTTTCACTGATCACGGCAATGGGCGTATTGAATTTATGGGAAAGAAGCGTTAAAAAATCCTGGGTCACAAAGCTCTCATGCCTCTGGCGCGTGACATCGCGTAATGTCAGAACCAAGCACGAGGGCTCCCCTCCGGGACCTCTCAAAATATCCCGATGCACTTCCAAATAAAGCGGCTTGAATGCCGCCGTAGCTTCACGCTTGATATCGAATGTTTCATGCCCCGGCAAAAGATCGACTAAAAACTCCCGACGAATAGAAACGACATAGTGAGAAAAAATATGGTCAAGGAAAGGGTCGCCTTCCGAAAGATCCAGGTAACGTTGGGCCGAGGAATTAGCGCGCGTCACCGTCCAATCAGGCCTACAGACAATAACACCCTCCCTCAATCCCTGAATGACCGCCTCGAACTTTTCCTTCTCATCCAAAGACCTCCGGTAATAACTGATCTTCAAAAGCGACCGGACCCGCGCAACCAGCTCGTTCTTGTCAAACGGTTTGGAGATGAAATCATCGCATCCCATCTCGATCCCTCGGATCCTATCCTCCTCGGCATTCAGAGCGGTTACAAGAACCACAGGGATCAATCGCGTTTTTTCCTCGGAGCGCAATTTCTCCAACACTCCCAGGCCTGACATGCCCGGCATCATCACGTCGAGCAAGATAAGATCCGGGGCCTCTTCTTTGATTTGCGCTAGAGCGTTTTCCCCGGATCCGGAAAATTTAAGCGTAAACCCGTAAGGCAAAAGAAGCGCCTCAAGAAGCTGGAGGTTTTGCTCATCATCATCGACGCACAAAACCGTCTGCGTTTTTATATTACTCATGAGATCCTCCCTGGATAAACCGGCTTACTTCCTCCACAAAAGTCCGTGTGTCGAACGGCTTGGACAGAAGCATGGTGTTGGGAATGGCTCTGAGCTCTCCCATCCACCCTCCGACCAACGAAGCCGTTACAAAAATGATCGGAATATCGCGAGTCCCGGGTTCTTGCCGCAAGATTTTGGCGACGTGAGGCCCAGGCATCCCCGGAAGCCGTATGTCCAGCACGATCGCATCCGGCTTTTCTTTTTGGGCCAGAGCGATCCCGCTCGCACCGTCCGGAGCCTCCAGAACCTCAAACCCCGCCGTTTCAAAAAGGTCCTTTTCAAGCATCCTGTTTTTTTCGTTATCCTCGATGATCAGGATTCTTTTTTTCACTTCAGACTCCCCTTGCGGCCGGGATCGTGAACTGCACGGACGTCCCTTTCCCGATCCCTTCGGACTTGACAGAGATCGTCCCGCCATGAAGCTCCACTATTTTTTGGGTGATCGTCAACCCCAACCCCGTGCCCTCCGTCTCCTGCGTATAAGCGTCTTCGAGACGGGTAAAAGCTTCAAAAACCCTTCCGAGATTTTCCTGAGCGATCCCGATCCCCGTATCCCACACAACAACTTCGATCCCGGCATCGTCCCTCCGGACCCGGAGTCCGACCTTTCCGCCGGCGGGAGTAAATTTGATCGCGTTGGACATCAAATTGAAAACGATCTGTTTGATCTTACGCTGATCGGCATGGATCGTGCCAAGATCGTCCGGAATTTCCACAACGGGGTTGATCTTTTTTGAGAAAGCCAGACCATCCGTCACCCGCAACACTTCTTCCAAGCAGCCTTTGACCGAAAAAAGGGACGCCTGCAGCACCATTTTGCCGGCCTCCACTTTCGAAAGATCCAAAACATCATTGATAAGAGAGAGCAGATGCCGGCCGCTGCTCATGATATTTTGAGCGTATTTTTTCTGCCGCTCATTCATCGCACCAAACTTCTCATCAAAAAGAACTTCCGAGAACCCAATGACCGAGGAAAGCGGCGTCCGGAGCTCATGGGACATATTAGCCAGAAATTCACTTTTCGCCTTACTGGCCCGCTTCAGATCTTCAGCCGTCATTTTCAGTTTTTGGTTGCTCAGCTCAAGCTCCACCGTCCGGTCCTGGACCAATTCCTCGAGATGCCCGCTGTGTTTTCTGAGTTCTTCTTCGATCCGCTTTAATTCCGTAACATCCCGGATGATACCAACGAGTAATTTTTCCCCTTTCAGGTCTGTGTAAAGCGACTTCTTTGTCACGATCACATGGGTAACACCCCCGGCATCCGTGAACGATTCTTCGTTGATACTTTCCGCGCCGTTTTCAAAAACCTCTTTGTCTTTTTTCCGGAAAATATCCGCCTCGTTTTTAGGGAAAAAAGCATAATCCGTCTTGCCAAAGATCTCGTCTGCGGAACGCCCCATGAATTTACAAAACGCATCGTTAAAAAGAACCCAATTGTATTCGCTGTTCTTGACAAAGATAGGATCCGCAACAGCATCCATGATACGCTTCAAATAGTCGCGGCCTTCCTTGACCTCTAATTCTATTTTTTTCCGCTCCGTCACGTCCGAGGCAATATGAACCGCGCCCTGAAGCTCCCCATGTTCGTCGAAGATAGGAGAAACCGTCACCCAAAGGATCTCTCCATTCGGACCCTGGACTTCTGCGGAGTGCGTTTTTTTATCATTTAGTAACACCTCGAAAGGACAGCCCTGATCGGGATGTCCCGTGCGATGGACCCAGTCATAGCATTTTTTCCCAAGGATTTCTTCCGGTCGCACCTTAAAAGCATCAAAAACCGCTCGATTCGCCCGAACCAGTGTATGCTCTTTATCCAGAATGAATACCATGTCCGAGATACTGTCAAAGGTCCTTCGCCATTCGGCCGCCGCTCTCGTTATTTTCTCTTCCGCCTTTTTGCGTTCGGTAATATCGGTAAATACCGTCCCGAAACGCCCCTTGCCCATCTGAAAAACGTTGATGAAGAAATGCTTCCCCAGCACTTCCGCATACTGCTCAAAAGTGATCGGCTCCCCGGTCAACGCGACTTTGCCATAGATCTCGATGAAAGACGCCCTCTCGATGCCCGGCAGGACTTCGGTGGCCCGACGACCCAGAATATTGGCCAGCCGTAGTCCGGTGTGGATCTCGAAGGCTGGATTGGCATTGAGGAAGACATAGTCCACCGGCCGGCCATTTTCATCCAACACGATCTCGTGGATCGCAATGGCCGCAAGGGACTGCTCGAAGAGCAATCTCTTTTCCTTCTCGCTCTCTCGCAACGCTGCTTCCGCCTTCTTTCGCTCGGTGATGTCACGCGCGTTCCCCAAAACCACCATCTCGCCTTTGATCTTAACCGGATAGGTCCTGATCTCGACAGCCACATGAGTGCCGTCTTTCTTTAAAAGAGTGAACTCATCAGGACCGCCTGCCTTCCCGATAAGATTCTTAGCAAGAAGAGCCACTGCCTTGGGCATCTGCACAAGAGACAGCAGGGTTAACTTCAAAAAACTCTTACCGATAAGTTCTTCTTTCTGATATCCGGTTAAAACTTCGGCCATCCTGTTGCCGCCAATAAAATCCCCTTTACTATTGAGCAAATAATATCCATCCGGAGCGAATTCAAACAATACCTGCAATCTCTCTTCGGAATCCTTTATCAATTCTTCCGCCTGTTTTTGTTCGGAAATATCCCAGAGAATGCCGTGGACCCTTTCAGGGCCACCTTTCTCATCACGGACCAATTCACCCCGACTGGTGATGTAATGAATACTCCCATCAGGCCAAACCACGCGATATTCAGGTTGGTAAGGCACACCCTTTTCAACCGTGCGGGCGAAAGCTGCTTTGATCTTTTCACGGTCCTCGGAATGTATTACCGCATATAATTCCTCGGCCGTTCCGCCAAAGGTCGCCGGATCGAGCCCCAGAAGAGAGCATGTCTGATCATCAAAAAAACGTTTGTTCTCGACTATATTAAATTGCCAGACGCCCATTTTGGCTGACCTCATCGCGAGATCAAGCTCTGCCTTGCTGACGCTCAGAGCCTCCTCCGTCTTCTTGCGTTCGGTGATGTCAATGCCGATACCAATCAGGACGGGATTGCCTTGGATGATAAGTCGCCGCCCCGTCATCAGCATCCACCGGAAGGCAGGCCCGCCGCGCAACAGAACTCGGCCCTCTACGACCTCATCCATACCATACTTTAAAACGTTCGTGATTTTCGCAAGGACGCGCTCACGATCGTCCGGATGGATGGTGTCCTTGGCATAGCTCGAGGCAACTTGGCTTTCCGGTTTTCCAACAATTTCATCGCGTTGATAGGCGCTCCATCGAAGATACCGGCCATTCGCATCAACCATGTAGAAAGTCCCGGGGATGCTTTCAATGATGGTCTTGTTGAGGGCCTGCTCTTGTGTTGCCTCATCTTCCGCCTTCTTACGCTCGCTGATGTCGTTAATGAAAGCAACCATATATTCCGAATCCCCCTTGGAATCCCGCACGCACCCCGCGGAAAGACCTGTCCAGACAGCTTGCCCGTCTTTACGGATAAACCGTTTCTCAAGGGTATATTGCTCAATTTGACCAGATAACAAACGATCAAATTGCTCGATATCTAAGACAAGGTCTTCCGGGTGGGTCATTTCTGACCAGGTCATTTGGACAAGCTCTTCCCGGGTATAACCGAGCAAGGAACAGATCCGATCATTGACCTGAACCCAGCCTTTACTAGGCGAAATAACAGCAATGCCAATAAGGGGAAGCTCAAAATAACTTCGAAAATGGGCCTCACTCTTTTGCAATCTGGTCTGCTGAGCAAGAATTCCTGCGTCAGTGCGCCGAAGCAGAACGTAGAGAAAGGCGAGCAACAGCATGAGCAGCACCACACTGCCAGTTCCGCCCAGGGCCAGCAGGTGCGCGAAGACCGCCTTTTGAACGGAGACATCACTCATCACCAACAGATTGCCGACCTCTTTGCCCGAAGCGTCCGACAAGGGCGTCGCGGATAGCCGCCAATCCTTCCCTTGGAAGGTAATCTCTCTTTCCATTCCGACGTGGGTGTGGTCACCCGAAAGGCTGTCCGCCCAAAACGCGAAGGCTCCCGGCAAACGTCCCTGGGAAGCAAAAATTACCACGCTTCGGGGCAGGCGATCCCACTCGACATCCCGCCCAAGCAGGCGCATACCTTCTTCACATTTCTGTCGGTTCAGATTCTCTTTGCGAATGACCACGGCAAGTTGAATGCCGGGCCGATAGGGCAACGATTTCAGCACCTCCTCCATCTCTTTGCCAAGCTCTACATATCCGATAAGCTTACCTTCGGCAAAAACCGGTTGCACTACGCGCAGTGTAAAAACACCGACCAATCCCGATTCGATGCCTGAGGCGATCTTGCCAGTGCGCTCGGCCTCAAGGATCGTGAAGCGATTGACGAGGTCGCCCCGTTTTTTCGGATCCTGGACGCGCAGCAGGACAATGCGATCGACTGTGATGAAGTTGAAATGCGTAAGGTGGTTTTCTCGATGCATCGCGTCGAAGACAGGCCGCCAAGTGGCAAACAAGCGGTCAGCATCGCCTTCACGCAGAGCCTTCTGCAAGCCTGAATCGATGACAATAGGCTGCAAGGCCGCAGCCAGGCCCGCCGTCTGCTGGTCCAGCGCCAAGTGCAGATCACCGGCAACCTCGGAAGCAATGTTTGCTATACCCGCAGCCAATTGCCGCTGGTGCTGATACCACAAGATCGTCCCCACACCAACCATCAGCAGGAACACCATAATCGTAAGGGGCATCATCAGACGCCGCAAGACCGGTTTGGGCGATACGGAAACGCTACGAGACGAAAAAAACGCGGCCCCCACACCTATGAGTAATACGATCATCAATCCCGCGGGAAGGGCGGCCTTTGAGGCCACATCCCATTTCCAGGTTCTGGCATCAACATCCATCCCAAACACGGCGGCCACGGCTCTGGTTTTCGGATCGATCACCGGAACCAGCGCTGAGACCCACACGCCCCAACGGTCAGGAATCGGACCATCGACAACCGTGACTTTGGTATCGAACATGCGGTGATACTCGACCGGAGCCTCACCAAAGATTTGCCCGGGAGGGGAATAGTCTTTCGAACTGGAGGGTTCACTGTCCACGAAAAAAAATAACTGCCCGTCCGGCTTACGTCCTAAAAAATAAAGGAATCGGCACATGGGGTTGGCCAAACGGACGGCCGCAAGCTGTTCCTTGAGCTTCAAATAGTTGGGATTGCTGAGATCTGCCTCTGCGCCTGAAAGATTCTGGATGCGGTCGATGCTAATCGCGTGGGCCACTAACTGCGCCTGTTGAAGCAGGTCCTCGCGATCCACGCGGTCAGCCTGCAAAACCGTCCACCAGGTAAAAAATGTCCCAAAGATAAGAATGGCCAGAAGCAACGCTACCGCCACGTACGGGTTACTAGCTCTAGGGAGAGATGTTGTTTTTTGATCGTTCACAAAAATCCTCGTTTAATATTCAAAACCGCCTGAAAACTTTAGACGCACCGTGAACCATGAAATTCATAATAGTGTAATCCTAGTTGGTATTTTCGTCTATTCGGACAACGGCGTGCGAAGTCTGGATCATGTGTTCTTTCCCGTCCGGCATTACCAGGAAGAGTGATATTTTGACATCCCCAGATGACCATCCATGCCGGTCCGCAATAACCTCTACCGTATCTTTCGGGATCGCCCCTTTTTGCCCCGGCAAAAGAAGTAAATAACTTTGTTTGTTCCCCTTATCGATGAGACTAAGCAGCATCGCCAAATTGCTGCGATTCTCCGAATAACCCTCCTTGAGCGCTACTTGGGTCTTTTTTTCTTTCAACGCTATTGGCTGAGATTTCACTGCCGGTTGAAAGGTGTACCGCCCTCCGGGAGTGTTGATATATCCGATGCGCCCGTCGTTCTCAATGATCTTAAGCTGAACCTGTGACGCCCCGCCTTCCGGGACCTCTTCGATCCACAAAACATCGTTCTTGAGATGAAGGTTCTGCCCGGGCTTGATGGAACCTCCGCCGACGATCCCCTGGGATGAACGGGCGTTCACTTTCACGATCGTCGTTCCCTCGTTGGTGATGCTCGCTGAAAAAAGGCTCGCCGGAAGAAGTAAAAAAACAAAAAGAAGGATAAGAGAATAACGGAGGAAGTTCACAGGCCCTGGCTTGCAGATTCTCGGTTCTTGTTTCATCGGACGGCTCTCCTAAAAAATCTTGCCCGCTTAGCCTGAAGTTAAAACGAGCGGATGAAGCACGGATCCCTTAACGCGGAGGCTAATTGTAAACTTTTAAATCCATAATTGTAACCATTTTCATTGAGAAAGAGCTGGCGCGCCTTACGATGAGACAAGGCTCCCTGAGGAATTCTGGAATCTCAAGAAATCAAAACTCGGGACTCCAAAGAATGTTGCCATGGATGCTATAATCCACTCCTATGATCACTTTTTTCAAAAATACTTTCGCGAGCGAAACATTCAAAAGACTGTTCAAGAACACCGGCCTTTTGATCAGCGGGGACACCGTCTCCGCAGTCCTGGGTGTCCTGACCTTTGCGGTCACGGCGCGAGCGCTTGGCGCCGAAAAGCTCGGCATGCTGGTCCTGATCGATGCCTACGTCCGGATCGTGGACCGGCTGGTCAACTTTCAGTCCTGGCAATTTATGATCAAATACGGCTCCGATGCCCTCTCCGCAAAAGATCATTCCGGATTCAAAGCACTCGTAAAATTTGGAACGATGGTGGATTCTTTGACGGCTGTGATCGGTTGCGTCGTTTCCGTCGCACTGGCTGGCCTTATCGCGCGTTGGCAGAACTGGTCTCCCGAAATGATCCGCCTCGCTGTGATTTACAGCATGATCGTCATTTTTGATATTGCCGGCGTCCCAACGGGGATCTTGAGGATCTTCGACAAATTCAAATCGTTCTCGGTCCAAAAGTCTGTCACCTCTGGGATCAAATTCGCAGGCGTCTTGATCGCCTGGACGCTCCATTGCGGCCTGAGCGGGTTCCTGTGGGTCTGGATGCTGACTGAGATCGTCGATTATGTATCGCTCACAGCCATGGCCTGGATCGAACTTCACCGTCAGGGTTTCCGGAACATCTGGGCCGAACCCCTCTCAGGGATCACGAAGCGTTTTCCCGGGATCTGGAATTTCCTGATCTCTACGAACCTGACGGGATCCGTCAAAGTCGGTTTTAGGGAATTCGACATTCTGGTGGTTGGCAAACTTCTCGGATTTGCGGATGTCAGCTTATACAAACTGGCGAAAAAACTTTGCGCCGCCCTCGACCGGCTTACCAATCCCCTCTTCCAGTCCCTTTATCCGGAGCTCACGAAACTGTGGGCGAAAAAAGATTTCAAGGATTTCCGTTTCGTAGTCAAACGCATGACCTACATCATGGGCGGACTTTCGGTGATCACCTGGGTTGTCTTTGTGATCTGGGGACGTGAGATCATTTTCATCACGACCGGACGGGAATTCATCTCGGCTTATTCCGTCACGGTCTGGTACATGCTCGCCAACGCGATTGCCGTCACGTCACTACCCTTGGCACCCATGCTCCTGGCCATGGGGCAGGCCCATTTGAGCTTCTGGATCCAGTTCCTCCCCACGCTCATTTATTTCCCAATCCTTTTTTGGATGCTCAACGCCTGGGGATTGAACGGTGCGGGGTATGCCTACATTGTTTATCACGGGATCCGGGTCGTCTTGCAGTACGGGTTCGCAAAGCATCTCTTAAAAAAGACCCCGCGGGATACTCCGCCGCCTCCGGAATTGATGGATCCTCAGGAAAGCAGCGTCTGATCTAAAGTTAAGAGGAAAGTCGCTCGACAGATTCGCCGAAAGACTCTTGATCAATAAGCGGAGCTATTTCGTGAGGGGTTAGAGCCATCACGAAGAACCCCTTTTTCATGATAGTCTTGTTCCGCATTCACCGACCAAATATTATCTTTGGAACGGATTCCGTTCGCAATATTTTCGACGGCCTCCATGGCCGACATCACAGAGTGGTCCATATTGTTATACCGGTGCGTGCCATTTCGCCCGATGAGAAACAGATTCTCGATCGTGTCGACATACTCCCTGAGGATCCCCATTTGATCGTAACTCCCTAAATACGCCGGATACGCCTTGGCCTCTCGGATCACCGTGCTATCTTCCACGTCTTCGCTATGATAAATGAAACCCAATTGAACAAGTTCCTCAATAGCAAAGCGCGCCATCTTGTCATCTGGCTGCTGCCAGAGATCATCATCTTTCTGACAGAAATATTCCAGGACCAGCCAAGCTTTCGTCCCGTCCTTGACGAAGCGGGGACTCCAATTGTTCGCGACCACCAAACGTCCCAGTCTAAAACCATCCTCCTGAATGTAGATCCAATGATCGGGGATCAAATCATTCGCTGTTTTTATTTTTGTTGTATTTTTGATCTTCATTTTTGTAACAAGCAATCCCACAAGGATCAAATCCCGGTATAAAAGCCCGCTGGCGACCGAGCGAACCGATAACGGCACGGGACCATCCAGAGCCGCAACCATATCATTAAGCGGCATCGTGGAGATGAAGTAATCTCCGGAAACAGTAAATTCCCGCCCGGTTGAATGCTCCTGAATCCTGGCCTCTACAATAGCGCCATCATCTTGGCGCAGACCGACCACTTCACAACTCCTATGTATTTCCCCTCCGCGGCTGCAGATCCTATCCGCCACTTCTTCCCATAACTGCCCCGCACCCAAACGGGGATACATAAACCACTTGATCAAACTTTTCTCTGTCTTTTGAGGCTGCTCTGATGAACGCCAGACCCGCGCGGCATTTTTGATCGCATCCCCCAAAACCTTGCCGATCGAAAGCCCCTGAACGCGTTGCGCCCCCCAGGAGGCGCTAGCCTGGCAGCAGGGCACACCCCAGACCTTCTCGGTATAGCTCTTAAAGAACGTTTCATACAATTTCCTGCCGAAACGATTGATAAAAAAGTCTTCTAGTGTCTTTTCCTCCCTCGCGGGCGATAAACGCGCCTGGATATAGCTCCACAAGATCCCAGAAACCCGAACAAACCCCAAGTTAGAAAACGTCTGCCAGTTCAAGCGGATCGGATAATCAAAGAACTTACCGAAAGCAAAGATCCTTGAGACCCTTCTTCTCAGAGTCATCTTTTTGTCTGTCTCTTGAACCGAGGACCTGCCGCGAGCATCCTTCGCAAAACTCTCCGCGTTCTGAGAGTCGGCATCTGCTTTCGCCTTGCTTTCCAAAGGCAAGAAATTGAGCCACCAATTAAGAACGTGCTCCGACTTGGAAAAAAAACGGTGGGGACCGATATCGCTGTAATTTCCATGATGAGACACCGTTCGGGACAGCCCCCCAACGCATTCCGACATTTCAAAGACCACCGGTTTAATTTTTGTCTTTTCCAGAAGTTCATAGGCCGCGGCCAATCCCGCCGGGCCAGCGCCGATAATAACAGCCGTCTTTGTGCGCATAGTGTCCTACGCCTCTCCTTCACCGACGTTGAGATGCTTCTCCCGGACAAGCTGCCCCTGATCATTAAAAACCATGATGACACCCCGAGGAGCCCCGGTCTTCTTTAAGAACTTCAAAGTAGCTTGATCGTTTTGCCAGCGAACGATATTTCTATGCGCATAAAGAACCCATTGAGGGAAGATAAAGTGGTAGGGCGACCGAAGAAAAATCACCTCTCCTTTATCCGCAACTCTGGCGATCTCTTTGCCGACGGCCTCGAAGTTCCCCGTAACAATACCTTTATTGGCTTCTAAATAACCGCCTACGGACAATACGACCATGAAACAAAAGCATAGAATCAACCCTTGGGTCCTTAAAGCTTGGGAAAGACCCGATCCCCATTTTAGAAAAAGATAACGATCGATTTTCGAATAGATCAGTGTTGTAAGAAGCGCTATCAAAAAGCCGGTTTTCAGGACCGAGAAATCATGAGCGGCCGTGAAATTCAGAAAAACAAGATGGTGAATAAGAACAGGCCAAAAACACAGGGCGAGAAGAATCCCTTCGATCCTTCCGTTTCGACCCTTTTCAAAAAAACATTTTTTGATGAAATAAATATATATTAGATTTATAAAGAACCACCCATAACCCACCCTGTAATGTTCCGCGATGGCACGCCACGTCCTAAAATCCCAGACATGCATGCCCCAATCGGATTTTTGAGCGATACCAGCCCTTTCAAGATATTTGACCGACCACACCTGAAGCAAACTCTGGACCCCGTCTATTTGGGAGTAATGCCAAACGATCACCGCAAGCGCCGCTAAAGAAGAAAGGCTGACGACCCAAAAGATGATCTTCATCGATCGCTTTCGGAAATTGAATAGGCAATAAATGAGAAGAACCAAAGAGAAGAATAGGCCTAGCCACTCGGTCGAAATCATCAAAAAGACCGAAAGCCCAAGAAGCGCATAGTAAATGCCTTTGTGAGACGCGATTATCAATCTCAAAAAGATATAAACCCCGGCGATAAAGAACACCTGGACAAAGATTTCACCAAAGTAAACATTGCAATGGTTCCACAATGCGACCGGTGAGAATAAATAAACGGCAAGTCCCATCAAGGCCGCGATGTTCAAACGACCCCGGCAATCTTTCCGGGTCAATGCGGCGGCGATAAGGTAGACAAGCAGACAGCAGAGAAAATGCACCGCCAAACCAAAAACCTGAATGGCTGTGACATCGGGGTAAACATGGAGAGCCTTAAAGATCAAATAGGGAACCACATAGGCAAGCGGCCCATAGCTCACATAATAATAATTCCCCTCCTGGTCTTTGATCCGTCCTTGATTGTCGATATTTTTATCAGCCGGATTGTTATAGGTCACGATCGGCAACCATTTGTATTTTAGAATACCGCCGCCCTCATACCAGATCTGCTGGATGCGCAAAGCGTGCGCCGTCGACCACTGCTGCTCCCCTCCCAAAGGTTTGTTCATGTAAGGTAATCGAATGCCGATGCTCACAGCAAACAAGAGGGCGATAACAAACGCGCTCTTCAACTGATGAGATGCCAAGCTGCTACGCAACGCTCTTCCTCCCTTTCATTAAACCTCTAGACGTGCCGGCCATAAACCAACGAATTCTTGAATACCTGTAAAATGAATCGAAATAAAAAAGGTACCGCCGAATTACGCAGCCACGCTTTTCTTATTCTGATTGAACGCCACGTACAAAATCAAAACTCCTAGGATCGATCCGAGAACGATGGAGGAGCCCATTGTCCCGAAGTTAAGCCCTCCTTTTTCATGTGATTTTGTAAGCACATCCCCCATCGTCGCACCAAACGGACGGGTCAGGACAAACGCTATCCAAAACAACAGGGTTTTAGAAATTCGGGTATAAAACGCGGCTAAGGCTGTCAGTGTGATTAAACCGCCTATAAGAATCGCTCCCCCCGCAAATCCAAGGCCGGAGCTATCCGCTAGAAAATCGCCCAGAGCGGTGCCCAAAGTATTTGAAAATAGAATGGCGATCCAATAAAGCAATTCGACTTTAAACGTTCTAATGTTTTGGACGGAAAAAGAATGAGCACTGGAGCGCCAGTACATGAAAATAGAAGCCAAAATTATAATCAAGATGAGCGTACCTTTAGCATAACCGAGCCCTAAGGTGCGATCCATATAATCGGACATCGTCGTCCCGGCAGTACTGGTCGAAAGGATGACGGTCCAATAAAGCAAGGGATGATATTCTTCCGATGCCAACTGACTGATCACCGTGATCAGAAATAGCCCGATTAAAATCATCGAGCTGATCGCATAGCCCACATTCAACGTCATAGACAAGAGGTCTCCGGCCGTTTCGCCCAGAGTAGTTGCAGCTATCTTCATGATCCAAAAAAGCAGGGTGACTTGCGGGACTTTATTCTTCAATGAATGTTTTCTCTTTCGTAAAAGTTCGCACCAATAAAAAAAGCGTCGCGGGATTATACACCCACAACGCTTTTTTAGTAAAATTCACCCTCACGAAGGACTTTTACGCCTCGAAAAGAAGCATCCCACTTCTGCCGAAGCAATCCTTCGGACCCGGCTGCCGAACGACATTACCTAAATCGAAAAAGCCCTGTCACTTCTTGCAATACCGAGACTTCAATTGTGCTTCGGTAGGATGATCGGGATAAAATTCTCCCTGAGGGCCTAAAAATCCTTTTTCGGTTTTCCGAAGCGTCACAACTGTAAAACTCCCATTGCCGTTTGGAATATAAGTTTCAACGGCATCACTGGGTTCATTGGCCACGGGTGCAGCAGGTTGTTGGGCAATAGGCGCAGCTGCGGGCGCCTGGACCTGCGCAACACTCGGAGCAACGGCAATCGGTGCAGCAATGGCTGGAGGAGCTGTCACCACATAGCCGTTCGGGGCCGCTGCATAATAGGCATTTCCGTAATAATAATACGGCATACCGCTCATATAGACGACCGTGTAACCAGGCGGCAAAGCTGGGACAACGGCTCCCATCGGCGCTGGAACGATCACATAGCCGGCAGGCGTAGATCTGTAAAACATGCCTGCGCTATAAAGCAACGATGCTCCCGCAACCGAAAGAGCAACAATTCCTAATGCGGAAGATCCACCCCCATGTCTTTCATACCCTCCATGTCCTCCACGTCCACCAGGCCCGCCGGGGCCGCCATGTTCGCCTTGGGCAAATGCCAAAGAGGGTTGTAAAAAACAAGCAATGGTTAAAATCACAGCCAGAATTTTTTTAAACATCTTTGCGTCTCCTTCTCATCTCTTAGTTGTTAATTGCATTTGAGACAATTATTATCAGAAAAGCATTTTTCATTGTATCCCAAAACGGTTCACCTTGTAATAACTTAGACAATTCCAGAATATGAAAAGGTCCCTATTGCAAAAATAAAAAGGGGGCACAATGCCTTCGGGCTTTCGCTCGCTGTAACTGTAGATCCTGTATTGAGTTATAGCAGACGTCCTTTCACCGCCGACTGGTGAGTGAGAAAGCGGAGAAGCCTTGCGAGGAACTAGCTATGATTTCGCAAGCTGCTTCATTACTCGGTAGGACGGTATTGGCTTCGCTTATATTTTTTATATAAAGATGTGAAGATTGTCCCTCCTAACATCACCCCCATGCTGATAACAAAATAAACCCAGTCGGGGCATAGCGTTGGGTTTAAAACTCTGAAATACGCTATGAGCGCGGAAAGAGTCAACAGCACTGCCCAAATAATTGCAATAAACCGACAGCTCTGTATAAGCGCTGGGTCACACCACCGTTCCTTCGGTAGATCAGCCATCGCGTATTGCAGGGTAAAAGGCTTCCCGATAAAAATCGTCCCCCAGATGACACCTGCGAGAAATCCGTTGGAAATGATTCCCATATTCTTTGCAACGAACATCGAGTGGCTGAAATTAACAGCGATTGCGCACACGCTAAAGAAAAGCAGGGTTCCCCATTGCAGGATAAAACCTTTCCGCAATTCTCCAAAATTAAAGATCACGCTGGCTAAAAGAGAGACAATAATAGATCTTTCCAGGCTGGCTAACGTAGAGCCGGACAAAAAAAGAAACAAAAGCCACGGCATGAACCCCAGAAGAAATTTTACCAGCTCTTTAAGTTCTTTCATTTTTCATCCTCATTTCTAAGTTACGCCTCTCTATTAATAAAAACTCCCCCGCATGCAGGAAAGCTCCGGCAATGCTCCGGGCGCGCCGCCAACTCCATCTTACAGGAACGGACTCTGCAAACCCATGGATTGCCGCGCGGCACATTTCACGACAAGTCGCCCTAGTCGGTCTGGATTTTCAACACGTTTCTGAGGGAAATGATCTCAAACCCTTCTTTTTCAAGCTGAGGGATCTCTTCGGCCAGGACATCCAGCGTGTTCTTCCTGTAATGTCCGATAGCGACTGCGGTGCCTTGATCCCGGGCAATCCTTCGCAACTCCACGAGCTGGGCCTTCACGGCCTTGACTGAATTGTCATTATCGAGAAAAATGCCGCACTTCAAAAATGGCAGCCCTATCGCATGACAAATTTCCGGGGCAACTGATTTTGAAGTAGAGTGGCTGTCAAAAAAGAATAGCTTCTCTCGTTTCAGCTCCTGCAGGATAATAGTCATTAAATGCCGGTCCGAAGTTCCTTTGGAACCCATGTGATTATTGACGCCGACATGACCGGGGACAGAAGCCAGATCCCGTTTCAGCCCGCTTAAAATCTCATCGTCACTCATTTCTCCCGTGATCAGACCCTGGCCCGGAAATTGGTCTGCATGCACCGTTTCGAGCGGCAGGTGAAGGATAACATCCGCATGCATGCGTTTTCCCTGCGCATTAAAATACATGGAAAAATCGCGAAGCGGAAGGATGGCATAGGTCACTTTGGAACCAAGCTTAGCCAATTCATTCTTGAATTTTTCGTGTTCGCCAATATCATCGATCACAAAAACGATCTTGGGTTTAAAAAGCTTCGGCGCGATACGATGAACCCAGAATTTTCCATAATTCTGAAAAAACCAGCACCCACCCCAAACCAATAGCATGATCCATAAAATAGCCCAAAGTACTCGGGGGGAAGTTCGAAGGAGCTTGGAAGATTCCTGATGTTCTGACATAGATATACTTATAGTACAAAAATATAAAAAAACAAGCGGCGTAAATTCCATTTCCCTTTTTAGACGCATTGCGACATCCCACAAAAAAGGAGCGCCACAGTACAACGCAACTCCTTTTGTTTATTACACCTAAAAAACTCCACCACCAACAAGATCATCAAGATCTCGCCGAAGCAGTCCTTGCATGTCGGATGCAAGGACAACAGGCTCATGCGTCCGGGCGCGATGGAAATCGTCAAGATCCTGACAAAGGTATTACCGCTCGCCCTCACATAAACACCTCTCTTCTATCGACCTGAAACATTGACAAGAAAGCTCCTTAAGACTATTATTGGCATATGCTAATAACCTTCGATGCGGACCATGCCACGACCATTTAAGTGCCGCCGAGTGCGCTGTAAGCCTGACGCGAACTATTTCAAGCCTCGGGGCATCCCCTTATCAGAGTTGCAGGAGATTGGTCTCACGCTGGATGAATTTGAGGCCGTCCGCCTCGCGGATCTGGAGGGCTTATACCAGGAAGATGCGGCAAAAAAAATGGCCGTTTCACGGCAGACTTTCGGCAACATCGTCGGATCCGCCCGCAAAAAGATCGCGGATGCCCTTGTAAACGGCAAAGCCCTAAAGATATCCGGGAGTCAAAACCCTGGAGGAGAAAAAACATGATCAAAATTGACAGCAAGCTGTGCAGCGGGTGTGGGACCTGCAAAGAAATCTGCCCGGTAGACGGGGTCAGGATCATTGACGGCAAGGCAGTAGCTAACGAACAATGCATTGACTGCGGAACCTGCGTCGCGTCCTGCCCGACCCAAGCGATTTCCCAAGCCTAACACTGAGGATGCCCAATGGATCTCGTTCTTTCATCTCTTCAGAAACGACTTCGTGAGTTCAAGCAATACGGCTATGATCTTCCCGCTTCAAGAAATTACATTTGGAAAAGATCAGGAATCCGGAATGGCTCGGTGCTGGAGATTGGAACCGGCAAGGGTCATCAAACCGCGCTCATCGCGAAAAAAGGTTTGAAAGCTGTCTCCATCGATCTTGATCCGAAAACTCTCAAGGTCGCAAAAACTCACCTGGCCGCACTTCGGTTGAACCAGCGCGTCATCATCCGAAAGATGAACGCCGAAAAACTGCGGTTTCAGAGTTTGAGTTTCGATCATGTGATCTCCGTGGATTTTTTCCATCACACTAAAAACCCGCTCCGCTGCCTTCGAGAGATGATGCGCGTAACCCGGAAAACTCTAACGATCGCGGATTTGAACCAAAACGGCATGCGGATCATGGACCTTGTTCATAAAAGTGAGGGGAAGAGACACGAAACACCGAAAATCCCCTTTGGAGACATAAAAAAGCATCTTCTTGCACATCATTTCAACGTCAAAAGCTATCGCCACCCATGCCACCAAATTTTCGTAGCGCAAAGGAGGAATTCATGAAGATCTGCATCCCCACCACAACTCAAGACGGAAAGTCCGCGCAAGTTTACGAGCACTTCGGAAGCGCGCCTTATTTCACTCTTTGTGATACCGAGAAAAGCACTGTGGAAATTATCGACAACGCGAACCAGCATCACTCCCACGGCATGTGCCAGCCCATGAGCGCTCTCGTCGGAAAAGAAATCGATGCAGTCGTCACCGGAGGCATGGGAGCCAGGGCTGTCCAGAAGCTGAACGAAGGCGGGATCAAAGTCTACCGCGCTGTCCCTGGGACTGTTGAGGCTATCTTGCAGCAGTTCTCAAAGGGTGGCCTTCAGGAACTCACAATCGAGAACGCCTGCGTTCAACATGGCTGCCACTAAACCTCAAGAAAGATTCTAAAAATGAAGGAAACTGCTAAAGCTTATTTTTTGGGAAAGAAGGGCCCCCGCAGGCTCAATTGCGCCCAATCCGTCTCGGAAACGTTCCGGGAACAGTTCCCTCTGGAAGAAAAAACCACAGTGTTGCTTTCGGCCTGCGGCGGAGGAATGGCTCCTGAAGGATATTGCGGCGCGTTTTACGCAGCGAAGTGCATCTTGGACCATCATTTCCCACACCGTTCTAGGGAGAGCATGGAACAACTCCATTCCTCGGCCGGCTCTCTGAAATGCCGCGAAATCAAAGCCCTAAAAAAGCTCCCATGCGTCGGATGTGTGGAGAAAGCTGCAGAAGTGATCGAAGGAAAATAAAAAAGGCGTTACCCCTCCGTGACCTTCGAACCTTTAATCATCGGAAAGATAACGCCTGTCTCTATTTGGAAACACTCAAGCTCCTGGCGAAGGAGCTCTCGCTTGATATTACTTAAACCAAAATCCCTCAAATCTTAGATTTAGAGTGGTATTTAAAATGGGCAAGCTCACACTATGTTGATCCAACCTTCAATTTGTCGAAAGGAATAACGGTAACGACAATTAACCCGCTGTCTGGATTTGCGATTTTTTTAAATGCAGCACAAGTCAGGTCCACTTTCCGAAAAAGACGTTTATTCGGGCCACGATCATTGACTCGGCAAACCACCCATTTCCCGGTCAGAGCATTGATTACTACAAGTCTTTTTCCAAAAGGATAATCCCAGGAGGCGCAGGTCATTTTTCTGTCATCAAACTTTTCGCCGCTCGCCGTCTTGAGGTTAATATTTTTATCCCTTTTACTGTACCATGAAGCCACTCCAACCGTTGCTCTTGAAAAATTAAGCTCCGGGAATTGACTCTTTAGATCATGAGCAAGAAACCAGACCGCTATAATCACATCTGCCAGAAGAACGAAAACAAAAAACCCGATAATGCTTTTCTTGAGTGGGGACATATTTCCTTGGAATTATAAAAAATGATTGGGGCCTGCCATGAGCTCAAAAAGTGCTTGTTTCAAAAAAAAGGCGCTGCCGTATTATGCTACGGCAACGCCTTTTTGGCAATTTCTCCCCTTCCTGGGGGACTTTCGCAACTGGCTTTTGACCTCGGGAGAAGTAGAAATCTTTAAGATTCTGATGAAAGGGTTCGAACTCCCTTTCGGAAACTAATTGTAAACTCCTCTATTCCCTACTGCAAACCTTCCCGCCGGGCACGGTTAACGGCAAAGGCTACGCTAGGCGACATGCAAAGGGGTTCCAAATTAATACCCGGATAACGTTTGGCAAAGACCCGAAAAACTTCATCCGCAAAACCTTGCCCGACCCCTTGAACTTTGTCAAAGTCTAACGTGATTCGCTTGAATTTTTCTAAACCGAATAAAAGCCGGCGCGCTTCAGAGCGGGAAACATATTCTCCCGATGCTTTAGATAACCGGATCTTGACTTCGGTTTTATCAAAAACAAGATCAGCATTGGTATAAGCATCAAAAAGTTTTTTGAGATCCTTGCGGCACCTCTGGCGCAGAGAAAAGACGACCTTCGTTCCTTGGATTGGTTTTATATCCAACAAAGCAACATCCTGGATTAGATTATCAACATCCAGTCGCAAGGCTCTGCTTTCCAGCACAAAATGATCCGCAATGCGAGAAGTGAAGAAAATACCCTGTCCCGAATGACGTTCCGGAGCCGTTGTTTGTTTCCCCTTCAACAGATGCTCCGCGGCTTCAAAGGCGTTCTTCATTCTGAATTTCTTACGGATACTCTCAAAAGCCCCAATCCCCCGATCTGAGACCATGAAAGTGAGAATCCCTCCGTCCAATCGGACTTCGATCCTGACCTTAGAGGCTTTAGAATGGTCGATGGCATTGTTCAACATTTCCGTAAAAGCATACTGAACGATTTTATACGCCTCAGGTGACAATTTCTTTTTTAAATTTATCTTAAGCGCCAATTGTTCATAAATGCGATCTTCTTCAAGGCCGCGAAGATTGTATACAAAAACCGCAGCCGGAATCTCAAGAGAAGCCGCTTTTCTAAGATTAAAGGGAATATAACAGGCGCTGCGGGTGGACCCCTCCTTTAAGAGTCGTTTAGACGCAACGAGCTCCCGCAGGTGCTTCGCAGCAGCCTGCCGGGAAATTCCAGCAAAACGAACCACCTCGGCGGCCCGAACAGATCCTTTTTTTTGCACAGCCAGAAGTATTTTGTCTTTAGTATTCATAAGAAAAGGGTACACGATTGGAAACTAATTGTAAACCTATAAATTAATAATTGTAAACCATCGCCACAGCTACGATAACAATAAAAACAAACTTTTTTTCAACCGCTAATGAATCATAGCGCTAAACAAAAAAGGCGCTATCGCATTATGCGACAACGCCTTTTTGAAAAAAACTCCCCCGCCTGGGATCGAACCAGGGACACTGCGGTTAACAGCCGCATGCTCTACCAGCTGAGCTACAGGGGAATGACTTGTTAAATATTGCTTTTGGAGGTGCTAATTATAAAGATTGCGGGCTTAGGGTCAATGAGTGTTTTTAGCCTTTGCTTTGAGGCCCTTAGCTGATATATTTCCCCCTTAGCGGCAGTTCGCCATTCATCAATCTAATGATCAGGAGATATCCCTCATGTATAAACTCGTTTTGATCCGTCACGGAGAAAGCATTTGGAACAAGGAAAACCGGTTCACCGGATGGTTTGATGTGGACCTTTCGGAAAAGGGCCTCGGAGAAGCCAAAGATGGCGGTCAGCTCCTTAAAAAAGAAGGCTACGTATTCGACATCGCGTTCACCTCGGTCCTCAAGCGCGCGATCCGGACCCTTTGGATCGTGCTCGATCAGATGGACCTCATGTGGATCCCGGTCATCCGTGACTGGCGTCTGAACGAACGCCATTACGGTTCCCTTCAGGGGCTCAATAAATCCGAAACCGCGGCTAAGTATGGCGAAGACCAGGTCAAGATCTGGCGCCGAAGTTATGATGTCCCGCCGCCGGCGCTTGAGGAAAGCGATCCGAGAAATCCAGCCAAAGATCCGCGCTATCAAAGTTTCAGGAAAAGTGCTCTTCCTCTCACCGAATGCCTGAAAGACACGGTTGCGCGTGTTCTACCCTTCTGGCATGACGTGGTCTCGCCGATGATCAGGAACGGGAAAAAAGTTCTCATCGCCGCGCACGGCAACAGCCTTCGCGCGCTGGTGAAATATTTGGACAATATCTCCGAAGAAGAGATCCTTGGAATGAATATCCCCACCGGCATCCCGCTTGTCTACGAGCTTGATAAGAACCTCAAGCCCATCAAACATTATTATCTCGGCGATCCAGAAAAGATCAAAGCCGCGATGGATGCGGTAGCGAACCAGGGGAAAGCTAAGAAGTAGACGCCTTGGGGCGTGTTGTAAGAATAAAAATTTCTCGAAAGCGTTTATTTGATCCCAAAGCCACGCACGTACATTCCTTGCGCCTGAATGCTTATTTGCTGAAATCCCGCTCTCCACAGATACACTTCGATCTCCTGGGGAGTTGATGATTTACTAATGTGGGGCGGACGATAACGCGGAAAAGTCTTCCGGTGATTCTCAAACACGTTCCATCCCTCAGTCGAGCATAGATTGAAATTATCCACAAAGATCCGGCCGCCGGGACGAAGCACGCGGTAGGCCTCCAGAATGTAGTTGTAGCGGTCCCATTCATCTAAATGCATAAATACCACCGTGCAATAAACGAGGTCCACTGAAGCGTCAGGGACCGGAGATAGATCGAAGCCTGATATCTCGATTAATTTTATATTCTTAAAAGTCTCCAGACGGTTTTTGGCATGCTGAAGCATATTGCCGGACACATCACAACCGATCCATTGTTTGCAAAGAGGCGCTAAGACCTGTCCCGCACGGCCGATCCCGCATCCGATCTCGAGAATAACATCATCAAATTTAATGCCAACGCTCGCTTCCAAAACCCTCCGGGTATCTTCCGCATTCGCCTGTATTTCGTTTTCTCCCACATCCCCGATGACGTGCAAAGTGGCCTGCCGAAGGGTCTGCGCTAAAACATTCCATGTGGATTTGTATTCGCGTCTGCTTTCCGGTAATGCAGACTGATAATCAATGCTGTCTTCCGGTAAAGCGGCTCGATCTCCCGCTAGAAGTTTTCGGATCCTGATTCTAAGGCTTAAAGGGAGCGCCTTCGAATACAAGCGATGAAGAGAGTCGTACATGGCATTGCCTAAATGTCTTCGATGCACATTTTCACCTGATATCCAGTTTCATTTTTTTGCGCAAATAAAAAACGAGGGGCCATAGCAAAAGGGACAGTCCTTTGAGCAGGAACTGTCCCCTTTTTACGACACTGCTTTTGAGAACTCTATTGGACTGTTATGAAATTTTTCCTGCTTTCCCCACAGAGAGGGCACACCTTGAACAGAGCTTTTTCGACCACGTTCCCGCAGAACGGGCAGACATAAAAATCTTTATTCCCACCCTTCCACCCCTTCAAATTCCCCAGGGCCTGTTTATACAAGCTGGCATGAACGCCTTCCGCCCTCCCGGCATCCTCAAAAGCGTCGCTCGCGCCCTTGATATTGTCCTTTTCTGCTTTGGCCAGAAATTCCGGGTACATGACCGTGCTCTCGTAGATCTCGCCTTCCATTGCCGCCTTAAGATTCTCCTGCGTGCTTTTTACGACCGGCGTTTCGATATTCGCCGTGGGAACGCCTCCGAGTTCTTTGATCACTTTGGCATGCCGTTCAAAATGAACTTGTTCGGCGCGGGCAGCAGCCCTGAAAAGACTCGCGGCTCTTCCATAACCTTCCTCATCAGCCTTTTTGGCGAAGACGAGATAGCGCGCGTTGGCATTGCTTTCACCGTTGAACGCGGTCTGAAGATTATCGAGCGTGGTTTTTTCAACCGGCGCCTGAACCGCTGGGGTCGCGAACGCAGAGGCCGGAACGTTCACCGGCATCTTCATCTCTTCGGCATAAGCGCAAAACGCTACCGCTAAAGAAAAAAAGACCGTCCCGATGAGGATCTTGTTGAGATTCTTCATGTTGGATCTCCTTGTGTGCTGGGTTTTAAAAGAAACATTAATTCGAGATGCACTACTTTATCATAAATGCGTTGTTTGAACAGGTGCGTCTTTCCGTCCCGCTTTCGACTTCACTGAAATCGAAGGGCATTGGGCTGTGCTGACTTATGATTTTCATGAATGAGGATCAGCGCTGAACCAAAAAAGCAAAAACATCCTCGGCGAGGAATTTCCCGCGGACCGTCAGCCGGATATTCTTTCCGGATCTTTCCATGAATCCCTCTGAGCAAAGTGTTTCCAGACGATCTTTTAACGACCCGTAGATCTTCACAAAGGCCTCAGGGGCGATGCCGTCGCGAAGCCGGAGCCCTGTCACCAAAGTCTCGGTTTCTTTTTCCTCTTCCGACAATCGATCCTCCACATCATTTTTCCAATTTCCGAGCGTGCATTTTTCGAGATAACGCTCGAGATCCGTGGCAAATTGATACCGGATCCCGCCCAGATAAGAAAAAGCCCCGGGGCCGAGCCCAAGGTATTCCTGATTGTGCCAATAGATAAGGTTGTGCCGTGACGCCAACCCCGGTCTTGAGAAATTGAAGATCTCATAGTGCTCATAACCCGCACTGATGAGCATCTCGATCGCGCTTTCGTACATCCGGGCATGGACTTCTTCTTCCGGGAGATCCAACTTTCCCTCTTTTTGAAATTGGCCAAACGGAGTTTCTTCATGGACTTCGAGATCGTAGAGAGACACTTGCGAAGCTTCGAGTTCGATACACTGCCGCACGGAATCGCGGAAATCCTCGACGGTCTGACCCGGTAAACGCAGCATGAGATCGAAGCTGATATTGACGATCCCGGCTCGTCTTATTTTTGAAACTGTTTCCGCGATATCCCGCACTGTATGCCGCCGGCCGATCCGCCGAAGCAGATTATCCTGGAACGCCTGACAGCCTAGGCTGATGCGGTTCACTCTTACAGCATAGAGCGCTTTCAACTTCGTCTCATCGCTATCTCCCGGATTGAATTCGAAGGTAAATTCACATGCATCCTCAAACTCGAATGCTTTATGAACTTCCGAGAGGAGGCTTTCTACCTCCTGAATCTCGAGACAGGAAGGCGTTCCGCCGCCGAGATAAAGCGTGTCAAATGAGAGCCGGCCGAAACGCTCACGCGTCTCCTTGATTTCCAAGGAGAGGGCCTCAAAAAACTTGCGGCGAATATCCGGTGAACACCCGGCCGCCGTTACAAAATTGCAGTAATGGCATCGGGTTTGGCAAAAGGGTATGTGAATGTAGAGACCGCGCATGGTTGCGTTATAATCAATTCTCTTTCTAAGAGCAAGCAACTTGTAGGGCGAAACTAGAAGGAAAAAACACCGTATGCCTTCCGCTGTGCGCTAATTGGCATGAGTCTTGCAACCTTTAGGCGGAATTGAGGTATAATAAGCAAGACCCGAGGATTCTTATGCCCACGATCACAGATAAAATAGCGGAGCTTCTTGAAAAACGGCAATTCGTCTCAGTCGCCACAGCGACCCTGGACGGACAGCCGAATACCGCCCCGAAATTCTTCTTCCGCGCCAAGGGCGATTTCATTTACCTCATCGACTACGTCCTCGGAAAAACAGTAACGAACCTCAAGGAAAATCCGAGGGTCTCGGTCTCTTTCATGGACATGGACAGCCTAGAAGCCTACCGGCTGAACGGTACGGCAAAAATGATCGGGGAAGGAAAAATTTTTGCAACGATCCTCAAAGAATGGGATAGAAAACTGATCAAGATGGCCACAAACCGGGTCCTCGAAGGTGTCCGGAGCGGAAAAAATCACGGCCATTACGAGCTGGAGATGGGCGAAAAGTTCATCGTGCTCAAGATTAAAATCATAAACGCCGTCAAAATTGGTCGCCGGGGAGACATCTGGAAAGAAGTTGGTTGAGCACCTCATCTCCTTTGCAGCGCCCCCCGCTGCTTAACAGATCGGCACACGTCAGCATCCATAAGTCACGCAGGAATAAGACAAGCCGACCCGGACTCGACTCGCGTCACCATTGAAGTTCCTTCCACTTTTTGTCGATAAACAGGTGTCCGTTTTCCTAAATTATTTTCATGAAAGGACTCACGATGTTGAAACCGAAGCTTTTCACCACGCTTAAAAATTATTCCTGGGCCCAGTTCCGCGCCGACGGCGTCGCGGGAATTATCGTAGGCGTCGTTGCCTTCCCTCTGGCAATCGCGTTTGCCATCGCTTCTGGCGTCTCCCCCGACAAAGGCCTCGTCACGGCCATTATTGCCGGTCTTATCATCTCAGGCCTTGGCGGCAGCCGGGTCCAGATTGGCGGACCGACCGGCGCCTTCGTCGTCATTGTCTACAGCATCCTCCAGAAATTCGGCATGGACGGCCTCCTTGTCGCCACGGTCATGGGCGGTGTGATCCTCGTGATCATGGGAGTGTTCCGTTTCGGCTCCATCATCAAATTCATCCCTTATCCGGTCATCGTCGGCTTCACAAGCGGTATTGCGGTCATTATTTTTTCCTCACAGATCCGGGATTTCCTTGGCCTGACGATGTACACCGTCCCCGCCCCTTTTGTAGAAAAATGGGGCGCTTATGCGAACGCATTCCACACGCTCGACTATTTCGCGCTCGGTATCGGCCTTTTCTCCCTCGCCATCCTTGTCCTCTGGAAAAAAATATCGGGCCGTATTCCCGCGGCTCTCGTCGCAATCGTTGTCACCACCGTGATCACGCATTTTTTCCGTATCCCCGTAGAAACCATCGGCAGCCGTTTCGGGGAGATCCCGAATTTCCTGCCGCATCCGGCATTTCCCGCGATCCACTGGAAGACCCTCGGCCTGCTTTTGCCAAGCGCCATGACGATCGCCGTACTTGCCGGCATGGAATCGCTTCTTTCTGCGGTTGTGGCTGACGGCATGATCGGTGGAAAACACCGGCCGAACATGGAGCTCGTGGCCCAAGGACTTGCGAATATCGCCTCCCCGCTTTTTGGCGGCATTCCGGCCACCGGCGCGATCGCACGCACCGCGACGAATGTTCATAACGGAGGCCGCACTCCGGTCGCAGGCATTATTCATGCCTTAGTGCTTTTCACGATCATGTTCTTTCTTGGGAAATGGATCGCATGGGTACCACTCTCCTGCCTTGCGGCGATTCTGATCGTGGTAGCGTACAACATGAGCGAACGCCGGTCCTTTGCGATGATCCTCAAAAGCCCCAAAAGCGATGTCGCAGTGCTCTTGGCTACTTTTCTTCTAACAGTCTTTGTCGATCTTACCGTGGCGATCCAGGCGGGACTTTTCCTCGCGATGCTCCTTTTCATGCGACGCATGGCGCTTGTAACGAACGTGGGCCTCATCACGAAAGAACTGAACGATGAAGACGAGCCGGACGACCCGAACGCGCTGAGCAAGCGCAAAGTCCCGCCCAAAACGGACGTTTATGAGATCAACGGACCGTTCTTTTTCGGCGCCTCTTACAAATTCATGGAGGCGATGAACGATATCGGCGTAAAATCCAAAGTCCGTATCATCCGCATGCGGAACGTCCTCGCTCTCGACGCGACGGGACTCCACACGCTGACCGAGGCGCATAAGACCTTCAAAAAGAACGGTATCGCTCTCATTATTGCGGACCTTCACGCTCAGCCCTTGATCGCGATGGAACGTTCGGGACTTTTGGAGGAGATCGGAGAGGATAATATATTTGGGAATATTGATGACGCTTTGAATCGCGCCCGCGAGGTCCTTGGGCTCCCGCAAGTTCCACGGCCCCCCATATCCGTCCCTACCGTCGCGAGAGAAAAAACCTAACAAACCCCTAATTCAAACCTGGTTTTCAAATCGAGTGCCAGATTTTGCGCTGAATGAATTCACTATTTCGGTCTAAGGATCCGCGCAAGAAGCATGGAGACCACGGTGTCGCCGGTGGAATTGACCATGGTGGCGGGAGGATCCACTAAAGTCCCCACCATAGAAATAAGCGGCAATGCCTCCACGGGAAAACCGTAAAGCGTCACGATCAAAAGTTCGCCCAAGAATCCCCCTCCGGGGATACCGCTCATCACCATGCCGGAAAGGATCGCGATGCCGACGGCCGTCACGATCGTGCCAACGCCGGAAAAAGGCATTCCAAAGAAGGCGAAAAGAAGCGATATCTTTAAAATAGCAGACATACAGGTTCCATCCATGTGGATCGTAGCGCCGATCGGGATCACGATCCGGCTGATGTCCTGGGGTACACCGATCTTGTCCGCGGCCTCAAGGTTCGCGGGGATCGTCGCGATACTGCTCCCGGTGCCCCAAGCGGTCAGGGCCGGAGCGAGAATATTCCCCCAGAACCGTTTGAACCCCTCGCGACCGCCGGCAAGGAACGCGTAGATTGAAAACCCGATAAAAAAATAAAGGATCGCGAGCGGATAATAAACAGCAACAACGCGCAGGTAGGAACCCAAGAGATCGGCCCCAAGCGTCCCCACCAGATACGCGAAGTACGCGCCCAGGCCGACCGGCGCGCAAAACATAATGAGATGGATCACTTTCATCATGACTTTATTCGCGGACACGAGAAAACTCACGAACGGTTTTCCGTCTTCTTTAGCAAGCGATGCCGCAAGCCCCACGAACATCGCGAACACGATCAGAGCGAGCATGTTTTGCTTGGAGAGAAGATGGGCGAAATCCGGCACTGTAAAGGCCTTGAGGATATCCGCGAAAGTCTTTGTCTGCGTGACCTCAACCGGTAGGCTCAGCATAGGATGACTTGCCATGACGGGTGGAAAAATCGTCACTCCCAAGACCATGAGCAAAGACGAAAGAGTGCCCGTCGCAACAAAAATAAGAACCATCCAGCCCATGATCTTTCCAAGGCGGTGAAGATCGGACATTTCGGCGATCGCCGACGAGATCGAAAAAAAGACAAGCGGTACCACGGCCGTGAAAAGCAAGTTCAGGAAAATATCCCCTAATGGCTTTACGACCGCGATCTTTTCTTTAAAGAGAATCCCCAACCCCGCGCCAAGAGCGATGGAGACAAGCAATATGAGTGAGAAGGAGTAATTTTTTAGAAAATTATTTTTCATTATGGCGTCCTGTTTGAGGGCCACATCCATGAGGCGTGGTGCGGGGCCCGCAGCACTAAGCACCGCACATTGTATTTGATTTCTCATCGAAAATCAGTAAGCTTCACGGATATGGATCAAAATAAAAGAAAAGCCTTTCGCCTCATCTTGCTCTTCGGCCTCGTAAGTCTTTTCGGAGACATCATTTACGAAGGGGCGCGCAGCGTCAATGGACCTTACCTTAAAGTGCTGGGCGCTAATGCCCTCACGGTCGGGTTCATCGCCGGTCTTGGAGAATTCATGGGCTACGGTATTCGCCTACTCTCCGGATATTTTTCTGATAAGACGAAGTCGTACTGGTTTTTCACCATCGCGGGCTATGCCATGCTCATCAGCGTGCCTCTCCTGGCCCTCACCGGTTTCTGGAAGATCGCCGCACTCTTGATCGTCATGGAACGGATCGGTAAAGCTTTGCGGAGTCCCGCCAAAGACACGATCCTCTCTCAGGCAACCAAACAGGTCGGCACGGGATTCGGATTCGGACTGAATGAAGCTATGGACCAGATCGGCGCGATCATCGGACCGCTCCTTTTCACCGTCGCGTTCATGGGAACCGTTCAAGCCGACAAAGGCCTGCGGGATTATCAGGCGGGCTATCATCTGCTTTGGCTACCGTTCTTTTTTCTGATGGCCTGCGTCCTTTTTGCTTATTGGAAGACCCCGAACCCTGAAACGCTCGAGACTGCTGTCGTAAAAAACGAATCCGAGAAACTCCCGAAGATCTTCTGGCTCTACACGGCGTTCAGTTTCTTCGCAACTGCGGGCTTTGTGAGCTTTGTCCTGATGGCCTATCATTTCAAGTCTCAACACATTCTCTCGGACGCCCAGATCCCGCTTTTTTATGCGGTGGCCATGGGCGTCGACGGCGCCGCGGCGCTTGTGATCGGCAAGCTCTACGACCGGATGAAAGAAAAACAGAAACACGAATGGGCCGGCATCGGAACGCTTCTCATGATTCCGGTGCTTTCGGCCGTAATCCCGTTCCTTTGCTTCACCACCACGGCTTGGATCGTCATCGTAAGCATCATCCTCTGGGGAATCGTCATGGCCGGGCATGAGACCATCATGAAATCCGCGATCGCGGACATTACGCCTCTTAAAAAACGCGGCACCGGCTACGGCATCCTGAATGTTGCTTATGGCTTCGCAATGCTTGTGGGCGGAGTCGCCATGGGATTCCTTTACGATCACTCGCTTCCTACGCTCATGATCAGCGTTGCAGCCCTGGAACTCGCCTCGCTGCCCTTCTTCTTCGCGATGAAAAAAGAAGTTTCCAGGACCCCGGCTCCCTAGCTTTCTCTCATTAGAACTCTTTGATAAAAGAGACGTCCGAGCACCGCTTTTCCGCATCACCTCATCCTATTAGTCCATTGGGAATGCTATAATGACGCCATGTCCAAGCAATCATTATGGCTATTCATTGCCTTATTAACGGCTGGAATGATCTTCCATGCGACAACGGAGGGATTAGCGATGGCTGAAAAACCCAAGAAACAGGCCGTCTCGAGAGGGACCCAATGTACCCTTCCAACAAGCGATGCCGAACTCAAGAAACTCCTCACTCCTGAACAATATGCGGTCATGCGGAAAAACGGCACCGAGGCCCCATTCCGGAACGAATACTGGGACAACAAAAAACCCGGGATCTATGTGGATCGTATCACGGGCGAAATACTTTTTAGTTCCGCGGATAAATTTGATTCCGGGACCGGCTGGCCCAGCTTCACGCGCCCGATCGACAAGGCCAGTGTTATCGAAAAAACGGATACGACCCTTGGCATGGCCCGCACTGAAGCCCGCTCAAAAATAGGAGATTCGCATCTCGGCCATGTGTTTCCCGACGGCCCCCAGCCCACGGGACTTCGCTATTGCATCAATTCCGCTTCACTCCGTTTCATCCCTGTCGAGAACCTTGAAAAAGAAGGCTACGGCCAGTACCTGCCGCTGTTCAAGCAAAAAACAAAAAACGCCACCGTCGCCCCGACCCCAAGCACTCAAGTTGCGACATTCGGGGCCGGATGCTTTTGGGGGGTAGAATATGCCTTCCGGAAAATCCCGGGCGTGCTGAAAACTACGGTCGGTTATACAGGAGGCCATGGGAAGGATCCAACCTATGAGCAGGTTTGTTCCCACACAACGGGACACGCAGAGGCAGTACAAATCGAATTTGATCCCACAAAAGTTTCCTACGAAAAGCTCCTGCAGGCTTTTTGGAACCTTCACGATCCGACTACGGTGAACCGCCAGGGCCCGGATATCGGAAATCAGTATCGCTCTGCGGTTTTTTACAATTCTCCGGAACAGGAAAAAACCGCCGCGGCATTAAAAAAGAAATTGGATCGTTCGGGAACATTCAAACGCCCGATCGTCACCGAGATCGTGCCGGCCAAGGAGTTCTACAAAGCCGAGGATTACCACCAGCAATACTTTGAGAAACGCGGCATGAAACCCCAATGCCATCTACCGAGGGACTAGCGGAAAAAAAGGGGACCGGTCTAAAGATCGGGTTATTCAGCCTGAATTATTTTTTATTTACAGAGCAATCAAGCGGGAGAGCCAAAAGCTGGGACCAGTTTTCAGTCCAGCCGTTCACATGGTCGGCGCCATCCACTCTCATCACATGAACACAGGCGCTTGGAGTTGCTTTCTTTGAAAAGTTTTCCGAGATCAAAGCCGGAACGACCTTATCCTCGCCCCCGATAAAATGATATTGGGGAATCGCGGCGACCTTTCCGGCCACTTCCATCGGATCAAGCGACTTCTCATCCATAGGACTCACACGATGATACTCATTGAGCCCCGCAGGATCGAGATTCCCCGCGACCGTACGGAGGCTTTTTACATCTTGGCGTCGCGCCGCGATAAGTACCGCCACCGCACCGCCCCCTGAATAACCAATAAGATCCACGCTCGGACTTTGGGCTTTCTTCTTAAACCATTCAACCGCTTGGTCCATGGAATTCACAACAGGCTCGGAAAATCTTTTGTCCGTCCAATAGGCATCATCACAGGCATAATCTACTTTCTTGGGCGTGTACTGGCAGGGCCTCGCAAGATAGACCACATTAGCCGCCGGATCTTTCGCCGCGAGCTCCAAGGCTAAAGGACGGCGTGGCGTTGGATCTCCGGAGATCCGAGTACGTGTCACCCAAGCATAACCGTCCCCTTCGATATAGACATGGAGCGGCTGACCCGGAGTTTGGATCTTTTCATAAACGGTCAGGAAGAAGGGCGGGGTGCGAAGCCAAACCCTCTTGAAATTCGCCTTGCCGGCAATGGTATCCGCCGTTGTGAGCCGCTCGGGAGTCGTGGGAACGGTCAGACAGCCTGAAAAGAAAATAGAGACCGACAGAAAAAGAATGGCAAAACTACTTTTACGATGTGACAAGAGATCCCCCGTACACTGCCTGCTTTTAAAGAATGGGAACGGACCCTGACTTCCCGCTCCCCGCGATCCGCTTAGAAATCAAAACGAAGCGTGAGGTAATAAGTGAAACCCGTATAAGCTTCTCTGAATTCCAGATCAAAATTTCCAGTGAGCGTCATGTTCCCACGATTCAGGAACGCGACCTCCGAACCCACTAGGAACGCATTCCGGGCGGGTGTCACTCCATAGGTGTTGAACGAAGAGCCGCCGCCGGCAAAGGACGCCGAGGTCGCAAACTTGTCGACGAGATAATCAAAGAGCCATGCGCCCTTGATCGACGGAATGAATGTTCCCGTGCCCTTCATGGCGATTGGATAAGCGAACTTCAGGCCCAGCCCCTGTTCGAGCTGATTAAATCCCTGCCCCGCCACGTGAAGATTGAGAGAATCTGCACCGCTTTCGGTATACCTATTCATATAAAGATAGTTATAACCCAAAGATGCAAAAGGTGTGATTTCCAAGTCTTTAGTCTTCTCAAATAGAAGCGTATAACCCGTTTCCAGCTTCGTGGAATATTGCTGAGCGCCATGATCCGCCTTTGCGGTGCGAGTTTCAGGACTAATGGAAATTTCACGGCTGCTGTTGTAATTATTCTGCGAAAAAGTCAGCATCCCATCCACATACCAGAGTCTCTCCGCCTGATTGCGCACTGCTTCCCGGGAATATCTCTGGCTCTGCCGGGCGTTGCACAGATTGACCGAGTCATAACTGCCATAGAGCGTCGTCTGCCAGCTGTTGATAGTCGTGCCCGGATTTCCAGGCGTTTTGGCATCGATCGCCCCGAAACCATAACCCGCTGCAAGCCCTGTGCGGATATGATCTCCCAGGAGTTTATCAACCCCAATCGTGGTCCCGAACGTGTTGCCGCTGTATCCCTGAATACCGCCACGCTGGCCCTGACTTTCGTGCCCGCCGATTCCCTGCATCCAGAATCCCGCGCCCTGGAACATATCCCCCGTCGAAATACCGGTCCTTGCGAACTGGCTTCTCGAAAAGGCAAGTCGGTTGCTGATCGCCGTCAGGAAATGACTGTTCAACGTCCGGGTTCCCTGCATGGCTGCTGAGCTTACATCCGGATGCATCGTCGCGATTGAACTCGCGATTTGCGAGGCCGAGTTCATGCTGTCCAGTGAGACCAACACGTTTAACATATCCCCCGTCGCGCCTTGCGCAGAAATTTCGTCAAGCACTCTGCCGACCGCCTGCGTATTTGCGTCCGTCGATACCGAGGCGTATGTGACTCCCCGGAACGCGGTCAAAACAAGATCGCCCGTCGCGCCACTTCCCGTAAAATCGATCATATAGCTGTTGTCTGTGATGGTGCCTGGAGCGGCGCCGATACCACTTCCGCCGGTGTTAACGATCGTATAGGTGCTCCCGCTTGCTATATGTTGGGGTCCAACCTCAACATTGACTGTACTCCCTGCATTGATCACAGCAGCAGCTCCAACGCCCCCAACTCTCGCATCAATGCTTCCAAACGTCGGACCGTTAATCGCCACATTAAGTGTCGTGCCAGCCGGCATTGTAAACACACGCGTCCCGGCAAGATTCAAGGTGTTCATCCCGACATTCACTTCACCCGAGTTTGCGAGCGTAAGGTTCCCCGTGATCGTCCGGTTCCCCGTAAGCGTCAAAGTGCCCGAACCGCCACCGGCTACGGAATCGACGGTCACCACCGAAGCCGCTATGTCGTGATTCATCGTCAATGTTCCGTCCTGGATATTGACCGCAGCAAGGTCGCCTGTAGCCGCAACACCGATGTTGCCGCCCGTCGTGGAGTCTCCGAGGAAATTCAACGTGCCGTTTCCGTCCGAAGAAGTCGTCACGGCCCCTGAAATATTTTTACCGCCCAAGAGATTCACCGTACCGGCTCCTCCAAAACTCAAAAGCGATGTCGTCAAATTTTGATTCAAATTCAACGTTCCCAGGTTAACCGTTGTTGCCCCGGTGTAGGTGTTGATACCGTTGAGCGTCAGAGTTCCCGTCCCGTTCTTGGTCAAACCGCCGTTCCCGCTGCCGATGACACCGGTGATCGTCGCAATACTCGCGCCCGTGTTATTCACCGTCAACAGATTGGCGCCATTCGCCACAGAGGCAACATTAATATTCCCGGTTCCGCTCGACAAAGTGGACGCCGCTGTCATCGTCACAGCGCCAAGATCCATATCCGTGTTCGTGGTGGCAACAGTTCCGGCAATGTGCACCGCACCGGCTGTCGCGTCTAACCCGCCGGTAAAAGTCGAGCTATCCGCTGCACCATCACCGATAGTGGTTATTCCGGTATTCAAAAAGCTCGTGTCGCTATCGATAACGTTAGCGAGACCCTGCAGGGTGACAGCATAACCTCGCGCAAAAGTGATCAGGTCATTAGCAACAACGTTCCCGGTGAAGGTCACAGCCCCCGTCGCCCCCGCTACATCGGACTGGAGAGTGAGATTAAAATCACCGCCCATGGAAGCCACATTGATCGCAGCCGTGCCGCTGGATAATGTCGAATCAGCGGTCATGGTAACAGCGCCAAGATCCATCTGTGTATTGGTCGTGGCAACAGTGCCGGCGATTCTAACGGCGCCCGCTGTTGCCTGTAACCCGCCAGCAAAAGTTGAACTATCGCTTGCTTGATCACCCAGGGTGGTGATCCCGCTATTTAAGAAGAACGTATCACCCGCGATGGCATTGAGAGGACCCGTAATGGAGACGTTGTAGGCATTGAGACCGCCGGCATTCGCTACCGTCATCCCGGTCGTTACATTCAGGTTGCCGGCAAAGGACACCGTCGTCGCATCCGTGGTATCAGTGATCAATATATTTTTCGCATCCACCGTACTTGCAAAGGTGGTCCCACCCGATTGCGTGACCGTCAACTGGTTAAGGGCATTACCGGTCGCGCCGACAGCGCCACTTACATTGGCTATGCCGGTCGTGTTGATGATCAGGGTCTCAACGCCCGCTCCCGCGTTACCGAGCACGGAAGACAGGTTGATGGCATTGCCAGTCGCTGTGCCGACCGTCAATCTTGCGCCATCCGCTAATGTCGCAGCGCCCATAGTGATCGCACCGGTAGCGGCACCGCCGACGGTTGCGTTTGCCGTCACGGTGACTCCTGTATTGGCATCCCCCAAGGTGATCGCGCTGGCTCCGGTCGTTGCCGCAACCGCTCCCGCGATATTAATAGCGCTCGGCGCTATTGCATTTACCCCGTCAACAAAAATCGTGGTGTCGCCTGCTGCATCGCCCAAGGTCAATGTGCCGGCGTTATTAAAGGTGGTTGTTCCAGCAACAGAGTTATTTGTGCCGGTGATCGAGACATTATAGGCGGCAGTCCCCGCAGCCACAGTCATACCCGTAGCCACAGTAAGATTCCCTGCAAAGGATACCGTCGCATTTAACGCAGAGTCTGCAATCGCAACCGTGTTTGCATTGACGGTGCTGCTGAAAGCTGCTCCTCCGGACTGCGAAATGGTAACGGCTCCAATGTCAGTGCCGATCGCCCCAGAACTTACGGCGCCGGTAGTATTGAAAGTTACGTTAGAGCTGGTCGGGACACCGCCTGCCGTACCGGCAATGCTGGCGACCGTCACGCCTCCTGATCCACCGGTACCCAAGGTCAAGGTCGTGCTATCCGCTATGGTAGTAGCACCGAGAGTGATCAAACCCGAGCCCGCGGCCAAGGTGCTGTCTCCGCCAACGGTCGTAGTGTTCCCCAAGTTGATAGCGGCATTCGTCGCGTTGATGTTGCCATTGATCGTATTAGCCCCGGCCGTGTGCGTAACACCGCCCGTAAAATTCAAAGTATCCCCGCCATTACCTAAGGTGAGTGAACCGGTATTCGCGAAGGTTGTCGCACCAGCGATCGTATTGGTTCCACCCGTCATCGACACGTTGTAAGCCCCTGCAGCAGCGGACATTCCGCTGGTCGCATTGGTATTGCCCTGAAAAGCGACGGTTGAAGCAGCAGTGCTGCCAGCAATTGTAATAGTAGCTGCATCAACGGTGCTTGAGAAGGTCGCGCCGCCGGAGTTAGTGATGAGCAGTGTCCCTATGTCGGTACCCACCGCCCCTGAACTCACGGCGCCGGATGTGTTGAAGGTTACGTTAGAGCTGTTCAGAACACCGCCTGCCGTACCGGCAATGCTGGCGACCGTCACGCCGCCTGTTCCGCCAATACCCAAGGTCAAGGTCGTGCTGTCCGCTATGGTTGTCGCGCCGAGAGTGATCAAACCCGAGCCTGCGGCCAGGGTGCTGTCTCCGCCAACGGTCGTAGTATTGTTCAAGTTGATGGCAGCATTCGTTGAAGTGATATTGCCATTGATCGTGTTAGTACCCGCCGTATGCGTAACACCCGCCGCGAAATTCAAGGCATCCCCGCCATTACCAAAAGCAACGTTACCGGTATTATTAAAAGCCACCGCATTGGTGATATCCGTAGTCCCGCCGTTCAATGCCACCCCGTATCCACCCGCTCCATTCGCAGCAGTTAAGCTCGTAGCATAAAGATTCCCACCAAAAGTAATTGTGCCGGTCGTGTCCGTTAACGCGACGGTCCCAACGCGATCTCCGACTCCGCCCACAGCTCCCCCGAAGGTCGTGCCACCGGAATTCGTCACCGTCAAAGTCCCGATATCCGTTCCAACCGTTCCCGTGACGGCTGCCGTTCCCGTCGTGTTGAATGTTAAATTCGATGCAGCACCGCCAGCCACACCGGCAACATTATCAACCGTGATGGCATCCGCATCCCCTGCGCCAAG
>CAIOAT010000003.1 GCA_903856085.1 Candidatus Omnitrophota bacterium | reverse complement strand
TATCGCTTGCGCCAGCGGTAGTAGGTTGCGTCTGTGATCCCGACATTGCGACACGCCGCGATCAAATCCAGCCCTTTACCTTGCTGGATCTCGACCTCTCTTAATTTAAGAATGATCTCCTCGGGTTGAAGCCTTTTTCTCGCCATCTTTTTGCCCCTTTCTGTTGCCAGAAGTCTATCACAACAACTGGCTCAGTTTTCGGGGGCTAGGTCAATTGGGTGTAATAAATTGGGTTTCGTTTTGATTAGCAATCAAAAGAGCCTTCTGTGGATTGCAATAAGAAATTCGTTTACTTCGCGAAGCTACAGAGATATTGAGAGCTATTTCCCCTTTCTTATCCAAAACATCTTTTTTTAAATCCGTAATATCAAAAAGAAAAGACCTGTGGCTGGCATCATCAGAGTAAACTCTCACCTTTTCGAGAATCTCCGAATGAATTTTTTCCATAATTTTCTCTTGCGGGTCATCTCTTTGGAAAAACTCGAGGAAATAGTCGGGTATCATCTCACGATACTGATCGTACACTCTCACCGTAAAGTTTTGATACTCATGGTACCACTGATTTTTTGAATTAAACTGAGCTTGGCCAGCAATAAATGTGTTTTTTGTCCTATCCGCCAATTGTCCAATATGATCTTGATAAGCCTGTTCACTATTGATTTGCAAGCTATTCAAAATTATTTCGCCTAAAGGACCGGCATCTTTGTTCGCATTGGACGGATTAATAATAGTTCCATGATTAAAGCCACGCAAAACTCCAAAAGCAATCGGGTCATATTGGCGAGGAATCTCCTCGAGCAAAGGTTCATTAAACGGATGAAAGTACAACTGATAATAACGAGCATTCAAATTTGACGCAGAAACACGGACGGTCCCATCCGATCCATTTTCATAAGTTACATCCTTTAGCCCACCATATGATTCAGATCCAATAAGAATTGTGGTGTAAATATTCTTGGTCTTAAACAAGGGGTTTTGAGGATCAAAGAGATCGGTGCGTGCCATTTCCCAACTTATTGGGGACGCCAATTCTAAAGCCTGCAAGATGCGAGTCCCTGTCTGAAATAGATGATCCCAATCACGACCATTAAAAAGGCGGCCCACCATTGATTTACCAAGCGTAGCAAGTGGGGACCCAAAATTAGCCGGAGCAAGTAGAAGAAGATGCTCTATAGGACATCGATCTGGATTTCCATAGAAATAATGCGAAAGATAGGAACGAACGACAAGCCCGCCCGTACTATGGGCAATTAAATCAAACCTTTTCGGCAGTTGCGGAATTTTTTGGTCATCGAGCGCCTTCCCCATAGCTTGTCCTAAATCATGAATTGTAAGCTCGTCGTACATGGACAAATAATCAGCGAGCCAAAGGTCGACAACCTTAAATCCATTATCATTTAAAAAACGGGCAAGAGGTTGGAATGACGTGGAATGGTCACTATAACCATGCAAAATAACGACTGGTTTCGTGCGATCAACATTGTCACTCATAAATCTCCTTGGTAGTTAATGACGCAAATTAGGTATTTTGTGACATTGTTTAAGAATAAATGAAATCTTTCACCATCATATACGTTTGTTCCATTTCCTTTAATTTGCCCATTAAGGCTTTATTGTTATGCGTGGCCCAATATCGATAGCCCAACTTTAAGGCATCTTCGTCAAACAAAAATCCAAAAAAAGATAAACGGTACTTCACCTCCAGAGGGAAAGGTGCTTTTTCCAATAAATAGATCCACAAATCATCCACTTCACGGATCTCTTTTGTGCTCATATTCCGAATCATGTCTTTATTGTCAAAATATCTCGCCTGAAAATGGCCGTATAACCTTTTAAGCAGACCATCAAATTGATTCAAACCGTAGTCCACTTTCTCCTGCAGTTCTTCTTTCAAAATATAAGGATTATGTCTGTCCAGTCCTTTTGAATTTGTTTTTTGACCCGTTTCCAGAAAAATAACGGCCTTCAACAATTTTTCAACAGATTGTGATATCAAGGTGAATCCAGTAAACAAATTATTTAATATTAGACACCTGGAAGAAATATAATCCTCTGCTGCAGAGCAAAACATCAGTGTAGCGTATTGATTTTTACGCGCAAAACATTGAACATCCTTTTTCTTTAGTTTGAGTTGATTTTTTTCCATATTAACTTAGAAATATCGCATTTGAGGGAAATTGCGACATTCAAATTTTAAAAATTCTTTTTAATGTGAGGAAATTAGAGCAATAAGCGCAATCACATATCCAATTAAGAAGATCCAAGGTATTTTGGATTCCAAGTGTGTCAATGGCCAGTAGACATTGCGATCTTTACCTCCCTTCAATAGATAGACCCATTCAGCTTGTCCATACGGTGAGGCAGGTAATCTTTTTTCAAGTTCGCCAATTATTTGAAATTTAGCACCATTAAGTTGTTTATAAGAAATGATCAATCGGCGCCAAAAATATAGCTGAAGACATAGTACCAAGAATGGAAAAACTAAAAGCCATTTAGGTTCGAACAAAATACCTTTACTAATAATGCCTGCACTACTTCCTAGAACGAGACTGTTTAATGTGAGGAAAAAAGCATTTGCTGTATCTCTTCTACTACTAATTCTGTCAGCCATCTCGACATAAAGCTTATACTGCTCAAACAAAATGCATTCAAGGTGTTGATCTTTTTTTGGCAATGCGTTCCAAAGATAATCGGATAATTTCTTTTCTGTCACCTTGCGCCTGCTATCAAGGACTTAAGACCTGGCCATGTCCATTTATAAATCTTGTCCGATGACTTCGCTGATGTGGGCTTTGTGCAATTCTTATTTGCATAAGCCCATAAGAGAAAATATGGGGTCTTCGTATCTTGGGCTATTGTTACCTCGTCTGCAACGCCACTTGCCGTATGCGTATGTTCGCCACACAGAACAATTACGACATCGACGTTGGCCATTCGGTGCCGCACTTTTTCCTTCCAGTCACCTGTTAAAGGTTCCTTTACCGAAGCATCAGTAAAGTCGAACGGGCTATCAGGAAGATCTGCTTGTCCAGCCAACATTTCTTTAGTCCCTGCGTCGTGATCAACATCAAAACTGATAAAAACCCTTTTATTTTCGCCCATGTACGTAGTCTCCTTTTGAAAGTCAATGAAGCTGCTTGCCGAAATCGCCGGATAAATTAGCTGGAGAGGTTCTAGATCTTCTTCTCATTTACCAATCTCCAGTAATGATAACCTAGTGCGGTAAGGCGACACGTTTTGGAATTCATCGCAGCAAAATACATGTGCTCTTCACCGACTGGAATAACTAGGCCAACACTTTCATATTTCTGAAGATCTTTGAAAATCGCAACATTGATATCATTCTTCTGCGCGTCCGTGAATTCGTATGATGGGTCAAGATGATACTCGTACTGTGGATTCTGGAAATATGTGCACAGCAATCGCAGTTTTGCTAATGGCACGGGCGGAGGGATTGTGCGCAACGAAACGAAGCGCGTTATGTTGGTCTTGAATATCGGCCGCTGATCCCACGCTCCCAAGGCTTGATCGACATAGGCGTAAATGCTTCCTGGCGTGATATTCCCTCGCAAATCAGATGCTCCTCCTCTGAGAGCATCAACAACCAGCGAAGTGAAAACGCCGCAGCCGTTGACTTCCAATGCAGATTCTGAATCCCTGCTAGCCGTTAGGACGGAAAGTCCCTCGGCGAGTTGTGCGACCGCAGAGTCTGTGATCTTGGGGGTTCCGAACGCACCAGAGTGACAGCAGTCGAAAATTACGACCTTATCCTTTGCTTTTGACTGATTTGCCAAGGACAGAATTTGATCCATTGGAATGCCTTCGTCGTATTTTTTATAATCCGGAGTAACGAGATACCCTCCCGTGCTGCCGATCAGGCCGTGGCCAGAGAAGTAAAATAGCGCGATGTCGCACTCGCTGCCAAAGAGCTGTTCAATTGCCTCGCGAAGCAATGATCGAGTTATCTGAACGCCAGGCTGCGTCATTCGCTTGACCGCAAAATTCGGCGAGCCGTCACCGTGCGCCTCCAGCATGGAAGCAATTGCGGCGGCATCGTTCACACAGCCCTTCAGCGGTGCGACTGGGTAGTCGTTTATTCCAACTACAAGAGCTTTTCGCATTGCAAGTCATCCTCCAAGATTAGAGACTATTGATAAACTTTTCAAGTGCCGGCCACGTCCATGCCACAGTATTAACTCCAGATAGGTTTGTGCGATCGTCTTTATAAATCCAAATGCCAAGCAGCTTCTTCTTTTCTTCCTGGGCACATGCAATTTCCCATTTCTGACCGTTCGAGGTAAGAGAATTCTGGCTTACAAGAACAATTACACCGTCTGAGCGACGGATGCGAGTGCGGACACGCTCTTTCCATTCGGAATCATATGCCTCTTTCACTGACATATCGATATATTCGAAAGGTGAGTCCGTACTTAACGATTGTCCCTTAAGAAGATCCCTCTGCCTCTCGTCTTCAATGGCAAAGGCTACAAAAATTACTTTTTTATCAGCCATAAATTTCCCTTTCCGTTTTGGTTTATTTTATGAAATGAAACGCTGGTGAGCACATCGAATTTTAAGCCTTACTTCTTAATCTTAACAAAGAAGCGAAAAAACCGTGCATTTTTGGGATACACAACTTTTCCATTTCGGCGAACATACCTGCAGAACACCTCACGGTATCCTATTGGGCATGCCTTACCTCTATAGGCCATTGTCATCACCTCCTATCCTACGTCCAAGACGAGTTGCTTTCTTCGCCTCGAATGGGTGACAAGGCTACTGACTCAAGCAACTCTCTTCAAAACAGGAGGGAGCGTAATTCGAAGGCCCACCAGCGCTTTATGTAAAAGATCAAAATTCCTTCTTCGGTTCTTTCAAGCTTGTAATAATTTCACGACTCAAGGCAAACCCCTTCCTGAATTGGGGAGGACGATAGAATCGCTTTTGAGGGTCATGAAGAACACAGTTGTAAACGGTACGAACAGGATCTTTGGAAAATGACGGCCCGTGGTAGCCGCTTTTTTGGGCGATCTCAACGAGATCCTTTGTCATAAAAATTTTATTCGGCTTATTGAGTTTAAGAATTCCGTCCACCAAGTAGTCGCAAAGATTTTTTTTTCTTATTGTTAATGTATTCTCACTAAGCAGGCCGAATCGCGCTTTTAACTGCCCGCGCATGCTGCTTACCTCTTTTCTCGTATCCACCCATTCGCGGATCATTTCAGACAAAAGACCTGCATATTCGCCTTTGGGGTCAGCATGTTTCAAAAGATCCATTCCCGCTTTAATGAACTTTTTTAGTTTAGAAATTTCTTGCGCCTTCATAAATCCGTCTCCAGCGAAAGTATTTTCATAGTTAAACGAATCGTTTAACCGTTTAAATCAGGCAGTATTGTATTTTCAAATTTAAAAAATGCAAGTTATTTAAAAGAAAATAATGGGGGAGGCAAAATCGAAGACCCTATCTTAAATGCCACGAAAGACCTGCCGTCGGAGTCGAATGGTACTGGGTACCAAGGGGACTGGTTAATTATTCCGAGATGATCCGTTCAAAGCATCCCCCGCAAACCCGGTACTGTTCTATTAGAATGGCGTCTTCTGCATATTTGACGACATCCACGGTCCTTTGATAGACAATCCGGCAGCTCGCACTCCCACCGGGTGTTGCGCTTAGAGGGATTTAAGGCTTTGTTTAGAATTTGGCTATGCAAATCGGGGAGTTGGAACGCGAAGGTCTGACTACTGTTTTTTTTGAATCTTGCCTGTCCGGTACTCATTGGGATCAATACAGGCATCGTATGTCGCACGATCGACAGGAACCCAATCGGTCTTGTCGATACCTCTTCGATTGCTATATGTGGGACTGACGGGAAAAGCTGAAGCAACCTTCATCCATCGCTTTTGTTCTTGCGCAATCACTTTCACTTCATCCACAGCTTCAGTTAAGTCTTGGTCCTGGCTGAATAAAAGCGCGACATCATAAACTTTTTGATGTGCCATTCGGACCATATCTAAAGCAATTCGGATATCTACTCCCTTTTCTTGTCCCACTAAGGTCGTCGATGAACGGCCGTCCGGAAGGATGATCGTTTGATTGCGATAACGCAGGGGACGACGAAAAACCTTCACACCACGTGTACCCATAACAGCAAGTTTCTTATTCCAAAACTGATTCCAAGAAGGCTTGTCCTGAGCATCAGGAACGCCCGTATAGAAGCAAACGCTTTCTAAATTCCATCTATTGAGTTCACAGACCCGGCGAGCAAGAGCTGAGGGATCATAATTTGGAAAGGGATAACCGAACGCTTTCTTGACGGCATAGAATAGATTCTGCCCGTCAACGAAAGCAATAACTCTTTTTTTTGAGGGTTCTGTCATGAAGAACATCCGGCTGTAAAAAAATAACCCCGCCCGAGGCCTTGCGGCTGATCAAGCGGGGAGTAAATATAGCATAAATTACCAACTCTCCGTGTTTCTGTCAATGAGTTCATCCACCTAAAATACCGGGCATTACCCCCTACTGCTTTAGGCCCCTGACCTCATCGCCTAGAAGAAGTATAGCACAGATTTCTGGATTTTCCATAAAACACCGCCGCCTCTATTGGTGCGGTAAACCCTTTAATTTCCCCTCTACAGCCAATACGCACGCATCCCATGGGAGAATTTCTTCGGGGAGGATCTCAAGAGGCACCTTGTATTCGCCTGTTTGGAATGTTGCCTTCTGGATTTCATGCGAGATAAGTAACCAATTACTTCCGATCAATGGAGGCCCACTTCATAAACTCCGCTGCACAAGGCGAATAATTCGACTTCGGCTTGGTGCCCATATGGTGCCTACTCTGATATGAAATCACATTGATTCACGCGGACGGATAAGAACGGATATGAAAGCGCTAACTTCAGTGGGGAAAACGATTTGCTAATGTTTACAAGGGGTTACGTAACATTGTCCAGCCGGATTTGCAGACCGATGCATTACCACTTTGCTACCGCGCCATGACTCCTATAACAACTTGAAGGTAGCTATGATTGTCCCAATTCATCCACATGATCCCGCTAGAATTGGAACGCCAAGATGAGCAAAAGGAGGATTTACTTCCCAAAGCTAATTCCGACGGCCTCGCAAGCCACAACAAGCGGATTATCCGCGGTCACGAGCTTCAACTTGTTAACCGCCTGCTCGATCGGGATGGATCGAATGACGTTTCCTTGCACGCAAACCATCTGGGCCCACTTCCGCCGATGAATCAACCCCACCGCATGCGTCCCAAAGAGCGTTCCCAAATTGCGATCCGCCGGCACTGGAGAGCCTCCCCGCTGAATGTGCCCCAGACTCGCGGAACGGGTTTCAAGCCCCGTGGATTTTTCGAGACGCTCCTCAAGATATTTTCCGATGCCTCCGAGCTTGATGGGATAGGGATTCTTCGGATCACTTTTTTTCTCAATAATCTTCCCGCCTTTTTCTCTAGCCCCTTCAGCCACAACGATCAAGCTGAACTTTTTCCCATGCTGGGCCCGTTTCTTGATAGCTTTGCAGATCGCATCCATGGAATACGGCACCTCCGGGATCAAAATGATATCCGCGCCGCCCGCAGAACCGGAATGAAGCGCGATCCAACCGGCATTCCTCCCCATCACCTCGAGGATCATGACTCGGTGATGCGCGGCGGCCGTCGTATGGAGCCGATCGATCGCTTCCGTGCAGATGCTAACGGCCGTTTGAAAACCAAAAGTGAAGTCCGTACCCCTCAGGTCATTATCGATGGTCTTTGGAATTCCGACGACCGAGATTCCCTTGCGACAAAGATGATTGGCGATGGAAAGAGTTCCATCCCCACCGACCGCCACCAAAACATCCAAACCCCAGTGCCGAAAATGTTCAATCGTCTGGTCAGAGTGGTCTTCGAAAAAAACTTTCTTCCCCTTGACCACGGGTACCCTGAACGGATCCGCACGATTCGATGTCCCGAGAATAGTCCCGCCGAGAGTAAGAATCCCAGACACTTGAGCCTGGGTCAATTCATGACCGCGTTTTTCGATCAGCCCCGCGTAGCCATCCTCGATCCCAAATACTTCCCACCCATGATTTGCAATAGCCGATTTGGTGACCGCACGGATGACCGCATTGAGGCCAGGACAATCTCCTCCCCCAGTCAAAATCCCGATTCTCTTGATTTTTTTTGTCTTCATGGGATTATTGGAGCAACTTCAGCTCTTCGCCGGTACTCGGATCATAGGTATAATTCGAAGGAAAGGTCTGCCCCGTCCTCGGATTATATTTCGTGTTCAGCTCCTGCTTAACCGCAGGCGGTGTATAGGCTGGTTGTTGCTGAATCGGCGTGGAACCTTGGGCCGTGACCGGTTGGGGCGCATACTGGGGTTGATACTGTTGTTGCATCATCTCCTGTCGCAGCTCCTTTTTCGTCTGCTCCTTCTGACGCCGCGCCATCTCACCTGCCACAACCCCCGTCAAAAGACCGGCGCCCGCTCCAATGGCCGTACCGACACCCGCGTGACCTGTGGCAGCTCCGACAAGAGCACCCGCCCCCGCACCAAGTGCCGCGCCCGCCAAACCGCCCGTTTCACGCTCACTTAGACCACTGTCTGTCGCACATCCGCTAAGCATAAGGGGCAGAATTAAAATAACCGCTAGTTTCCCGGCGAAGGACTTCATGGCTTTCTCCTTTACTTAGTTCCGTTATAACGAAAAATTCAACTCTGAAATTTTGTTTATTATAATCACTTTTTCGATTTTCAAAATAGATTTTTAGCTCTTGCTGATCTCGCCTCAAAAACCTGCTGCAAGTGCCATCTTGTCCAAGTTTTTATTTTCACACTACGGGCGTCTCAAATACCTGCTGTCAATACTAGACGTTCTCGGTGGAAGACTTGCCCAAGCCCTCCATCCATTCCAAGAGAGTTTTCGCAACCTGCCCCTTGGACCGATTCACGATTCTTTGAACTTTACCGGCGGCATCAATCAACTGAGCGTTCACGCGTCGTCTCCCGAACGGGATATGCCCGTTGGGGTCATAGAAATTTGCCACAATACCATCCATCTTCTTCCTTATTAGCTTAGCGGCAGCACGACGCAGCAGGTCCTGAGTCTCGAGGCAAAAGCCTATGACGATCCTGCGCCCTTTTCGTTTTGCAAGCGACTCTAGAATGTCCGGCGTCCGTTTTAATCGAAGCGTCAGCCCCTTCATGCTCGGAATTTTATGCCGACCCGCTGTGACAGGCATAAAATCGCAAACAGCCGCTGTCATGATCAGCCCGTTGTGCCTTGGGAAGAGCTTCGCACAAACTTTCTTCATTTGGATAGCCGAAATGACGCGATAGAACTTTACACTCTTGGGAGGCTGGAGGTCCGTCGGGCCGCTGACAAGAGTTACCTGATAGCCTTTGGAGACAGCCATTTTCGCGAGGGCATAGCCCATTTCTCCTGTCGAAAGATTGGAGAGAAATCGCACGGGATCGATCATCTCCCGTGTCGGCCCGGCGGTAATGAGGATCTTTTTGAGGCGTGGCGCCACTTAAGTTACCTGCGACTGGCTTTTTGGGAAAGAATACTTTTCACGGAAGCAAGGATCGATTCTTCGGAAGCGATATGGCCAACACCTACGCGTCCGCAAGCCAGATCCCCTTCGATCGGATCCACGAAATGATAACCCAGGGCCTTAAGCTGGGCGATATTTTTCTGGGTCATCGGATGCATATACATATTGTCGTTCATGGCCGGAGCGACCAGAATGGGTTTCCGCGTCGCCAGCACAAGGCAACTGGCCAGATCATCCGAAATTCCGGTCGCCATTTTCGCGATAAAATTCGCAGTCGCGGGAGAAATAAGCACCAGATCCGGAAGATCCGCCAAGGAAGTGTGGAGAACGCCAAAAGGGGCGTCTTGCGGGAACATCTCGGAATAAACACGCTCACCGCTCACGGTACGAAGCACAGTCGGCGTCACGAACTCCTTGGCGCAACTCGTCATGACACACACCACCCGCGCGCCCTCGTCCTTCATTTTTTTGATAAGCTCCGGGGCTTTATAAGCGGCGATACTACCCGTCAGGATGTGAAGAACCGTCCTACCCGAGAGTTTTTTTGCCTTTAGCTTTGGTCTCAACATAGCTGACCTTCTTCGCGGCCATTTCGTTCAGAGCGATGGTCGCGACTTTCTTGGAATCTGTTTTGATGAGAGGCTGCGCACCCTGTGCGAGTTCATTGGCCCGCGCCGCGGCAGTCAGCACACTTTTGTAGAGGCTCTTGTTTTTTTCCGATAAAATCTTTTCCAACGGGATATACGCCATGGCTATTTTTTTCTCCTTTGTTGTGAAACATTCGAAATAATTTCCTCGACCTCGAGAACCGCCTGGTCGAGGTTCTGGTTGATGACCGTATGGTTATAAAGCTTCGCAGCCTTAATCTCATCCTGGGCGATTCCGATCCGCTTTTCGATCTCCTCAGGACTCTCCGTATTTCGCCCCGTGAGCCGTTCCCGTAACACCTTGACCGAAGGGGGAAGAATAAAAATACTGAGAAGCGGTCGCTCCTTCCCCCAGGACTCCATGATCTGCTTCGTTCCCTGCACATCGATCGTCATGATCACGGTCTTGCCCTGAACGACTTGCTCTTCCGCAAATTCCCGCGGCGTGCCATAAAGATTACCGTAGATCACGGCATGCTCCAACATCTTCCCGTCACGCACTTTTTGTTCAAAATCCAGTTTGGAATAAAAAAAATAATCCTGCGCGTCTTTTTCATCGACCCGAGGCTTGCGCGTGGTCGCTGAGATCGAACGCACCCAATCCGGATGCCGCTTGAGAAGACGTTCGACGATACTTGTTTTTCCGCATCCCGAGGGCGCGGACAGGACCACCAAGATGCCCTGACCCGACCCGATCGTTTTATTCGACATTCTGAACCTGCTCACGGATCTTTTCGATCTCGCTTTTAATCGCAATAGCCTCCTGAGAAACTTCGAAAAGCTGAGCCTTGGAAGCCATCGTATTCGCCTCACGATTCATTTCCTGGCATAAGAAATCAAGCTCGCGACCAATCTCGCCCTGCCGCCCAAGCCACTTCGCGAAAAGTTCCAAATGACTTTTCATACGGACCGTTTCTTCAATGATATCCGAACGCTCGGTCAAGAAAGCAACTTCTCGATAAAGCCGATCCGTGTCCAGCTTCTCGTCCCCAAGAAGATCCTGGAGACGACTTTTTAATTTTTCGAAATAAATCTTTTGATTGCCCCGAACCAACGCCTCGATCTTATGTGTCGTCTTGGCGATATGATCCAGACGTTGGCGAAAATCCTCATCTAACTTTTCGCCTTCTTCTTCCTTATGACAAACCGCTTTATCCAAGACCTTCTTCAGAAGCCCGCTGAGTTTCACCCAATTCCAAGCCTGCGCGTCTTCTGCAACTTTTTCTTTCACAACGCCGGGAAGCCGCAGGATCTCTCCGACCGTAAGTTTCCCTTCCACCTTGAACTTCGATTTGATCTTCTGAGCCGATGCGAGATACGCGCGAACCTGGTTTTGATCCAATTCATAGGCAAGAGCCTCGCCCTCTCGGCCTTCTTCCGAAATACTGAGAGTGATCTTCCCTCGCCGCATCACAGACTGGACAAGTTGACGCACCTGTGGTTCGAACGCAGACATCAGAGGCGGAAGTCTCATGGAAAGCTCGAAATACCGCTGATTCAGCGACTTCACCTCGACAACCCAGTGCTTACCTCCGGCCGCAAGCGACACGCGGGCAAAAGCGGTCATACTTCTAATCATAATTATGGAATCTCAGGAAAGTTATAGGTCATTTGGGTCACCCTGACTCTTTATCGAAAAATGGCAGGCCGTTAGGGTTGCCCTGACTTCCAATTGTCTTTAAAAATCAGGACAGTGGATTGCGTATTATAAAAGTTTCCGTGGGACTGTCAAGAGAAAGCGCAAGAGCTATTCTTACAACTTGTTTGTTTATAACGAGTTATGGATTACTCGACCTAGGCGTTACCGATTGCCTCAAGGATCTTGACCGCTGTTTCCCTGGGATTGGGAGCTTGTGTGATCGGACGACCGATCACGATGTAATCCGAACCGGCCTTCAGGGCTTTTTCAGGCGTATGAATGCGCTTCTGATCTCCCTTGTCAGCTCCGAGAGGACGAATGCCCGGGGTCACGATCAAAAAATCCTGCTTAAACTTTTTGCGGACCCAAACAGTTTCTTCAGGAGAACAAACGATCCCGTCAAGCCCCGCCTTTTTCGCCAGACCCGCCAAGTGCAAAACTTCTTCTTTCACGCTTCCACGGACCCGGAGTTCACGGGACAACGTCTTTTGATCATGGCTTGTCAGCACCGTCACAGCAATCAGCTGTGGTTTTATCACATGCCCCGAAGAATATTTCTCTACGGCCTCACGGGCCATCGCCATCATCTCAAATCCGCCAAGTGCGTGGACATTGACCATATCTACTTCATGCTCGCAAACAGCAGCCAGTGTACGGCTCACGGTATTCGGAATATCATGAAGCTTAAGGTCCAGAAAAATACGACCACCATAATTTCTCACCAGATTCACAGCCTTCCAGCCATGCGCGGTAAAAAGCTCGAGCCCAACTTTGTAATAATGGACAACACCTTTAAGTTCAGAAAGCCACTTCTCAGCCACTTCGAGCGTCGGCGCATCAAGCGCCACAATCAGACGATCCTTTGGATTCAAGTCACTCACGATTTGCACCCCGATCCTTTCTCTTCCGCAGGTTTATAGCTCCCGCGCAATTCATCCAGACTTTTCAGCCTTTCCCTTCGGCAAAACGCCTCGATCCCGTTCAGAATCTCCCGAGTCGCGGCAGGCTCCACGAAATTCGCCGTACCGACCGCCAAAAGATCCGCACCCACGATCAGAAATTCCAGCGCGTCCTTGACACTCGAGATCCCTCCTGAGGCAATGACCGGGACCTGGAATTCTTTTTTAACCTGATAAACATAGCGAAGCGCAACCGGTTTGATCGCCGGACCACTCAAGCCCCCGAAGTCTTTTGCGAGTTTCGAACGCCGCGAACCAATATTCACAGCCATCCCGCGCAACGTATTGATCACGCTCAATCCGTCAACCCCCTGCTTAAGGATCTGCTCTGCGATCGCGAGGACATCCCCAAGTTCCGGCGAAAGCTTCGCGAAAGTCAAAAGCCTTGTCCCGTCATGAACTGCTTTGACGGCCTCCAGAATGCGTTCCTGTTTTTTCATGAAGTTGACACCCCCGGCCTCCACGTTCGGGCAGGAAAGATTGATCTCCAAGGCGTTCACAACATCGCGTTGCCCTTCAAAAGCCTTGGCCAACTTAGCGAACTCCTCCGTCGTTTCCCCTGCAATACTCACGATAAGAGGAACGCCGAGTTTTTTGAAATAAGGGATCTTATGTTCAAGGAAGTCCTCAAGCCCTTTGTTCTGGAGCCCGATCGCGTTGAGCATCCCGGCCGCGGTCTCGCAGATGCGTGGCATGGGATTTCCGGCACGCGGTTTCACGGTAATGGTTTTGGTGATGATGGCCCCGAGTTTTTTGTAGTCGACATACCCGGCATACTCGTCCGTGGTCCCGAAAGTCCCGGAAGCCACGGTGATAGGATTCTTGAGCGTCAAGGTTTTGATCCGTGTCGTCAGATCGATCTTCATAGATCTAAATCCTCGAAAGAAAACACTGGCCCGTCGGCACATGCACGTTTCAGTCCCGTTTTTGTCTTTACCATGCACCCGAGGCACGCCCCAACCCCGCAGGCCATACTTTCATCCCAGGACGCTTCCCCCTCGACCCCGTACTTGCAAGCAAGCGCGATCACAGCCTCCATCATTGGCTTAGGCCCGCAGGTCTGGATAAAAAATTCTTCTGGGTGCCGATCCTTCAGGATCTTTTCCAGCAACAAGGTCACGCGTCCCTCCGTGCCATACGAACCATCCTCCGTGGAACAAAGGACTTTGGCGCGGACTTTCTTCAATTCAGACTTTGGCAGTAGTTCGGCTTTAGACTTTGTACCGATGAGGAGATAATCTGTAGAATATTTTTCAGCGAGAAAAACAAGCGGCGGGACCCCGACACCCCCCGCAACCAGGATACGCTTTTTCTTCCCGATCGCCCCGGAGAAGCCTTTCCCAAGCGGCCCCATCACCTTAAGAACCTCGCCTTTTTTCTTCTGGCAGAGCACCTGCGTGCCGTACCCGAGCACTTCGTAGAGAACTTCAATGCGTTGCCCCATCACGCGATAGTAGCTGAAGGGCCGCCGAAGGTAGGGATCCTGACCTTCATTAATACGAACCTGGAGAAATTGTCCGGGCCGAACGTTTTTGGAAAGCATCGCAGATGAAAAAATCATCTTGTAATACTTGCCGTTGATCTTTCGATTTTCGAGAAGAGAAACCTTCTCGTCGAACTTTTTTACAGTCATTTTTCCCCTTTTGCTTTCCTAGAGGGCATATTGATAACCTTTCACAAAGGTGTGCAAGACCTTACCTTTGAGCTTCTTGCCATAGAAGCAGGAATTGAGGGACCTCGAGTGAACATCCTCTTCTGCAAACACCCAATCCTTTTCCGCATCCACCAGAATGAAATTGGCCTGTTCGCCGGTCTTGAGCCTCCCGAAATTCGTTTTCTTCAAAATCTCTGCGGGCGTCAGGCTCATCTTTCTCACGATATCTTCCATCTTCCATTTTCGGCCGTGAAAAAGCTCCGTCATAATAACCCCGAAGGCTGATTCCAGTCCGATCGTCCCGAAGGGAGCCACTTCGATGTCCCGGTCCTTTTCTTCCAGAGCGTGCGGCGCGTGGTCCGTCGCGATCGCATCAATCGTACCGTCCTCCAGACCCGCCATAATGGCCTGGCGGTCTTTCTCGGTACGAAGAGGCGGACTCATCTTATAAAAGGTATCGTACTTGACGAATTCCTCGTCCGTTAGCGCGATATGATGCGGCGTCGCCTCCGCAGTGATCGGCAAGCCTTCCGCCTTCGCGCGCCGGATCATGGCCACAGCACCGCGTGTTGAAACATGCTGAAAGTGGAGCTGGCATTTGATGAGCCGGACGAGTTCAATATCCCGCGCCGTTGCGATATCCTCTGCGGCATTTGGAGAACCCCGAAGCCCAAGCTTCGAGGAAACAACCCCTTCGTTCATCACACCATTGACACTAATCGAATGGTCTTCGGCATGCGACATGATCGGCAACCCGTACGTCGCGGCATATTCATAAGCCCGGCGCGCCACCCCGGAATCCACGACCCATCCACCGTCATCGGTCACGGCAACAGCACCCGCGGCCTTCATCTCTGCCATTTCCGAGATCTTCTTGCCCTCGCGCCCTTGCGTCAGAGTTCCCGAAGGAAAAATATTAAAGTTGAGCACGTTCGCACGTTCCATCTGGTACTTCACGACCTGTGCGTTATCGCAGGCAGGTTTCGTATTCGGCATGGTCACGCAAGCCACAAAACCGCCCGCGATCGCGGCCTGGGCTCCGGTGTCGATTGTTTCTTTATGTTCATAACCCGGCTCACGAAAGTGCACGTGGAGGTCCACCAGCCCCGGCAAAAGATAAAGCTTCTTGGCATCCAAGATCTCCGCCTCTTCTGCCGCAAGATCCTTGCCCCACTTCACGATCCGGTGACTTTTGATGTGGATATCCATCACCTCGTCGATCTTATTGGCGGGGTCGACGATGTGAGCATTCCGGATGATCAGATTCTTGACGGATTGTCCGTTCAGTTTATTTTTCATTTTTCAGCGCTCCACTCAAGAGGTAAAGAACCGCCATACGAACCGCGATCCCATTGGTGACTTGTTTGAGGATATAAGACTGCGGACTGTCCGCGAGGGCGCTTTCAATTTCGACGCCACGATTCACAGGCCCCGGATGCATCAAGATCGCGTCGGGTTTCGCGCATTTAAAGAGCTCTGTATTCATTCCGAAGGTGCTCGCGTATTCGCGAATACTCGGAAACAGAGTTTCATTCTGCCGTTCCATCTGGATCCTGAGAAGGGTCACGGCATCCGCACCGTCAATGGCTTTCTTCACGTCATGGATGACCTTCACCCCAAGTTCCTCGATCCCCCACGGAATAAGCGTCTTCGGCCCGCAGATCACGACTTCTGCGCCAAGTTTCGTCAAGCCCCAGACATTCGACCTCGCCACGCGAGAATGAAGGATATCCCCGACAAAGACCACTTTAAGACCTTTGATCTTTCCTTTGATCTCGCGGAGCGTGAACATATCCAAAAGTCCCTGGGTGGGATGCTCGTTGATACCGTCTCCCGCATTCACGATCCCGCACTTGGTGTAATTCGAAACGCGATGCGGGGCCCCTGAAGAACCGTGCCGCATCACGATAATGTCCACCTTAAGAGCTTCAATGTTGGCGATCGTGTCCCACAAAGATTCGCCTTTCGTCATGCTGGAGCCACCGCTCGCCATGCTGATGGTATCTGCACTTAAGCGTTTTTCAGCAAGCTCAAAAGAAACACGCGTCCGGGTGCTCGGCTCCAGGAAAAGATTCACCACGGTCTTCCCGCGCATGACCGGGACTTTCTTGACCTCCCGCTGGGAAACTTCGCTGAAAGATTTCGCGGTATCCAAGATCAGTTCGATCTCCTCCGCGGAGAGATCACGAAGCCCGAGAAGGTCTTTGCGTTTCCAACTAAGCTTGCCATTTTGTGTCATAATTTGCCCCCTCCGGAGATCACAGCTTCGTCTTTCCCGTCCGTTTCCTTCAATCGGATAATCACCTTGTCCTGAAATGAGGTGGGAACGTTCTTGCCCACATAGTCCGCCTTGATGGGTAATTCCCGGTGCCCGCGGTCCACAAGCACCGCAAGCTGAATGGCCTTGGGTCTTCCGAAATCGATGAGCCCGTCGAGCGCCGCACGAATAGTCCGGCCCGTGAAAAGCACATCGTCGACTAAAATCACGATCTTACCTTTGAGATTGAAAGGAATATTCGTTTCATGGAGTTCGGCTTTGGGACCGATTTCACTCAAATCGTCGCGATAAAGGGTGATGTCAAGAATACCGATCGGAATCTCTTTTTTCTCGATTTCGGAAAGTTTTTTTTGGAGTCGTTCGGCAAGAAAAACACCACGGGAGCGGATACCGACCAGTGTGAGATTGTCCATCCCTTGATTACGTTCGAGGATCTCATGGGCGATACGGGCGAGCGCCCGCTCGATCCCACCCTCGTCAAGGACCTGCTTTTCGGAAGGGGTCATGATAACTCCGGGCAAAAAAATACCCCGCCTCTATTTGCGGGGTTCATATAAAATCCGATTTTTTCTCTCATCTTTCCACCTTTGTCGGCGTCTCAGCGCCGTCTTAAAAGGAGTTAGAATCGTATCTGCTTGCAAGAAGTTACTTGTTTCTTCTCTTTTTGTCAAGCCTCCTTACAAGGAGGAAGCTACGAGGAGGGACTCACGGGAGAACCACCCCGACATCCCTCAGAGCTAGCCGTCGGCGCTCCAGCTCCATAGACCGAGGCAACAACCTGACCTTTCTGATCGATACAATAAGTATTGGATGCTGTTTGATTGGGCACCGCCGGCACGGCCAGAACGGAAAAGGTACTTGGCGCCAAGGCGAACGTAAATCGGTAACCATGCTTCGGCTGATTTCCCGAAAGCCATAAGTTATCAAGATAGGCCTTCCCCGCCCCCGGTCTTACAAGACTTTCAATGCTCGTGGGATACGCGGAAGGATTTTGTGCGGCACGAAAACTCTCCGCTGCAGCCACGAATGTTCTCAAATCTGCCCGGACTGCTGCCTCATTAGCATTGATCCTCGCCCTTAAGAGATTCGGGATGGCTATCGCTGCCAGCAATCCAATCACCGGAATGATACACACACAAACGATTGCAACGGTAGCCGCCGCAGATCCATGCATTTTACTTTTATAGGGAATGGGTTCGGCAGAAATGCTCAAGCTTGTTTTCAGGATTTGGACCAGATACGAAAGCACGCCAAACTGCACGAGAAATCCAAGACCGCCAACAACCCAAGGAACTATCCCGGAGAATAAAAGAAGTATGCCCGGCACCCATGCACCCCAGGTTTTGATATCGCTCCGAGTCCGTACAAAATGAACAATCTCTCCCGGCCATTTAAACATCCAGAAAAAATTATAAAAAGGAATAAATCCAAATCCTACAGCCATGCCAGGCGAGATTGGATAACAATGATCTGACATGTTAAAAAGCACTTTATGGATTTTATAGACACAAATGTACCAGTAAACATAACCGCACAGGGCAAGCAACACAACCGCTAAGGCTAAAAGACCTTTAATCCCGGGAACAGGAATAGACTTAAGTACGATGCCCAAGAAAAAAAGAATGGCCGCCAGAACATACCCCGGCAACAGACTGGGGAAACTCAAAGAGACAATATCAATGGGAGGCTTTGATTCACGGATAAGTGATTCCGCGCAAAAACGGCATTTAACCGCTTCATCCTGGATTTCCTGCTGGCAATAAGGACATTTTTTCATGGAAACTCCATTTTATCGGACACAGGATCATTTCAAGAAAAAATGAGAAGGCCTTCTCTGTAAGCCGAGTTCTGTCCCCTACCGCTTTGCTTCGAAAAGCAAAGCCATAGTTCGATGACCATCTATCTTGGACCACCATTGCTGGTGACCTCTGTCGGCTGACCCGATGAGGTTCTCGCCTTGCGACGAAATAGGAACGGGCCGTTCCCGCTTTCGCTCCTCATCTTATTTAGCCTTTCTTCACGTAGAGATTGCCGCGTTTCACCCCCTGCCACTTTCGTGACAGGGACTCGTCTCTGTGGCTCTAATCCGTTCGGCACCCCGGAGGATGCAAAAGGTGGGCATTACCCACTACGATGCCCTGTGAAGCTCGGACTTTCCTCCCACAGCGGTTGGACAGGACGTTTCCCGTCTCTCATCATCTGTGCGCGATCATCCGAGAAGACCTTCTCAAAAACCTGTTTTCAGATCAAAGAACAAAAAAACGAACTCGTTATCCTTGTCTTTCTTTCATGGCTTTAACAGTGACAAGGATTGCCCCAATTTCAAACTCTCTGAAATTGATGAGAATTGGGACTAAGATTTGGCGGTGCCTTGCAGCTTTTCAAGCTGCTCCTTCGCAAACTCCGCCCAACTCGTCCCAGGAAACTTCTTGGCAACCCGCTCGAAACTTTCGCGAGCTTTGCCCGTATTCCCTGAAGCGAGATAGCTTTTTGCAACATAATATTCTGCGATCGCAGCCAGGTTCCCCTGAGGATTTTCGGCGAGATATTTCTGATACTTCTCTATCGCCTTGGGATAGTCCCCCCCTTTATAAAAAGCTTCGGCCTCCGAATAAGGACCAAAAGAAGTTTTCGAAGGGCCGGACGCGCATGAAGCAAAGAGCAAACCCGAAAGAGCTAATATCGAAAAAATTTTATTTCTTTTCATAGAAGGTCCCCTCATATTTTGTGCCCCCGGAAATGCGCACACAAGTCTACTTTTCAGATCGAAGAAGTGTCAAGAAAGAAAAAACGGAAAACGGATGTTTCGACATTTGCCTTGCATGTAAAAAGAATTGGGCCTGCCTGGACTCGAACCAGGGACCAAGCGATTATGAGTCGCCTGCTCTAACCGACTGAGCTACAGGCCCATTCAATTTACAACTCGCAATTTTAAAAGAACTTTTGCACTTCTCGAACTGGCTGAGTTCAAATTTGAGCCTGGCTGATTATATCTCTGTCGGAGTGGACTGGCTAGGCGAGTTTCTCAGGGCGTCGACTCGTAAGGATTCGATTCTCCGCCTCAACGGATTCTGATAGAAAAATCCTGCCTCGCCAATGTCAGGTTGCAATTGTAATAGGGGTCGCCCTCCTGGAAAATGCTGGGCCACCTGCGACGAATGAATTCCATTTCCCCCTTGACCCTCAAAACTTTCGCAGGAGTATTCTCATACCCCCTGGTTTTAGACTCGTCGTGATACAATTCCGCGTACGGAGTCCAGACAATCAGGTATCCCTTTTCTCGAATTTTCAAACAAAGATCGACGTCATTGTAGGCCACGGTGAGTTCTTCTTCAAATCCATGCACTTCCTCAAAAACACTCTTTCTCATCATCAGGCATGCCCCCGTGACAGCGCTTAGGTTCTGAACAATGCTTAGTCTTCTGGCATTACCGCCATGGTCTTTCGGAAAATTTTTATGGGAATGCCCTGCCATGCCTCCAAGGCCAATAATGACCCCCGCATGCTGGATAGTCAGATCCGGATAATAAAGTTTAGCCCCGACAGCGCCAACGTCTTTCCTGAGCGCGTACGAAAGCATGCTCTCGATCCAATCTGGAGTAATAACCTCGGTGTCATTATTCAAAAATAAGACAACATCTCCCCGGGCTTCCTTGACCGCAAAATTGTTCAGGGCAGAAAAGTTAAACGCGTGATCCCATGGAATGATCCGGATATTTTTGCGCTCCTTCAATTTATCATAAAGAAGAAAAGTGTTTCCGTCCTCGCTGCGGTTTTCAATAATGAGGATCTCAATATTTTTATAGGTTGATTTCTGGAGGATCGATCTTACACATCGGTCCAAAAGCTCGACCTGATCCTTGTTCGGAATAATGATCGAAACAAGCGGTGCCACCCGAAGCACATAATGGATCCTATAAAGAAAAAGCGATTCATCGACCTGGACCTTTCCGCTTAGGCCAATCCTTTCCAAATGATCCGACAAACACTTTTCTCCCGATGCGCGCGCACAAGTTTTGGTGTCCGTGCTGCGTGACATTGAGGCGGAATGGTTTCTCCAGTGGTAGAGAATCTTTGGGATGTGGATGATTTCCCGGGCTTTCTCCGTGACCCGCAATATCAGATCGTGGTCCTGAGCACCCTCAAGACCCGAGCGAATCCAACCAAGAGACCGGCCTAGCTCCGTTTTTAAAACTACTAGATGACAAATATAATTGTAACTTCTTAACGTGTCCGGCGCAAAATCAGGCTTAAAAAACGGCTTACATCTGATTTCGCCATCCTCTGAGATATGATCCTCATCTGAATACAAAAGCTCTGCCTGAGGATGATGATTGATAGCCTTCACAACTTCAAATAGAGCATCAGGGGCCAGGATATCATCGTGATCCAAAAAAGCTATAAAATCACCCGTCGCAAGTGAAATCGCTGTATTGGTATTACCCGCCATACCCTCATTCTTCTCGAAAAATTTGACCGCGATTCTTTTATCTTTCCCGGCGTACTCGCACAGAATCTCTTGTATGCGAGTGCTACCGCTACCGCCATCTACAATACAAAGTTCCCAGCAGGAATATGTTTGCGCTATGACACTTTCTATCATTTCTATCAACATTTTTTCCGGTGTTTTAAAGACCGGCGTGATGATGCTGATCTTAGGCATTTCGTTAAATTTGACCAACCTTTGCCTGTTCAGTTCGTCATCCTTCGGCTCATTCTGTTCAATCCACTTTGCATAAGAATCCTCTCGATTAAGCGTCTTCTGCAAATCTCTGAAGATGACCTGCTTGGGAACAACTTTCTTCCCCTCTTTCTCCGGCACGACCGGTTTTGTGATGAACCGACCCAGGCCTTGTACTTTCACCACCCCCTCCGGAGCCGCCTCAATCTCCGAGGCGATCCGTTTAAAAACTTCGCGCAAAAGCAAAACCGCTAACTGATCATTAAGCTTTTCCAGACCGGGTGCGCCCTGCTTGATGCTCTGCACATATTCTTTCAGATTCAGAGCATTATTCTTCTTTCGCCGAATGATTGACTTGGAACCGGCATGTTCTGAACTCTGACAGCTCCCGCCCTCCCAGAACCATGCCTCAGAACATTGAAGGCGTGCCAGAATCATTTCCTGATGTTCTTTCGAAAGATGCTCGCGATACTCGAACATATAATCAGAAGACACTTGTTTTCCATAAACATTCGGAAATGTGCTCTCAAAGTTCAAGAAGCGCTCTTCAAAGTCGATTCCCAGAAAATCACAGACTTTCTGCACATACTCTTGAGGCCTCAAGCACAGGTCTTCGTATTGAATAACCAATATTCGAGAAGAAAATCCTTGAGCCACAGCCCTCTGATAGCCCTGCCAGTAGCTGTGGTATCTGTCACAGAAACCTTCGATCATCTTCTGAGCGCCTCCTTCGGGAACGGTGGATCTCTTCAAATACGACCATATCACGGCCCTTGGATCCCGGACGATCAAAAGAACGGGGACGTTTGGCACTTTTCTCATGACCTCTGCAAGAGAGCGAAGATATTGAGGCGTTTTATCAATGACCCACGCGTGCCCTTCATGAATCAAAGACGATACCGCGGCAAGTCTTGGATAAACGTCATACCAGCTATCCGTAGCACATATTTTAACAAGCTCTTCCCGATTGAGCTTCCATGAACACATCATCATGCCGGCATAAGGATTAATCCCCGGAAAATCTGCCGGACGATTTGCGAGAAGAAAACCGCCCTCAAATCCAGAACCGACAGAAGGATGCCTTCGAAGAATCTCCGAAAGAAGTGTTGTTCCGCCGTGTTCATAACCACAAATGATCGCCTTAGGACCTGATAAACCCTTGGATTCCTGTTCCAGTTCTTCCCGGCTTATGCGAGAAAGACCCTTGTCCTGTCGATTTTGATCAATAAGTTTTAGAAAATAACCGGAACAATGCTCAGGGTTGATATGCTGAGCCTGGGAGATTTCCCAATCGTCAGCGTCATAACCAAAAAAGCGAAGAAAATCTTGCATACCCTCTTTAAAATAGACCGCATCACAAGGCCTAAACCAGTGCCTCCAGTTCCCGGAAGTCTTGGTCCTGACAACACTCCTTATCGTCACATGATCCTCAGGTTCGGCTGGCACATCCATCCCGAGATATTGCTTCAACGTCGCATCGTTCCCGCAAATCATGTCTTCATATTTATAGAGAAAAGGATTATTTGCCTTTACAACTGAAATGATCTTTTCCTTCGCATTCTTAACGTCATGTTTCTCACTGAATATCTCTCTATATAAAGCCGCAATGCCGACATCTTGGCTCCCGCTCTCCAGCATCTTCAGAAGACGATAGAGCGTATAGATGCGACTTACATCTTGATAAAAAACTTGCGAGCGCCAAAGAGCCTGGAAAATAATGGTATCCCTCGAATCCCTAACAATACAAACAAGCTTGTTGTACCTTTTAAAGATCTCCTGGAGAACAGAATCGGTAAAATGATTAATATGGATCTTAGTCAAAACAGCCTGATCAGGAGGCACCATTTCCAAAGCCTCTAACGGATCCTTTGGCTCGAAAAGAAAGAGTGTTCCGGAAGGCATACAGGGCTTGATCTTGTAAAAAAGAGCGCTGGTCCCCGTCTTGGGCTCGCCGATGATCAATATTCTTGGAGTTTGAATGGTCATAAATTCACTTTCTTCAATCGATGAAATGCTCCCATCCGTCAAGGGTATCAGCCGAAGACTTTTGGGAACACGCTTAAAAAACTGGGCGATTATACCCTCTCTAAAATCGGCTGCCTAGGAAGACTTTCAAGTAGGTCCAATCATCTCCCCCCTTCAATCACTCTAACACCTCGCGGAAGGCTAAGAGAACAATGGCCGTTTCAAGGATAGATCGGATGGCGCGAAAGTAGGAGTTGCCCTGGCTTTTCTATTTTTCAAAATCAAATAAAGTCAGGACTGAGACTATCTTTTTGGAAGATACGGGAGAGATAAGGGAAAACCACGTCGTCAGCAACGCAAAGAAAACAAAAGATTCGGCGGGCTAACGTATTCGAAGGATATGCTCGACCTTGGTTTGGAGGTTGGCGAGGTCAAAAGGCTTTTCAATAAAACCACTGATCCCCTCAAGATCGAAGAGCGGCTGCATAGTCGCCCCAGCTCCGGTAAGCATGATCACGGGAGTTTTCCTGACGCGAGTCTGTTCCTGGAGGTCTTCATGGCGATAAGATCGAATTTTGCGAAGACAAGTCAATCCGTCCTCACCCTTGGGGATACGAATATCAAGAAGCACGCAATCGGGCTTCCCTTCCTCGACCTTCTGGAATCCTTCGGCCCCGTCATTGGCAGTCAAAACCTTGTAGCCTAAATTCTCGAATTTTTCTTTAACGATCTGACAGACATCGTCCTCATCATCCACGATGAGAAGACATTTTTTATTCTCTGGCATTTTGACCTCGCTGCGGTTTAGAACACCCAGACTATCGTCAAAAAAAGCTTCGAACTGAAGGGACTGGCGAAGAGATTCTATTACTCGCTCAGCTTAATATCCAGAAAATTCTTGAGTTTTCGCGACCGGGTAGGATGACGCAATTTACGAAGCGCCTTGGCCTCGATCTGGCGGACGCGCTCGCGGGTCACGTTAAAAATATGCCCAACCTCTTCGAGGGTCCTCGGATAGCCATCCCCGATCCCGAACCGGAGACGCAGGACTTTTTCCTCGCGTTCGGTGAGGGTCAAAAGAACATCATCCATTTGTTCCTTGAGCATGCTGTAGGCGGTAGCATTCGCGGGAGAAACCGCGGACTTATCCTCGATGAAGTCCCCAAAACTTGTATCTCCCTCATCCCCAATCGGCGTCTGGAGGCTGATAGGCTCTTGAGCGATCTTCAAGATCCCTTTCACCTTTTCGACAGGCATTTTCATAACCTGCGCGACTTCTTCGGGAGTCGGCTCGCGTCCGGTTTCCTGAACCAAGTGACGCGACGCGCGGAAAAACTTATTAATGGTCTCGATCATATGCACCGGAATGCGGATCGTCCGAGCCTGGTCTGCGATCGACCGTGTGATGGCCTGACGAATCCACCAAGTCGCGTAAGTCGAGAATTTATAACCACGTTTATATTCGAATTTATCCACAGCCTTCATCAGGCCGATATTCCCCTCCTGGATCAGATCCAGGAACGAAAGTCCGCGATTGGTGTACTTCTTGGCGATACTCACCACCAAGCGGAGATTCGCGGCTACCAGGGCCTTTTTCGCCTTCGTCAGTTCCCATTCCTTGCGAATGATCGCCTTAAAATTCTCGTGGAGCTTATCTTCCGGCTCCCCAATCTCCTTGAGGATCTGGCGGTTCCGTTCTTCGATCTGACCGATCTTTCCACGCACGCCACTCCGGCGAAGTTTCTTGATATCCTCGCGGTTCTTCTTAAGTTCACGAAGCTTGGCTCGAAGACTCGCGACGATCTGCTCAACGATCGCAACGCTCAGATTAAACTGCATCAGCAATTCGACGACATTCGATTTTTTCCGGGAAGCGCGGAACTTACGGATCAGGAGCTTGAGTTTTTTCTTGAGCGTCTGGATCTGGGCCTGCTCTTCGCTCTCAATGATCGCCTCCAGCTGAACTTGGCCATCAAGGATCTTCTTGGCGAGCTCGAGCACTTCATAGCGTGCGGCTTTAGTCTGATAAACAACCTTTTTCAGTTCTTCTTCGCAAGATTCAATCTTCTTGGAGATCTCAATTTCCTGTTCCCGCGTCAGAAGAGAGATTTGCCCCATTTGCCTCAAATACGTGCGGACAGGATCATCAATGCGGCCGCGTTCATATTCTTCAACCGCTGCATCTTCCTCAAGCTCAGAGTCTTTCCCTTTTTTGACTTCGACGTCCTGGATCGCTTCGGAAGCAGGCTTGGCCGGATCTCCTACTGACCCACTTGTGACTTCAATCCCCTTTTCATTCAATACGCCTATGATCTCTTCCACTTTTTCGGGATTGTTCATATCGGGAGGCAATTGCTTTTTCATCTGCTCGATGGTCACAAAACCCTGTTTCTTGCCGAGGACTAAAAGTTTTTGAACAATCTCCCCATGGAGCTTCGTTGAAGCAGTTCCCTTCTTCCCCGGCTTTACCTTCGCAGGCGGCACAGACGGAGTCTTCTCTTTAGCCCGGTCCGAAGCCGGTTTGGGGGATGATGCTTTGGTAGGTTTCTTGGATGCTTTTTTCATAGAATTGCGTATTATAGTTATCTCGCCCCTTGAAACCAAGCGATTTATTCGCCCTTTTTAGCTTCTCGGGAACGCCTCAAAAGCTCCTGGTATTCCTGAGTCGCAGCCCGGACCTTGACTTCGTCCCGCCCGGTCTCTCCTGCGAGGATCAGACGGCGCAACTCCTCGAGGCGCACGGTGGCACGGTCTTGCTTGATCTTTCCGATACAATCCTCAAGGATCTGCTCCCGATCGGCCGTCTCATCCAAAGAAGCCATAACAGCCACAAGCTGTTCGCGGTAGAGTGCATCCTGGATCCGGATAAGAAGCCCGGAAAGAGTGCATTTTTTCCCCTGTTCATTCATCTGCCGGAGATATTCAAAAAGCTGGCGCGAGGCCGGGTTTTTAAGGTCGACATCCTTGAGCTCTTCGCAGGCACGATCGCAAAAAGGTGGCACCTCTGCCATCAGTACCAAAAGCAGCAATTCTTCGGGCGCTGGCTTGATTGTTTCGGGCGTGAGTGCCGCCTCCGGGGACCGATCCTTAGGAACACTGCCTTTCCTATTGAGATGCGAGAACTCCGTACGCAAAGAATTTTCATCCACCTGCAGAGCGCGGGCAAGCCGCTTGAAATATTCTGAAAGCATCACCGTATTTTTGACCTTAAGAAAAGTCTCGAACATCTCGCGACTGATCTTGGAAAGACCCAGCGCATCCTGACGCGGATAGCGTGAGAGAAGCGCCTGCAACTTGTAATCAAAAAAATCCTTAGCGTTTTTCAAGAGCGCCGCAAAAGCATCGTTCCCGCGTTTGTTTAGAAAATCATCCGGATCCTCACCCTTCGGCAGACTCACGAGCTTCACCTGCATCCCCCCTTCCAGGAGAATCTCAAGCCCGCGCAGGGACGCGGCCTCACCCGCTTTATCGCCGTCATAGACTACAACGACTTCTTCCACGAAACGCCGCATGAGACGCACGTGGTCCTCACCCAGCGCGGTTCCCAGCGTTGCCACGGCATTTTTGAAGTCATGTTGATAGAGAGCGAGAAAATCCATGTAACCTTCTACCAGGATCAAATTCGGCCATTCGCGATCAATATGTTTTTTGGCGAGATTCAACCCGAAAAGTTCGCGCCTCTTAAAAAAAATCGGTGTCTCGGGCGAGTTGAGATATTTTGGGCCTTCCTGGTCGGCGATCAGCCGGCCGCCGAACGCGATCACCTTGTTCTGAAGATTCAGGATCGGGAACATGAGCCGACCGCGAAAAGTATCGTAATAATTCCCCTTCGGTGATTGCTGGATCAGAGCCGCCTGTTTGAGAAGCGCTTCTGGATATTTTTTAAGGATCATTTTGTCAAAAAGAGTCCGCCATTCCATCGGCGCCCAGCCGAGCTTGAATTCCCGGATGATCTCTTCTGTGATCTTTCGCTGGGATAGATACACGCGCGCTGGGGCTCCGGCCTCGGCTAATAACAATTCGTGATAAATGTCGGCGGCAACTTGGCAAGCCTCATAGAGTTTTTCCTTCTGTCCGCCATCGTCCCGATGCGCGCTCCGTTCCGGGAGCGTGATATGCGCACGTTCCGCAAGGGACTTCAGGGCCTCAGGGAATGTCATATTCTCATGGCGCATCAAAAAGCTAAACACATCGCCCCCGGCCCCGCATCCGAAACAATGGAACATCTGTTTTTCGGGCTGGACCATGAACGAGGGGGATTTTTCCTGATGGAAGGGACAGCAAGCCTTGAGATGCCGGCCGGCGCGTTTGAGCGGGATGTATTGCGAGATGATCTCAACGATATCGTTGGCCGCACTGACCTGCTCGACGACATGTTCTTCGTAGCGCGTCCCAGAGTTTTTTTGTTCCATACCGCGTCTTTTTCCTACCCGCCGACCTTAACGGATGTCGCGATCTTTTTGGAGACCGGTTTACGGAAGGGACTCATAACAAATTCGTGGAGAGCGGGCGCAAATCGCGAGATCGAGGAACCCGTGTAGGTGCGCCCTTGCTTGAAGCTTTGTTGCACGGGCTCGATCGGAAGAAGCAAGAGGAACTGCGCGATAAAACTGAGCAAAAGCATCATGCGCAAACCCCCAAAAACCATTCCACCCCAGGTTTCTGAAAACCCAAGGACCTTTATTTTGATCAACTTTCCGCAGACATTGATACATAAAGACACGGAGATCCAAAGAAAAACGCTCAACAGAAAAAAAACGAAAGGTTCGGCCACTTTCAAGGGAAGAACGGGAAGATTCGCATGCAGATAGACGGCTCCGCCAGAATAAAAGCTCAGCGTCAACATCGTCACGAGAAATGTTCCAAGCAGCCTCCCGAACATGTCGCCAAAGCCCTTACGGCTCCCCTGGATCAAGCCCCAAAAGAGTGCGATCAATACGATCCAATCAAACGACGAAAAACTTCGAAGTGCTGAAACCGCAACGCTTTTTTGAAGACGCTCAACCATCTGCCAAAACCATTCCATTTAGGATGCCCCCTTGCGATTTACCTGGGTTTTCCGGGATCTCCACGGAAACCGTCTCGAAAAAGTTCGGTCAATTTGAACGGTATGATACACCCTTGCACGTCTTGTGGGTACTCAAAAAAAACCTTGAGATAATTCGGCGTAAAACCTTCTGACATGCCGGAACGATCATTCTCATGCTCCGCCAGGATCTCAAGCGACCGGCCCAGATATCCACCCCGAACCTTCCCTGAAATACGCTCGGCCAATTCCATCAGCCGACGAACCCGATCACGAACCGCTTGAGCCGGAAGAATATCCCAATCCGCAGCCCGAGTTCCTTCGCGGCGGCTGTACGGAAACACATGAGTCTTAAGCGGCTTGAGGATCTCAAGTAATTCCAAAGTATTCGCAAACTGCGCCTCGGTCTCGCCGGGAAATCCTGCCATCACATCCACACTCAATTCAAAATCCGGGATCCGCTCCTTCAATTCCAAAACCACATCCCGGTACTCCTCCCGCGTATAACGCCGGTTCATCCTCGCAAGGATTTCGTTGTCCCCGCTTTGGAGCGGAAGATGAATGTGGGGGCAGAGTTTCGGAACATTCAGGAAAGTTTCGCGAAGGGACTTACCAAGATCCGTGAGTTCGATCGAACTCAAACGGATGCGTTCGATCCCTTCGATCCGATCACAGGCTTCGATCACATCCCGCAAAAGATAATGCCGTTCCTGGACATGAGCGCAAGACTCAAAATCGAGGCCATAAGCCCCGAGTTGGATGCCGGTCAGAATGATCTCCCGGTAACCACCGTCCCTGAGGCGTGTCACTTCCTCCAGGATTTCAGACAACGCACGACTGCGTGAAGGTCCGCGAACGATCGATACTTTGCAGAAACTGCATGCGTGATTGCACCCATCCTGGACCTTCACGTAGGCACGGGTCTTTCCTTCAGATTTCGAGATCGAAAGCGGCATAAAAGTCGCCGGCGCACTCGCCCGCGCACTTTCGCAAGTATCCGCCGGATCTAAAAGTTTCTCCGCAAGAAAGGGCTTCTCACCATTAGAAAAGATAAGATCTACTTCCGGCATCGCTTCGAGTTCGATGCGGTTCTTTTCCACGTAACAACCGGTCACCGCAAGCCGGGCCTGAGGATGTTCGCGCCGGAGACGCCGTATCCAGTACCGGTTCGTCCGGTCCGAGTCTTGAGTCACGGTACAAGTATTCACGACCACAAGATCGCAACGGGCACCTTTCTGGCCTTCAATGTCCCGATAACCTTTTCGTTCCAAGACCTCGCGCATCGCCTGAGTCTCATACTGATTGACCTTGCAACCGAGCGTGTAGAACCGAACGTTTTTGAGAGAAGGAGAATATGCAGGCATGCTCACGCGGACAGAACACCGGAAAATCTGAGCGAAGCCGCAATCCCGATGAACGCGGTGTCCGCTTTAAAAAGCACTTTCCCAAGTCCGACAAGCTGAAGATTTTTTTCTTTCCGGTGCCACTTCGCCCAAAGGATCTCCTCTTCCGAAAAACCGCCCTCCGGTCCGATAAAAACATTCAGCGCTTTAATCGTATTTTTAAGCCTCTGGATCTCAGCAAGCCACTTCGGAAAAGTGATGGCATCCGGACCCGGGTGAAAGATCACGACGGGTTCATCGCTAGAAAGATTCCCAAGGGCTTCTTTGAAACTTCGAGGAGGTTCAATACGAAGGATCTTAAGACTTCCGGACTGCTTACTAGCTTCGCGTGCGATTCGATTCCAACGCTCGACGATCTTCTCCGTCTTTTCTTTCGCGATCTGGACTTCACAATGTTCCGAAACGATCGGATGGAACTCGTGAACTCCAAGCTCTTGAGCTTTCTCGACAAGCAAATCCGTCTTTCCCTTGCGCAGCATCACTGGAAAGATCCTCAGAGTCACAACGTCGTCAAAAGAACCCGTATTCACAAGAACTCTTTGAATTTGAAGACAGGCGCGCCCATCCGACGCAAATTCACCGACCACAGCTTCCGCTTCGCCGCCGAGGCCATCGGTCACAAGACAACCGTCCCCCGACTTGAGCCGAAGAATATTCCGTAAATGGTGCGTCTCAGCTGGATCGAGCAGAAGATCGTGAGGAACTTCCTTCAAGGTCTGGGAGGTAAAGAACCGGCGCAGTTTCCTCGGTTTATTTCTTTCGGACATCGAGCATCCTCTATAAGCTCAGGGATGGAAAAAAGACCCGCGGGGAAGATCCCGCGGGTCGATTCCTAATTAAGATGACGCGAAAAGCGTGAAAAAGCAGTCCCAATACTTATCAACTTCAGAAAATTTGAAATTGGGGCAGGCTTACTTCTTTGCCGAGGCTTCTTTCTTTTTGCTTTCCTTCTTGGCGTCAGGAGCGGCCTCTGCAGCTCCTTCTTCTTTCGGCTTTTTATGGCGCACCACGTTTTGGGCAAGCGGACCCTTTTCTCCCTGAACGATGTCGAACTCGACTTCCTCGTCGGGATTAAGTCGCTTGTACCCTTCCCCTTGGATCACGGAATAATGAACGAAGATATCTTTCTCTTCGCCTTCCTTGCGCAGGAATCCGAAACCCTTAACGTTGGAGAACCATTTCACCTTGCCTTTTTCTGCCATACCCGCCTCCTTAAAATCTTTAAAAATCACTTTCGCGCCGCAGAATATCCGGGCACGTCCTACACTTCCTTACTTCACCTTGATCTTTAAGATGAGTCCGGGCTTGAACACCACGACTTTTTTTTCGGGGACCGTCACTTCCTCGCCGGTCCGGGGATTACGCCCCAAACGGCCGCGCCGGTTTTTCACTTTAAAAACACCGAAATTCCTGAGCTCCACGGTCTCGCCACGCTGAAGGCTATCGGAAATAACATCGAGGGTTTTCTGGACGATCTTCTTGACATCGATCTGGGTGAGATTCGTTTCATTCGAAACTTTCATCACAATATCTTTTTTAGTCAAGTGCCCACCTCCTTTAACGAAGAAGCAAGGGAGTTTTTACCCAACTGCTTGTCCTGTTTGAAGATGCAAAAAAATAGCAAATCTCGGGAGCCTTGTCAAGCGATTTAAGTTGTAACCTCAAGCAATGCCTTGGGTTAACCATGATTTTCATCTAATTTTTATTGAAAATCATGGTAACCCTGCTTGCCATTCATTTTTTAAAAAAATCAGGGCAAAGAGATAACGAGTCTTAAGACCGTATTTTGACGGAATTTTCGCCGAGAAGACGTTCGAGTTCTTCGAAGAGGACATCCGAGGTTTCAACTTTAAGATTGTCACCAGAATCCAGAACCGTCATGCGCCCTTTAGGATCCTGGAGGGTGAGATAAACAGGCGTACTCCCCTTGTGAGCCATGAGGATTCTGCGCACTTCCTGTAGGACTTCGGCTCCCAACCCGGCCGTCTTGAGATTAATGGCAATCATGCGAGTGTACCGTTTGGGAACTTCCTCGAGAGGGATGATCTCGTCGGCCAGGAGCTTTGCTACATCGTCGCGTGCGTCAACCTTCCCCTTGATAAAAACCAGAGCATCCTTTTGGATCAATGCACTAGCCGCTTTATAGACACTTGGGAACACAACCGTTTCGCAGGAACCGTTCAGATCCTGAAGGCTCAGAAACGCCATCTTGTCTCCCTTTTTCGTAAGAATTTCTTTCATCGTATCAATGATCCCGCCGATCGTCACCTCGGCCTGGTGGTTGAACTCCGAAAGATTGGCTGTAGTCGCCGTCGCATAGCTTTTAAGGATCTTGGTGTATTTCGCTAACGGATGGGAAGAAACATAAAAACCGATTAGCTCTCGTTCATACGCGAGCTTTTGATTTTCCGGCCACTCCGGGATATCTGGAACTGCGGCCTGTTGGTCATGAAAACCTTCCTGCCCTCCCCCGCTATTTTCGAAAAAAGAAAGCTGCCCGCGGCTGCGGTCTTTTTGAATATTCGCCCCCATATCCAGCACGCCATCCAGCATCGCCATGAGCTGGGAGCGGTGCAGCTTCCACTCGTCAAAAGCGCCGCACTTGATCAGACTTTCCATCACTTTGTGGTTGCAGGTCCTCAGCTCCACACGTTGAACAAAATCAAAAAGCGAACGGAACGGCCCCTCTTTCATTCTTGTCGCAATAATGGATTCGATGGCTGTCGAGCCGACATTTTTGATGGCCGCGAGCCCGAACCGGATGTGATTCCCCACACAGGTAAAATCGGAAAAACTTTCATTCACCGCAGGCGGCAGGACATCGATCCCCATTTTCTTGGCAGCTTCGATGTATTGCACGACCTTATCGGTATTATTCATTTCCGAGGTAAGGAGTGCCGTCATGAACTCCACGGGATAATGTGCTTTGAGGTAGGCCGTCTGATAGGAAACTGCCGCGTAAGCCGTGGAATGCGATTTATTAAAACCGTATCCTGAAAAGTAATCGATGAGTTCCCAAATCTTTTCCGCGACCTTTTCCTTGGCTCCGCGTTTCATGGCACCATCCATGAAAGCTTTCTTCTCCTTGGCCATCACCTCCGGGATCTTTTTCCCGATGGCCCGGCGCAAGGAATCGGCCTGAGCAAGCGTAAACCCGGCGAGGTCGCTGACGATACGCATGACCTGCTCTTGGTAAAGAATGACCCCGTAAGTTTCTTTCAGGCTGGGCTCCAGGGCCGGATGATCGTATTTGATCAACTTGGGATCGCGCATGCGCTTGATGAAATCATCCACCATCCCGCTGCCGAGAGGTCCCGGACGATAGAGCGCGAGCAAAGCCACGAGATGGCCAAAGTGGCTCGGCTTCATTTTTTTGAGAATGTCGCGCATCCCCGAACTTTCAAGTTGGAACACCCCGAGCGCATCGCCCCTGGCAAGCATCTCATAAGTTGCCGGATCATCCTCGGGAAGCTTTGCGATATCGATTTTGACGCCGTGCATCTTCTGAACGATCTTAACCGCCTCATCGATCACGGTGAGCGTCTTAAGACCCAAGAAGTCCATCTTGAGAAGGCCGATCTTTTCGAGATCCTTCATGGTGTATTGTGTGCAGATTTGATCCTCGGTTTTGTAAAGTGGCACGTGATCCGTGAGCGGCACATCCGAGATCACAACGCCGGCCGCATGGATCGAGGCATGACGCGAGAGCCCCTCAAGCGCCTGGGAAGTCTCGATCAGTTGCGCGATCCTCACGTCCGTCGCAACCATTTCTTTTAACTCGGGTTCACGCTCCAAGGCCTGTTTGAGCGTGATCTTAAGCTCTAGGGGAATCAGCTTCGCGATGCGATCCACCTCGCCATAGGGAATCCCCATGACCCGTCCCACGTCACGCACGGCGGCTTTTGCCGCCATAGTCCCGAACGTGATGATCTGCGCCACATTCTGGGTGCCATATTTACGTTTCACGTAGTCGATCACCTCATCGCGACGCTCGTAGCAAAAATCAATATCAATATCCGGCATGCTCACGCGCTCGGGATTGAGAAAACGTTCAAAGTAAAGTTGGTGTTTGATGGGATCAATGTCCGTGATGTAAAGCGCGTAGGCCACCAAGCTCCCCGCCGCAGACCCACGGCCCGGCCCCACGGGAATGTTCTTTTCCCGGGCGAACCTGATAAAATCCCAGACGATCAGAAAGTAGCTGATATAACCCATTTTACTGATAAGCGTGATCTCGGTGCGCAAGCGCGCCTCATACTCTGCGGGGATCTCGCCCAAGAATCGTTCGCGAAGAAATCTGAAGCAAAGTTCTTCCATGTATTGGACCTGTGTCTTCCCGTCCGGCGGCGCAAATTGCGGCAGGAAGATCTTATGAAAATCGAGCTCCAGGTTGCAACGTTCTGCGATCTCGATCGTAGACCGGATTGCCTGAGGAACATCCTTAAAAAGGCTCTTCATCTCTTCCGCGGACCGGAGATAATATTGGTCGCCTTGATAGCGCATGCGATTCGGCTCATCGAGCTTGGAGCCTGTCCCGATGCAGATCAGGGCGTCGTGTGCCATCGCCTGGTTCTGATGGATGTAGTGGACATCGTTCGTGGCGACGATGCCAAGCTTGAGCTCCTTGGCGAGTTTCTGAGAGCCTAGAGTGACCTTCTTCTGCGGTTCCAACCCATGCTCCATGATCTCCAGAAAGAACCGGTCCCGACCGAAGATTCCGGCATATTCCTCCGCAACCTTCCGCGCGTCGTGGTCCTGATCATGATAAAGATAATACGGAACCTCTCCCTTGAGCCCGCCGGAGAGAGCGATCAGCCCTTCCGAATATTCCTTGAGCACTTCTTTATCCACACGCGGCCGGTAATAGAAACCCTCGGTGTATCCAATACTCGCGAGTTTCATAAGATTCCGGTAACCCTGCTCGTTGGTGGCCAGAAGTGTAAGATGAAAGGAGGCTTCCTTGATACCATGGGCCTGCTTTTCAAGACGGGAACCGGGAGCCACGTACGTGCCCAAGCCGATGATGGGTTTGATTCCCTCTTTCATGGCCTTGGAATAAAACTGGATGGCCCCAAAGAGATTGCCGTTATCAGTCATGGCGAGCGCCGGAAAGCGAAGCTCCTTGGCACGGGTCATGAGCTCATCGATCTTGCAGGTGGCATCGAGAAGACTGAATTCGGTGTGACAGTGAAGATGGACGAAGTCGCTGTGGCTCATGGCTTACGCGTTTCTCGGGGAACGGTTAACGGGGAACGAAAATAAAAATTCATCATGGGTTTTTGAACGTTGCCCGTTCGACGTTCCCCGTTCCCCAGAATTACTCCCACTCAATCGTGGCCGGGGGCTTGCTGGAGATATCGTAACAAACGCGGTTAATGCCGCGCACTTCATTGATAATGCGGTTGGAAATACGGCCCAAAAGTTCAGGCGGAAGCTTCGCCCAATCCGCGGTCATGCCATCCTGGGAGGTCACGGCGCGCACCGCCACCGCGTTCTCATACGTACGTTCATCCCCCATGACACCAACGCTCTGGACCGGAAGCAACACGGCAAAAGACTGCCAGACCTTGTCGTAAAATCCCGCCTTCTTGATCTCATCGATCACAATCCAATCCGCCTGTCGTAGAAGATCACAGCGTTTTTTATTCACTTCCCCGAGAATACGCACCGCAAGTCCCGGGCCCGGAAAAGGCTGACGCCCGACAATGTCCTTATCGATCCCAAGCGCACGTCCGACTGCGCGGACCTCATCCTTAAAAAGCTCCTTAAGCGGCTCGACCAGTTTAAATTTCATATCTTTCGGAAGACCGCCCACATTATGGTGGCTCTTGATCACGCTCGTGGGCCCGCCATGGTAGGAAACCGATTCGATCACATCCGGATAAAGTGTCCCCTGCGCGAGGAACGGTACCTTCCCGAGTTTTTTGGCTTCGGTGGTAAACACATCGATAAAAGCCTTCCCGATGATCTTGCGTTTTTTTTCAGGATCAATCTCGCCTTTGAGACGCGACAAAAAGATCTGCTCAGCATCCACCACCTTAAGGTTCATCTTGAAGTGCCCGCGGAAAGTATTCTCGACTTTTTCGGCTTCACCCAGCCGCAGAAGCCCGTTATCCACAAAGATGCAATTGAGTTTTTTACCAATCGCCTTATGAAGGAGTACCGCCGCCACCGAGGAATCAACACCTCCAGAAAGCCCGAGCACCACCCGGTCGCCACCCACTTGCCGGCGAATATGCCGGATACTTTCCGTGATGAAGGATTCCGGCGTCCAGGTCATGCGACAACCGCAAACGCTGGAAAGGAAGTTCTTGAGGATCTTGGAACCGAGCGGCGTATGAGCAACCTCGGCATGGAACTGAATGCAATAGATCTTCCGCTTGGCATCACCCATAGCCGCAAACGGCGCGTTCTCCGTATGCGCAAGGCGTTCAAATCCTCCGGGAAGACGCTCCAGCTTATCCCCGTGGCTCATCCAACACGTCAGACGCTTCGGAAGACCCTTGAAAAGCGGACTCTGCGGTTTATCAATGTGAAGCTCGGAAAATCCATACTCGCGCTTATTGGATTTATGAACGCGCCCGCCGAAAAGGTGTGCCGTCACTTGCATGCCGTAACAAATACCGAGGATCGGAACCCCGCAAAGCAGGAGACGCCTGTCGGGAAGGGGTGAATCTTTGGCGTAAACATTGGCCGGAGAACCAGAAAGAATGATGCCCGTGGGTTTTTCAGCAAGGATCTTTTCAAGCGGCGCATTGAACGGAAGAACTTTAGAGAATACCTTGTTCTCACGCACGCGCCGGGCGATCAACTGCGTGTACTGCGATCCAAAATCCAGAACGACAATATTTTCTTCCACGGTTTCCTCAGCATTAAGACTGGAGAATGGGGACGAGAGACTTCAAAACTTTCGGTCTGCCATCTCTACGAGTCTGTGGTCTCTAGTCTATTATTTACACATTCCCAATTTCTGAGCGGCTTGGAACAATTTCCCTTCGGTCTTGATGGCCGGAGCGATTACGATCTCGGTCATCTGCATTTCGCGAATGTTGGCAGCGCCGACACAACCCATCGACGTGCGAAGTGCGCCCACCAGGTTCTGTGTCCCATCATCCAAACGCGCGGGGCCAAAAAGGATCTCTTCAAGCGAACCCGTCGTCCCAACATGGATGCGAGTCCCACGGGGTAAGTTCGCGTGCGGCGTGGCCATCCCCCAGTGAAAACCCCGGCCGGGCGCTTCCTTCGTCCTGGCAAAAGCTGACCCCACCATAACGCCATCGGCGCCGGAGGCGATGGACTTGCAGATATCGCCGCCGGAGGACATCCCGCCATCCGCGATGATCGGCACATATCTTCCGGTCTTTTTGTAATAGAACTCACGCGCCGCGGCGCAATCTGCGATTGCCGTCACCTGCGGGACACCGATCCCGAGCACTCCTCGCGATGTGCAAGCGGAGCCCGGACCAACACCAACCAGAAGTCCTGCACAGCCGGTCTCGGCGAGTTCCAAGGCAACCTTATAGGTCACACAATTGCCCAGGATCACGGGGACCTTCATCTTCTTGCAAAGTTTCTTAAAATCCACGCAAGGGTAAGCCTTGGAAATATGTTTCACCGAAGTGACTGTGGACTGAACAACGAAGATATCGACGCCCGCTTCTTCAGCAATCTTGCCGAAACGTTCGGCTCGCTGAGGAATCGCGGAAACAGCACAAGGCACTTTGGCCTTTTTGATCTCGTGAATGCGTTTGGCGATCAGCTTTTCGCTGATAGGCTTCACATAAAGCTTCTGAACGAGTTCGGTCGCCTTTTCCGGTGAGGACTTGGCGATTTCCTCAAGGATCGATTCATAATCATCGTAGCGGGTGTAGATCCCTTCGAGGTTCAGGACGGCAAGGCCGCCGAGTTTTCCCATAGCGATTGCGAACTTCGGGTCCACCACGCCGTCCATCGCTGACGCCAAAAAAGGAATATCGAGGGTCATCTTTCCCAAAGGCATCTTGATATCGACTTCATCCGGATTGATGGTCTTGTCTCCGGGCACGAGAGCGATCTCGTCAAAACCATAGGCCCTTCGTGCTTTACGTTCTCGTCCGATAAAAACTGACATGGTAAACTCCTCCGGTTAATCGTGAAAAATAATGGGATAAACTGTTTTGGAGAACAACGGTTGTGCGCTTAAAAATATACGAGAAGACAAACGGGTAGGAAAAAATCTTTGCGGCTTTTGCTTGAAAAAGTGTGTAAGTCGAACTGATTGCTGTCCCATTTGCGGTATCATACAAAAGCATTTCGGGAATGTCAATAAACTCGCATCGCAATCGCAGAAAATTCAAAACAGATGTGCCCCGGATTCATCAGAACAGATTTCCGTCTTATAAAGCGTACTCTATTTTTCAAAAAGTCGACGGCGAGATGAAATCCGAGACGAGGGACTCCTCAGCTTGGCGGCAACGGACTATAGGTCCCGGTCCAATTACCATCTTGGTCCAGGATGATCGTTTTCGTATATCCGGTGGCCGTTACTGAGAACGTTGTCGATGTGGCTGCTACGGTAAAAACGTAGTGTCCATCCGCGACTTCGACTCCAAGAGCCGTTTTGATAGCACTCGCGTTGCCGCAAGATGAAATACACGCATAAGTGCCATTCCTGGCGTAGTACATCTTTTCCGCAAGCCGGATGGCCCGCAAATAAGTCGCCGCCTGGCTCGCTTCGCGTTTTTGTATTGTTTTGGAATAACCGGGGAACGCGAGCGCAGCAAGAACAGCCATGATGAGAATTGTCACAAAAAGTTCTATCAGAGTAAAACCTTTTCGCATGTCAAATTCCTCTCTTTCGGATATTTTAAAAGCACCCTGCTCCAAGAATTCCATTCAAGACAATCGCCGATCGATTCACCAGAAGATTTATTTCTCGTGCCCGTTTTTCAAAAAAACACTTCTCTTCAGCTTGCGCTGTTGGAGCATCCGCTCAGTTTGTCGGTAGAGGGGTATAACCAGCCCATTCGCCAGCCTGAGTAAGGGTGATCGTATTTCCATTGCCGGTAGCCGTCGCTGTAAAAGTTGTCGCAGTTGCCGTCACAGTATAAGAATAATTGCCCGTCGGAATTTCAACACCGAGAACGCTCTTTATCTTCGTAGCGCTATCACACTCCGTAGTGGCTGTGCGACATGAATAGGCACCGTTCTTCGCGTAATACATTCTCTGGGCGGTTCTCACGGTCCTCAGATAAGCAATCGCTTGACTTGCCTCGGCTTGGGCCTTTCCTTTGGAGAAAATGGGTGCTGCAAGCATCGCGATAGCAGCTAAAACAACGATCGTTGTCAAAATCTCCGCCATACTAAATCCTCGCTCCTGACTCACCCTCTCCTCCTTGGAACATCTCCGCGCAGCTTTTCTAGGTTTAAACATTGGAATAATTGACCGTAAGTGTAATCTGAGGCGAAGCGCTGGCATTAATAGCGATGGTTGTTCCGTCTATGACGAGTGGCTCAGTAGCGCAACCGCTACCGCTTGTCCTACATCTCCATAGGGCATATTGCATGCCGGCTTCGGCAAAATACTGAGCCTTGACCTCCTGAAGGTTATTCCCCTTCATACTAGTTTGACTGCCTACCGATTGAAGAACGGTCACCGTACCCAACGCGATCATGATAACGACCGCCAAAACTGCGATCAGCGAGAATCCTTTTTTCATAGCTAGACTGCGCTCCTTGACCGCATAACGACTGTTGTTTCCAAATGTTCTTTCGACGTTGAATTTGTAGGTCCGCTGGCAGACTGAGCTTCGAGGATCACATTGATTGTGTTCTTGTCTGTACCGGGTCGAGTGAAGGACAAAGAAGTGATCTCCGTCGCGATCACGGTTCCGACACCGGATCCATATGCGGGAGCTGAGCCGGTGTTGGTTTTATATTGGATCTGATTACCGTTCTTCCAATAAGTATGGTAGACGTCACTGGCGTGGCTCGAATTGGCTGGCGCCCCCGCTGGACTGATCCTTATGTCGATGGAAGGCGCAGAAAAATTAGCCGCTGGAATGGTCACCTCGTTAGCCGCGGTAATCCTGCTAACAATTTCCTCAAAAGCGCCCAACGTTGTCCCCATAAGCGATGCCTCGGATTTGACAACACTCGCGGAAAATCTTCCAAAATTGATCAGAAGATTAGAAGCTGAAATCAAAACGACGGCAACGAGTGCCAGGGCAATCACAAGTTCGATGAGGGTAAACCCTCCCTCTGATCTTTTTAATCGGTCCATTGAACGGTCACAGTCACTTTCTTTAAAGCACCCCCGGCAACATCCGAAACCAGATAGGTCCTCGTCCCATTGACGGGGGCATTCTTAAAGACGGCGGGGAGCGAACTGGTCGTATTGTAGGGCGTCGCGGAAACTACGAGCGGCGCGGCATGTGTGGGATCGGTGCTCACAGCATTCTTCAACAACTCAAGGGTTTCTCTCGCAGCGCTTAAGGCCTGGAGATCAAGACTGCTGCCACCGGCACTTCTCATCTCCTTGCCATTCACCATGGCAATCGTTGCCGTGACCGCTAAAGCGGAAACCGCCAAAACAAGCATGCTCACGACGATCTCGACTAGAGCCATCCCTTTCTTATTCATGCACTTATGATATATCTGGAAAACAGGCTTATCAACATTTTTTATGGAAAATACGCTTGGCTTGCAACATACGCCTTCTTGCTTTTCATTTTTACAAGTCCGGCTTTTCCCCTTCCCCTATTTTTCGCCTTGTGTTACATTATGCGCCATCATGCTAAAGATTTTTCGGAAACATACTAAAGTCATCATCTGGGTCGTGGTCGGATCTTTTATCCTTTGGGGCGGCTATTCTGTCAGCGCTCTCAAGAAGGAAGGCCGATACGCGGGCGAGGCCTTCGGAAAGTCCGTGACCTTTCAGGAATACAACCAGTTCTACCGCGCCACGCAACTTTTCATGCCTTCCGAAAAACCGCTCGAAGACCCGGACCTTCTGCGCGATTACACTTGGCAGAACATTATTTATTCCCGAGAGGCTAAACACAAAGGGATCAACATCACGGATGAAGAGGTCCGTGGGGAGATCGCGAATATCCTCAAGCAGCAAGGTCTGGTCAGCCCGACGGCAGAACAATACAGGATCTGGCTCACCCGCACACTTCATCTTTCTCCGCGGGAATTTGAAGAAGGCCTGAGAGAGTTCATACGTATCCAGAAACTCTTGCGCACAAAAATCGCAAGTTTTGTACCGGCCGGGACTGACAAACTTACAGACCCGAAGGCGAAAGAAGAAGCTGCAGTAAAACAAAAAACGAATTTCATGGCGTGGACGAACGATGTCAATAAACGCGCCGCTTTAAAAGATTATCTCGCTCTTTCGGAATCCAGGAAGGAAGAGCCGCCGGAAACCTTCAAAGAACCGTCACCCACCTCCGTCCCTGTTCCCGCGGCTGCTGCTAAAACTGTCACGGCAAAAAAATAGGTCCCCTCATGCGGAAAACTGTTGAAGACTTCGCGAAGCTCGTCGGCGGTACGATTATCGGCGACGGCTCCATGTTGATCGAAGGCATTACGAATTTCGAAAACCCACTCAAGGGGCATATTTCCTTCGCGCAAGATGAGAGAGGTTTCAAGGCGCTTGAAGCCTCCGAGATCAGTTGCATGATCGTCCCCAAACAGATCGCTCAGTCCTCCAAAGTCCTGATCCAGGTCGAATACCCCAAACGGGCATGGGCACAAATCCTGCGGGAACTCTTCCCTGCCAGAAAATTTCCAGGAGCAATATCTCCTCTCGCTTCGATCGCCAAGACCGCCAAGATCGGAAAGAATGTCACGATCGAATCGTTTGTGACCGTGGGTGAGAACGCAGCGCTGGCTGATAACGTTGTCCTTTGTTCGCATGTTTTCGTGGGCGAGAACGTCACGATCGGAGCAAACTCCGTGATTCATCCGAATGTGACCCTTTATGAGAATTGCGAATTAGGCGCTAACATCGTGATCCATGCAGGCACCGTGATCGGCGCGGACGGTTTTGGTTATGTCGCAACCCCAAACGCCCATGAAAAACTCCCCCAGATCGGCAATGTGGTGATCGAAGATGATGTGGAGATCGGCGCTTGCGCCACGATCGACCGGGCGGCCATTGGTTCCACACGCATCGGCAAAGGGTGCAAGATCGACAATCTTGTTCAGATCGCCCACAATGTCGTGATCGGGCCCCACACGGTCATTTCAGCTCAAACCGGCATCTCGGGAAGCTGCAAGATCGGTTCCCATGTCACGATGGGGGGAAGCGTCGGAGTGGGCGATCATGTGGAGATCGGCGATTGGACTATGGTGGGAGCCGGCGCGGGATTTCCTTCGAACAAGAAAGTCCCCGGAAAGCAGATCGTCTTTGGTCAACCTGCACGTCCTTATGCGGAAGCCCGCCGTCAGATCGGCGCCCAGCTTCGCGCCGCAGAAACGCTTGAAGATGTTCGCGCACTTAAAAAACGCGTCGCAGAGCTCGAGAAAAAACTCGGGATATCTTCCGAAAAGTAATTAGCACCACGATCCACGCTCGACGACCCCTGGCCCTCTTTTTTACTCTTCCCTTTTCAACCGGATCAAGCTGAGAAATTCGCTGCGAGAGCGAGCGTCTTTGCGGAAAGCGCCGAGCATGGAACTGGTAATGGTGTAAGCATCGGCCTTCCTGACGCCGCGCATGGACATGCACAGATGCAACGCTTCGATCACGACTGCAACGCCTTTCGGCTGAAGCGCCTTCATCAAACATTCCGCGATCTGCGTCGTCAGGCGCTCCTGGACCTGAAGTCGCTTGGAGAATACCTCCACGAGGCGCGGGATCTTGGAAAGTCCGATGATCTTCCCGTTCGGAATGTAGGCGACGTGGGCTTTACCGTAAAAAGGAAGCATGTGGTGTTCGCAAAGTGAAAAGATCTCGATATCCTTGACGATGACCATCTCATCGTAAGGTTCCTTAAAGACCGCATGCTTCAGGATCTCTTTGGCATCCATCTGATAACCTTGCGTCAGATACCGAAGCGACTTCGCCACACGCACAGGTGTCCTCTCGAGCCCTTCGCGCTTGGGGTCTTCTCCAAGAAGCGTGAGCATCTCCTTGACCAACCCTTCAAATCTTCCTTCCCCCTGCCCTACTTTTTGTTTTTTCATTTTTCCCTCGGTAGTATTTTATTGCAATGCTTTGCGAACCGCTTCCGCGATTTTCATGAACCGCTCACTGATAGGACTCTTGGGATGCCCGACGACGACCGGCAACCCCGAGTCACCACATTCCCGCACTTGGGCCTCAAGAGGAATGTCGCCTAAGAAGGGGATCTGAAACACCCCGGCCATCTTTTCGCCACCACCTTTTCCGAATACCGGTCCGGTCATGTTCTCAACCACGCCCAGTATCCGAACCTCGAGCTGACGGAACATGTTCACCGCTTTCCGGACATCGGTTAAAGCCACTTCTTGGGGCGTCGACACCACGACTGCGCCCGACAAACTCACCCATTGAGACAAAGACAATTGAACATCGCCAGTCCCGGGAGGCAGATCCACAACCAGATAATCAAGCTCGCCCCAATCCACCCGGTGCAGGAACTGCTCCAGGGTCTTATGAAGAAGCGGCCCGCGCCAAATCACCGGCTGCTCAGGATTCGCAAAAAAACCGATGGAGATCGCTTTCACGCCATGAGCTTCAAGGGGAACTATCTTCTCGACATTCCCTTCCGGACGCTTTCCGGGCGGGATTCCAAGCATGATCGGAATATTCGGCCCATAGATATCCGCATCCATCAAACCCACTTTAGCCCCAAGCTGCTTGAGCGCGAGCGCCAGGTTCACAGCCACGGTCGATTTTCCGACCCCACCTTTCCCGCTCGCCACAGCAACCACATGTTTCACTCCGGGAATCCGTTGAAAAGCCCGCGCCTCATGTCCCGGGCACGCTCGCGGGGACTTAATGTCCACGTCTTCGCAGGCTGAAGCGCTGACCCCGCACTTCGCTTTCGGTTTTCCTGAAAAATGCACCTCGCATCCACTCGCACCCGCCTCCTTCACGGCCTGAACGATCGCCAGACGTAATTTTTCAAGCAGGCACGGATCCTCGACAGAAGATTCCAGATGAAGGAAAGCATGGTTCTTATCAATCTCGATCTCTCGCACAAGGCCGAGGGAAACAATATCTTCTTTCAAAACAGGCTCCTGGACCTGCTTGAGACATTCGAGAACTTTTTCACGGGTAATTTTATTGAACGTGGTCATGGTGAAAGTATTTCCGAGCTAGGTGATTTTAAGAGGTTCTGCTTTTCTCAGAAGCTTGCTCAAGATCCATCCGATCAAAAGCAAGAAGATCCAACCCAAGGCGCCGTCATAGACCTTTTTCGTACTCCAGAAAAGAACGTTCTTTTCCAAAAACACTACAAAAAGCCCGATGACCCTTACAAAAAAAACAGCTCCCGCGTGCAACCCTATCGAAGCATAAAGCGATCGGGTACGCACCGCGCAATAATTCAGTATCATCCCGAAGAGAAATAGCCCGATGGCCGCCGGCCACACAGCTTGCCAGTCCGCGAAAGACTGGATAGGTGCCACGATCATCTTCAGACTATCCATGAACCCCGGAGCTTGGCTGATCACAGGTTTACGGATACTGACAAAATGAATGGCCGCATAAAAAAGGCTTGTGACGACCATCGCCAGAGGAACGCTCCCCCGGAACATCTTGTCGCGAAGGGTAGTAAAAATGAACCCACGAAAGAAAAACTCTTCCATGATTCCGATCAACAGTCCCCCGCCTAGACAGCTAGCAAACTTATACACCCACCTTTGCCAAGAAAGATCGCGAAGAGATAGGGCGGCATTTCCCGTAAGAAGCTGGGTGATCGTAAAAAACACCAGGACAATCGTCCCGGTCAGAAATCCGGTCAAAAAAAGGCGCCGACTGTCCTTCCTCCAATCCATCCCGAACTGCACGAACATCACTTTTCGAAATCTCACAAAGATCAGGACCGCGAGAAGCGCGCTCACCATGACAAGCCGGTTAAAGACACGCGCAAAGCTGTAAGGCAGAAAAGGATGCAACACCGGCGCGAGAACCGCGCTCAGGAGAAGAATGCCTGAAAAAACGACAACAAATTTAAGGAAACCTTTCATGCCATCTCTTTCCGCTATTTTAGTTCTAAAACAAGTTCAATCTCGACTGCGGCATTGAGCGGTAAACTGCTCATGCCCACGGCAGAACGGGCGTGCGCGCCCTGAGCGCCGAGCACCTCCGCGAAAAGTTCTGAGGCTTTGTTCAGAACCGCAGGGATTTCATAAAAATCCGGTGCCGTTTGGATAAAACCAGTCATCTTAACAACGCGTTGGATCTTCTCAAACCCGATCAAGTACTTCATGATACTTAAAACATTGAGTGCCGCAAGGTGCGCAGCCGCTTGTCCTTCGGCCAAGGACAGATCTTTTCCAACTTTCCCCGCCAGAACCTTGCCTTCCGCGTCCTTGGAGATCTGACCACTTAAGAATGCCAGTTTTCCAGACACCACGAACGGTTGATAAAGCCCCACAGGCTTGGGTGCGGGCGGAAGAGACAGACCTAATTGTGTGATTTTTTCTTCTGGAGTCATCATTTTGAAGTTATTTCGAACCTATGATAAGCGTGGCCGCACCAAAAGCAAAGCTTTTACTCGTGCAATCGCGATACCCGACAGCCTGCATCAACCGGACCGTTTCCTCGGGAGCCTGGAAGTTCCGGACTGAACCGGACAAAAAACCATAGGCTTTTTGGTTGCCTGAAAGAAACCATCCCAAAAGCGGCAGCACGAATTTCAAATAAGGATAGAACAGCAACCGGACCCAAAAATTACGCGGCCGCGTCAGGTCCAGAAAAGCAGCCTTCCCTCCCAGCGTCAAAATACAATGAACTTTGTCCAGAAATTCCGGGAGCTTCTGGACACTTCGCAACGTAAACCCCGAGATCACCAGGTCAAAGCTCCCGTCAAGAAACGGCAAAGAATCAAAATCCTCCTGAAGCCACATCACATTTCCCGAGACCGTTTCACGCGCTTTTTTAAGCATGGCCACCGAGAAATCCACTCCGGTCGCACTCTCCCAGGACCTCGCTTTCAAAAAACATTCCAGAAATTTTCCAGTCCCGCAGCCGAGGTCCAGAAGGGTCTTGGGAAAAAAACCGGGATTCTGCAAAAGAATCTCCGCCGACTGCTTGCGCCAGGCCTCCGACATCCCGAAACTCAGGACCTGATTCAGCATATCATAGCGTGGCGTGATTGAATCAAACGTGTCACGGATAAATTTTTTATCAGGAATGGACATCACTCGCCTCCCCAAAAACTTTTAAGATTCTGTAGTCCGTGTCTCGCTGAACGGGGATAAACCCAGCATCTCGGATGAGGCGGATTAGGTCCTCACGTCGGGTATGGACCTTGATACCTGTGGGCTCGAGGACCTTATCCTCGATCAGCGTACCCCCCATATCATCGCAACCGAATGCGAGCGCGATCTGCCCGAGCTTCAATCCCTCCGTAAGCCAACCGCTTTGAATATGCTCGAAATTATCGAGCATAAGACGCGCGATTGCAACGGTCTTGAGGTAGTCATCCCCCCCCACGGGTTTTATATGACTCATACCGGGAGTGCCTTGCGGCACAAAACTCCAAGGGATGAACGCACGGAAGCCGTACGTCTGATCTTGCAATTCCCGCAACCGGATCAAATGGAAAATACGCTCCTCGAGTGTTTCGACATGGCCAAAAACCATAGTCGCCGTAGTCTTCAGACCTGCGTCATGCGCAACCCGCATAACCATGAGCCATCGGTCGGACGAAATCTTGGCCGGGCTGATGAGCTTTCTTGTGCGCTCCACAAGGATCTCCGCCCCACCACCGGGGAGAGAATTGAGACCCGCTTCTTTGAAAATCCGGAAAAGTTCGGGCAAGGGCACCTTGCTTTTCTGCGCAAGAGTGTCCATTTCGATGGCCGAAAAAGAATGGATGCGGATCTTCGGAAATTTCTCATGGATCGCACGAACCATATCAAGATAGTAATTCAGCGGCAGATCCGGATGAACGCCTCCCTGAATGAGGACCTGTGTCCCTCCAAGCTCCGCGAGCTCCCGGACTTTTTCCAGGATCTCTTCCTTGGAGAGGACATACGCTTCGGGAGCGCCGGGAGTGCAATGAAAGGCGCAAAAATCGCAGCCTATCGTACAAACATTGGTGTAGCTGATATTGCGGTCCACAACAAAAGTGACGGCGTTTGACACAAGCCTCGGCGTCAGCTTTTGCGCGACTTGCCCTAACCTTAAAAGATCGCAAGCATAAAGCCCCACACCCTCTTCGAGGGTCAGCCTCTCGCCGTTCAGGCGTTTCTGGAGGATGCTTTCGCCGCGGTTCATTATTCGAAGAATTGAAGAGGTTGGGGCGCGGGCGCGAGGCCTTCCTCATGAGCAAGCTCGAAGAACCGCGACACGCCTTCTTTCATGTCCGCATCCAACGTGTATTGAAGATTCACAAGATAACCCAGCATCTGGCAGAATCGTTTGTCCGAAGGTGCTATACCAAGCGCCTGCTTTAGAAGTCCTTCCGTATCCGCGAGATTTCTCAGGAGATTTTCTTTCAGAACTTCGGAAAAAGCCTTGAGCAACTCTGGATGGCGAACTGCAAAATCCTTGCGCACAGCCCAGAGCGCGAACACGAACGGCTTTCCGGTCCAGGACTGCCACAATTCCCCGAGATCGTATTTATAGATCAGTTCTTTAGGCTGGCAAAAAAGCGCCTGGTCTCCTATCACGAGCGCGGCCGGATATTTTTGAAGCATGGCCTCGGGATCTTGATCGGTCAACTCAAACGTATTGCGGTGGTCGTATTTCTTCGCAAGGAGAATGCGCACAAGACCTGCGGAACTGAGACTTTCCCTTGAAAGAGCGATCACCGAACCACTCAGTTGTTCGATTTTTTTCTTGGAAAGGAGCAGCACACTCCGGGCGAAAAGCCGCGTTCCGATCGCAAGGTCGGAAAGCAAAAGATAATCGTCCTGATGCTGAAGATATTCCAAAGACGACACAGGCGCCACGTCAATCTCCCCACGCTGCATCGCCAGATTGATCTCGGCGGGATACGATTCAAAAAAGCTCATTTCCGGCTCCAGCCCTTTTGCCGCGAGCATCTCCGGGAGACCGAAATAGAATGGCAAACAATTCAAATAGCGGATCTTCCCGATCTTGAGGCGGATTTGTGTTTTCATGATCTCTATTCCGGAGAGCGGCTGGGACTTCCGACCCATCGGGGATAAAGCGCGTGTGGGATGCCCATCTGATCGAGCGTCTTTCCCACCATAAAATCGATAAGCTCTTGAATGCTTTGCTGACCAGAATAAAAAGCTGGCATCGCGGGCACGATACGAACGCCAAGCCGTGAAAGTTTCAGCATATTTTCAAGATGAATGGCAGAAAGCGGAGTTTCTCGCGGCACGAGAATGAGTTTACGTCCTTCTTTGATCGTACAATCCGCGGCGCGGTGGATAAGATTCTGACTCAAGCCAGATGCGATCGCGCCCAGAGTTCCCATGCTGCACGGGATGACGACCATCCCTTCCGTTGGGTAAGAGCCGCTCGCAATCGGTGCCGTGAAATCCTTGAAATCATGAAGATGTATCTTGTTTGCATCCCCGATCCCGAGTTTCGTCAAGAGATCGCCTTCGCCGGCTTCGACCCCCAACTCTTCTTTCATCACAATCTTCGCCGTATCCGAGATCACAAACTCCACCGGAATTTTCTGTTCGGCGAGTACCTCGAGCAGCCGTATTCCATAAACCGATCCGCTGGCACCTGTCATAGCAACAATATAAGGTTTCATATTATTCTTTCATCCTGCTTTTTCAACCTGGTCCCTCGACACCTGGGACTTTTCTACTTCCTATGGGTCGAATGGGACGGGACCGCGTGCCCGTTTCGCTGTGGTTTTTGGTGCTGTTCTATTTACATTTTCTGGGCAATGTAAAAATAAATTTACTGCCTTTTCCCAGTTCGCTTTCGACCCAAATCTTGCCCTTATGAAGTTCTATAATATCCTTGGTGATAGAAAGACCCAAACCAGTTCCTTCCTCTTTTTCGGCGGTCAGACGCTCGAATTTATCGAACAGCTTGCAGAAATCCTCTTTGGCAATCCCCGGCCCCGAATCGGCTATTACAAAACGAACCTCTTTTTTTGTTCCGGAAAGACCGAGAGTAATTCTTCCGCCGTCAGGAGTGTACTTTATGGCGTTACTCAGCAAATTGATAATAACTTCGGTCAGCTTGTCCTGATCCGCCCAAACTGATCCCGCACTCTCAGAAAAATCTTTTTCTAGGATCATATGTTTCTTGGAGATCTCATCACCGCTGCCGACAATCACTTCATCGGCCAGAGCGGTGATCCGAACCTCTTCCTTTTTTAACTTCATCTTTCCCGCTTCGATCTTTGAAAGATCCAGAAGATCGGTGACTAACCGGATGAGTCTCTCCGTGCTTTTTTGGGCGATCTTAAGCAGCATCTTTTGCTGCTCGTTGGTTTCGCCGGCCGAACCGGCGAGGAGATAGTCGAGCGAGAGCCGCATGCTGCATAAAGGGTTTTTGAATTCATGAGAAACATTGGCGACAAAAGCCGACTTCCGCTTGTCCATCTGCTTCAAAAGCTCTTCAGCCTTTTTTATCTTGCTGATATCGTTCCCCACGCAGAGGATCTCTTGGGTATGCCCTTTCTTGCCCGGTAACGCTTTGTTGGTCCATGAAATCCACACGAGCTCTCCGCTGCGAAGCATGTTCTCATTTTCATTACTCACATACTTCCCCGGATTGCGCACGATATCATCGATCATGATCTTCAGATCCCGACCCGCGCTGTCTGTCACCGGCACGATAGTGCCGATCACGCTTTTACCCAGCATGCCTTTCTCCGTGAATCCGAAGAACTTCTGCGCGAATTTGTTTAAGAAGGTGATCTTTCCTTGGGTATCCATGCGCAAGATGATGCTGTTGGCGTCCTGGACCAGCTGGCGGTAATACGCCTCATTTTGTTTCAAAGAGTTATCAGTCTTGATCCTGTTCATTCCCCTCACCTCCCATTGGACGGTAAGCCTTTCGAAGGATACCGAGTACGGCACAATGCTACTTGGTTGCCAAAAGGACAGGCAGCTTGCGTCGCCGCGTTACGTGCTATTGTCACTTCAAAATTTTATTTTATCGTCACATCCAGCACGACAGCCAGAAAAAGCGCGACGCTGACGATGCCATTCATGATAAAAAAGGCCTCGTTCATTTTCGTGATACCGGAAGAGAGCATCAGTCGATGCTCGCGCCAAAGCAAATAAGCCACCAGGACCAACCCAAACCCATAGATCAACCTTGCCCCATTCAAGAGACCCGCCACGGCCCAACAGAGAACGGCCAGCGCATGAAGCACCTTGGTGATTTGAAGCGTTCGCGCCTCTCCGAACTTGGCCGGCACGGAATAAAGCCCGGATTTACGATCAAAATCCATGTCCTGCAGAGCATAGATCATATCAAAACCTGCGACCCACATCATGACACCCAAAGTCAGGAATGCGGGCGCCCAGCCGAACGACTGCCGGCTTGCGATCCAGGCGCCGTACGGCGCGATCCCAAGGACCAGCCCCAGCACAAAATGCGAGAGCCATGTGAAACGCTTGGTCAACGGATAAATCCACACCAAGGCCACGGGAACCGGCGAAAGCCAAAAACACAACGGTCCGAGAGTAAAAGAACTCCATTCGAAAATAAGGAACGAGGCGAGCACCGCCAACCAAACAAAGCCCACCCGTATTTTTTTTTGCGGAAGCGCCCGTCCTTGAGTCCTCGGATTCTCCGCGTCGATCGTCCGGTCAAGCAACCGGTTGAGGCTCATGGCCAGAGTGCGAAAACTTACCATCGCAACCGTGATCCAGAAAAAGAGGAAAAAGCTCGGGATTTTTTTCTCGGCAAAGAAAAGCCCGAGATACGCAAAGGGAAGAGCAAAGATCGAATGCTCGAACTTGATCATTTCAAGAAAAAGAGCCGTCTTAGCGAAGATATTTTTCATCTAGCCCATACTCACGCCAACGAGTCTCGACCCGGCGTTTGATCTCATCCGTCATCACGATATCTTCGGGCCAGGGACGCTCCATCCCTTCGGCTTCGTTTTTTCGCGTCGCGTCGATCCCGATCTTCGAGCCTCCGAAATCCTTCGCCGCGGCGTGATCGAGCTCATCGAGCGGCCCTTCGCCAAACACAATATCGCGTTTCGGGTCCATATTATTCAGCACGCGCCACGAAACCTCTTTCAAGTCCTGAATATTCGTATCATCGTCGAGGACAACGATCATTTTGGAGAACATCATCTGTCCGAGGCCCCAGATCCCATGAATGATCTTCTTTCCCTGCTCCGGATAGCTTTTTTTGATACTCACGATAAGACAATTGTGAAACGCCCCTTCCCAGGGAAGGTGTATATCCGTGATCTCGGGAAATGGTTTTTGGATCATAGGAAGGAATATCCGTTCGATCGCCTTCCCCATGTAACAATCCTCCATCGGCGCGCGGCCGACGACGGTCGTGACATAGACCGGATCCTTGCGATGCGTCATGCAGGTGATGTGAAAAACTGGAAAATCCTTCGCGCGCGAGTAAAACCCCGTGTGATCACCGAATGGCCCCTCAAGACGCATCTCTCCCTCTTCGACATACCCTTCCAGCACGATCTCGGCCTCGGCCGGAACCTCCAGATCAATGGTCTTGCATTTGACAAGCTCCACAGATTTTTTCCTCAAAAATCCCGCGAGCATCAGCTCATCCATACCACTCGGAAGCGGGCACGCGGCCGCGAACATAGTCGCCGGATCCGCGCCGATCACACACGCGACGGGCAAGCGGCCTTTCCCGCCCTTGCGGAGCTTGCGAAAATGTTCGGCACCGTCCTTATGGATCTGCCAATGCATTCCGGTTGTCCGGTCATCATAGACATGCATTCGATAAAGCCCGAGATTGCGTTTGCTCGTCTCGGGGTCCTGGGTAACCACGAGCGGGAATGTGATAAATTTTCCACCATCCTTGGGCCAGCACTGGATCAAGGGAAGTTGATCCAACATCTTTCCTTCGCCCGCGAGAATGATCTTCTCCTGACAAGGTGCGTGCTTGACGGATTTAGGAATGATAGCGTTCAACTCTGAGAGCTTAGGGATCATCGCGAGCTTCTCAAAAAGACCTTGGGGCGGCTTGAGATCCAAGAAAGAATGGATGCGCTGGGCGATCTCTGCAGTGTCCCTTACGCCAAGCGCCATACTCATACGTTTCTGAGAACCAAAAATGTTGATAGCAAGCGGCATCGAAGAACCTCGGACATTCGTAAAAAGAAGCGCCGGCCCCTCCTTTTTCACGATGCGGTCATAAATTTCCGTCACCTCCAGCACCGGATCGACCGGCGCTTTCACTTCCACAAGCTCGCCTTCTTCGCGAAGGGCTTTCAGAAATTCCCCGAGATTTTTAAAGCCCATAGCCCCTCCCTTTCTTCCCTAAAAGGCAAAGGCATTTATCAAAGGGAGCACGGACGATGGCCGCTAGCCCCCAAAGCGCGATCGCTTGACTCAGCTTTTTCAGATGGGTCATTTCATTCAGCTGAAAATATCCGGAATGTTTGAGAAGCTTGGACGTTTTCTCCTCGACCTCCAGTTCAAACGGCAGATCAAAGATCACGAGGGCCATGACCACGGTAAAACACCCAAGCCCAAGGTTGACCAGGAATTGAAGGGCGTGGAAAAAATTGCCGAGAACCAAGAGGATCCATCCGGCCAAAACTGTGAAACGGATCAGGAACGCAATACGGGTTTTGAGACGCACCCAAAAAGTCATGTTGGAGAGTTGACACTTCAGGAATGCCTGACGCGATGCCTGAAGGACAGAAAGGAAATCGCGCCCTTCATAGATCCCAGGTTCCAAAAAAAGACCTTCGGCGGAAGGATATTCCTCGGAGGGTTCGATCGGAGTCACAGGAACCTGGACGAGGCCCGCTTTATCCAGAACGAAACGTGCGGTCTCGCAGCCGGTCACGGTGGTTCTATAAGCAGACGCTTTATATTTCCAGAGCACCCACTGCCCGTAGAATGCAAAACCCAGAGAGACGACAACGGTCCCGATGAAGAAAAGCCAATGAACAGGATTCACGGCTTTTGATTATAAGCGAATTAGGGGTGCGTTTCAAGAAAGCGCAGAAGGCCCTGCATATCCTCGGGTAACTCGCTTGTCAGATGGATCCACTTCTTCGTACGGGGTTGCTCAAATCCAAGCGACAAGGCGTGAAGCGCTTGTCGTTTGATCGGCGGGAATTGAACGCCATAAAGGGCATCGCCCAACACCGGATGCCCCATGTACGCGAAATGCACGCGGATCTGATGGGTGCGGCCGGTCTTCGGACGGATCTCCACGAAAGTCGCGTTCGGAAACCGTTTCAGCACACGAAAAAAAGTGACAGCGTCCTTACCGCCGGAGGGACGAATGACTACTTTTTTTCGATTGAGAAAGGCACGCCCCACGGGTTCTTCGCAGACACCCTCGTCATGCTGCACCACGCCGCGGACGATGGCGTTGTAGACCCGGTCAATCGTGTGTTCTTTGAACTGGAACGCGAGTTTGGCATGTGCGTAGTCATTCTTGGCGACCACCAGGAGGCCTGAGGTGTCTTTATCGAGGCGGTGCACGATCCCCGGCCGGACCTTGTCCTCGGCATTCCCCAGGCTTTGGACATGAAAGAGCAGCGCGTTGACGAGCGTATGGCGGGGGTTTCCATGCGCTGGATGGACGACCATGCCCGCCGCTTTGTTCACAACCAGGCAATCGTCATCTTCATAAACAATATCGAGTGAGATCGCCTCGGCGGGAAGATCCTCCACCGGCATGTCGAGTTTTTCGACGCGGACTTTCTCACCTTCCTTGACCAGATGGTGGGGTGTCACATTTTTTCCATCCACGAGCACAGCACCATTCTTGATCATCTTTTGAAGATGCGATCGAGAATGTTGATCAAGCATCTTCTGGGCGAGAAACACATCGAGCCGTTGCTCGGCCTCCATGGACTCCACCTCAAACTCCGTAAAACGGTTTTTGGGCATGTTATGGGGCTTTTCGCTGACGGGATTGAAAAAAAATGAAGGCAACCACCATGATCGCGACGCTCAGCCACTGGTTCGAGGTAAGTCCCATCCACATCCAGCTCGGTTCGCGTACAAACTCGATCATGTAGCGGCCCATGCCGTACAGAAGAAAATAAAGAAGGCTGATCTCACCTTCGCGCCGAGCCCGTTTCCTCCGTTTAATGAGGAACACAAAAAGCAGAAGGTCATAAAAAGCCTCATAAAGCTGCGTCGGATGCACCGCATGAGGAATCTCCGGAAACCGAACAGCCCAGGGCAGATCGCAACTCTTGCCGTAACAACATCCGTTCAAAAAGCATCCGATTCTTCCGAAAGCGTGCGTCAGTGCAACATACGGGACAAAAAAATCTAGGGTTTTCCAGAAGGGGCACTTCTGCTTCCGGACCATCAGCCCAAAACCCAGCAAAGCCGTGATCGCACCTCCGTAGAAGATCAGCCCGCCTTCCCAAACGGCCAAGATCTTAAGCGGTTCAGCCGCGTAATAGGAGAAGTTCTGGATCACATAAAAAAGTCGAGCTCCGAGAAATCCCCACACGAGAACCGCAAAAGCAATATCGACCACCCCGTCAGGCTTAGGAAACCCTTCTTTAGCGGCGCGATGCCTCATCAGAAAAAGGGAGAGCAGAACACCGAAGGCAATACTGAAACCGTACGAGTAGAGGTGGATCGCCCCGAAAGAAAAAAGAATGGGTCTCATGTTTTTTCTTTGGACATAAGAACGCGGACAAAATAAAGACAAACACCGATCGTGATCGCAGTATCCGCTAGGTTAAAGACCGGCCAGACCCGGAAATCGATAAAATCGATCACCGCCGCGAAACGCAGGCGGTCGATCCAGTTCCCGATCGCACCCCCTAAGATCAAACTAAGCGCCCAACGGTCCACGGTCGAAGTTCCATGAGCCGCAGTTCCGTGAGAACGGTTCGCAATCAGAAATAAAAAAACAAGGCTGACCGTGATCACCGTAAAAAGCACCGGCGCGTAGCCGCTAAAAAGTCCGAACGCAACGCCGGGATTTTTGACGAGCGTCAGATCCAGAACCTGCGAAATGAGGGGGACCGATGTTTGAGGGGAAAGATATTGAAGGGCGAGAAATTTTGAGAGCTGGTCAATGAGAACTACGGACCCCACGAGGCCGTAGAAGAAGATTACTGATGACGTTTGTTCTTCTCCTCTTCTTCCTGGGCCTTCATCGAAAGACGAGTATAAGGCATCGCCAAAAGACGTTTTTTGGGGATCGGCGTTCCATAGATTTCGCAAACACCGTAGGTACCGTCTTCAATCCTTTTGAGGGCAACATCAATGTCGTTGAGAAGCTGCTGCTCGTTAGTCGCCAGCCCGATGCTCAGTTCCCGATCATAATTATCGGTTGCCATATCGGCCACGTCGGAGAGTTCCCCTGAATTGCTGGGTTGATTCCCACTCAGGGAATCTCCCTCAATTTGCTGGAGATCTCCGGCAATCTTCCCGCGCAGCTGAAAAAGCATCTTTTTGTACATGTCCAGCTCCTTCTTAGGAAGACGCTTAACTTTCAACGCCTTGGCTGGTTTCTTGACAGACTTTTTCACAGGCTTTTTGGAAGACTTCTTGGAAGTTTTTTTGGTTTTTGCCATAAAATTTTAACCCACTTTCCTTGAAATTGAAAGACCCCGCCGTGGACCGGGCCTGCCTACATACTTAAGAAATCGAGGCGGCATTATACTGATGCCCCCCTGGAGACGCAAGCGATAAGTCCATAAAAATGAAAGAGGTCAGTCTGCGGCGTGTTCGGCCAAAGCACTTGGGATCTCGCCTTTTTTTTGAAGCTCCGTCCTCAGAGCTCTCAGAAAAGCATCCACCACGACCGGATCGAACTGGGTGCCCGCGCAATTCCGGACCTCGTGGATAGCAGAATCAATCGAGCGGCCTTCCCGATAGCACCGCGACGAAACAATGGCATGAAAACTGTCCACCACGCTGATGATACGCGCTTCGATCGAAATCTCATCCCCCTTGAGACCACGAGGATAACCACTCCCGTCAAAACGCTCGTGATGCGACATGATAATCTCGCGGACTTTCTTGAAATCCGTAAGCGGCTCCAGGATCCGGGCTCCTTTTTCCACATGGGTCTTCATGACCCGCCATTCTTCCTGAGTCAGCTGTCCGGGTTTGCAAAGAATGTTATCCGGGATCCCGATCTTTCCGACGTCATGCAAGATCAATGCCGCGGAAAGCAGGTCCTTGGTCTTACCGGAAAGATCCATCCCCATTTCACGGGCCGTCATCATTCCGAGGCGCTCCACTTCCGAGACATGACTAAAAATATAAGGCTCCTTGGCATGAACTTCTTCGGCCAGCGATCGCATGATCTCATAATAGGTCCGCTGTTCTTTGTTCCGCATTCTTTCGATCTCTTCAAGACGCTTCGCGAGTTCCTGATTCTGCTCAACAAGATTCTGATTGTATTCCGCGGTTTTGACGGCCATCGAGCAATCGTGGGCCAGCGTCTGGAAAAAAGTGACTTCCTGCGTGGTGAAGCAACGGCCATTCACACGCCGCCCCAACATCAGCAAACCTACGAGCGCATCCTTGAAATAACCGGGAACCAGCAGCTCTACTTTCAGGTTCTGCATCGTTTTCTGGATCCCTGCGAGCTGATCCCCCTTAGAATTCGAGGCCATACGGAATTCCGCGCGGGAAAGCATTTTTTTGACATCAGAGAGGAAAAGAAAATCTTTTTGGAATGGCAGTTTTTTCTTGGAACCTGAGAACCACTGAACGAGAGGATGGTCCGAATCGAATTTTACGAGCCCCATCGGAAGACGTTTTGTCCCTTTCGAATGGACGAAAACATAATGCCCCTTCTTTGGATCGAAAACCAGAAGCGAGGCATGCGCGAGACCAAACTGCTGGTCGATGAAACGAGTGATAAGCTTGAGAAGGCGGTCAGGCCTCTTGAGGCGAACCATACTGCGGGCTACATCCCGAAGGACTTCTTGATAATCGAATTTTTGAGTGTTCGGCAACTTCGCTTTCGTCGGCATAAAAAATTTCCCCAGCGTGCGGGGTCTCTTTCTGGGCCCCCCCGTATCGGCGGCAAGGACTCCGGCGTTGCTATCTTCGTACTAAGGCTTCGGAAGGCAGTCCTCAAACTGGACCGTCGCCGACGTTGACCGAAAGAACACTATAAATCCTTGGCAAGAATATCGATCTTGTCCTGAACGTCTTTCTCGAGATATTCAAGACTCAAGGGCTTGGTGATGTAATTATCCGCTCCCAGCCGCATGGCTTCCTCGATCTTCTCTTGCGTCTCCACGGCAGTCACCATGATGACCTTCACCTTGGGATGCATTTCTTTGATCTTCTTCAGAGTTTGAAGACCGTCCAACCCCGGCATCTGAATATCCAGAAGCACAACTTCTGGATGAAAGAGACTCACTTGCTCAAGCGCTTGGGTCCCGTCACACGCAATCGCAACTTTGAAATCACGGTCCTCAAAAAAAGATTTTAAAAATTCACAGATCTCGATTTCGTCATCCACGATCAATATCTTATTCATTTTTGCATTCCTCCCTTGCGTGAGTGTGATCCGAGATTAATCAAGAACATTTATAAAAATCAGGCGCCCAAGTCTCCCCTTTTCATTTCATCAGCGCTGGCTTGGACTGCACTGTCCTGATCTTTGATTTCTTTTCCTTAATGGTGATTAGGACTGTCCTGGTCAGCTATATTCCATTCTAGATGAGAACCAGGACTGATTGCTCGATGCTTTTCTTAATGAAAAATCAGGCGCCTAAACTGGCGCACCCGTTCTTTTCGCTATCGTATTTCGTGCCGCCTCCGCCACATACGGCAATTGAAGAATGAACATACTGCCAATCCCTATCTGGCTTTCAACGCGAATCGATCCACCGTAACGATGCACGATCTGTTTGGTCACGAAAAGCCCGAGCCCCACAGCCTCGTGCCTCGTGGTATAGAACGGATTAAACACCTTATCAAGATGTTCGGCCGGAATCCCTTTCCCGGTGTCCGAGCACACGATTTCAATCAGCTCTTCATCCCGGCGATACTTCAATTCCGCAACGATCTTCCCCTCAGACCCCACGGCCTCCACAGCATTCAGAAGCAGATTGAGGAAGATCTCCCGAATCTCCTGCATATTCGCGTAAAATGGCGGCAGTTCGGGGTCCAGATTTCTTACGATCTCGATCTTATCCATGGAAGCCTGATACGCAAGCAACGCCAGGGTCTCATCCAATACTTTTTCCAGAGTAACCCACTCCTGGGGTCCTCGGGACCCTTGAGAATACATCAAAAGCTTCCTTGTTATATCGGCTGCCCGTCGCGTTTGCTTCACTATCGTGTTGAGCGCGTCCTGAACATTCGGTTCTAACTGCTTGGGCCCTTTCTGCATGAGCAGAACCTGGGCCTTTCCGGAAATGATGGCCAAAGGATTATGGATCTCGTGGGCAATGCCCGCGGCCAGCTTTTCGATCGCGTTCAATTTGGTCTTCTGGACCCACTGGGATTGAGAATCCTGAAGCTCGAAATTAAGCTCCCTGAGTCGCTTCACGACAAGGGCATTATGCACACAAGGCGCAATCGCCGCCGCAAATTCCCGGAAGAAATGGAAGTCCCCCTGATCAAACACGGTATCCGGCAAAAGCGCCCCGAACGCGAGAAGCCCCACCAACTCCCCTTTTACGAACAGCGGAATGATCCAGGCGGCCTGCAAAGAATCAAGATCACGCGCCAACGCATTCGCTTCCTGCCAAGCAAGGCTCTGAAGTACCGGCCCACGCATCAAGACGTGCGGCCCCATTTGATGGATCATTCTCAAAAGCGGCGTATCGGTCGCGAGGCGAATCCCTTTGGAAGCCGAAAGCGTCCATCCATAAGCCGACGCAACCTCAAGATGATTCTGGAGCGGGTCCGAAACGAGTAAGGCCACAGTCTTCAACTGCAGCACTTCACCGAACGTATTCACCACCAGATTCGCGATCTCCTGGAGATCTAAATTCACGGTCAAGTCGCCCGCCAAATCCATCAGAGTCATTTGAGCGAATGTTTTTTTATGAAAAAAATACTTTTCGAGAAATTTTTTAATCAACTTCTCTGTGGATTTATAGGCAACCACAAAGATCACGGTCATCACGAGGATCGAAAACAGCGGGTGATGAACCCAAGGGTCCGAGATCCCGAAAGAAGCGATCAGGAAAGGAAGTAGGAAGGCGACAAAAGCTCCGAGCGAAAAGAGGACAAGACCGACCAAGACTTTTTTCAGGACCGTCTTCGGAGTTCTCACATGGAAAGGTACATCTTTTTTAAAAATGGGGGCATCCCCTTTGTTTCACGGCTTCGTTCCCCGGACCGCTTCGACGCATTTGGGACAGAGAGAAACATGCTCGGGATCCCGGCCGAGGGAGGATGAATAATTCCAGCAGCGGACACATTTCCCGCCTTCCGCTTTGGTCACAAGGACCTTCAATCCGAATTTCTTTTGGAGCACCGCGGAAAGACCTTCTGCGGCCTCCATACCCTCCACGGTCTTTGTTTCCAGAGCGACCTGGGACACGACAAAAACGCGAGCGAGTTCTTTTTCATATCTATGTAATATTTCGGCCGATTCCGAATCTTCTGCAGTGAAGATCACCTTCGCCTCAAGCCCCGCACCGATCTCCTTGGCCTCGCGCTTTTTTTCAAGGAATGGCGTGATCAAGTGGCGAACCTCGCGAAGATGCTCCCAATCCCGGAACTCATTGCCCGTTGGAATTCCAAGAGAAACGGGCCATGCGCTCGCGTGGACCGTCGTCACATTCTCTTCAAGCTCGTACGATTTCCAAACCTCATCCGCCGTGAACGGTAAAATCGGCGCCACGATCTTCACCAGTCGCGACAGGATATAAAAAAACGCCGTCTGCGCGGAGCGGCGAAGCCAGGAGTCCGGTGCCGCCGTGTAAAGCGTATCCTTTAAAGCGTCCAGATAATAGGAGCTTAAGTCCGCCACGCAAAAATCGTAGACCTCGCGATAGATCTCATGGAACTCAAAGCGTTCGTAGAGATCCGTCACCGACGCGACCAGCCGGTCGGTCTTGGCCATGGCCCAGCGATCGAGAGGATGCAGTTTCTCATAAGGAACTGTATGCTTCGCAGGATCGAAGTCATAGAGGTTCGATAGAAAATAACGAAACGTATTGCGGATCTTGCGGTAAGTATCTACCAATTGTTTCAGGATCTCATTGGAAAGCCGGACATCGAACTGGTAGTCACAGGAAGTTACCCAGAGGCGTAGGACGTCTGCCCCGAAGTCCTTCATCACATCCTGCGGGGTGACAACGTTCCCCGCGGACTTTGACATCTTCTTCCCCTGCCCATCCATCACAAATCCGTGTGTTAGAACGCTCTTGAAGGGACTTTCATTTTCAAGCGCCATCGACGTGGTAAGCGAACTTTGGAACCATCCCCGATGTTGATCGGAACCCTCAAGATAAAGATCCGCGGGAAACCTGAGCCCGGGATGGCGATGAAGTACGGCCTGATGGCTCACACCCGAATCGAACCAGACGTCAATGATATCGGTTTCTTTTTCAAATTCGCTTTTGTGACATTTTGGACATTTTACCCCAGCCGGAAGAAACGCCTCCGCCGGATGCGCGAACCACGCGTCCGCTCCTTCTTTTTCGAAAAACTCTAGGATCTTCGCCTTGGATTCCTTCACAAAGTGCACCCCGGTGCAATGCTTGCAGCGGATCACCGGAATCGGCACTCCCCAATAACGCTGACGGGAAAGGCACCATTCCGGCCGCGTTTCGACCATAGCCCCGATACGTTTCCTGCCCCAATCCGGAATGAACTGAATATCCTTTTCGATAGCTCCCTGCATGCGCTTACGAAGATCCTTGTGGTCAATTTTCATGAACCATTGCGTCGTCGCGCGGAAGATGATCGGCTTTTTACAGCGCCAACAATGCGGGTAGCTGTGCGAATAATCTTCTTCTTTGAGGAGAAGACCTTTTTCGGTCAAAAGGGCTGCAATCTTCGGATTGGCTTTAAAAACATGATCCCCTTGGCAGAGCGGAAATTCTGCGGTGAATTTTCCGCGCGAGTCCACAGGCGAAACGATCGGAAGCCCATTTTCCAAATGTCCATACTTGTAGTCATCTTCCCCGTGTCCCGGTGCGATATGTACGATTCCCGTGCCATCGGTCGCTGATACATAGTCCGCTGAAATTATCTTTGAAACTCGGTCGAGAAAAGGATGCCTTGCCTCAAGACCAATAAAATCCTTTCCTTTTTTTGATTCGATCTCTTTGACTTCCTTAAGGTCAAGTTTTTCCTGAAGAGTTTGCATTAAATCACGAGCAAAAATAAGTTTCCCCTTATCGGTTTCAACCGTAACGTATTCCAGATCGGGATGAAGTGCCAAACCAACGTTGGCAGGAAGCGTCCAGGGAGTGGTCGTCCAGACAAGATAGGAAGCATCCTTGGCATGATTCGCCGGAAATTTCACATAAACGGATTTTGAGATCTTATCCTCGTACTCCAGCTCGGCTTCGGCGAGTGCCGTATCGCAGTCATAGCACCAAGGAACGGGCTTCAAGCGCTGTTCGATGAAACCGTCTTCGTAAAGTTTGATGAAGGACGCCGCAATCGAGGCCTGATATTCGTAATTCATCGTGAGATAAGGTTTTTCCCATTCCGCGAAAATGCCGAGCCGTTTGAAACCCTCGCGCTGGATCCCGACGAATCTTTCCGCATACTTGCGCGCTTGCTGACGGAACTCAACCCGGTCCACTTCCTCCTTGCGCTTGCCCATCTCTTTTAAACAGGCGTGTTCGATCGGCAGACCATGGCAATCCCAGCCCGGAACATAGAGCGCGTCATGGCCGCGCATGGTCTGGTACTTCACGATGAGGTCTTTCAAGACTTTATTGAGCGCGTGACCGATATGGATGTGGCCATTGGCGTAAGGCGGACCATCATGGAGAACATACTTGGGCTTGCCCGCGGACTTCGCGCGGATCGCAGCATACACACCTTCCGCCTCCCAGCTTTTAAGCATCTCCGGCTCACGCTGGGCCAGATTCGCTTTCATCGGAAAGGAAGTCTGCGGAAGATTTAAAGTATCTTTGTAATTTTTAGGCTCAGTCATATTTAAATGCCGTGGAATGATTCACGGGAAACAGTTGGGTTATCCGTTGAAGATTCCCCGTTTCCCGAGATTTTAGAATTTCGCAATAGCCGCAGTAATGAGCTTATCTAGTTTCGGACCGGCCTCATTGGCAGTCTTGATGATCTCTTGAATATCACAGGGTTCCAAATGGTCCGGATCGCAAGTGTCCGTCACAATGCTCACGCCCAGGATCTCCATCCCCATGTGCACGCCCACGATCACCTCCGGCACAGTGGACATCCCCACGAGATCGGCACCAAAATTCCGCATCATCCGGTACTCGGCCTTGGTCTCAAGACAAGGTCCCGTCACTCCGACATAAACCCCTTGATTCACCGGAACTTTGACTTCTTTCGAAGCCAAAAGCGTCAGATCCATCAGGCGCTTGGAAAAGGGCTCACACATATCCGGAAACCGGGAACCAAGCTTATCCAAATTGGGACCGACAAGCGGATTCACGCCCATGAAATTGATTTGGTCGGTAATGATCACGATCTCGCCTTTTTTGTAGCCGAGATTGAGCCCCCCCGCAGCATTCGAAACCACAAGCACCTTGGCACCCATCTCGCGCAGAACACGCACCGGAAAGGTCACTTCCTCGAGCGAATAACCTTCATAAAAATGGAACCGCCCTTCCATCGCCGCGATCTTCTTGCCGCCCAGCTCGCCTAAAATCAGCTTTCCGCTGTGGGACTGGACCGTCGTCCTCGGGAAAAAAGGAAGCTCCTCATACGCGAAGACCTTTTCAACTTTGATGCGCTTGGCGAGATTCCCGAGTCCGGTCCCAAGGATCAACGCGACTTCGGGTTTGAAGGATGTTTTCTTCCGAACATACGCCAGACATTTTGTGATCCGCTCCATCGTAGGAGCCTGGGTTTTCTGAAAACGTTTCATGGGCATATCAACCTCCGCCAAATTTGTAAGCCAGTTTTAAAAGAACTGTGACGAGTACGCGATTCGTAATGTAGAGCATGAAAAAAGCAAGAAGCGGCGAGAAGTCCATCATCCCGATACGGATCGGGAGCCTGCGCAGAGGTTCGAGGATCGGATCCGTCACCTGGATCAGGAATTGCACCGGCCCCGAGAAAGGATCCACCGGAAACCAGGAGATGATGATCCGCGCAAAAAGCAGCCAGTAGAGGATCGTACAGATCCCGTTGACGAGCATGGCCAATCCCTGGAAAACGATCCCGAAAACGAACATCAGACCGCCTTCCGCAACGCGCGGCTCCGGTTCATGGCCGCCGTAAGCGCCTGCTGAAAGATTTTCCCGAATTTCTTTCGCTGTAAAGTTTTCAGAGCGGCCTCCGTCGTCCCTTTTTTCGAGGTTACCCGTTCACGCAACTCCCCACAAGATTCTTCAGAACTTTTCGCCAAGAGCGCGGCTCCCAAGCCTGTTTGAACGGCCAAAACCTCAGCAACCGTGGACGGAAGCCCCTGCTTCACGCCGAAATCCGTTAAAAGTTCCATCAGATGGAAAAAATAGGCCGGCCCGCTGCCGCTGATCGCGGTCACAAGGTCCAGCATCTTTTCCGGAAGCGTCACGACTTCCCCGCATCCGGCAAAAAGCGTCCCGGCAAAAGAAAGCGCCGCTTTGTTTTTTCCACAAATCACGGTCATGGACTGACCCACCTTGGCCCCCAGGTTCGGCATCGCCCGCACGATCGTGACGTTTTTCCCAAGAGCCTTTGCGATCTTTTCCGTCGTCATCCCGGCAAGGATCGAGATAACTCCTTGCCCCGGCCTGAATAAAGACCGATGCTCCATCGCAAAACTTGTAAAATCCTGAGGCTTCATGGCAAGTAGCACGATATCCGTTTTTTCCAACAATTCCGCGACCGAAGACGCCCTACCCACATGATGCCGGCGGGCAAAAGACTGCGCTTTATTCACGGCCTTATCATAAACCCATATGCGAGAAGACGTTGTGAGCCGCCTGGCCAGCACGCCTTCCAAGATCGAAGCACCCATATTGCCAACCCCGACAACACCGATCTTCTTATTGCCCAATGTTTTCATTTTTTGACTTCCCTCGGAAAGATTAAGGAGCCAATTCTAAGCATATTTGCGCCTTCTTCAATAGCTATTCTGTAATCGGCCGACATCCCCATGGAAAGGATGTCCCAGCTATATTGAGGAAATTTATTTTTCAGATCCTCCCGAAGCTCCCGAGTCTCTCGAAAACACTTGCGGATCTCTCCCTCATCTTCCGTCAGAGGCCCAATGCTCATAAGTCCACGGATCTTAACCGAAGGCCTTAAGGCCATTTGTCTTACAAAATCCACGACCAGGGCGGGATCAAGACCGAACTTACTTTCTTCTCCGGACATATTCACCTGCACAAGGCACGGCACCGCGGCAATCCCTTTGGCTTTCGCTTGTTTTTCGATCGCGTCCGCAAGCTCGAGCCGGTCGAGTGAATGGATGAGCGAAACTTGACCCGCCACATACTTCACTTTGTTGGTCTGAAGATGCCCGATCAAATGCCAACGGATATCCGCCGGAAGCGCATCCTTTTTGTCTTGCCACTCCTGGACACGATTCTCCCCAAAGTCCCTTTCGCCAGCCTGATAAGCCTCCAGGACGAGTTGGGGCTCGACAGTCTTGGTCACGATCACAAGACGAATGTCTTGCGAATCACGTCCAACTTTCGCAGAGACTTCGCGAATGGACTGATTCAGTGAGCGAATCCTTGTTGGAATGCTCATGAAAAAAATCTCCCCATCTCGAGCCTTGGATCCTGAACCTTGGAGCTGGGTTTCTCTGCCTGGATCTTCTTGATCACGTCGAAAAGTTCTATCGCTTTCCCTCGTTCCACAAAAAAGACCGTATCTTCACCTTCACGGAGCCCGTAATAGGCATTCCGGTCCGGGACTTCATTCCCAAAATAAAATGTCTCCGTCTTGCCACCTTCAGACTCGATCCGGATACGGTCATGGATCACAAAAAACCCGAGCTCGGCCTTGGACTTTTTATTATTGTCCTGAAATTCTTTGACGTAAAGATTCTGCAGAACCACCAACATAGCGTCCATCTGAGCGGCTGGGATCTTTTGACCAAATTTCATGATGGGTTCGAGCCAATACCAGCTCCCGCCGTCCTTCTTCCACTGAACGCTACGCTCTCCCATTTCGATGGTGATCTTTTGGAATGTTTCGGGAGGATTACGAAACAACCGCTTTTCCCGCAAACCGTAGACGCTTTGCCGAAATGCGGATCTCATCTCCGGAGGCAAAAGAAAATACCCGCGTTCATCGCCCCAGCGGGCAAAAACAGCCTTCCCGACCGGCGCCTGCGCGCCGATGGAAAGAGTAACTTCCTTTTTCCCCGCAAGATTGAACGTGATCTCGAGTTCCGGTTTCGCCAACCCGTACTCCGCCCATTCTTTTTCGGCCCGCAGGCGCGGCTGCCGGGAAGCCACCCGAGCCACCACTGCAAGTCCGTCCACAATTCGGGATTCCGCCGGATAATGGACCGGCACTTTTAAAACCCAGGCTCCGTTCTCTTTTCGAAGTTCGATCTGTGTTTTTTGAACATGGTCAACTAATGTGATGCGATCGATCACATCGTCCTGGGTGATAACAACGCTTCGGTTCACTTCATCCGGAATAATCGCGAGAGCCTGCTTGGCAAGTCGTGCCTGAAAAAGATAGATCGCCACAACGACGACAAAAAGAAGGGTAAAAACGATCGTTCGGACGAGCTTCATGACGTCCTGAAACGGATCACAAGATAAGTCCCGCCGAGAACAAAAAACGCTAGCGGGTAGACGCCAAGCAAAAGGATCATCAGTTGGGTCCGGTGTGGCACATCCAGCAACAGCGGCTTAAAACGAAGCTCCGGACGCTTCACATCCATAAACCGATCATCGCTGGCGAGCCATCGGACCATATTCAGTCCCAGCTCTTTATTCCCGGAAAGATCCAAGTAACCATTCGTCAAAAAATCTCCGTCCCCCACGAGGATCATCCTCCCAGCACCCGTCCCTGCCTGTTTTTTTTCAACCGCCACAGCGACAGGTAAAGGACCCGCGATATCCGTTTTCATATCAAAGGTCGCATTCCCATCCTCCAAGGCCGGCAGATTCGTTTCCGCCCAACTCCCATCGCCCGTCATGGCCAGCGGCACAACTTCAAGACCCGCCACGACATCTGCGGACGGCTGAACCGTACGGACCAAAGGAAAAAAAGTCGCCTGTTTCATACTCTTTGTGACAGGATGTGTCACCAGATATTGACTGACAAGCGGCATCAGAAAATCTCCGCCCACCATGCGGCTGACCTTATCGACGATCACGTTCTGTCCGAGGGCCACACCATACTTTTTAGCAAACTCGATAAAAGCATTTCCCGCGCCGGGATCCATAGGATCGATCAGCAAGAACAGACCTTTCCCTTTTTGAAAAGCCTTGTCCAGATCCGCAAACTCCTCGGGCGTCAGGTCCCAACGCGGTCCGCCCACCACAACTACCTGGCAAGCGTCCGGCACATGGTCGCGCGTGAGCACGATCCCATGAATCTTGGCGTTATAACCTTGAAGTGTGTCTCTAAAACGCAGATACCCGCCCGTCGCATCATCATCCAGCACGACTTCCCCATGCCCCGTCACAAAACAAACATCCAGATCTTTGGGGTGGAGCAGCCTTAAAAACGCGTTCGTAAATCCTTCTTCTGTCGGCCCGACCAGACGCTCTTCGCGGTCTCCGGAGCGGAAGATCACCGTCTTGGCAACCGAGACATTAAACTTGCGCGCAAGCTGCGGTCTCCGGTTCGGGTCATAAAAAACGTAATGGAATTCCGGATGATGGCGGCTGCATTCTTTCAAAAAGACATCCAGTCCCTGCCGGGAGGGATCATCCTGCGAAAAGAAAAGAAGCAGATCAATCGGACGATCTTTCAGGTCGCGCAAAACTCCGGTCGTCGCCCGGGGAAGCGAATAGACCTTGTCGCGGGTCATGTCCCACCGCTCGTGGAACGGTTGGATCACCACATAAACCAACGTGAGCGTCGCTAAAAGGATCGCGGCTTCAAACAAGAGTTGGAATTTCAGGAAGAATTGGCGCATCAGCTTTTCCAATTTCTTGTTTCGATCGAGCGAAGCGTCAAAAAAAGGAAATAAAAGAAAAAGAAGCCGAAAAAAACCATGTCCTGAACATCCAGGATCCCAAGTGTGAAATTCTTGTAATGAGCGAGAGGTGAAAGCTCAGAAAAGATACGCACCCACGGCCCCGTTGCGACATCATCCACCCAGTCTGAGATCCAGAATACAAGCAGCACGCTGAAAGTCCCGAGAGCACTGACGATCGGGTTTTTAGTCAGGCTTGAAATAAAGACCCCTGCCGCCAGGTAAGCCGCCCCCAAAAGCCAGAATCCGAGAAATCCAAGCGACACCGGTCCCCAGTCAAATTCCCCACCGATCCAACGGAACACTGCCAAATACCCTGAAAGAGGTAAGAGTAAAACTCCAAAAAACAAGAGAATCCCCAGCTGTTTGCCGATCACGATCTCGAAATCGGACAAAGGATACGTGAAGAGAAGCTCCAGCGTTTCCTGCCTTTTTTCTTCCGCAAAGGAACGCATCGTCAGGATCGGCACCAGGAAAAGGAGCATGATGCTTAGATTTGAAAAGAAAGACCCGAAGATATACTGCGTTTGATTGATCCCCGAGAAATTCGAAAGACCATACTGCTGTGGATTCATGGAAATCTTCGAATAGCTCAACACGAGGATCACAAAAAAGATCCCCGAAGCCAGGAAGAAAAGTGCCGCCATCAACACTCCCAACCAGGAATGGAAGCAACTGCTAAACTCTTTTCGCGCAATCGTCAGGACCTTTCTCATGGGAAACGCCTCCCCAGTTTTCCCTCTCTTAAAAGACCCAGAAAGATATCTTCAAGCGTCAGTTGCAGACGCTGAATCTCCAAAAGCGAGACTCCCTGCTCTACGAAGAGTTTTGTGATGCGGGGTCGCAAATCTTCATCCGGAGAAGTCTCGAAAGAAATAAAAGTCTCGCCTCTCACTTCCTCCGAAACCTTCAAATTCCAGATTCCTGGCAGCAGACTTAGAATCTTGAGCGCCCGATCCTGATCTTGCTTATCCTTGATCTTGATATGGATCGCTTCACGGTCCTCGAGACACGACGCCAGTTCTCGCACGGTACCACTTGCCAGGATTTGCCCCTGATTGATCATCATGACGCGGCTGCAAAGCATAGAGACCTCAGGCAGGATGTGCGTCGAAAGGATTACGGCGCGATTTTGTCCTAACGCGCGGATCAGCTCGCGGATCTCTTTGATCTGTGTCGGATCCAACCCGGTGGTCGGTTCATCCAGCACCAAAACCGGCGGATCCGCCATCAACGCCTGAGCAAGTCCGACGCGCTGCCGGTAACCTTTGGAAAGCCGCCCGATCAAACGATGTCCGGAATCGAGCAGACCGCAAAACGACATTTTACTGCGGACATGTCCACGAAGTTCATGAGCCGGAACGCCTTTGAGCTTCGCCACAAACCTGAGATATTCGATCACTCGCATATCCGGGTAAAGGCTCACAGTCTCCGGAAGATAGCCGATGGCCCGCTTGGCCTTGTGGGGATGTTTTGCCATTTCCAGGTCTCGAACAAAAACGCGGCCGGAGGTGGGCGGGAAAAATCCGGAAAGAGTACGCATGACCGTCGTCTTCCCTGCGCCGTTCGGCCCCAGAAGCCCGACGATCTCCCCTTCCTTCACCTCAAAAGAAACATCGCGGAGCGCGTAGAAGGCACCATACTTTTTGGAAACATTTTCAAACCGGATAAGGTTGGAGGGCTCGGGATGGTTCATGGACATCATTCGCATACCGTATATCGAGGACAACTTACCCGCGGTTCATCCGCACCAGCGTTTTCGATATATAACATTGTATTTACGACAGGTCGCATTGGATTTTTGCGAATTTCCGCTTACCGCATTGCAGGACGAAGGGCGTTCCGATCGTAATGACCGCCTTCGGGTCTGTGATCTTTTCGTGACCGATCTTGACACCGCCCTGCTCCATGAGCCGGCGGGCCTCGGATTTGCTCGTCACAAGATGAGCCTCAACTAAAAGGCTCACAATATCGATCGTCTTTTGACCAATCTTGACGACGGGAATCTCATCCGGCATTCCTTTGTTCTTGAAAATCTCATCAAATTCTTCGCGGGCGCTTTTTCCTTCCGCCTCAGAATAAAAAAGAGAAACGATCCTTTCCGCGAGACGTGCCTTGGCATCGCGAGGATGCAGCTCTCCATTTTTCAGACTTGCAAGAATCGGCTCCACCTCTTTCGGAGATAGCGCGGCCACGTAGCGGTAGTAGCGCTCCATCATCGCGTCCGGGATCGACATCACTTTGCCGAACATCTCGCGCGGCGTGTCCTGCAAGGCAATGTGATTGCCAAGACTTTTAGACATTTTCTGCACGCCATCCAGGCCCTCGATCAGAGGCAGTGTCATCACAACCTGAGACTCCTGCCCGTCAGCCTTTTGCAGCTCACGGCCTACCAACAGATTGAACTTCTGATCGGTTCCGCCGATCTCAACATCCGACTCGATCTCCACGGAATCATGCCCCTGCATCAGGGGATAGAGAAGCTCTACAACCGCGATGGGTTCCCCTGCCTTGTAGCGCTTCGAAAAATCATCGCGCTCCAGGATGCGCGCCACGGTGTATTGTGCTGTGAGCTTCAGGAAATCCTCCGACCGCATCGTCCCCAACCATTCGGAATTGTAACGGACTTCGGTCTTTTTCTTATCGAGAATGCGGAACACCTGCTCCTGATAGGTCTTAGCGTTCGCCTGGACCTGCTCTTCGGTGAGCATAGGCCTTGTTTCGGACTTTCCGGAGGGATCGCCGATACGGGCCGTGAAGTCACCTATAATAAAAACCACCGTATGCCCTAAATCCTGGAGTTGGCGGAGTTTGCGAAGCGGAACGGTGTGCCCCAGATGAAGATCAGGCGCTGAGGGATCCGCCCCGTATTTGATGCGAAGAGGGCGTTTATTTTTAAGGGATCCTTCAAGTTTCGCCGTAAGCTCTCGCTCTGAAATAAGCTCGACGAGATTCTCTTTGAAGACCTCTAGCTGTTCTTTGACGGGCGGAAACATTCTCTAAGTCCCCAATTGGAAAAGAGTTAGAAGATGGAAAGCATTCTATCAGCGGAAGGAATATCCGTCAAACGGTACGCATCAGGAATACGACGAACATCAATAGCCGCAGAAAAATCACACTATTCATTCACCCTCCATCCCCTACCTTTCTTTCACAAAAAGATGCCTATGACTATCCATAATCTTTGCGGAGCGTTCAGTCAGCCGCCCCAGGTTTGAATTTGTAATTTCGGATTCAAACCATTGTGATATAATCCCGCTCATGTCTGAGATCCACTCTAGCGCCATCATCGGAAAGCATGTCGAGATCGGGGTCAATAACACGATCGGCCCGAACGTCATCATCGAAGACGGGGTCAAGATCGGCTCCCACAACAAGATCCTGGCCGGCGTTTACCTCGCCCGCGGGACCGAACTTGGGAATTACAACGCAATCCACATGAATGCCGTGATTGGTCATGAACCCCAAGATCTCGCCTATCAGGGCCAAGCGACCTTTACCAAGATCGGTTCGAAGAATGTCATCAGGGAGTTCGTCACCATCCACCGCGGCACCAAGGAAAGCACGGCCACTGCGCTTGGTGATGAGAATTTCATCATGGCCTATTGCCACATCGCGCATAACTGCCTTCTCGGCAACAACATCATCATGGTGAACCAGGCCTCGCTCACCGGCCACTGCATGGTCGAAGACCGGGCATTCCTCTCAGGAATGACAGGATTCCATCAATTCACACGCATTGGTACGCTCGCCATGGTAAGCGCCCTGACCGCCATCAACAAGGACATCCCTCCTTATGTGGTCTGCGGCGGCCGCCCGGGCATCGCCCAAGGGATCAATGTGGTGGGCATGAGACGTGCCGGCATCGGACCTCAAGTGCGCGCTGAGATCAAGGAAGTCTACAAACTACTTTACCGTTCTGGCATGAACGTGAGCCAGGCACTCGAGGCTATTAAGAAATCCTTCAAAAGCCCTGAGGTCGCGCATATGGTCGAGTTCATCGAAGCCTCCAAGCGAGGCATCCTGGATGGTTCCGCAGTAGAAACACTTTCCCACCGCAAGAACCGCAACACCGAAGAGAGTCCTGCAGAAATCGAAGAAGAGCTCGCCTAAAGTACGTTCCGCGGGCCAAGGGCCACAAGGAACGTCTTGTATCGAACCCAATACCGTGATCCGTGCATCGCGACACGATGTAACAACATTAGACTTTTTTGAGGATGAGAATGGAATTCTTGCCGCCGAAACCGAAGGAATTCTTCATCGCAATCCGGATGTTGGCCTTGCGGGCAACATTGGGGACATAGTCCAGGTCGCATTCGGGGTCTTTGGAGTTGTAATTAATCGTCGGAGGGATTAGCTGATGTTCCATGGCAAGGAGCGTCGCAATGAGCTCCACGCTGCCGGCCGCACCGATCAGATGGCCGATCATGGATTTTACGGAACTGATGGGGATCTCATAAGCCCGGGGACCAAAAACTTTTTTGATAACCAAGGTTTCGGTTTTATCGTTCAAAGACGTTGAGGTCCCATGAGCATTAATATAATCGATCTCTTTAGGATCGACCCCTGCGTTTTCCATCGCGAGCTGCATGGCACGAGCCGCTTCGGTCCCTTCCGGATCCGGTGCCGTCATGTGATACGCATCGCAGGTCATGCCATGGCCGAGGATTTCCGCGTAAATATGCGCTCCCCGTTTTTTCGCATGTTCATATTCTTCCAGCACCAACATCCCCGCCCCTTCCCCCAGGACGAATCCATCGCGGTCCATACTGAACGGACGTGAAGCTTTTTCGGGTTGATCGTTCCGGGTTGAAAGTGCGCGCGCCACACAAAAAGATGCCACAATGCCAGGAAAGATCGTCGCTTCGGCACCGCCCATGATCAAGAAATCAAGGTCACCGCTCCGGATCGCGTCAAAAGCATAACCACAAGCATCGGACGCCGAAGAACAGGCTGTCGCGATAGAAAAACTCGGACCCTTCACGCCCAACTCGATGGAAACATTTCCGGCACAAGCGTCCGGAAAAGAAGCGAGCGCCGTAAAAGGGTTGATTCGCATCGGACCTTTTTTCAACATCCCTTCATGTTGTTCCAGAATAAAACCCACGCCCGCTAAAGCTGCGCCGATGATCACGCCGGTCCGCTCGCGGACTCCGGGTTCTTCAAGATCAAGCTTCGCGTCCTCAACGGCCATCTTGGAAGCCACAACCGCAAACTGTGTTGTACGATCCATGCGCTTGAGTTTTTTGGGAAGGATATAGGCAGACGGATCGAAATTCTTGATCTCGCCGGCGAAATGAGTGGTGAACTGGGTGGTATCAAATGCAGTGATATTGGAAACGCCGCTACGACCTTTGGAAATAGAATCCCAAAAGGCCTCTTTGCCGAAGCCGACCGATGAGACGACCCCCAGGCCCGTAATAACGACTCTGCGGTTCCTGGGGGACGTCATCGATCGATTGTAATTTAGGCCGTGACCGGCTCGCTCTTGCAGCTCAACGCGATCTTGCGCCCTTCATGGTCTACGTTCAGGATACTGCAACGGAGCGTGTCTCCCACATTGAAACGCTTCGCGAGATCCTGCGCAGAACAATCCGGGATCTCGGAGACATGAATCAGTCCTTCGAGGCCGTTGTCCAACTCCACAAAAACCCCAAAATTCACGATTCTTGTGACCTTGCCCTGAAGCTCAAGACCCGTAAGGAAATTCTTGGTGAGTTCGGTCCATGGATCATCTGAGAGTTGTTTCATGCCAAGCGAGATCTTCTTCGCATCGGTGTCGACCGCAAGGATCATCACTTCCGCAGTATCCCCTTTTTTGAGGACATCCGAGGGTTTGGCGACCTTGTGGGTCCACGAAATATCGGACACATGCAACAGCCCTTCGATGCCAGGCTCGAGTTCGATGAACGCGCCGTAATCGGTGAGGTTCCGGATGGTCCCGGTCACGCGACTGCCGACTTGGAACTTGTCAGAAGCGGTGGTCCAGGGATTCTCCTGCGCTTGTTTCGCACCCAACGAGATCTTCTTCGCGGCCGTATCAAGGCTCAGAATCACAACATCCAGTTCCATTCCGATCGAAAGGATCTCACTCGGGTGATTGACGCGCTTGGTCCAGGAAAGCTCACTAATGTGGACCAGCCCCTCAATTCCGGGCTCGAGTTCCACGAAAGCGCCGTAAGGCAGAATATTGACGACCTTGCCGTGGACCTGATTACCGATCGCGTAACGCTGATCGACCGTGCCCCAGGGATCCGTCCCCTTCTGCTTGAGACCAAGGGAGATCTTCTGTTTGACTTGATCGATCGAGATGACAACAACTTCGATGTCATCACCGATCTTCACGAGGTCCGAGGGATGCGAAATGCGTCCCCAGCTCATATCCGTGATATGGAGAAGACCATCGAGGTTTCCGATGTCGATGAAGACGCCGAAATCCGTGATGTTCTTCACTTTACCCTTCACGACCTGACCCACCTTGAGGGTGCTCAGTTTTTCCGTGCGGGCTTCGTTGCGGCTTTTTTCAAGAAGGTCCTTGCGTGAAACCACGACGTTCTTGCGTTTATGATTGATCTTTACGACGAGAAACTTGCTCTGCAAACCGATAAACATGTCCTGATTGCGAACCGGCTTGATGTCCACAAGCGACGCCGGCAGAAAGGCTTCCATGCCGATATCGACCATGAAACCGCCGCGCACTTTACGGGAAATGCGTCCGTCCACAATGGCGCCTTCGGTGGCATTGGAGAGAATATCATTCCATGTCTTCTGGCGGTCGGCCTTGCGCTTGGAAAGAATGGCCGTGCCTTCCACATCATTAAAACCTTCGAACAACACTTCGATCTCCGACCCAACTGTCAGAAGTTCGGGTTGAGAGAATTCATCCTTGGATAGGATGCCTTCGGCCTTATAGGCGATATCGACTACAATGTCGCGCTCGTGGACCGCGATCACCGTGCCTTTAACGACCTCACCGATCTTAATATCCTGAAAAGACTTCTCGTACAGTTCTGAAAACGTGGATTGCATAATAGGGAAAACCTCCTTGAGAGTCCCCTTCTCATTGGGACTGCATGAAAATGGGGGTCCGCATCGTTTTTCCCTCTCAGTTCAGCGTTAGCCGGAACTGAAATCGATGCGAACAAGGGGAGTGTAGCACATCTTGCGGATTTGGGAAGAGGATTTTTAGAAAATCTCTGAAAGCGTGAAACGATGACCGATAGGCGGATTGTGTTCACCGTTACCCGAGGACGCTATCCCGTAATATTCCGCCTTTTTTTTTGTGCGGCATCCAGAAACCGAGCCAGTTTTTTGGGATCCTGGCCTTGAAGGAGCTTTTTGAATATCCGGAGTTCTCGCTCGAAACGGCATAGAATATTCAGCATGACCTTGCGGTTTGAAGTAAAGATCGGCTGCCAAATCGAGGATGAGGCGGCCGCGATGCGCGTAGTGTCACGAAAACCGGTCGAAGCAACTTTGAGCGCAGGCATCGATATGGTGTGCATCAGACAAGCCGCGATGGCATGCGGCAGATGGCTGACCTCTCCTACGAGCTTGTCATGCATTTCCGGGCTCATCTCCAAAATCGAGGGCGTGAAGCACTTCCAGAAATTCTTAGCCTGTTTATAAACGCGGGGACAGGTTTTCCGATCACGCGTCAAGAGCACCAAACCTCCTTTATAGAGCGCGGGATTGACTGCCTGGACCCCACGCTTGTGAGAACCCACCATGGGATGGCATCCGACAAACGAGAGATTCTTCCAACAGCGCGAATTCACTTCTTTCAGAACAGAAGTCTTGACGCTTCCGACATCCATGACCAAAGCACCTTTTGCACAAACTTTGTCGATAGCCTTGAGGTAAGGCAAGAAAGTGTCGACGGGCGTGCAAAGCACCACGAGATCCGCGCCATGCGCCCCGAACAACACTTCCCGCGTGGCTTCATGGACCCATTTCTTTTTCTTGGCAAGCGCGAGAGCTTCGCTGCTGCGGCTGATCCCGACGATCCGGGCACTTGGAAATTTTTCCCGACATGCCGCGGCCAATGAGCCACCCATCAAACCCAACCCTACGATCGCTATTTTTTTGAACATAAATTCACCTTCATGATACCTAATTTTACCATTCAAACGATCTCGGGTAACGGGAAACGCTGAACGCAAAAGATTTTAAGTTCCCCGTTCAACGTTTGTCGTTTTCCGGCAATTAAATATCTCTTCCAACCGCATGGGCAATAAGACGGACTTTTTTCATCATTTCGTCAAATTGCTCCGGCAACACCGATTGTTCCCCGTCGCTTTTTGCCTCCTCCGGATTCTGATGGACTTCAACCATCAGACCATCGCATCCTGCCGCGACCCCGGCCATACCCATGGGGGCCACGAAATCACGGAACCCGGTCCCATGCGACGGGTCCACAAGTACCGGTAAATGGGTCTCTTTTTTGAGCACGGGAATAGCATTCAGATCGAGCGTATTGCGGGTGGATGTCTCGAACGTGCGAATGCCACGCTCACCGAGCATGACCTTGAAATTCCCCTTGGAAAGCAGGTATTCGGCAGACATCAAAAGATCTTTGACCGTGGCGCTCAAGCCCCGTTTCAAGAGCACCGCTTTTTTCGTCATGCCGCATTCCTTGAGGAGATCGAAATTCTGCATATTTCTTGCCCCGATCTGAAGCATGTCTGCATATTGCGACACGAGCTCCACTTGGCGCGTATCCATCACCTCGGTCACCACCAAAAGCCCCACTTCATCCGCCGCTTGACGCAAGTATTTTAAACCTTCCTCGCCGAGTCCCTGGAAAGAATAAGGCGACGTGCGCGGCTTGAACGCCCCCCCGCGAAGGAATGTCGCGCCGGATTTCTTGACAGCCTTCGCAACGCCGAGAAGCATGTCATAGTTCTCCACAGCACACGGTCCGGCCATGACAACAATCTTTTTACCGCCGACTTTCACCCCATTGCCCATATCGAATTCGGTGTTTTCAGCCTTATAATCACGACTCGCAAGTTTGTAGGGCTTCAAGATCGCCATGACGGACTCAACGCCCGGGAAAACTTCGAGCGGTTGAACATGGAGCTTTTCTTCATCCCCGATCACGCCGATCACGGTGCGCTCAATACCGCGCGAAACCTGCGGCGTAAGACCGAGCTCCCGCACCTTTTGACAGATATGCTCGAGCTCTTGCGGCGTTGCTGTTTTCTTCAGAACAATAATCATTTTAAGTCAGGCTCCTCATAATTAAGACGCACAGAGCACGGTATAAAAGCTTTTGCTCCGCAGCCTTATTCCTTGTTGGCTGTATTTTTACTCAAATAACTTTTGAGCAATTTGATCAATTGCACGTTCTGACTGCGACGGCCGATCGTGATACGAATCCAGTCCGGCAATTTGTAGGAATTCATCGGCCGGACGATCATGCCCTGTCGCAGCAAGTACTGATAAACCTCCTGGCCGTCGGTTTTCATATGAATAAGGATGAAATTCGCCTGGCTGGGCAGGTATTCCAGTCCTAATTGTTTGAGCTTACGGCAGAAAAATTTCCGCCCGCGAACCACGAGCCATTTGGTGCGCCAAAGAAAGAACGAATCATCCAGTGCCGCCACGACCGCGGCCTGTGCGACTGAGTTCACGTTGAACGGCTGGCGGACCTTGTGAAGATATTGGATCATCTCCTTGGATGCCGCACCATACCCGATACGCAGCCCCGCAAGACCATACGCCTTGGAAAAAGTCCTCAGGATCACCACATTCGTCCGCCCGTCCTTGACATAAGTCAGCATCTTCGGAAAATCTGCAGCGTCCACAAAATCCACATACGCTTCATCGAAACACACGACCACGTGATCGGGAACTTTGGAAAGAAAATCTTCGACTTCCCCCGCGGTCACGAAAGTCCCGGTCGGATTGTTGGGATTCGCGATAAAAATGAGCTTGGTCTTTGGCGTGATCGCTTCGAGAATCCCCTCAAGATCGTAGCGATAAGCCTTCATCGGCACAGCCTTGAACTTCGCACCGCATACCTGAGAAAGAATCGGGTAGACCAGGAACGTCATCTCTGAGGAAATAACCTCATCGCCTTCTGACAAAAAACCGCGCGCCAAAAGCTCGATGATCTCGTTGGAACCGTTCCCGAAAATGAGATGGGCCGGATCGAGATCCAACTCCTTGGATAAACGGGTCACAAGATAATGGCAGCTCCCTTCCGGATAGAGATGCACTTCCCGGATCGCCTTACGCATCGCGCTGATCGCCTTTCCCGAAGGTCCAAGCGGATTCTCGTTGGAGGCAAGCTTGATGACATTGCGAATCCCATACTCCCGTTGAAGCTCCTTGATCGGCTTCCCGGGTTCGTAGGGTTTGATATCCTGGATGTGTTTTTTGAATGGGATCATTTCGTTCTTCACCGTAGTTTCAGTTCTAAAAAATTCGCACAACTTCGGTCCATGTCCCACGAACCTCGGCCTCCGCGGCCCTTGGCCCGTGGTTCACGGCGTCAGTCTTTCGTTTTCCCCACCGTCGGATAGGAACCCAGCACTTTCAGGAACTTGACCTTCTTTTCCATCTCCGAGAGCATCTTCCGAACACAAGGGTCTTGCACATGTCCCTCGAGATCGATGTAAAAATAATAATCCCACGCCTTTTTCTTGGAAGGACGCGATTCGATCTTAGTCATGTTCACGCGGTATTTTTTGATCGGCAAGAGCATCTCATAGAGAGCACCAACCTTGTCGCGGATCGAGACGAGGATGGAGGTCTTGTCGTTCTTGGTCCGGCCTGGGATCTGTTTGGCGATCACGAGAAAGCGGGTCACATTGTTCGAAAAATCCTGGACCCCTTCCGCCAGGATCGGCAGATTGTAAAGCGTCGCCGCGAGCTTCGAACCGATCGCCGCCGCGCCATCTTCGTCTGCCGCGCGCTTGGCCGCCGCGGCCGTGCTCGAGGCCTCCATAAGCTCTGCGTGGTGAAGATGCGACTCAAGCCACATGCGACACTGACCAAAGACCTCGGCTTTAGAATATACCCGCTTGATCTGCTTCATATTCTGAACATTCGACATCAAGTTATGCGCGATCTCAAAATAAATCTCCGAACAGATCTTAAGATCCGAATCAATGAACATATCCAACGTGTGGCTCACAGCGCCTTCAATCGAATTCTCGATCGGGATCACACCGTAATCGGCACGGCCCTGCTCGACCTCTCGGAAAACTTCACCGATGCTCGCGCAAGAACGGTATTCCACACTCGAACCGAATTTCGAAAGCGACGCGAGATGCGTAAAAGTCGCTTCAGGCCCAAGATAGGCGATCGCGAGCGGTTTTTCCAGGGCAAGTGCCGCCGACATAATCTCCCGGTAAATGGATTTTAGGGCATCCTTCGGCAGAACTCCCTTCCCCGCCAGGGCATCAATCTTCCGATAGATTTCACTTTCTCTTTCGGGGGCGTAGATCTCCTTGCCAGCCTCGGTCTTTTTTTTGCCGACTTCGCGCGCGAACTCGGTCCGCTCGTTCAAAAGCCCGATGATCTTCTGGTCCAGTTCGTCAATTTTCTTCCGTAGTTGGCTCAGGTCCATATTAAAGTTTTTCCTCGCTCTCACTGGGTGTCGCCTCTCCCGTCGCCTGCGACGCTTCTGCCGGGGCTTCAGAAGTTGACGTCCTGTCTTCCGACAGGTCCTGCTGTGTTTGGTCCTGTGGCACGCCCTCCTGAGGCACGTCCACGATCTTCTTCGTTCCGATCAACTCTTCCTTCTTCACGGAGCTATCCACCATTTGACGGATCTCATCGATGCTCGGAAGGTCCACAAGCGCTTTGAGACCAAAATGTTCCAGGAATTTTTCCGTCGTTCCGTACATAAACGGTCTCCCGGGGACTTCTTTCTTGCCCGTGATCTTAATGAAATTCTTTTCCATAAGAGTATTCAGCACACCGCTCGTGTCCACCCCCCGCAAAGCCTCGATCTCGGCGCGCGTAAGCGGTTGTTTGTAAGCCAGGATCGCCAGCGTCTCAAGCGCCGACTGCGTCGCCTGACGCGCTTTGCGTTGCAACTCGATCTTCAGGATCCACGGTGCAAATTCTCTCCGGGTCGAGAGTTCATACCCGCCCGCGATCTCCAAGAGTTCGAAACAACGTTCCGTTTTTTGATAATCTTCTTTCAGCTCCGCCACGATCTTCTCGATCTGAGCCACGCTCAGAACCTTCGTGACCTTGCGGATCTCGGCGGGTGTCAGTGGCTTCGAAGACGCAAAAATAAGGGCTTCCACCACAAGCTTGGCCTTCTTCGGATCCTGAAGATCTTCTTCACGCAAAGATTCAATCTGGAATTTTTGGGCCCCCGTCAAACCCTCGAGAGCATTCTTTTCCTCAAGTTGCTCCTGGATCTCCTGATCCAGCTCCTTGCGCAAACTCTTGAGTTTGGCTTGCTTTTCCCGTTCCTGCGCTGCAGTCATTTTCATAAGTTAAAATCGAGAAACGTAAAAGCTTTTACGTTCAGCGTTCTCCGTTCCCCGTACCCTCTCCTGTTAAATTTTATCTCTTCACTGTCGGAAGATTAAGCGATGGACCGATCTTAAATAACAGACTGTTACCTTTTATACTAATTCTCTTCCCGTTTTTCAATGACGATCTCGCCGAACTGCTTATCCTGCCGCACCCAGGCGAAACGTGTCCTTACAAGTTCGAGGATCGCCAGGAACGTCGCAATGAGTTCGTTCCTCGTCCAGCGCTCCGAAAAAAGATCGTTAAACGAGACCTTCTTTTTCTCTTCGAGATAAGCCTGGATCTGGATCATCTTTTCTTCGATCGAGATAACTTCTTCAAAAACCTCATGCTGACTTTTGGGCTCTTTTTTTGCCAGCACGTTCTGGAACGCAACGATGAGATCGAAAAAATTCGCGCTGAACGTATCCACGCCCACGTCCTCGGGATCCAGCTCTCCCAAATAATAATCCGTGATCTGACGCGTGAACACCTTGCCGCGTTCGGTCTGAAGCAGCCCGAGTTCCTTGGCTGCTTCCTTGAAGGCCTGATACTCGAGTAGTTTGCGCACGAGTTCCGCGCGCGGATCCTCGCCGTCGCCTTCTTCCTCATCCTTATCCGTGGGCAGCAGCATCTTAGACTTGATATAGATGAGCGTTGCGGCCATCACGATGAATTCGCCCGCAACCTCGAGGTCCAGCTGTTTCATCACTTTCAGATAATCCAAATACTGCTGCGTGATCTCCGCGACCGGAATGTCGTAGACATTCATCTCATTTTTCCGGATGAGGTCTAGAAGAAGATCAAGCGGCCCGTCATAGACCGCGATCTTGACGTGAAGCGGATCGTGTTCTTTCACGGCTTCCGGGATAAGCGGGAGCCCAGAGAGTTCTGACGGAGGCGTCGCGGGAGAAGCTACGACACCAGACCCATCGCCTGCAGGGTTTCCTTGAGGGTTTGGCTCGCTACTTCCCGCGCCCTCTTGGCTCCCCGGTCGAGGATCTGCCGTATTTCCGTTTTTTTCTTCATCCATGATTCACGTCTTTCCCGTATCGGATCCATAAATCCGTTCAATTTCGCAGCCATTTCCATTTTACAATCCACGCAGCCACGCGCCGCATCCCGGCATTCCCGCGCAACCGTTTCCACCTGATCTTGATTAAAGAGCTTATGATAAAAATAGACGGGACAAACTTCTGGATGTCCCTTGTCCGAACGCAGTTTTCTCGCCGGATCCGTCACCATGGCCTTGACCTTCTTCGTTACTTCCTCCCTGGAATCCGCGAGATAAATACAGTTGCCATAACTTTTGCTCATCTTCCGTCCATCGAGCCCCGGCACTTTTGGCACATGCGTCAAGACAGCCTCCGGCTCCGGAAAAATCTGCTTCTTATAAAGATGAAAAAACCGACGAATGATTTCGCGCGTCAATTCCAGATGTGGCAGCTGATCCTCGCCGACCGGAACCTTCTCAGCCTTATAAAGCGCTATATCCGCGGCCTGAAGCACCGGATATCCCAAAAAGCCGTGAGTGTGAAGGTCTTTGCCCTTCAACTCCGCGAGCTGATCCTTGTAAGTCGGATTCCGCTCCAACCACCCCAGCGGCGTGATCATTGAAAAAAGCAGCGCGAGATTGGCGTGCTCCAGAACTTCACTTTGCACAAACATCGTGCACTGCTCCGGATCAAGACCGCTTGCAAGATAATCGACCACGACTTCCGTCACGTTCTCGGCAATCTTGGTCTTATCTTCGTACTCCGTGGTCAGGGCATGCAAATCCGCAATCATGAAAAAAGCGTCCTGGCCTTGCAATTTTTTGTAGTTTTCCAGAGCCCCGAGAAGGTTCCCAAGATGCAGTTTTCCCGTGGGCCGTGTACCGCTTAGAACGCGTGTTGACATAATGAGGGCAAATCTCCGTAACCTTTGAATTTTGAGGATTTTACAGCAGATCGTTCAGAGGTGTCAATGAAACACATCGCCCTCGGCATCGAATCGGGGTAAAAACATGAGGCATAGAATAAATAACTCTTTTGAAGAAAACTGTTGTATAATGCCTCCCGTCACAATAGAGCTTGGCAATCCCCTAGGTGACACCAGCACTGAAACAAGCCCGTCTTAGTTGAAGTCATACCAGTACTGCGTTATTTGATTTTTAAGGGTACACGGTACGGTACTGCGAACCCTTAAAATGAGTATAGACGCAGTACTCGAAACCTCACGAAAAAATGATCTACCCAGAACCTTCACAAAGAGGCTTATGAAAAAAGAAAAGCTTGCGAACGGCGACCTGCTTTACCATCCGATCCACGGCCTTTGCCGCATAGAGAGGGTCACCCGGCCAAGCCCTTCGGGTCAAGAGGGTCTATCCTATTCATTAGTGCCGAAAATAACCGCTAGAATGAAATCCCGCTTCGTCATTGCGGCCAAAGATCTTGAAATTTCCGGTTTTCACGGTCTTGTTCCGCGCAGCGAAGCAAATAAGATCCTGCGCTATCTAAAAGTTGGAAATGGCAAAAGCCGCTCCGCAGCTGATTCATCCTCGAACCTGCAAGATCAGGCTTGGGGCCTGGCCCGGGCTCTTCAGACCTTCGCGTACGATAAGTTCGAAGCAAAAGACCAGAGAAAACGTCAGGCCCTCGAACGTTCGGCCAAAGGACTTGTGGGAGAACTTTCCTGTGTGTTTAAGCTTACTTTAAAGAAAACGGCAGACAGAGTCCTAAAAAACCTAGGGCATGCGTCGCGAATCAACCCTTCGGTCCTTTCGGCTTTGGCACTTGCCGGAGAAGATTAAGGATCGGACAAAAGAGACATGCAGTGCGTCCCAATCCTCCTCAAATTTTCATTGAAGATTGGAAATGCACGAATCACACATAAAATCTAATGGCGAGTCAGTGCGGACGCTCGGGAACGCCCTGCCACTCTTCTCTTCAACAAAAACCCGGACGCAAAAGGAGCTAAAGTAACATGAGCGAACATTCGGAAGAAAATGAGGACATTGCTGTTCCCCCGCCGGCCGACTCGGACGTTGTATCTTTGATCAAAAAGATGCAGCAGCAGCTGAACTTTTTGGAGAAGAAAATAGATATCTTGATTGGTCAATCACCGGAAAAACCGTTCCGGGACAGGGAAAAGCGATTTTCAAAACCTTTTCGTCCTTCCTTCGGCGGCGGAAGAGACTTCAATCGCAGTCCCCGGAGAGAAGGCTTCTCACATGATCGCCCAAGGGAAGGCGGATTTTCACATGACCGTCCCAGGTCAAGTGGTTTTTCAAAGGACCGGCCTCGCGAAGGCGGATTTTCGCAAGACCGACCTCGCGAAAGTGGGTTCTCACAGGACCGCCCCAGGGAAAGAAGCGCCGGCCCGGAGCGATCCTTTGACAGAAAACCAGGCGCAGGATCCCGCGGCTTTGGTCATGGCGATAAACCTTTTTTCCGTCACCGGAAAGGTCCCCGGTAGTTACAGGTATGGTTTCACAAGCGTAATGGTTTTTTCGGGAATTTTTTCCCACAACTGCACTGACATCAGTGCCAACAGGAGGAGATGAACATGGGGTTTCAAGGAGAAGGCCGTGGTTTCGGAGGCGCACCGCGTGAGATGCATAAGGCGACTTGCGGCGAATGCAAAAAGGAATGTGAAGTTCCTTTCAAGCCCAGAGAAGACCGTCCGGTCTATTGCAAGGATTGTTTCTCGAAGCGCAAGGATGCTAGCGGCCGCTAAGAACGATCAAGAAATATCGAATACGGAGTACGGCAGACAAACGCTGTACTCCGTATTTTTTTACGAAAGAAGATATCCCATCCGTTTAACAGCCTTTGCCATACGCGCAAGGGCAATATTTTCGGTATTCCCTTCCGTGAGATTATTCATACAGATGGCAGCATAACCCCGACGATTGCGGAGCTTGAAGGTGGTAACTTTGCCTGCGGAAAGCTTGCGAAGAACTTTTTTAGCCATATCTCCCCTCCCATGATAGACGACTGCTTGGCTAGATATCGGCATTTTCAAGAAAGGGTGAAGTCTCCCACGACGAGCTAAGGGGTACGTCGAACGTAGCTCGTGCCCGTGGTACGGTTTTTATTAGACGCGCACTACTTCCTTCACTTCGGGGATGTACTCTTTGAGGTAGGCTTCGATGCCCATCTTGAGCGTCATGGTGGCACTCGGACATCCGGAACAAGCACCTTTGAGATGCAGCTTCACAACACCGTTCTCGAAACCGCAGAAAACCGCATCGCCACCGTCCCGAGCGAGAGCTGGACGGATCTGCTCATCCATGATCTCGATGATCCTTTTTTCGATCGCAGAACCCGGATTCGTAGCATCCGCACATTTCTCGCAAGCTTTCGGACTTGTTTTCCCGCAAACGAGAAACTCCCGTATCGTTTCAGTCACGCGCGGGATCAAAACGCTCCAGGACTGTACTTTCTCATCACGCGTCACGGTCACGATATCGGAGCCGATCATCACCTCTTTGACGTGTTCGATCTCAAAAAGCTTGGCGGCCAGCGGAGACTTCCCCGCCTCAGCTTTGGAGGCGAATTGCACCGTCCCATGCGTACAGATGGGAACGTTGACATTGAACTTAAGCGAGTTCGGATTCGGCGTAAATTCGGTAGTGACTTGGATATCTTTCATGAGGCAGATTATAACACGAATCCGAACTTAGACAATTTTTTGATGCTACCCCATGTACGGCGAAGAAATAATTCTGACGATGCAACGCGCTATATGCCGTATTCCCTACGCCGCACACCTTACAAAAAAAAGAGAGGGTGACCGTGCAAAGCTCTCGGAGTATAATCCCACGAATATTCGACTCATCACTAACCTGCATCGCTCAAGGAGGGATTATCGTGGAATGGGGCATGAAAAACAGATTCTCAAGGATCATGAACGCACAATCGGGCCGCTGTGTCATGCTGGCAGTGGATCATGGTTATTTCCAAGGGCCCACCACAGGTCTTGAAAATCTGGGCAAGACCGTGGAACCCCTCCTCCCCTTTGCCGACGCCCTCATGATCACGCGAGGGGCCCTCAGAAACTGGATTCCCGCCGAGATGAATAAGCCCATCGTCCTACGGGTCTCGGGAGGCCAGAGCATTTTAAAAGAACTTTCCAACGAGATCATCACGACTTCGATTGAAGACGCCATCCGGATCAATGCCTCCGCAATCACCTGTTCCGTTTATGTCGGCGGAGAACATGAGAAACAAACCATTCAAAACCTTGCAGAACTTGTGAACCAAGGCGAGGCCTATGGCATTCCGGTATTGGCCGTCACCGCGGTGGGCAAAGAAATGGTGAGGGACGCACGCTACTTGGGATTGGCCTGCAGGATGTGCGTAGAAGTCGGCGCTCATATGGTGAAGACCTACTACTGCCAGGATTTCCAGAAAGTCGTCGAGGCCTGCGGGAACGTTCCTGTCGTGATCGCGGGAGGAAAGAAAATAGAAGAAAAAGCAGCGCTCGAAATGGCTTACAACGCCCTCCAGGATGGCGCGGCAGGCGTCGACATGGGACGGAATGTTTTCCAATCAGATAATCCCGTCGGCATGATGAAGGCGGTCAAAGCCGTTGTTCATGAAAAGGCCTCGGTAAGCGAAGCGCTCAAGATCTACAAATCTTCGGCAAAGTAACCACCTTCATGAAAGTAGCCGTTTATTACAATAACCGCGACGTCCGGATCGAGGAACGCCCCGTCCCCAAGATCGGCGGGGGCGAGATCCTGGTCAAAATCAAGGCAAGCGGAATCTGCGGCACAGACGTCATGGAATGGTACCGAATCAAAAAAGCTCCGCGAATCCTGGGCCATGAAATAACGGGCGATATCATCGAATCAAACTCTCCGAAGTACAAGATCGGCCAGAGAGTCTTTGTCAGCCACCACGTTCCCTGCTATCAATGCAAATACTGCAAAGAAGGTCATCACACAGCCTGCGAAACTCTGCATACCGGCAATTATGATCCGGGCGGCTACAGTGAATTTGTCAGAATCCCGAAGATCAATGTCGATCATGGGGTCTATGTCCTGCCGAAGAATATTTCCTATGAAGAAGGTACCATGATCGAACCCCTGGCCTGTGCACTCAGGGGCCAAGAAACCATTGGCGTCAAAAAGGGACAAACGGTTTTGATCCTGGGCTGCGGGATCTCAGGATTGCTCAATATCCGAGTCGCCAAATTAAATGGGGCCAAGGTCATTGCCACCGACATGGAAGAATGCAGGCGGGAGAAAGCCAAGGAATACGGCGCCGACGAAGTTTTCAACCCGAAGGATCTTCCCTCCTTAAAAGCAGAGAAAGTTATTCTCTGCACAGGGGCTCTCCCGGCGGTGAAACAGGCGTTTCAATCGATCGATCGGAAAGGCACTCTCCTGCTCTTCGCCATCCCGGACACGGATATTCAACTCCCGACCGTGGATTTATGGAGGAATGAGATGACGGTAACTTCTTCTTACGGTGCGGCACCCGAAGATCTTGTAAAAGCGATCAAGCTGATCGAGTCAGGAAAAATCCATGCGAAGGACATGATCACCCACAGACTTCCGCTCGAACAAATCCAAGAAGGTTTCCAACTCGTCACTGACGGCAAACAAACTCTGAAAATCGTTTTACTTCCGTAAACTGGTTTTTCTACGATTTCCTGACGAAACCACCCTAAATGATTGGAATTCAGCGCCCACTCTTCACTGATTTTTCAGCCTCGAGCCAGATCTCAAGGTCTTTGCCTTGAACATGTCCTTTTTGCGCCCAGAGTTCTTTGGCTTTTTTTTGAATACGTTCGTTGAGCTCCGCCTCCGAGAGCTTCGGCGCTGAGGTCTTACTCGCCCCTAATCCTGTTATCTTTGCCATATGCTGTTCCTCCTGTTGTTTGTTGTCTAAGATAGAGCTAAAAAAAGCACGCAAAGGGCGTAACCGAATGCGCAGAATAAGGTCTGATTATCATCTGTTGGCTTTTGAACGTCAAGCTCAAAGGACCTCGCAGAGGAGACCCTTCAGATATTCCCCCTCCGGATGATAGATATTGATTGGATGATCGAACGCATGGGAGGTTTTTTTAAGGATCCTCACATCGCGCTTTGCGTCCGAGGCCGCACCGAAGATGATCTTTTGAAAAAGGTCCGGCGTGATGTAAGACGAGCACGAGAACGTAAAAAGCAGGCCACCTTTCGGGAGCTGTTTGAGGGCCTGCAGGTTGATATCCTTATAACCACGCGCGGCAGGCTGAATTTGATTTTTGCTTTTGCAGAAAGCCGGTGGATCGAGAATGATCATATCGAATTCTTTTTTTGTTGCGCGCAAGTAATCAAAAACATCCTGCTGGGCCCAGACGCTCTGCTCCGCACCCAGCTGATTCCTTTCGAAATTCTTGCGCCCCATGGCCACTGCCGGTTCAGACGATTCCACGGAAACGACTTCGCGGGCGCCACCCTTGGCCGCGTAAACAGAAAACCCTCCGGTGTAGGCAAAACAATTAAGCACGCGCTTACCGGCGCTGAGTCCCCGTACCACTTCGCGACTCTCGCGCTGATCAAGAAAAAATCCTGTCTTCTGACCCCCCTGGATATCCACACCAAAGAGAAGCCCGTGTTCTTCGATCTCAATCGCTTCCGGAGGTTCTTTCCCCGAGAGCACGCCCACGGAACGCTTCAGCCCTTCCCATTTACGAAGATCCGAATCGCTTCGTTCAAAGATAGAGTGGGCTGGGAAATATTTTTGAAGGCATTTCACGATCACCGATTTCCAAGCATTGATACCGGCCGTGTTGAACTCGGCGACCAAAAAATCACCGTAGACATCCACGGTCAGCCCCGAAAGAAAATCCCCTTCGGAGTGAATAAGCCGGTAGGCGTTTGTTCGAGACGGCATATACCGCTTACGGGTTTCAAGGGCCCGAGCTATCTTTTCATCAAAGAAGGCTTCATCAATCGCCACATCCTCGAAGGTCAGCATGCGCACCACGATTTGGGATTCCGGATTGAGATAACCCACTCCGAGGAATTCTTCTTGGTCGGAAAAAACACGGACAAGGTCACCCGCCTCGAATCCTTCATCGATCCGATCGATCGCGCCTGAAAAAATCCAGGGATGACGATTTTTGACGGGCCGTTCTTTACCTGTTTGGAGGATACAGCGGACTGTTTTCATCGGAAAAAATGCACGACCGCAAAGCTCACGAGCCCGGCGAAGAGGCAATAATAGCCGAACATCGAAAAGCGGCCCTTTTGAATGACTCCCATCAGCCATTTGATGACCCCATACCCTGAGATCGCAGCAGCCAAGAACCCGATCAGCACTTCGTTCAGATGGGACGTAAAATAAACGCCTCCTTCTTTGACCTCAAGAAGAACCGCTCCAAGGATCGCCGGAATGGAGATGAGAAAAGAAAACCGCGCGGCATCTTCCCGTTTGATCCCGAAAGCCATGCCTGCAAGGATCGTGCTCCCGGAGCGTGAGATCGCAGGGATAAGAGCAATCCCCTGTGCCAGGCCTATCCCAAGGGAACGCCACCATCCGATCTTCTCGAGTTTTCGCGTGCCCTCAGGAATCTTCACGCTCAAGAGAAGGAAGATCCCCATCACGATCCATTGCCATCCGACCGAGACGAGATCCGAAAAAGAGCTTTCGAAATAGTCTTTGAACAAAACCGCGATCACGCCCGTGGGGATTAATGTCAGACATATCATGAACCAAAGGCTTCCAGACCCGCTCGCAACTTCTTGCGAACATTTGCAGGGGAAAAAGCACCGCTTCATGAAATCCCAGAAACCGACCAGAATCTCAGCGATTTCTTTTCTAAAATAAATCAGGACTGCAACAAGTGTCCCGGCATGAAGCGCCACATCGAAGGCAAGCATCGGCTCTTTCATATGAAAAAGCGTTTGAAAAAGAACCAGGTGCCCGGAACTCGATACCGGAAGGAACTCCGTAAGTCCCTGAACAATTCCTAACACCAGTGCTTGCCATAAGGTCATAGTGGGGCCTGAGAGACGCTCTTTACCGGAGCGCCTGAGTGGTTGCTTTGATATTCTGTTCGATTGTTTTAGCCGGTGTGGTCTGCCTGAGAGAAGGAGAAGGCGCAAGAGGCGCCACTTTAAGCTCTTCTCCCTTGGCTTTGGCCGGTTGGGCATCCGTCGAGGGCGTCTTGGAGCAACTTTTCACCGAAATACCGAAAGGCGTGAAATACCGGCGCGTGCAATCGCAGCCCTTATCATTTATGTAATGACTCGCCACGCAGCCTGAAAAAGCTAAAAACACCGCCGCGAAAATAATATTCTTCGAAAATTTCATAAGAAATCTCCTTTTCGATCCCCGTGCTATCAGATTGTTTATTTCATCACCGCTGCAGGAATCTTTTTCGCCACGGGTGTTGTGGGGGTCACCGGAACAACGGCAACGGGTTCTTGCATAACCTTGGGCGCCACTGCTGCCGCAACCGTTTTGGTAGCACTAACAGTGTTGGATGTTGCAGTTTCCGCCGCATTTTGTTTACACGGACAAGCCGCACAACCCGAAAGTACTAACGTTGAAAGGAGCAGAGCCGAGAACTTGATCGATGCTTTCATGATAAATCTCCTATGTTAGAGAAAACGGTGCATATTTTTTATTTTAAGTTCGTTAACGATCTTGCGGATGGATTCGGTTTCACTTATGGGACAAACCAACACCGCGTCTCCCGTGTCGACCACCACGTGATCCCTGAGCCCCACCGTCGCGATCAAACGGCCCGAGCCTTTTACAACATTACCGGAACTTTCCACCAATAGATTGTTACCGATGGAAAGATTTTTGTTCTCGTCGATAGGAAGAACATCCTTGAGCGTCGACCAACTCCCGACATCGCTCCAACCCATCGCGACAGGAATCGTCAAAATTCCGCCGGCAAGCTTTTCCATCAACCCATAATCGATCGAAATGCTGGGAACTTTTGAGAAAAGTTTTTTAACAACCGCCGCAGAGATCCCTCCAGCCGCGATTTTCACGACCGTTTTAAAAACAGCGGGAAGCTCACGGCGCGTAGTTTCTAGAAGACAATCCGCACGCCAAATGAAGATCCCGGCATTCCAGAGAAATTTCCGTGAACGGAAATAGGCCTGAGCCCGCGCAAGTTGGGGCTTCTCGTGAAAGCATTTAAGAAAAAAAACCGGCGTGCCGCGAACCGTCACGTTCTTTGATGCCATTTCGAGATAGCCATATCCCGTGTGGGGTTGATCGGGTTTGATCCCCAGCGTCACGGGCATCCCTTCTTGATCCGCTTGTTCATAAGCAACACGAAGGACTTTTGCGAAAGTAGTTTCATCTTTAATGAAATGATCGGCTGGGAAAATACCCATGACCGCCGAAGGATCCTTTCGCAAGATCAAGGATGCGGCCCACGCTGCGCAGGGCGCCGTATTGCGTCCGACCGGCTCCCCGATCACTTGCGAACGCGGGATGTGGAGCTGTTTCGCCGTCGAAGCGGCTTTATCCAAAGCGGTAAAAACTAGAATGCGCGACGAGGGTATTACTTTTTTGATGCGGTTGAAGGACTGCTCAAGAAGCGTCTTGCGGCCAAAGAGGTTTAGAAATTGTTTAGCGCGATGCTTACGGCTTTCCGGCCAGAAGCGTGTACCGCTCCCGCCGGCCATGATGACCGCCCAGTTCATCAGCTCATCCCGCGCATCACGGTCTTGAGCTCATTCTCGACGATCGCCCGGATCTCATCAAGACGCTTTTGAGTCTCGGCTTCAAAGCGCATCACGAGCACAGGCTGGGTATTCGAGGCACGCACCAACCCCCACCCGTCCGGAAATTGGACACGGGCGCCATCGATATCAATAACCTCATATTTCTTTTTGAGGTTCGCCACAACCTGAGCAATCACCTTGAATTTAATCTCTTCGGGAAGTTCAAAACGGATTTCAGGCGTATTCACCAATTGCGGCACATCGGCAAGGAGCGTTGAAAACGGCGCATTCGCCTTGTCCGCGATCTCAAGGATCCTGCACGCCGCGTAAACCGCGTCATCAAATCCGAGCCAACGGTCTTTAAAGAACATGTGTCCGCTCATCTCCCCCGCCATCTCAGCGCCGGTTTCTTTCATCTTCGCCTTGATAAGGGAATGTCCGGTCTTCCACATCAGAGGTTTTCCGCCACGTTTGGCAATATCGTCGTAGATTTGCTTGGAACTTTTTACGTCCCCGATGATCACCGCGCCCGGCTTGCGGGTAAGGATCTCGCGCGCATAAAGAAGAAGAAGTTTGTCGCCAAAAAGGATATGCCCTTTTTCATCGACCACGCCGATACGGTCGGCATCTCCGTCAAAAGCAATGCCAATATCCGCTTTTATCTCAACAACTTTCCGTTGAAGATCTTTTAGATTATCAGGTACCGACGGATCGGCTTGATGGTCCGGCATTTTAGGATCGAGATTCTCAAAAAGAACAGTCACATCGTGCCCGAACCGACGAATAAGCGTCGGTGCCGTAAGGCCGCCCATGCCATGCCCCGTATCCAAAACGACCTTCAGTTTTTTTGTGAATTTGAATCCGCTCGCTATAAAATCCTCGTAGGACTTGAGGACTCCCGCGTGGTCCGGCTGCTCGACCTTGCCCTGACCGGTCACAAAATCATTTTTGTCGATGACCAGCTTGAGATTCTGAATTTCCTTCCCGTAGAAGGAGCGGCTGGCATGCTGGAATTTGAAACCGTTTTCATCCGGAGGATTGTGAGAACCCGTCAGCGAGATCCCAGCATCGAGTTTATTGTTCGTCACATAAAAATAGAGAACCGGAGTCGGGGCCAATCCGATATCAATCACCGTAAGTCCGCAGCTCTGAAGCCCGTTTGACAGTCCGCGAAAAAGGAATTCCCAGCTCCATCGGTGATCATGCGCGACGGCAATATTTTTCTTGCCTTCACGGATCAGAACTGAGCCGAACGCCTTCCCGATTGCGAGAGCAACCTCTTCCGTAAGTTCTTTTCCCGCAATGCCTCGAATATCGTATTCTCTAAAAATATGGGATGGGATCATATCCTGTGGATTCCTCTGAGGTAACAAGGTTGTAAAAACAATGCGTTCATCGCAGACGGCCTTCCCTGAACCGTCACGAGGACGTACTTGTTTGACAAAAAACAAATGCGAGCGAGAGGACTTGAACCTCCATGCCTTGCGGCGTCAGCCCCTCAAGCTGATGTGTCTGCCAGTTTCACCACGCTCGCATGAATTATAATTTCAATGACTTGCGATCTTTATGAGGACTTGCCTGTTCGCTTTCGGACAGATTTCAACTTAGCTTCTTTGACGGCCTTGACCTTACGTTCCTTTTCAAGCACCGCTTCGACCTGACCGAGTTCGGTGTCTAGTTTTTTGATCTCTCCGAGCACCTTCTGTATCTCGGGAGCCTCAAGATCAAGCTTCTCTCCCTGTCTCTCTGTCGTTTGATAGACCTGGCTGCCCAGTTGGGAGAACGCCTTGGTCATCTGATGCTCTAGGGTCGCTTTCTGGATCAAAAGCCTCGTGACATGGGCCGCCTCTCCCGTCTTTTCCGCCACAACCTTGGCGTACTTTTTGACAGCCTCAAAAGTTTCATTAATAATCTTTTCCGACTTCGCGTAGAATTCTTTTTTATCCATGGTCCACCTCGTTAGATTGCACGTGTCGCGGCTTTCATCTTCCATTGCTCAATAGGAATCCCGAGCTGCCCTATTTCCGCCCAAACTTTTCACTTCACCCATGACGGTTCAGACGACCACACGCTCAGCTTCCCTTCGATCGTTGATATTGGGACTGGGCGGGTTCTTAAAACAGGCCTTTGCCGATCCGACGGCACTATGTTCTATCATATTTTTTGAAGATATCAAGCGTAGAATACACCTCAAAAATCATAGATGGCAACACAACCTACTACATACCACCTACGACTTGCTTTCTTTTAAGGATTTCTGCTTTTTCAAAAAATGCACGGAATCACCCCATTCGCCATAGCCGATCTCAGCCCCTGCCGCTCGGATACGCTTCTCAAGACAGCTCTTGCACTGGCGAGCGTTTTCATCGAGACAAGGCTTGTTGTCGTAAAGCTGGTAGAACTTGCGATAGTCCGTAGGCGTAATGTTCGGCATGATGATATTAGCACCGGCCTGAACCCCTTTTTCTCTTCCGGAGGGATCCAGCGTTTGGAGCGCGGTCGCGGCCGCAATATTCACGTTTTTCAGGGTGAGTCTTGAAAGAGCGATCATCACGAGCCCAAGTCTGAAATTTTCCCCGGTATCAACTTCTTGCACCAGAGGTGTCTCTCCATGAGGAACATACGGCCCCATGCCAATCATATCAATCTCTTCGTTCTTGAAGAACAGAATATCTTCGACCAGATTTTCGTGCGTCTGGAAAGGAAGACCGATCATAACACCGGTCCCAACCTGATAGCCTATACGGCGGAGCGTTCTGAGACATTCGCGACGCGTTTCGAAGGAATGATCTGGAGGGTGAAGTCTCTTGTAGAGAACAGGATCACTTGTCTCGATCCGGAGAAGATACCGGTGCGCACCCGCCCCAAACCATCGCGCATAAGTTTCCGCGGTTTGCTCCCCCAAGGAAAGCGTGATTCCCAGTTTTCCGGAAGTTGCGTTTTTGATCTTCCGGAGCACACCCTCAATGAAACGGACAAAGACCTCATCCTGGCGCTCGCCGGACTGTAGAACGATGGATCCATAGTCCATTTCTTGAGCTGCCATCGCACATTCCAGGATCTCATGTTCACTCATGGTGAAACGGGGAACATTCGGGTTGCTCTTGCGAATACCACAATAGTAACAATCTTTCGCACAGAGATTGCTGAACTCAATAATGCCACGAAAATAAACTTTGGAGCCCACATGCCGGATGGCGCACGCACGCGCCTCCCGGAAAAGCCCCTCGAGCTTCTGAGGATCTTTTTCGCTAAACCACGCCAGCATCTCTTCCCGTGTCAGATCTTGCATTTTTTATCCATACTCCGTGCGCCTTATTCGTTTACAGAAAGAGATCCCTCTCCCCTTTACGAACACGTTCAAGGAATTGATAAAAAACCGGGAACCCTTGAGGATTCCGGGTACGGATCTCTTCGAGCTCACGCTCGAGAACCCGGAGTCCGGCTTCGCGGGTTGCCGGGGTCGCGAAATCATCCAACCATTCCTGAAAAGTCAGCACGGCGTTCAGTTTGCAGAATTTTCCTTCCTGACCGCTACGAAGCAGATCCATGATGCATTTTCCAGTCCGGCCACATCGATATCCGGCTGTGCAAAACGAAGTAATGTGTCCCATTTCCGCGAAATCCTTGACCAACTCGTCGAGGCTCCGCGTATCGCCAAGCATGAACTGTTGCCGTTCGGATTCCTGGCCCTTTCCCTCTTCGCTGTAACTTCCGATCCCAATCTTTGTGGAAGCATCGGTCTGCGTGATACCGAGACCGATCGCAGCGCGGCGCATCGGGGCCGTCTCGCGTGCTGTGATGATCATGCCGGTGTAAGGAATGGCGAGACGGATCAGCAGAATGATCTTCTTGAAATCTTCGTCGGAAACTTTGTAGGGCGAATGTTCGGCATATTCGGAATTGAGAGCGGGTTCCATGCGCGGGAACGAAACCGTGTGCGGGCCGATCCCCATCTTTGCCTCGAGGTGGAGGGCGTGATAAAGAAGCGCCATCACCTCAAAACGCCAATCATAGAGTCCGAACAGCACGCCGATCCCCACGTCATCGATCCCTGCCTCCATCGCGCGATGCATGGCATAGAGCCGCCACCGGTAATCGGATTTAAGCGTGCCCTTCGGATGAAGCTTCGCGTAAGTCTCGTGGTGATACGTTTCCTGGAACACCTGATAGGTTCCGAGCCCGCCATCCCGAAGACGCGTAAGCTCCTCGATCGACATCGGCGCGGCATTCACATTGATACGGCGGATATTACCGTAGCCGTGTTTGGTCGGCGTCTTCACATCGTAGATCGTTTTCATGCTCTCCAGGATATAATCGATCCCCGTCAGCGGATGCTCGCCGTAGACCGCGATAATACGCTTGTGACCGATCTTCCCGGTCAAACTTTCAGTCTCTTTACGAATCTCATCCATCGAAAGGACACGGCGCTTCGCCTTGAGATTCTCCTGTTTGAATCCACAATAGGCGCAGTTATTCACACAGTAATTGCCCATGTAAAGCGGCGCGAACGTGACGATGCGGTTGTCATAGACCTTTTTCTTGATCGTAAAAGCGGCGACTTCCATTTCCTGCAGCATCTCGGGATCCTGAACGCGGATCAGCACCGCCAGTTCTTCCGGCGTAAGTGTCTGGACGGAAAGCGATTTCGAGAGAAGAGCACGCACGGTTGCGGCATCGGGTTCCAGCGCTGTCTCGATTTTGTTCCAGATCCCGGCATCATCGATAAAATCACGGCCATGATCGAGATAGCGATCGATCTGGTCCTGTTTAATTCGATCTCTGATCCACGGATGAACATCTTGAAACTGAGTATTCATTTTTTATTTCCTCTCTCCTGCTTGAATCTGGCTCCGATAAGCTTCTAGCACCATCGGAAATGGCGCAAGCGTCCTATCAAGCACTCCTTGGACAAACGAGATCGCGACACCGTAATTCGTGATAGGAACACCCCTGGCCTTTGCCTTTCCGATACGAAAAAGCATCTCCCGGCGCGTCAGCATGCACGACCCGCAATGAATAATGAGCTTGTAAGTCTCAAGGTCCTCCGGATAATCGCGACCCGCGGAGCTCCTTATATCCAGTTCCACGCCCGCGTATTGCCTGAGCCAACGCGGAATCTTTACACGGCCAATGTCATCTTCGACGGCGTGATGACTGCAAGATTCCGCGATCAGAACCTTGTCCCCAGACTTCAATCTGTCGATCGCCGTAACACCTTTGACCATTTCGGTCAGATCGCCCTTAAGCCTCGAAAAAAGAATGGAAAATGTCGTACATTTGACCGCCGGCGGTGTATCGGCAACCATCTTGAGCACCACTTGCGAATCACAGACCACAAGGTCCGGCGGGTTCTTCAGCCGCATAAGCAAAGCGGCGTATTCCCGTTCTTTGACCACCAGCACCGCGGCGTCACTATCCAGAACTTCCCGGATCGTCTGGACCTGAGGCAAGATCAAGCGACCTTTGGGCGCTTCAAGATCGATCGGAACGATCAGGACCACAAGTCCGCCCGCCGGCACAAGATCTCCGATCAAGGGAGGCGGCCTCAGGAAATCCTCCGGACAAACTTCGAGCAGATTCCGCTTAAGATCGTTCACGAGATCATCTCGTTTGCTGACATCCACGCTTGAACAAAGCAAAATACGTTCTGAACGCCCGCGAATCTTTTGAAGAAAACCGGCGGTCGGGACACCCAGATCCGTTTTGTTGACTACCACAATCAAGGGAGCTTTTTTCTCCGTAGCTTCGTCACAGATCGCGTCTTCAAACCCGGTCCATTGTTCGGGCTCGGTCACAAGCACCACGACATCCGCGCGATCAAAAATCTTTTTCGTTCTCTGTATTCGTTTTTCTGACAATACGGAACTGTCGTCCATACCCCCGGTATCAAGAAAAACCACCGGTCCGATCGGCAAAAGCTCCATGGTCTTTTCGACGACATCCGTGGTCGTGCCGGGCACAGGTGAAGTAACCGCCACATCCTGGCCGGCCACCATGTTGAGAAAACTCGATTTCCCCACATTGGTGCGACCAAAGATCCCGATCTGCAACCGCAGTGATTTAGGTGTTTTTTCCATGGTCCTTGTGCCCTAACGCTAAAAGATTCTGAGGAGAAAGCGTCTTCGCTACAATTTCCTTACCCAGCCGGTCTTCCAGAAACCCCCGGAGATTCCCCTGCGCCGAAGCCTTGAACGCTTTCAAGAGTTCGCCCGCTTTGTCATAGCCGAGATACGGCACAAACGCTGTCATGATCCCTTCGGATTGATCGACATACTTCCGGCACTTTTCCGGATCGGCTTTGATCCCGCCAACATGTGCCGCCAACATTTGATCCGCATGGGTCAAAATTTCGATCGACTCCAACAGGGCGTGGGCCAAAAGCGGCATGAATTCGCATATCTGAAATGACCCGCGTGAGGCTGCTTCCGTCACGAGAAGATCATTGGCTATCACCTTGAGCCCCGCTTGCATCACGGCCTCCAGAATCACAGGATTGACTTTGCCCGGCATGATGGAAGAACCGCTTTGAAGCCCCGGCAACGCGATCTCGCCCAAGAGATTCATAAGCCGCAGATCATTTGCGATCTTCAGCAAATTGCTTGCGTGAGCTTTTAAGATCCCGGAGACTTCTACGAACGGATCCGCATTCGCCGTGGCATCGATCATATTTTCGCTCCGGCTCAGGCCAAGCCCTGTAATCTCGCGTAACTTTTCGATGAGGAGGAATATATAACGGTGCGGCGCGCCGAGTCCGGTTCCGATGGCGGTACCACCGAGATTCACAACGCGCAAACGCTCCTCGCACTTAAAGGTACGCCAACGATCGCGCGCTGCCGCCTCTGCAAACGCCGCAAATTCTGCGCCCAACGTCAAAGGAACGGCTTCCTGGAGTTCGGTCCTCCCTATTTTAATGATCCCGACGAATTCTTTTTCTTTTTGCTGAAAAGCTCCCTGCAGTTGCGCGGCTGCCTCACTCAATGTTTTAAGTCCCAGGATCGCCGCCATTTTGAGAGCCGTCGGGTAAACATCGTTTGTGGACTGATGCAGGTTCACGTCTTCAATCGGATGAACAAGCTCGTACTGGCTTTTTTTTCCGCCCAGGATTTCGATTGCGCGATGGGCGATCACTTCGTTCACGTTCATGTTCGTCGAAGTTCCTGCACCCCCCTGGAGCGCATCAAGCGGCCAATGGTCGGATAATTTCCCCTCAAGGATTTCATCGCAGGCTGCCGAAATAGCTTTGGCTTTTTCCTCCGCGAGATAACCCAATTCCAGGTTCACAAGACATGCGGCCTTCTTGACTGTGACCAAAGCGCGGATCAATCCCGGGGACACACGAAGCCCACTCAATGGAAAATTCTCAATGGCACGCTGAGTATGAATGCCCCAATAAGCATTTTCAGGCACCTCTTTGCTGCCAAGGGGATCTTGCTCGATACGGTTTGTCATGTCTTTGTTTTTCCTTAAGCTTTCGTGAGCGCAGATTTGACCGACACACCTTCGAGCGTTCCAAGTTTTCCGGTGAGAGCTCCCAATTCATCGGTCGTCGTATCCACAATCAGAGTAATCACGCAGCAATGTTTTTCCTTATACGGGATCCCGACACGCGCCACGACCATGTCTCCGTGCTCCGAAAGCAGATGGTTCACCTCTTCGGCTGCCTTCTTGCGATCCTCAATAATGATCCCGACAAATCCCAAACGTTTGTTCATACGTCTCGTCCTTTCCGGTTCGTTATGCATCCTAAAGCCTGACGGATGCGTCCCGCTGTCGCCAAAAAAAAATCCCAGCTCCTGGGAGGAAGCTGGGACAAGACAACTATTTGATTGTCTTTCCCTTAGCTTCAGGCCAGCTTATGCGGGCCCTCTTCTTCAGGAACTCAAAACCACGCTACTTGATATTACCGCCTATAAATAGGCAACGGCTGATACTTCGTATGCAACAGATGGTGGGCCTTCTCACTTAAGGGCTTCCCGAGAAAATCCTTGTAAAGCTGCTGCACATACGGATTCTCATGCGAGCATCGGACCGTTTGGGCCTCGTCATCCGAATAAAGTCCCTTCGCACGCGCCAAACGCAGTTCATCCGTCACGCCATACGGCTGTCCACCACCGCCTACGCAGCCGCCAGGGCAAGCCATGACCTCGACAAAGTGATACGGGAGAGGTTTGCCCTCCTTCTGGGCCTTGCGTATTTGAGTAAGAACATATTCCACATTCGCAAGACCATGCGCAACCGCGATCTTTACTTCCGTGCCTTCAATGTTGACCGAAGTCTCTTTGACGCCTTTTAAGCCCCGGACGTTTTCAAATTCAACTTTGGGAAGCTTTTTGCCTGTCGCAAAGGAATAGGCCGTGCGCAGCGCCGCTTCCATCACACCGCCGGTCGCCCCGAAGATCGTTCCGGCACCGCTATAATCCCCCAAAATATGATCACATTCCGTGTCTGGAAGGTTTGAAAAATTGATACATGACTGTTTGATCATTCGCGCAAGTTCCCGAGTCGTGAGCACCACGTCTACGTCTTGGAATCCAGAAACTGACATCTCGTGGCTACGCGAAATCTCAAACTTCTTGGCCGTGCAAGGCATGATCGAGATCACTTTAATTTTCGCGGGATCCAACTTGTTCTTTTCCGCGTAATAGGTTTTGATCAGCACACCCATCATCTCATGCGGCGATTTCGAGGAAGAGAAATACGGGATCATATCCGAATGAAATTTTTCCATAAAATCCACCCACGAAGGACAGCAGGTCGTGATGAGCGGAAGGGGTCCTTTCTTATGGACGAACCGCTCGATAAATTCGCTCGCTTCTTCCATGATGGTCACATCTGCGGCAAAATTCGTATCGAAGACCGCCTTAAAACCCATACGCCGAAGAGCGGTGTACATTTTCTTCGTTACATTGGCTCCGAGCGGAAAACCGAAAGCCTCTCCAAGCGCCACACGCACCGCAGGGGCGATCTGGACCACGCAATATTGTTCTGGATCACGAAGCGCTTTCCACGCAAGCTTCGTATCGTCTTTCTCAAAGATCGCTCCGGTCGGACAATGAGCGGCACACTGCCCGCACCGAACGCAAGGGGATTCGGCCAAGCTAATATCCCCTGCCGCTGCAATACGGGTATTAAATCCTCGCTGAAGAAAAGTAAGCGCCCACACGTCCTGTACATTCTGGCAAACATCGACGCAGCGGCCGCAGTTGATACACTTCCGGGGTTCCAGCACGATGTTCCCGGTCGAATCGTCTATGGGAATATCCCGGACGATCTTTTCATAGAATTCTTCCCGAATCCCAAAATCCGCCACCAGAGACTGCAGTTCGCAATTGTTATTCCTTCCGCAGGTCAGACATTCGTTCGGATGATTGGAAAGAATAAGCTCCAGAACCGTCCTGCGAATCGATACGATTTCCGGATCGTGAGTCACAATGTCCATCCCCTCTTCCAAAGGAGTGCAACAGGCCCGCAACATCTTTTTAGTACCCTTGACCCTTACGATGCAAATACCGCAAGCCGCAGAAGCGTGCAGGTAGGAATCAGGGTGCTTGCAAAGCGTCGGAATCCTAGTCTGGACCTTTTTTGCCGCATCTAAAATGGTGGTATTCGCGGGCACTTCGACTTTCAGCCCGTTAATAATAGCATTAACCATAACTTCTCCTTCTCTCACTATGAATTCTGTCTTATCTTAGCCCCGGCTGATCGCGCGGGGTTTACAAACCTCAAAGCATTGACCACAGCGAATACATTTTGTCTGATCGATCAAATAACCGCTTTCGCGATTTCCGGAAATGGCGCCCACAGGGCAGGCCTTAAAACACATGCCGCATTTCACGCATTTTTCGCTCATAATCATAAACCGAACCAACTTGGCGCATTTACAGGCCGGGCATTTCTTTTTGTCCACATGAGCATCATATTCGGCACGATAATAATGCAAGGTCGAAAGCACGGGATTCGGGGCCGTTTGTCCAAGACCGCAAAGAGAAGCTTTTTGCATGGCAAAGGAGATTTGCTCGAGCTGGTCCAGATCCTTTTGCGTCCCCTCTCCGTCGGTAACCTTCACAAGAAGTTTCAACATCTGCGTTCCCCCGATACGGCATGGAGCGCACTTTCCGCAAGATTCATCCACACAAAATCCAAGATAGAATTTAGCGATATCCACCATGCAATCGTCCTCGTCCATAACGATCATGCCGCCGGAGCCCATAATGGAACCCATTTTTTGCAAACTTTCGTAATCCACTTTAGTCTGGAAAAATTCTTTCGGGATCACGCCCCCAGAAGGACCTCCGGTTTGAATCGCCTTGACATTCTTCCCGGCCATCGCCCCGCCACAAATTCCATAAACAACATCTTCGACCGCAGTCCCCATCGGAACTTCCACAAGACCGGAATTCTTCACCTTCCCGGTGACGGCAAACACCTTGGTCCCCTTCGAGGTCTCGGTCCCAATACCCGCGAACCAGGCCCCGCCTTTCATCACAATGACCGGAATATTCGCTAGAGTCTCAACGTTATTGATACAGGTCGGCCTTCCCCAAAGTCCTTTAATAGACGGAAAGGGAGGCCGCGGACTCGGATAACCCCGTTTGCCTTCGATAGAAGCAATGAGCGCTGTTTCCTCGCCGCACACGAAAGCCCCGGCACCCAAACGGATCTCGAGATCAAAATTAAAGGAAGAACCCAAGATACCATTGCCAAGAATCCCGCGCTCATGGCACTGACGCATGGCTTTTTCGATCCTCTCGATGGCAAGAGGATACTCCGCCCGAATATAGAAATATCCCTTGGAAGCACCAATCGCGTACGCTCCGATGGTCATGCCCTCAATCACGGAATGGGGATCGCCCTCCAGCACGCTGCGGTCCATGTACGCACCTGGGTCCCCTTCGTCACCGTTACAGATAATATATTTCTGGTCGCCCTGGGCCTTGCGCGTAATGTCCCATTTCAATCCCGTCGGGAACCCCGCACCGCCACGCCCCCTGAGTCCCGAATTTTTAATTTCCTGAGCCACCTTTTCAGGCGTGTATTCAGTGAGGACCTTCGCGAGGGCCTGATATCCGTCCCGCGCGATATAGTCCTCAATGCTTTCTGGATCGATCACGCCGCAATTACGAAGCACGATCCGAAGCTGCTTGGAGGGCTGCGCGCTCGCCTTCCCCTCGACAGGCCTACCTCCCACAACGCTGTCCTGAACGATCGCCGGGATATCATTCTCCTGAACGTTCGTATAAAGAAAATTTTCAGGCAACACCCGAACAGTCATCCCTTGGCCGTAAATGCCAATATCCGCAACACGCACGAGCTGAACCTCGTTCTCCAGCCCTTTTTCTCTCAAAGTCCCGAGAAACACCCCATAGAAATCGCGTGTCCGGTCCTTCCCCGTGATCGCCGTATCTTTAATGAAAACTGTCTTTCCCATAGCTTCCCCAAATCCTCAATTAAGTTTCAAATCGTAGATCTTGTCGTTCACAAGCATCTTGCCGCACACATGCTTTTCCATGATCTTGGTCGCGACCTCTTTATCGACCTTGCCGTAAAACACCGTCGGCATATTCTTAACATGAACCTCCACGAGCGGTTCCGCGGAGCACATCCCTACACACCCGCATTTTTTAATCTCCACGTCAGCGCTGTGCTTGCGGCTTTCTTCGACCAACGTGTCATAAACTTCCTTGGCCCCAGCCGCGATCCCGCAGGTGCTAAAACCCACCTTGATCCAGTTACGATCCGCTTCAGCATATTTCTGTTTTGTGGCGTCTAAGTCTTTCTTTGTCATTTTAATCATAGGTGCCTGCCTCTCCGTTACGCGATCGCCTGAGCTTCAGCTTCTTCGGAATAATGCGCGATGATGTCACCGATATCTTTTTTCTTCACACCACCATAAACCTTCTCCCCGATTTTCAACACAGGCGCCAACCCACAGCACCCCAGACAGCGCACCATTTCCAAATGGAATTGACCATCTTTGGTCGTCTCCCCGGGTTTTACGCAAAGAAGATGTTCCAGCTCCCCCAAAAGCTCAGCCCCGCCCTTGAGATAGCAGGCAGTTCCCATACAAACAGAGATCGTGTGCTTGCCTGGAGGGGTCAAACGGAAGAAATGATAGAACGTGATGACTTCGTAAATGCGGGCAAGCGGCACATCCAGGATTTCGGAAAGCACGAGCGAAACCTCGCGCGGCACGTAGCCATACCGGTTCTGGATCTGGTGGAGCACCATGATCAGATTCCCTTCTTTGTCTTTCCAGGAATCCGCGATTTCTCGGACCTCTCGCTCTAAAATCTCTTTATCCATTCAAAAGCTCCTTGTCCTGGCCTCTTATTTTCTTTTCATCAAAGGATGCTAGGGTTAGTCCAATTCACCCTTTAGAAAAAAATTCAAAAAACTGGACTTATTCAGCCGTATCTTTTTTCTATTTTTTCATCTGTTCGATGGCTTTATCTACCAACGACACATAAGTCATAGCGCTGGAACCACCCACAAGCACCGCCACCATGCAAGCCTCAAGCATTTCTTCTTTCGTCCAACCCGCATCCAGGCAATGACGTACCGCCCGGGGGATACAGACCGGACATTTCTGAGTCGTACTAGCCACCAAAAGAAGCAACCACTTGGTCTTTTCCGGAACCTTCCCGGAAGCAAGTATCACTTCCTTTTCTTTTATGAAAGCCTCATATTCCTTGGGCACAGCCTTACGGATATCCACCATGGCTTCATTAAACTGGCTCAGGATCTTTTGCGCGTCATATTCCATAGCATCCTCCCGCATTTTCGTTGAGGCTTCTACTTCGGCGAATCGCAAAAAAGCGACAAAAACTCAATCGTAAAATCGATATTACGAACCTGCACCTTCGCAGGAACGCTGATCGAACAAGGCGCGAAATTAACGATCCGGTGAAGCCCCGATAATACCATATAATCCGCTACTTCCTGGCCCTGTTCTTTCGGTACCGCGATGATCCCGATATCGGCATGGCACCGTTTAATGATCACCGGCGCCCGTTCCACGGGATAAATCCCCACACCGTTGATCTTCTTGCCGATTTTGTGACGCGAGACATCAAACGCAGCGACAAATTTGATCTTGTCGCGATTGAACCCAGGATACTGCAAAATCGCCGAACCAAGATTTCCAACTCCAAAAAGAACTAAATGCACCGTATTATTCTGGAGCAGATAATTCTCGAGCGTCTTCTTCAAATCTACGGTTTTATAACCGATGCGGGGCTTCCCGACTTTCTTAAAATTCGAGATGTCCTTGCGGATCTTGACGTCCGAAAGCCCTGTGATCTCCGAAAGCTGCTTCGAAGAAACCAGAAAACGCTTCTCCTTGACCAAGCCTTCAAGCGTCCGTATGTACAGCAGAACCCTTGTAATGATCTTTCGGGGAAGTTTTTTCATAGCGCATTCGTGAAAAACCGAACGATTGAAATTTTATCAAAAAACCCAAAACCTTGCAACATAAAAATTAAAAAATCGCTAGGTCTTGGGGCGGGCGTGGTAGTGGGTGTGAAGCAGATGGTGGGACTTCTCGCCGAGAGGCTGCTTCAAATATTCATCATAAAGTTTTTTAATCTGGGGATTGGCATGGGACTTCCGGAGCTTTTTCCCGGCATCTTCTTTATAAATCGCATTGATGCGCGCAAGACGAACCGCATCGTCCGTGTAGCGAGGCTGACCTCCCCCGCCGATGCAGCCGCCGGGGCAGGTCATAATCTCAATAAAATGGTACTGCGCCTTACCTTCCTTGATCTGATCCAGCAACTGCGCGGCATTCGCAAGCCCGTGAGCCACAGCCACCTTGACCTCGACATTTTCAAGAAAGGACCATTCCGGAACAGTCCCCGTAATCACAAGCGATGCCGCCTTGATGCCCGCCAGACCTTCCACAGGGCCCAATCGAAGGTCCGCCCCAGGAAATTCACGGCCCGTCACGATCTCATAGACCGTCCTCAAGGCCGCTTCCATCACGCCGCCCGTATTGGCAAAAATATCCGCCGCTCCAGTTGAGATCCCAAGCGGAGAATCCATCGTCCCGTCCTCAAGACTTCTGAAATCAATACCCGCCGATTCAATCATGAATCCGAGTTCGCGGGTAGTCAGAACGTAATCAACATCCTGAAACCCGCTTGCATTCATCTCAGGCCGTGAAGCTTCAAATTTCTTGGCCGTGCAGGGCATGATTGAAACCACGACCATGTCCTCGGGCTTGACGCCTTTTTGAGTCGCGTAATAAGTTTTTGCCAGAGCCCCGAACATCTGCTGCGGCGATTTGCACGTGGAGAGATTCGGTAAAAATTCCGGATAATAATATTCGGCGAACTTGATCCAGCCCGGGGAACAACTTGTAAACATCGGAAGGGATACAGGCTGCTTTTCGACCAAAGCCTTTTTAAGTCGCATCAAAAGTTCTGTACCTTCTTCAATAATGGTCAGGTCTGCCGCAAAATTAGTGTCGAAAACCGAATGAAAGCCGATCCGTCGCAAGGCCGTCACCATTTTTCCGGTCACCAGAGTCCCGGGAGGATAGCCGAAACACTCTCCCAAAGCAGCGCGGATCGCGGGAGCCGTCTGCACCACGACGTGCTTGGTCTTGTCTTCCAGCGCTTCCCAGACCCTATCGATATCATTTTTTTCCTGGATCGCACCCACTGGACAGATGGCCGCACACTGACCGCACTGAACGCAGGCCACGCTGTCCAGATCCATAGCGAAAGCCGGACCGATCATGGTTTTGTAGCCACGATTTTGCGGAAAAAGCGAACCCACACCCTGCACTTCCCGGCAGACCGTCACACAGCGACGGCATTTGATGCATTTCCCGGAATCACGCACAAGGGCCGGGGTACTGCTATCGATCTGGATCGCCGGCTTTTCACCTTTATAGTGGATGTCTTCGATCCCCAAATGCGACGCGATCTCTTTTAGTTCGCAGTCTTCGCTGCGGCCGCAGTATTGGCAGTTTCCTTCATGTTCACTCAAGATCAATTCGACGACCATGCGCCGTGCTTCACGCACTCTTTTATTATTGGTATGGACGCGCATGCCCTCGACCGCCGGCGTAGAACAGGAGGCCACAAGAGTCTTCGCGCCTTCTACTTCCACGAGACAGACACGACAAGCCCCGATCGGCAACTTGCCCTCAAGATAACAAAGCGTCGGGATCTCGACACCTAAGACCTTGGCGGCATCATAAAGGGTCGCGTCCGGCTTGACCTCCACCTCCTGGTTATTCACAAAGAGTTTCGGCATTATTTGTTCCCTCTCCGGGTCACCGTCTTGCCGTAATCGCAGCGAAGACAGCGCTTGGCTTGACGCTGCATCACAGTCTCATTCCAGGAAAGCTCTACCTCATCAAAATTATGTTTCCGTTTCTCGACCGGAATCGAACACACCGGTTCACGCTGATACGGAACAGGATCCACATCCGGATCGAAATCCGTGTCCACGGCCTTCTCTTCACGCCAGAACGCATGGTCCCCACCTGTCAAAAGTTGGTCGATCCCCACGGCGGCTCTCTCCCCAGCGCCGATCGCCGCAACGACAGACCAGGGCCCCGATGCAGCATCCCCACCGGCAAAAATTCCGCGAACCGAGGTCTGGCCCGTCACGGAATCTGCATAAATGAATTTATTCTGTGTCATCTTGATCTCAGCATCCTTGAGCTCAAAAAGATTTCCGGCCTGAAGTGTCTGTCCGATCGCACCGATCACCTGATCCGCTTCCATTGTGAATTGATCCGCCCCGTCTGCAGTTGGAGATCGACGGCCGCTGCGATCATAGTCCCCAAGCTTCATGGTCATACATTTCACCGCGGTAACCTTACCCGCCGGATTCTTTAATATCTCTACGGGATGCGTGAGCGGCATTAGATTGATACCTTCATAGATCGCTTCGCGCACCTCCTCGGCATAAGCCGGCATTTCTTCCTTACTGCGACGATAAAGCACCGTTACGGATTCTGCACCCAAACGAAGCGCTGTGCGCGCCGCGTCGATCGCCGCATTGCCGCCACCGACCACGATCACTTTTTTCCCGACGGGGACAGACCCTCGGATGTTATATTCCCTCAAAAATGGAAGGGCCATAACGACCCCGTCGGCATCCTCGCCCATGATTCCAAGTCCAAAAGACTCGGGTGCTCCGATGCCGATAAAAATCGCGTCATACTTTTTGTCACGCAGTGCTTGGAGCGTAAAATCCTTTCCAAGACGTTTGTTTGTTTCAATCGTCACGCCTAATTGCTCGATCATCCGTATTTCACGCGCCAACGTTTCCCGGGGCAACCGATAAGCCGGGATCGTTTGGACCAGCATCCCGCCTGGACGAGGCTCGGCCTCAAAGACCGTGGGACGATAGCCGAGCCTTGCCAAAAAATAAGCGCAGGAAAGTCCCGACGGTCCGCCGCCAATGATCGCAATCTTCCGGTTAGCGTTCTGCTCGTTATGCCGTATCTCGGGAAGCTGCATAACAACTTCCTGGTCCACCATGAAACGTTTGATCCCGCGGATCGATACGGAATTATCGAGGCTTGCCCGCCGGCATTTATCTTCACACGTATGAAAACAAACGCGCGCGCAAACCGCGGCAAAAGGATTCCGTTCCCGGTGGAGCTTGAGAGCTTCGGTATAACGTTTCTCGCCGACAAGCGACACAAACCCCGGAACATCAACACCAGCCGGGCACGCGCTCTGGCAGGGCGCACGGACCAACGAAGGGCAAACACCGGCTTCGCAGTGATGTTCGCGAATATGCTGATCGTACTCCTTCCGGAAATGACGGATCGTGGAAAGCACCGGATTCGGAGCCGTTTGCCCAAGGCCGCAAAGCGAAGTTTCTTTGATCTGGCTACCCAACTTGATTAATTTTTCAATATCCCCTTCCTCACCTTCGCCTCTGCAAATACGCTCCAGGATCTCGAGCATGCGCTTGGTCCCAACCCGGCAGGGAACACATTTTCCGCACGATTCTTCCTGAATAAATTCCAGGAAAAACCGCGCCATATCCACCATGCAAGAGTCCTCATCCATAACGATAAGACCACCCGATCCCATGATCGCTCCAAGCGTGGCAATGGCTTCATAATCCACGGGCACATTCAAATGTTCCTTGGGAATACAACCGCCGGAAGGACCGCCAATCTGTGCGGCCTTAAAACGCTTCCCATTCGGGATACCGCCACCAATATCATAGATGATATCTCCCAGCGGTGTTCCCATGTTGACTTCCACGAGCCCGACGTTGCTGACCTTTCCAGTCAGCGCAAAAATCTTGGTCCCAGGCGATTTTTCTGTCCCCACGCTGCGGTACCACACCGCCCCATTGCGAATAATGAGCGGCACATTCCCGAACGTTTCAACATTGTTTAGCACCGACGGCTTGCCAAACAGGCCTTTGTTCGCTGGAAATGGCGGCCGTGGCGATGGCTCGCCACGCTTGCCTTCGATCGAACGCATGAGTGCCGTTTCTTCTCCGCACACAAACGCCCCGCTGCCTTTCGAGATAGTCAGATCAAATGAAAATCCGGACCCAAGGATATCGCCACCCAGAAGCCCTCGTCGTCGACACTCCTCAATTCCATTATGAAGACGCTCCAGAGCCAACGGATATTCTGCCCTGCAGTAAATGTAGCCATGAGCCGCCCCAATGGCACGCGCAGCAATGATCATTCCCTCAAGCACCACATGCGGGTCGGACTCGATCAAACTCCGGTCCATAAAAGCGCCAGGATCGCCTTCGTCCGCATTACAAAGCACGTATTTCACATCTCCCGCGGCCTTGCGACAAAATTCCCACTTCAGACCCGTCAAAAATCCTGCACCGCCACGGCCGCGCAACCCCGAGGCTTTGACTTCCGCAATGATCTGTTCGGGCGTCATTTCGCCTAGAGCCTTGGCTAGGGCGAAGTAACCGCCGCGTCCAATATACTCTTCGATGCTCTCGGCCGAGATACGGCCTTTATTGTGGAGCACTCGCAGGTTCTGCCGCGAAAAAAATTCGATTTGCTGATACTGAGGGATGATCTCTCCGGTAACCGGATTGCGGAACATCAATCGCTCCACCGGCCGACCGCCCGCAAGATGTTCGGACACGATCTCCACAGCGTCTTCGGCCGCGACTTTATTATAAAAAATACCGCCTGGATAAACCACCACGATGGGCCCACCGGCGCAAAAGCCGTTGCAACCCGTCTCGACCAACGTGATCTTTTCCGTCAAATTCCGTTTTGCCAGCTCCCGGGAAAATGCTTCCTTGACCTCACGGACACCGGACGAGATGCATCCCGTGCCAAAACACAGCATGACGTGGTAACGTCCATCCCCCGGAGCAATAGTGGTATCGTCACGAACCGCCAAAAGACCCGCCACGCCCTGTTTGATGCGCTCTAGATCTCTTAAGGAAAGAATCTTGTCATCAGGCATGGCGCACGCCCTCTTTCACGTTCTCGCCTTTAGAATAAAACCCATCAATAATTTCCGCGATCTTGCCCGGACGAACTCTCTTGAAGACAACATCGTCGATAGACATTGTCGGTGCCAGCCCGCACGCGCCAAAACAGCGCGCCACTTCCAAAGTGAACATACGATCATCTGTCGTCTGGTTCACATTGATTGCCAGCCGCTTTCTCAAAGCGTCCAGTACCTGCCCACCCCCCCGAACGTAGCAGGCTGTTCCAAGACAAACGCGCACGACATGTTTGCCGCGGGGAACAGTTGAAAAAAATGAATAAAAAGTAACCACGCCGGTCACTTCACTGTAGGGAATCTTGAGCTGGAGGCTGATGTGTTTGAGAACGCTCTTGGGGAGATAACCAAAAAGATTTTGAGCGGTTTGGAGGATCGGAATCAGCGCGCCTTCGGTCTTGGCGAACCCGTCAATGACTACATCGAGACTGCGGAGCATTTCTTCTTCGGAAGGCTGGCAGGAGCAGCAAGTCCCTTGTGCCGCTCCCAGGCTTTTGGTTTTCTGCGACGAAGCGTCCATCCGGCCTCTCTAAATTGTGAAATTTAGAACAATTGAGAAGATATCCTATTACTTTTCATCCAAATGTCAAATACCTCTCGAAAATCTGCACGAATACAGCTGGCAGGTTTTACTGCGTTTTTTTCTGTAGAGCTCCGTGGATCGCTTGGGCGGCTTTTTTTCCAGCCCCCATGGCGAGGATCACAGTCGCGGCTCCGGTTACGATATCGCCGCCGGCATAAACACCGTCCTTGGAAGTTTTCATGGTTGCTTCGTCGACGATAATACCGCCCCATTTCTGCACTTCGAGCCCCGGCGTGGTCTGTCGGATTAAAGGGTTGGGAGTTCCGCCAATCGCAATGATGACCGTCTCGACCGGAAAATCAAAATTGCTTCCTTTCTTCACAACAGGACGCCGGCGACCGGACTCATCGGGTTCTCCCAGCTCCATTTCCACGCACTCCATTCCTGTGACCCAACCCTCTTTCCCTAGGATCTTCACGGGATTTCGAAGAAGCCGAAAAATGATCCCCTCCTCTTTCGCATGATGAACCTCCTCCGCGCGAGCCGGAAGTTCGGTTTCACTCCGGCGGTAAACAATATAAACTTCTTCCGCCCCAAGACGCTTGGCGGTTCGAGCCGCGTCCATGGCTACATTCCCGCCGCCGACCACCGCAACTCGTTTTCCGATCTTAACCGGTGTCGGAACATTCGGGAAATCATAGGCTTTCATCAGATTGGCGCGTGTCAGAAATTCATTGGCGGAATAAACACCGTTTAGATTCTCCCCTTCGATTTTCATGAACGAAGGGAGACCGGCACCGCATCCGATAAAAACAGCTCGAAAACCTTCCGTGAAAAGTTCATCCACCTTGATCGATTTTCCGATGATCACATTTTTCTCGATCCTGACACCCAGATTAAGAGCATTCGCGATCTCTTTGGCAACAAGCCTTTTCGGCAACCGAAATTCCGGGATCCCGTACATCAAGACACCGCCTAAAGCGTGAAGCGCCTCAAAGATTGTCACATCGTACCCCATGCGTGCGAGCTCTCCGGCACAAGTAAGTCCGGCCGGCCCTCCTCCAGCGATCGCGACTTTGATGCCGTTCTTTTTGATCTCGGGAATCTCCTGCGTCATATGCTCCATCGCGTGATCCGCCACAAAACGTTCCAGACGGCCGATCGCCACGGGCTCTCCTTTTTTACCACGAACACAGAGGATCTCGCATTGGGTTTCCTGCGGGCATACACGGCCGCAAACCGCGGGAAGACAATTCTCGCTCACGAGGATGCGGAAAGCCTCATCAAAATCCCCTTCAGCCACTTTTTTAATAAATTCAGGAATCTTAACATTGACCGGACAACCCGCCACACAAGGACGGGGCTTGCACTGCAGACACCGGAGAGCTTCTTCTTTGGCCTGCTCCGGCGTATAACCCAAAGCGACCTCCCTAAAATTCTTGATCCGCTCCTGAGGTGCCTGCTCTGGGATGGGAACTTTCTTGAGGCTCATGTTAGGCGCCATCTTAAGCTGCCTTCAAGCCGATCTTGCAGGAATGGGCTTCTTCCGTTTTATACATGCTCTGTCGCCGCATCAATTCATCATAATCCACCTGATGACCGTCAAAATCCGGCCCGTCGACACAGGCGAATTTTGTTTGCCCCCCAACCGTCACGCGGCACCCCCCGCACATGCCAGTCCCGTCCACCATGATGGGATTTAAAGAGACATTGGTCTTCAGACCCCACGGCTTGGTCAGAAGGCTCACGAATTTCATCATGATCACAGGCCCGATCGCAATGACCTCATCATATTTTTCACCCGCTTCAACAAGCGCCTTGAGCTTCTCGGTGACAAGGCCCTTGACCCCATAACTTCCGTCATCGGTCGTCACATAAACATTCTTGCAGAACTTAGAGAACTTTTCTTCGAGGATAATAAAATCTTTGCTGCGCGCTCCGAGGATAACGTCCACCGAAGTCCCCATCTCACTTAGCCGCTTGAGTTGGGGGTAAAGCGGCGCCGCTCCGACTCCACCGCCGATCCCGATCACGCGCTTGAGGGGATGAAGTTCCGTGGGCTGACCCAGAGGGCCCACAAAATCCTCGATCCCTTCCCCCACTTTTTTCTCACTAAGTTTCCGGGTCGTGTAGCCAGCCACCTGATAGATGATAGAAACCGAGCCCCTCTGACGGTCATATTCCGCAATAGTAAGGGGAACGCGCTCCCCTTCCGCATCCACACGAAGGATGATGAACTGGCCCGGCTCGCAATGCCTCGCGACATAGGGCGCAAGGATCACCATTTCTTCCACATTGTTGTTCAGATTTTTCTTTTCAAGAATGGGGTACATAAAATGTCCTCTCCTGAGGATGAAGTATATGTGAATCGGCCCGTATTAAAGAACTTTTAAAAAATGGATTTCATTTTAAAACTTTCTCATCCGCCGCACACCAAGCGGGATCAACGATGCAGAGAAAAGCAAGATCAACTTTACCAATATTTTCAATCCATTGAGCTGAGTGCGGAGGAATATCGATCACAGCCCCGAGACCCACTTCTGCGGTCTCATGATCCACATGCATGCGCCCTTGCCCTTCGAGGATGTAATAAACTTCCGACGTCTTCAAAGAATGAGGTTTTGTCTTGATGCCAGGCCTCACAATGGCGTGAGCCAAACTATAGCGGTAAGCACGCTTATCGGTCTTGGCGTTCAGAAGTTCGCGGAGATGGCAGGCATCCCCCGCAACGAATTCCGGACAATCTTTGAGTTGACGGATAAACATAGAACGTTATTCTCCGATATCTTCATTCCAGAGTTTGGGCTTGGCCGCGATGAAATCCTTCATCATTTTTTTGCATTCAAGAAGGTTTAGATTGATCAATTTCACGCCGCGCTTCTTGGAATGAACCTCGGGGCCTTTGAAGGTCTTGTTCTCCCCAATGACTACAACGGGAATCTTATAAAGGAGAATGGCCCCGGTGCACATGTCGCACGGCGAAAGCGTCGAATAGATCACGCACTTCTGATAATCCTTGGCCTTGAGGCGACCGGCATTTTCCAGGCAATCCATTTCCGCATGAAGAATGGCTGAGCCTTTTTGGATCCTGCGGTTATGCCCACGGCCAATGATCTTTCCGTCTTTAACGAGCACCGATCCGATGGGGATACCCCCTTCCCTTAGCCCCTTCCGGGCCTCATGGATTGCTTCCTGCATGAATCGAATGCTCTTATTTTTTCTCATGATTAAAATAGAGGGAAATACTCCCGGGAGGCCTGATTCATGTTAATGATCAGGGGGGATCCGTGCTCGAAAAAAACTTCACGCATTGAATTCAATTCCGCTGATATGGAAATCCGGCTCCACCTCTTTGCTCCAAACGACCCGCCCCTGACAAACGATCACTTTTTCTTTATCAAATAAGCGGATCTCGATATCCCAAACTCCAGAGGACGAAAGATTCTCTGCGCATTCCAGGCAAATCCCGATCTTTGATAGATTTACACAACGAGCACTGATCTCGGCTCGCGACGGATCCTGAGAACGCCACAAACGAACTGTGCCAAGATAATGCTCCCGGACCTCACGGCGATTCTCGAGCTGCCCTGCCGCTTCGGTCGCCTTAAGCATCTTCAGGACATAACCATAGTGCCGCACCTCATCATCCCCGATCTTTTTTAAAACATTCGTAATCAAAGGATCATCGATTTCGCGGCCAAGGTCATAAACCCCGTAGATCATTTTTCTCTCCACACGCGCGATCTGCTCAAAATATTTATCGTAGTCTTCTTTAGTAAACATCGCGCTTTGACTCCTGCACTTTCTTAATGGTGGCATCAAACATCCGGGCGTGCACTTCCGATTCCATAGCCAAAGTCAAAAGCATCTCTTGGATCTCTTTCTTGGCCTCGGGCTTGATGCGGGAAAGAAAAAAAGTGCTCTCCAGATGCTTGGTGTAGATCGGGATCGCCAGTTCTTCTTCGTTATGAAGTTGGTTTAATCGGGCGATAAGTTCGTCTTTGGTCATTAAAGCTCCTCTTCTCGGGCTTCCTTAAAATAAGCATTCCTGAGGCCTGTCTTTAATTCTTGGCCGCTTGCCGCATCCGGCGGAAACCGCCAATCCGTCTCTTTGTCGATGTTAAAAAGAATAAAACCTTTCACCGCGGGCATTTTTCTTATTTCTTGAAGCGCCTCATCGATCCAGCGAACCTTATCTCCCCCGACCGAGGACGAACTGAATTCCGAAAGAATTACCGGCTTTTTGTAACGCCGGACGGTCTCTTCATAAACGCCGGAAAAGACATCCTCAAAACTCCTCCATCGGCTCCATGCCTGGGTAGCACCCCAATTATATCCATCCAGCCCGATATAATCCACATAACGGTCGCCCGGATAACAATCGGCATAGGTATTTTCCGGCGGAACATTCTCCGCATTGATCGAAAATACCCAGCGAACATTGCGGGCACCGGCTTCGTCAAACACTTTACGGATATGCCGGAACATCCCAATATAAGTTTCTTTTCCGAGCTTCCGGCCGGACCAGGGATACCAGTCCCCGTTCATCTCATGCGCGAACCTTAAAAAAACAGGCTTCCCGACCGCTTTCAGCCTCAGCGCAAAGTCACGGATATACGCGTCATCCCTGCCGCTGAGCAGAGCGCCATAATCAATTGCGACCTTCTGGACTGCACGCCAGGGTTCCCAGGTCACCATCAAAATGCTTCCACTGGCATAGACATCGCGGACCACGGTTTCGTCTGGAAACTTTCCCCAATCTAAAAAAATCAGTACGAAAGCCGGCCGTTTGCCATAATCGACCGCGAACTTTTCGATCAAAGCAGCCTTGGGCATATCCGCCAGAAAGGCCCCGGTCAAGCACCCTTTTTCCTTTTGCCCGTCACAAGAGCCGAACAGCACGCACGCTCCCAACGCTAAAATAATAGGGGCTGCTCTTTTCACTTTGATCCTTGGTTAAAATAAAAAATGCTGGAAAAGATAAGAAACTGGTAAAAGGTCCAAAAACCATTGATGAGCAACGCCGGTTCATGTTCATAAACAAAGCGATTCACGGCCCACACCAGCGCGATAAAAGTTGCCGCCATCACTGCGAGCTGCGGCCAAATCACGCGAAGAGATACCGATCCTCCCTTGGCCTTCGAAGTCACCCCGAATGAAATCTTGAAGCCCAAAAGGGCCGCCAACGCGGCTTTCATGTAAACGAAACAACTCGATGCCCCCAGAAGCTGCCCGAGCATAAGATCGCGAGGTTTATAATTTCTTTTTTGTAATGAAAAATAAAAAACGCTCGTCGACAACAACATGTAAGGGAGGAAGAAAAGAAAATAGACTTCGGGTCGGATAAAAAAAGACGGCACCCTGAAGAAAATGTAAAGAAGAGGCCCCAGGATCAATATGAAGTACGCAAATCCCACCAGATAGTAAGTGCCGGAGAGAAAATACTGGAACCATTGCCCTGGGCTGAGCGAAAAAGGTTTTGTGAAGAACTGGGCGACAAGACTTCTCAAGACCTGGAGGGTCCCCGCGGTCCAACGGAACTGCTGCGTAAAATAACCGATCAGATCCTCAGGACCCATTCCAAAAACACAAACGTGATTGTAATAAAGCGAAGAAAAACCGTGTGTGTGAAGCTTGAGAGAGGTCGCGAAATCCTCCGTCACCGTCCTTTCATCCATCCCTCCGATAGCCTTGAGGGCGCTGGCCCGCAAGATCACGTTGGTCCCGCAACAAAACATCGAATCCACGATCCCCTTCCCGTCGCAGATGTACTCGTAAAAAACTGCCTGCTGAAGTACCGCCGCCCGCGCGATCCGGCTGTCTTCAATATTCGTATAAAATTGCGGCGTTTGGACAAACCCCAGTTTCACGTTCGCTTCCATGATCGGAACAAGTGGCCCGAGGAAATCAGGCATCGGGTTACTGTCCGCATCAAAGATCACCACGTACTTTTCCGTCATTTGTTCCAGGAAATCATTAATGATCCCGGCCTTCGCGCCATGCCATGGCTTGGTGCGACGAAAAAGCGTCAGGTGATACTCCCGCGCAAGCTCTTCGGCTTCTTTGTGATATTCCTCTTTGATACTGTCATCCAGGAAATAAACCCGCTTGTTCTTATACTCGATGTTGTCGACCGTGATAAAGGTCTTTTCAAGAACCTCTTTGGGTTCGTGGCGGGCGGGAATGAGGATCGCAACAGAGGGCTGATTCTGTTCCGCGAGCGGAGGGATGCCCTGGGAGATAACCGATAGGCTACGAGCTTTCTTCTTACTCCAGAGGATCGCGACCGCATAACCGATGCCATGGAAGAGGATAAAAGCTTCTGCCAAAAGGATAAGGATCGCAAAAATACCGTCCACTACGGAGTATTTAGCGCGCTCAAGCAGAACTCCGCGAACAATTAAATACGTCATCGCCGCCAGGATCGCGAGAACCCCGAGCGTCTCAAGCACAATACTGGATTGCGGTTCTTGTTTGTTTTTCATTTAGAAGAAGTATTTTACAGAGGCCTTGGCCCCTGCGTCCTCGTAGATCTTTGTCGATGCGATCGTATACTGCCCTTCGCCTTTGATCTGAAGACGCTTGGTGATATCCCAAGTAAGCCCGCCCATGATCTGATGGCTGGTAATGCCCTGGGAATCGAACGAAATGTCATAGCCGGCTTCATAATAAAGATCGTTCGCGCCAAAAAAGATCTCCTCTTTATTGAGGAAATGTTTCCACCGCAGTGAGAGCGTGTGGAGGGAATATTCCTGCGGCGAAAAGTAGTCCGTTTCGATCTTCCGGAAATTGCGGAAGGCATAACGGTATTTCACATAAAACGCTCTCGGTTCGAGGGAGAAGTAATACAGAGTATCCGCCGCCACTTCGCTGCATCGATTGTGGTCAGAGAAATAAGAGAAAGTGTAATCGGTACCCGCCTTCCACCGTTTTGTGAGGTCAATGTCCTGCCGAACCTTAAAATTATCCTGAAAGAGCCTGCGACGGATCACGGTGCTGTTGTTCTCAAGCCGCTGCTGTTCCTGCGAAAGCGTCAGCTGTCCGACATCAAAGGTCCTGACCGCAAACTGTCCACCGAACTCGTAGACGGGGGCCACACTCCGATTGTAAGTGATCAGATTTAAAAAAGCGCCCGTCGACCAGTCGGGACTTTTCTGATAACTGAGCGCCACGCGAGCATGGTTCTCGGTCAGATCATGAAAATCCAAAAAGGACCGCCGGGTGAGGTTGTATCCCAATCCCAAAACTGTCTGCGCATTAAGCGGGATGTCGAGCAAGCTTGTAAAAACATTTTTATGGATATCGACCCCACGAGCGCCGCTGTGGGCCTTAAAGAATTCATACCCGGAGGTAAGCATGGGGTGACTCAAAAACAACTCCGCCTTCTGCAATCCTTCTTTGGCCCTGGAATGCTCCTCAAAAACACCGAGAAGTTTCTTGTATTGATCGATCGCCTCATGCCACATGGCCTGGTAAGAATAGATCTGGCTAAGGTCAAACATCGCTTCCGCATTTTCCGGAGCCTTGCTGATCAGTTTCTTATACGCCGTGATCGCGCGTTTGACCCTGTTTCTCCAGTAGAATTCCTTGGCGTCCATTTCCTCTTTCACAAGCTCATCAGGCCCCCTCCTCAGAATCTCCTGGTATTCTTTCCTCGAACGGCCATACTCCTTTTCCCAACCGAGGATCCGGGCCTTTTGAATCCTTAACGCCTTGTCATCCTTCTCGACCAAAAGTTCATCGTAGATCTTCAGCGCTTCGCGGTAGTGCCGGGTCCAACTCAGCACATCCCCAACTTTCGCTTTGACCTTGCGATCGTATTTTGCATCAAGAACTTCCCGGAAAAGCTCCAGGGCTTTCTTAAAATCTTCGTTCTCTGCGTAGACATCCCCCAGAAGAATTTTGGCATCCCTATTTTGAGGATCTTTCTCCAAAACGCCTTGCAACAATTGCTTGGATGCTTCCGGTTTTCCAAGACGCAAAAAGACTTCCGCAAGCGCAACCGCGTCTTTTGAATTGCCCGGATTCTGCGCTATCAGTTCCTGATACAGGGCTTCGGCTTTAAGATAGTCTTTCTTCCAGACATAAACACCCGCCAGTTTCTTTTTGACTTCAAGGGCCTCTTCCGAAGTCTCCTGGTATTTCAGAGCTTGCAGATATTCCGTGACAGCCTCCTCGTATTTTTGCTGCCAACTCAACACGTCCGCGAGCGACACCCTGGCCTTTACATTCTGCGGATCCTTGGCGAGAACTTCCCTGTACTGTTTGACGGAGCTATCATAATCCTGCTCGATCATGTAGCTGTCACCCATCAATTCCTTCAACTCTTTCTGGCTCACCCCGCCTTCCGCAAATAAGGGGCCGCTCACGATCATGAGACCGACGATACCGAGGAGAATTTTTTTCATGGAGTTTTCCTTGCGATGGGTTTTGAACCACCTGAGAGCTCCTCGAAAATCTTGAGGGCTTCTTTCGTGTGCCCGGAATAAAGCAGCGCTTTTCCGTAAAGGAACTTCGCCTGGGCGTCCCCGGCATTGCTTTTGAGCAAGGCCGTTAAGATCTCTTTTGCCTTGTCAAATTGATTGTCCCAAATATAAATCTCGGCCAATCCCTTTTGGGCATCCCGGTCGTTCTTGTCTCCGCGAATAACCTCCCGGAAAATCGCCTCGGCCTTCGCATATTCTTTATTCCAGGAGTAAGCGCTGGCCAATGATTTTTTCACCCGAAAAGCTCCGGGTTCAAGTGCGACCAGTTTCTGGAACACTTGGATGGCCTCCGGATAATCTCCGGCCCAGAGGTAAGAATACCCGAGCTCCGTTAGCGTTTTGGAACGTTTCGGATCCTCTGAGAGGGACTGAAGGAAGGGCTGAACAGCGGCTTTATACTTTGCCTTGACGAAAAGATCATGCCCTTTGTAGTAGTAGATGTCGGCTTTTTGGGTGAGGTAATAAACACCCGTCGTGGCGGCCGCTATCAAAACCAGCATCGCTCCAAAAAAGACCTTCTTCATAGGGGTTTTCGTTACCCGATAGTTGAACGGCAAAACACCCGTCAAATGTGAATGTTGCATTATACACAAGCGCACCTTAAACGATGGCTGTTTTTTTGATTAAAAACTTATACACGCTAATGCTATAATCCTGCGCTGTCTTTTATTGTCACTCGCAAACGGAGGACCCCGCTGTGGAATCACACCATGAGCTATCCCCAAAAAAAACCGGCATGAATATTCTCGCGATCGGTCCACATCCGGATGATATTGAATTTGGCTGCGGCGGAACTCTCGTAAGATACGGACAAGCGGGAAATCAGATCTACCAGTTAATCCTGACCGACGGATGTGTCGGTGGAGATCCGGCAACGCGTAAACTGGAACAAGAAGGAGCCGCAGCAGCTCTTGGCGTCAAAAAGATTATTTGGGGCGGCTACCACGATACTGAATTGCATGACGATAGGAACCTCATAAGAACGATCGAGGGCGCGGTCACGGCGGTATCTCCAGACATTGTCTTGATCAACCATTTTGATGACAGCCATCAGGACCACCGCGCAGCCTCTCGCGCAACGATCGCCGCAACACGCAACGTCAAGGAGGTCCTTTTTTATGAATCCCCTAGTTGCCTGGATTTCATCCCTGACATCTTCGTTGATATCACCGACATCCTCCCTGAAAAGATCAAACTGCTCGAATTACACGCCTCACAAATTGAGAAAACGAGCATCGAGAATCTGAAAATTACGGAGATTGCCAGAGCCTACGCAACATTCAGAGGGGTCCAGGGCCGGGTCCACTATGCGGAAGGTTTTAGGGGATTGCGCGTCCTGCGCAATATCAATGACCGGATGTGTCTCTAATAACGCTCATCGCGCGCGCTGCATGCCGGGGCGTCAAGAAAGAAGCAGGAGAAGCTGATTACGAAGCTTCTGAAGATCGTGGCGGACCAATTCCTTTTGGTCGGCAATATCGGCAAGAATTTCCTTAGCCTTTGTGATTCCCGCTAGCCCCTCTTTTTCATTTATCAAAACCGGATGCTGGTCTAGCTTTGCATAACGCGCGATCGCGGCTTTGGAGAACCGGGTATTTGAAACAAGGACATAATTCAGGCGGTCTCTTCCCAGCACATCGACGACCCTTTTGACATGCGCCCGTGCATCAAGACCTGAGGTCTCGCCCGGCCGCGTCATGAGATTACAGATATAGATCTTTTTTGCCCGCGAAAGAGAAATCGCCTCGCTGACCTTCCTGATCACCAGGTTCGTGATCACGCTCGTAAAAAGGTCCCCTGGACCGATGATAACAACATCTGCATGAAGGATCGATGCGTAGGAGCTTGCATCGCATTCAGCGTGAGGTTCGTGCCATACTTTGCGGATCTTCAGAGCCGGGTCTCTTCCCGCACAAAGACTGATCCGACTTTCTCCGCGGATTACTTTTCCATTTTCAAAACGGGCGACAAACTCTGTCATGGTTTGAGTGATCGGGAGCACGATCCCCTGGATGTTCAGGATATCCCCCATCGCTCGAACCGCTTCGGCCATAGACCCCTTCATCCCGGCAAGACCCGTCAGGAGAAGATTCCCGAGTGAATGGTCACGGAGCTCCCCCCCACGATCGAATCGATAGCGAATCAACTCATTCATGACCTCAGGAGCGTTCGAAAGCGCAACAAGACTACGCCGGATATCGCCAGGGGGAAGAATCCCGAACGACGACCGAAGCCGTCCTGAGGATCCTCCGTCATCGCTCATATTCACAAGTGAGATCAAGAGAATATCAGGAAGCGTCTTAAGAGCGCTCAACAGAGTGAAAAGGCCGGTTCCGCCTCCGAGACAGCAGATTCTTTTTTTACCCTCGAGAATGGCGAGGATCCTCGCGCTGAGCTCGCGCTGATTAAAGGGTTTGAGAATGTAGTCGCTTGTTCCGGCCTCGAAAGCCGCACGGATCAATTTAAAGTCCCTGCGACATGAAAGAATCACAACCTTTTTGTGAGCTTTCCTGATCTTTCCAACAAGACCTGCGACAGCCTTGGGATTGCTCACGTGCCCTTCACTATCCAGGTCCAAGACCACAAGATCAAAAGGCCTCCCGTCCCGCGTCCCGGGAAAAAGCTCTTTTTTACTACCCGCTGTAAAATAGATGCTGGCCCTGGAAAAGAGCCCTTTGAATTCCTCCGCCTCTTTCTTTCCTCCCCAGAAAAAGACCCGCTGCTCTTGTTTGAGAATAGCCAGGATTTCTTTTTCCATCGCCACATGTTTCAACTCATCGCGGACAAGTTGCTGCAATGACAGGAGAATCTTTTTATCCTCAACCTTAGACTGCAGGCCGGTGTAAATATCCAGCGCGTTCTGGTCCGCAACTTTTAATTGGCGCAGCTGCTCGAGCAGCAAACTAACCTCCAAAGGATCCCCCTGAAAGATTTTTCATCATTCCGGACACGATTTTTTTATGTTTGAGAGTATCCGCGTGAATGATCGCGAGCATTTTGTGGACCTTTTGCCTGTCCTGTTCGTGGATTTTACTGGTAAAAACATGCGGCATAGCCAAGGCGGTCAAAAGATTCGCCATGACCTCCTCCATTTCATACGCCTTCTTCAACTTTTCGAGCAGTTCTTCTTTACCAATCTTCATGCAATTCATCCTGACGTCTGTTGCCTGCTTTAGACTACTTGCGAGGAAATAGAAAGCTACGCCATTTCAAATTCGTTTCTTCGAGAAGAATTCTTGTCGGTAGGCTGAAGACCCGCTATAATCCCCGTGATTTTTCCCGCCGTTTGATCTCATATCCTTCGTTGGGGGATGGTGTAACGGTAGCACCGGTGACTCTGGATCACCTAGTCTAGGTTCAAATCCTAGTCCCCCAGCTTCGTCGATAGCATTCCCAAAGCTTCCACAAAGCGGTACTTGAGCCCTAGGCGCAAGCGCCGTAATTACCCCTTTTTCTCGATCTTCTCCCACGTATCGCGTAAAGTCACGGTGCGATTGAAAACGGGGTGACCGGACTTGGAATCGATGGGATCTGCGAAGAAATAGCCAAGCCGCTCGAACTGGAACCGCTCGCCGGGTTTCGCATCCTTCAAGCTAGGCTCAAGAAGCGCCTCGGAAACCGTCTCCAGAGATTTAGGATTCAGATTCACAAAAATATCCTGGCCTTCCGGAACATCACCTGGATCTTTTGCGGCAAACAAATGATCATAGAGCCGGACTTCGGCCTTCAGTGCATGGTGAGCTGAAACCCAATGGATCGTACCCTTCACCTTCCGGCCGTCCGGAGGATTATTCCCTCCGCGGGTTTCGGGATCGTACGTACAGTGAAGTTCTGTGATCCGGCCGGCTGCGTCCTTGACGACCTTTTCGCATTTGATGAAATACCCATAACGCAGTCGTACTTCCCCGCCCGGCACAAGCCGGAAGAATTTCTTGGGCGCATCCTCACGGAAATCTTCCCGCTCGATATAAAGTTCTTTTGAGAACGGCAGTATGCGCGTCCCGGCCGCCGGATCCTCGGGATTATTCACGGCCTCCATTTCTTCGGTCTTGCCCTCGGGATAATTCGTGATAACAACCTTAAGAGGATCCAGGACTGCCATCACGCGAGGCGCTGTTTTATTGAGTTCTTCCCTGATGGAATTCTCGAGCAATACCATATCGATCGTGCTGTTGAACTTCGCAACGCCGATCTTGTCACAAAACGCGCGGATAGCGGATGGCGTATAGCCACGCCGACGGAATCCCGAAATCGTGGGCATACGCGGATCATTCCAGCCGGACACGATCTTCTGTTGAACAAGCTTCAACAGAATTCGCTTGCTCAGGAGTGTGTAAGTGATGTTGAGACGGGCGAACTCTATCTGTTGAGGATGGTGAATGCCAAGCTGGTCGAGAACCCAGTCATAAAGCGGACGGTTATTCTCAAACTCGAGCGTGCAGATCGAATGCGTGATCCCTTCGATGGAGTCCGAGATACAATGCGTGAAGTCATACATCGGATAGATGCACCATTGGTCGCCGGTGCGATGATGCGACGCCTTTTTGATCCGGTAGATCGTGGGATCGCGCATGGTAATGTTGGGAGACGCCATATCGATCTTCGCTCTTAAAACGCGCGCGCCATCTGGGAATTCCCCGGCTTTCATCCTTTCAAAAAGATTCAGGTTTTCTTCCGGAGATCGATCACGAAAAGGGCTGTTCCTGCCTGGCTCGTTGAAAGTCCCGCGATACTGGCGCTGCTCGTCCGGGCTTAGGTCACAGACATAGGCTTTTCCATTTTTGATAAGCGTGAGCGCGTGTTCATAGAGTTGACCAAAATAATCCGAAGCATAATACTCGCGTTCACCCCAATCAAAACCGAGCCAGCGAACATCCTCGCGGATGGAATCCACGTATTCGACTTCCTCTTTTTCGGGATTGGTATCGTCAAAACGGAGATTGCAGAGCCCTTGGTAGTCGCGGGCGATCCCGAAACTGATGCAGATAGCCTTGGCGTGACCGATATGGAGGTAACCGTTGGGTTCGGGCGGAAAGCGTGTGTGCACGCGACCCTTGTTCTTGCCGCTCGCGATGTCGGCATTAATAATATCGCGTATGAAATTAGAAGGTGTCGTGGGCATTTCCATGGATGGATTATATCAAATTACGACCTATTTCACACTCCCAGTGTGGTCTACGCACACTGAAACCAGGTTAAATGAGGAATTTTACGAGACGTTCTAAGCAGGTCTCTTTTCCAAGAAGGCTCATGAGCTCAAAAATACCGGGGCTCGCAGTGCCGCCCGTCAAGACAAAGCGAAGGGGATGGATGATATCCTTGGGCTTCAGGCCCGCGGCCTCAGCCACTTGTTTTGTCTTTTGATCCAGGATCTGCACATCTTCAAAATCTCCAAGGTCGCTGAGAACATCGCGCAATTCACCCAGCAACTTCACCGTCACGGCATTCCCTTTGATCTCGGCCATCAAGGCGGCGTCTTTATAATCGGGGCTGGCAAAGCAATAAACCGCCTGCTCCTTCAACTCACCATAGGTCTGGATACGTGGCCGGTAAAGCGCGATCAGCTTCCGCCATTTTTCTTCCGGCATCGGCTCCAACTTGTCCTTCCAAAATTCCGTCATCTGTTTTTCATAATCCTCTCCCGGGATCGCGCGAATATGCTGGCCATTCACCCAGAGAAGTTTTTCGGGATTGAACTGCGCGTTCGATTTGATCACGCGCTTCAGAGAAAATTGCTTCACAAGTTCCGGAAGCGAAAAGATCTCCTGCGGCGTCCCGGGATTCCAGCCAAGAAGCGCCAGATAGTTGATGAGCCCCTGCGGAAGAAAACCCTTGTTACGATATTCTGTCACCGCAACCGCGCCATGACGCTTGGAAAGCGGAGTACCATCGGAACCAAAAATGAGCGGGAGATGTGCGTACTTGGGCGATTTCCATCCGAGCGCCTGCTGAAGAAGGATATGCCGGGGCGTATTGGTCAGATGGTCCTCCCCGCGCACCACGTGCGTGATCCCCATGTCATGGTCATCCACGATCACCGCCAGATGAAAGACAGGATATCCGTCAGACTTCATGATCACGAGGTCATCGAACTCTTTGGAGTCGTAGGTCACTTCCCCGCGAACGATGTCATAGACTTTGACTACGGTCTGCGGGATCTTGAACTTAATGGCTCCCTCAAATTCATAGGCAAGACCTTTGGCGACGAGCTCTTGAGCGATTTCACGGTACCGGTCAAGCCGCTTACTTTGATGGACCAGTTCTTCATCCCACTCAAGCCCGAGCCAGCGAAGCGATTCCAGGATTTCCTGTTCAAATCCGGGTGTCGAGCGCTGACGATCGGTGTCTTCAATGCGCAGCAGGAATTTTCCGCCCTGCTGACGCGCATAAAGGTAATTAAAAAGTGCAGTACGGACACCTCCAATGTGGAGGTATCCTGTCGGGGATGGCGCGAAACGAACTCGGATGTCGGACATAGGCAATAATCGGTTATCGTTTATGAAGGGTGCGTGGAGCGGGACACAGTATGAATGAGTGATTTGACTCGGTCAAGGTCCAAGGGCTTGCGAAGGCACACCATCGCGCCAAGATGCAGAATCTCTTTTTCTTTGGATTCCGTCAAAAAACCGGTGATCAGGGCCACTGGCACCCGACTGAAATGCCGGATATGCTCCAGAACCTTTTTCCCGTCCAAAAAGGGCATCGCGGAATCCAAAAAGACGAGATTATAATGATTGGTCTGTATCTTCCGAAGGCCCTCTTTGCCGTTTAGCGCGCAATCGACCTGATGGCCTTCTTGTTCGAGGGTTTCGCGAAATTCCTCACAGATCATTTTTTCGTCATCGACGATCAACAGTTTAACGATGGCTTCACCCCGTTAGAGAGAGGAAGTGCTGAAAACGCTTCCGTCTATTCGAAGTCAGGGAACTTGAAATTTTCCCTGAGCGTCTGAAGATAACTCCGCTTCGTGCTCTTCACCAAAGACAGAGGCATGTGGAAACGGGTTACTTCGACACTATAGCTATCGTCGATTTCGATCTTTTCTTGACCGTCAGCCGTAAGGAGGGCTTTTTCGTTGGGGTTTTCCGTACGAATCCGGATGGTGATCTTCTCATCAGGTCCGATTACCAAAGCGCGCAGATTCAGGGCATGAGGACATATGGGTGTAATGAGAATAGCTTCGAGTTTGGGATGCACCACCGCACCGCCCGCGGAAAGCGAATAGGCCGTGGAACCAGTCGGCGAAGCGATCACGACCCCATCGCCCCGGAAGCTTGTGAACTTCTCTCCCGAAATCGTAACGTCAAGCTGGAGAATACGGGCCAATCCCTCACGGCTGATCACGATGTCATTGAGCGCCACAAAGCGCCGTTCCTGAACAGTTTTTTTCCCCTTCACGGTACAGGAAAGCATAAGCCGTTTCTCAACCGCCGGCTTTTGAAGAAGATACGCATTGAGTTCTTCGAATATTTCTTCCGCCTTAGCCTCGGTCAAAAATCCGAGTTTCCCGAAATTCACACCGAGGATCGGCACCACGCGGACTTTCATGCGGCTAACCACCGAAAGAATGGTCCCATCCCCGCCGAGACAGACCAAAAGCGTTGAACTTTCGATCAACTCATCAAGCGATACGGTTGCAGAATCCTGGACGGGAATATCCCGCTTCGCAAACCAGTCTTCGAGTTTCTCGCAAAGTTCCGGCGCGCCTTTTTTCTTCTGATTGACGACGATTCCAATTTTTTCCATCTCGTGAACACCCCTCTGAGAGATAACAGCGGCTTTATTCTAAACTTCCCTGGACACACCTTCAAGAAAGCTTTTTATTCGCGACCTCATTCAACAAAAATGATCTGCTCACAAAACTCCACCTGCTGCCTCTTGCGGATCTTGCAAGCCTTGCGCGTCTCAACTTGTCCGTCCACTTTCACTTCCGATTGAGCGATGGCACATTTCGCCATGCCCCCGCTATCGCAAAGGCCCGTCACCTTGAGAAGCTTGAACAGCTCAATAAATTCCGTCGCCAGCGAAAAAGAGATCTTTTCCATCGAAGTCGCCGCCTATTTTATAACGCGGTTGAGTTCTTTAAGAACAGCCGCGGTGATCTTGTCGGGAGAGAGTCCGAATTCATCAAGCTGGGCATCGCGGGAGCCATGTTCGATGAATTCATCCGGAAGGGCGAAGCGTTTGAGCGGGACATGCCGAATATTTTTTTCTTCTAAAAACTCCAGAACCTTGGAACCGAACCCGCCCGTCGCAACATGTTCTTCCAGAGTAAAAAGGAATTTCGTTTTTTTGAGGGAATCCAGGATCAGTTGTTCATCGAGAGGCCGGGCAAAACGCATGTTCACAACACGGGCAGAAACACCTTCCTTTTCAAGAAGCGCACGCGCTTTACAGGCCGCTTCGACCATGCTCCCGAGCGCAAGAAACGTCACATCCTCGCCGTCAAAGAGCACCTCTCCTTCCCCGATCTCGAAGCCTTTCTTAGGAAAAGCGTCGAACATCTTGGGAATGTTCGCACGCGGATAGCGAATCGCGAAAGCCGTTGGGTGGTTCAGGGCAAGCTCCATCATCTTTTCCATTTCATACTCATCAATGGGCGAGGCGAGAACAATGCCCGGTACGGATCCGAGAAAAGCGAGATCGAAGATCCCCTGGTGGGTGGCACCATCGGCGCCGACGAGACCCGCTCGATCGATCCCCATCACAATACTTTGTCTCTGCAGCGCCACATCGTGCATCACCGAATCATGAGCGCGTTGCAAGAAAGACGAATAGATCGCGACGACCGGCTTCAAACCGCCACGCGCAAGAGCGCCCGCAAAAGATACGGCATGTTGTTCCGCAATGCCGACATCAAAGAAACGCTCAGGAAATTCCTTCTGGAAATGCAAAAGCCCCGTACCCGACGGCATGGCCGCCGTGATCGCGACCACCTTGGGATTCCGGCGCGCTTGTTTGGAAAGAGCATCGGCGAAGGCTTGCGTGTAGGACACGCTCGCGCCATCATTTTTTGAAGATGAGACCTCGATCTTCTCGCCGGTCTTCACGTTGAAAGGCCCGACCCCATGCCCCTTTTCCTCGTCATTTTCCGCGAACGCGCAACCTCTCCCTTTTTTCGTAAGGACATGAAGAAAACTGCAAGAGTTGAGAGCAAGCACATCGCGCAAGGTCTTGACCAAGCCAATAACATCGTGCCCGTCCGCAGGCCCGAAATACCGAAACCCCAACTCCTCAAAAATAATCCCGGGCACAAAAAGATGTTTCATGCCCTCGAGGGAAACGTTTGAGAATTTCTTGAGTCGCGGAAAACGGCTCAGCTGTTTTTCAACTTCCCCGCGGATGCGGTTATAAAGGGGATTGGTGATGACACGGTTGAGATAACGGCTCATCCCTCCCACATTCTTCGCGATCGACATTTCATTGTCATTGAGAATGATCAGCATATTCTTTTTCAGCTGGCCGGCGCTGTTCAGCGCCTCGAAGGAAAGTCCTGCGGTCATGGCACCGTCCCCGACCACAGCCACGACTTTTTCATTTCCTTTTTTGATATCACGCGCAGCAGCAAGCCCGAGGGCCTGTGAGATTGCGGTTCCGGCATGGCCGACAATGAAAGGATCGTGCATATTTTCCCAAGGAGCAGGAAAACCACTTAACCCGCCGGGCTGGCGCAAGGTGTGCATCTGGTCCTTACGTCCGGTGATCATTTTATGAACATAGGCCTGATGCCCGACATCCCAGCAGATCTTGTCTTCGGGAGAATTCAGGACATAATGCAGGGCGATCGAGAGCTCCAGAACACCGAGACTCGCTCCCAAATGCCCGCCGGTCTTGGCCACGGATTCGATCAGAAATTGACGGTACTCCTCGGCAACCTCCGGAAGCTTTTCCAAAGGAACCTGTTTGAGGTCCTGCGGGCACTTGATTTTATCGATCCATTTTATTTCCATACGTCTCTCGTTCCTAACGATCCTACTTTGCTTTAAATTGCATTACTGGGGTATTCTTTGCATCAAAAAATCCGCTAAAAGCCTAAGGGCTTGCGCCTTACGACCCAACATTTTTACTTCTTTTTTCGCCTGTCCGATAAGACGGACCGCTTTCTGGGTAGCCGCCGGGATGCTCATCGCTTTACAATAACCGTCCTCATCCAGAATATCATCTACGACCTGGAACGCAAGTCCTAAGCATTCTCCATAGCGGGTCATGGCTTTGAGTTCATGCGGGGCGGCACCTGCAGCGATTGCTCCGGCCACCGCGCTAACGCGGATGAGAGCGCCCGTCTTGTAACGGCTGATAAAGTCGTGCTCCGCGAGCGTCTTTTTCTTTGCAGGAGCTTCCAGGTCCGCAACTTGCCCGCCGATCATACCACGCACCCCGGCGGCTATGGCTACTTCGCGCAGGACTTGGACTGCCCGCTGCGCAGGCTTGATCCCGGCAATGAACTCAAACGCTAAAGTCAAAAGAGCATCGCCCGCCAGGATCGCGTTCGCTTCGCCGAATTTTTTGTGGCAGGTGGGTTTTCCACGCCGGGTAGCGTCATTATCCAGCGCCGGAAGATCATCATGCACCAGCGAATAAGTATGGATCAACTCGACAGCCAGAGCCGCCCCCATGGCGTCTTGAGGCTTCCCGCCGCACGCCTCACAAGCGCTCAGCACCAGCACCGGCCGGAATCTCTTCCCGCCCGTAAAGACCGCATACTGCATGGCCTTATGGATACTCAGAGGACGGGCTTCCTGAGCACGCAGCATGCCCTTCAGTTTTTTTTCTATGAACGCCCGATGGCGTTTGAAGCATTGCTCGTAAGTCACGTGTTAATCCTCATCGCTAAGCTTCTCGTCACCCTCTTCGAAAGAAGCTTTCTTCTTTTTGGTCTTCACCGCACCGTGCGGCGCATCCTCAGGATCGAACGCCTCTTTCTTAAGCGAACCGTCCAAGGTCTTGGTCAGCACCTCGATCCTCTTTTCCGTTTCGGTGAGCTTCGACTGACAGGCCCGCACCAACCCGACGCCTTCCTCGTATTTCTTAAGTGCCTGGTCAAGCGTCAGCTCCCCGCTTTCCATGGCTTCCACGATCTTTTCAAGATCTTCCAATGCTTTCTCAAATTGAAATTTTTCGGTCATGTTCTATCCCCTTATTTGGTGATGGCAGTAACTTTCGAGATCAAAGAACCTTGATGAAGCCGGGTCCGCATCACATCCCCCACGGAAACCTGCTGGACATTTTTGACGATCTCGTCTTTTTCATTAAAACTCACGGAATAACCGCGGTCGAGGATCGCAAGCGGATTGAGCGCGTTCAATCGTCCCGTCACGCCGTGAAAGATCTGCGACTTCGAGCCCACAAGACCCGCCAGACGACCTTCCATCTGCCGGCCCAGTTCATCCACCCGTCCGGTAAACTGATCCAGAAGATACTGCGGTTGTCTGAACGCCGCGCTGGAAGCAAGGTTCGAGAGCTGTTCCTGATAGCGCTCAAACATCCCGTTCATCGCGAAATCCAATCTTTCCCTGCGCCCGCGTAAACGCTCTTCGAGTTCAAGCCGGCTTGAAACGACAAGTTCCGCAGCAGCCGATGGCGTCGGCGCCCGAAGGTCCGCGACAAGATCACAAATCGTCCAATCACTTTCATGCCCCACCGCAGAGATCACAGGAATATGCGATCCAAAAACTGCGCGCGCAACCGCCTCTTCGTTAAAAGCCCAAAGATCCTCGAGGCTGCCGCCGCCTCGTCCCACGATCAGGACGTCGACCTCGGAGCGTTCGTTCATTGTCTCGATGGCCGCCGCAATCTCCCCGGCCGCACCTTCGCCCTGCACTTTGACAGGATAGAGGAGCACATGCGTCCCACAAAACCGGCGGTTCACCACGTTTAAAATATCATGGATCGCAGCCCCGGTGGGTGAAGTGACCACGCCCACGATCTTCGGGAACCTGGGGATGGACCGCTTCCGCTCTTCGTTAAACAGCCCCTCTTTGGCTAATCGTTCTTTGAGTTGCTGAAAGGCAAGCTGAAGCGCCCCGACACCCTGCGGCTCCACACGTTCAATGTAAAGCTGGTACTGCCCGCGCGCTTCGTAAATGGAGACACGGCAGAACGCCAGGATCTTGAGCCCATCTTTTAATTCAAATTTCAGATTGCGCTGATACTGGCTGAAAAAAGCCGCGGAGATCTGCGCATTCTCGTCTTTGAGCGTCAGATACATGTGCCCGGAGCTATGATGCTTAAAATTCGAGATCTCCCCTTCCACCCAAACCCCGGAAAGCTGGGATTCCAGCAGCGAACGGCTCTTCCGGTTCAGCTGGCTGACGGTAAGGATCTGGCGGGCCTCCGTGTTTTCACAGAAAAGCGAGCCATCGTTTTTTTTCAACATTTTCTTCTCCGTAAATTCAAACCTGCGGCGAGAAACACCCGGTTGATAAGCATTAAGACTAGTCCGTAATGACTTTGTCCACTCTCATATCGTGCGCTTGCATCGGAACTTTTTTTACAAGCTGTTCCCGGAAGCACAACCCGACCTTGATGACTTTCCCGGCCTTCCGGAGAAGCCGGTCGTAGTAACCACCGCCCCGCCCCAGACGCCCGCCTCTCTTGTCAAAAGCCACGCCGGGGACAATGATGAGATCCATTTGGTTCGCCGCCCGTTTCTCACAAAACACCTTAGGCTCCATGATGTTGTAAGCGCCTTTTTTCAGGTCCCGGGAAAGCGAACGAACACGGCGCAATGTCAGGGACTTCCTCGGACCGACCCTCGGAAGATAGATCCTTTTATCCTTCAAGATCTTTTTAAGGTAAGGCTTCGTCTCCACCTCGGGGGCGATCCCATAATAAAACGCAACGTGTTCCGCTTTTCGGAAAACGGGTTCTTGGGACAATTTCCGGAGGATCCGACGGCTTTTCATGTGCCGCGAAAGAAGCGGGACATTTTTCATTTTTCCCAGGAGTGCTTTTCTAAGGAAAGTTTTATCCGGCATGAGCGAGGAAGGCTAACGGCCTGCCGTCTTTTTTTCCTGTTCAAAACGTTCCCGTTCCGCAGCAAGCTGTTTGGCCTTTTGATCGAGAGAGGATTGAAGCTGGCGAAGACTTTCTTTTTGGCGACTCATTTCCGCAAAAAACTTTTGACGTTCAGCCTGGAAAGACGATTTTTGGACCTCAAGTTCGGAACTGCTGTCAGGAACCGTTTCACCCTGAGGAACGAGACTGGGATCACTCGCAGATACAGGTTGAGACTTGCCGGATTGAGGCGTTGCCGGAACATTCAAGGCCTTCATCTTGGCAAAGATCTCTTCCTTGAGCTTTTCCAGTTGCCTTTCTTTTTCGAGGAGCATCTGAATCTGTTGCTCGCGAACGGCTTCCCATTCCGTCTTCAATTTATCAAGATCAGATTTCGGCGCCGGTTCTTCGGCTTTCCTCGAAGGCTCTGCCACATCCTGACCGATGGCAGTTCCTACCGGAAACAAAAAAAGAGCGGCCAAGATCCAAAAAAAGGATACTTTTTCAAATTTTCGCATTTCCATTCCCGCCTTTTTGAGCTCTTTGGAATAATATTTCGTGAAAAAAATCACTACGGTCACCGCACGAGGCTTTCATTAGGATTCGACGGCGCCACACTAACTTATTCGGATTTAGTGCCCCCAGCATGAATCGAACATGCAACCCTCGCCTTAGGAAGGCGATGCTCTATCCAATTGAGCTATGGGGGCAATTTAAAAAACGCTCGCTGTTCCCCGTTTTCAATAATTTATCAGTGAAAATACGTCGTGATTCTTCAGTTTTTTACGCCCGTTGAGAAATCCCAATTCGATGACGAACGCGAGCTTGGCCACCTTTCCGCCAATGCTTTCCACAAGCTCCGCGGCGGCCGCGGCCGTTCCCCCCGTCGCAAGAAGATCGTCCACGATCACAACCTTTTCGCCGCGCTTGACCGCGTCCTGATGGATCTCAAGGATCTCTTCGCCATATTCAAGCGTGCAGGCGATCCGCTTGGTCTTCCAAGGCAGTTTTCCCTTCTTGCGGATCGGGATAAAACCCACCCCGAGTTTCGTCGCAAGCGCTGTCCCAAAGATAAAACCGCGCGATTCGATCCCCACGACCGCGCTGATCTTTTTCCCTTTCAAGGACCGCGCCAACCGGGCAATGATCTCCCGGAGTGATTTCGAGTCCTTGAGAAGCGGTGTGATATCCCGGAAAAGGATGCCTTTTTTGGGGAAATCGGGGATATTGCGAACTTTGGATTTAAGCGCTTTCAGGTCCATGAGAACTCCTTTTGAAATATTTAAACAGCGTTGGAAAAAGCAGAAGGCTTAGTGCGGAAGATAATTCTCGAACTGGTCGCCTTCCAAAACGAGCTGAGCGCGGACTTTCTTGAGAACGATGCCTTCGATCTGCCGGATACGCTCCCGGGTGACATTGAAATGTTGAGCGACCTCGGCCAGCGTATGCGGGTCATGATGGACCAGCCCGAACCGGCGCTCCAAAACCTCACGTTCCCGGTCATCCAAAACCCCCAACAGCTTGCGAATCCGGTCGCTTTTCAGCATTTCACCGACCTGCGAGTCCGGATTGCGTTCTTTGCCATCCTCGAGCATATCGATCAGTTCGGCCGTACCGTCGAGACTGAGCGGCGTATTGAGCGAACTCGGACGGTTCACAATACTTTCGATCTCTTTGACTTTCGCAGTCGGGATCTCAAGGACTTTTGCGATTTCCCGCCGCGTCGGCATCCGGCTGAGACGTTGCATTAAAGCATCCCGGACCCGGCGCCACTTGGAAATAATGCCGTACATATAAACGGGAATGCGGATCGTTTTTCCCTGATTGGAAAGGGAGCGCATCATGCCCTGTTTGATCCACCAGGAAGCATACGTCGAAAAACGGTAGCCCCTTTTCGGATCGAATTTTTCCACCGCACGCATGAGACCGATATTGCCTTCTTCTACGAGATCCGAAAAAGCAAGACCCATGTGGGCATAGCGCTTCGCGAGCAATATCACCAAACGGAGATTCGAGCGGATCATGCGTAGCCGCGCCTCCTCACCCCGCGCGCCGCCCGCCTGGACTTTTTCTCCTAGAGAGATCTCTTCCTCAGGAGTCAAGAGCGGGATATGCTCGATCTGATCGAGATAGATCCTCATGGTCGTACGGTCAAGAGTTTGATCTATTGCGTCATCCGCATGGGCATCCGGCTCATCATCCTCACGTTCACTCTTGCGACGGTCAAGCCCCCCTTCAACCTTGAGGATATTCTCCGCCTCTTTCTGAAGCTCTATTTCACGGAGCAGAAGAGCCTCGGTATCTTTGAGAGGAGCCAGAGATTTTGCCTTGGGATGTTTCTTGGGCTGCGAAGACTCGGGGACGTGAGAAACAGGGCGGGAACGCTTAAGGCGTCCGCGCCCGGCTTTCTTCAGAAGATGTTTCTGCCTAGTCCCGCGCTCGGGACGAAGCTCGTTTTTTTTCTTTTTTTTACCTACCATAAGATCAGGGTTCCTCTGCCCCTCTTTGGGGAGGGGCTCAGGATCAATTTCCTAGTACTGCGTTGCGATTGATTTTATGGGCTCGCAGTACTGTACCGTTCACCCATAAAAACAAACGAAAAACGGTACTAGAAGAACGCGGGCTTATTTTTTCTGACGCAATACCGCTTGAGCCGCCGCGAGTCTCGCAATCGGAACGCGGTAAGGCGAGCAGCTGACATAATTCATCCCGACCTTGTTACAGAAAGCTATCGAACTGGGATCGCCGCCATGTTCACCGCAAATACCGATCTTCAAATCCTTTTTCGTTTTACGGCCTTTTTCCACGGCAAGTTGAATCAAATATCCGACACCCTCTTCATCGATCGTCTGGAATACGTCTTTTTCGTAAATACCCTGATCAAGATACGCGCCCATAAAGGAGCCTGAATCGTCGCGTGAAAAACCGAGCGTCATCTGCGTGAGATCATTTGTGCCGAACGAAAAGAATTCGGCAGTCTCCGCAATGCGGTCCGCGGTAAGCGCGGCGCGCGGCACTTCGATCATGGTTCCGATCATGTATTCCACCTTGGTCCCCTTTTCGGCAAAAACCTTGTTAATGGTCTCGACGGAAAGGTCTTTCAGGATATCGAGTTCCTTCTTGGTCCCGACGAGCGGGATCATGATCTCGGGAACGATCTTCATGCCTTTTTTCTTCAGGTTGCAAGCCGCCTCAATGATGGCGCGAACCTGCATGGCGTAGATCTCGGGATACGTGATCCCAAGACGGCAGCCGCGATGGCCGAGCATCGGGTTGAATTCGTGCAGCATTTCAACCTTCTGTTTGACGACCTCGACGGGAACCTTCATGACATCCGCCATTTCCTGTTGGTTGGCAGCTTCCTGAGGAAGGAATTCGTGAAGCGGCGGATCCAAAAGACGGATCGTCACGGGAAAACCTTTCATCGCCTCGAAAATCCCTTCAAAATCTCCGCGCTGCATCGGCAGGAGCTTCGCCAGGGCCTTCTCACGACCGGCCTTGTCATCCGCGAGGATCATCTCACGGACCGCGATGATGCGATCGCCTTCAAAAAACATATGCTCCGTGCGGCAAAGTCCGATACCCTCGGCGCCGAAACGAACGGCTACTTCCGCATCGTGCGGCGTGTCCCCATTCGTACGAACCTTGAGTTTGCGAGTTTCATCGGCCCACTTCATCAAGGTCGCGAAATCACCCGAGAGTTTGGATTCGATGGTGCTGAGTTTGCCGAGATAGACTTGTCCCAGACTGCCGTCGAGGGAAATAAAATCCCCTTCTTTCACAACCGCTTTCCCGGCAGTGAATTGGCGCGTCTTGTAATCGATCTGGATATCGCTGACACCGGCGACGCAGCATTTTCCCATGCCACGGGCCACCACGGCCGCGTGCGAGGTCATACCGCCGCGCGCTGTCAAAATACCTTTGGCGACATTCATACCGCCGATATCTTCCGGCGAGGTTTCGATACGGACCAGGATCACCGCTTCACCTTTTTTCGCCCAAGCTTCGGCATCTTCGGCGGTGAACACCACTTTACCGGTCGCGGCGCCCGGAGAAGCGGGCAAACCTTTTGCGATCACATCTTTTTTCTGCTTCGGATCGAACGTCGGATGGAGCAGCTGATCCAACTGTTTGGGATCCACCCTCAAGAGAGCCTGGTCCCGGGTCAGCATTTTTTCCTTCACAAGCTCGACGGCAACACGCACGGCCGCCGCAGCGGTCCGCTTGCCGTTCCGGGTCTGAAGGATGTAGAGCTTCCCTTCCTGGATCGTGAATTCAATGTCCTGCATGTCTTTGTAATGTTTTTCAAGACGCAACCGGAGCGCATCGAGCTGTTTGTAAACCACCGGCCATTTCTTGGAAAGAACCTCGATCGGTTCCGGTGTGCGGATACCGGCCACGACGTCTTCGCCCTGGGCGTTGATGAGATACTCCCCATAAAACTTGTTCTCCCCGGTCGAAGGATTACGCGTGAAGCAAACGCCGGTCCCGGAGGTCTCGCCCATGTTACCAAACACCATGGCCTGAATGTTCACAGCCGTGCCGAGAAGACCGCGGATCTCATTGATCTGGCGGTACTTGATCGCGCGGGGATTGTTCCATGAATTGAAGACCGCGTTGGTGGCTTTGACAAGCTGTTCGAACGGGTCCTGCGGAAATTCTTCCTTCGTATGGTCCAAATAGATCTTCTTGTACTGGCGGACCACGTCTTTCAAGTCATTGGCATTAAGCTCGGTGTCGGACTTTGCGCCCACCTGCTGTTTTTTCTTGTCGAGCACATGTTCGAAATCATCGTGCGGCACTTCCATCACAACGTCGCCGAACATTTGGATGAAACGGCGGTAGGAATCCCACGCGAAACGCTCGTTCTCGGTCTTCACGATCAAACCCTGCACCACCTCGGAATTAAGGCCGAGATTCAGCACGGTATCCATCATGCCCGGCATCGAGGCCGCAGCACCTGAACGAATGGAAACGAGAAGAGGATTGTTCCGGTCCCCAAGCTTGAGGCCCATGGCTTTTTCGAGTTTGGCAACATTCGCGCGAACCTGCTCTTCAAGACCCGCGGGCCATTTCTTGCCGTTCTTATTATAAAGATCGCATGTTTCGGTCGTGATCGTAAAACCAGCCGGGACGGGAATGCCGATATTCGTCATTTCCGCAAGATTCGCACCTTTACCGCCCAAAAGATCTTTCATCTTGGCGTCCCCTTCAGCCTTACCATTGCCGAAGAAGTAAACATATTTTGAACATTTGGATTTAGACTTGGATTTTGAGGATTTCTTGCATGTCGCGGTACTCATGGTAGCTCCTTTTTAAATGAGCCCCGCTGCGTTCTGCAATATGCAGAAGGCGGGGCGAAATTAATCCGCCACGTTATATGGCGAATCAGTTAAAACACTCCCCTCTGAAGGACCTTCAGGGGTCTTAAAAGAGGTCTGGTCCCAATACTTATCAATTTCAACGAAGTTGAAATTGGGGCCATCCCTGTCAATATTCTAGAAATGACGCCTCAGACAAGGATGGAAGAGCGCGGATTATATCACTCTTCGTCAATTCTGGATAGTGCCGAAAGATCGGCGATCCGGGCCGTGTAAAGATGGTTTACCCTGGCAACAAGCGCCATCCGATTCTCACGTAAAACCGCGTCCTCCGCATTCACCAGAACATGGTCAAAAAAATCATTCAGCGGCACAGAAAAAAGGTCCGCGAAAAGCCGCGTCGCCTTTTCATATTCCCCTTTTTCGAGGGGCTCGGCGACGTCTTTGGACCTCGTGCGGAACAATTCGAAAAGCTTCTTCTCCTCCGCCTCGACTAAAAGCTCCTCTTTCGGCTCCCCGGGCATTTTGCCATAACCTTTCAACATATTCGCCGTGCGCTGGATCACTTTAGCCGCCTTGATCAAAATTTTCTGATCCATCCCGGTCAGAACCTCAAACCTTTTGAACACATCCGCGATATCCTCAAAGGATGAACGCATAACGGCCTGCAAGATCTCATAGGGCCTCGTGCCGGGCTTCACGCCCAATTCAAAGGACACACGCTCCTGCAGGAACTTAAGCAGTCTTGATTTCAGATCGTCCTTTTTGGACAGCTTTTCAGCGTACAACTTCACATCCTCATCGATTACCTTGGCCAATGGGAAAGAGATCTCAAATGCACGAATAAGTTTCACCACATTGCCACCGGCCCGGCGCAACGCGAACGGGTCCTGGCTTCCCGTAGGTTCAATGCCCGTGCCCAGCGCCCCGACCAAAAGATCCAGCCGATCCATGATCCCGAAGAGCGCTCCGGGAAGGCTTATAGACTTTTTAACCTTCGAATGATCTTCCGTCAGGTTTTTGGGGAGGTATTGAGTGCCGATGGCTAACGCCACCTCTTCCTTTTCTTTAGCTTCACGGGCGTATTCCCGGCCCACGATTCCCTGAAGATCCGGCATTTCATAAACAAGATGGGTCACAAGATCGATCTTGGAAAGGCTGGCAACTCGCTTGAGGTCTTCTGCGAGCGCCGGATGGCCTACCGCTTTCGAAAATTCCGGCGCCAATTTTTCAAGCCGTTCGGTCTTATCGAGCACAGAACCGAGTTTACCCAGATAAACGAGCTCGGCAAGTTTGGACTTCTTCTTTTCGAACGTTTCGCGCGTGTCCATTTCATAAAAATAGCGGGCATCTTTTAATCGCGAATCCAGGACATTTTCATAATCCGAACGGATCTTCGCAAGGCCGTTCCGTTTCCCGTTCATCACGGCCACAAAACGGTTATGCATCTTCCCTTTGGGGTCGTAGCAAGCAAAGATCTTCTGGTTCTTTTTCATGCAACTCGCAAGCACTTCCGCGGGAAGTTCGAGATATTCCTGCGAAAAAGTCCCTTCCAAAAAGAACGGCTCTTCCACGAGCTGGGCATTCATATGCGCTAATTCGTCGTCGCTCTGTTTCTGCTTGAAGCGATTTTTAAGAGTTCCGCGAACCAAAGCCTCGCGCGTTTCGATCGGCAGAGAAACATGTTTCTTTTTCAGAAGCGCGACATACGCCTTCCAATCGGCTTTCAGGATTGTGAAACTTTGCGGCGAAAGGAAACGGTGACCCAAACTCTTGTTGCCGGACTTCACATCGGCAAGCATGAGCGGGATCTTTTTGGTGTCCATCAGAACGACCAGCCACCGGATGGGACGCGGAAAACGGAATCCCGACGGCTCCCAACGCATGAGCTTGGGGAAAGAAAGAGAGGCGAACAGTCCCTGGATCAGCCCCGGAAGAAGGGTCGCCACGACCCCACCTTTTTCTTTTTTCTTCAGAAAGATAAATTTTCCCTTGGGCGTTTCCCGGACCTCGATATCTTTTTCCGCGGCCTGTTTACTTCTGAGAAAACCTTGAAGCACCACCGTGGATTTCCCCTGGACGTCATAACATTTCTCATAAGAAGGACCCGAGATCTCGAGTTCCCGGTCCGGCTGCATCGCGGCAATGCCTTGGACAAAAAGCGCAATGCGGCGAGGAGTCGCTTCCACTTTTACTTCCGCAAAAGCGATGCGTTCATCCACCAGTTTCTGACGTGTCTTCGCGGCCAGCTCGTCATAAATGACGTCCAGCGCTCCCACCGGCAGTTCTTCGACACCGATCTCGATCAATAAATTGGGCATGATTATTTCTTCCCTGCCTGCCGGTAGGCAGGTTTTTGCTTAATCAGTGGAAAATTCTGCGCCTTGCGGCTTTCAAGATACCCTTCCGCACAACGGCGGGCCAGGGCCCGGACGCGGGCAATATACCGAGGACGTTCATTCACGCTCACGGCGCCGCGGGCATCGAGAAGATTAAAAATATGCGAGGTCTTGAGGCAGCAATCATACGCCGGCAGGACCATCCCTCCTTCGAGTAAGCGCACGGCCTGTTTCTCATAATCCTCGAAATGGCGACGGTAGATCTCGGGGTCTGATCCCTCGAAATTAAATTTCGAGAATTCCCGCTCTCCTTGCAAATGGACATCGCCGTAGGTGACCTTGTCATTCCACTGGATATCGAACAAAGAATCTTTTTGCTGCAGAAACATGGCGATGCGTTCCAAGCCATAGGTAATCTCGCAAGAGATCACATCCAGATCGATCGAACCGCATTGCTGAAAATAAGTGAATTGCGTGATCTCAAGACTGTCGAGCCATACTTCCCAACCAAGCCCCCACGCCCCAAGCGTCGGAGATTCCCAGTCGTCTTCCACGAAACGGATATCATGAGCAAGAGGATCGATACCGACCGCACGAAGGCTATTCAGATAAAGTTCCTGGGGATTCCCGGGGGACGGTTTCAAAATGACCTGGTATTGATAATAATGCTGAGTCCTGTGGGGATTTTCACCATAGCGGCCATCCGTCGGCCTGCGAGAGGGCTCAACATAGGCGGCTTTCCAGGGCTCGGGGCCCAGGGCCCGCAGAAATGTATTCGGGGAAAAAGTTCCGGCACCGACTTCGATATCGTACGGCTGCATCACAAGGCAGCCCTGCTTCGCCCAATAGTCGTTCAGCTTTTGTATTAACTCCTGGAACGTCAAAGGTTTAGGCATCGTCTTCCCTGAAAGGTCCTTAGCGGGTTTAAAACGGTTCTTCAAAGAGGCGGCATTGTAACAAAAACCCAATGGCGAATCAAGCTGAGGACGTGCTACGGATAAAAAACGCTTTTCATCTCACCCTCCCAGGTGATGGCGAGTCGTGAGCTCCCCAAGGATCTTCAGCGCTTCGTGCCTCTCACACCGGACGGGGTCGGCCTGCAAAGCAACAAGCGTCAAAAGTTCGCGAAGCAACTCCTGGGCCGAAATCAGCCGATCCGTCTCCATTCCCGCCTGTTCAATAGCCGCATAAAGAATGGCTTTCACAGAATGGATCCTTTCATAATCAGGCGCCGCTTCCTTTTCGCGAAGCAACTGATGAGTCCTATCCATCGCTTTCGCAAGACATCGCTGATAACTATTTTCAACGCTTTGATCTTTTCCCCGTCGCAAGCATTCCATATCAATCTCCTTCCTCCGTGCTGATGCTCATTTTTCTTCCACTCAGGTGAGTCCGTACAAGCCCGGCTACTTTTAAATTTAAACAGAAGCCAGAAACGGCGGCGAAAGAGGGGTAGTCCCAAAATGCAGGATCTGCCCCTTTCCGTACGGGTCTCCAATCAGGCTTTAGACCATGATTTGATCTTTAATGCGCTGCAGCTTATTGCCACCAATCCCCTGGACTTGCGTCAGATCGTCGATCGACTTAAACGCGCCGTTCTTATCGCGATGCTCGATGATCCGCTTGGCCATGACCGGTCCGATCCCCCGAACCTTGATCAGTTCTTCCGTGGTGGCTTTATTGATGTTCACCATCACCGCAGGCTTGTCCTGACCTTGAAGCTGCAAAGTCGCCTTAGGCTGACTGGCCAGCACCTTCTCCGCAGCGATCATGGAAAGACCCCCGAAGAAAAATGCAGCAATGGCCAATACTCCCAAAGCCCGCTTCACTTCTGTTCTGTTCATCATGTTGACACCTCCTTGTTTGACGTTGACAGGAGCGTAACATAAATATGATTTTATGTCAATATTATATTTCATTTTTGATATAGCTTTTTTATTCATTATTGTTATATTACACTTGACGGATGGGGCCCTTCCGTTAAAATATGGTCATGCTGAAAAATTTAGGGCAACGCATCCGAACGCTTCGCAGGGAAAAAGGCCTCACCTTAGTCGAGATCTCTCAAAAAACCGGCATCGCTCAGGCCACTCTTTCCCGCATCGAGACCGGCACCATGATCGGAACGGTCGAGAGCCATGAAAAGATCGCCGAGACGCTCGGCATTGGGCTTTCCGAACTCTATACCGGGGTTGATCGTCGTTACGAGCAGATCAGCCATCAGGCCAAGGAAGCGCGCGCGGCCACACATCACACCAAAGACGTTCATGTGGAAGTGCTCACGCAGGAAAGCTCCAAGAAGAAGATCACTCCACTCCTCTTAACTCTCCAGAGCGGGGGCAAGACGGAGAAGGAGCATAACGAACGCGGCGTTGAGAAATTCGTGTGGGTCCTTGATGGGCACGTCAAGGTTAAGCTTGAAACTCAAGAATATGAGCTGAAGGCGCAGGAAACTCTCTATTTCGACGCCTCATTCCCCCATCAGATTGTCAATGATGGCCAGAAGACCGCCAGGGTCTTCATCGCCGTTTCACCTTCTAAGATCTAATTCCCTCAAATCCATCGAACGCGGCCTTAACACTTCTAAAAAAACTATGCTTTTTTTTCGGCGCCGGCTTTCTGAAGTTTTTCTTTTACAAACGCCGGCCCGCCGAAGCCTGTGACTGGGAAGACCGGAGGGATCGCTTTGGGCAGATTCCTAATCGCCTGGATCCGTCTACCATCTTCGACTATTTTGGCTGTCTCCAGGATATTCATGAGCTCTTTGTCTTCCTCGGACATCTCCCCCGTCCCCTCCAGTTTCGACCCCACAACACGAAATTTCTTCATCGGCAGACCTGTGTCGAGAAATTCAGGCCCCTGCGCGAGCAGAGCTTTTAATTCTTGCGCTAGCTTCGGAAAATGCATTTCCTCAAGCCTCCGGATTTGCCCCTCTACTTTCTCTTTTTCGCCTTTCCGGAGATAAACCTTACCAAGCTCCAAAACAGGTTCCGGATCATTCGGCGCCAGATTGATCGCTTTTTCAAAAGTGTTGACCGCCTCGTCCAGCCTCCCCGCTTTCTGGTGGGCGAGGACTTGCCCCAAATGAATAAGAGCCGGCACAAAATAGGGATTCGTTTTGATAGCTTTTTCAAAATACGTTATCCCCTTTGCAACATCCCCCATGCGATCGTAATAAACCCCCAAATTGTCATAGGCGACAACAAATTGGGGCGAAATCTTAAGGGCTTTCTCTAATATCTCAATTGCTTTCTGATACTCGCCTCTGTTTCCATAAATAATTCCGAGATTGTTATAAGGCGATAAATACTCCGGATCGAGCTCCAGGCTCTTCTTATAAAACTCCTCGGCTTTTCCGAGATCTCCCAGGGCATCACAAGAGCTCGCGAGATTAAAATAGGCTGACGCGTAGCGTGGATCTTTTTGGATCGCCTTTTCGAAGAGCGCCCGTGCTTCTTTATGTCTCCCGCGCTCCACGTAGGTCGTTCCAAGATTATTATACGGCCTGGCTTTTTCCGGCGATTTACGGATGGCATCTTCCCAAAGCGTGGCCTCCGACCGCCAGACATTATTCCGGGCATAAGTCATGGAAGAAAAAACAAGGGTCACGACAACACAAGCAATCACGGCATAGGACAACTGCTCGAAAAAATAAAGCAGCCCTATCGCTAGCAAAACCGTCATACCCGCCAATGGCAGATACATGCGTTGCTCAAAAATCACATCTCGAATCGGCATGATGCTTGATTCCACGCTCAGCGTCAAAAAAAACCAGAAGATCGCAAAAGATACAAGCCGGTTCTGTTTGAGGAAAACCACCCCGGCCCCCCCTAACCCCAACAGCATGAGAGCGGACGCGAACGTCTTAAGTTCCGTGAGGGAATGGGCCACCGGATAGTCATAGTCCAGATTCTGATTCACCGGAAAAAGGAATAAGCGCAAGTAAGTGCCCAGGACATTTAGCTGCGTCAAAAAATACTTTCCGCGAGGAAGGGCCTTCGTTTCGAGCGGGATAAGCCCGTGCTGATTAAAACCTTGGTACGCAATATCTGAATGAACAAAATAAGGGATGATGATCAACGTTGCGAAAAAAGGAACCAACCGTATAAGGGTTTTTACTTTTCCATCCTTTTGATCAAAAAAAATGAATTCGACCATGAGAATTGCAAAAGGCAGGGTGGCTGCGTTCTCTTTGCAGAACATCGCCCCAACAGCCATTCCGAGCGCCGCCCCATAGTACAAACCTCCCGATCCGAAACGCGCCTTAAGATATAAAACAATCGCTCCAAGATAAAAAAAAGCGGCCATGGAAGTCATGCGCTGGACAATATAGGTCACAGCCTGTGTCTGGAGAGGATGGGCCATAAAGATTAGGGCACTAAAGGTGGCCAGATAAAGGGCCGCCTTCTGCGAATAAATCCCGCGCATCTTGGGCGTCACCAGAATGAGAGACATCAAAAAAAAGACAAGGGTCGCGTTCAGCATATGCACGCTGAAATTAAAAATGTGATAGCCCGTCACCTGCTTCCCTCCCAATGCCCAATTCACGGCAAGTGAAAGAAAAGGCAAAAACCTTGTTTTCACGTTGAGAATCCAGATTTTGGGAAGGGTCGTGAGGGTAAGATCTCGGAGCGACGTGTTCTCCTCAATGATCGGATTGTCATCGAACACGAAAGGAACTTTCCACGTATTCGAATAGATCACAAGCCCCAAGATAAGAACGCACCCCAAGATGAGCGCAGTTCGTGTCCAGGAAAAAGCTATCGGTCGATCCGCTACCGTAGCCTTTGACGCAACTATGGTTTGAGAATTTTTATTTTTTCGTGTCATTAAAAGTTACCTGGCCGAGATTGAAACCGAACGCCCATGGACATATCAGACCTCTTCGCCCAGCCAATCTAAATAAGCCTTACTACCCTTGGCAATGGGCAGGCAGATGACTTCGGGGACTTCATAGGGATGATTCTGAAGGACGACTTTCTCGAGCTTTTTATAGACAGAGATTTTGGTCTTAATAAGAAGGAGAACTTCCCGGGAGGTTTCTTTTTTGCCGCGCCACCGGTAATGGGATTCGAGACCGGGAAGGATCTGAACGCATGCCGCAAGCCTTCTGGAAACTAAAAGGCCCGCCAACTGGCGGGCCTTTTTAATATCGGGAACGGTGCTAAGAACGCAGCAATACTTCACGCGTGTTGATTATTTTCGATTGAGCGTCGCCGAGTAACCGCTTTCAGGAGTCCCCAAGGTGACGTGACCTTCACGAGCAAGCCAACCGAGGCTCATCATCACGAGTTCGCGAGGGCGTTTTAATCCTTTGGTAAGTTCATCCGCGGTGGCGCTTTTCTTATCATCAAGAAAATGCCAAATCTCTCCGGCAACAATTCCGATTTCCATGATCATGGGGGAGCTCCTTTTGAAACAGAATTTACATCAAACGAACATGCATAATATAACAAGGAACGATTTCATTTAAAAGAACTTTATTATTTTCCCTTTGAACGAACGCGAACATTCATCCGACCTCTATTCCAAGAACCTTGCGAAGAAACCGCCCTGTATAGGAGCTTGAAACTCCGGCGACCTCTTCTGGAGAGCCACAGGCCACAATACGCCCCCCCTCCTTCCCGCCCTCAGGCCCCAGATCGATCACGTAATCTGCCATCTTGATGACATCCAGATTGTGCTCGATTACCACGACCGTGTTGCCCTGACTCCGGAGATCAAAGAGTGCCTTAAGAAGATGCTGGATATCCCCAAAGTGAAGGCCGGTCGTGGGTTCATCCAGAAGATAAAGCGTTTTCCCCGTCGCCTTCTTGATGAGCTCGGCAGCGATCTTGATTCTCTGGGCCTCCCCGCCTGAAAGTGTGGTGGACGATTGTCCGAGTTTCAGATAACCCAGCCCGACCGCTTCGAGAACCTCCAACCGCTCACGGATCATGGAGAGCCTCGCAAAAAATCCGATCGCCTCGCGGACCGAAAGGTCCAACACCTCCGCAATGTTCTTGCCTTGATAGCGAACCTCGAGCGTTGGCTCGTTATAACGCTTTCCGCGACAAGATTCACAAACCACAAAAAGGTCCGGCATAAAACTCATCTCGAGTTTCTCCGATCCCGCTCCCCGGCAATTCTCGCAGCGCCCGCCTTTGAGATTAAAACTGAACCGTGACTGGGAATAACGACGGAGCTTGGAAAGCTCCATATCGCTATAAAGCTTCCGGATAAAACCAAAAATATCCGTGTAGGTTGCGGGGTTGGAACGCGGCGTGCGGCCGATCGGCGCCTGGTCGATCTCGATCATTTTATCGATCCGGTCCGCTCCCTCGAGTGTCCCGAATGCACCCACCTTGTATTGCGTCTTCCAGATCCGGTTATGGATTTCCTTGTATAGAATATCGTGAACAAGCGTACTCTTACCGGAACCTGAGACGCCGGTCACGCAAATAAAGAGCCCGAGGGGAAAGACCACATCGATATTTTTCAGATTATGTTCACGGCATCCTTTCACAATCAGTTTCGGGGCCTTACGACCGTCCTTGCGCTCTCGGGGCACCTCGATCGAAAGCTCGCCGGAAAGATACTTGAGCGTCAGCGACTTGGGACAATCCTTCATCTCGGCAAGTTTTCCCTGCGCCACAATCTCTCCGCCCTCGATGCCTGCCCCCGGTCCAAGATCGATCACATGATCGGCCCGCCGGATCGTCTCCTCGTCGTGTTCCACCACAAGCACCGTATTCTTGAGATCACGAAGTTTTTCAAGCGCGTCCAAAAGCTTCCCGTTATCACGCGGATGCAGACCGATGCTCGGTTCATCCAAAACATAGAGCACGCCGGTCAGTCCAAGTCCGATCTGGGCCGCAAGCCGGATGCGCTGGAGTTCCCCTCCGGCTAAAGTCGCAACGGTGCGATCGAGCGCGAGATACCCCAGTCCGATATTAAGTAGGAACGAAAGCCGTTCGCGGACCTCCCTGAGAATGGGTTCGGCGATCACTTCCTGCGTGTTTTGAAAACGCAGACTCCGAAAAAACGGCACCGCTTCATCGACGGGTAAAGCCGTGACCTCGGCGATATTTTTTCCCTGAATAAGGACGCCGAGGCTTTCTTTTCGGAGCCGTTTGCCTGCGCATTCCGGACAGATCTCCTCGCGCAAAAATTTCCGGACTTTCGCGCGCACCTCCTCAGAATTCGTCTCGTGGAAAAGTCGTTCCCATTCTTCCACAAGCCCGGAAATATCCCCATCTCCAAGAAAGAAGACTTCTTGAGCGTCTTCCGGCCAATCCCGATACGGCGTATCCCATTCAAAGTTATATTTCTCCGTGAGGTCATGCAAGAGATCCTCGAAAAAATATTTATTGAACGAGAAAAAAACGTCTTTATTGAGCGCGCTCATAAGCGGTTTCTGCGGGAAGGAGATCACACCCTTCACGAAGATCTGCGAAAGCTTCCCGAGCCCTTTGCATTTCGGACAGGCTCCGTAAGGGCTGTTGAAGGAGAACATGTTGGGCGTAAGATCCGGCAAACTGATCTGACACTTGGCGCAGGTTTTGGTCGTGGAAAAAAAATGAAGCTTCCCCTCGCCGACCCCCTCCTTTTCCAGGATCGCAACATGTCCTTTGGTGAAATCCAATGCGCAGATAAAGGAATTCCTAAAACGTTTGTCCTGGCATCTATTTTCTTCTGACAAAGGATTAGGGCTAGCTCCATTAACCCTTGAATCCTTTGACGGGGAATGGGGCTTGTCCTCACTCCGAAGAGGTGTTAGTTCGTCGATTACGATCTCAATGTCGTGGCGCACGGATTTCCGGAGCTTCATATCCTGCTTGATGAGCCTCACACTCCCGTCGATACGCGCCCGGTCAAAACCCTTTTTTAGGGCATCTTGGAAAAGTTTCTGGAATTCCCCCTTACGTCCTCGTGCAAGCGGCGCCAGGATCTGCACTTCACGTCCCGCAAAACGCGAAAGAAGATCCTTCAAAAGGTCCTCACGGGTCTGACTCTGAAGCGGTTCATGACACGAGGGACAATAAGGAATCCCGACCTTGGCAAAAAGAAGCCTCAGATAATCATAAATTTCGGTTACGGTGGCGACGGTCGAGCGCGGATTATGCGTAACGGAGCGCTGTTCGATCGCAATGGCCGGAGAAAGCCCGGAGATATGATCCACGTCAGGCTTCTTGAGTTTTTCGAGAAATTGCTTGGCGTAAGAAGAAAGACTTTCGAGATAACGGCGCTGGCCTTCGGCGTAGATCGTATCGAACGCAAGCGAGGATTTTCCGGAACCGGAAAGACCGGTAATGACCGTGACCTTGTTACGAGGAATCTTGAGCGATAAATTCTTGAGATTGTGTTCCCGTGCCCCGCGAACTTCAATGAATTCGTCCATGCGAGGGATTCCTTACAAACCGGCCCGTTCAGGTCCCGACGCGGACAGAAGCGAAGGCTTTTTTGAGCGTGGCGATCGCGGAGAGAATGGCCAGATAGCTCGTCTTGGGATTTCCAGGCGCCGGTTTGTTCTGCGTAACGGTAGTAAACATACCGAAATCCCCTTCTACCAAGATCTCATGTCGGTTCCCTTTGTAGGAGCGAGAGGTCCAGATCTCCACCTGCGTGCGCTCGGGACCGATCCCCGCGAGGCTCAGAACCGCAGCAACATTGATGTTCTGCGGGAAATGCTCGATGGCTTCGATCGCCGCTCCGCGGAAGATACGCTTCTCCTCAGAAAAAGTCTTGAGAACTGGGAATCTTTTCTTGAGAAAATATGCCGCGCCCATCAACGCCTCGGGAGGTTTGCGCGTGATCAACCGAACCTTCCGGATCTTCCCGTTCGCCGCGGCCAGAACGCCGTCCACGCCCGTAATCGCCCCGGAGGGGCAAAAGATCCGGGACCGATTCTTTTTGAGAAGTTCGACCACTTGCGGCTGGAGCAATCCTCCCACACTCATGATCAGAACCTTTTTATTCCATTCGCACGCAAGCCTCACGACCTGCGCCGCAACCTTGGGGGATGCGGCCTCGATGATCAAATCTGAACGGCGAACCAGTTCGGTCAGCGGAACCAGACGGGCAAAAAATTTGTACTTTTCCTGAAGCGCAGCCGCCTTTTCCTTGTGCTTTTCACACAGGAACTTAAGCTGCGCAAAAGCCTTCAAGTCTGTCACCACGGCTTGTGCAAGCGCCGTTCCGATCGTCCCCCCACCGATGATCCCGACCCTGATCTTTTTTTTCATTTCCCCTTCTTTACGATGCGGTTCTTGGAATCAACATAAACGACCTTGGGTCTGTGCTTTTTGGCTTCCGCGGCCGTGAGCACCACAAAGGTCAGAATGATGACAATATCGCCCGCTTTCCCGTGCTTGGCCGCACCACCGTTCAGGCAAATCACACCGGATCCCGCGGGACCCGGAATGGCATAGCTTTCAATACGAGAACCATTGGTGAGATTCGCGATCAGGACTTTCTCATGAGGAAAAATATCCGCCCTCTTCATGAGTTTTTTGTCGATCGTGATACTGCCGGGGTAATCGATACACGCTTCGGTCACGGTCACGCGGTGGATCTTTCCACCCAACATTTGTTTCTGCATAAATCCTCTATCTTTAGATTTCAGCGATCAGTTTTCAGTAGTCCGCTGGCACCGTTTTTATTTGTTTTCGTAGGGTTACGGTCCAGGAGTTCAAATTCTCAGAATCCGTACTAACACCGTACTAGGCGCGAATTATAACATTATCAATGAGCCTTGTCTTGCCGACAAAACAGGCCGTCGCTACCGCCATTTTCTTTTGATGCTTTTTAACCGGCACAAGCGTTCCAGGGTCCACGATCTCAAAATACTGAACCCGATCGACGCTTTTCTTCAATTCCTGAATTGCTCGAAGCCTCAAAGTGGCGACAGACCTCTTCCTCAGCAGTTCGCGTTTCAATCCGAAAAGTATTCGCGAGATCGCAAGCGCGCGGCGCCGCTCATCCGTACTGAGAAAACGGTTCCGAGAACTCATGGCAAGTCCGTCCTTCTCCCTCACCGTCGGCATTACACGCACTTGGATATCTGTATCCAGATCACGCACGAGTTGGCTGATAACGGCAGCTTGCTGCAAATCCTTGGCACCGAGATAGAGCCGGCAAAGCCCCGTGATGTTCAGGAGCTTCGTCACGACAGTTGCCACACCGCAAAAATGCCCGGGCCTGAATTTCCCGCAAAGCCCTTTGGCAAGCCGCGGCCACTTTGCGTTTTTGAGCTTCAAAGGTTCCGCCAGTCCTTTAGGATACATCGCTTCCACAGAGGGCATGAACACAAAATCAACTTTTGCCGCACGGAGAAAGTCGAGATCCCTGCGAGTGGGTCGAGGATACCTGGCGAGATCTTCTTTCGGCCCGAATTGCGTGGGATTGACGAAGATACTCACGATCGTGATATCGTTCTCGCGGTTTGAGGCACGCACAAGCGACAAATGTCCTTCATGCAAAGCGCCCATTGTCGGAACGAAACCCACGGATTTCCCACGAGCACGTTCTTCCCGGAGCATTCTTTGAAGCTTTTCAGGATCCCGAACGAGTTTCATCATGAGTCCTGCCAACGGGGTATGGTGTTCGGAGATTGCTTTGCACTGTACGCCTCAGCAACGCAACCCCGAGGGATACGCCGTACTCCGTGCGGGCTATGAAGTTCTTCGAGCAGCTGTTTCATGGTTCTTCCAAGGACTGGATGCATCCATTCGGGAGCAAGATCACAGAACGGAACGAGCACGAAGGCCCGTTCATGGAGCTTCGGGTGCGGTACGACGAATCCGGGCTCATGGATCACCTGATCCCCGTAGAAAAGGATATCGAGATCCAGCGTCCGTGCTTCGTGAAGCTTATTTCGCTGACGATTTGCCTTAGCTTCAATCTGTTGAAGTTTTTCAAGAAGAACTGGTGCCGCAAGCTGTGTGTCAAAACTCCAAACAGCATTCAGAAAGGGACCGCCTTCAGCCTCCACCGGCTCCGTTTCATAGACAGGAGAATATTCGGCGACTGTGACGCCGCACGAGAGAAGTTCCTTTTGAGCGAATTCGAGATAACTCGCACGGTCCCCAAGATTGGACCCGACCCCGACAAAGACTTTGGGCATAATGGAAAAGCCTGTCTTAAAGCTTGGAATGATGCGGATGGCTTTTCTTGATACGATCGAGGGCTTCCATGATCCGCGACTCCGCCACGGTAAGCGAGATCCTAAAATACCCTTCCCCGTTCGGCCCGAAACCGTTCCCAGGAGTCACGACGATATTCAATTCGTCCAAAAATTTCAGCGCCAATTCCGAGGAGGTATATCCCGGCGGAACTTGGATCCAGACGTAAAAAGTCGCTTTCGGCGCTTCGATCTTCCATCCAAGGTCCCGGAACCCTTGCACCAAAAGATCCCGGCGTTCCTGATAGATCTTGAGGTTCTTTTCCAACTCCTTTTGCCCAGTCTGAAGCGCGTTGATCCCTGCGATCTGAATCGCCTGAAAAATACCGGAATCCAGGTTTGACTTCACCTTCGCAAGAAGTGCCAAGACTTGAGCGTTCCCGACTGCGAAGCCCACGCGCCAGCCAGTCATGCTATAAGTTTTTGAAAGTGAGAAAAGCTCCACCGCGATCTCTTTGGCTCCGGGGATCTCCAGAATGCTCGGGGACTTCAAACCCTCATAGCACATCTCCGAATAGGCCGCGTCATGCGCGATCAAAATGCCGTGCTTATGCGCAAACGCCACGGCCTTTTCAAAAAAAGCCTTGTCTGCGACCTGCGAGGTCGGATTGTTCGGATAGTTAAGGAACATGAGCTTGGCGTTCTTCAGTACATCCGCCGGGATCACGTCGAAATCCGGAAGATAATGGTTCTTTTCAAGAAGCGGCATCGCATAGGGAATACCCTCCGCAAAAAGCGTCCCGGAACGGTAGACCGGATAACCCGGATCCGGGATCAAACAGGTCTGGCCTGGATTCAGCACCGCCAGCGGCAAATGCCCGATACCTTCTTTGGAACCGATAAGGGGGAGAATTTCTTTATCTGGATCGAGCTTTACGCCAAAGCGGTGCTGGAACCAGTCGCGGATCGCATGACGGAATTCAGGCATCCCCTGGTCGAGGGCATAGCGATGATTTCGCGGATTCCTGGACGCGGCGTTCAGGGCCTCAATGATGAAATCCGCCGTCGGGATATCCGGGTCGCCAACTCCAAGATCGATCACATCCTTCCCCTTGGCGATGAGCTCGCGCTTTTTCTTGTCGATCTCCGCAAAAAGATAAGGCGGCAATTTTTGGAGACGTCCCGTCGGTTCGACCGTAAACGGTTTAAACATAAGATCCTTTCTTAGGAGAGGATGAAGAATGACCGTGCTATCGAGCGAGGATTATACCAGACTTCAGAAAGCTTGGAAACAAGATGCCCAAACGACAAACGACTCTGTTCCTATGACAAGAAAAAACGGCAGAACGCTTCTATTTCTTGCTGTAAGGAGCGTAGGGTTTGGGAGGGTTCTTGGCTCTTTCCGGATCAGGAATCGGTAACCCATAACCCATGTCTGGAAAATCCACGGGGATGAAAAAAGTAGCCAATTGGATCACTCCTCCGACCGTATAGATCACCCCTTCGCCGATTCCTGCCGAATAGCCACTCCATTGGGTGAGATACTTCGGATTCTTAGCTTCGGCCCATGGCGTCATCCAGCCCAGCAAAGAATTTTTAATGCCAAAGCAGAATTTCCCCCAAGTTTTCGACCCATAGCCCTGCTTTGCCATCCAGGGAGATGCCGCATAAACAGACGTAACGGCAGACAGAAAAAGGCTGACAGACACGAGGAGTGCTAAAAAGGGCCGCCTATTTTTTGTATTCATAAGCAATCCCTCCGTGAGGCAATGGAATATCAAGCGGCAAAGGGAACGTTGCCGCGTGAAGAATTCCGCCCACCGAATTCGTGAAGGTGTAACCGATCCCCTTGGCAACCCCCGCAAAAAAATTCTGCTCGCGGGCAGGTTCATAGAAGAGAGCCGTCCAACCGACTGTGATATTGAGAAACCCGAATCCTAACTTTTGGGAGATCTTTCCGAGATAAGTGGACTCGTGAGTCCATTCGCTAGATTCAAACACCCCAGCATAAACAGTCCCTGTCAAAAAAGAAAAAAAGGCGACGAACACGAAGACCCGCGCCCCATTTGAAAATAAAAAAAGTTTATTAGCTCTCATAAGTGAAAAAATATTAATGCTTTAATGTTCACAAGTCAAGGAATCGAACCGTGACGCCACCACAGGTCTCAGGAGCACTCCCCTTCACACGGCATCAGGTTGCTCGAGCTAGAGACAAAAAAAACGGAGCCCGCAAATCTCTCCGCCAGGCGCAAACAACGCCGAGCACCGGACAAGACCTGCGGACTCCGAAAAGCAACCTTTCCTCGGCTTGATTAGTTGAGTTTGCTGACGTCAAAACAGAACTGGGGGTCTAACTGACTGAGTTCCTGAGTTAAATGAAGTATCTTGGCTTTAAGTTCCGGAGCCTTTGTCGTAAGCCACTGCTGATAAACCTCGAGAAACTTTTCCATTCGCATACCCCGAAGATGTTCTCTTTCATAGCCGCTCAGCTTGACGAGAAATTGCTGGAACGCCTGCTCACGGAAACACTCGATGAACTTAAAATAATCTTCTTTAACGCCGGTAAGAATATGCCGGTAAACGTCGAACTGACCCGCGATCTTCCCGAGGACCTCTCCCACACCGGTCTTTTTATCATAAACCCCGGCGTGGCAACGCGAGGCCTGATTGTAATAAAGAATCGCGGCCAAACGTTCCTCGCTCGTCTCCTCCTTTACATCTTTTTTGAACGAGAACCGCTTGGCCAATTGAGGATTAGGGTTGAAGATCGTGGACTGTACGAGCAAATGGTCGGCATTGACTTTAAAAATGAAATACCGAAGCATCGGATCTTCGGTCTCTCGAACCCATTCAAAAACCTCATCCGTGTTAGTCGAAAGAAAGGGATCCGCCATATCATGATACTCCGGGAGAGAGATGGCAAAAAGCAAATGGGCCAGATAAATATTCACATCTTCATCAAAAGAAAGCTTCCGGGACAAGCCATGAGGGCGATCTTTGGCTTTCAAAATAGACTCTAAAAGAAAGTGGATGGCTGATTCTCGATCCTCGCTCGAAAGACCAAAATACAGATAGGGCGCATCGAAATTCTGCGTTTTGTTCTCATCCATCTGAGTTCCCCCCTTTTAGAATATAGCAATATATAACATCTACATATTTTTTGTTATTTCTATCTTCTATTGGAAACATAGCATGGCAATATAGAAAAGTCAAATGCATGCGATAAGTTTATAATCATCGTAAGCCATTGCAGATAAACAGGTTACAGCTTTACAAAAAAAATTTTAATGTGTCGAATTTTTTTCTGACTGCGAAGGGTCTGTTTTTTAGAGGAAGAACTAAGCGGACTTCAGAACGGTGCGGATGGAATCGAGGAACTTGCGGGTCTTGAGAACCTTTCCAAGGCGATAATTGACGAAGGTAGTTATGAGAGTCTTGATCTGGCCCTCGATTGCGGAGCTGTGGGACACGCGAAGACAATCCGCCAGCGCATCCTTGCTGTAAGAACGCAGAACCGCAAGCGCACTGGAACTCACCGGAAGCGCGGCGGTATCCTTCGAACGACAGCGCTCGCAAAGAAGCGCTCCGTGACCGATAGAAAAAAAACCTTTTTCGAGCGGTTTCGCGCCGCACTGCAGGCAGCTCTCAAGAAAAGGGAGCCAGCCCATTTCCCTGAGGAGCTGCGTCACAAAAACCGTCTCAAGACGCGGAGGAGGGATCACGGGAAGAAAATGGAAACTTTCCTTTAGCAGGTCAAAGATCTTCGGGTGCGGGTCCTGAACCTCGGTCAACTCGTCCACCAGCTCGCAAAAATAACTGGCATACGCGATCCCTTCCAAACGATCGCGAAGAGCGTGGTGGCTTTCAAGAATCGCAGCATCCGAGATCAGATGAAGATCCGAACGTTTTTTTTCGTAGAAGACGTACTCCGCGTGGGTGAACAGCTCGAAACCCGCCTGACGGATCTCCCCTTCCCGATGCACGCCCTTCACTACCCCGCGCACTTTTCCGAGTCTCGGGGTAAAAAATGTCACGATGAGAGAACTGGAACGGAACGGCATCGTCTTTAAAACAAGGGCTTCGGTCTTGTGGATGCTCATTGACTAGTACCGTTCTCAATTTGTTTTTACGGGTTAACGGTCCCAATACCAATCAATCTCAGCTTCGCTGAGATTGGGGCCGCCCAAACTACGATCTCGAAAAGAAATATTAAACTAGGACGGTGCTAGCGCTGCGAATCCTTAAAATGAATGACAACGCAGTGCTAGTTTTTTTCCTTTTTCACGCGCGTGAGAATTTGGCTCTGCTTGCGATGCATCTTCTTGAACGCGACGCGATTCTTGTCCTCATAGCCCATAAGATGCAAGATCCCGTGACAGAGACAATAGTGAAGCTCTTCTTCAAAAGTATGTTCGTACTCCTTAGCTTGTGTACGGATCGTGGGAAGGCAAAGCGCGATATCCCCAAGAAAATCGATATCTTTGCGGCAAAGGACTTGCGCGGGGAGCATTTCTTTCAAATGCCCCGGAGATTTCTGCTGGCTGAACGCGAGCACGTCTGTGGACCATGCATGGCGGAGATAACGGCGATTGAGCTTGCGCATCTCAGGACCGTCCACGAGAACCACGCTCAACACCGCTCTTTTAAAACCCAGGTCTTTCAAGATCTTCGTGGCAATTGTTTTGAGCGTGGCCTCCGAGACCTTGATCCGAGGACACTCCTGTTTCAGGTAGATCTCATACGCCATAAGGAAACCTCAAGAAGCACCTTCAGGGGTCTGATATTTATGGACCGTCTGTCCCGAAAGCAGCGTCCTGAAAGGGTGGGATTCCACGAAAGCAGCCCTAGGATTCTTCCCGGGCTTTTTTGCGTTCGTGTTTGTCATATGCCTTGATGATCTCTTGCACGAGGGGATGGCGCACCACGTCTGTCTCGTTCAAATAGATGAACTGGATGTCCGGAATATCGGCGAGGATCGTACGGATCTCGACAAGCCCGGATTTCTTCGCCGACGGCAGATCGATCTGCGTGATATCCCCCGTGATCACGACCTTGGAGGTCTGTCCCAGACGCGTCAGGAACATCTTCATCTGACTGTTCGTACAGTTCTGAGCCTCATCAAGAATGACATAGGAATCGTTAAGCGTCCGTCCACGCATGTACGCGATCGGTGCGATCTCGATCGCCCCTCGCTCGGTGTAACGGGCCACTTCATCGAATTCGAGCATGTCATAGAGTGCATCGTAAAGCGGCCGGAGGTAGGGATTTACTTTCGCCGCAAGATCCCCGGGCAAAAAACCGAGATTTTCTCCGGCCTCAACCGCGGGACGTGTCAGAATGATACGGGCCACATATTTTTTCTTGAGCGCCTCAATGGCCGCAGCCATAGCGAGATAGGTTTTCCCAGTCCCCGCAGGGCCGATGGAGATCACGATATCATGCGTCTGCATAGCCTTCAAATACGCCAGCTGGTTCTCGCTTCGCGCCTGGATCACTTTCCCGCGATGAAAGAAATGAATCCCCCCGCCTTGCGGTGGCGTCACACGAGCCTCGATCTTGGGGCTGGCTTCCGCGCTCGCCTTTTCCGGCAAGCGACCGCCCTTGCGAATCATCTCAAGCATCCGGACAAAGAAACGGGTAGCTTCTTCCACATTCTTTTTATCGCCCATGATCTTCATCCGATCATTACGCGCCACGATCTTGACGCGATGGTCCTTCTCCGCCTGGCGGACATTCTGATCCAGATTGCCGTAAAGAGCTTTCGCTTCTTCATTCGAGTGCAGCTTGATCAGTTTTTGCAAGGCGAACCCCTTTCTATGTTTTGGGATTAAGTTTTATCGCAACGCTGAGTTCTTTGAGCTGCCGTTCATCCACGGTCGAGGGCGCATCGGTCATCAGACAGGTGCCCTTTTGCGTCTTGGGGAACGCGATCACTTCCCGGATCGATTCCAGACCTAGGAGAAGCGTCACAAAACGATCGAGCCCGATCGCGAGGCCTCCGTGCGGCGGCGCCCCGAAAGAAAGCGCTTTCAGAAGGAACCCAAACTGCAGTTCCGCTTGTTCCGCCGTCAGATTCAAAAGATTGAAGATCTTGGACTGCACCGCCCGGTCATGGATACGGATGCTACCTCCGCCCATTTCTGTACCGTTACAAACCAGGTCATAAGCACGAGCCCTCACTTTGAGAGGATCCGTCTCAAGAAGCGGCACATCCTCCGGCTTCGGCGACGTGAACGGGTGATGGCAAGCATCGCAGCGCTTCTCTTCCTCGTTCCAGTCGAAAAGAGGAAAATCCACGATCCAAAGAAGTTCGAACTTCCCTTCCGGGATCATTTTGTATTTATCCGCAAGAAAGCAGCGAAGCGCTCCAAGCGCAACGGCTGCGATCTTAAACTTGTCGGCAACCATAAAAACAATATCGCCAGGTTTGGCGCCTACGGTCGCGATCATTTTTCCGATGCGCGCGGTATCAAAGAACTTTTGGATCGGTGATTCAACCTGATCCGGCCCGAGAACCTTGAACCAGGCCAGGCCTTTCGGCCCATAGGTCTTGATCCACTGCGTAAGATCATCAAAATCCTTGCGCGAGAATTCCACACCTGCTGGCGGCGTGAACGCAAGCCCACGGATCTGGCCGCCATTGGCGATCGTTTCATCAAAGATCTTGAACCCGCTTTTTTCAAAAACTGACGTAAGGTCAGAGATCGCCATTCCGTACCGGAGATCGGGCTTGTCGCTTCCGTACTTCTCCATGGCTTCCTTGTAGCTCATACGGCGTAGGGGAAGTTTGATATCGAGCTGCTTGGCGTGTTTGAAAACATGCCCCACCATCCCTTCCACGATCCCCATAATGTCTTCTTCATCAATGAAGGACATCTCAAGATCGATCTGGGTGTGTTCGGGCTGACGATCCTTGCGAAGATCTTCGTCGCGAAAACAGCGGGCGAGCTGATAGTAGCGGTCATAATTCGCAACCATAAGGAGTTGTTTAAAAAGCTGTGGCGATTGCGGCAATGCGTAAAAGCTTCCGGGATTCAAGCGCGACGGCACAAGAAAATCACGGGCTCCTTCTGGCGTGCTCTTCGTCAGATAAGGTGTTTCGACCTCGATAAAACCCTGCTTGTCCAGATATTCGTGTACCAGCTTCGTCACGCGATGACGGAGCGTAAGATTGCGGATCATCTCCTTGCGGCGGAGATCCAAAAACCGGTACTGGAGCCGGAGCTCCTCACCCACATTCTTTTCTTCAAGCTCAAAAGGCATCGGAAGACAGGCGTTCAGAATTTCGAGTTCTTCGGCCTGAAGTTCGATCTCCCCTGTCGGGATCTTAGAATTTACAGTCCCGGCCGGACGAGCGGCGACTTTCCCCTTTACGCGAATCACGAATTCCGACCGAAGCGACTCCGCTTTTTTATGCATCTCAGGATTGGCTTGCGGATTCAAAACGATCTGGGTCAGGCCCCAACGATCGCGAAGGTCCACAAAGATCAAATTCCCATGATCACGCCGGGTATCCACCCATCCGGTCAGGGTCTCCTCTTTTCCAACAAAACTTTTGTCCAGCTCACCGCATGTCACTGTCCTCAGCATAAATTCATCACCTTTTTTAAATGTGCCACGATCTGTTCGATGCCAACTTCCTCCTGCACCCTGTTCTCAAGGTCTTTTACCACCGCGACCTTTTTCCCGAATTCGTCCGGCCCTACGATCACCATAAAACGAAGCCCCAACTGATTCGCCTTCTTCAGGTGCTGGCTCAGAGAAAAAACGCCATGCGTCGTCTCGGGCCGGGCTCCCGCTTCGCGCAACAAAACCGCTTTTTCCAGGCAAAACCGCAAGATTTCAGCATGATCTTCAAGCGGCGAAAAATAAACTTTTCGTGCACGAAGCACCTCAAAAGCCTTCGGATCCTGAGCCTCGATTGCGGTCAAGAGCCGTTCCATTCCGATGCTGAATCCCGTACAGGGCGTGGCACTTCCGCCGAGTTCCTGATAAAGATTATTGTAACGCCCACCGCCCGCCACGGCATTCTGCGCCCCCAACCCTTCGGCCGTGATCTCGAAAACCACACCGTTGTAATAGTCAAGACCGCGCACGAGACGCCGGTTCACATGATAAGGAATGCTATGAACCTCAAGCTTTGAGCCCAGCGTCTTGAAACGGTCACTGAGCGGAAAAAAATCTTCCCACGGCGCCGACTCGATCACCGGCTGACATCCCGGAACTTTGCAATCAAACACACGAAGCACGTTCTTTTCCAGCCGCCACTGGCAATCCTTGCAGAGCCTGGCTTTTTCTCCTGAAAAATGTTCCGTAAGCGACTTGCGCACTTGCGCACGGTCCGCCTCCTCGCCAAGATCGTTCAGATTCAACCGGATGTTCTTGAGGCCTGCGTATTGAAGAAACTTATAGAGGAGCGCAATGATCTCAAAATCTGACACCACATCTTCATTGATGATCTCGGCGCCGATCTGATGGAACTGACGTTTACGACCCGCTTGGGGACGCTCGGCACGAAACATGGGACCCATGTAATAAAGCCGGAGGGACTTCGCCTGTTTGAGAAGACCTTTTTCGATCACGGCACGCGCAACCGAAGCGGTCATCTCGGGACGAAGCGTCATATCCCGCTCCCCGCGATCCTTGAAGGAGAACATCTCTTTGTGGACGATATCGCTGGTCGCGCCAATGGACCGGACGAAAAGTTCTGTAGGTTCGAGAAGAGGGGTGCGTATTTCTTTGAATCCGGCGGCATCGAAGAAAATGCGCGCTTTTTCCTCGATCCATTGCCATTTTTCAATCTCGCCGGGAAGAATGTCCTCCATCCCCGGGAAACCCTGGTATTTTGCTGTCATAAGTTGTGGGGTGCTGCCCTTTCGTCCTGCACGATTCACGCTTCAGGGCATCCCAAGTCCTAACAAGGAATAAAGGGTCATTGGGACTGCACTGATTTTCATTTAAAAATCAATGTTAATCAGGCGTCATCATATCAAAAGAAGAAGCGCATTTCCACTTTGCCGAAAAAGAGAAAGGGGACAATCCCCTTTAATTTCAGAGGGACTGTCCCCTTTCGGATGCTAACAAGGAAAACTCGTTCGGATAGCGCCTCAATTAGAAGCTATATTTACGGGATTTGTTCATGCGGGACTTACGACGCCTCTTCTCGCTGGGCTTTTCGTAATTCTTCCGCGCCTTCAGGATCTTCATGATCCCTTCGCGTTCCAACTTTTTTTTCAGGCGCTTCAAGGCCCGCTCAAGCGGCTCGTGATTTCCAACGTCAACTTTTAGCACTCGGTTTCACCCTCTCTCGTATGTGGATTAATGGAGGCGGTATTATACGGAAAACCCGCCCTGAGGCAAAGGAAATAACGGCAACATCGTCCCACGTCCCAAGCGCCATATCCGACTACCCTCGGAGCAGGGGTTGCGCGAGACGTGAAACGTGGCACGCGAAAAAGACTCATTTGATTTTATTGCATTATTTTTATGATATAATATCTTTATGCTTCATCACTACAAAGAAGCCTTTATCCGCCTTTTCTATCCTGCAGCATGCGAAGTGTGCCGCGCCAATCTCGACCTTGAGGAGACAATCCTTTGTCGGCGCTGCACCGGGAATCTCGACGCCCTTGCCTGGCCCATGGAAGAAGCCCTGGTCGACGAACGTTTTGAACACCTGGACAATGTCTGGACCGTTTATGCCTACAGGTCCCCAGTCAGGGAGCTGCTGCGCGGCGTCAAGTACGCACGCAAAGATTATCTTTTCAAGGCCTGTCAAAAACACGCCCTTGAGATTGCGCAAGCTGTCACTTCCGATTTCGGGTACAACGCGATCCTTCCCATCCCTATCGATAGACTTAAACTCATGAAAAGACATTTCAATCAGGCGGAGATCCTCGCGACGATGTTGAAACCTTGGCTTACGCCTCCTGTCGACAGATCCCTTTTGATCAAGCATCGCTCCATTCCGAGTCAAACTTTCCTCAGCCAGTGTGAGCGTGCGATCAATGTCTATGGCGCCTTCCAACTCAAGCACCCCGCGAAAGCTAGGAACAGGTCTTTTCTTCTTTTGGACGATGTCCTGACCACCGGAGCGACCGCAAACGAAGCCGCCCGTCTTTTGAAACTCCATGGTGCCAAGCGCGTGGATTTTCTGGCACTCGCAAGGGCTGTCCCCAACATCAAAAAAGCAACAATCCTAGGCCCCGCCCTTTGAGCTCCTTCAGAATGAGGGGGCACATCAAACCATGTCTCCCGCAAAAACAGTTTGAGATTCGTCCCGCGCGCGGATAAGATACTGCACTGCGTCTATATTGCTCTTATGGCTCGCAGGGCTGTACCGTTCACCTGTAAAATCGACCTTGAAACGGTGCTGGCTTCGCAACTCAACTCTCAAGGAGAATCCCTTTTGAAAGTCCTGGACCGATATCTTGTAAGAGAACTGATCTTCCCGATCATTTTCTGTTCTCTCACACTCATTTTCCTGATCCTGGTGGCGGACCTCTTTGATAACCTCGATGAACTTCTGAGGAACAAGACCCCGATCCTGATCATCCTCCGCTATTATCTGTCGCTCATCCCGATCTCGTTCACCCAGACCATCGCGTGGGCCGTATGGCTCGGGACCATTTTCCTTTTAGTCCAATTTGGCCTTCATAACGAGCTGATGGCCATGAAGGCCGCTGGCCTCAAGATCCTCACCATTGTCCGTCCGATGATCTTCCTCGGACTGTTGCTCGGCATCATCACCTTCCTTATCGCAGATCGCGTGGTGCCGAAAACCTCCCGCACGGCAAACGAGCTCCTCGAGATCTACATCGAGAAGAAAAAAGATAACAAAGATCGAAAGGTTTTCAAAAACGTCACCTATTATTCCGGAGGCAACACACTTTATTATTTCCGAAAATTCTCTCCACGCCCCAAGACCGTCGAGGACGCGATCATCATCTGGCTGGATCCCGTAACGCATCACACCGCGCAAAAGATCTTCGCGCAAAGAGGCGCCTGGACCGGCGATCAATGGCTTTTTGAGGGGATCACGGAATATCAAACTGGCGTCCAGGGCGATGTCCTCGGAAAGCCCTTGATCATCCCGAAAAAAAGTTATTTGGATGTTACGATCACGCCACGGGACTTGATCAACACGGCGAGCGACAGCGCTTTTCTTTCTTATCATGAACTGAAATACACGATCAATAAGCTCAGAGAGAACGGCATTGCCGTGTATGCAGAGAAAGTGGATCTTTACAACCGCATGGCCTCACCCTGGAAAGGCCTCGTCATGCTGCTTCTCGCCATCCCCTTCCTGGGGACCGTACGCAACCGAAAGGCGATCGCCATGAGCGTTCTGGTATGCGCAGCCATGGTATTTGCATTCCATGTATGCGACGCGGTCCTGCTCGCCATGGGAAAAGCTGGGAAACTCTTACCGTTCTTTAGCGCATGGGGTGGGAATATCCTTTTCGCAACATTCGCGCTTTTTAGGCTGGAAAAAGCCAACTACTGATTTTCCGAAGCGAGATCCCGGGAAATGCAGAACGAAAAAACCTACCGCTACCCGTTCCCCGAGGAATGTTCCCTTCGTTGAGCTGCATTCAACGACCCTTCATCGACCTTCATTTTCGAACTATCAAAAGAAGGTAGCGCTATCGTCCCGCGCATCTGCGGGATAACCGGCATTTTCGCTCCACGTCCAAAAAGAGAGGCCATCGTAGCTTGAGCCTGCGACGCAGAAGCTTCTTGCCCGCGGTCGTCGGACCCGACCTTTTGCAGGGCGAATGCAACGGGAAAAAGGGAGAGAAAAAAAACGAGGCAAAAAAGATAAAAACTTATCGGCTTTTTAAATAGGTTAGTGCTCATAATTTTCACTGCGTTAAAACATGCTTTCGCATGCGCTTCGGTCAAACAACTTCCTTTTTTAATCGAGCACTGCGTTTAAATTGATTTCAAGCATTCGGCGTAGTGTCCCAACCGACCTACTCATTTTTCAAAAAAGGCCGGGCTAGATCTTCGTGCCAGAGGGAATGTGAACACCCTTCGGAATGATCACGATCCCATCGCGGATGTAATAATGATCGCCGTCCTTCTCATCGATCGCTTTGGCGTTCGTGATGCTCACGCCATCTCCGATCGACACATTTTTATCGATAATGCAATTCTCGATCACGCAGTTCTTGCCAACCCCGATCCGGTAATCTTGAGACGGGTCCGGCCACTCATAGTAGTCATTTCCCATCAGAACACTTTTGCGGACCACGGTCCCTGACCCTACGACCGAACGCAGCCCCACAACCGATTGATGGATCTTAGCGCCCGTCAAGATGCAACCTTCGGACATCACGACATGATCCAGTTCTGTCCCGAGGATCTTGGAAGGCGGCAGGAACCTGGGGCGGGTAAAGATGCGCCCTTCCGGAGAAAGAAAACTGAACGGCGGGTTCGCGTTCGTGAGTTCGAGACTCGCCTCATAAAAACTCCCGATCGTCCCGATGTCGCGCCAATACCCCGTGAAGACGTGGCCAAAGACCTTGTAGTTCTTGATTGCCTTAGGGATAATCTCTCTACCAAAATCTTTTTCGCTCCCGGAGAGCACGTCCAAAAGCACATCGCGGTTGAAAACATAGATTCCCATCGATGCGAGATACATAGGGCCCTTGGCCTTCACACGATGAAGATCGCAAAGGGGTTTGGGCATAGCGTAGGATTCCACATCATCATTCTTGGTGGGTTTTTCAAGAAAATCGGTGATCTGACCATCTCTTTGGAGCTTCATGACACCGAACCCCTTGACGAGCCGCTCCGGGACCGGAACCGTTGCAACTGTCACATCTGCTCGTTGCATCTCATGGAACCCCAAGATCTCACGATAGTTCATCCGGTAAAGATGATCCCCGGAAAGAATCAGGAAAACATCCGTGGCGTCCGCGCGATAATGCGGCATGCATTTCCGGACCGCGTCGGCGGTCCCCTGGAACCAGTCCGTGTTCTCAGTCGTCTGCTCGGCCGCGAGAAGTTCCACGCTCGTTTTTGTGAACGCCTCATACGGATAAGTCCGGTGGATATGGCGGTGGAGCGAAGCCGAATTAAACTGCGTTAGAACAAAGATACGCCGGAGAGCCGAATTGATGGCATTGGAGATCGGAATATCGACCAGACGGTATTTGCCGCCGATCGGAACAGCGGGCTTGGAACGATAACTCGTAAGCGGGAAGAGTCTCTTCCCCTGTCCACCGCCAAGGATCAGGGTCGTAACGCGTCGGCTCATGTTAGATTCTCTCCCAGGTTTTGGTATTGTTTCCACAAGACTTTTCGAAAAGTATCGTTCTCTTCCATCAAAACAAGAAGACGTTCGTGCAATTGCGCGATCAGGCCCGCGCGTGACGCGTGACGTTCATGGTTCACAAAAAGATCGATCCGACGGATGTGAAGATCGATCACCGCCATATTCTTGCGGATCTGGCTCTTGATAATGCGCGTCTCTTCCGATGTGAAACCCGGAGACTCGCAGTCCAGAGTTCTCACTTCTTTCACAGGAAGATCATGTCCCACATGCAGGATCATACCGCATACCTCGCGATCAGGTCCGGCAGTTCCCTGCCAAACTCTGTTTTCATATAGACCCGGAAGCAACCCGCCTTCTCGGCCTCCGGTTTTACCATCACATTGGCCTGCGTCACAAATCCCACCGCAGGGGTATTCTTTAAATCGGCATTTTTATGCAATTCGTTAAGCACCCGAAACGCCTCAGCCTCGCGTTTTTCAAAGTCGAGGATCACGAGAAACGGCCGCTCGATCGCGGCCTGCGCGACCAGTTTCTCCGCGCTATCAAAATTCCTTACTCCGATATGAAGTCCGGCCGCACATTTAACAATCTGAGTTGCCGCAACCATATCCACCACAAGAGCAAAAACACTTCGCCGCGTTTTTATAGCCCCTAAACCTAGCGCGACCTGGCTCATACACTCTTCTTCAGAAGCTTAGCTGGTTTTCCCGGACGAATCAAGCGTTCGCCCTGTTATTTTTCCAAGAATGGCGATCTTCCCTGCCGCGTCCTGCTGCAGCGCTTGCGGTCCCTGAATGGATCCCAATGCCTGGGCCGCTTCCGGCCACTTCTTATCACGGATCAGTTCCAGAGCCGACTGATAAGCCTCCCTAGCACTCTTCAAATAGGCCTCCGTGAAAGTCTCAATCACTTCTTTCTTCTCGACCAAGTCCTGCTGTAGAGGCTGAAGATCGGCCGTTGAGGAAGGACTCGGCGACATCAAATCCATCAGCGGCCGCTGAAGATCTGAGTCGATCGTTCCGAAAGCAGCCGGATAAGGCGGCGGCGCTTCTTGAGGCATCGCGTTCTTGCGCAGCAGCTCGGTCTCCGAGATCATTTGAACGATCACCGTCAAAGCCTCCTGCCATTGCTTTCGGGCGATCAGCCCGATGAGTTTCTGATATTCTACGCTTAAAGCTTGTTCCCTAGACTTCTTCCCCCTGTCCAGGAGGCTTTGGTTCATAGCGCTCACTTTTGAAAGGGTGTCATTGATGAAAGGCCGGAGCATGGTAAGCGCGACCGCACGATGCTTTTTCAGGTCCGTGGAATAGAGCGGGAACGCCAAGGATTCCACCCAGAAATTCCGGGCCGCCAGCACATCCCCTTTCACGAACGCGTCCGCAGCCACGAGATATTTTTTCTTAAATAATTCCTCGAGTTTTTTCTTATAGCTCCTCGCGAAAGGCATTTTATAGAAGGATTCCTGATCCGCGATCATTTTTTGATATTGTTCAAGCGTCCACACCGCGGAAGGCAATTTTTCGGTCCATCCCGTTTGAAAAGGAATGGACCGGCCAAGGATCTCTTGCTCGCCAGGATCGGGCGCGCGATCCACTGGGATCGTCACTTCACGGGAGAGCATCTCTTTTTCCTGCGGCGAAAGCAACGCCGAAGGATCCGCCGCCACAGCCTCGGCTTGTTTGTCATCCCTTTGCGGCTTGATCAAAAAGGTTTTCCAACTTTGAGGAGAAGACGAGGTGACTAGCTTGTAAGCTTTATAAGCTAAAAATCCGGCCGCAGCGAGAAGGACGATGAAGAGCAATGCGCGGAAGAGATATTTTATATTCCCAAAAAAAACTTTATGGCCTGGCTTTGAGGCGACCTCTTTGGAAGAACGGGAAAAGCCCTTTTTCTCAGAAGCTAACTCGTCCTCCCTTTTAACGGACGAACTCCAAAAACAGGAAGGACACTCCTTAGCCTCGGGGCTCTCGAGTTCAAATTTTTTTCCGCAGTGATTGCAAACAAATCGATAAGACATAGCGTTATTATTCTCTTTCATTTTGAAAAAGGGTAACTATGACAGCCCGAACTTTTTGTTTCTTTTCCAAATCATAGTTTGGACTGACCGAATTTCAACTTTGCTGAGATTGATGAGCAGTGGAACAGCCCAAGTCGCCCTCTAAAAAAAGAAACGTGGGCTTGGGCAGTCATTATGACTTTTTTTGAGGAAAATTCCAGCGAATCTTAAGCGGAAACAGAGATTGCGCGATGAGTCAGGATCCGTTCTTCCAAGCGACTTAAAACCGAGTCGCGGCGAGAAGGAGACTGGGTCTCCCCTGGACCCGAAACGATCCTCAACTCCATGGAAAAACTCAAACGCATCGAATCGAGAGACCCTGAGAAAGAGGGACTAAGAGGAGCAAAAGCAGCCCCCAAGGAAGTAAAACTGACGCAAAAGATCGCTACCGTAAATATCCACTGAGAAAGAATTGACCGGAAAGTTACCATAGCTTCCGACCCTCGAGGTTAAAAGCACACCTCAGCTTCAACTTCAATCCCAATTCCTATCAATTTCATTAAAAATGAAATTGGGGCAGCCCTTCCATCTAAAAATTAGAATCCAAGACAAGGGCCGTGTACTCTTAATATCGGTGGAAAACCATGGGGACTTAAGAACTTTGACACGGTAATCGGGAAACGCAAAACAACAAAAAGGCTTTGGCGCCTAACGTTGCCCGTTACCCGGTTTTAGGCTTTTTCTTTAACCACCACTTCGAAAACAGTGCCACGGACGCCGGTGAGTGCGGTCGGAGTGCGAACCTCGAACTTGGAATTGCCCTGAAGTTTTTCGACATGGGCGATCAATTTCCCGACGGCTAATTCCAAAAGCGTTGTCTTCTCCCCCGTCGCGGGATTCGTCTCAGCTTTGTTGATACGGAATAAACTCCCAGCCTTAACCTCCACGTGCCCGACCTTACCGCCATCCAGCATCACTTCCACGGAACCAGCTGAGGCGGTCTTCACTACATCGCCCGGCATAATTACCATGCCGTCCTTCGCGGCCTGCCATTCCCCTCCCGCACATTTTACAAACACGTCTTTTCCGGGATTCTTCAATGTCCCGTAACGCCCGGCGGTTTCATCATCTCGCATCACTACAGGCGTGGCCGCCTTGGACTGTCCGGACAACAGATCCCTCGGCTCTAACGGGTTATCTCCCGTAACAATCACAGGGTTGGAAACCGGCTGAAGGGGCTTCGTCTCCAGTTCTTTTGGTTCCATCCGGGTCAATTCCGATTTCTTTTCCTTGAAAGCTACGCGCAAGGATTCCCCCTGCGTCAAAAGTGACATCTCGCTCAAACCGTCCAGCGTATACACCGCGCCTTCCTGGACTCTGACATCCGTCGTGAAATTCATCGCCCGATCCGGACTGAAAAATTGCGAAAAGAAATCAAGCGCCAAAGATCTATCCCCCATGTGTGCCTGCATCATCGCCTCAAACGCTCGGGCTGATGCATCTTTATCCGCAAGCGCCTGCCTCGCAGCCGCTACATCAATATCAGACACCGATTGATGTTCACCCAAAAACGTCAATTTCCCCGTCACTAAGGGATCAAAATCTGATTCGGACGGATTGTTTAATAACGTTTTGTCCACGAGCGGAAGAACGTAATTATTCAGAGTGTACTTCAAAACGAGGTCATGGTATTCCACATTGGCCACCACCGTGGTAACAACACGGCCAAAGGCATAGCCCCCTGAATAAGTAAACGTGGAATCCTGCGCTGTGAAAGTGCCCTCGCTAATAAAAGGGGCTCGCGTCAGCGTGACGACATACTGGGGGGTAACTTCCTGAAATGAGGTTCGATTAATACCAAGAGCCCCGTAGTAGTTGAATCCCCAAGCCTTAACATCATCGGAAGAAGAGACCCCAAAGGAGTAACCATTTCCGGCCGCGAGAGCCGTCACACCCGAAAGCGCTGAGTCTGTGACCGGTCTGGTTTGGGTAGCGGTCGTTCCGTCACCCAATTGACCGTACCAATTGCCTCCCCAACTTTTAACGGTGCCATCTTCCAAGCAGGCTAAGGTATATTCAACTCCACCCACAATGCTTTTAACGGAAAGGCCGGAAAGATCCGTGACAGTCACGGGCGTTAACCGGTCCGTGGTGGTACCGTCACCGAGTTGACCGTAATTATTATGTCCCCAAGTTTTTACGGTACCGTCGTTCAAAATAGCCATGGAATGATCCATGCCGGCCGCAATGCTTTTAACATTGGAAAGCCCCGATACGGTCACGGGGCTCCACCGAGAGATCGTAGTTCCGTCTCCAAGTTCCCCGTATGTGTTATAACCCCAAGCTTTGACTGTGCCGTCGGATAAAAGGGCCAGCGAGTGCATGTAACTGGCCGCAATGCTTGTGACACTGGAAAGTCCCCCTATGATAACCGGTGATGTACCGTCAAAAATCCCCCAAGCTGAGACAGTCCCCGTTTTGTGCCCTGTTCCATCATCAACTAGAGCGAGAGAATGCCAAGCGCCAGCGGCTATATCGAGAACTCCCGTAAGGCCGAGGACAGCGACCGGCAAAAGGCGGCTAGATGTTGTCCCGTCTCCGAGTTGGCCTCGATCATTTCGTCCCCAACTCACAACGGTGCCATCGAACATAAGTGCCAGAGAATGATAAAATCCCGCCGCAATTTTTTTAACCCCAGTCAACGGACCTGTCCCGTCCGGATTCATCACTTCGACAGCTGTCAATGCGGTATCTGTCAGACCATAGCCCAATTGACCCGACCCTCCGTCTCCCCAAGCGTAAACCCGCGAACCATCGGTTTTGAGAGCCAAGGCATGGCCATCCCCCGCCACAATCTGAGAGATGTCCGTCAAATGGATTCCGCCCAAACCCGATACTGAGGTCTTCGGTGAAGTGACAAAACTAACGGGACTGTTATTTCCGATTTGACCCCAATTATTCATACCCCATCCTTTGACTGTCCCATTAGGTAAAAGCGCCAGTGAAAAGGCTCCCCCGCGAGAGGCCGTGGCAATTCCGATCACTCCTGAGATTCCAGGTACCGTGACAGGTGTTGATCGTGCCGTGGTCGTACCATCTCCGAGTTGCCCATCAAAGTTACTCCCCCAACTTTTTAGAGTGCCGTCCGATAGACGCGCAATATTAAAATTTGAACCGGCCGCGATTTGGGTGACTCCAGAAAGGTCAAGCACGGTCACCGGCGTTGTTCTGTTTGTATTAGTTCCATCTCCGAGCTGTCCTGTATTGTTGGCGCCCCAGGCTTGCACAGTGCCACCTGACAAAAGAGCAAGAGAGTGGTATTCTCCCGCAGCGATTTGGGTGGCGGTGGAAATTCCATCTACAGTTACGGGACTTGATGAGCTCGTATTGGTCCCATTTCCGAGCTGGCCATACGTGTTATCCCCCCAGGCTTTAACCGTCCCGTTAGACAAAAGGGCAAGTGAGTGGAAGAAGCCTGCTGCAATGGCAGTGACTCCGGATAAACCCACAACCGTGACAGGCGAATAACGGATAAAGGCGTTTGTTCCATCCCCGAGTTGCCCGTTTCCGTTATATCCCCAAGATTTCACGGTGCCATCGGCCATGAGGGCAAGCGTGTGGTAAAGATTTGCCGAGATGCTGGCAACGCCTGAGAGACCCGGTATTTGAACGGGGCTTGAATGATCTGCGCCTGTTCCGTCTCCGAGTTGTCCCCAGTTGCCAAAACCCCACGCCCAAACGCTTCCATCGCTCGCCTTAATGGCAAAAGATGAATTACCTCCCGCTGCAACGCTTTTGACGCCGGAAAGCCCCGGCACTGTAATAGGTGACGAACGATTTTGAGTCGTTCCATCTCCAAGCTGACTCGCCTCGTTGTTGCCCCAGGCCTTGACGATCCCTGATGCGAGCAAGGCCAGAGCATGGTTAGTCCCGGCAGTGATTTGGATCACATCCGTCAAATACCCACCTCCCCAGGAAAGGTCCCAGGTGCTTGTTCCTGCTTGAAGCTCATGTTTTTCTTTGATATCTAGTCCATCCAAAATTGTTACTTTATTGGGGCCGTTTTTTTTGGTAATTCCTTCGGTAGTGCCATCACCAAATCTAAGCGCAGCAAAAGACCAATTTGTTTTTCCTCCGAAATTTCCGGTCCCAGTTAAAATAAATGTTCCGCCGCTCAAGTCGATCGTTCCGTCGCCTGTCACATCGCCACCATTCACAGTGACATCATAGCCGCCGGTGAAGGTCGCACCAACATTCACGGTCAGGTCCCCATTCATCTGCACTGCATTTCGGACCTGATACGTTGCCACATCCTTTTGAGCATTCAGTGTCAAATTTCCAATGTTACTGATCTTTCCGAATGTGGAGGTTTCACTCGCCGTGAAGGTGAGATTGTAACCACTGCCCAAGATTGTCGCAGTGGCGTCCATCAGGAATGCTCCGGTACCGTTGGCGTCACTGTCCGCATTGAACGTCGTATCGGCATCCAACGTCAGCGTGACTTCGGCATTGACAATGATATTGGCGATGTCATTGATCGTGCCATGAACATTCGCGTTCGCAACATACGTAAGAGCATTATCGAGGTTGTCATGAAACGATTGATCGACGTGATAATCGCCGCCGATGCGGAAAGCTGCGGCTTTTTCTCGGAAGTAAGCAGCTTCGAGATTTCCCATCGTTTCGATATCACCTTTCACATCCATCTCGATTTTCCCGCGTTTCGCCTGAAGAGTTCCGGTGTTCGTGACATCGCCTTGGGCTACGAATTCAATCTTCCCGTCATCGGCGATGACCGCGGCGACTGAATTGCTTCCTTTTGCAATATTGATCGCCTTTTCAAAAAGACCATCCACGGCCTTGGCGTTAAGGATCACGTGACCGCCGTTGGCCTGGATTGTCCCCGTGTTCTTGATCTGGTCTTTAAGACCCAAAGCATTGGCGGTCGCTTCGTCCACACCGATCGACACCAGACCATCCCCTGAAATACCAACCGTCACGGTCTTCCCGGCAGCCAGGGCCACGGTGCCCATCGGCACTTCGATCGTTCCCTTGTTCTCAATGGCGTTGGCGATCAGTGCGACAAGATCTCCTTTGCCGCCGAGAATATGGCCTTCGTTCGATAGGAACCCGCCCTGACCGCTGAACTGGTAATTCTCTTTGAGAAAATCCGTCATGCTCAAGTTGAGCGGTAACGTGGAAGCAATAAGAGAAGCATTCGAGAGATTAATCATGGCGCTTGAGCCAATATTGATCCCTGCAATGTTCTGGAGAATAAAAGCGATATTGGATAAATTCATGGTCCCGAAAATATTGGACGCCGAACCGCCGTTTACAAGAAGCGCCAGGCTGGAACCCGCCCCGAGACCGGCAATGTTAAAAATACTCCCCTGCGCGACATTAAACTCAGGCATATTCCACACCGGATTCCCCGTCACGTTCCAGTTCGTCGTGTTGTCCTGGACATTCACTTCAACACTGCCCCCCTGAAGGTTGATGGTCTCAGCCATCACGGGAGTGATACACATGGACCAGAGGAATACGAAGGCTGTCGTAAGAGCGATGATTTTCTTCCCAGTCGACTTCGAAGAAAAAACACAAGTCGCAGGATTTGTGACGTGAGATTCACGAGAAAAAATCCGGGCTTGGACCTCAGGACTCAAGGCCCTGGCCGGATGCTCCCCAATCCAATCCCATTGCTGGGTTGTAAGATTTTCTTTTTCCATGTGCATTGCCTC
>CAIOAT010000002.1 GCA_903856085.1 Candidatus Omnitrophota bacterium | reverse complement strand
AGGGGTCATGCCCACCTATATAAGGAAAACTTTCGACCCCCCAAACGATCAACAACAAAAGCCGCAATACAGCAATTCCCGGTAGAAAAATTTCGTATAGATGAGTAGACTCTTTTTAAAAGAAAATTTTCGTAAAAAGACAGTTTATGTATCTCCATCAAGAGTTAACTCATAAAATTATTGCGGCTGCAATAGAGACGATACTCCCTGTTCATGAAGCTCAGCTTTTGACTTGTCTTCGCTTCTCAGGGAAAGAAATCGGACTTCTCATCAACTTTAACGTTCCAATTCTTAAGCTCGACTTTGCAACTTTTAATGACCTAGCTCAAGCAGCCTGAAGCACTCGCCTCACTATGTCATCTGCCCAACTCAGCATTTCTGGAGTTATATTTTCCATGGAAGGGGTGATTTTGGCCTTCCTGGAAATTAAATTATCTCTCCATATTACTATGCGAACGGCCCTTAACATGTCGGAAAACGCGACGCGCTCTTTTTGGTGCCAAGCTGTCGTCTCTATTTTAAGCAGATCTACCTGCCCCAATCGATTTGCCATCAAGCATACACAACTGTATAGCCCCATTAGTACAGGGGTCGATCGAGCTATTGCTCGATCCGACCATTGCCTCTGAGTTTCTACGCCGAGATGTTCTCGTGTCTCTTCGAATGTGACCTCAAGGCCCCATCGATCCACAAATAGCTCGATCATACGTTCCGGTGTCATAAGAGGGTCTGTACTCATAAGGGGCAGGGGGTCCAGTTTTCCTGTGGGATCCGCCACTAAAATCCATCGAATTGGTATAGGAGTTGCTCCATCAGCTCCCCACATGCACGTGTTAGAAAGGACTCGAGCTATTCGTTTCTCTCCGCCATAGCCTACTACCTCCATTTCTTTCCAAGGCAATCCCTCCAGGGGTAGCATCTGTTTAAAATTTTTCAATTTGACGCCCTTCTGTGCAGTAGGCCCTCTTTGACCAGGACGCTTTTCGTCTGGAAAATCGAACAAGGCTGCATTCATCTTCAGTCGCGAAACAAGGGTAACCCCTGCACAGATACAGTCCAGAGCCAACTGCCCCGCAGCATATCCTCCATCGCCAACGAGAATTAGTGAACGTGCCTTTCCTGCCCATCGACGAACCTGAAGAACCATCTGACTCGCCCATTTTAATGAGGTCTTGTGCCGACGTTTTTTCGCTTCATCACATTTTTTAGAAGGCTCCAATACACTCAAAAAAGGCAATGCAAGCGCTCTCGACATAAACGGCAATTTCACAGAGAGAGCCATAACCTGCCACTTCAAACCCATGGCTTTGACCACTTGAGACTGTGACGATCGAACCGCATCTCGGTAATATCCCTTGGCTTTTATCTTCTTGCCACGTCTACGCTCCAATGTTTCGTCAATGAGCAGAACCAAAGGGAGCCGATCGCAGACGAGGATAAGCAACATAAAGAATAAGATCTTCGCTGCTTTGAGAGACGACCATTCAGCCCGGTTTAAGAGGTGGTGGTATTTTGAAAACCCCGCTTCACGCTCAAGTCCCATCGCGCGCAAGGCTGCGCAAACGGTTCTTTTTCCAGTGCATAAGAGAGTTCCTAGCAATAAGGTAAGGGCTTTTTTCCAGGAAGGCTTGGAAAAAAGTACAGAAAAAGGGAACAGAACTGTTAAAATGTTGCGCGATAGAGAGTCCATAAGTTTTTACCGTTTGTCATTAAGAACCAATCAGTTTAAACGAATGAGCGCTCTCTATCAACTTTTTTTATGAAATTCTATGCAACAAGATTGTGAAGTAGAAAAGCCAAAAGTTGGCTACTTTGACCATGAAAGATGGGACGTGTATCAAGCTGCCCT
>CAIOAT010000001.1 GCA_903856085.1 Candidatus Omnitrophota bacterium | reverse complement strand
TTCGTCCCGCCATCGGCGGGACTTCTTGAACTGACGTTAAAAAAAACAAAACTAAAAGATCAAAAGAGCAAAAAACTAAGGGGAAGTCCTCGCACAACGCCCGCCGTAATAGGAGAACCGAGAGTCAGACGTGAAAGCCGCGAGGCCACGGTCCGAGACACGGGCGATCGATGTAACATGGGTCCAACTACCGCCGCGAAAGCCCGAGCCAAGCGCGCTGGTGCCGGGCCAAGTGGAAACTTCAGCGCCTGTGGCATTTCCGGTTGCGCCTAATATTCCGTTCCCGTGAGTTCCCGTAAATAATCTCCCAACGGTGGCTTCACCAACCGAGACAGGTCTTTCCCACACATTTCCGGAAAGTTCCATCACGCCATAATAAGAGGCCCCTGACGTCACCCTTGAGGTGGTACCATTGGCGAAGATACCGCAACGTAAAGGACCACTTATGGCTCCTCCTGCCGTACTACTGTAAGCACAATTCCCAACGGTTGTGGACTGATTGCTCGCGGCTTCCTGAGACGTCCCGTCATTCGTGAGCGTGTAGGCGGTGCCGAAGGCTACCGCATCGCCCCATGCGAATTCATTGGCTACCGCGTTATTCGTCGGGCTTCCTCCTCTGGCCGCCTTCTCGAATTCAAGCTCGGTCATCGGACGAAGGCCCGCCCAGTCCGCATACGCACAAAGATCCACCCAGCTTAAAAAATTACTGGCCCGGTGGGGTGTCGTTGTGGAAAAAGGTATCGGGACACTGGCCGTAATGCTTGCCGGAGAGACGATCGTATTGCGATTGGTCAAAGTCGCGGCATTCGCCATCACATAAATATTCGTTACCGAAGTGGCAGCGGAGGCAATGCTGGTCCCGATTCGGCCCTGTTGTTGTTCTCTCGTGAGAGTATTTAGAAAATCCACATACTGGCCCTGCGAAATTTCGTATTTCATACAGTAAAACGCGTTGTAGCCGGTGGGAAATGCGGCGTTCGTGGCGCCGGCAGGGCCGATCGTGTTGTTTCCGGTCGTAGAGGTTCCCCATAGATTCCCGGCGCCTGTATTGATGGTGATAGCGCCCTGGCTTGTTATCTTAAAGGGAATCGTCGCGCCGCTTGACCACGAGCCATCAGTAAAACTTCCGGATTCGATGCCGGTCCCGCCGGAGCCGACATAAAACGAACCGGTCGGGATCATCACCATCTCGATCGCCATTACGCGCACCTTAGTATTGTCTGCAGTCGAAAGACCGTTCGCGGTGTAGTTCCAGCGGACCGTCTGGTTTAGGCCGGGAGCGGCAAACGCGCCCATCCCGTCCGCGCTTATTCCGGCGCCCGACGTGGTGCTATAAGTGCTTAATGTACCGCCGGTAGTCAGGGTCGCATGCCCCCACGCGGTATTCGTTGGCGAAGCGCTGTTCCAGTATTTCACAAAAACCCACGCACGGTCGAAATACGACTGGCCGTTACCATCCGTTCCGCTAAACGAGTTATCCCACATCACATCGAACTTGATGTCGATCGTCCCGGCGGGCTGCCCGGGGCTCTGGTACAGCGCGACGTTCTGCACACGGACGTTGTTGGCGTACGCGCTGCCTCCCGCGACGATCAGTGCCAGAAAAATCAGAATTGCTACCTTTGTCAGTTTTTCCATTGTCACATCCTCTTTAGTGTCAGAGTATCATAGCTTCATTTTAAAGTGTCACAGTGTCAAAGCATTCTGACGCTTTGTGTCCTATCCCCTATCCTACTTTTTCTCTTCTAACATCTCGCGTTTCACTTCCGGCCTTGTCTTCAGCCGGCCGTGGAGCGCGTCATCTTTCTTGCCCAGCATATCCGCTTTCAGAAGGTTCAGCTTGTACCGGCGTTTACTCACGATCTTGATCTTCGTCTTCCCCGACTTATCGACAGTGACCACTTCTTTGGGTTTTACGAGGTCCGCGGCTTCCCGCTCCGTGAGGCGGGCCTGAACTATCAGAAACTTTTGCCGCTCTTCCTTGCCCCAGAGATAGCCTGCGGGCTTGATCATCACGATGTCGCCTTCCTTAAAGGATCCTTTGTCCGCTTCGGGATCAGTCAGAACATTGTCACCGAGCTTAACCAATATCTCATATGATTTTTTTTCCGGGACCTTCCCTTTTTCTTCCAGCGCTGGCGTTTTGCTTTCATCCTGACCTTGGGCTGCTCCTGAGGCGACCCCTTCCGTCTGCTGGTTTTGCGCGGTGTTCGACCCGGCGCTGACAATAGAAAATGCCCTGTCGGAAACGTCAAAAACTTCGTCTGGGGTAACCCCGTCTGAAACCTTAATGAGGACCTCGCCGGACAGCCCCTCCGGAACATTCCATGTGTAATCGCCGAAATGATTGGCCGCATTGGCAATGACGTTAAACTCTGTTCCGTCGGCTTTTGAATACGCGACCTCCATCGGATATTCCGGGTCATAGCCTTCCGCATTCCAGAAAATGCTGTATTTCGCACCGGAAGTGATCTTCTCGCCGCCGTTGGGCAGGACCACGCGGATCGTGCCGGGATAAAAATTCAGAGAAAATTTTTTGAGCTCCGGGCTTTTTTCTGCGCCCGGCCCTTCATCCTTCGTCCCTCGTCCCTCTTCCTTCGTCCCTGCCCCCTGTCCCTTGATCTCCGCTTTCCACCTCAGCTGGCTTCCTTTATCAAATTCTTTCCGGGAGACGTAGCGCGTCTTGCCGTTCTCCCACCCAGCGTAAAATTCACCGTCCTCTTTGGTCGCGACCCCGACGTCAACAAAGCTTCCTCTGGCCGGTTCGGTCTCCCAGGACGATTTCAGTATCCGGACCTCGAACCCCGGGCTGATGCGCCTGGAAACATAAAACCCGTCCGAGGTGTTCTCGGATGCGACAAGATTTCCGTCCGGAGCCGTGACGACATGATAAAACTCGGGAAGATCGACCGGCTCCAGAATTCCGGCGGCGGTCTTTTCCCGGTCGACTTGCGGGGCCGGGATGATATCCTGGCGTGTCCGTATCCACGAACATTCCACTGCGAGCTCCTGATTCGAGGAGGACAAGCCCACGGGCGACGCCAGACTCACTCCCGCAGCATACTTCACTTCCGCCTGCGCTTCGCCTTCGCCGTTTTCGGCGTATCTCTGGAAGACCAGGTCTCCCTTCGCATCGCTATGGATCCTGTAGACGTAAAAAACTCCGGGGGTGACGAGCTTGGGGTCATTCACCACAACATCCCCGCTTTTGGCGACGGCATGTTCCGAGCCGGCTAAAGTCGAGGCGTAGGCGACGAGGTCGTTATTTCCCTCCGCGGTCTGGCGGAGGATGCCCGCCACCGAGCCGTTTGCGGCAACGCGGGCTTGATACTCCAAAACGCCGTTGGTGAATTCATAATGAGCGGTGGTAATCTTGGCTTTCTTGAGGGCCAGAAGGGAATCCGCGGGAACGGCCGTTCCGGTTTTGTCTCCGAGCGTGAGCTTCCATTTTTCGGGGTCGAGCGTCGCGCCGGCGAAATCCTCAAAAAAATCGAAGACCTTTTCGCCGCTGGAAATGTCTTCGGCAGCCGAGCGGCTGAAGTACATGTAAAAGGAAAGACCGTCCACGGGAATCTCGGGCGCCTTGATCCAGAAGGTCGCCACACGGTCCGGGGCCGTTCCGGTCACGCCTTCAAGAAAATGTGGGAGCACCGTTTCTCCGTCGGCAAGTGTGAACCTGACGTCCCTGAAGTCCGAGAGAATACCGCCGTCCAGTTTAAAGTCGCAGGTGTCGGGAGTCTTCGCGGATTCGCCCACTTTTACGGAGATCTGATATTGGAAAAGGTCCCCCACCGAGGAACCTTTGAGGAAGATCTGTTTCCGCGCTTTAAATCCGGACAAGAGCTCGTTTCCAAAGCTGTCTGTCCCAGCAGAAAGGCCGGAGTAGCCAATCCGTACTTGGGAAAGCGTGCTTTGGGCCGCGAGGGTCGCCCGCCACTTGATCCGGGAACCCATCGCTTGTCCCTGAAGTTGAAGGGGCACGCCGTTGACTACCCTGACATAGTCTTGCGGGTTTCCGGTCGCGCTTACTTCCAGGGTTACCTGGCCAGTAAAGGCCCAAGTCGCGGACAGACGGGCTACGGGATCTTCAGTTGCATAGGGTGTATCAAGTTCGCAGACGCTCCCGGATCCGGTTGACATCACCGAACCATCTTCGGCGAGGCTGGCCTTGGATAACAAGGCGTTCTTGAACGAAGTGTTGCCGCCACCTCCGACGCGCCAGATAAGAGGCGCCGCAAAAACGGCCCGTGTGTTGACCTCTGGCGATCCGGACGCGGACGCAGGAACAGAGTTCAGCGGACAGGGAACGGTCAAGCATAAAACGGTGATCAAGAGACAGACTAAAAAGCGACGATGGTACAGGGTTCGGGGGTCAGGGGTCAGATTTTTCTGTACCCTGTGCTCTGTTCCTTCATTCTTGTTCCCCGAATATTTCATTTCTCTACCCCTTTTTCAGGATCCAGCGTTCAGGGTTCACTGACCTCTGATCCCTGTACCCTGCTCTCTGTCCCCTGCTTCTATCGTACACCGCCCCGGCAAAAGAGTTGTCAGGACACCGCCAAGAAATCATCAAGAAGTTGTCAAGATTAAGCGAGTGTCAGAGAGTCATAGTGTCACAGCTTTGACACTTTGATATTTTGACTCTCGGCCTCTTTCCTGTTCTTCGTCCCTCGTCCTTCATCCCTCGTTCACCCGTTAATCCATCTACCCATTCATCCGATCTCCGATTGCTTTACCGTCAGTCCTTTTTCCGTAACCACATATTTTTGCCGAGGGCTCGTGGGTTTATCAGGGATCATCAGTGCGATCAGTCCTTCTTCCATCAAAGGAGAAATATACTCCGTGAACACATGAGGCCGATTTTTGAACCCAAAATGATCCATAATTTCTTTTAAAGAACGCTGCTGGGCACAAAACCGGACAATATCCGACTTGTACGGTACTTGTACGGTGCTTGTACGGTGCTTGTACGGTGCTTGTATGTTGCTTGTGGGGTGCTTGTGGGGTGCTTGCGGGGTACGGTCGCCTTGCATAACCAGAGGGAATACAACCTCGAACATATTGATCGTCTTATCGTCCTTAAATGCGGGCTTCGCGTACCCCGCACCCATCCAACTCTGGGTCATCTTTGTAATCCCCTCGCCCGTACGATCCGCCCACCCCAGTAAACGAAATGCTTTTGCGATGATTGGATTACGCGGCTCGGTAATATGCTGATCGATACGTTCCAGAGGAAACCGTAAACACCCGGCGTTGCGAAACAGTATCTGATCGTCGTAACACTTCACCACGGCGCCTTTGGGATCAAAATAATCCATATGCATCAAGAGGTTCACGAGCGCCTCACGCGCGGCCTGAGCGGAGGGTGGCGCGTCATTGCGCGTATACCCGTCCGGCTTTAATGCGAAGGGCACGGGGATCCGTTTTCTCAGCCGATCATAAACCTGCACATAGGTCTGGATAATGCCTTGTTCCGAACTGTACCGCTCTACCCAGCGCGTCTGGGCGTCCTCATTTTGACGGGCAGGGATCACCAAAAAATCAATGAAATAGGAAGGAAACTGATTCAATATCCGGATCTCCTTGCCAAATAAAAGCAGTCCGGCTGCGGTCAGGCAATACCCGCCTTTCTTCAATTTGGCGACCGCCTGTAAGCCAAGAAGCATCTCCGTTTTATCGCAAGAGACAAAAGGATGGTTGGGCCGTTCCTGGCTTAAAGCTCTCCTGAACATCGCGATCGCCTCAGCGTCCAGATCGTCCATGGTGAAATCATCCAAACGCATACTGTCACTGGTCTGCTCACTTGCCTCGCGAAGCATGCGTTCGACTTCACCTTTGGATGCTTTCTGCGAACTTCCGCCCATTCGGATAAAGGTGTTGCGAATATCCCCGCCGTAATAGATCGGTTTGGCCTGCCGGGGCATTTCCTCAATTCGAAAGACAAGAACGATCTTGCCGTCCATAGAATGAACATCGCCCTTGGACGAGAGGGGTATGTTGAATTTCTCGCCCCTCAGGAGCGTGATAAAATCATTTTGGACCTTGTCCGGATTTTCAACGCCGGAAACAATATACTTCCCGCCCGCCTCTTCAACACCGAACACAAGCACGCCGCTCTTCGTATTGGCAAACGCCGAAACGGTCCGGACAATGTCCTTGGGCAGTTCGCGCCGGGCCGCTTTCACCTCAAAGTCATCCCACTCGATCCCGGACAACCTCTTTATCAACTCCCGTTTATTCATCTTTTTTCCCTCTACGGTTCTGATGCTTTGACTCTCTGACACTCTCCCGCTATTCGCTCTACTCTCTCCGCTACCCACTTACCCGTTTTAACTCGTCCACCCGCTACGCTATCCGCCGAATCAATTCTATTAGCTCTTTGGCTTGTTTCAACACTTTTTCCAATTCCTCCTTATTGAATTTCGACGTGATAAGCAAAGGAGCTCTTTCTTCAACATAAAACTCCGTGGCTAACTCGCACAAAGAGCGAAACTCATTAAGCCCTGAATGACAGACAGCGGCATCGTCTAAAAGTTCGTCCAACTCATGAATGTGCCTGAGCTTCCATCCTTTCGAAAGAAGATACCCTTTCAAGTTTTTTTCGATGGCTTGCTGGATATGAAAGGAAGCAAGTTCCAGTTTGCCAGCCTCCAGCAAAATCCTGGCGGCATCCCAATCATTATCCCCTTTCGCCATCCAGTCTTTAGGGTAGACAGACTCTTTGTTTTGCATAAAGCACTTCGCCTTTTCTGTTCCCGTTTGTTACGGGTTCGCCGATGCGCGAGTTCGATTGATCGGTATCGGGACCGTTTCACTCCACGAACTTATAACCGATCCGGTGCGCGGTCAGAATATGTTCCGGATTTGAAGGGTCTTTCTCCAGTTTTTCCCTGAGGCTCCATACATGCGTATCAATCGTCCGCGTTGTCACTTTTTCATCCGTCCAGATCTTGGCCAGGAGCGTATGCCGGGAGACCGGCTCCCCGCGACTGGACACGAGCATTTTCAGGATCTCGCATTCGCTGGCGGTCAGGGGGATCTCTTTGCCGGCCTTCAGGATCAGATATTTCCGGAAGTCGATCCTGATCCCGTCAAATTCGAAAAAGTCCTCCGCCTTCGCCCCGTTGGCCGTCCTTCTCAAAACGGCCTTCACCCGGACCACCAGTTCGCGGGGGCTAAAGGGCTTGGTGACATAATCGTCTGCGCCAAGCTCCAACCCCAACACCTTGTCTGATTCTTGCGCTTTAGCACTTAAAATAATGATCGACGCCTTGCTCCCCTGAAGTTTGAGCTCCTTGCAAACCTCAAACCCGTTCAGTTTGGGAATCATAATGTCCAGGATAATGAGGTCTGGCAACTTCTCCATCGCTTGCTTTAGCGCATCTCTTCCGTCACGGGCCATGATGACGCTGTAGCCTTCGGGCTCAAGATTATCCACAAGGCCCGTCATAATGTTCCGGTCGTCTTCAACGATGAGTATTTTATATGCCATAAGTTAATGAGCTACCGGAAGAACAAGAGAGAACTTTGATCCCTGTCCCAGCTGGCTCTCCACGAGTACCTTTCCGTGATGCGCTTTAGCGGCATGCTTGACGATCGTCAGGCCGAGGCCGGAGCCTTCCACGTCCGTCTCTTTTTGCGCGACACGGTAAAATTTTTCAAATATCTTCTTCTGCTCCTTTTGCGATATTCCAAGGCCACGGTCGGCCACTTCAATGACCACGGCATGAGGCTTTTTGAGCACGTTGACTTTAATATCTTTCTCAACAGGCGAGTAATTGACAGCATTCGTCATAAGATTTGTAAGTGCCTGGGAAATGGCCTCGGCATCGACCCTCAGCAGAGGAATATCCGGATCCATGTTCAGGGATATCCGGCAATCCTCGTGCGCTACGGAGGTTTTAAAACGCTCGACCGTATCCCGGATCAATTTCGTCACGTCTTCCGATTTGAATTCATACTGCTTACGGCCACGCTCGATACGCGCAAAATCCAGGATATTGTTCGCCAGGCTGGTGAGCTGTTCGCTCTCGCTGGAGATAATGTTGTAATACTGACTTTTCTTTTCTTCGCTCAGAACGCTTCCGTTCTTCAGCATCTCGGAGAACATCCGTATTGAGGTCAGCGGCCTTCTCAGATCATGCGACAGGCTCGCCACAAATTCGCTCTTGAGCTCCGTCAGACGCCATTCGCGGGAAAGCACTCCGAGAGTGAAAAAACTCCCTCCGAGAACAAATAGCGCGGAGAGAAAGATCATGGCGACATAGGAGGCAAGACGGCTCTTCCTCAGTTCGAGCCCTTTGACAAGCACGGGATATTTTTCATAAACAGCGATCGTGTACGGAAGATTTTTGAGCTCCTGTCTGAGGACGGGGGCGCCGAGCTCCGGGGAAGGTTTTCCCCCCAGCGGTTTCCCATAGCGATCCAGAACTTTCACCTGATAGTGAAATAAAGAGGCTTGCTCTATGAGAACCGTTTCTACTTTGGAGGGATCCTTGAGAAAAACTTTCGGCTTTTCGGCCAAAGCATCCTTGATCTGATCCTCGACCACATCCGCCATCGATTCATAAACCCGGCGTATATTGTTCTCAAGGATCGCTTTTTCACTCTGGACAGCCCGAAGGCCAAAAAAAGCGAGAAGTGCGGTGGGGATCAACACCGAGAGGATGAAGATCAAAACAATTTTTATACGCACCTTATCGAACCGTGCTCCCGAAACGTCTTTCTAGCTCCGTCCTCAAAATCCAGTCCCGAACGCGTTCTCCCGATTCCCCGATAGGACGAAAAGAAAGATATTTATAATAATGTTTTTGCGCTTTTTTGTTCTCGTTCAGCCGGTCGTCATAAAGAATGGCCAGGTTATAATGGACATCCGCATCGTCTGGATCTATCTTCAGGCATTCCAGATACTCTTTTTCGGAGTCCTTATACAACCCGTTCATTTCATAAACGACAGCGAGATTAAAATGCTTTTTCATCATCTCTTTGTCGAATTTCTCCTTAAATTCCTTATTGACCATCAAAGCCTTTTCCGTTTTCCGCTGGAGCTCTACAACCTCCCTCTCGGCGCGTTTGAGTCTTTTCTTCATATTCTTTTCGCTAGCCTCGGCTTTTTCCGGAAGCAGATCCTGGTCCCTTTCGTTCTGAACAACAAGCGCGGAGATCCGGACCTTGAGATCACCCGTTTTCTCCACCAGATCTTTTTCGGCCTGGATTTTTTCTCCGGAAGCTTTTTCTAGATCCTCATCGACCTTTTGAAGCGCGGTTTTTTCCTTCAACATCTTCGAATTCGCTTCTCCAGCTATTTTCCTTAAACCTTCAAGAGCCTGATCCTTCCTTTTGTTTTCGCTCCCGGTCTTGTCGAAATTCTCGATCTTCGTCCGCAGCTCTTTCGTCTTCAAGGCATCCTCGCCTTCCAACGCCGAGATCTCCTCTTCAACGGTCCGGATCTTTTCGGCAGAGGCCAGGATCTCTTCTGCCAACTGCTGTCTTAAACGCTCACCTTCCTGTACTTTCGTTTCCAGCTCGCTTATGCGCGTCTTCAGACGCGTTGATTCAGGCTCCGTTCCTGAGGCGTTTTTTTGAGGCGCGGTTTTTTCCCCTTCAGCCGCATTCCCTTGATTCATGGCATCCTTGTACTCCGCGTCCCGGGTGGCATTCTCCGCTTCCGTCTTATTCTTCGAGTCTTGGAGTTCTTTCATCCTTGCATTGGCTTCTTTAAGATCCGCCTTCAATTTTTCGATCTTTTTCCGGCGCGCGACGCTTTCTTTCGCAACCGCATCGGCAAAACGTCTCATCCTCTCATCCTCGCCTGACGCGTCCTCCATTGCCTTTTTGACATTTTCGTCGGCAATCTCCGCCGCTTGGGTGCTCCCCGCAAGCGAGCTCTTGGCCTTTTTCTTCTCGTCCGAAAGCTTCTGTTCTTTGGCAAGAAGCTCCTCGATGCGGTCCCGGAGTTCCGTGATCTCGCTCATGAGTCCATCGTACCTTTTCATTTTTCCCGAGGTGATCTTGTCGTATTCGGCGCGCATCCCCGTAGCCTTCGGTTCGTCTTGCTCTGAAGCCTTGACCTGCGTACTTCCTGCCACGAATATCGCTCCGAACATCATTATGACTGTAGGAATCATCCATTTTTTCATAGCGCACCTTTTGTTAGTGTCATAGCTAGTTTCAAAGTGTCATCGTTCAATCATTACCCTGACGCTCTGACTCTTTGACGCTTCTATACAAACCCGTTCATCCGCTAACTCGCCGACCCGTTTATCCGCTTACCCGTTCCGCGTTTACGGCTTGAGCCCTTTTAACGGCTTCGGCTGATCTTTTTCCAAGAGGAACGCAGCTTCCCCATTGACGATCCTCGGGGTCAGAAACACAATGGTCTCTGTCTTGGAAACTTCGTCATTGATCCTTTTGAATGCCCACCCGACCCACGGGATGCTCCCTAACACCGGGATCTTGGCCTCAGACTTTGTTTTATTATCTTTCACCAGCCCTGCGATAATGATCGTCACTCCGTCTTTGATCGTAACGCTGGTCTGCGCATTGGCCGATTTAACCACGGGAACCGACCCCGCAGCCTGAGGTGCTCCTCCATACCAAGAGGAGATGGAACTTACCACCGGTTTTATCACCATACTTATATACCCGTCCTGATTGATGTGCGGCGTGACACTTAACGAAACACCGATATCGACCCATTGGTAACTCAGCGCATTCGTCGTCGTCCCCCCGGTAGCGGTCGTGGTCGTTTGTTCCTGATAGGGCTGTTTCTCGATTACTTCGACCTTGGCCTCCTTTCCTTCTTCCACCGTAATATGCGGGTTTGAAATTATCCGGGTTTCTGCTAACGTATCGAGAGCCTCCAGCACGACGTCCAGTTTGTTGTTCGACGAAGTGGTGGAAACCGTCATCTTGCCCATCCCGGTCACTTTATCCAGAAAAAGAGGAAACCCGGCCTGTGGCACAAGCGTCAACGCGCTGAATTTTCCGGCAACCTTGATCACCTTGGACCAGTCCACCCCCCACTGGAATTTATCGTTCAGCGTCACTTCGACGATCTTGGCGTCAATAAAAACCTCCCGGACCTTGCGATCAAACGCATTGACCAGAATCTCCACTTTCGCGAGTACGTGCGGCAAATCCGTTACCACGAGACTGTTGGTCCTGATATCGGTGCGCATCGAACCTATCTCCGGCGTGAGAACTTTAGCGATCTCATCCTTGATGGTTTCTATTTTTGCGTACCGAAGTTCAAACACCTGCACCTCGGTAGGCATGACCCGCGACACCGTGGGCAATTCCTGCTTCCGGATAATGGCGTCCATCTCCTTGACCTTTCCAGGAGTGTCGATCAAAACAAGCGTCCCCGTGGTGTCATCGAACACTATTTTACCAATGTCACTTTTTACATTCGCGAGGATCGCGGCGACATTCTTGGGAGAAGCGTATTTCAATTGATAGAGGGCTGTCTTCCGCTGATCATAGAACTCGACCCCGAACATGGTTTTCGACTCTGCGGTCGTCATGACCGTAATGATATTTCCTTTGACCTGATAAGCGAATCCGTTCATGGCGAGTACCAGCTCCAGCGCATCGCCAATGGTCACATTATTGATCAGCAGGCTCACAGGACCCGCCACGGACTTGCTCGTGATAATATTCAGATCCCCTTCGGTCGCCAGAAATTTCAAGAGCTGCGACATGTCCATTTCCCGGACATCCAGGGATATTTTCTTATGCAATCCCGGGAAAGAATATTCGGATATGGGTTTGCGCGACAGACCATCGGCCCCGGCAATGTCCTCCGCGGAATACCCCGGGAGGACCCAAAATAACAAAACGATGATGATCGCAACGCCCGTTTTGACCGAGAAATATCCCCTCATAAAAGCACCGTTTCTTCTTTTCCGTCATCTACCGTGACCGTACTTTTGGATATCTTTGTCACTTTGAAACCGGTTGTCCCAAGGGCCTGGCCTTCGACCAGAAAATACATTTTGCTGTCTTTGCCGCTCTGCCAAAGGATCATGGCCTTCGGCACATCCCCCCAGGAGATTCCCTGAAGCTTCAGGCTCTCAGGGGCCTTCGCGACAGGTTCGGAACTTTTTTGAACACTTTCGAAAGACGGAGCCGCCACTCCGGATCGGAACAGATCTCTTCCCCGCACCCCATTGAGATAAAAAGAGAGTTCCTTTAAAGGCTCTACCCTTTTTTTACCTTCTTCCGGCGATACTTTGATCCTCGACACAGCAGTCGCAATCGCCGCAACATCCTTACGTTTCCCAAACGTCGCATGAACGGCAAACACTAAAACAACTCCGAGGACAACAGCCAGGACCTTGTTGATGTTCTCCGGCTCCAACTCAGGCCACTTGATCCTGGCCAAGACGCTCTTTTTCCAGTCCGAGCCCGCTTTCCCTGCGGTGTGCGAGGCTATGAAACGCCGGGATCTTTCGAGCCATCCGTCTTTTTTTTTCTCAGGAACGCCGCTGTCCTTCCCTGCGGCTCTTTTTCCCTGCTGGATGACCTTAAACAGTCTTTCCTCGGGAGATAGGGTTTCAGACATAAGACCCCATCCTTACCATGACTCTTGAGCAAGCATCCGAACCGATTCCAAATCGACCGACTCCTTATTATGCATCAGCAGGTGTTCCAGGGCATCATGACAAATCATCGCAATCTTCCGGGGATAGCCCTGGGTAAAGTCACAAATACTGTCAAGGGCTTCCTCCGTAAACAACGGCTTATGGCCTTGATAGCCCGCATGCTGCAGACGAAATTCGATCATCTTTTTCACCTCGTCTTTTTCCAGAGGCTTCAAAAGACGCTTTAAGGCTATCCTATCCCAAAGATTTTTGATCTGGCGGATGCGCGGCAATAGCTCCATCTGCCCCATCAGGATCAACTGAAGTGTCTTGTACTCGTTCGTCTCATAGTTCAAAAGAGACCTCAAAACCTCGAGACAGGGATCGCTCAGTTTCTGGGCCTCATCAATCAAGAGAACGACCGTTTGTCTCTGGGTGATGCTTTTTTCAAACAGGAATTTTTCGATCCACTTCATGTAGTCCAGCGTCGTGGCCTGGTGCCCCGCCACAGGATCGGGTGAAATGTTGAACCTTTCCACGAGGTCCGCCAGGAATTCATGTTCCGAAAGATAGTCGGGATTCAGGACCACTCTTAAAATCATCGTGGGATCTTCGCCAAGGATCTGGGCAAGCCGGCGACTCAGCGTGGTTTTACCCACTCCGACGTCTCCCAGCACCACACTCAAGCCCCGCTTGAGATCGACGGCAACTCTCAAGCGGAAAAGCGCCGCTTTATGCTCCTTCGTTTCAAAAAAGAAGCCGGGATCCGGACTTGTGGAAAAAGGCTCTACGTCCAAACCCAGGATTTTATAGTAGCTCATGATTTTTCCACCCAAAGGAAACAAGTGCGGAAAAAAATTCGGCCCCAAAAAAGACCGGACGCGCTTGGAGGAACATTAGGGCACGATGGGACCGAAAATGCTTTTTTAAAAATCATAGAACGTTTGTCCTCATCTCTTTAAGGCCATTATTTTGCCTTTTCCATTAAAAAAAATCACTTTTTTACGCTGACCTCAATCCCGTTGAAAGTCGAGCCTCCGGGTGTTAGAACACACCCAAAACAAGGTTTATTCCAGTCATAAATATCGGTTGTTTCGCACATATCCTAAAGAGGGAAATTTCCAGGGTTGGTGTCTCAGGGGAAGTAATGGCGAGGATTGGGTAGACTGCTCATTTTGGGTTTACTGTCCCAAAAGCGTCAAACGGAATTAAAGATGGAAACGGTTATATATATTGAACTAAGAGAAATTCCAAAAGAAAAGAGAGAAGCTTCAGATAGGATTCAGAATTACATAATTCTAGGAGGCCTCGCTTTGTTTACCTGCCCAATTGATTTGTGATAGGTCAGTCTCCCAACGCTTCAAGAACCAGGGACCTGAAAGATTTGTAGCATTCCTAAGCCCGTTTTTTCGAGGTGCAAGCCACAACACGGTCGTACTTACGCTTGGTCAGGATTTGTTTTTTTGCCATTCCCTTTTTGCCAAACGTAGCAAACCAATCCCCTGTCTTATTAATCAGAGTGTCTTTATAACAAGGCGCCACATAGGCATAGGCGGACGTAGAGACCGCACTGAGCATCAGGGCGAAAAGGAAAAATACAACCGCAACTTTCTTCATGGGGAGCCTCCCTTGGTTGTGAGTAGTGCTCACACGAGTACAAAAGGGACATGTAACTTGCGTCGGCCGGGCTCCCAATCTATTGAATGCGTAGAGTCTCTGCTTCTGCGGAAAAAGTTTCAAGAAGAATTGCGGAATTTTTCCGGAGGAAGGGTTGATGGTCGGAGTAGGGACTGCGGTTGCCCACAGCCCCCTCCGCAGATCCCAGCGTGCGGAGCTACCGCACTAGGCTCTTGCTTTTGGTAATGACGCCGAGTCGCACCAAAGGCCAAGGATGACAGATACGCGCGACTGGTAGCCACTGATCGACGTAGCGTTTCATGCGTTCTAGTGGAACACTCCCCTTCTGACTGCGCTTGCTCAAGGTTCGATGCCACAAGCGCGCCACTTGCCATCGAAATGCGATGATGGCTCTGCTATTGGTGGGTACGCCATAATAACGCACATGTCCGCTAACTACTGATCTCAGCCACTTACCTGTCTCAGGCACCGGGTCATGCAGACGCTCCCTGAGTTTTATTTTAACTTCCTTCAGTTTCGCCTGTAATCTCTTACGCGACGTATGCCGAAACACCGTGTACGTTCCTTTTCTTGTTTTCCCGCATATATGTGTGAATCCAAGAAAATCAAACGTCTCGGGCTTCCCTTTTCCCCTTCTTTGCCGGAACTCAATCGCACATCGTCCGAATTCCAGCAACCGGGTCTTTTCAGGATGAAGCTCTAATGAGAACTTCGCGAATCGTTCTCGAAGTTGCTTTAGAAATTCCTCGGCATCCGCCTTGTATTGGAATCCAACAATAAAATCATCCGCAAAACGCACGATAATCATGTCACCCTGCGCTTGCGTTCGTCTCCATTGTTGGGCCCATAGATCAAACACGTAGTGGAGATAGATATTCGCCAGCAGGTGTGAAGCACTTCCTCCCTGCGGAGTTCCTTCTTCCACGCGTGTCCATTCCCCATGTTCCAAGACACCTGCTTTCAGCCACTTCCGAATCAGCCGAGTAATGCGCCGATCCGCTATCCGATGCTCGATGAACTTCAACATCCACTCGTGGTCGATAGTATCAAAATAACCGCGAATGTCTGCATCAAGCACCCAGCTCACTTTCCTTGTGGTTATTCCTGCCGAGAGCGCGTCCAGCGCATTATGCTGGCTACGCTTGGGTCGGAAACCATAAGAGAAACCAAGAAAATCCGTTTCGTAGATTGCGTTCAACACCTCGACTGTTGCGCGCTGGACGATCTTGTCTTCCAGCACGGGGACTCCCAGCGGTCTTTGCCGCCCATCGGCCTTTGGTATGTACGCTCTACGTACGGGTTTTGCTCGATACGCTCCCTGCTTTAGTCTTTCAGCAAGTCCTTGGAGACTTATATCCAAATCCCCGCCGTATTCCCTCCACGTTTGCCCATCAACCCCAGGAACCGCATCTCTTTTCAGACTGAAATACGCCCCCCGTAATCTTTCAGGCTGGTACACGTGGTGCATAAGCGCAGTGAACTTCATTGCCTTGCTCCTTCTTGCTACTTGCCGTACCCGATCCAGTCTGCTGTGCGCGCTTTCCCGGCACTGTGTCCGGCACGCGTTTGACTGTTCCGGTTTCCCTTTAGCCAAGCTGCTTCCCTCCACCCTCTCCGCCACCGCCATTACATGCTCAGTTTTGTTCGAGGATTTCTTAGGTACTACCAGCCTGTCCGACTTCCCATGTCCGTTCATCATAGGCGTTTGTCTTTCGACTTCCCTATGCGTCCCGCCTTGTTGCTGGCGGGAAGACACGGGATCTCCCGGTTCTCGATTGAAGTGTTTCCGTACATGTGCAGGGTCTCCGACCGCGCAGGTTCTCTCATTGCCTCGCAATATCGGCTTAAGAGTATTGCCTTCCGCTTTTACGAACAGCGTCGGCTCCCTGGAGTATGATGCACTTTCGCGGCTCAATACCTGACCTGTACGTACCTTTGTCAACGCTTCACCCTTACCCTTGCGAGTAACGGCGCATGACTCAAGGCCGGTGTGGGGTGCTAGCCCTTCACCGTACGACTCTTTCATTCGCTACACCTCCTCGGTTTATCCCGGCGCACTCGCCTTTTGCAAAAGCGAGATGAGAAACGCACGCACCCCGGGAGGATGTTTCGCTTAGGGGAATTTCGGACTTTGCTTAGAGGTTGCCTATTAATTATGTGGTAGGTAATCCCAATTTATCAAAAAAAGCTCTGTTTCTTTCTTTCGCGGCGTTAACAAGTCGATCGAATGATATTACTTCTATATATGCTTTATAATTATGGTTATAGCCAAAATATCCAAGCTTATCACTTGTCAC